>JBBFKX010000001.1:0-837825 GCA_037481815.1 Caldifarciminota bacterium
AAGGGAAGAGAAGGCATAATAGATATGAATGTATATGGAAATGGGGTATATTTTGTGAGGATGAGAAAAGGAGAAGAGATAATAAATAGAAAAATTATAAAAATGAGGTGAAAAAGTTTTAGTTAAATAAAAAGGAGAGAGTATGAAAAAAATTTTATTGTTTGTTTTAATTTTAGTTTTTATCATAAATGTATTTGCTGTTCCTTCAGTGGAATTGAGAGAAAAGATATGGAAAGAATCAACGATACCTTTTGACCAAAAAATTGACATAAAAGATAGTGATGCACAGAGTTCAGGTATGATTGGCATTCTTGAAGGTAAGGATTTAAGAGGTTTTGCTCCACCAATGTTAAAAAATATTGTTGTGTCTGAAGATGGTTATTATTGTGGAGTTTTTGCATCACATTTTAACGGTTTTGCTTTTGATAACATTTTTTATTCAAAAACTTCAAATTTTGGATCTATTTGGAGTGCTCCAACAAGTTTGATCAATTCAGATTTTTCAAATTCTACAAGGATCTATGGTGAGATGGAACTTACAGGGAATCAAGATTTATATATTGTTTACAGTTGTGCAGATATTTATGGAAATTATGGTGTCTATTTTATGAAAGACACATCGATAATGTATACCAAACTTACCTATCCTATGTTTTTGAGTGATACAACAAAATATGATTTTTCACCCTCAATAACATCAAATCATTTAGGTGATAGTTGTTTGATTTTGTCTCTTGATGTTCTCGAAAACAAATTTTTATTAAAACGCTCATTCGATTCTGGTGTTAACTGGGAACAGGATATATCTTATACAGGACTTGATTATGATACGATTTCTGAAATATCTGTATTCAATATCAGATATGGAAATGGCTTAACTTATATAACAACTCAAACTTCATGGAAAAATGAAATTAGATCTGATCTTGTTGGTAGTGGAAAAGGGACTTCGTTCTCATTTGCCTTTTCTCAGAGTGATGATTTTGGATTTAACTGGAATGGATTCAATGGAGTTTTCAATGGTGATATCTGGCCAGAGATTTCAAGTATAAATGGTGATACGATTTTATATTTTCTCGATACAACAAACAACAGTTCAAATGACCCTGTAGTTGTAAAAGCGTTTTTAGATGAAAATGAGGGAAACTGGAAAAACCAGTTTGGAGACACACTTGCTTTTGGATTTGGAACATGGTGGTACTGGTGGGATGCACAGTATTATCCTGAAGAAAACAGAATATTTTATGCTCTTCCAGTTGCTGATCTTTTTGTTGATTATTATCTTAACAATGATAATGATCTTTCAACTTTTATCCATCAGGGAAGATCTTTGATTTTTGGAATGAAAGATGATACATCAAAAAACTTTAAATATGTTTATGTTGATCTTCATGATAAAAATATCCTTGATTCAACAGGTCTTACACCAACAAATCGAGGTTACTGTTATAGTGCCAACTTAACATATGATCCTTACACAGAAGAAATTTATGTGGTATACCTTGATTATCTGACTTCAAAAACGAGTGTTGAGATGTTAAGGTTTGCAAGTGATAAAAATATTTACAGAGCAACAGTGATTCCAAATGCGAATCTTATCAGTGTTGAATGTTCAAAATATATAGTCGACAATGATGGAATAAATGGTTTTCTGCATATCTCAGGTGTGGCTGGATCACTCGATTCGGTTTACTGGAAAATTATAAATGTGTTTGATCCTTCCTTTGTGTGGGACTCGGTTGGATATTGGGGCAGTTTTTATGGAATAGGAAATAAAAACAAAGTTAATAACTGTTTATCAATAAAATTGTTATCAAATATTTTAAAAGAAGAAAATAGTTTGAAACTTCTTGTTGAAGAAGAAGGGATTTATGATATAAAAATTTTTGATAAAGCAGGCAGAGTATTTTATAGTAAAAGTATCTTTTTGAAAAAAGGTGTGAATGTGGTTAAGTTTGAAATAAAAAATGGAGTTAATTTTATTTCTGTGAGAAAGGAAAGTAGAACTTTTAATGGGAAATTTTTAAAGATATAATTTTTTACTTCACTATTTGACTTTACCTTTTCATAATGATATAATTCAATAAAGGGAGTTATGAATAAACTTTTATTCGATTTAATATTAATCTTACATTTAATGTTACTTATCCCACTTATCGATAGAATTGCTGATGTTAAGAAAAAAAGATGGCAGATAGTGTTGGGTTTTGTTTTTTCTTTTATTGCTCTTGCGACGATGAGGTTTTCATGGAAATTAGCAGAAGGTGTTGTTTACGATGGTAGATCTATCGTTCTTGGTTTTGCTGGTTTTTATGGTGGTTTTATCCCTCTTATTTTGACCATATTTTTTGCCACATTGTATAGAATTTATATTGGAGGGAATGGGATATTAGCAGGGATATTAACGATAATTCTATGTGGTTTTGCAGGTTATGTTTTCAGAAGATTTTTTTATAAGAAAGTTATCAGATGGGGATTTTGGAGAAACCTTTTTGTTTCAATTATTTTTTCATATGTATTATCTTTTGCGATGCTATTTTCGCAAATTTTTATTTTCCCTTTCTTTTCCGGATTTTCAAAAATCAAAATAATATTTTTCCCTTTGATGACTTTTTATCCACTGACCACAATGATAAGTTTTCTTATCACAAACTATGTTTTAAAATATAATTTCACAAAAAGAGAACTTGAAAAAAGAATTTCACTTCAAAAAGAGATAATAGATAAAGCAAACATTATCTATGTAGAACTTGATAGAGATGGGAACATCGTCAATATGAACGAGGAATCAGAAAATGTAACAGGTTATAAGAGAGAAGAGGTTTTAGGTAAAAACTGGTTTGAAACTTTTATCCCCGATGAGTATAAAAAAAACGTTGATGAAGTTTTCAATGATTTCAAACAATTTAAAATTATCAGAGAAACCTATGAAAATCCCATAAAGAGTAAAAGATGGTAGTTTAAAATATATACTCTGGAGAAACAGTATTAAGAGAGATGGGGATAAAATTTTAGGAACAATTTCTTTTGGTATAGATATAACCGAAAAAAAGAATTTGGAAAAGCAGATTCTTGAAAGTGAAGAACTTTTCAGAAAGTCGTTTAAAGAACATAACACTGTTAACCTTTTGGTTGATTCAGATACTGGAGAAATGGTTGATTTCAACGATGCTGCTTTACAATTTTATGGTTATACTTACGATGAGATGAAAAAGATGAATATAAACCAGATAAACATACTTCCAGATCGAGAGATAAAGAATAGGATGAGGGAAGCAAGGGAAAGGAAACAGAACTTTTTCATTTTTAAACATAGATTGAAGGATGGAAGGATAAGGGATGTTGAGGTTTACTCAAGAGGTTATGATTATAAAGGTAAACACTTTTTACATTCAATAATTTTTGATGTAACTGAAAAACTCGAATATGAAAATAGATTAAAAGAAACAACGGAATATTTGAAACATATTTTTGATTCTCTAACAGATGCTTTGGCTATTCATGATGAAAATTACAGAATAATTGATGTGAACAAAAAGACATGCGAAATGTTTGGTTACTCTTACGAAGAAGTTTTAAATGCATCGATAAATGATCTAAGTTATGGTAAACCACCATACTCGATGCAAGATGCAATAAAACACCTGAACGAAGCAAAAGAGAAAGGGGAAACAACCTTTGAATGGTTTTCGAAGAGAAAAGATGGAACATTTTTTTTCTCTGAAGTAAGTATAAGGTTTGTTGAGATAATGGGGTTTAAAAGGTTTATAGTTCTTGTAAGAGACATAAGTAAAAGAAAGGAGTTGGAAAAGAGTTTAAAAGAATCAGAGGAAAGGTTAAAACTTGCACTTGAAGGAAGTGAAGAGATCGTCTGGGATCTTAATATCGAAACAGGCAAGATAGATTATTCTGAAAGGTTGAATGAGATTTTAGGTTATGATGAAAATGAGATAGAAAAAAATATTGAGCAATGGAAAATTTTACTCCATCCTGACGATTATGAAAGTATGATTGACACTTTCAACATGTATTTGTCTGGAAGAATAGACAAATATGATGTTGAGTACAGGTTAAAAAAGAAAGATGGTGATTATGTCTGGTTTAAATCTTCAGGAAAAATTTTTGAATACAATGAACATGGTAAACCATCAAGAATGGTTGGAACACTTATAGATATAACATCGAAAAAATTGCTTGAAGAGGAGATTAAAAGAAGAGAGAGATTTTACAGGGAACTTTTTGAGTCAGCACCTGATGGTGTTTTGATCCTTCAAAATGATGTGATCATCGATTGTAACAAAAAATCGCAGGAGATTTTCGGTTTACCGAAAAAGTTTATGGTTGGAAAAACACCTTACGATCTTTCACCAGAATATCAACCTGACAATATACTTTCAAAAGAAAAAGCAAAATACTGGATAAAAGGTGTTCTTGAAGGCGAAAATAAAATTTTTAACTGGATACATAAAAGAGATGATGGAACAAATTTTGAATGTGAAATAAGTTTAACTTTACTCGATAAAGAACAGAAGATCATACTTGCTTTTGTAAGAGATATAGATGAGAAAGTAAAGAGAGAAAAGGAAATTAAAAATCTTCAGGATCAATTGTACCAATCACAAAAACTTGAAACATTTGGAAAATTTGCAGGTGGTATAGCACATGATTTTAACAATCTTTTAAGTGTGATAATGGCTAACGCTGAACTTTCTCTTGAAAAGGTTGAAAACGATGATCTTTTAAAAAGAAATCTTGAAACGATCGTTAATGTTGCAAACGATGGAGCAAAACTTTCAAAAAAACTTCTCATTTTTGGTAAAGAGCAGGTTGCAAATCCTGAAGTGTTAAATCTAAATCTATTTTTCAAAGATATTATTCCTTTTTTGAAAAAACTTATCGGAGAGAATATAGAAATCTTTTTCTATCCAGAAGAGAATCTGGGGAATATTATTATTGATAGGATTTATCTTGAACAGATCTTTATGAACCTTGCTGCAAACGCAAGGGATGCTATAGAAGGTAATGGAAAGATAATCATTCAAACAAAGGAAGTTAACCTTGATGATGAATATGTAAAAAAACATTATGGTGTAGATGAAGGTAGATATGTGATGGTCTCCTTTTCTGATACTGGGAAAGGGATTGAAAAAGAAATAATGTCAAAAATTTTTGATCCGTTCTTTACAACAAAAGGTGAAAAAGGTACCGGACTTGGACTTTCAGTTGTTTATGGAATAGTAAAACAGGCAAAAGGATATATAAATGTTTACTCTGAAAAAGGTGTGGGAACAACATTTAAAATCTATTTCCCATTAACTGATAAAAAAATTGAAACTTTCAAAGAGACAAAAACGGATGCTAAATTAAAAGGTTCTGGAAATAAAATCCTTCTTGTTGAGGATGAGGAGTTTTTGAGAAATGCTGTGTATGAAATATTGACAAAAAATGGATACATTGTTGATATCGCAAAGGAGGGAGAGGAAGCGCTGGAAAAATTTAGAAATAATTTTTATGACCTTGTTATCTCCGATATGATAATGCCTAAAATGAATGGACACCTTCTGTATAAAGAATTAAAAAGTATAAGAGGTAATCTTAAAATCCTTTTTATGTCAGGATACACTGACAATGCGTTTAAAGATAATGGTATAGATCTATCAAACATACCTTTCATTTTAAAACCGTTCAGGAGTTTTGACCTTTTGAAAAAAGTGAAAGAATTACTTGGATAAAAAATCACCATATTGATAAAAAAATTAATCCTGTTATAATACACCTGATGAGAGTCGAAGTGGCGGAATCTGGTAGACGCGTTAGATTCAGGTTCTAATAGGGGCAACTCTGTGGGGGTTCAAATCCCCCCTTCGACAGAGGGGTTTATGGATAAAGAAAAAGAATTTTTGAAAGCATCACTTGAATCCTTTAAAAAATATCTCCCGAAAAGAATTGTGGAAAAGATACTTTCAAATCCTTATGAGGTAAAAGTTGATTCTGAAAGAAGAGTTGTAACGGTTCTTTTTGGTGACATTTCCGGATTTACCGCATTGTCTGAACGTCTTGATCCTGAGGATGTTATCAAAGTCATAAACAAATATTTTAAAAAGATGGTCAGAATTGTTGATAAATATGGTGGTGATGTTGATAAATTTATAGGTGATGCAGTTCTTGTTGTTTTTGGAGCCCCGGTTGCACATTCAGATGACCCTGAGAGAGCAGTAAGGGCTGCACTTGAGATGCAAAAGGAGATGGAAACGATTGAACCTGTTTATGCAAAAGGTGAGTATGTTAAAGTTACGATGCATATCGGTATCAATACTGGTGAGGTTGTTGCTTTAAATATGGGTGTTGATGACAGGATGGAATATACGATAATGGGAGATAATGTTAACCTCACATCACGACTCGAAGGGATTGCAAAATCAGGAGAAATAATAATATCTGAAAATACATATAAACATGTAAAGGATATCTTTGATTTTGAAAAACTTGAACCTGTTATGGTAAAAGGGAAAAAAGACCCGATACAGATATACAAAGTTTTATCTCTGAAAAAAGGTCTTGTTAGAGAGGAAGATTTGAAATTTGTTGGGAATGAGGATATAAAAAAATTACCTGAGGTTCTTGTTGAAAAATTTGTAAAAGATAACCAGAATTTTTCCCTTTTTATACAGGGTGATGAGGGATGTGGAAAGACGAAATATTGTTCGCTTCTTTTTGACATATTTGATAGAAAAAATGTGAAAATCTTTAAGTCAGGCGGTCAAACATTTTTTCAAAATGTTCCTTTCAAAAAACTCAAAGATTTTGTTGAAGAACAGTTAAAAATAGATGAAAGTGATTCAAATGAAACGATAAAAAACAAAATAGATAATTTTCTTTTACCTGATGAAAGGGATGGTTTTTATCTTCTTTTTAACCTTGATGATTCTTATGATGAAAAAGTTTTTAATTTAAAAGTTTTTGAAACCTCAAAAAGGTTTCTTGAAAAATCGATTGGCTCAGATAAAACTCTTTTTTTAATAGATGATTTTGATCTTTTTGATGATCATTCAAAAAACATATTTTTGAAACTATTAAACAATCTTTTAGAAAGAAATAATTTTTCAGTGATCCTTAGTTCAAAAGAAAATATTGATTTTAATTTTACAGATAAAGTTGTTCTGAAGTCACTTGATTTTGAAAAGTTTAATGAACTTGTTGAAATTAAAAGTTCAAAAAAATTTGACGATGAGGATCTAAAATATCTTTTCAAAAGAAGTGAAGGAAACCCGAAAAAATTTGTTGAGATCTTGAAATTTTTGAATGATAAAAATTTTCTTGAGGAAAAGGATGGTAAACTTTTCATAAAAGAGGAAGGGAAAAAAGTTATTCCCGATTCACTCAAATCGATTTTTGTTTCCAAAATAGATAGTTTAAAAGAGAATGATAAAAAAGTGATCCAGTACACTTCACTTTTAGGTTATAGGTTTAAAAAGAGTGAAGTCACACAATATTTCAATTTTTCTCCAAAAGATATTGATGAGAGTTTTAAAATTTTAACGGACAGAGGTTTTCTGGAATTTTATGATAAGGAGACATACTATTTTTCATCAGAACTTTTTTATGAATCGGTCTATAATTCATTATCTTTTGATAAAAGAAAAGCGTTACATAAAAACATTGGTGATTATATAGAAAAAAAATCTCTTGATAAGAATGAAGAAATTTTAAGAAAACTTTCTTTCCATTATTCAAAAAGTGATGATTTTGAAAAGGCATCCTTCTACCTTGAAAAGGTTGGAGATTTAGATTCAAAACTTTTCTCATACAAACAATCTGTTGAAAATTACAACAACGCAATAAGTTTACTTCAAAAGGAAAAAAGATTTGACAGGATGATCCCGGTTGTGATAAAACTTATAAATGTGTTAATCCAGATTGGATCATTCAACAGGGCTTTAGAACTTTTAAAAGAAAAAAGAGAAGTATTTCTTTACGATGATGAGAGAGAAATAGATTATCTCCTTCTTGAGGGAATGATATACGACCGTATCGGTGATTACAATAGATCAGAAGAGATATACAAAGTAGCATTGAAAAAATCTTTAAATTTAAAAAATAAACAGATTTTATCAAAAATCTACAATTCACTTGGAATACTTAAATCTTTTGAAGGGAAATATGATGAATCACTTGAATATTATAATCTTTCGCTCGATATAAATATCAAAGAAAACAACAAAAAGGATACAGGTGCATTATATATTAATATAGGTAAAATATATTTAGAGCAAAACAGGTTTGATGAAGCAAAAAAATATTTTGAACTTTCCTTTGATCTTTTCAAGGAAATTGATGATAAAAAAAAGCAACTTCTTTCACTCATAAATCTTGGAACAGTTTATGATTTAACTGGGAATTATGATAAGGCAGAGAATCTTTACAAGGAAGCTTTAAAACTTTCATTACTTGTAAAAGATGAGATAGAAACTGCAAGGATCGAAAATAATCTTGGGACTATAAAATTTTTGACAGGGAAATATGATGATGCAATTACAAGTTATCAAAATTCAATAAAAATATTTGAAAGGTATGAAGAGTTGAAGGGACTTTCAGAGATATATTCAAATATGGGGGAGATAAATTTTCTTTTAGGTGAGTTTGAAATATCAAAAGGGTATTATGAAAAAAGTTTGAACCTGTGTGAAAAAATATCACATAAACACCTTAAAACATACACCTCTCTCAATTATGCTAACCTTCTGTCGTTTTTAGGTTATCTTGAAAAAAGTGAAGAGATGATTTTAACAAACAAAGATTATATAGAAAAAAACAATCTCGTTGATTTAAAAATTATCTCTTTAAATATACTCGCAAAGATCAACGGCTTGAAATCCTATCTTGAAAAGGAGAAAGAACTTGTTCTTGAAGGAGTAAACCTTGCAAAAAAATATGGAATTAAAGAACTTGAATATAACCTCTATTCTACTCTGATAAAAACTCTGATAGAGGAAAATCAACTTGAACAGGCAAAAATTCTTGCAAATGATGTTTTAGAATATGCTGAAAAAAATAAAAATGAAATACTTGCTGCTGATGTTTTAGCGTCACTTGCAGATATCCATATTAGAACTCAGGATATCGAGAGTATCTCGGAAATATCATCAAAATCTTTTGAGATAGCACAGAAAACCAAATCAAAACTATCACTTTTGAGAACTTATATATCACTTTCAAGATTTTATCTTTTGACAGAAGATTTTACAAGTTGTGAGGATATTTTAAAAGAGGCGGAAAAGATTGGAGAAAGTATCGGATCACTCGAACATATTTTGATAATCAGAAAGATAAGTGATGATCTCTATACGAAATTGAACAAGGATGATCTAAGGTACATATCACTTCTTAAAGGTGTTTCGACAATCGAAAAATATATTGCTCGTGCTGGAGAGGTCAACAGAGAAAATCTTATACATAAAAGAGGTTTTATAAATTTTTATAAACATCTTTTTAACATAATGGTAAAAATCTTTGAAGTTGATTTTATTGTTAATGTTGTGAAAGATTTTGATAACAGTATCGTTATTGAAGTTTTGAAAGATTTTTATAAAATAGAAAACATAGATAAAACAAAAATTAAAGATCTGGTAAAATTTTTTGGAGAGATTCAAGATGAAAAAATTGATTAAAATAATTTTGATAATAATTGTTCTGTTGATTTTAATCTACATTGGTGGATTTTATATTATCAAGAGTTTTTTAACAGAAGAAAGGATAAAAGATTTGGTTTATCAGAATCTTTCAAAAGCAGGATTTTTGGTTCAAATAAAAACTTTATCCTATGATCTGGGATTGTTTAGTTCATCTGTAATTTTGAAAGAAAGTTGGATAGAAAACGATATTCTTTCGGTAAAGGCAAAGAATGTCAAATTGAGTTTTAATCCTTTCAAGATAGTTTTTAAAAAAGAACTTGAACTCAAAAGAGTTGATATATCAGATTTTGAGATTCTTGTTAAAAGTCAAAAAAATGAGAATGAAAAAGATCATGGAGGAAAGGATAATGAAAAAAAAGAAGGTATAAGTATATTTTCGAACATATATTTCAAAAATGGAAATATAACATATGATACTTTCAACCTGAAAAATTTAAACGGTTTTTTGAAATTCTCATACAATAAAAATTTTAATTTTGAAACGAACTTTATTTTTAATTTTATTTATAAAGGCAATAATTTGAGTAACAATTTATTAACAGCAAAAGGTGTTATAGATTCAACAATAGAAATAAAAAAGATAACTCTGAAAAATCAACTTGCTGAAATAGATGGAAATTTAACAAAATCGAGTGATAAGGTGTATTATTCGTTCAGTTTTAAGACATTATCCTTTGATAAGATTTTAGATATATTCTATAAACACGAACACTTGAATGTTTTTGGAAATACACTGGGCATCGTAAGAGGGGAATATTCTTTCAATGAGGATTTCAAAAATCAGATCGATCGAATTGTGAAAGAACTTGAAGTTCATTTTTCATCTTTTGGATTTACTTTTAAGGATGATAGTATCTTTATTTTTGAAAACTCTATTCTCAACAAACAACTCGATAAACTTGTATTTTTTGGTAATGTTTCATTCAACAATGATACATCAGATCTAGATATCACTTTTACACCCAAAAAATTTTTTAACGACACTTTAGATCTTGTTGTAAATCTTGGAGGAGTAAACTTAAAAAATACGGAAAGATTTCTAAAAGAAAAAAAATTAAAAATTTCAGGTAAAGCAAAGATAAATTTTAAAATTCTGTGTGATAGCAAGGATCTAAAAAACACGGACACTCTCTTATTAAAAAGTTATATAAAGTTCAATTCTCCGTTTGTGAAACTTGATTATGATACTTTAAATCTAATATTAAAGCAAATAGAACTAACATCGGATGAAGGTATGATAAAAGGTTTTTCCAGGATTGAAGATGATAAAACAAATGGAACATTATCGATCTCTGGGGATTACTCAAAACAGATTGTTGAAATATCAGCACTATCAACATTGAATGTCCAGAAATTTTTCAAAAACTATAATGGGGATGGTGAGGTAAATGGAAATGTAAAATTCTTTTTGAAAGAGAAAAAAAATTCAGGATTTTTCAGTTTGAGGTTAAAAAATGTGAAGATCCCGAACATCAACGACAATTTTAATGTAAACCTTCAGGAAGCAAAATTTAAAAATTTCGCTGAAAATCTGGAATTTAAAAACCTTCTGATAGATGGCAAGAATATCTCTGGAATAATCAAAATTTTAAATATAAACTATAACAAGAGTTTTATAAAATTTTCCGGTGAAGTGAACGCTGATTATTTGAACTATGATTCACTTTTTATTCCCACACCAAAAGTTGACCAGAAGAGTAAGTCGAAACCTCCCAAAATTGATGAAAAACTGAAAGGGAATTTGAAGGTCTCTGTTAAAAGGTTATATTTCAAAGATGAATTTCTTGAGAATATAGTTTTGAATCTCAAAGTTGAAAATGGAATTTTGACAGTTGATCCTGTTAACGCTGATTTTTTGAAAGGGAAAATAGGTGGTAAGTTTGTGTATGATTCAAAAAAGGATGGATATATAAATTCTAATTTTGAAGGTAAAAAAGTGGTACTTGATGATTTTATGAAAAGAAAAAAATATCTTCCTTTTGATATGGGAGCAAAAGTTGATGTTAAGTCAGATCTGAACTTTTATCAGGATAGAGTGAAAGAGAGTTTGAACGGTAGAATCGATATTACAGCAAAAGGTGGATGGGTTCATTTTACAGGAATAATCGCAAAAATATCATCGATTTTAAATATACCACTTTCAGATACATTCTATTTTGATGATATGTATGGTGAATTTGAAATAGATTCACAAAAAGTGAAATTTGAAGATTTTGAGATGGAGAAGAATGGACATAGTATTCTATACAGTGGAACGGTTGATTTTAACAGGAATATGAACATAAAAGGGAGATACACCATCGATATGAATATCGCTGATACTGGCTTACTTGAAAAGATCCTTGAAATGACCAACTATCCTTCAGAAACGATTTATGTTGATTTTGAGATAGGTGGTACATATTCAAAACCTGATATAAAGATAAAATACAACTCTGTTGGAGAATACCTTAAAGATAGAACGAATGAAAGTGTGAACCAGATGATCGATAATCTAAAAAATATGTTTAAGAAATGATCACTGTAAAATTTTTATATCATCAAATCTCTCGAGGATGATTTCATATCCATATTTGGTATCATATTTTAAAAAACCTTCAACATAAACATTTTTGTTTTTGAAGTAGAGTATGTTCACATTTTTTTTAAAAAACTCTTTGCTTAGATTTTTAAAGATCACTATCGTAAAGTTTTTATCACCTTTCAACTTTATAAAATAGGTATCACTTTTTTTCGATTTATATACATCCTCTACATACGCTTTTAATTTTACCCATTGGTTTTCGTACTTTTTATAATTTTTCGAGAGCAAGTTAAAGTTCAAAGTATCTGAGATTGAATCTATAGAAAATGAATTTTTTCTTATTATGAAAAACCTTTTTAAAACTTTTTCAAACATAAAAGTATCTGAAGCATTTATGAAGAAGAGATTTTTTGAATTTTTTTTGGGTTGTATAGGTTTGTTGCAAACTATAAAATTTTTTGATGAGTTGAAAACTATCGTGTAATCAAGAAGTGAATCATCAACAAAAAGTATCGTATCAACAAAGATTGAAAGAGAATCTTTGAGAGAGTAATTTTTTGTGATTGAACTTTTTGAAAGTATTACAATTTTTTTTATCTTCGTGTTTTCCTTTAAAATTTTTAAAAAAGTTTTATCTGTAAAATCTTTCGAAAGAATCGTTATATCCACGGTGCTCGATTGTACCAGTTTTTGAAAAGAATCTTTGAAATCTTCGTAATCAAAGCCGATTTGATTTGAAAATAAAAAATTTGAAATTAAAAGTGAAAAGAGAAAAAGTTTTTTAATCATCTGGGAATATTTTCCCCGGGTTAAAAAGGTTTTCAGGATCAAAAAGTTTTTTTATGTTCTTTTGAATTTTTATTTCCTGATCGGTGAAAACTAATTTCATAAATTTCTTTTTATAGATACCTATTCCATGCTCTCCGGATAATTTACCACCTAGTTTAACAGAAAGTTCCATTATCTCTTTTAACACATTCTCAATGTTATTGTCAAAATTTTTATCTTTTTCATCAAGTTTTAAAATGTTTATATGAACATTACCATCACCTGCATGACCGAAGGTGATAATCGGTATTCTGTATTTGTCTTCTATCTTATGGATATTTTTTATAAGATCTGGAAGTGAGTTTACTGGAACGACAACATCCTCTCTTTCCCTTTTGACAGACATCATCACCATCGCGTCATGTAAAGATCTTCTCGCTTTCCAGATTTTTTCCTGAAAATTCTTATCCTCAGCAACGAGTATATCAACACACTTTAAATTCGATGAAATTGCATCTATGGTTTCTATATTTCTGTTGACCAGATCTTTTTCAAACCCATCGATTCTCAAAAGGATCTGGGCTTCACCTTTCTGTGATGCCATCTGGTTCCCAAGAAAATTTTTTGCCGCTTCGAGTGCTTTTTTTTCCATAAATTCTATCGATGATGGTAATATCCCCGAATGTATTATTTTCACAACCGCATTTGTTGCATCATCTATCTTTTCAAAAGCGAGTAAAAGATCAATACTGTATTTTGGTAAAGGTAGAAGGGATAGTGTTATTTCCGTTATAAACCCAAGTGTTCCTTCTGAACCGATGAAAATATCTTTTAGGTTGTATCCTGTGGCGTTTTTTCTAACCTTCCCACCAAATTTTAAAATTTCACCTTCAGGTGTTATAACTTTTATACCTTTAACATAGTCCTTTGTAGTTCCATATTTTACAGCAGAAGGTCCACCTGAATTTTCTGCAACATTACCACCGATCGAACAGGAATCGAGAGATGCAGGATCTGGTGGATAGAAAAGATCGAACTCTTCGACACGCCTTTTCAAATCACCTGTAATGATACCTGGTTGTGTTTTTACTGTAAAATTTTCTTTGTCGATCTCGATTATCCTGTCTAAAAGTTCAGTTGAAATTATTATTGATGGAACAACAGGTATCGCTCCACCTGAAAGTCCGGTTCCTTTTCCTCTTGGTACAACAGGTATTTTTTCTTTATAAGAAAATTTTATTATTTCAACAACCTCTTCTTCGTTTTCTGGCAAACATGCAACTAACGGAACAGAAAATTTTCCCCCGGATTCATCTGTTGAATATTTTTCAAGTAACTGCTCATCGTATATTAATCTGTTTTCAGGTATTATTTTTTTTAACTCGTTAAAGATTAAGTTTCTTTCCATTCTTAAAATATATTGTCTTAAAAATATCTGTCAATAGAAGTTGGTTTATTTACTTTGAATAATTTTTTATATATAATAAAACTTTGGAGGTTTTATGGACAGGGAGCAGATAGTTAAAAAATTTGTTCAATCTTATACATCCTACAAAAACAACATTGAAATATTCCATGATCTTTCAACTTTCAAAGTCAAAGAGATTTTACTTGTTGCGACATTTTACGATGGTTTCATCCTTGAGGAAGAGGGAAGATTGGCTGAAAGAATTTTTGGGGAGTATCATAAACTGTCCTTGCCTGATGCACCGAGAGTCACAAATGCGATAAACGGTGAAGAGGCATGTGAATGGCTGAAAAAAGAACATTTTGATATGGTTATTTTGACTATGAGAATCGACGGAATGTCCCCCTATCAGTTGAAAGAAAAGATAAGAAGTGTGAACAGGGATATACCGATAGTTATACTTTTAAACGACAATGGAGAGATTCCATTGATCAAAGATCAACTCGAAAAGGATAAGGATAAGGATCTTGTTTTTGTATGGAATGGTGATTCAAAAGTTTTTCTTGCGATGATAAAATATGTTGAGGACAAAAAGAATATCGAAAGAGATACTCTGATTGGAAATGTGAGAGTGATACTTCTTGTTGAAGATTCGATAAGATACATATCAAGGTACCTTCCGATACTTTACACTGAGATTCTGAAACAGACTCAGAGGTTGATAATACAGGAAAAACTTGATGATATGAAGAAACTACTCCGTTTGAGAGCAAGACCAAAAGTGATAATCGCAACGAATTATGAGGATGCGATTTTTTATTTTGAAAAATATCGAGAGAATCTTTTAACTGTGATTTCGGATATGAAATTCCCGAAAAACAATGCGACGAACTACAATGCGGGTTATGAATTGATTAAGTTTATAAAAGAAACTATGCCGGAACTGCCCTGTCTTTTACAGTCATTTGAAAAAGAAAATCTAAAAAAAGCGAAAGAGTTAAAAGTCCCATTCATAAACAAAAACAGTGATAAATTGAGTCAGGAGTTGAGAAACTTTATTTTCAACAACCTTGGATTTGGTTCTTTCGTTTTTAAAGATAGAAAAGGAAAGGAGATAGTCAAAGCGAGTAACATTGAATCTTTCAGAAAAATTCTTTTGACGATCCCCTCAGAATCTTTAATTTTCCATGCCAATTTAAACCAATTCTCAGCATGGCTGATGGCAAGAGGTGAAATCAAGATTGCAAAAAAACTACAAAAGTTAAAAGTTTCAGATTTTAAATCCATAGAGGACTTAAGAAAATATCTTATAGATATAACACTCGATATTGATAAGGAATCAATAAAGGGAAAAGTTGTAAAATATTCAGATAATCTAAAAAAAGATGAGGAAGTGATAGTTCAAATCGCTGATGGAACACTTGGTGGCAAGGGAAGAGGTATCGCTTTTGTAAACAATATTCTTCAGAACACTGATATCTTTAACTCTTTTGAAAATGTAAAAATAACCGTTCCTAAAACGATGCTTATAGGTTCTGAGGAGTTTTCGAACTTTATAGAAAAAAATAATCTTTCTTATTACATTTTAAGGGAAAACGATTACAACAAATTACGAAAAAGATTTTTAAAAGGTAAACTTTCAAATGAACTTCTTTATAAGTTAAGGAAAAAACTTAAAAGTTTTACAAAACCCATTGCGATAAGATCTTCAAGTTTGTTTGAGGATTCAATCTCACAATCATTTTCTGGAGTTTTTGAAACCTATATGCTTCCGAACAACGATGATGACTTTGAAAAAAGGATGAAGGATGTTGAGGATGCTATAAAACTTGTTTTTTCTTCCGTATTTTCACCATCAGCGAGGGCATATTTTAATGCGATAAATTATAAGATCGAAGAGGAAAAGATGGCGGTGATAATACAGGAAGTTGTTGGACATAATTATGGAAAATACTATTATCCATCTTTTTCAGGTGTTATGCAATCGGACAACTATTATCCGATTTCTCATCTTAAAAGGGAGGATGGAATATGTGAGATCGCTGTTGGGCTTGGAAAATATGTTATAGATGGAAACGATTCTTTCAGGTTTTGTCCCAAATATCCTGAAATCGATATAAACATAAACAACAAAACACAAAAATTCTTTTATGCTATAAACCTTGGTGATAGAAAAAATTTTAATCTTATCGAAGGAGACAATTCGACTCTTGAACTTATAGATATAAATGTTGCAAGGGAGAATGGGAGTTTAAACTATATAGGATCTGTACTTGATGTGTTCAATGGAACTTTGACAGATGATCTTTCAGCAAAAGGTCCACTTGTGATAAACTTTAACTCAATAATTAAATATGAATATTTCCCTCTCTCAAAAATATTAAACCAGGTGAGTGCGATTATAAAATTCGCTATTGGATCTCCATGCGAAATAGAGTTTGCTGTTGATCTGAACCCTGATGAAAACCACAGGATGACTTTTTATATCTTACAGATAAAACCTATAATCAGAAAGAACTCTGAAGTTGATGTTGACATTGAGAGTATCCCAAGAGAAAAAATCCTGTTCTTTTCCGATAACGCTATGGGAAACGGCTTTATAGATAACATTAACGATATAATCCTTGTAAATCCAGAAAAGTTTGATAGGATGAAAAGTGTCGAACTTGTGCCCTTGATCGAGGAGATCAACAGAGATTTTGGGAAAAAGGGAAAGAAATATATTATTGTTGGACCGGGCAGATGGGGAACAAAGGATCCATTTTTAGGAATACCTGTTTTATGGTCTTCGATTTCAAATGTTAAAGTTATAGTAGAGATCGAGATGAAAGATATGTTGATAGAACCATCACTCGGCTCACACTTTTTTCATAATGTTGTAACGATGAATGTATTCTATTTAACGATTTTCAGCCATAAAAGATCGGATTCTTTTATCGATTGGGATCTTCTGTTTAAAGAAAAAAATATAAAAAAATTTAACGATATAATATTACACTTTGAATTTGAAAAACCTTTAAAAGTTTTGATTGATGGAAAGAGAGGAAAAGGCGCCATAATCAAAACCGATTAAATTTCACTTGACAAAAATTCCCCATATGTTTTAATTTTTACAATAAGGAGGAATTATGTATCAGATATTGGAACATCAAAAAATTGGTCAAAATATCCACAAACTGGTGATAAAAGCCCCACTGATCGCAAGAGAAGCAAAACCCGGACAATTTGTTATCCTAAGGTCTTATGAAAATGGAGAGAGAATCCCCATAACTATATGTGACAAGAATCCTGAAGTGGGGAGTATTACCCTGTTTATACAGGAGGTTGGAAAATCGACAGCAAAAATTGGAAGTTTCAAAGAGAATGATTATATTCTTGATGTTGCAGGACCACTTGGAAAACCTGCACATATCGAAAAGGTTGGAACTGTTGTTACAATAGGTGGTGGTGTTGGTTGTGCTATAACTTATCCTGAAACGAAAGCCTACAAAGAAGCAGGAAACTATGTGATCGGAATAATGGGTTTTAGAAATGTATCGTTTAAAATACTTGAAGATGAGATGAAAAATATATGTGATGAACTTTATATCACAACAGATGACGGTTCTTATGGACAGAAAGGTTTTGTATCGGATAAGTTGAAAGAACTGATAAAAGAGGGAAGAAAAATCGATGAAGTTCTGGTGATAGGTCCTGCGATCATGATGAAAGTTGTTTCAGATATCACAAAGGAGTATGGAATAAAAACGATAGCATCACTTAACTCGATCATGGTTGATGGAACTGGTATGTGTGGTGCGTGTAGAGTTGAGGTTGGTGGAAAGACAAAATTCGCGTGTGTCGATGGTCCGGAATTTGATGCTCATCAGGTTGATTTTTCGCTTTTGATGAAAAGATTATCGATGTATAAAGATGAAGAAAAACTCTCATACGAAAAATATATTAACGAGAGGTGAAATATGGCAAAGAATAAAGAAAGAATCGATATGCCAAGACAGGAGATCGCAACAAGGATAAAGAATTTTGAAGAGGTTGCTCTGGGATACACCGAAGAGATGGCTTTGATGGAAGCTGAAAGATGTTTGAACTGTAAAGATCCTCTATGTGTTAAAGGTTGTCCTGTTAATGTAAAAATACCGGAATTTATCAAACTCATAAATGAAAAAAAATATTTTGATGCTTTAAAAAAGATTAAGGAGACGAATTCCCTTCCAGCGGTTTGTGGAAGGGTCTGTCCACAGGAAGAGCAGTGTGAGGCAGCATGTATTTTAAGTAAAGCGAAAAAACCTGTTGCAATCGGAAGATTGGAAAGGTATGTCGCTGATTGGGTATCAAATATGGGAATTCAGGAAAATATACCAGAAATTAAAAAGAACAATATAAAAGTGGCAGTGATAGGATCAGGACCCGGTGGCTTAACATGTGCTGCTGATCTTGCTTTGATGGGATACGATGTCACAATATTTGAGGCATTACATAAAGCAGGTGGAGTTTTAGTGTATGGTATTCCAGAATTCAGATTACCAAAAAAGATAGTTGAAAGGGAAGTTGAGTATCTGAAAAAACTTGGTGTTGAGATAAAGACGAATGTTGTTGTTGGAAAATCTATAACTTTAAAAAATCTTTTTGATGATGGTTATAAAGCTATATATCTTGGACTTGGTGCAGGTCTTCCAAAGTTTATGAATCTAAAGGGAGAAAACCTTTTAAACATCTATTCTGCCAACGAATACCTCACAAGAACAAACCTTATGAAAGCTTACAGATTTCCAGAATATGATACTCCAATAAAGAAAGGCAAAAGGGTTGCAGTTATAGGTGGTGGAAATGTTGCCATGGATGCTGTCAGAAGTGCTTTAAGATATGGTGCTTCTGATGCTATGATCATATACAGAAGATCAAGACATGAACTTCCGGCAAGAGAAGAGGAGATTGAAAATGCTGAAGCGGAAGGTGTGAAATTCCATTTTCTTGTGAATCCGCTTGAATTTATTGGTGATGAAAATGGTTTTGTAAAACAGATCAAACTACAAAAGATGGAACTTGGAGAACCTGATGAGTCAGGAAGAAGAAGACCAGTTCCAGTCGAAGGAAGTGAGTTTTATCTTGATGTTGATGTTGTTGTTATCGCGATCGGGCAAACAGCGAACCCGGTTCTTCTTGATGTAACACCTGAGGTTAAAAGGAACAAATGGGGGAACATTGAAGTTTATGATGATTATGGAAGAACGAGTATGAAAGGAGTTTTTGCTGGAGGAGATATCGTAACAGGAGAAGCGACTGTGATTCAGGCGATGGGTGCAGGTAAAAAATCTGCGGTTGGAATCGACGAATATATTAAAACGGGGAAATGGGTTTGAGAAAAAATGCAAAAAGTATAAGACAGAATAAATTTCTTTGCATACCTCAGGATGAATCGTATGTTCTTCAAAGAAACATTCTGAGGTATGCGAATGAAGGTATTTATCTTTCAGAATTTCTTGAAAAGGTTTCAAAGGATATACTAAAATTTTCAAACGCTGATGCACTCGAACTTCTAACAATCGGCCCTTCAATCTCATATCTCTGGAAAATAGAAAAGGAAAAAATAGAAGAACCTGAATTTGTGAGATTCAATCATGATGATATATACAACAACAGATACCTTTTGTGTTCGGATAAGAATTTGACTATTCTATGTGAAATAGTTTTAAAAAGAAAAAAATGTAGAAGCAAGAAGTTTATGACAAAACTTGGAAACATCTATATCCCCGATACAACACAGACATCCATAATTGAAGTTTATGAGAACGATGGGTGGAAAAAGAAGATTTTAAATCTTGATAAAAAATACAGATCACTTCTTTTGATAAAATTCGATATCGATGAGATAAACAGTGCTGTTCTGCAGATGAAATCGCTGAAAAAAGATTTTTTCAATCCTGTTTCGATTGAATTCTATGAGGGACTGACGAATACTCTCGGGATGGCGATATCTGATAGAAGAGCACAGTATTTTTTACGTGAAAGAGTTAAAGAACTCTCCTGTCTGTATTCGATATCGAGTACTTTGCAAAAAACCGATTTTGATTTTGAAAAGGATATGGAAAAGATTTTGAATATGATAATACCCGCTTTCCAGTTTCCAGAATTTACGAATGTGAGAATTAAATTGGATAACAAAGTTTATGTTAACAAAAATTTTGTTGAAAGTGATAATATGATTTCTTCAGATATTTTTGTTGAGGATAAGAAAAGGGGAAGTATTGAAATTTTTTATTCTCAAAAAAGTTTTAAAAAGGATACAGTTTTTTTCCTTGATGAGGAAAAAGCGCTTATAAACGCTATAGCAAACCATTTTGGATATGTTCTTGAGCGACAGAAACTTGAAAAGGACAGAAACGATCTTCATAACCAGTTGCTACATGCTGATCGTTTAGCCACAATAGGACAACTCGTCGCAGGTGTTGCGCATGAGATAAATGAACCACTTTCAAGCATTTTAGGTTTTGCTCAACTGATAAAGAAATCAGACATTCCTGATCAGGTAAGGAGCGACAACGAAAAGATAATCAAATCAGCATTGCACGCAAGAGAGATCATAAAAAAACTGATGTTTTTCGCAAAACAGATGCCACCACAAAAAGTTGAAGTTGATCTTAACGAAACGATAAAAGAAACAGTATATTTTTTGGAATCGTACCTCATCAGATCCTCTATAGAGTTGAATCTGAAACTTTCTCCTGTTATTCCGAAAGTTGTTGCTGATCCTTCACAGTTGTATCAGGTTATAGTTAATTTAACGGTTAATGCGATTCAGGCGATAAAAGGAAACGGAATTCTAAAAATAGAAACTTTCTCTGATAAAGATTATGTTTATTTTACCATCGAGGATAATGGTATAGGGATGGATAGGGAAACGATGGACAAAATTTTTATTCCTTTTTTCACAACGAAAAAGGATGGAACAGGTCTTGGGCTTTCGGTTGTCCATGGAATAATCACAAACCATAATGGAAAAATAGATGTTGAAAGTGAACCTGGAAAGGGAACAAAGTTCACAGTGAAACTTCCCCATGGGGAGGTATGATGGAAGAGAAAAAATATAAGATTCTTATTGTTGATGATGTTAAGGATAGTATTGAACTTGTGAGCAGGAATCTTCAACAGGCAGGTTATATAACTTTTACAGCAACTTCGCCTATAAAGGGATCCGAGATCTTAAAAAACAACGATATAGATCTTGTGATCACAGATCTAAGAATGCCTGATATAGATGGAATTGCTTTTACAAGATACATAAAAGAGAATTATAAAAATATTGAAATCATCATGATCACAGGTTACCCATCTATAGAAAGTGCTGTTGATGCTGTAAAAACCGGTGTCAGCGAGTTTTTACCAAAACCTTTCACGGATGATGAACTGTTTGCAACCGTTGAAAAAGTCCTTTTTAAACTCAAAATCAAAAATGTGTTAAACAAAGAGGATAAAACTAATCTACCTGTTTATCATGGAATTCTAGGTAACAGTGATAAAATGAAAAAAGTTTTTGAACTTATCAATAAAGCGTCGCAGACTTCGGCAACGGTTTTGATAACAGGAGAGAGTGGAACAGGAAAAGAGATGGTCGCAAGAGCGATACACTATTCATCACCAAGAGCGAGTCAGAGTTTTGTTCCCGTTAACTGTGGAGGTATACCTGAAGAACTGCTCGAAAGTGAACTTTTTGGATATGTTAAAGGATCTTTTACAGGTGCAAACGAAACAAGAGCAGGGTTTTTTCAGACAGCGGATGGTGGAACAATATTCCTTGATGAAATCGGAGAAACGAGTTTGTCGATGCAGGTGAAACTTTTAAGAGTTCTACAGGACAAAACCGTTTATATGATCGGATCAAGAAAACCACAAAAAATAGATGTGAGAGTTATCTGTGCCACGAACAAGAATCTTGAAGAACTTGTTAAAAAAGGGGTTTTCAGAGAGGATCTTTACTTCAGGTTAAATGTGATCAACATTGAAATACCTCCGTTAAGAGAAAGAAGAGAGGATATCCCATTGCTTCTTGAGCATTTTGCAACAAAATACAGCAAAGAACTTGGAAAGGAAAAACCGACTTTTACAGAAAATGCTATTAGAAGTTTAAGTGAATATTTCTGGCCAGGTAATGTCAGAGAACTTGAGAATGTTGTTCAGAGATTGATAATAATGAAAGAGGATAACATTATAGATGTGCCAGATCTTCCATCGTTGATGAGATTCAATTTACCATATAAAACAGACCTTACAAGAAAACTTTCAGAAGTTGAATGCGAATACATTAGAGATGTTTATGAGAGTCAGGGAAAGAACAAAACAAAAACGAGCGAAATTCTTGGAATAGATCGAAAAACATTGAGAGAAAAGTTAAAAAAATGCCAGATTGATAATGAAGAAGAGTAAAATCTCCCCATTGAGGAGAAAATCCCCGTTTATTTTCAGGTAAAATTATCTTTCTCTAAAGAATAAGATCCCTTTAAAAAATAACTTATATATTTTTTTGATTTCTGGCATACTTATTGCTTTATTAGTTGGTAAAAAGAAAAGGAGGTCTTATGATGACGATAAAAGAAAGAATCGAAAAAAAGAAGGAAACAGGTTTAAAGAATTTTGAAGGACTCTGTGTAACATGTAAAAATAGCAAAACATGTATCTTTCTTCAGAATTCAACAAAATCAATCATCAGTTGCGAGGAGTTTGAAAATATTGAGACAGTGGAAAAAACAAAAGATGATTTAAAAGAAAATCTTGTTTCGAAAGTTAAAGGATACGATCTAAAAATAGGTCTTTGTGCAAACTGTGAAAACAAAATCGATTGCAAATTTGAAAAACCTGAAAGTGGTGTCTGGCATTGTGAAGAATACAGATGATGTTCTATGGATATTTTAAACTATTCTTCTTACCTTGAAGATGATGATCTTTTAAGAGTAAAGGGATTCAGAGAATTCATCGATAAAACAACTTTTGATAAGGATATGCGCGCTATCCTTATCAGACCATCAAAGGTCGTTAGAAACTCTGAACATATTTTAAATGAAAACCAAAAGTTAACCTTGAAATCAATATTCATAAAGCATAACTTTTTAAATGACACCGATGTGACTTCACTTTTCTTTGAGAAAGAGGAAGATTTTGAAAATTTATTTTTGCAATCTTTTTACTCTTCTTTAAAGTATTCGTTTCTCGATATCCCTTTTGGTGGCTCTACACTCGGGTTAATTTTACATGAAAATTTAAATTTATATGATGAAAAGGTAAAGAGAAAGTTGGGATCACTTCTTGTAAAAAATTTTTCGGAGATACTTGATGAACAGAACTATTTAAAAATCAAGGACTATGAAGAAGAACGAAAGGATTCGATAGTAAAACTTATTGAAAATCTTGATAGACCAAGAATATCAAAAAGGTTGAAGTTCCTTTTGAAGAACCCTTTGAGAAAAAAAATAGTGAAAGAAAAATATGAACTTATATGGTTAAAAAGTTTGGTCAAATACTTTTTTAAAGGAAACAGGGTGAGGGTTATCATAGATACGATAAACAAAAGATCTCTTGAATTCTTAAAGGAGATGGTAAAAGATGAATTTTTTGTTGTTGTTGGAATAGGTTCAAAAGATTATTCCTATTATTCTTCAAAGGGTATTGACTGGAACGACATGAATATCATCGAAAATATGGGAAACTCTCAAAACTCTATTGATTATACTGACCTGTTGAAAAAAGAAACTGAAATATTTTTAGAGTTTGGTTCAAATTATAATTTCAATGAAACGATGTCCAAACTTGTCAACTGTCGTATTTTTGGTGAATTTGAAGATCTCTCAACATCTTTTCAGAGTATTAAAAATTTAACCAACAGAAAAATAATCTATCTTCCATCATTACTTCTTGATTCTGTTGATCAGATTTTCGATTATTTTGAGATAATCGAAAGAAAAAGGGAAGAGATAATGAGTGTGGATGAAATAGAATTAAGGTTTGAAACATATATCAAGTTTGTTCTGTCCTACTTTGATTCTTTTCTTGAAGACGAGCAAAAAGTGTTTGAAATCTTTTTGTCAAGAGCGTTTGAAAATTACAGAAGAAAGTTTTCTCTTGTTTACGGGTGAAAATATGGTTGAAGAAAAAGTTCTAAAAGAAAAATCAAAAGATTTAAACATTCTTGAATCATTTTTAAATGATTTGAACGAAAAGGAAAAAGAACATTTATTGAATCTTCTAAATTATAAAGAAACATATGTGAACATACCTTTAAAAGGTGCAAATGGTGATTTTAAAAATATAACAGGTGTTAAAGTGGATAATTTTTTGGTTTATAACGACACATTTTCTAATCTTAGAATTCATCCATATTTTGATATAGATTACTTTAAACGGTTTTCACTCTTGAACACAATAATGTTCTCACTTTTTGAAATTCCAGTAAATGGAAGTTTCTCATCTATTCTTGTTGATCCTTTCGATTTATCGATCGAAGAGAAAGAAGAACTTTTTAAAATGTTTTCTTCTCTTTTAAAAAATGAAATTCCAGAAAAAAATTATTTTTTCTCTTCAGATCTAAACTCAAATTTGAACGATTTAAAAATTTTCTGTGAATCGTTTCATTATGAAGATAAGGATAGAAAAAGAATGATAAGTTTTGTTGACCAATACAGTGATATAAAAAAAGAGATAGATGTTGAAAGGATAAATGAAATTTCCACTTATTATTCGATAAAAAAATTCTGTGAAATCAAAAGAAAAAATTTTGATGAACTATCTGTTGTTGTTTATGGATTTGGAGAAAAGCCCTGCTATCTTTCAAAAATGTTAAGAAAGGAAGGTTTTAACATCGTTGGAATTTTGACACATCAGGGTTCTTTCTATGATCCTTACGGAATTGAAATCGATGAATTTTATAAAAATTATCTTTCAAGTTCCCCGGACAAAAATGAAACAAGATACAAAAAAATAGATCTTTATACATTTGAAAACATCAGATCGGATATCACCATTTTCTATATAGATCTTTTTAAAAAGGATTTCTTAACTAATATAAACACATCCTTGGTAGTTGAAGGTCGAAGGATGATATTTACAGATGAAGATTTTCTGATGATGAAAAATAAAGGTGTTGAATGTTTGCCCTGTGAATTCACATGCTCTGGAGAGATACTCCTTTATGATGAACTTAGGAAGAACAGGATTCCGAAAAAAGTTGAAACGATGATCCAGAAGGAGATCTATCATAAAATCGATCAGATCTTTGCCTTTGAAGGTGAAGATGTTAAATCAAAGATTATTAAAATTGCTTTAAGAAATATTCTTGAAAATTTTTAAGAAACGCTCATATACCTCAAAAAAGAGGGGAGAGTTTTTAACTCTCCCCCTTTTCCAGAACGATTTAAAAATAAATTTTTATATGACACCCTGATCTATCATAGCATCAGCGACTTTCTTGAATCCTGCTATATTTGCTCCGTTAACATAGTTCCCTGGTGTTCCATACTCTTTTGCTGCTTCATAGCATGATCTATGGATGTTGATCATTATGTTGTGTAGTTTTTGATCAACCTCCTCTCTTGTCCAGCTCATTCTCAAGGAGTTCTGTGACATTTCAAGTCCACTTGTTGCAACTCCACCTGCGTTCGCTGCTTTTCCTGGAGCGTAGAGAACCTTGTTTGCAAGGAAAACTTCAACTGCCTCTGGTGTTGATGGCATGTTTGCTCCCTCTGACACACAAATACAACCGTTTTTCACAAGTTCTTTTGCATCACTCTCATCGAGTTCATTCTGAGTTGCACATGGTAAAGCGATATCGAATTTCCCAAGTTTCCATGGCTTCTTTCCATCATGGTATTCTATATCCTTGAACTTATCAGCCATCTCTTTGATTCTTCCTCTTTTAACATTTTTCAGTTCCATCAGGAAATCCCATTGTTCCTGAGTTAAACCATTTTTGATGTAAACTGAACCATTTGAATCTGAAAGTGTCAGAACTTTACCTCCAAGTTGCATGATCTTCTGTGCAGCGTACTGTGAAACATTACCAGAACCTGAAATCGCAACACTCATCCCTTCGATGCCTTTTTTGGCAGTTTTCAGCATTTCCTCTGCGAAGTAAACGCAACCATAACCTGTTGCTTCAGGTCTTATCAACGAACCACCCCAGTTTAAGCCCTTACCTGTCAAAACACCTGTAAACTCATTCTTCAACTTTCTGTACTGCCCAAACATGTATCCGATCTCTCTTGCTCCAACTCCGATGTCTCCTGCCGGGACATCAGTATCAGGACCGATGTGTCTGAAAAGTTCGTTCATAAACGATTGACAGAATTTCATAACCTCGTTGTCAGATTTACCTTTTGGATCAAAATCACTACCACCTTTACCACCACCCATTGGAAGACCTGTTAAGGAGTTTTTGAAGATCTGTTCAAAACCCAAGAATTTTAGAACACCGAGATTGACTGTTGGATGAAATCTTAAACCTCCTTTGTAGGGACCTATGGCTGAGTTGAACTCAACTCTGTAACCGATGTTTACCTGAACTTTTCCATTGTCATCAAGCCATGGAACTCTGAATATTATCACTCTTTCAGGTTCCACAATCCTTTCAAGGATAGCATGTTTCTGGTATTTTGGCTCCTTTTCGAGTAAAAGTTCAAGTGACTCTAAGACCTCTTTTGCTGCCTGAAGAAACTCTTTTTCCCATGGATACTTTTTGGAAAGTTTATCGTAAACTTCCATTGCATAACCGCTCATTATACCTCCTTTTTTTAAAACGCTCACTAAAAATTATAAAAAATTCAAAATAATAAGTCAATAATAAATAAAACTTAAAACTTTTAATCCCTTGACTTTTAATTTTAATGGTGTAAAATACCGCTGTTTTTACAAATCAAATATATTCAGGAGGATAAAATGAATAGTTATGTTGCACAGGTAATAGAAGAAGTAAAACAGAGATACTTCTGGGAAAAAGAGTTTATTCAGGCGGTTACAGAGGTTTTAGAGTCCCTATCACTTGTTATGGATAAAGAACCGAAATACAAAAAGTACAGGATTCTTGAAAGAATCGTAGAACCGGAAAGAATAATATTCTTCAGAGTTCCATGGACGGATGATAAGGGAGAGATCCATATCAACAGAGGTTACAGGGTTGAGTTCAACTCAGCACTTGGTCCTTACAAAGGAGGACTGAGATTCCATTCTTCTGTAACACTTTCAATTCTAAAGTTTTTGGGATTTGAGCAGATTTTCAAAAACTCCTTGACAGGTCTTCCAATGGGTGGTGGTAAAGGTGGAAGCGATTTTGATCTCAAAGGAAAATCTGAAGGTGAAGTTATGAGGTTCTGTCAGTCATTTATGACCGAACTTTATAGACACATCGGTGCTGATACTGATGTCCCGGCAGGAGACATTGGAGTAGGTGCAAGAGAGATTGGATACATGTTTGGACAATACAAAAGATTGAAAAATGAGTTCACAGGTGTTTTGACAGGTAAGGGCTTAAACTGGGGTGGTTCTTTGATAAGACCTGAAGCAACAGGATTTGGTGTTGTCTATTTTGCAGAAGAGATGTTGAAAACGAAAAAGGATTCACTTGAAGGAAAGACTGTTGCGATCAGTGGTTTTGGTAATGTTGCCTGGGGTGCTGCAATAAAAGCGAATGAACTGGGTGCAAAGGTTGTGACTCTCTCAGGTCCTGATGGATACATCTATGATCCGGATGGAGTGAAAGGCGAAAAGATAGATTATATGCTTGAGATGAGAGCAAGTGGAAGGGATTGTGTGAAAGATTATGCTGATAAATTCAAAGTGAAATTTGTTGAAAACAGAAGACCATGGGAAGTTAAAGTTGATGTCGCACTTCCTTGCGCAACCCAGAATGAGATCGATGGAAACGATGCGAAAACATTGATAAAGAACGGATGCAAATGTGTTGTTGAAGGTTCAAATATGTCCTCAACACCTGAAGCAGTTGAAGCATTCCTTAACAACAATATCCTTTACTCTCCAGGCAAAGCATCTAACGCAGGTGGAGTTGCAACAAGTGGTCTTGAGATGTCACAGAATTCGATGAGATTACAGTGGCCAAGAGAAGAAGTTGATAAGAGGTTAAGAGAGATAATGGTAAAAATACATCAGTCATGCGTTGATGCAGCAAAAGAGTATGGAACACCTGGAAACTATGTGAACGGAGCGAATATCGCAGGATTTAAGAAGGTCGCAGATGCTATGATCGATCAGGGTGTTGTATAAATTTATATTTAAAAAATAGTTATAAAAAAGGGTGGCTTTTGCCACCCTTTTTCTTTTAAAGGGACTTGACAAAAAAGGTTTGAAAATTAAATTATAGGTGACCAAAAAAAACAAATAAACTTAGAAGGAGGTGGGAGTTATGAAAAAGGAACTTCAGAAATTTTCACCTTTCTCAGAACTGTTTGATTTAAGGAAAGAAATCGATTCACTTTTCGATGACAGATTCTTTGGTAAAATGTTGCAGCCCTACTATGAATCGAATTGGACTCCTTCTATGGATATTTCTGAAACCGACAAAGAGTTTCTTGTAACAGTTGAACTTCCTGGAATGAAGAAAGAGGATATAAACCTTTCAATAGACAACAATGTGTTAACCATAGAAGGGGAAAGAAAGAGTGAGAAAGAGGAAAAAGGTAGAACCTTCCATAGAATTGAAAGATCGTATGGTAAATTTTATAGATCTGTGACATTACCGAAAAAAGTTGATGAGGAAAATATAAAAGCGACATTCAAAGATGGTTTGTTGAATATAACTTTACCAAAAGTTGAAAAGGAAAAAGTTAAAAATATCGAGATTTCAGATAAGTAAGTGAGGTTTTCCTCACTTACTTATATCTCGTATTCGATTTTTTCTAAATCTTTTGAATTTTGATAAAACCAAGTATAGGTTTTTTCAATACCTTCCTCAAATGAAATTTTTGGTTCATATCCAATAAGTTTTTTTGCAAACGTGTTATCTCCAAGAAGTTTTTCAACCTCACAGGAAGATTTTCTGATTCTTTTATTTTCAACAACAATTTCAAGATTTTTCTTAGAGATCTTTTCGATGATCTTTATTATTTGTTTTATAGAAAAAGATTTACCTGAACAGATGTTGAAAGTTTTTCCATAGGTTTTCTCATTGTAAACTATTTTTTTGAACGCATCGATTAGGTCATCTATGAAAGTGAAATCTCTTTCGGTCTTTAGATTTCCGATTTTAACCTTATTCGATTTTATAGATTGCATGATTATCTGCGGTATAACAGACCTGAGAGATTGTCTTGGCCCATAAACATTGAAAGGTCGAACGACCGTTACAGGCAGATCGAAAGCCCTTTGGTATGAGATCGCTAACTGATCCTGTGCAATCTTTGTTGCAGCGTAAGGCGACTGTGCATTTAAAGGATGTTTTTCATCCATTGGAACATATTGTGCACTACCATAAACTTCAGAAGTTGACATTATTATCGTGTGTTTTATTTTTCTTGTTTTTGAAATCTCAAGTATATTTTTCACCCCTTTTATGTTGGTTTCGATATATGAATCGACAGCTTTGAAAGAGTAAGGTATCGTTATCAACGCTGCAAGGTTTATGATACAATCAACATCTTTTGTTAAATCGTAAAGTAGAGAATAATCTCTGATGTCACCCTTTACGACCTCAATGTTTTTGAAACTTTTTAAAAATTTTAAATTACCAATATCGTTGAAACTGTTATAGTAAACGAGTGCTTTAACCTTAAAATCCTGTGATAATTTTTCAACAAGATGACTTCCGATGAACCCACAACTTCCGGTTACAAAGATTTTTTTCATCTATCCCCCAAAAACTCTGCTAATTTTTTCATATGATTCTCTGTTTCCAACATCATACCAGAATCCACTATGTAAATAGTAACCCACTTTTTTCTTTTCTATTATCTTTTTGTTCAACAGTTCGTCCATATTTATAAAATCATCTTTTTTTAAATTTTTTAAAACATTTTTTTGAAAAATGTTGATTCCGGAAAGTATGAAAAATTTTAAAACAGGTTTTTCAAAGATATTCAAAATATTTTTTTTGTTTACTGAAACAACACCATATTCGATTTCTATATTTTGTGGGATAACTACCGATGTGATATCATTCTTATTCATTTTGTGGGATTTGATCACCGAAGAGAAATCGATATCACTTATAATATCAGCGTTATGAACGATTAGCGTGTCCTCTTTTATATTTTTCATATAGAATAGAGCGCCTGCTGTTCCAAGTGGCTTTTTCTCTTTTATGAAGGATGATCTATCAAATATATCCGGATATTTTGAAATCAATTTTTTTTCGATCATTTCTTTTTTGTAATTTAAAGAGACATAAATATTTTTAAAACCATCAAGTATGAACTTATCTATGATGTTTTCAATTAAACTTGTTTTTCCAATTTCAAGGAGTGGTTTTGGTTTTTTTTCAGTTAAAGGAAGCAACCTTTTGCCTCTTCCACCTGCCATTATGAGTACTGCAACATTTGAAAAATCTTCCCCTTTCTTTTCGTATTCAAAAATTTTCAAGATCCTACCTTTATTATCAAGTAATGGAACAAATTTTATCTTAAATTTTTCCATCAACTTTTTTGCTTCATGTTCCGAATCGTTTAAAATATATATAAAATCTTTTTTTGCTATCTGTTTTGCTTCATCGTTAATGTTGAACCCTTTTATCAACGCTCTTCTTATATCACCATCAGTTAGAGAACCTTTTGCTTTCTTTTTATCATCGACAAGAAAAAGGATTTTCCCACCTTTTTCGTTTAACTTTTTTAAACACTCTAATATAGTCGAGTTTTCTTCTATAAGAAAATCATTTATATTCATTTTTACTCCTTAAAACAAGTTTTATTTTTTCTATTGTTCTTTTGAGATCGTTTTTTGAGTATTCCTCATCAACAGGTATATTCAAAATTTTTTCGGAAAGTTTGTTCTGGCATCTCCATAATATAGGAAGAAAGATTTTGAATTTCTGGAGTTCTGTTTTCACGAAATCTCTGTTTTCTATGGTTATCGGAAAAGATTGTGGAACAACATTTTCGGGTAAATGTTTAAAAATCGCTTTTTCATATATAAAATCATCTGTGAGTAAGAAATTAAAATTTTCTCTTCTTTTCTGTGAAGATCTTTTTTGATCGTAAATTTTGAGAAAATTCATAGAGAATCTTGAAATATTTTTGGGTATTTCACCAATCTCTTTTTCACTTTTCTGTGAGTAATAAACATACATTTTTTCAAAATAATCTTTTTCATATCCATAATTTTCAAATATTTCTCTGTAAAGTTTTGATAAGATTTTTTCTATATAATAATCTTCAAATGAACTCTTTCTAATTTTTTTAAAATTTTTTAGGTCTGTAAAAAGGACTCCACCATCAGGAAGAGGAAACATTTTTCTTAAACTTCCAACAACTATATCTGAAGAAGAAAATTGAAATTCCGATAAGAGAGAGTGTGTGATATCCCTGACGATTAAAAATCCCTTTTCCTTTGAAAGTTTTAAGAGAAGTTCATCCTGAAAACCGAAATAATCTGTTATGAATATCGCTGTTTTTTTACTTTTCTCTTTGGTCAAAAAATCTATATCAGATGATAGATTATTTTTGATCTTATAAAATTTTATTTTCAAATTTTCTTCGAGAAGTGGTCTTAACATCTCTTCACAAAAGTAGTCAGGGAAAAAAACTTGGTAATCGTTTTCCTTTAAATGGTATGCAACATTTTTTAAAGCACCTCTTCCAGATGAGAAGAAATATTTTTTCTTGAATTCAAAATTTTGAAAAGGTTCTTCAAAATCCTCTTTTAAGTTATCGAAAAGGATTCTTTCACTTCCGACTATTTTCATCTTTAAATTTTACCTTTATATTCAATTCTTTAAGATATGAAATTATTGTTTTAAATTTTTTCTGATCGAATCCGATGACTTCTGGTGGAACGACCCCTGTTTCAATTTTATTTGTTAGAAGGATGAATGAGAATATTCCGAGAGAAAAGCCGGTTGTTCTTTCCATCGCTGAATGTTTTTCATCTCCTCGATCAACGAGTTCGTAGGTGATTATTTTTTTCCTTTTATTTATTTTCCCTTCACCTATTACCCTTAAAAGCAAGACATCTTTTATCTGAGGATATTTTATACTTTTCAAAATTTCTATCGTTACCTCTTTTGGTTTTTTTCCGTTCAATTCCTCTTTAAAATAACCCAGATCTTTTAAAAATTTTATTTTTTCTATATGTCCTTTATACCTTAAAGTTTTTTCTTCAAGATTTTTAACATCTTTTAAAGTTTTCAAAAGTGTTCTTAGTCCATCCGTGTAAAAACCTTCAAGTTGTTCAAAACCTTTAAATTTAACATTTTCAAGACCTGTTAAAGGTTCAACGATTTTAATTTTTCGATTTTTTAGAATTTTTACTTCTCTTTCATACTCAGATATAAGATCTTCAGGTGACCATGTTATCGTGTATCCAAGAGGGGGAATATTTTTTTCAGGCATTCCCCCGACATAAATTTTTATACTTTCACATTTTTCAAAACTTTTATATATTCTACCTGCAAAAAGGTTACTCAAACCAGGTGCTACTCCACCATCTGGAATTATTGTGATACCTGCTTTTTTCGCCTCTTCATCAAGTTCAAAAGGATCATTTTCAGAATATGAAACATCAACGATATTCTTTTGTGCAAGGATCGCTCCCTTTTGTGCGATTCTTCCAAGTTTTGCAGGTAATGCTGATATTATCAGATCGAATCCCTCTGAAAGTTTTTGGATTTTTTCAGGTGAATCGATATTTTCTTTGATCGTTTTAAAACCAAGTTGAGAAAGATAGTTCAGATTTTCATTGTTGATATCTACAAAAGTTACATCAACATTTTTTTTAAAAAGGAATTCACCACATGCGATTCCCTGCCTTCCTCCACCGAATACTATACATTTCATAAAAACTCCTTTTTTTAATTCTATTTCTTTAACACTATTTGTCAACAACACTTTTATTTTTGTTGACATTTCTCATGATACTGATAACATTAAAAAAAAGGAGAAGATATGAAGGATGAGAGAGATCTTGTTAAACTGATTTTTGGAATACTTATGGTTTTAATCGGCGGGATGATATTTCTTTCAACATTTTTTAACATTTCGATTCCAATATTTAAAACCGTGGTTTCCTTTCTTTTAATTTATTTTGGAATCACAATGCTTCTTGGTAAAAGGTCTTTATTCTTTGTAACCGATAAAGTGGATCAGAAAAGAAAAGATTATCTTGTGCTTTTTTCTTCAAGCCATATAGATGCATCGGAAGTTGAGGGAAAGAAAATTCTGAATGTGGATGTAATTTTAGGTCAGGGTGTTATCTATATAAAAAGAGGTATGAACTGCAAGATATATGCAACATCAGTTTTTGGACAACTCACTACTCCACATGGAGATAACATAGTTTTTGGAAATAAGGATATGAAAATGGGAGAAAATCCCGAGGAAGGATTGATCATAATTGCAACTGTTGTTCTGGGAGCACTGGAAATAGTTGAAAAATAGGAGGGGTGTATATGGGACTTCTTCTTGTAACATTATTTTCAATTGTAATCTTTATCGGTGGAATAAAAATAATTTTTGGCAAGAACAGGGCGCTTGAAAATTTTTTTGATAGTTTTATTCTTATCATTCTTGGAACATTTCTTCTTTTTTACAACTACACAAAAAATTCTGAAAACTTTTTCTCTTTTAGAGAGGATGAAATAATTTTGAAAAATCAAAACAAAAAATATATTATAATCTTTTCAAAACCTGATCTTGATCTATCATCACTTGAATCTCTAAAAGATTCCCAGGAGTATGAGATAAAAATTTTCTTTTCAAATGTTAAAATAAAGCAGAATACAACCTCTCCCTTTGATTTTAATATAAAGGGTTTCTTATATTCTTCAAAACTTCATTCCGGGAAAGGATTTTTAACAGGTCAGGTTGATGAAAACCTATCAGGTGATTCTCTGGATCTTTCTGTTAAGGTAAAATTTAAACTCTATTTCAGTAGTCTGGAATTTTCAAGAGAATAGTGTTGAGAAAATATTTTGTAGTTTTATTTTCTCTTTTTTATATGTTGATCTTAAATGCGCAGATAAAGGAGGGTAAATTTGCCTTTATCGAAAAAGATAATAAAAAAATTTTTCAATTAATAGTTGAACAAAAGGTTGATTCTCTGGTGCTTTTTCTGAAGGGTGATAAACTTATCTATTCTGAAAAATATATAGCATCCAACGATTCTTTTTTTCTTCTCAAAAGAGTTTTTAAAGTTGGACTTTTAACATACGATTTAAACTACTCTCCAATAAGGTTAAGGTTTATCCTTCCTTTTGAAAGAGATCAGAAATGGGAATATGAGGGAATTGAGAAATCTACAATCCATAAAGCGAAAATAAAATCTTATGGTTTTGTATCTGAGGATGAAACAGGATTCAGAGTTTTCAATATAACTTTCAGAAATGATTCTCCTGATACTTCGATAATAGAGTTTAACAGGGACTACAAGATAAAAAAAATTTTTATTGAACTGCCAGAAATTTTTCTGCTCAGACAGTTGTTGGGTTTTAAAACGAATAGATTGGTTTTTGAAAATTATGGAAAAGAATAATCTATTTGATAACATCAAATATTTAAAAGGTGTTGGTCCTAAGATGGCTGAGATTTTGAATCAGATGGGAATATATACAAAATACGATCTTTTAACATATCCTCCTTTCCGATATATTGACAGAAATATTATAGAAGAGGATAAAATCGAAGATGGAAATTATATAACAATCTTTGCACAGGTTATCGATTGTGGTGAAATTTTTACCAGAAAAAGAAAATATATTTTTCAGGCACTCGCAAAAACAAAAAAAGAAAATTATTTTTTTTTAACATGGTTCAACAACAGGTTTATAAAAAACAGTATAAAGAAAGGTGATATAGCACTTTTCAGTGGAAAAGTTCGTATCAAAAGGGGAGGTTTTGAGATTTTACATCCAGATTTTGAGATTTTTCAGGATGATTTTTTTGAACTCATAAACACAGGGAAAATTGTTCCCGTCTACCATACAAAATCAAACTTAACTCAAAAATATTTAAGAAAACTTGTTTTCAATCTTCTGAAAAATATCGATCAGATCGAAGAAGATTTGCCTCCCAATCTTTTAGCACAAAAAAATCTTATCGATTTAACACAGGCAATAAAAAATTTACATTTCCCTGAGAATGAGAAAAAGAAGGATGAAAGTTTGAGAAGGTTGAAATATGGTGAACTTTTTTATGCCGGATTACTTGTCGCAAAAAGAAAGATTGAAAATAGAGAAAGGAGAGTAGAAAAGAATTATCTTTCAAGCAGTGTTCTTGTTGATAGATTTCTTTCATCACTTGATTTTGAATTAACAGAAGATCAGAAAAAAGTTGTTGGGGAAATTTTGAATGACCTGAAGAGTGATAGACCTATGAACCGACTTTTGATGGGTGATGTTGGTGTTGGTAAAACTGTTGTTGCAACAATTGCGATGCTTTATGCTGTTGATAGTGGTTACCAGACGGCACTTATGGCACCAACCGAGATACTCGCTCAACAGCATTACCTTAAAATCAAAAATTGGGTTGAAAATCTTGGAGTTGATGTTGAACTTTTAACATCATCGATTACAGAAAATAAGAGAAGATATGAACAGATCAGGAATGGTGATATAAAAATAGTAATTGGAACGCACGCTTTGATCGGTGAAGATGTTGTTTTCAAAAATCTGAAATTTGTAATCGTAGATGAACAGCACAGGTTTGGTGTTATCCACAGATCCTCATTAAAGGAGAAAGGTGTTGATGTTGACTATCTTGTTATGACCGCAACACCTATTCCGAGATCTTTATCTCTTGCGATCTACGGGGATATGGATCTATCGGAGATACGACAGAGACCTTCAATGCAAAAAGAGATAAAAACAAAATGGGTTTCTCCAGAAGGGATCGTGAAGATGTATGAATTCATCAGAAAAAGGATTGATAACAGAGAAAGAGTTTTCATCGTTTGTCCTGCTATCGAAGGTGGCGAAGAGGCTGATTATGAATCAGTCAAGAAGGTTTATGAAAATCTTTCAAAGACATATCTTAAAGGGTATAAACTTGGAATAATCCATTCAAAGTTGAGTCCAAAAGAAAGGGAAAAAATCATGTATGAACTTAAAGAGGGTGTTATAGATGTTCTCGTTGGGACCACGATAATTGAGGTTGGAATAGATATTAAGGAAGCAACGGTGATGGTGATCCTTTCTGCTGAAAGGTTCGGATTGTCTCAATTACACCAGTTGAGAGGAAGAGTTGGAAGGGGAGATAAACAATCGTTCTGTTTTGTTGTCTCATCTGAAGATATAACAGATGATGCTAAAAAACGTCTTCAGGTTTTTTCCAGATACCACGATGGTTTTAAAATCTCTGAATACGATCTGAAACTGAGAGGTCCAGGTGAAATCTGGGGAAAGAAACAGAGTGGTATACCAGTGTTCAAATTTGCAAACTTTTTTGATGATTTTGATCTGATGAAGGAAGCGTTTAAAGACGCTGAGGATTTTTTGTATACAGATATGAATCTATTGAAAAAAGAAAATAGGGTTGTTAAAATAAATATTGAGAGGAGATTGAATGAAAAAGTTGATTAAATTTTCGTTTCTATTTTTTTTAGTGATTCTGACCATTTTTTCTATCTCATGTGAGAAAAAGAAAAGGATCAAAGATTTTGCTATAGGAAAAGTTGAAGAGATTGTTGTAGCAGCGAGTGAACCGGTTTATGCAAATGTTGAAAAAGAGTTGCTCGATGCTTTATACATTCAGATAGATCTTCCGGTAAAAGAATCGATATTTTATACCGTGTATTCACCTCTTGAAAAACTTCACATACATAAGAAGAACAAAAACATTGTTTTTATCACAAACATCAACAGAACTGATGAATATTCAAAAATAATAAATGAATTTTTAAACAAAGATGATATTGAACTTGTAAAGAAAGAAAAGGTCTCCTATTTTAGAGTTTTTGATGGTTTTGCTGAAGGACAGAATATCCTTATCATAGCGGGAACAGATGAAAATCTGATAAAAGAGTCGATAAAACAGAATAAAGAAAAAATTCAAAAATTCTTTCTTGAAAATTCATATAGATCTGTTGAGATGATGGTTTATTTCACAGGGGAAAATAAAAGGGTATCCTCTATGATTTATGAAAAACTTGGAATAAAAATAAAAGTTCCATCGGATTTTCAAACATCTTTCTATGATAAGAATCTTAACTCTTATGCGATAGTTGGCAGATATCCTGATAGGTTTATTACGATTCTGAAAACAAAAGATTTAAAAAATTTCAACTTTGATTTCATGATAAAAACAAGAAATATGATCGGAAAAGAAAAATATTATGGTGATTTTATTGATACATCTTTTATCCCATTGAAAAGAGAGGAAGTTGATTTTAAAGGTTTCAAAGCACTCTATATGATGGGAGTTTATTCGAATGATAAAGAAAATTTAGGCGGCCCATTCTTCACATATCTCATAAATACGGGAAAAGAACTTGTATATGTTGATGGTCATATCTTCTATCCTGGTGAAAGGAAATATTTCAAACTTATGGAGTTAAAAGCGATAGTCAACACCTTGGAGTTTTGATGAAAAAAGTTACCCTTCTTGTCGGGAACTGGTCTAAAGAATCTCAGGAAGTCAAAGAGATCTGGTTGCGGTTAAAAAAAAGTAAAAAATTTGAACTTAAAATACTTGATGTTTCAACAAAAGAGGGTGCAGAAGTTATGGATAGATATGAGATCTCTGTAATCCCTATAACTATAATCGATGATGAAATCAAATTTATCGGAATACCTGATCTAAAAAAAATAGAGGAGATTTTTGATGAAGAGGATTAGTTTTTTTCTTTTTCTGCTGTTGATTTTTCTGTTGTTGTTCCCTAACGAAAAATCGATGATAGAATCATTGTCTTACCTTTCTTTGAAGACAGAGAACCTTTCAATACCAATCGAAAATCTGAAAAGAGATAGTTATGCTTTCTTTGTTAACGATCTTTTGTTGAAATATCCTCAAAAAGGGGAAGAGTGTTCTGAAAATTTAAAGTTTTTGATCGAAAACAGAATGTTTTTCAATCTTTTCGACTATGTTGACAAAGGTAAATTTTCCAGAAAAAATAAAAAATTTGAAAAAGATTTTTCATATTCAACTCCTTTTCTAGATTATGAATATCCTTCATTCATTTATGATACTATGATAAACGATTCTGTATATTTTCTTGAAGCAGAAAAGTTTCTGAAAGGTTGTGATTCATATTTTTCAAAAAACGATATAGAAATTTTGCTGAGAGAGGTTGACAGGTTGTTTTCGTTCACTCCTGATATCCTTTTAGATTATCTTAAAAAGAATATAGAAAATTATAAAAGAAATGGAGTAGAGATAATCATCGATAGTTTAAAAGAGGATAATGTTTATTACATCGATAAACCGAATATTTTAATTTTTGATATTGGAGGTAGCGATACATATATAGCAAAAAAACAAGGATGTCTTGCAACCGGGTTAAAAGGTCTTGGAGGAATAATCGATGTTGATGGAGATGACAGATATTATGGAAAAAGTTTTGACATTGGAACTGGAGTTTTTGGAGTTGGGTTTGTATGGGATATGAAGGGTAACGATATCTACAAATCAGATTTTGCTAATATCGGTGCTGGTTTTGCAGGTATTGGTTTTGTTTTCGATGAGGAAGGTAACGATAATTTTATATCTGAAGGTTTTTCCCAGGGATTCGGTTTTACAAAAGGAATCGGATTTATATATGATAAAACTGGAAACGATGTGTATCTTGTTCAAAACGGTTGTATTGATCATCGAGAGATGAATTACCATTCACATCTTTCTCAGGGATTCGGGTTTGGTATAAGAGATATCGCATCAGGCGGAGTTGGTGTGATTCTGGATCTTCAGGGAAACGATTTTTACAAGGGAGAGTATTTCGTTCAGGGTTCTTCCTACTGGTTTGCTTTAGGGCTCTTGTACGACAGCACCGGAAACGATGTTTATTCAAGTAGAAGATACAGCCAGGGTGCAGGAACCCATTATACAACAGGTGTTTTGATCGATAGGGAAGGTGATGATGCACACTATTCATGGGGAGTTTCACTTGGATGTGGACACGATTTTTCATCCGGGTTTCTGTTCGATTATAAGGGAAACGATGTTTACTATTCTGACTGGTTGAGTATTGGTGCCGGGAACGCTAACGGTAATGGAATTTTGATAGATTTTGAAGGAGATGATTCTTATTTTTCAAAAAAGCAGGATTGTATGGGTTATGGGAATCCAGATAGAAACACTTTTTCGATCGGTGTTCTGTTCGATAAAAAAGGAAACGATCTTTACAATGGCAAAAATCAGAAAACAGGTGTGAAATCTGAAATGGGAGTATTGATAGATGAAGAGTAAAATTTTGTTTTTGATTTTTTTATTTTCTTCGATAAAAATTTTTCCATCTTTTGAAGAGTTGGTAAAAAAACTTGACTATTTCGAGGATTCATTGCAGGTTCAAATCGATTCTACACTTTTATCGGATTACAACGAAAGAACTATCGATTATATGATAGAAAAGTTAAACTCTCCCGACTGGTTTTTTAAAAATATCTCGATAAGGATTCTTAAAAAAGTTAAAGATAAAGAATCGCTTTTAACAAGACTTCAGGAGAGAAATGTTGATAGAATTTTTATTATGAAAATTTTTGAAAATGATTCTGGTTTTACACTTTATGATAATTTGAAAATTGAAGATCTGAAAATTTATGAGATAAACACCTATATCTCTTTTCTTGAAAAAAAGAAAAGATTGAAAACAATTTATGAAATTATAGATAAAAATTATAATGACTATATTGTAGTAAAAGCGTTGCAATCTCTGAACGATGCTGGTCTTAAAGATCCGTTTTGCAGAGATGAGATTTTAAAAAACAAAAGAACTATTGAAAACCTGATCGCAAAAAAGAATTTAAGGGTAAACAAAAGTTTATCTATTTTAATTTCAAATTTTTTTGCTGATTCTATTGAAAAATTTTTTAACTTAAAACAAATAAACGATATTCCAACATTTTCTCTCTATATCGAAAGTGTAACTTTATCAGGTAAAAAAATTGAACCTGAAACGATCGAAAAATTTTATAATAACTTCAGAACAAAAGATTTTTACTATCTTGATTCTGTTGTTAAAGAATATTTTCAAACATTTTCAAAAGAAGAACTTGAAAAAATACAAAATAAGGTTGAAAACAAATTTTTAAAAGTTATAATTAAAGAAGTGATAGGGGAAGATAATGGATAAGAGACCTTCCTGGGATGAATATTTTATGGAGATAACAAAACTTGTTGCTTCAAGAGCAACATGTCTCAGAAGAAAAGTTGGTGCGATAATCGTTAAAGATAGACACATCCTTTCTACAGGGTACAATGGACCACCAAAAGGTGTGAAACATTGTGATGAACTTGGTGGTTGTTTGAGAGAAAAATTGAATGTTCCTTCTGGAGAAAGAATGGAACTTTCAAGAGCGGTTCATGCTGAGCAGAACGCTATAATACAGGCAGCAAAACTTGGGATCAACATCGAGGGTGCTGATATGTATGTTACAAACCAGCCATGTTTTATCTGTGCAAAGATGATAATAAACGCAGGTATTAAAAGGGTTATAATAAATGAGGGTTATCCTGATAAGTACGCTGAAGAGATATTGAAAGAAGCGAATGTTGAACTTATAGTTCTGAATACAAAAAAGGAGGAAAAATGAAGAGAATTTTATCTTTTGTTCTGGTGATCTTTTTGTTGTTTCTGCTCGGTTGTTCACTTGTGGCTATAAAACCTGTAAAGAGTGTTTCTGTTGTTGGAACACCTTATGTTTTATCAACATTTTACACTGATGGAAAATTTGTGTTGAACATTCTTGCTCTCGATGGTGACTCAAACCCTGTTGAGTTGAACTCTTCAAATGTTAAGATAATAATCGATTCTGTAGTAGATTATTATGGAACGAAAACCAAAGGGTTCGATGTAAAAGTTGTAGATTTTCAAAAGATAGTTTTTGAGGACGGAGATATGGGACTCGCGATGCTTTTTGATGGTTCAGGTAGTATGTCATCTTCTGATCCATATTGGCTCAGAAAGGATGCTGCGACGAAAATGATAGATTATCTTGCCTCTGACAGGCCTAATTCTATGGTTGGAATTTTTGATTTTGCAGTTGGTTATGATACTCTATACTATTTCAGAACTTTGCAGGATTTTGTTGAAGTTGGAACGAACAAAAATCTTTTGATCGCTGCATTGGATTCACTTGCCAACTCAGGTGCAACACCTCTTTACGATGCGATGGTTTTGGGATGTAGGAAACTTGAAAGGGATATAAACAGTGCTGAATACAACAGAGTTTTGATGACTTTAACAGATGGTGGAGATAACGACAGTTATCTTTTGAACTCAACAGCACAGAGTGTTCTTGCTGAAGCGAAGGCAAAAGAAGTTACACTGATAAACATCGCTTTCGGTGATTATGCTTATACCCCAGATCTTATGATGCTTGCTGATTCAACAGGTGGAATTTTTGTGAAAGCACAGGTTGCCGAGGACCTTGAGGATCTGTTCTATCAATTAGGTGTTGGAACGAAGGGAGCAATCCAGAAAGTTACAGCACAGTTTACAGATACGATACCTCCATACTATTCAACTGTTTATGGAAGGGTTGAAATCTATAAAGGTGTTTTGCCAGTTCTGAATGTGGTTTCTGCAACATTTAAGATGAATGTAATTTCAACCAAAGGTAAACTTGAAGATTAAAAATGGCTAACATAAAAAAAGTTTGTGTTGAAAGTTTTTTAAAAGAAAATTTTACAGTCGAGTCAGATATAAGAGGCCATAAAATTTTTGTTGACCAGCCAGAAAATATGGGTGGAGTTGACAAAGGTCCAACTCCACTCGAATACCTTTTTGTTTCATTGGGTGGTTGTATCGCATCGATAGCAAGAATAGTCGCAAATCAAAAAAGGTTGAACATAAAAAATTTGAAAGTGGTTGTGAGTGGTGATATCGATACTGATATTCTTCTTGGGAAATCGAATGATAAAAGGCCGGGATTTTTAAAGATCACTGTAAAAGTTTCTTTTGATAGTGATATGACGAAAGAGGAAAAGGAGAAATTTTTAAAGGAAGTTGATTCAAGATGTCCGATATCTGACAACATTTTAAATTCAACTCCAGTCGAGATAATCTTAGAGTGAATCTAAAAAATTTTCTTCTTATCGTTTTAACTTTTTTTCTTCTTTGTTCATGTACAAAAGAGAATATGACAAAAGAGAATAATTTTCGAAAATTAACACCTGAAGAGGAGTTTGTAATAGTTCATAAGGGAACCGAAAAACCTTTTTCAGGTGAATATAATGATTTTTTTGAAAAGGGGACATATCACTGTAAAAGGTGTAATGCTCCCCTTTTTAGATCAGAGTCAAAATTCAGGTCAACATGTGGATGGCCAAGTTTTGATGATCAGATAGAAGGTGCTGTAAAAAGAGTCCCTGATAAAGATGGAGTCAGGATTGAGATTCAATGTGCAAACTGTGGAGCACATCTTGGGCATGTTTTTGAAGGGGAAGGGTTTACAGAAAAGAATGTAAGATACTGTGTCAACTCAATATCACTTGTTTTTGTACCCGATAAAAATTTGAAAAAAGCGTATTTTGCAGGAGGATGTTTCTGGGGTGTTGAGTTTCTTTTTGAAAAAAAAGAAGGTGTTGTTGATGTTGTTTCAGGTTATATGGGAGGAAATGTTGAAAATCCTTCCTACGAGCAGGTTTGTACAGGTAAAACAGGTCATTATGAAACTGTTGAAGTTACCTATGATGCAACGAAAACAAATTTTGAAGAACTTGTGAAATATTTTTTTGAGATACATGATTTCTCACAGGAGAATGGACAGGGCCCAGATATCGGAGAGCAATACAAATCTGTAATATTTTACAATGATGAAAATGAAAAAAATCTTGCTTTAAAAACCATCGAAACTTTAAAATCGAAAGGTTATAAGGTTGCAACAAAGTTAAAACCTGTCAGCAAATTTTTTATTGCTGAAGAATATCATCAAAACTATTATGAAAAAAATAAAAAGAAACCTTATTGTCATTTTCATAGAAAAATTTTTTGAATTAAAAGATTCTAAATTTATTTTTAATTTACTGCATTTAAAAAAGTAGAAATTTTTTTAATAAGTAGGGATTCAAAAAGAATTTGAAATGAAAAAAGTCAAAAAGTCAAGCACCGTCCCCGAAATATACTTATAATTTTTTTTATCCAGAATTTTTACATAGAAATATTGTTGAAAAGTAAAAATATTTTTAATATAATAAAACTAAAAATGAAAAGTAAAAAAACATTTTAAACTATTGATTAGAATGAATTTTTTGGATGAAATCAAATGAAATTAACTTTTGAGTCAAATTTAGATTTTCAATTAAAGGCAGTCAATTCTACAGTGAATCTTTTTGAGGGACAACAAAGGGGTGCCGGTACTGTTAAGTTTACCTTTAATAAAAATGATCCTGAAGAATTATTTTCGGGAATAAATAGTATTGGTAATCGTCTTGCAATCTCAAATGAACAAATTTATAAAAATCTTTCCGAAATACAGAAAAATAATGAAATAAGTGTTGTCACAGAAGAAGAATTTAAAGATAATGGATTGAATTTTACCGTAGAAATGGAAACCGGTACGGGTAAAACTTATGTGTACCTTCGAACTATTTACGAACTTAATAAAAAATATGGCTTTAAAAAATTCGTCATCGTCGTACCTTCTATTGCTATCCGGGAAGGAGTTTTGAAAAACCTTGAAATTACCTTTGAACATTTTCAAAATCTTTACGATAATGTGCCCGTAAATTATTATGTTTATGATAGCAGTAAAGTTTCTTCTTTGCGTTCTTTTGCAACCAATAACAGCATTGAGATTCTGGTAATCAATATTGATTCCTTTGCTAAAGATGAAAATATCATCAATCGTCCGAATGATAGATTAAGCGGTCTGGAACCTATAAAATTTATTCAAGCCACAAATCCCATTGTGATAGTGGATGAGCCGCAAAATATGGAGACTGAAAAAAGAAAAAATGCGATTAACAGTTTAAATCCACTATGCACGCTTCGTTATTCAGCAACTCATAAGAATTTGTACAACCTTGTCTATAGCCTAAATCCAGTAAAAGCATATGATCTTGGTCTTGTAAAACAAATTGAAGTGGACTCCGTAGTGGAAGAAAATGCGCATAATGATGCTTACATTGCCGTTGAAGAAATCAAATCTCAGAAAACAAAAATAACAGCACGGCTATCTATCTATTCAAGCGTACCCAATGGAATTATAAAAAAAAGCATTACCGTAAAAGTGGGTGATGACCTTTTTCAATTGTCCGGGAATTATCAACCATACAAAGATAGATTCATAGTTGAAGAAATAGATGTAGCCAATCAAACCATTACCTTTTCCAATGGTATCACTTTGAATAGCGGCTCATCACGCGGCGGAATGGCCGATGAAATTATGCATTTTCAGATACAACGAACCATAGAAGAACATCTCAAAAAAGAACTAAAATTATACAAACAAGGCATCAAAATACTTTCACTATTTTTTATTGATCGTGTTGCCAGTTATCGCTACTACGATGAACAGGGAAATCCACAAAAAGGAAAAATTGCACAATGGTTTGAGGAGGAATATAGAAATAGTATAAATAGAAATGAATTTTTAGAACTAAAAAAACTTTTTCATCCTGATGATAAAATAGACATAGAAAAAATCCATAACGGCTATTTTTCGCAAGACAAAAAAGGAAGACTCAAGGATACTCGCGGAGAAAGTGAAGACGACCTTAATACCTATGATTTAATAATGAAAGATAAAGAAAAATTGCTAGATATACAAACACCATTACGTTTTATTTTTTCTCATTCTGCTTTGCGTGAGGGCTGGGACAACCCGAATGTATTTCAGATCTGTACACTAAACGAAACAAAATCAGAACTCAAAAAACGGCAGGAAATTGGTAGAGGACTCAGACTTGCAGTCAATCAAAACGGACAAAGGATTTATGATAAAAACATCAATCGATTGACAGTAATTGCCAATGAATCGTATGAATCTTTTGCCAAACAATTACAAACCGAGATTGAAGAAGAGTGTGGTGTAAGCTTTAAAGGTAGAATCAAAAACAAACGCGAACGAATTGCCATCAAATACCGCAAAGGTTTTGAAGTCGATCCAAAATTCCTTGAAATATGGGAAAAAATTAAATATAAAACTCGATACAGAGTGGAATATCAAACCACAGAATTAATAAATAATGCTGCTGAAGAGATTCAATTTTTGCCACCGACTCCGTCTCCATCGATCAAAGCCACAAAAGTAAAAATGGATATTACCGACGAAGGTATCGATACATCGTTAGTGGGCGAAAGACGGGAAAAATATGGAAATAAACATTTATGGCTATTACCTGATATGATTGAATATATTCAGCAAAAAACAGAACTGACAAGAAATACTATCAAAGAAATTCTTGATAAAGCCAATCGCTGGAACAATTTTTTTGTCAATCCACAATATTTTTCTGATCAATGTGTGTCTGTTATCAAAAGAACACTTGCAGAATTTTTAGTAGATGGCATCAAGTACGAAAAAATTAGCGGACAATACTATGAAATGCGTCTTTTTGAAATGCAAGAACTGGAAACCTATCTGGATACTTTTACCTTCCAAGTGAACAACAAAGAAAAAACCATTTATGAAGAATATATTCCTCTGGACTCAAGCGTAGAAAGTCAATTTGCAAAAGATTGCGAAACAAGTGAAAATGTGGAGTTCTATTTCAAACTTCCCGGTTGGTTCAAAATTCCAACACCGATTGGTTATTACAACCCCGACTGGGCAGTAGTTTTGAAAAACGAAAAGAAAATCTACTTTGTAGCCGAAACCAAAGACACAGGTGGCGATAAAATCGATATCTCAAAACTTCATCCCGATGAACAGATGAAAATCAAATGTGGCGAAAAACATTATAAAGTGTTTAATGGTGTGGAATATAAAGTAGTGAAAAGGGTGAGTGATTTGATATGAATAGCCAATTAGAAGATATAAAATTATACAGAATGACTCACATAGAAAACATACCACATATTTTACAACATGGTATTGCGCATAAAAATTCAAAGTTTGCTAATGCAGAATATAAAAATATTGGGGACTTTTCATTGATATCAGCGCGTGAAAGAAAAACAATAAATATTACAAATGGTAATAATAATATCATAAAGACAATAATCTTAGGAGATTTCATCCCTTTTTATTTCAATGTAAAAATGCCCATGCTTTATGTTATCCAGCATGGAGGCAACTTTACCACAAAAACTTCATCATCGGACATAGTTTACCTGGTATGTTCCCTTTATAAAATAGTTCAATTAGATAATATTGAATGCTACTTTTGTGATGGGCATGCCACTGATAACTTAACAACTTTTTATGATAGTAGTTTTATTAAGCAAATAGGAAATATTATTGATTGGACGGCAGTCACATCTCAATACTGGGGCGGTGAAAATAATTTAGAGGTAAAAAGAAAAAAACAGGCTGAATTTTTAGTAAAGGGAGATTTACCTGTTGAAGTAATTGAATATTTTATTTGCTATGATGAGATAGCAGAGGAAAAACTAAAAAAATTTGGTGTTAAATCAATCAGGATAGATAAAAATGCCTATTATTGAGGAGGTTGATTATGATAAAATTCACAACAGGAAATATTCTTGAAAGCGAGGCACAGGCTCTGGTTAATACTGTTAACACCGTTGGAGTTATGGGAAAAGGCATTGCTTTGCAATTCAAAAAATCCTTCCCGGATAATTTTAATGCCTATGCAAAAGCCTGCAAAAGTAAGGAAATTGAAATTGGTAAAATGTTTGTATTCAAAGAAAATACCCTTTCGGGCGAAAAAATCATTATCAACTTCCCCACCAAAAAAGATTGGCGAAAACCCTCTGAATACGAATATATTGAAAAAGGACTGGACGACCTGATTCGTGTTATCAAAGAATATAATATCAAAAGTATTGCTATCCCCCCTTTAGGCGCTGGAAGTGGCGGACTCTTGTGGGAAAAGGTAAAAACTATTATTCAAAATAAATTAGGCAGTTTAGATATAGATATTTTCGTTTATGAACCCTCAAGAGAAATACAGGAAAAACTAAAAAAAGAAAGAGTAAAACTAACAGATGCAAGGGCTTTGATGCTGTATGTGCTTTATGAACTGGTACGACAGGGCGAATATGTATCCGAATTCTCTGCTGAAAAAGTTTGTTATTTCCTTCAAAAATTTGGTGCGGAGGAATATTTCAAACTAACATATAAACCCAACTTTTATGGTCCTTATTCCGGGAAGGTTAGATATGTGCTTAACTATTTAAATGGTAGTTACATCATGGGATATAGCGATATAACTAAAAAACCTTTTGAACCCCTTTTACTTATAGCCGATCGATACGATGAAGTGAACCGATACATACAATCCAATAAAAAATTACAAAATATTGCTCAAAAAACCATACAATTTCTTGATGGTTTTTTTTCCGATTTTGCACTTGAACTATTGTCCACAGTTGACTGGATAATGAAAGAAAAACAAACAGATAATTTTGATGTAATTAAACAAGAAATCACAAACTGGAACTACAAAAAACGAAGTAAATTCTCTAATGACAAATACATTCAAATAGCCATTGAACATATAAAAAATTTTCATAAAAGGATAACCCTATGGACGGACAAAACTTAGACATAAAAAAAGACATTCTCAACAAACTCAAAGAACTTATTCCCAATTGTTTTACCGAAGGTAAAATCGATTGGGAAAAACTCAAAGTATTTTTGGAAGATAACATTGAATTTCAAAACGAACGCTATCACCTTAATTGGGCTGGCAAAACCGATGCCTTTCGTTTGTTGCAGTCGCCTACATACAAAACATTAAAACCCTGCCGTGAAGAAAGCGTTAACTTTGACGAAACCGAAAATCTCTTTATAGAAGGCGATAATCTGGAAGTGCTGAAAATTTTGCAAAAATCCTACTTTGGTAAAATCAAAATGATATACATAGACCCGCCTTACAATACGGGAAATGATTTTATCTACAAAGATGATTATACAGAAACCCTTGCCGGATACAAAAGAAAAGTTGGCGATGTGGACGAAAACGGCAATGTTACCCGTGCAGAACTTTTCCGTAATACAAAAGAAAACGGGCAATACCATTCTAATTGGCTTACTATGATGTACCCCCGACTTTTTCTTGCCCGCAACCTATTGCGTGATGATGGCGTAATCTTTGTAAGCATCGACGACAACGAAGTCCACAACCTGCGACTTATGATGGATGAAATTTTTGGAGAGGAGAATTTTATTGTTAATGCTATTTGGGAAAAAGTTAAAATTAGAAAAAATTCTGCGGTCTGGTTTTCTGATTCTCATGATCATATCCTCATTTATGTTAAAAATAAAGAATTATCAAAAAGAAATTTATTACCAAGAATAGATACTAGAATGTATAAAAATCCAGACAATGATCCAAGAGGACCATGGATACCAATACCTATACATGCTAACCATAAATATGATGCAAATTATAAAATTGTAAAGCCTAATGGTATAGTTTTAGAAAGACCCAAAAATAACTATTGGAGGTTAAGTGAAAAAAAATTTAATGAATATGTAAAAGATAATAGAATATGGTGGGGCGAAGGATCTAGTTATCCTATGATTAAAAAGTTTTTATCAGAGGTTCAACAAGGGTTAGTTCCCAAAAGTATATTTTATTATGATGAAGTTGGAGGTAATCCTCATGGTGATGCGGAATTAAAAAAACTATTTGAAGGTAAAAAAATTTTTGAAAATCCAAAATGTATTAAATTAATAAAAACATTTTTACAAATTTCCACTTCTCCCTCCGACCTTATCCTTGACTTCTTCGCCGGCTCCGGCACCACTGCCCATGCGGTGATGGAACTCAACAAAGAAGATGGGGGAAATCGTAAGTTTATCCTTGTCCAACTACCCGAACCCACAGCCCCCGATAGTGAAGCATTCAAAGCAGGCTACAAAACCATTGCCGATATTGCCAAAGAACGCATCCGCCGTGCCGCAAAGAAAATTCAGGGTGAACTCGATGAAGAAAAAAAGAAAAAAGGAGAAGAACTGCCATTAGAACCAACCCAACAAAAAAAATTAGACCTTGGTTTCAAAGTATTTAAACTGGATGAAAGCAACTTCAAACAATGGCGCCCCTTTGTGCCTGAGAGTGAAGAAGAGATAAAACAAGCTGTACTGGATTTTACCGAAAATATCAAGTTTGAAGCTACTGTGGAAAACATTCTTTATGAACTGATACTCAAAAACGGCAAAAAACTTACAGACGAAATTGAAAAGAAAAATGGATATTATGTTGTAAACAACAATGAACTTGTTTTGCTACTGGAAAGTGTGGAAAAATCGGTAATAGACGAAGTATTATTGCTTAAACCTCAAAAGGTAGTGGCACTGGATAAGTTATTTAATGGCAATGACCAATTAAAAACAAATACTGTGTTGCAATTTAGAGATGAAGGAATAGAGTTTAAGAGTGTATGACGATGAGAAAAAAAATAAATAAAAAGACCATTACATTTATAGAATTTTGGGGACGGTGCTTGACAATTTGACATTTTTTTACAAGTTATATTAAAATTTAAACTTACATTTAAAATAAAAAATTTTTTCTTTTCATTTTATTAAGCAAAAATGTAAAGTATTTTTGAATTAATGAAAAATCAAAATTAACAAAATTTTTAATATTGATAAAACTTTATTTTTTGTTAAAATAAAAAGTTAAAATTAAGGAGGTTTGATGTATATACTTGGATTAAATATAGGGCATGATGCTACAGCGACACTTTTAAAAGATGGAAGGATTATTGCTGCAGTAGCAGAGGAAAGGATTTCAAGGGTAAAATTTCATTTCGGGTTTCCATATGGTTCTATAAAGGAATGTATTAGAATAGCAAAAATAGATGGAAAAGATATAAAAAATGTTGTTCTATCTTTTGAAAATGATATTTTGAGAAGTCCCTTTCATTATACTGATCTTATAGTGAAAAGAAGTGGAACAATTGACCCATCAAATGAGATAGATAATAGAAAAAAGTTTGATACTATAAAAGAAATATTGTACAGAAAAATTATTGGAGAAAAAAAGTACTGGAAACTTGCATCAGAATATGCTAAAAAATCTATAACTGATGCTTTGAAAAAGTGTGGTTTGGTTGAATTTACACTTGAATCAGTTAATCATCATCTTTGTCATGCTGCTTCATGTTATTATGAAGGTGGGAAAAATAAAGCACTGATTATAACTATGGATGGAGCAGGTGATGGACTTTCTGCAACAGTTTCAATTGGAGAAGATGGTAAGATAAAAAGGATTCTTGAAGTAGAGGATATATATTCTGTTGGAAGGTTTTATTCAGCAATAACAAAATTTCTTGGATTTAAAAGAAATAGACATGAAGGGAAGATAACAGGCCTTGCAGCATACGGTAATCCTAATAAACTTTACGATAAGTTCAAACAAATGATAGATATAACCCCAGATGGGAAAAGTTTTTATTCACCACTTGCTGGTAATCTAAAAGGAGATTCTTTGAGGTTAAAGCAGTTTAAAGATTTTTTGAAAGGAAAATATTATGGACATAATTATACAAACCTTTATCTTGAATTTTTGAAGAAAAATTGTTCAAATGAATCAAAAGAGGATATTGCAGCAGCAGCACAGAAATTAACAGAAGATTTAGTTGTAAAATTTATAGAACCACATATAAAAAATACAGGCATAAAAGATATAGTTCTTGCAGGTGGTCTTTTCTCAAACGTAAAAGTGAATCAGAGGGTTCTTGAAATTGAAGGTGTTGAATCAGTTTTTATCCATCCAAATATGGGTGATGGTGGAACATCGACAGGAGCATGTTATATTAAATGGGCAGAAGAGGTTGAAAAGAAAGGAGAAAAATTTTTACCATTTACCATTGATAATGTTTACTATGGGCCTGAATATAATGATGATGAAATTTTGAAAGTTTTAAAAGATTTTGAAAGTAAAGTTGAATTTAGAAAAAGTGATAATATCGTTGAAGAGACAGCGCAAATGATAAAAGATAAAGTTGTTGTTGGCTGGTTTCAAGGGAGAATGGAATATGGTCCGAGGGCTCTTGGAAACCGTTCAATTCTATTTGATCCTACTGACAAAAAGATAAACGATTGGTTAAACAAAAGATTAAAAAGAACAGAGTTTATGCCTTTTGCTCCATCCTGTATTTATGAGGAAGCAAAAAATGTTTTTGAGAATTTCGAAAAGGGAAGTTATCCTTCTTATTTTATGACTATAACTTTTAATGTAAAAGAGGAATGGAGAAAGAAAATTGAAGCTGTTAACCATGTAGATAATACCGCAAGGCCTCAGACTGTCAAAGAAAATCAAAATCCTTTATACTATAAACTTTTGAAAAGGTATAAAGAATTGACAGGACTTCCGCTTTTTGTTAATACAAGTTTTAATATGCATGAAGAACCTATACTTTGTTCACCTGTTGATGCTGTGAGATCGCTCCTTAATAACTGTGTTGATATTCTCGTTATAGGTAATTACATAGTCAAGCAGAAAAAATAATGAAATTTTCATCTGTAATTTGTTTTGCTGGCGGTGATTGGTGGTATCACCATCCTCATTCATACAACCATTTGATGAAAGAGTTTTCTAAAGAAAAAAAAGTTTTGTATGTTAATTCATTACCTGTTGGTATAGGTTTTAGTGCAGGGAAGAAAGGTTTTTTAAGAAAAATAAATAATAAGTTGTTAAGCATAATAAGGTTTTTAAAGAAAGAGAATAAAAATCTTTATATTTTCACTCCATTTTTTATACCTTTTAAAGATAATCATTTAATTTTAAATCTAAATACTTTACTTTTACTTTTTCAGATTAAACTTATTGAAAAAATTTTTAAGTTTAAAGATCCAATATACTGGATAACAAATCCAAACGGATATATTTTCGTAAGAGGTATAAAATCAAAAAAAATCGTGTATCAGATTGTCGATAAAGTTCAGGAGTATAAATACGCTGGAAAATCTGTTGAAGATTTTGATAAAAGGTTATGCGAAAAATCTTTGATCATTTTAACACCAGGGAAAATGATATATGAAGAGAAAAGAAAAGATTTTGGAGAAAAAGTTTACAGGTTGAAACATGGTGTTGATATCAAACATTTCAGTAAAATCGTGAAAGAAAAACCGGAAGATTTTCCGAAAACTGACAAACCGGTTTTTACCTATTGGGGATCGATAGATTATAAAAAGGTTGATTACAAACTTTTAAAATTTTTGGAAGAGAAAACAACAGAATTTTGTTTTCTGTTTATAGGAAAAATTTTCGATTTTAAGTATGAGGATTTTAAAGATAGTAAGAAGATATTTTTTGTCGGTGAAAAAACATATCTGGAACTACCTTCTTATGCAACATTTTCAACAGGTTTTATAATCCCCTGGGATAGCGAGGATCAGATGAATAGACACGCTTCTCCAATAAAATTGAGAGAGTATCTCACAACAGGTAAACCTGTTGTAACAACATACATCCCTGAGTTTGATGAATTCAAGGATCTTATCTATATTTCAAAAACTTATGAGGAGTTTTACAATAATTTGAACAGAGCGCTGAAAGAAGACGACAGTATAAAAAAGAGAAGAAAAAATCAAGTTTCAAACGAAGGATGGGAGAATGTTTTTAAAGAGGTTAACACTATTATCGATAGTGTTTAATGTTTATTTGATTATTTTCTCGCAGGAAACAACACTCATAATACCACCTTTTCAACATTCGATGGGTTATTATAAAGCGAATTCAACGATAGCAAAAATGGTGTTGAAGAAGAATGTAAAGTTTGAAAGGGTTGGAGGTATCTGTGCTTTGAAATTGAAACAACTCGATGATAGAACAACAGACAAGGATGATGCTATATTAACTTTGTTTGGTTTAAACAATCATCAGATAGTTTACAACGTTGGTTTAAGTAAAATAAAAACTTATGGTCAAAAAGGTAGAGGGGAGTCACCAGAATCTTTGTACTATCCTACTGATATAGTCGCTACAGCTGATGGTGAGATCTACATTTCCGATACTTACAATTTTAGAGTATTAAAATTTATTTACGATGAAGATTCTCTATTGTTTGAAAGGTCTTTTGGATCGTTTGGTATGGATTCTTTTTCTCTGAATATTCCAGAAGGTATAGATTATGACGGGAACGACAATCTTTTTATATGTGATAGCAGGAATGATCGAATTCTTGTGATAGATAAAAATTTTAACCCTTTTATGATCCTTGATAATATTCAGAATCCCCATTCAATCTGTGTTGTTGATCCTAAAAAAGGTTATCTGAATCTAAAAGAAAAAATTTTCCTTGTTGTCTCTTCGGATCGAAGAAGATTGCTCAAACTCGATTTTTATGGAAACATGATCAAAGAGTTTTTTTCTTTTGATATAACAAAATACAAAGATGTGGATTTCAATTTTATCGATTACGATCAGAATGGTAACATTTATGTTACAGATACTATAAACAGTTGTATACACAAGTTTGATAGCGATTTAAAATACATAACGAGTTTTGGCAGAGAGGGAGCAGGGAAAAACCAGTTCTTAAAGCCAGAAGGTATATCGATCTATAGAAAGTATGGGCAGGTGTTTATATCTGAAAAAACTGGATTTCAATATTACTGGATAGGTGTTGATGGATATATTAAAGAGTTTACTCCTCCGGTTTTGACTGATACAACAGAAGGTTTGACGATTTCTCTTTTCACAACAGAACAATGCAGAGTCACAATAGAGATCACAAAAGATGGGAAGTTTGTTAGAGAGTTGACATCAGATCTTAGAAGGAATATCGGATTGAACTATATCGTATGGGATCTTAAAGATGACAAGGGCAACAGAATAGTTGAGAATGGGAAATATAAATTTAAAGTTATTCTTGAACCTTTATATTCTTCGAGGGGTTATTTTAAAAGGGAATTATATGGGGAGATTGAAAAGTTTTAGTTTTTTTGTTTTTCTTTTCTTTTTTTCTCTTTTGAACGCACAGAGGATCGTTTCATTTGCTCCAAATATTACAGAGACACTTTTCTTTCTATCTTACGATAGATATCTTGTTGGTCGAACATCTTTCTGTGATTATCCTGAAGAAGCAAAAAAGATCGAAATCGCAGGTTCTTTTATAGATGTTGATTTTGAAAAGTTGTTATATTTAAAGCCAGACATAGTTTTCTTTTCAGGTAATCTAACGGAGAAAACTGAAATCTTTTTGAAAGAAAAGAACATTAGATATTACAATATCAAAATGGAAAAAATAGACGATATCATAGAAGGTATAAAAAATATAACAGAGATCGTTGGGAAAGATTATGATACTGTGAAGGTGAACGATTTAAGAAATAGAATCTCAAATATTAAAAAGATTGATGATGGGAAGAAGGTTATCGTTGAAGTGAGTGAGAAACCTTTTATGGTTGCAACATCTTCAAGTTATATTGGCTCTCTTTTAAAACTTTCAGGTTATAAAATTGTAGAAAGTGAAAAACCTTACATAAACCTTTCATATGAAAAGATTCTCTCTTTTAAACCAGACATTGTTGTATTTATGCATACATTTCATGATGCGAAGAACAAATATTCATTGTTGAAAAATTTTAAAAAGATGAAGTTTCTTTTTCTTGATGATGAAAAAATAGATATTTTTTCAAGACCGGGCCCAAGAGTTGTGGATGCCATAGATATAATCGAAAAGGATTTTTGTGAAAGATAAAAAATTTTTGATTTTCATTCTTCTGTTTGTTCTGATTTCCATATTTTATATAAACTTTAAAATATCAACTTTTGAAAATGATGTAAAAGATGAAATTTTGAAGTTAAGGGTTTTCAGATACATACTTGCTCTTTTTACGGGAATGGTTTTAACATCATCTGGTGCTACTATGCAGATACTTTTCAAAAACCCTTTGCTTGATCCTTATGTCCTGGGGATTTCAGGTGGAGGACTTTTTGGTTTTCTTCTCTCGTCGATCTATTTTAAGGGAGACCTTCTGGTTTCAATCCTTTTCTCCTTTCTTTTTTCAACAATTTCTTCATTGATTTCACTTTCATTTTCACTCAAAATAAAAGGTGATAAAAAAGTTTCGATTTTGATCTCTGGTCTGCTTGTGAACATACTCTTTTCATCTCTTGTTATCATATTTTCAATTTTTTCAAAAAATGATATAACTTTTCTCTTCTATGCTCTGATGGGATCTTTGAATCATATTTTTATATCTTCAAATTTATACATTTACATCTTCTTGTCTTTAACTTTGATCTTAACCTTTTTGTTTGTTCTTTTCAAAACGAAAGAACTTGATATCATATCGATAGATGAGGATATTGCCAAAACGAGTGGAGTTAATGTGAAAAGGGATTTTCTTTTGATTTTATTGGTGTTAATTTACCAGACATCTTTGATCGTTTCTTTTGTTGGAATGATAGGTTTTGTTGGAATTATAATCCCAAACATCCTCAGAATTTCTGGAGTTTTGAAAAGTCGTGACCTGATTCTCTATTCCTTTGTGGTTGGTGGATTCTTGATCCTCTTCGCTGATTTTATAAGTAAATATTCTTTTTCATTTGAACTTCCAATTGGTGTTGTTTTATCCCTTTTTTCTTTACCTTTTCTTTTTATGATCGTTAAAAAAAATTTTGAGTGAATATGATAAAGATAAAAGATTTAAAATTTTCATATACAAAGGATAAGGAGTTTATTAAAATAGATCAACTGGTTATTAACGAAAAAGGAATATATTCTTTGATAGGAGAGAATGGATCGGGTAAAACAACATTTCTAAAACTTTTATGTAAAATTTTGACTGACTATGAGGGAGAAATAGATCTTTTTGGTAGAGAAATTAAAACTTTATCTGAAAATGATATCTCTCAAATTATCTCCTACATACCACAAAAGATTTACCTTTATTATGATTTTCCGGTTTTTGAATTTATAAAATATGGAAGATATTTAAAAATGGATATTTTTGGTAATCTTTCTTTGAAAGATTATCAAGAGATAAATCTTTTGATGGAAAAACTTGAAATTGGGCATTTAAAAAACAGGAACTGTTTTTCTTTGAGTGGGGGAGAGATGCAACTCGTTCAACTCGCAAGGGCTATTTTTCAAGGTGGAAAGATAATTGTTATGGATGAACCGTTCTCTAACATAGATTTCAGACACAGAAAAAAAATCATTAAAATAATCGATGAAATAAAACCTGAAAAGATTATTTTGATTTCTTCACATGATCTTGGAATATGTTTCAACATTTCTGATAAAATCATCGGGCTTAAGAATGGAAAAATCGCCGGGTTCGGAGAGAAGGAGCATATGAAAAGTAAACTTGCAACCATTTTTGAAACAGAAATAGAATTTGTCGAGGATAAAGGAAAAATTTATTTTTATGAAGGAGTTTAAAATGTTAAAAAAACTTTTTATAGTATTATCATTGGTTTTAGTTGTTTTTCTTGAAGCGGAGCATGTCAGAAATATTTCTCTTGAGAACAAAACATTTACAAAAGAAGATTTTATTAAAAAACAAATGACATTCTATTCTTCTGAAACTGTTGATAGTGCTGATATTGAGAAGAGTAAACTTAACCTTTTGAAAACTGAACTTTTTGGTGAGGTTGTGATAGATGTTTTTAAAGTTGATAGTGGTTTTGAAGAGAAAATTGATCCTGAATTGTTAAGAAAGGATAATATTGATGACACAGTTGATGTTAGAATAACAGCAAAAGAGATGCTTGTCTTTCTACCATCACTTGGATTTTCAACAACAAAACCATACTCGATAACTCTTGGTGCTTCTTATGGAAACCTTTTTGCCCAGAGGCATAAGATAGAACTCGCATTTACTTTTCTTGATGTGAAAGGTGTTTACCTTCTGTACTCTATTCCAACAGTTTATTCAAGAAAATACTCTGGTGAATATAAGATTTTTTATACTCAGAACAACAGGGATATCCTTGATATAGTTGAATACCATAAAGGTGTATATCTTGGAACAGGTTATTCTTTCATTCAGGATCTATCAACGCAACTGATCCTTGGTTTTGATCGTGTGAGTTTTAAAGATGATACTTTCTCTTTGTCTTACAAGAGTGGTGACCTTAAAGGTTATGATGAGTTTCTGCAATCAGGTGTAAAGTTGACTCTGAATAAAAAGAATGATCCATTCTTCCCAACTTCTGGAAATTATGATGAATTAATATTTTTGTATGAAAAGAATTTCTGGGGGACAGATATTGAAAGAATAAAATTCAGTTTCAACAATGTGAACTTTTTTAAATTCTTCAAGGGAACCATTGCTTTTCGTAACAAATTTTTGTTACAGAATGGAACTTTGACCTATTATAATCTCTCTGAGCCAGATGCTTTTGAGAATAGGGCAGTTTCTGAAAATGATATAACCGATTTCAACAGGTATTCCGGGACTCTGGAGTTAAGATATCCTCTTTTTAAAATACCTTTTGAGTATCCTATAATTGGCAGAATTTCGTTCAACTATATTGTTACTCTTTTTGCTGACTGGACAACAACCGCAAACGATTTTAAAGATTTAAAACTGTTTCAAAAGGATAGATATTTTTACGGGTATGGAGTCGGTTTTATGTTTTTCACGGAGATCTTTGACCCTAAAGGTATACAGATTGGTTTTTCACCTGTTGATGGTTATAGTGATATTTTCAAAAAGTTGAAATACAATATATTTTTACTCTGCTGGAACTTTTGATCAACTTCTGAGAGTGTAACCTTTATCTTTGATAAACTGGATGAACTGATTCTGAAATTCTGAAATCTCTTCACCTGTTAAGGTTTTCTGATCGCTTCCTATCGTGAATCTTACGGTGACTGATTCAAAGCCTTCAAGTATATTTTCTCCAGAGTATATATCGTAGATCTTAAAATCTTTCACAAGTTCATTTTTAAATTCTTTGATTTTTTGTTCAAAATCTATGAACAACTCTTTTTTATTTTTCAGTATTGAAAAATCAAGAATCGTTTGTGGGAATGTTGAAAATTGTTTGAAGAGGATACTTTTTTCAAATCCGTATATTTTTTCAATTTCGATTTCTGTAAAAGCGATAACGACTTTTTTATCAAGTAATGAGTTGATCTTTGGATGTATTATTCCAAGGTATCCAACAGGTTCATAATTTTTGTCATCTAAGGAAAAGTATATATCAGCAGAAATTGATGGATTTATCAGTTGATGTTCTGTTGGATTTCTATACACAGGTTCTTTTCCTGTCAGCCTTTCAAATATATCGTTTAGAATCGATTTCAATTTGAAGAAAGATTTTTCTTCCTGGTTCTTTATCTTTTTATCAACAGAGATTATTCCCAATCTTTTGATTTCAGTGTTTTGATGGAATGTCTTTCCGATTTCGTATAAAGCGAACTGATCAAAATATTTCAGGTTTTCAAATGAAAATTTCAAAAGTGTTGGAAGGAGTGTTGTTCTTAAGAGTTTGTTATCAATCGTTATCGGATTTTTTATCTCGATTTCACCACCTGTTTTGAAACCAATTTTTTTGTTGAATTTATCATCATACCAGGGATGGGAATCTACTTCATTCAAATTATACTTGTAGGTTAAAAGGTCTTTTACAAGATTGTCCTTTTCGTTCTCAACATTCTTTATAGTTGCGCTGATCTGAAGTTTCGGAAGTACAGGTTTCACATTGTCGAAGCCATAGATCCTTACAACCTCTTCCACTATATCCTCTTTTATAGAAATGTCCTTTGTGCTTCTATATGTTGGTGCTGTTATTTTTATTCTATCCTTATCCTCTTCAACTTCAAACTCCAAAGATTTTAAAATACTTTTGATTCTCTCATTTTCAATTTCTATTCCTATGGTTTTTTTTATGTATGAATAGTCAGTATAGATGACATTTCTTTTGAAAGGATTGTAATTTTTATCAGTTATTGAACTTTCGATTTTTATATCTTTCTGGTTCTCTTTCAAGAGTTGAACATATCTCAAGCATCCGATAAGTGCATTTTCAGGATCAAGTGATTTTTCAAATCTTGCACTTGAATCAGTTCTGAGAGAGATCCTTGTGCTCATCTTTCTGATATGTGAAGCATCAAAATTTGCACTTTCAAGGAAGAGTGTTTGTGAATCATCCCTTATGTCAGAGTTCCCACCACCCATTATTCCTGCAATTGCAACAGGTGTATCCTCGTTTTTTATCAGAAGAATTCCTTTTGGGAGTTTTCTATCGACCTTATCGAGAGTTTTGAAAACGAAATCCTCTTTTGCAGAATCGACAACGATTTTCTTGATACTGTTTCCATCAAAAGCGTGAAGTGGTTGCCCGATTTCCGTCATAACATAATTCGTAAGATCAACGATTATATTTCTTGGGACATGTCCTGTATTTGACAATCTTATCTGGATATTGAGCGGGGAGTGTTCAACTTTAATATTCCCGATCTTAACTCCCACATATCTATAACATTTTTCTCTATCGATTATCTCTATTGGAAATTCAGGCAGATCTTTTACATTGTTTTTATCAAAGATTTTTGGTTCTCTGTTGTCTCTTCCAAGAATCGCTTTGATCTCTCTTGAGAAACCAAAAATTCCCCAGAGGTCTGGTCTATGTGTTAAAGATTTGTTGTCGATTTCGATCACATAATCGTAATAATCTGTGAATTCGCCGATTTCGATTCCTGTTTTTATATCATGTGGTAGTTCAAAAAGACCTGAATGATCATTGTTGATCCCGAGTTCTTTTCCAGAAAGCAGCATACCTTCGGAAACTTCACCTGAAAAAGATTTTGTTGTTATCGTTTCACCATCAAGTTTTCCACCTGGTTTGATATGGAAGGTTTTTAAACCTTTTCTTGTGTTTGGAGCACCGCTAATAACCGTATACTCTTTGTCAGAAACAACTCTACATTTGAAATGTTTTTCATCTATTTTTACTGCTTCTAAAATTTCACATGTGTATATATTTGAATAGTCCTGATTTTTTGAATACACTCCCTCTGTTTCAGCGGTCTTCATCGTTAAAAGTTGAGAGAGTTCAAAAGGATCAATATCATCAACTTTTACAAAATCGTTTAACCATCTTAAAGATATTTTCATATTTTACCTGAACTGTTTTAAAAATCTTAAATCACCGCTGTTTAAAAATCTAATATCGTTTATCTTATATCTCATCATAGCCAATCTGGTTAGTCCAAGTCCAAAAGCGAATCCATTGTATCTTTCCGTATCTATTCCTCCATACTTTAAAACATTTGGATGGACCATTCCGCAGGGCACGAGTTCAAGCCATCCACTATGTTTACATGTAGAACAACCTTTACCATTACATATTATACATTTTATATCGAGTTCAAAACCTGGCTCAACGAACGGGAAGTATCCAGGTCTTAATCTAACATCTATATCTTCTTTATGGAAAATTTCTGAAAGAAGTGTCTTCATCGTTGCTATCAGGTTTGCGATCGTGATATTTTCATCTACAAGAAGTCCTTCAACCTGATAGAATGCGGTTTCATGTGAAGCATCTATGGATTCATACCTGAAACATTTCCCTGGAGCGAATATTCTCAGTGGTGGTTTGAATTTTTCAAGTGTTCTTGATTGACAACTTGATGTGTGTGTTCTCAGGATCATTCCATTTAGCAGGAAGAATGTATCCTGCATATCCCTTGCAGGATGAGTGGAAGGAATGTTCAGTGCTTCGAAGTTGTAGTACTCTGTTTCCATCTCTGGACCTGTGACAAGAGAAAATCCCATTCCAGTCAATATCCTTTCAACATCCCTTTTGATGAATGTTATCGGATGCAAAGATCCATCTCTATCTGAAAATACAGGTTTTGTGAAATCGATGCTCTGCTCTTTTAATTTTTTTTCAATCTCTTTCTTTTCAAAACTATCTTTTAAACTCTTTATTTTTTCTTCGATTTCAACTTTTTTTCTGTTTATTAAAAAACCCGCCTCTTTTTTCTCTTCGGGTGTTTTAAGTTCTCCTATAAACTTTAGAAATGAATGTAACTGGCTTTTTTTGCCAAGATATTTTATCTCGATCTCTTTGAGTTTTTCTAAAGAATTTATGGTCTCTATCTCTTTTTCGAATTCTTTAAAAAAAAGGTCAAGATTCTCTTTTAAATTTTTCATAACTTTACAATTGTATATAATTAAGAAATTTTTTCAAGTGGGAAGCCCCCTTTGTTTAAAGGGGGCAAATTTTTTAATCTCCGTTAACAACTATACATGTAACGGTTCTCTGTATCCCATCAATTTTCTGAATTCTGTTGACTATCTCATCTGCAAGATGTTTTGTGGAATCAGCGTTCACAAGTGCGATTATGTCATGGAGTCCGGTAACAACATGTGCGCTTTCAACTTCTTTCAATTTTTTTAATTCTTTCAAAACCATCAACGCTTTTCCTGCTTCGGTGTTGATCAAAAGATAGGATAAAATTTTCATAAAACCTCCTTTATAAGAGAATTGTTACTTTTGTTCCTTTTGGTTCTCTATCTTTTATTTCTATGTATCCTCCAACAGTATCAAGAATCTCTTTCACTATCGTGAGTCCAAGGCCTGTTCCAATTTTTGTGTGAACCTTTTCATCGTCCCTTTGAAATGGCTCAAATATTTTCGATTTAATCTCTGTTGGTATTCCTGGTCCTTCATCTTCAATACTTATGATTTTTTTCCATTTGTTTTCAACAAGTCGTGTTCCTTCGTAGATGATCTCAACTTTTCCACCTTCAGGTGAAAATTTTATCGCGTTATCGATCAGTTGATGAAAAATATGTTTTATAGCGTTTGAATCCGCTCTGATGAGTATCTCTGAATCGAAGTTTGTTAACTTAAAGTGTATGTCCTTTTTAAAGATCTTCATCGTAAAGATGTTCCCTATCTCTATCAAAAGTTTTGATATATCGATCTCTTCCTCCTTCAATCCAAGCAGATCAGATGATTCTTTGTAATCGAGTATTGTTGAGAATATTGTTGAGAATCTTTCAGTTTCATTTTTTAAAATTGTTAAAAATTCTTTTTGTGTTGGGGTGAGTTCTGTTCCTTCAAAATCAGCAAGGAGTATCTGAACCGATCCTAAAATCGCGGTCATCGGTGTTCTGAGTTCGTGGGAGAGGTTTGTAACTATTTTTTGTTTTTCTTCGTTGATATCCTCTGTGTTTATAAAGTAGAAAAGAATGTTATGGATCATCTTATCTGGATTTATGTATTTTATTGTGAGATTGTAGATTTCATCGAAATTATTGTTGATTCTGACATTTTTTAAAATTTTTTCTGTTGCTTTTGTTACTACCTCTTCAAAGATCTCTTTTAGTTCAACCTCTTCACCTGTATTCTTTGTTATTTTGAAAACTTCAAAGACATCCTTACCTAAAAGGTCGGATCTTTTTAAAACATTTTTTGTTTTTTCTGAAAAGTTTTCAATCTTTCCTGTTGTACTTGTCAAAAAGAAGGGGAATGGGAAACTTTCGATAATAGTTTTGTTGATAAGAAAAAGTTTCTTTTCAAAAAACTGGAATCTGTTTCTGTTCTGATCTAAAAATTCTCCAATTTTTAAAGACAAAGATTTTAAAACTTTTAAATCATCCTGTGTGAAAAGAGTGTTCTTTTCTCTGTTGAAAGATATCAATCCACCTATCGTTTTGTTGCCTGAAAGAATGGCTGTTCCAACTATAGTTATCGGCATCACCGAAATCGCTGAGGATGAGTTTGGTTTAAAATGTTCAAATTCAAGAGATTTCGGAATCAAAACATCGTTGTTTTTGAATATATAACCTTCAACCGATTCATCCTCAAGTAAAGATTGGTAAAGAAGAACATTATCGTTTTTACCGTATGTTGCAATATAAACCAATCTGTTTTCTATGTTTAAAAATATTCCAGAGGTCTGTGCTTTTATTATTCTGTTTATAGCAGCAAGAATATATGTTAAATCGAAAGGACTGACGAGAGAAAGGTTTTCGATCTTTGAAAGAAGTGCTTTTGGATCATTTTCCTGTTCAAAAATCATTTTTGCTCAGGATTCAATGCTTTGTTTATCCTTGAAACAAGGTCTTTTAAGTTGAAAGGTTTAACAACATAATCGTTGATTCCTATGTTGAAACCTTTATTTTTATCTTCAACATTGGATTTTGCTGTGAGAAAGATTATAGGAATATTTTTTGTGTTTTCGTTCTGTCTTAGATTCGCTGCGAGTTCAAACCCATCCATTACAGGCATCATTATATCTGTTAAAACAAGATCAACATGTTCCTTGTTTATAATATCGATCGCTTCCTGCCCGTTGTGTGCTTTGATGATATCGAAACCGTTTTGTTTCAAAGTGAATGCCATTATATCGACGAGAAATAGATCATCATCAACTATCAACAGGGTTTTCTTTCTTTCTTCCATTTAAACTCCCACTTTTTACATTATTATAAATTCAGTTTCCCTTTTGTCAACAAGTTAATTATAAATTTATTGATAAAAAAAATCAATAGGTAATTTTATCTCTTTACAACACAGAAAAAAATGATAATATATAAAACCTATGAAAATAATCAGGAATTTTTCGATCATAGCACATATAGATCATGGGAAAAGCACCCTCTCCGATAGGTTTTTGGAGTTATCTGAAAATTTTGATATGAGAGAGTTTCGAGAACAGGCACTTGATTCGATGAGTGTTGAAAGGGAGCATGGAATAACCGTTAAAGCCCATCATGTCAGGATAAACTTTAAATGGAAGGGGAATGATATTCAGTTCAATCTGATAGATACACCCGGCCATGTTGATTTTTCCTATGAGGTTTCGAGATCTCTTGCTGCATGTGAGGGTGCTGTTTTACTCGTTGATGCAACACAGGGGGTTGAAGCACAATCGATAAGCCATCTTCATGAGGCACTTGCAAACAATTTACCGATAATTCCGGTTTTGAACAAAATAGATCTACCCGCTGCTGATATTGAACTTTCAGGTAAAGAGATAATGGAACTTTTAGGGTGTGAAGAAAATGATATCATTCTAATTTCAGCGAAAGATGGAACCGGTGTTGATCAGTTGATAGATGCGATAATCGAAAAATTTCCACCTCCCAAAATAGATCTTGAAAGTCCTTTGAAGGCACTGATTTTTGATTCAACTTACGACAATTACAGGGGAGCGATTCCCTATGTCAGGATATTTGATGGTGAGGTAAAAAAGGGAGATATGATAACATTCATTTCAACAAAGAGTATTTATGAGGTTGGAGAGGTTGGAGTTTTTTTACCAAAGATGAAGCCAGTTGAGAAACTCGTTTCAGGTGATGTTGGCTATATCATTTGTAATATAAAAAATATCGATGAGATTCATATAGGAGATACGATTACTTTAAAAGGAGTGGATGTTCAGCCACTAAAAGGTTATAGGGAAGTTAAGCCGATGGTCTTTTCCGGCTTCTATCCTTCAAACGGTGAGGACTATGAAAAGTTGAAAGATGCTTTAAAAAAGTTAAAGTTGAACGATGCGGCGTTCACTTTTATACAGGAAAACTCCGAAGCGTTGGGATTTGGCTTCAGATGCGGTTTTCTTGGAATGTTGCACATGAAGATAGTCCAGGAACGTCTTGAGAGTGAGTTTGGACTCGATATAATTGCGACGATTCCCAATGTTGTTTACAAACTGATAGATGTGAAAGGTGAAGAAAAGTTAATAGACAATCCAGCAAAAATGCCTGATATTACAAGAAACGAAAAAATTCTTGAACCATTCCTCGTTGTTGATATTTTTACACCACCTGACTATATTGGACCGATAATGCAACTCGTTATGGAAAGAAGGGGAGTTCAGAAGAGTATGGAGTATATAACAGATAAAAGAGTTCTTTTGAAATATGAGATGCCGATGGCTGAGGTGATTTTTGACTTTTTTGATAAGTTAAAAACGATAACAAGAGGTTATGGTTCAATGGATTACCAGTTTCTTGATTACAGAGAATCTGATCTTGTGCGACTTGATATACTCATAAATGGAGATAAAGTAGATGCTCTATCAAGTATAGTTCCAAGAGAAAAAGCATATAATGTTGGAAACAGGTTGACACATAAACTCAAAGAGGTTATTCATAGACAGCAGTTTGAAGTTGCGATTCAGGCCGCTATCGGAAGTAAAGTTATCGCAAAATCAATTGTAAAAGCGGTAAGAAAAGATGTTCTCGCAAAATGTTATGGTGGAGATATCACAAGAAAAAGAAAACTTCTTGAAAAACAGAAAGAGGGAAAAAAGAGAATGAAGATGCTTGGTAAAGTCGAGATACCACAGGAAGCTTTCCTTGCCGCATTAAAGATAGATGAAGAGTAAAGATATTCTTTTTTCGATTCTCATCTCTATTTTTTTAATTTTTTTTATTAAAATCTTTTTGCTTTCACCTGTTATCATAAAAGGAAATTCGATGTCTTCGACCTTTAATGATGGAGACATCTCATTCTTTATTCCAGCAAAAACATATTCGATTTTTAAGAACATATTTAACTCAAAGGACTATACTTTTTTAAAAGATAAAAATGTTATCGTCGAACATGGGAATAAAAAGATCATAAAAAGGTGTGTTGGTGTTCCATTTGATACTCTGATATTTTTTGATGATTACGGAAAAGAAAAAAAAGTTATAGTCCCCCAGGACTCATTCTTTGTTATCGGTGATAATTTTAGAGATTCTTATGATTCAAGAAATTTTGGTTTTGTTGGTTTAAACGAGATAAAGGGAATTATAGTTTTTGAAAAAAAATTATGAAACTGATTTTAAATTGCGAAAATGTTGATCTCAAAAGAAGAATAGAGCAGTTTAGAAAACATAAAAGGAGTGGAGAAATCTCGCTTGAAGATGATAAAAATTCGTTTATAATTTTTGATTCAGGAAACATAGTTGATATCTCATTTAAAGGAAAAAAAGATTTAGATTTCTGTTTGAACTCATTCTATAAACTCAAAAAAGGGAATGTTGTTTTTATTATAGAAGATGAAAAAAAACAGGATCTTATTTTTTCGTTAAAGAAACTTGAAGGACTTCAGGATTACATTATAATCGAAAAAGATGACAAAATCACAACTTCTTTTGATGACAAAAAAGTAAAAATTTTTTCAAATTACATAAATCAGATCAAAAAATCAAACATACTCAAAACCGATTTTGTTTTTTTTCATTTCAAAAAGGTAACGGTCGTATTGATTTTTAAAGGTGAAAAAACTTTGATGCTTATTTTTAAAAGCACAGTTTACAACAAGATGTTTTTAAACAGAATAAAAAAGATTTTATTCGATGAATAAAGGTATATACATACACATCCCATTCTGTGAGAGTAAATGTTTTTACTGCAATTTCGTTTCAGGTCAATATGATGAGGATCTGATAAGAAAATATTTTAAAAGTTTAACTTTTGAAATAGTTGATAGAAAAAAATTTTTTGATATGCTTGACACTATATATTTTGGTGGGGGGACACCTTCATCGGTTGATGTCGAACACATAAAAAAGATTTTTGATGTTTTAAAAGATAACTATGACTTTCAAAATTTAAAAGAGATCACAATCGAAATGAATCCTGAATCAACAACAGAAGAGAAGATTCAATTTTATAAAGAACTTGGATTCAACAGGTTCTCTCTTGGTATTCAGTCGTTCGACGATAAAGTTTTAAAACTACTTGGGCGATTGGCAGGTGTTGAAAAAATATTTAAAGTTCTTTCGTTGTTCAACGAAAATGATAATCTGTCTGTTGATTTTATCTATGGAATAAAAGGTCATAAATTAGACATTTCACCAATAAAAAATTTCCCGGTTAAACATATCTCAGCATACATACTAACTCTTGAAAAGGGCTCAAAACTTTTTGGTTCTGAACTCGAAAACGATGATATTGAAGAAGAATATTATTTTTTATTGAACCAATTAAAAAATTTTGGTTTTAAAAGGTATGAGGTTTCAAATTTTTCAAAAGAAGGGTTCAGATCTTTGCACAATCTTTCCTATTGGGATCTTTCATCAGTTTATATAGGATATGGAGTTTCAGCAGCATCGTACAACGGAGTTGAAAGAATAAAAAATTCTGACGATATAAAAATTTACATCAAAGATTATAAAAACGATATTCAAAAAGAGATAATAGATGAGAATAAAAGAAATGTTGAATACCTGATGCTTGGGCTCAGAAAAAGTGATGGACTCGATTATGATGAAAAATTTTTAAATCTTGTGAACAGAAAAGAACTTGATCATTTCTTAAACGAAGGTTATTTGAAAATTGAAAATAAAAAAATTTCCTGTACTGATAAAGGTTTTCTTATTTTGAATTTAATTCTTGAAAAAATTCTTGTTTAAACTTTTACAATCAGGGATCTGATTATTTCAATTATCTCTTTTTCTTTATTTTTGTTATAAAGAAGAGGAATGTTGTTAAAGAAAACTCCAGAGAAATTCATTTTATCAGTTGAATGAACTTCTTCGATTTCGATCTCCTGAAATTCTTTTTTTACAATCTCTTTTAAATTTTCATATTTAGCGTTTTCGAGTGGACATAGAGGATTGTATATGATCAGAAGTTGATTCGTTTTTGTCTGTATTCTATTCCTTTCATCTGAAACAATTCTAAAACTTACCTCTTTATCAAACGATTTGTATAATATCTTTACAAGGTCATCATCTGAAGGTGCTTCAACGAATCCATTGTTTATAAAGAAATTTTTACTCATCCATTCATTTTCACCGATCGAGTGTGTGAAAATTATTTTTTTACCGCTTTCTTTGATCTCTTTTTCAATATGTTTTAGTATCATCGATCCAAGCATCTGGTTTCTGTAATCGTTTAAAATGTAAATACAGTTTAAGAAAACTCCATCTTTACTTTCAATAAAAGATAATGGCTGTTTTGTATCGAAAAGAATAACATGTCCTGCGGGAGTACCGTCAAGAGTGATCCCGTAAGCATATATTTTATAATCAAGATTTTTCAAAAGGAAATCAACACTCTTCTGGTGATGGGAAGAACCCCACAGGTTTATCTCTTTTGTGCATGAGTATGCAAGTCCGAGATTTTCTTTACTTAATCTTGTAATCTTTACTTCCATAAGAATAATTTAACTTTTTATTTTCAATTGTCAATATTATAAATACTGTAAAAGTTCTTCTCCCAGAACACCTGCAAAAAGTTCAATGTAAGGTTTAACTGGACTTGAACTTATTTTTGGGAAGAGAATCTCCTCGATCTGGAAGAATCCAACAGATTCTCTCATAAGAACAGTTATCTTTATTGGTTTTGTTATACCTTTTTCTATATTGACTTTCTGTATCGCTGAAGCGGAATATTTGTGTATATCTCCAACTCGCGGTTTCCTCTGGATCATAGATGTTATTCTTGCTCTTCCTTTTTCCATATCACATCCATCACCGATCAAGACAAGTCCCGCTTCAAGTGAATTGATACTTTTCGTTGCCATATGTCCGATTATACCTTCAACAACCATTGATCTTAAAATTATCTGTTTTTCAAACTCGTTTGTGTATACCTTTTCGAGTATTCTTTCGATAATTTTTATTCCAAAAAGTGAAGAAAAGATCTCATGGTTTTCTCTTGTGACACTCATTCCAATATCATGTAAAAGGGATGCTATTATTACTGCAACTTTGCTATCCTCAACGGTTCCGACACCTTCGTTTTCAAGATTGAATTTTACACCTGCTTGATGTAAAAGTTCAAACATGATAAGTGAGTTAAGGCATGCTCTTTTCATATGTACGGGCCCATGATCGTTGAATCCCAGCCTTTTTATAGATACATTGTTTGAATAGTTCATCAAAAACTCGACCTCTTTATCTTGAAAAATCATCCTTGCGGTTTCGAGAGATTTTCCATCAAGTTTTGAAAGTATCGTCTTTTCAAGTTCGATCTCTTTTTTTGATTTCATCTTTCACCTCATTGTAAATTTTTTATGTAAAAAAATATTGAAAAGAAATGTGTTATAGACCCAGCCAGCACAAAAAGGTGCCATACGATATGGAAGAAAAATAATCTGTCAAGAATGTAAAATATCGTTCCAAGTGTATATGATATTCCGCCTATTACAAGGAAAACGAAAGATATTTTTGGAATCGATATATACACCTGTTTTATCGCAAATATTATTATCCATCCCATCAGGATGTATATTATCGTTGATAGTATGTCCGTCTTGTTTATAAAAAAAGTTTTAAAAAGTATACCAAGAAGTGCGAGCCCCCAGATGATTCCAAATATCGTCCAACCAAGAGGACCTCTTAAAGGTAAAAGTGCAAAGGGAGTGTATGTGCCTGCTATCAGTATATAGATTGATGTATGATCAAAAAATTTAAAAACCCTTTTGACCTTTCCTTCAGGAAAGGAATGGTATAAAGTTGAACTGATATATAAAAGTATTAAAGATGCACCATAGATTGAAGATGAAACTATAGCATAAACATTTTTTACTTTAACTGAAAAGACAACACAGAGCACAAGCCCGACAACACTCAGAAGAAAGCCAGCACCATGTGTTGTTGAGTTAAAAATCTCTTCGATCAAACTCATTTTTCTTTTTTTCATCTTTCAACATCCCGTATATATGTAATGTTGATGCGACCAAAAGCCCTGCAAACATCGGTTCAATAAGGTAAAGGGCAGAGTTTTGATCTATTCTTTTTCTTATGAAAATCCAGAGTAATGGAACTACAAATCCCAGAATTATTTCTATAAAAGTTAAATTTTTGTTTATCTTTATTTTTTTATAATAAGCACCAAGTAAAGGCAGTATAAGCCCGGGTATACATATTGAGCCGATAAGATACCAGAGGTTGACGACTGAAGGAACAAGGAAAGCAAGTAAAAAACCAAATAGAGAGGATAAAATTATTCCAACAACAGTCATCTTCTTTTCATCAGCATTATCTTTTATTTTTTTTACTATATCGATTGAGAAGGTTGTTCCGCTTATCACAAAGAGTGAGTTGAGTGTCGAGATCACTGTTGCAAAAATTGCTGCGTAAAAAAGTCCTTTGAATCCAGAAGGCATTATTCGATCAGCGAGAAAAAAATATGACCACTGAGGGTAATCAAGTGATGGGAACAATATTTTCGAATAGAGCGCGGTTGTTGTTGTTAAAAAATCAAAAATCATCCAGAAGATTATCGATAGTAAAATCCCGTTCCTTGCAACATTGCCATCTTTTGCACTATAACATCTCTGATGGAATCCTGGATCGACGAAAGTCCAGGATGCGATAAAAAACCAGACAATAACATAAAACGGAGAGAGCCCACCAGTTAAGGAAAGATGTTCTTTGGGAAGGTTTTCTTTTAAAATATTAAAGTCCCCAATGTTTTTGTAAGAGAATAAGAAAAGAAAAATAAACCCAAGAAACATAACGAAAAATTGAAAGAGATCCGTTTTTACATCTGTGACAAAACCACCTTTGAGTATGAACGGAAGGATGATCAAAAGTGATATCAGCATCGAAACAAACAGGTTTAAAGAAAAGATTTTTGAAAAGATTATTCCTATCATCAAAATGTAAGGTGCTGGTGAAGAGAGAATCAAAACGATTATCGCTGACAGAATTGAAATCTTTTTGTCATACTCTTGTTCGATCTTTTGAGGGATCGTGAGAAGTGATGTCTCTCTTATCCTTTTAGCGAAAAGTATAGCGAAAAGAAATCCAAAAAAATAGTAAGGGACTCCCTGTGTCACCCAGTTGACGATACCATAATTATAGGTGAACTCTCCTACACCGAGTATTCCACCATACCATGTTGATACATTTGTTGCTATGAAAAGGAATAGTCCGGTTTTCCTGCTGTTGATCAAAAAAGAATCTTTCCCTTTCACATTTTTTGATGCAAAATAGGAAATCATTAACAGAAAAAAGAAAAATAAAAAAATCACAAAAATATCTAAACTCTGGATCATAATTTTAAATTATAGTAATTTAGAAGGATTATTCAAGGGAAGAAAAATTTTTTGTTAAACTCACAACAAATTTTAATTTTTCATAAGAACAATACATACAACTATTGACTTTTTAAAAAGGTCATTTAAAATTTAAATCATAAAAGGAGGTATTATGAAGAGTATTTCAAAAATTCTAACTATCGCCCCCCCCGATACTTACAGATAGTTTTTGTTTTCATTTTAGGTTTTGCATTAATTTTTTGTTTTGGAGATAACTTGAGTATTGAAGACATCAATTGTTGGGATTATAGTGATTTAAGTTTTGAATTAAATTTAGATAATATTCAACAAGATGGTAATGATTATGGAGAAATTTCATGGAGTTTTTGCTATGGAATTGAAAAATCAATCTATAAATTAAAACATAAATATGATTTTGAAATCGCTAATTCTATAGCGAATAATATAAATTTAATCTTATCTTTAAGGGATGATCGAAGAGGAGTCCATAGTTATATAGATAGCAGTGGAACAGAAAGAACATTAAAAACATGGAGAGGGTTAAAATATTCATTGATTGAAAGAAATGATTCATTGTTTACCTATAATATCCATATATGTGGTTATGACTCTTCCTTGGATCGTTTTATTTATTATGGACCTTCTCATGGAATTCCTGCAAAATATTTTGCTTACCCAGATCTGGTTTTAACAGGAAGAATTTTACAAACAATTTTAAGATTTGTAATTGCAATGGACACTATTGGCAAATGGGATGAAATTGGAGGTTGGTCTTACAGGTCAAAATTGATATATGATTGTAAAGAGAGTTATAATGAATATATTCAATGGTTTCAGGATACAACAATAAATAACGATTCATATTGTGGGGCGTGGAAACACATATTTGATGTAATTGATATTAACTTTATAAATGATGAAGTTAAAATTGACACTTTTTACCCACAATATCCTTTTAGAGCAAAGATGAGGCACCCTTTTAATAAAAATTCAACTATGGCAGATGCGGGACTATTTCTTTATGAGCTCACAAAAGAAAATATATATTTAGAACAGACGAAAAAATTTGCTCATTATTTCAGAAATAACATTGATGACTCTACTTTTGTTTTTGGAAATGGCACTGATTCCACCTTTCTCTGGGCATATTCTGTCAATTATGTTAAAGGAAAAGCGGATGATATCTCTCATGGTGGACTTTCATTTATTTTTATGAACGATTATCACAAAAAATTCCCTGATGATGTTTTTGGAAAAGATGATATGATTAAAATGTTCAATACAATAAAATATTTAATGGTTATTCCTGGTTCAGAAACTACAGGAAATTATAGTTATTATCCATATCTTGACGGTTCTTATCATGATAGTTTAAAATATTTTCCTTTTTCCTCAGATCTTAAATATCAAATGTTTAAATTTTATGGGTTGACTGAATATAAACCCCAAACATTTGAGTTTATTACAGGTATTATTGATAGTTTCAATCCTGAAGACGGTTATTTTCAATATTATAAGAGATTTTATACTCCTTTTTCTGTAAAAATAGGAATTTTACCGGTGTCTGTTTTGCCTGTAGATAGTCAACAAATTGAAACTTTTGTAAATGGTGACAGGGTGTATGTTGAACTTAATTCGTTGTATAATTATACAGGATATAGAGATACCATTGTTATTGAATTATATGATCCAGATAAAAATGCTGAATATCATCTAAAGGATACTCTTTACAATGTTTTGAAAGGAATAACATATAAAATTCCCTTTGGTAATTTAGTATTTGATGGAGAAACACTTAAAACAGACACTTTAGTTGTAAAGGCTTATGCATTAAGAGGTGGAGCGTTAAAATGTCCATTTTTTTCAGATACTTTACCTCTGGTAGCAAGAGATACAGTATATTTGTTTTCTCCAACTGAAATTTCTGTTCTTAAAAATAATACTTTTAATGTTTATGCTTGTTATCGAAACAAGAATATCGATCTTTTTGGAATAGATAGTGTGAAAATAACAATCACTTATGATACGGTAAATGATGATGGGTCAATTGAAAAAGCAACACTAATCAAATACACAGATAGCAATGGAAAAGCATACTTCAATTTAAGAACAAATACAACCTATCCAGTAATAATAAGAGCAGATAAATTAGGATATTTTACAGCGGTTGATACCTTGAAACCATTTATGTGGTCAACAACAAATGTTGCCCTGGGCCCTAGCAGTAGCACCCATCTGGTTAAACAAAATGGGTTACTTCATCTGGCTTATTCTGATGGTGATAGTATTGTATATGGTAGGAGCAAGGATTTTGGAAACAATTGGGAACTTAAAAAAATTGGTAGTGGTAGAGATGTTAGTATAACGACAATTTCAGGTGGAATAGCTGCTGTCTGGAAAGATGGAGAAACATGGCAATATGCATATTCAACATCCCCATGGACAGTTCCTTTAATACCGACTGTTATGGGATATCGAAGCCCTTCAATATTAGCGAATCCTGCTAATTTGTCACAATTATGGTTTGCAGGTATAACAACGGATCATCTGACAATTGATAATCAATGGACATTGCAATATACTTCATTTATGTATAATAATTTAACAATCCCTGAATTTATTCAACTGATAGGTGAAGAAGGTGAACTGGATAAAAACAATTATCTTGTGAAACCTTATGATTTTTCGTGTATAGGTGTTACCACAACAAATAATAAATTAGGACCTGAAATTGTCTTTCAAGATGCAAATGGAGAGATTATTAGAAAAAAGTTTGATGCTACAAAAAATATTTGGCTTATTTCAGAAAAGGTTTCAAATTCAACTTTTTATTCCTTTAATCCAGATGTTAACCTGAAATCATTTAATGATACCAACAAAATAATTTGGCAGGAATATAATGATTTACATTTTAGAAATGAAATATATCTTGATAATTCATTTAAAAAAATTGTTGATAATGTTGTTAATGATATGAAATATCCACGTATTTACAATTCAATTATTACATATGTTGGAGATGACAAATTGGTCAGAATAAATACTCAAGAATTTTCAAATGAAGTTGAGAATGTAACTTTAAATAAAGGATTGGATAGTTGTTTCTATCCTGTGTTAGTTGATTCTATATCCCTTTCAATAGGACTTAACCCATCAACTGGGCAGGATGTATATATAAAAAATACTAAAATAAGAGCTTTATGGGTCGAAGGGCATAATAACCACTATAAAATAGAATGTGGTGGAACAAATTTTAGGATTTATACTGATTCGATCTATCCAATACTGGAAAATCCAAGGAGTATTACTTTAACTGATACATTAACCAGTATTTCTGAAAGTGTACTGAGAAATTTTTTACCTTCGCCACAGAGTAGACAACCTATTGAAAGATTGAGTGCTCAAATAGAATGTCTGAATCCTGCGATGGATTATCTACTTGAAATTATTACGACAAATAATAACAAAAATCAACCTTATGCATTAAGTATAGAAGAAGAATTTGTGAAGCTTATAGAAGGTAAAGAAAACAGAACATTCTTTGTTCTTGATAAATCAGATTATCAGGATGGAGATATAAAATTAAACATCGATAGGATAAGAGGTAATCCAAATAGAACCATAAATATTCATCTTTACGAATATGATAAAATAATTAAAGATTTCAGTGCTACTAAAAATAGTTATTTGCAATTTGGAAAAATTAATGAAAGTGTTGGCGAATTTAAATATAAATGGAGAGGAGCAGGATTTTCAGACAAAAAGATAGAATTTAATTTTTTGCTTCCTGAAAGTGGGTTGATTGAGTTAAAAATTTTTAATATAATGGGTAGAGAGATTTACTCAAAAAAAATGAATGGTCAGAAAGGAGAAAATATCATAAGAGTTGATGGAAAAACAACTGGTTTGTCAAGCGGGATTTATTTTTATATATTTGAAAGCAAATATGGAAAAGAGAGGGGTAAGATTGGTTTTATTAAATAGAATTAAGTTAAAAAAATTTTCGGAGGGAATAAAATTCCCTCCAATAAAATGGATGATACTATTGATATTAATTATTGAAACAATAGCATTATCTGCCGTAATAGAGATAAAACAGGAAATACCATTTGGAAGTTTTGAACCTAATATTTATTCTCCCATTATTATAAATAGAGAAACGGATACTTTACTGTCAATACTCTGTTATACAGGTGACTATAATAATGCTATTTATAAATGGAGTAAATACCAATTTGAATTTTTGGATTTTATTAAAGGTGGTTGGATAAGAGGAACTGGTGATTTTGATAGTGATGGATTGTTGGATTTAATGGGAATAAATCCTTCAGATAGTAATATGATATTTATAATTGAACAGCTATATAAAGATAGTATAAGTAAAGAGTGGACTTGGAAATTGAAAATGAATGAAAATGGGGAATATCATTGTTTTGGGGTTACCTCATTGTTGAAAGGAGATGGGAAAAACAGGATATTTGGAGCGCCGAACCCTAATACAACTTATAATGACCCTTATGGCTGGTTTTATATGGATAGCGATAGTGATGATAGTTATTATTTCGCTTACAAAGATACATTTAAAAGAAAAGTTTATGCGATGGATATCGGATATATGGACAATGATTCACTTTTAGATATTGTTACAATGACTCATTTAGGACACAAAGTGTATGAATCAAAGAATATGAATCAGGATTCATTTGTTTCGGTTTTTGACACAACTCTTGCTGGTACTTATTATGTTAAATTAATAGGGGATATTGACAAAGATGGCTATAATGATTATGTATTTGGTGGAAAAGCGTATGATCAATCTCCTGCCGAATGGTTACATGACTTGTTTGAATGTGATGGTGACAATCACTATTTTAAAAAATGGAGTCGCTGGCAAAGAAAAGATTATGGACCATCAGGTTCAGTGGGAAGTGGTTGTGGGGGAACAGCAGGTGATATGGATGGCGATGGATACGATGAACTGGTTCTTTGTGCTGGATCTATTTTAGAGATATTCAAGGTAATGGGAAATGATAGTTTTGAATTGATATGGAGTATGGATAATGATACATTTTCCGGAAGCAGTGTGATAATGGCTGATATGAATGGAAATTGCAGAAAAGAGATAATATGGAGTGGGGAATCAGACCCTCTTCTCCCATATACATATGGAATAGATATGATGAAGACATATATAATTGAGTGGAGAATGTTAAATTCTCCGGATACAATAATCTATGGTAATACTATGGTTCCAGATTCTTTAACAAGTGATAGTTTTTTTATTTTCAACGAAGGGAGAGATACAATTTTAGTTGATTCAATAAGGTTTAAAAATCAGGAGTTTTTTGTCGATACTGAACTAACTTATCCATTAAAAATATATCCTGATGATAGTATGAAAATCAAAACAGGTTTTTATGCAGAAAGTACGGGATACTATCAGAGCGAAATGTATGTATATGGAGATAAAAACAAATATATAACAACATTGAAGGGAGGATTAGGAGTTGAATGCAGGATAGACAGCATTAAAGCATCAGATGGTTTTGTAGCACAAAGTGGAGTTGATGGTGATGATTATGTAATAATATATTTCCATGGTCTAACCAATCAACCAAAAATAGATAGCAGTAATATAGATAAAATATTACAATTAAACAATGAACATTCATGGTTAAATATAGATAGTGCCTACTGGCTTCCTCGAATAATTCAGAAGGATAGGTTAAGGATAGAATTCAGAGATACATCTTCCACAGTATTGGTTGGAGATACAGTCTATCCAGATAGTTTAACAATACAGGAAACTTTATTGAAGGTTCCATGCTTTAACCCAACAGTTGTAAGTGGTAGTTTTAGTCCGGCGGGAAATAATGAAAAAAAACTGTTAATTGAAGTTGAAAATAATGATTTAAAAATCGAAATGTCTGAACAATACATAATATGGAATACCCTTACAGAAGGAATGTTAATGATATACGATATAACAGGAAGAGAAGTAGTAAGAGAAGAATCTAAAGGGGGTAAACATAAAACGAATATAAAAAATTTAAAAAAAGGAATTTATTTTATAAAGTTGAAAACACCTTCACATACAATTGTAAGAAAGTTCTCGAAATTTGAATAAATAAAAAACCTGGGGACGGTGCTTGACTTTTTGACATTTTTGTTTTTTGTTTAAGGATAGTTTAAAGACATTTTGAAAAAATAGAATACTCTTTCAACAGAATGGGAGGATAAATGAAAAAGATTTTCTTAATTTCCTCACTAATTTTTTTGAGTTTATTTATTTTTGCATCGAAGAGTTCATATAGTTGGGATGAGATAAAAACATCAGAATTTAAAAATTTATTTGATCAAAAAAATTTAGAATGGGCAACAGATAGTTTAAATGTTGCAGGAATCGGCAGAGTGCCATATTTTGGAAGTGCTTACGATGTTTTCAGAGTTGATAGTTTTGCTTATGTTTCTATGGGATACAGTTTTGTAATTTTAAATGTGAAAGATCCCCAGAATCCAGTTCTTGTAGGATTTCTTGATATGAGTGTTATTCTGGATAAAATTTTTGTTTTGGGAAATTATGCTTATGTGGTCGATTCCAGTTCTAAAATATGGGTTATAGATGTTTCAAACCCTTCGAATCCAGTTGAAGTGACTTCTTTTGATACACCTGGTGATGCTGAAGGAATTTTTGTATATAAAGTATATCTTTTTGTTGCTGATGGTGATTCCGGATTACGGATCCTTGATGTATCAAATCCAGCAAATCCCGTAAAAACAGGGTATTATATCACTCCCGGTTATGCTTACGATGTTTATGTTTTTGCTGATTATGCTTATATTGCTGATGGTGGTGGAGGTTTAAGAGTAGTCGATGTATCAGATCCTTCGACTCCAAAAGAAACAGGATATTGTATAACAACTGGTTCTGTTGAAAAGGTTTTCATCTCATTAACCTGCGCTTATGTGATCACAAATAATGGTTTATTTGACTTCAAAATGAATATAATAGATGTGACCGATCCATCAACTCCAGAAGAAAAAGGTTCTTATTCAACTTTTAATTTTATAGAGGATCTGCATATTTCGGGTGCCTATGCTTATCTTACAGAATGGGAGTATGACTCAGAAACTTATGAGTTGAATATTTTAAATATTGCTGACCCTGCAAATATCGTTCAGATTGGTAGCACTGGACTTTATCCGTTTCCTGAAAATATTTATGTTAAAAGTGGTTACGCTTATGTTGCGAATGAAGGTTATGGATTGATAATAGTTGATGTGACAACCCCGACCTCACCAGTAAAGATAAGTAGTTATGATACTCCGACTTCAGCAGAAGGAGTTGTCGTTTCAGATAATTACGCTTATGTTGCAAATGATGATTTTGGATTGAAAATATATGATGTTTCTACTCCTGTAAATCCAAACCCATCAGGAAGTTATCTTTCTGCTTCTCCAGCCTTAGGAGTATACAAATCTGGTAATTATGCGTATGTTGTTAGTGGATATTATATTTATGATATAGACCTTATGAAGTTCAACATACTTGATGTGAGTGATCCTTCGAACCCTGTAAAAGTTGGTTCCTTTGGAGATTGGGGGTTTGCATACGATGTTTATGTATCAGGTAATTACGCTTACATTGCTGACTACGATTATGGATTAAGGATAATCGATATCTCTGATTTAACAAAACCAAAACAGGTTGTTTCTTATTCAACCGCAGGACATCTTTATGATGTTTATATTTCCTCTAATTACGCTTTTGTTGCTGCTAGTAGTGCAGGGTTAAGAGTGATCGATATATCAAATCCATTAAGCCCAATAGAGGTGGGATACTGCGATACACCAGGAAACGCTTTGAATGTTTATATTTCAAATGGATATGCTTATATCGCTGATAGCAACTGTGGATTGAGAATCATAAATATCAACAATCCAGCAAATCCTGTTGAGGTTGGTTTTTATGATACTCCAGGAAATGCAAATGGTATTTATGTTTCCAAGGGATATGCTTATGTTGCTGATGGTAGCAGTGGACTGCGTATAATTGATGTAAAAAATCCAGCAAATCCTGTTGAAGTGGGTTATTATGATACACCTGGTTATTCCAATGATGTTTTTGTATATGGTGATAATGTTTATGTTACAGATTTTAGAGGAATTTACATATTAGATTTTCTATTGACCGGGATCGACAAAAACATTGATCCGGATAATAAAAATCAAACGAGTTTAAATCTTGTGGTTTCAAACGATCAGTTAAGTTATAATGCACAGAATAAGAATGAACTCGTGATTTACGATATTACAGGGAAAGTTGTAAAACAACAGATAAACAATTCACCGGGACGATACTCTTTGAGTTTAAAAGGATTAAATTCGGGAGTATATTTTTTAAATTTAACAGATGGAAAGATAAAGTTAAATAAAAAATTTGTAATTGTTCGATAGATTTCGTTTAAATGAAATGACAACGAGTTTTTTTAAAACTTACATATAAAAGAGAATTATTTTATATTGACAAGAAAGAAAAAAATCATATAATACAAAAACATTTGGGCCCATAGCTCAGCTGGTTAGAGCGGATGACTCATAATCATCAGGTCCTAGGTTCGATCCCTAGTGGGCCCATTCTAAAAAGTCCCTTTATCCACTCTAAAATATTGACTTAACTTTATAATGATTTAAAATATTTATTTTAATTAATTTAAAAGGAGAAAAGATGAAAATATCAAAAAGGTTTGCGAATGTTGGCGATTCTTCAACATTAAAAATTACATCTCTTGCGAAAAGTATGAAAAGCAAAAATATTGATGTTGCGATACTTGCTGCAGGAGAGCCAGATTTTGATACACCTGATAAAATCAAAGAGGAAGCGATAAAAGCGATAAAGGAAGGTTTCACAGGTTATACAGCGGTCAGAGGTATAAATGAACTTCTTGAACTTATATGTGAAAAGTTCAAAAAAGAAAACAACCTTGAATACAAACCTGAAAATATCATTGTTTCAACAGGTGCGAAACAATCGATATACAATGTTTTACAGGCGCTTTGTGATGAGGACTCGGAAGTTATCCTTCTTGCACCATATTGGGTCTCATACATTGAGATGGTCAAAATGACAGGTGCTGTTCCAATTATAGTTGATACATCACTTGATAATTTCAGAATAAATGTTGATAGAGTAAAAGAGAAGATAACGAAAAAGACAAGGATGATAATAATCAATTCTCCGAACAACCCGACAGGTGTTGTGTACACTGAAAAAGAGTTGAAAGAACTTGCTGATCTTATAGTTGAACATAATATCTATTGTATTTCTGATGAGATTTATGAAAAAATTATCTATAGCCCCAACAAACATTATTCGATCGCATCTTTCAACGATAAAATAAAGGATTTAACTTTTACTGTTAATGGACTTTCAAAGACATACGCGATGACTGGGTGGAGAATCGGTTATCTTGGAGGTGAAAAGAAACTTGTTGAAAAGGCGTTGATGGTTCAAACACATTCAACCTCATGCACTTCATCGATATCACAGAAAGCAGCAGTTGCCGCACTAAAACTTGATGAAAAAATAGTGAACAAGATGATCGATGAGTTTGCGAAAAGAAGAGAGTTTTTGATGAAAAAGGTTGAAAAGATCGAAGGTTTAAAATATGTTGAGCCACAGGGAGCATTTTATCTTTTCGTTGATTTCAGAAATTTTATTGGGAAAAAGTTTAAGGACTCAGAAGAGATATGCACAAAACTACTTGAAGATTATAAAGTTGCAGTTATTCCTGGTGGTGCATTCGGTGCGGAAGGATTTATAAGGATCTCGTATGCTGCTTCGATGAGTGAGATTGAAAAGGGAATCGAAAGAATAGAAAAGTTTTTGAAAGAGAATGTATGAAAAGTAAATATATCGATAGAGTTACACTATTTTTGCAATCAGGAAAAGGAGGGGATGGGAGTTGCTCTTTCAGAAGAGAGATCTATGTTCCCAAAGGTGGACCAGATGGTGGTGATGGTGGTAAAGGTGGAGATGTGATCTTCAGAGTCAACAAACGATTGTTCACTTTAAACCATCTCAGATATAAACACCATTTCAGAGCAGAGGATGGAGAGAATGGAAAAGGTCAACAGAAACATGGAAGGGATGGAAAGGATGTTGTTATAGAGGTTCCGCCTGGAACTGTAATACTCGATAAGATGGGGAATGAACTCAACGAGTTACTTGAAGGGGAAATAGTTTTTCTAAGAGGTGGAAGAGGTGGAAGAGGGAATGTCCATTTTAAAAGTTCAGTCAATCAGGCACCTCGAAGGTTTGAAAAAGGGAAAAATGGTGAAAGTGAAGAGGTGATCTTGGAACTGCGACTGATCGCAGATGTTGGGCTTGTCGGGCTTCCAAATGCTGGGAAATCAACATTTTTAAAGGTTGTGACGAAAGCGAATCCGAAAATCGCCGATTATCCTTTTACGACACTTGAACCAAATCTTGGGATTTTAACCGATGGTATTAAAATAGTCAGGATCGCTGATATCCCTGGGATCATAGAGGGAGCGAGCGAAGGAAAAGGTCTTGGAAACAGGTTTTTAAAACATATCAGTAGAGTGAACATTCTCGTTTTCGTTATCGATATTACAGGTGATATTGAAAAAACATATAAGATCCTTTTGAGTGAACTTGAAAATTATGATAGAAGGTTGTTGAAAAAGAAAAGGATAGTGCTTTTCAATAAAACCGATTTACTTGAGAATAAAAATATCAAGGTCGGAGAGATTTTTAAAGATGTAAAATATACATTTGCATCTTTGATCAACAATGATACTGGAAACATTGAGGATATAATTTTGAAAGAGATCGAGAATTATGTTTGATGAAAAGTTTTTGAGACATCTGAAAGAACAGATAACACTTTACAACCTTCCAGATTCAACTTATGAGAAGAGTTTGAAGTTTCTCGAAAAAGAGGATGTCGAGATTTTAGAGAGTGAAAAATTTTTTCGAAAAAGAGTAGAGAATTTCCCAGAATATCTTTTTGTTCTTGGAAACAAGGAAAATTTAAAAAAATTTAAAATCGGAATAGTTGGAACGAGAAAACCAGATAGTTATGGTATCAAAGGAGTAAAGGATATCGTTGAAGGTTATAAAAACAAAGATGTTGTTACTGTTAGTGGCTTTGCGCAGGGAATAGATTCTCTCGTTCATAGAGAATCGATCCAGAAAGGTATAGGAACAGTTGCAGTTTTACCTTGTGGTTTTGGAATCAACTATCCTGTTTCAAACACAAAATTGAAAGATGAGATAAAAAAAAATGGTCTTTTGATTTCCGAATATTCTCCTTTTATTAAGCCATACAAACACAACTTTATAAAAAGAAATTTTATCATTTCTGTGATCTCTGATATTCTGATAATCATCCAGGGTGCTGTAAAAAGTGGAACACTTTCAACATTTCTCTTCTCTTTAAAGTTGAAAAAACAGATTTTTGCTTTACCTGGTGAAATCACAAACAAATTATCATACGCTCCAAACTATGCAATCTTCAAAGGTGCCATTCCTTTATATTCTCTTGAGATTTTACCTGGTGTTTCAAAACAGAAAAAAATAGAAATTGAAACGATTCTTTCAGATGATGAAAAAAAGGTTGTTGAACTTATCAAAAAATATGGTAATCTTGAAAATATATTGAAAACAGAAGGATTTGAAAAATCGAGAATTTTATCTCTTCTGACTACACTTGAGATGAAAGGTATAATCAATAAAACTTTTAACAACAGGATCACTGTAACGGAGGATTTTGATGGAACGGATAATACCACAGGTTGAAGCGATACTTTTTTCGTCATCCGAACCTATAGATAGGGATGAACTTGCAAAAGTACTTGGAATCGAAAAAACATTGTTGTTGCAGGTTATAGAGTATCTTAAAGAAAAATACTCTTCAGAAGATTCAGGAATAATGATAATCGAAGTCGCCTCAGGTTATCAACTTGTTACAAAACCACAATATGCTGATATTCTTGAGAATTTTTTTGGAAACAAAAAAGCCCCGCGACTTTCAACACCAGCACTTGAAACACTTGCGATAATAGCATACAAACAACCGATAACGAAGCAGGAGGTTGAGGAGATTAGAGGGGTGAACTGTGATGGTGTTTTCAAAACACTTCTTGATAGAGAACTGATAGTCAAAAGGGGAAATGCTGATCTGCCGGGTAAACCATCCCTTTACCATACAACAAAAAAATTTCTTTCATATTTCAAAATTTCAAGTTTGAAAGAACTGCCATCCCTTGAAGAGATCACAACTGAACAGCCAAAACAGGAGGAACTCTTTGAAGATAAGGATCAATAAATTTATTTCCTCGATAACAGGTATTTCAAGACGAGAGGTTGATCAGTTGATCAAGGAAGCAAGAGTTGCGGTTAATGGAAAACTTGCAAAACTTGGAGAGATGGTCGATGAAAACGATGAAATCGAAATAGATGGGATGCGGTTGAAGCAAAAGAAAAAAGATTTTACCTATATTCTTCTCTATAAACCAAAATACTACATAACTTCAAGGAGTGATGAAAAGGGAAGGCCAACTGTAATGGATATTTTACCTGAGAAATTTCAAAGGTTAAGACCAGCAGGCCGACTCGATTTTGATACTGAGGGAGCGCTCATTTTGACGGATGATGGTGATTTTATAAATTATTTAACACATCCAAAGAATCAGGTTGTTAAAGTTTATCGTGCACTTATTTTTGGAAATTTGAGTGAAAATGAGATCAACAGGTTGAAAAAAGGATTGAGTGTGGATGATAGATTTTTAAAACTTGATAATGTAAAAACTGTTTACTATGACCAATCAAAGGATAAATCGGAAATCGAGATAATTTTAACACATGGTAAAAATCATGAGATTAAAGATATACTCAAAGCACTTGGTCATCCTGTTATAGTTTTGAAAAGATTATCAGTTGGAAACCTGTCAATAAAAGGTTTGAAACCAGGAGAATATAAATTTTTTGATAAAAACAATTTTAAAAATGTTTAAAAATTTTTTTATCGCTTTTTTAATCATATTTTCTTTCTTTTTGATTTTTTCTTCACCACAGATAGATTTTTTAAAGGATCCAGAAGGAAAAGATCTGTCAAACAATGGACAGGTGATAAAAAACAACCTAAAACATTTTCAGTTCAAGTTCGTTTCACAGGAAGACACGGCATACTATGTTCTCTGGGGAAAAGGTGAAGATACAGTTCTTGTTTTACCTGATTCTTTGAAAATTTTTAGAATAGATATAAACCCTTCAAGTTTAGAAACAGGCAATTACCATCTTGAAATTTTAAACAAAAACAAAGAAAAAAAACTTGATTTCTATTTTAAAGTTGAGCAATCGTTTTCAATCTTTGAAACGGTTTTAAAACTCCTCTTCGGTCTTGTCCTGTTCATGCTCGGTTTGAAATTCTCATCAAAAGGCATTTCAAGGATTTCAGGATATAGATTGAAAGAGATACTCTGGAACCTTTCTGGCTCTAATGTAAAAGGTTTTCTTTCAGGACTCATCCTTACTCTGATGATGCAATCATCAACACTCTTTTCGATAATGGTTTTATCTTTTGTTTCCGATGGGCTTCTGTCGATAGCAGGTTCAGTTTATATGTTTGCGGGATCAGCGATAGGGACTTCAATAATCGTTCAGATAATTTCTTTCAACATTTCTTTCTTCTCTTTTCTGATGATAATTTTTGGATTCTATCTTAACGATAAATACAAAAAGTTTAAATATGTTGGTCTTGTGATAATGGGTTTCGGGTTTATATTCTTTTCGATCCAGTATATGGCAAATGTTATCACACCGATAAAGAATACTCAGATGTTTATAAACTTTTTAATTTTAATCGAGAACAATCTCTGGCTTCTCTTCATAGTTTTTGCGATTTTAACCTTTCTTGTCCATTCGTCAGCGGTCACAGTTGCTTTTGCGATTAGTTTGTTCACAACAGGTGTTATAACTTTTAAATCAGCGGTTGTGATGGTCAGTGCAGCAAATCTTGGAACATCTTTTACAGCTTTTTTTGCTGCTTTAAAAGGTGGAAGTAAAGCGAAATATTTAAACTATATCAATATAAGTTCAAGGGTTGTCACATCAATTCTTTTTATTCTGATAATGTTCAAATTTGAAAATATTTCCGGATATGTTTTAAAAAGTGGTCGAGATATAGCAAACTTCCATCTCTATTACAACATCCTGTTCTCTTTGATAATTATAGTGATGCTCCCTCTTATTAACTATTTCTCAAAATTTTTGAAGCTCGAACGACTTTCAAAAGATGGTGAAAAGATGCTGAAAGAGAGTATTGTCCAGAATCCAACTGTTGCACTCGGAAAAGCGCAGAGGGAAATTATCAAGATGTTTGAAACTGTTGGAAGGATGCTTGAAAACAGTTTTTACATTTTGAAAACCAACGACTCAAACAGGTTGGCTGAAACCATAGAACTTGATAATATCGTTGATGACTATGAAAAAGAGATCTCACTCTTTTTGGTTTCAATATATGAAGAAGAGGTCTCAGAAGTTGTTACAAGGAAAACAAAAGATTTACTGTTCATAGTAGATGAACTTGAACATATAGGTGATGTTATAAGTAAAAACCTTATGATATCGTTGAAAAAGAAGATAAATGAAAACTATTATTTTTCAGATGAAGGTATTGATGAGATAAAGAATTTTTATAATGAAATTTTGAAAACATACTCTCTAACTCTTGAGGCGTTCACTCTATATGATAAGAATTTAGCATCACAGGTATTACAGAGAAGAGAGTCAGTTTTGAATAAACTTTCTGAACTCCAGAATAAACATCTAAACAGATTAAAGGAAGGGCATAAAGAGTCGATCGAAACATCAACGCTTCACCTCGATATATTAAACGATTATGAAAGGATCAATTTTCATCTTTACAAAATCGCTTACAACATTTCAAAAGAATGATAGGAGGATTTATGATAGATGGTGTTTTCATAAAAGATTTAAAATACAACTGTGATGAGAGGGGACGGGTTATGGAGATTTTAAGGATAGATGATCCTTTCTTCACAAAATTTGGACAGGTCTATATGACCACAAACTATCCTGGTGTTGTGAAAGCATGGCACTGCCATCAGAAGCAGATCGACTTTGTGTGCTGTGTTAAAGGGATGATCAAACTCGTGCTTTACGATATGAGAGAAAATTCAAAAACATACAAAGAGTTGATGGAAATTTTTATCGGAGATTTTTCTCCAAAACTTGTTGTGATACCTCAGGGTGTTTACCATGGCTGGAAAAATATCGGAGAGTTTGAAAGCATCGTTGTTTCAACCATCAGTGAGCCATACAACAGAGAGAATCCTGATGAGTTGAGGTTACCTTATAATACTGACAAAATCCCGTACAACTGGGAAATAGTTTTCAAATAAGGAGTATTATGAAAATATCAGTTATTGGAACAGGTTATGTCGGACTTGTAACAGGAGTTGTCTTTGCACATCTTGGGCATAATGTTATATGTATGGATAAAAATGAGGAGAAGATTGAAAAGTTGAAAAAGGGAGTTATGCCTATCTATGAACCCGGGCTCGAAGAGATCGCAAACAAAAGTTATAAAGAGGGGAGATTGCATTATACCACTTCGATAAAAGAGGCAGTTGAAAAATCTGATATCATTTTTATAGCAGTTGATACGATGCCTAAAAAGAACTGGCAGACAGATCTATCGAGTGTGAAAAAGGTTGCTGAGGATATCGGGAAGTATATGAACGGATACAAGATTATTGTTAACAAATCAACTGTTCCTGTTGGAACAGGTGATCTTGTTGGAAAGATCATAAGAAAAAATTTAAAAAAAGATTACAAATTTGATATTGTTTCAAATCCCGAATTTTTAAGAGAGGGACAGGCGATATACGATACTTTGCATCCTGATAGAATAATAATTGGAAGTGAATCGGTTGAGGCAGCGATGAAGGTTGTTGAACTCTATCAGGAGATGAACAGTGTGATCAAAATAACGAAATTGAAAAGTGCAGAACTGATAAAGTATGCTTCAAACTCCTTTTTAGGAATGAAAATATCTTTCATCAACTCGATCGCAGATTTAGCAGAAATAACGGGATCAGATGTGACCGAAATTGCTGAAGGCATGGGACTTGATAAAAGGATCGGAAGAGAGTTTTTAAATGCAGGTATCGGTTATGGTGGATCATGTTTCCCAAAAGATATTGGTTCTTTGATATACACAGCAAAAAGTTTGGGTTATGATTTTGGTATTTTAAAAGAGGTCAAAAAGGTTAATGACAACAGAGTCAAAAGGTTTGTTGAGAAGATCAAAAAACATACAAATCTTTCGAACAAAAAAGTTGCGATTCTTGGACTTTCGTTCAAACCGAACACAGATGACATCAGGGAAGCACCATCTTTGAAACTTATAAACCTTCTGTTGAAGCAGAAAGCCAAAATCAAGGTCTTTGATCCTGTTGCTATGGAAAATGTTAAAAAGGTTTTGAAAAATAGAGTTGAATATTCAACCAGTTTGTATAAGTGTGTTGAGGGAGTTGATCTGGTTGTTCTTGTAACAGAATGGGATATTTTTAAAAATGCTGATATGAAAAAGATCAAAGATCTTATGAATGGAGATCTTTTCTTCGATGGAAGGAATGTTTACGACCCTGAGATAATGAAGTCGTTAGGGTTTAGATACTTCTCCGTTGGAAGGTAGATTAGTATTTTTGAACAGGAAGGGATTAAAGTTGGTTTTACGATCAAACCAATCGATACCTTCAATCTTTTTCAGATGATTTACTATTATATAAGTTAGAGGTGTAAAAAATATTTCAACAAGTGTTTTGAAGATATAGTTAGATATTGCTATCGCAAGAAGAACCCTTCCCCTGTACAGCCCATAGAATGCTATTAAAACAAAGAAAACTGTATCTAAAAACTCACCAACAACTGTTGAAGAGATAGTCCTTAAAAATAAAAATCTTCCATTTGTAAAAACTTTCATCTTCGCAAGAATGAAAGAGTTTGAAAAGTTTCCAATAAGGTATCCTATCAAACTCGCAAGCACTATCCTTGGTGTGATTCCAAGAATGATATCATAATAATCCTGAAACTGCCATTCAGGTGATGGTGGAACTTTCCCAACGATGTAAATGTTTATACTCATAAGGAGTGCTGAAATAAATCCGATCCAGATCACCCTTCGTGCCGACGAATATCCATAAACTTCTGTTAAAATATCTCCAAAGATGTATGATAGTGGAAACAGAAATGTTCCACCATCAAAAGTGAATTTATAGAATGAAACGAGTTTTGTCGAAACGATGTTTGAAACGAGTAAAACGGAAATGAAAAGACCAGATACAATATCAATTGTTTTCCAGTTTTTCATTCTCAACCATCTCCTTTATTTTTTTTGCAAATTCAGTAGCATCATGAAAATCATCAATATTTGGTCTTCCTCTGTTCAATCCACCAAAAAGTTTAAATATACCTCTATCATATTCTCCATAGGTCTGAAATTTACCTAAATATTTGACACCTTTACTTTTAAGTTTGAATTCGAGTTCATCAAGATAACAGTCCTGATTTTTTCTACTCGTGCAGAATATAAAAAAGTATTTATCTTTACACAACTCTCATCAAGTTTATCAACAAGTTCTAAAACTGACCTGTGCGGTTTTCCGTTATAGATACCAGATCCAAGACCGATAAGATCATAATTTTTCAAATTCTTTACATTAAAATCTTTAGATCTTGCAATATCGCTGTGCAACTCTCTACCTATAACATGAGCTATTTTACTTGTATTCCCACGATGGTATGAAAAATATATAATTATACTGTTCATAATCTTTTTATAACATATAATCAAAAAATGTCAAATGTTTTCTATTGACATTTTTGTAAAAGAATATATTTTTGTATAACTTATGGAAAAGTATTTTAAAGATCCTGTCATAAAGAAAACCGTAAAGATTTCCTACCTTGATGGAAGTTTTGCCCAGATTTTTTCAACTCTCGCTTCACCTGGAAGTGTGTTCGTTACAAAATTCTTAGTGTTTTTGAACGCTACACCTTTACATTTCGGTTTATACTCTTCGATAGGACAGATTTCTCAGATATTCCAGATCGTTGGAGTTATCTTAACAAAAGAGTTGAAAACTCGTAAAAAACTTGTTGTTGATTTTGCTTTCTGGGGAAGATTCCTCACGATTCTTTTTGGTTTTATTCCCTTTATTTTTTTGAAACAGGAAGCGATATACATCTTTTTAACTATATTTTTGATAAGTAACATTTTACAGACGATAAGTGCGAATATGTGGATCGCCTGGATTTCAGATATGATTCCTATAGATATCAGGGGAAGATTTTTTTCAAGAAGATCGCAGATTTTGATGGTTGTTGGACTTCTCACAGGTTATATTTTCTCAATTCTTTTTGATTTTCTGACGAAAAATGATGCAAAAATTTTAAAAAGTTTTTCTATATTCAAAGAACATAATGTTTCTTATGTTTTTCTTTTTATTTTTCTTGTTGCAACTGTTATGGGAATCATCGGAGTAAAAATTTTAAACAACCAGCCCGAAAAGGAAAAAGAGATAGAAAAAGAGAGTATCAAAGAGTTTTTGACTTCACCTTTTAAGGATAAAAATTTTATCAGATTTCTTATTTACAATGTTTGGTGGATGCTTGCTGTTGGAGTTGGTGCTCCTTTCTGGCAACCGTTTATGTTGAAAAATTTGAAGATGACACTTTTTGAGGTTCAGATATATGGAACGATCAGCACGATTTCCGCTTTATATTTTTTAAGACCCTGGGGAGTTTTTATAGATAAATTTGGAAATAGAACTGCAATGAGGTTTGCTCTGATCCTTGGTGCTTTAAACCCATTGATCTGGGTTTTTGCAACAGAACAGACGAAATGGATAATCTATTTTGAAGCGTTCACCTCAGGTATGATGTGGTCAGGTGCAAACATCGTTGCAACAAATTTTGTTTTATCAATAGCACCTGACAATAAACGACAGATTTACACAGCGATACAGGGCACTATCTCAGGGCTTGCGATGATGTTTTCGATGATGATTTCAAGTATTCTTATTCCAAAACCATTAGCAATTTTTCATTTAAATTTATCTGGTGAACAGGTGCTATTTGCTTTAACAGGTATTTTGAGATTAACAGCAGAGATTCCATTAACACTTGTCAGAGAAAAAAGAGGAAAACCCGCAAAATATGTTTTGCAATACATACATCAAACGATAAAAGGACGGATTGAGAGTTTGATTTCACCTGACAAAAAATAATTGAATTAAAATTTTTCTTATATATAATATAAGGTCTACAAAAGGAGGATTGATGAAAAAAGTTGATATAAAGGATAAAGAATTTAAATGGATCGATTTAAAATTTACAGATCTTATCGGTAATTTCCACCATTTAACACTTCCAGCAAAAAATTATAATGAAATAAAGGAAAATGGTGTTGGTTTTGATTCATCGAGTTGCCCCGGATTTAAAAGTGTTGAAGGTGGAGATATGGTTTTGATGATCGATGAGGAAACAGGTTTTGAAGACCCATTTTTTGAAGAACCAACGATTTCCTATTTTTGTTTTATAAAAGAGGCAGATACAAGAAAGGATTACTCAAGGGATCCAAGAACTGTTGCTTTGAAAGCACAGGAGTATCTTAAAAAGCAAAAGATTGCAACAGATGTTCTTTTTGGGCCTGAGTTTGAGTTTTATATTTTTGATAGAGTTGTTGTGAACAACAAAGAGAATCTTGCTGAATATAAAATTGAATCTTATGAAGGCAAGTTTGGATTTGATGAGTCGAATGTGAACGAGAGTGGTGAATTTTTGATGAAAAAATCAGGGTATCATTCGATCCCGCCAAAAGATAAGTTCACAGATATCAGAAGTAAAATCTCAAAAGTGATAATCGATTATGGAATCGACCTTATATACCATCACCACGAGGTTGGTTCAGGTCAGAATGAAATTGAGATAAAAAGGTATCCACTTTTAAAAACAGGTGATAATGTTCAGATCATAAAATATTTCATAAAAAATCTTTGCTATCAGAACAACCTTTCGGCAACATTTATGCCGAAACCACTTTATGGAATGCCAGGCAACGGAATGCACTTCCATCAGCATCTTTTCAATGGAAACAAAAATCTTTTCTTCGGTAACGGTTATGGTGGACTCTCTGAAATCGGAGAGTACTATGTAGCAGGTCTTTTGAAACATGGTAAATCACTTCTTGCTTTCACAAACCCATCAACGAACTCATACAAACGACTTGTGAAAGGATTTGAAGCACCTGTAAAACTATTTTATTCACTTGCAAACAGATCAGCGGCGATAAGGATTCCAAAGTATGCGACGAGTGAAACTGAAAAGAGGATCGAGTTCAGACCACCAGATGGAACATGTAACTCATACCTTGCAACAGCAGCGATGCTCATGGCTGGTATAGATGGAATCAAAAATAAGATTTCACTCAAAGATAACAATTTTGGTCCCTATGAAGAGGATCTTGAAAAGATGGACAAAAAGGTTGTTGAAAAGATTGACTCATGCCCGACAAATCTTCTTGAAGCACTCGAAGAACTCAAAAAGGATCACGACTATCTACTTGCTGGTGGTGTTTTCACAGAGGATCTAATAAACGGCTATATTGAATACAAAGAGAAAGAAGCACTTGAAATGGAAAAAAGACCACATCCTTTTGAGTTTGAACTATATTTTTGATTGACAAAAGTTTTATTCTTTATATACTAAATTTTTTCACGGAGAGGTGGCCGAGTGGTCGAAGGCGGCGGATTGCTAATCCGTTGTAGTGGGAATACCGCTACCCCGGGTTCAAATCCCGGCCTCTCCGTTTAATTTTTATCCCCCAATCTTTCTCTATCATAAAATTCATTTTTTTGTTGAAATTTAAAAATTTTTTAGGTAATATATTAAAAATAAAATTAGGAGGGTTAATGTACAATGAAAGTTTTGATAAATTAAATTATTCAGATATTTTTAAAAAATATCCATGGATTTTTGAGAATAACATGAAAGTTATAATAAGCCCTGATGTTGATGGGATTTTATCTGGATTATTTATGTCAAATTACTTTAATTGGTTAATTGTAGGGTATTATGATGGAAAACAATTGGCCTTAAAAAAAGAAATAAATTTTAACGATTGTATTTTTCTTGATATGGAAATCTTTAGAAAAAATGTGAAAAGTTGTGGACATCATCTTGTATTATATAATAAAAACAAAATTCCAAAAAACTGGGATAATTTTTCAAATTGTATTAATCCTAATATGCTTAGGAATTATGATGCAAATCAAAATTTTAAATATAAATATCCTTTTGCAATGATACATTTCCTTTTATCTGTGATTAGTTATAAAAAAAATATTTCTATTTCTGATTCAGCTATTTCACCATTATTATATGTTGATGGTACTTTTAAAAATTTATTAAATTATCCGGAAAATTGTATTAGTTGGTTAGAATTTTTAAATGCTAAAAATGCTAGTAGCCCTATTAATTCAATATACTGTATTTTCGCAAGAAGACGAATAAGTAATATTATACATGATTTAGAAAGAATATTTGAGAATTTTAAAATTATTGGAGGGAATAAAAGGAAATCTGATAAAATTGATATTTCTTTAATAAAAACATCAACAAAAGAATTCCCCTCCGAATATATCCAACAAATCAATAAGTTAATAACTTTTTTAAGTGAAAATACTCGATGGGAATTTGATAAAGAAAAATGGACTTTTAAGGAACTAGAAATTATAAAGTTTGAGAAACAGATAAATCAAAAATTAAATAATAAGATTTACAATAATATAATTGATCAACAACCACTTTCATTAGCAATTACTGCAACAAAAAGAATTGAATATACAATTATAAAGAGTTAAAAATTAAATTCAGTTCATTTAATGAAAAATAGTCCCATTTCTTTTTCTATTCTTTTATATGCAAGATCACAATATTCTTTAGAAATTTCAAACCCTATAAATTTTCTACTTAATTTTAGTGCAGCAATTGCAGTTGTTCCACTTCCTATAAATGGATCCAGAACTATTCCCCCTTCAGGGCAAAAACACTGAATTAAATCAAAAGGCAACTTATCTGGAAATGTGGCCGGATGTAAATGTTTTAATTTATCTCCATCACCACAAGTTAAATATTCCCATACAGTTCCTCTACATTTCATTTGATTAATTTTTATTTTTCTTGATTTTAATGTCTTTCCATTAGTGCATCTCGTTGCTCCTCCTGTCATTGTCACTCCAGCCCACTTTGATGGAATTTTTAGTGGTTCCTTATTGAAATACTGAGGTCTTTCTCCTTTTAAAAATATTGGCATATATTCATGATCAACTCTAAATCTTTGTTTCCACCAAGCCCCTTCTGCTCCATGTTTCCTATAAATTAGGCATTCAAACAACTTGAAGCCAGCATTATCACACCAATCAATAATTGTTCTAAATGATGTCAATGTTTTACCAAAATTTTTTGTTTGGTCCTGAATAACCATTGCAGCTATTCCGCCCTTTTTAAGAATTCTAAAAATTTCTTTTCCTACAAGAGAAAGATTTACATTAAAGCCATGATATTCTCTTATATTGTCATAAGGGGGTGAAGTTACCACCATATCAATTGACTCTGAAGGTAATTGTTTCATTCCTTCAATACAATCTATATTGACAATTTTGTTTAAAAATTTTTCTACCATAAAAACTTTATAGTTTTAATAGTTAATTATATAATTTTTAACAAAAAAATCAATTTACATTATCTTTGGAGTATAAAACTAAAATTTGTTGAATTTTAATTATTGATTTAAATCAAAAAAATTTTTATATTATATTTTCACCAGGAATGGTGTTTAACTTCTTGGCATTTTTGATTAAGAAGTAATTTAATAGATCAGTTTTTAAATAAGTATCAAAATAGGAAAAACACCAACACTCTTTCTATTAAAGCAAAAAATTAAAGATAATTTGGTATTGACAAAAAATTCTATTTTGATAAATTTTTTACATTAATTTATATAATTGGAGGGTTAAGTATGAAAACAGAAACACATTCTGTACATGATGTTTTAGCAAAAAATGCAACTTCGTTTTTCATTCCCCCATTCCAAAGAGCATATGCATGGGGAAAACCTGAAATTGAGAGGTTCTTTCTTGATATATCCAAAATAATTGAATCAGAAATTAATACAAATGTACACGATAAATTAGAGCATTTCTTTGGAACAATTGTAATAAAAGAAGAAATATCAGGATTTGCCAATAAATCTATAATAATTGATGGTCAACAAAGAATTACAACGACTCTAATTTTTTTAATTGCATTAAGAGATTTAGAATCAGATGAAGAGAAGAAAAAGTATATCACTAATACTTTTTTAATAAACAATTCTTCTTCTTTTCAAGATAAAATTAAACTCAAACAGGTAACAAAAGACTGGGATTCATATAAAGCTTTAATAAATGGAGAACAATCTCAACCTGGTGCCATAAAAAATGCTTATGATTTGTTAAAAAAACTGATAAAAGACAAAAAAAATATTAATCCTTCAGTAAATATTTATCATTATATAGTTGCTATTCAGAGATTAAATGTAGCAGTTATTTTTTTAGATGAAAGGCCTTTTAAAGGTGAAGATCCACAAATCATTTTTGAAACTTTAAATTCATTAGGTAAACCACTCACGCTAGCAGATCTTATAAGAAACTATGTTTTGTTAAATATGAAAAGTGATCAACAAACTTCTGTCTATGAAAAAAAATGGTATCCACTTATAGAAAATATCCTTTTAGAACATACATCTGATTTTTTTAGAGATTATTTACAGTATAAAACAATAAGTTCTCTAAAAGTGGTAAACGAAAATAATACCAAGGAACTCTATCAGGAATTTAAAACTTTTGTTGAAGAAAATTTTGAAAATAAAGATGAATTTATAGAGGATATCCTTAAATATGTGAAGTGCTATAAATGGATAATTAGTGAAATAAACGATGACTTTATAGCATCAAGCGGTTCAATCCAATATGATAAAGAAATAAAAGAGCTATTAAGAAATATTTTTCATGATATAAAAAGTGTAGCATTTAAACCATTCGTTTTAGGATTATTATACTATCATCAGTATAGTGTGGATAACGTAAGACTAACTAATGAAACATTAATAAAAACTCTTAAAACGATAAGGACTTATTTAATAAGACGAAGAATCTTGGGGTTAACTCAAGGTGAAAATCAAAATATTGTTTTATTAAGTAAAAGAATAAAAGAGATTGCTGAAGGTAAAATCAATATGTTTGAACTTCTTACTAATCTCTTTTATTCTCTTAGATTTCCAAATGATAATGAGATTAAAAATGTTTTACAAACAATGAACTTTTATGAAGAATTAAAACAGTATTCAAAATTTATTTTAGGGAAAATCGAAGAACACAATTCAAAAGTATCTGTAAATTTTCGTAGTTCACAAATTACTATTGAACACATTATGCCTCAGAAATTAAATAACATTTGGGAGCAGGAGTTAGGAGATAATTTTGAAGAAATTCATAAAAAATATTTGCACAATATAGGTAATCTTATTTTAACCGAATTTAATTTTGAATTGGGTAACAAATCTTTTAATGAAAAGAAAAATAAACTAAAAAATTCTAATCTTTTTTATAGAAATTTTATTATTAATAAGAATAAATGGAATGAAACAAGTATTATTGAACATCAATCAAAAATGATTAACTGCTTCTTGGAAACCTTTCCTGTACCTGAAGAATATAAAGAAAAAAATAATTGGAATTCACAAATAAATTACAAAACAAAATTTAGTCCTTTAGAAGATAATGTTGATGATTTTGTTCAAAGAAATAAACCCATCGAACTTACAATTTTTGATGAAACAATTAAAGTCAGTACTTGGCAAGATGTATTTGTTAAGTTTTTGAAGTATATTTCAGATAATCCTAAATTTGATTTCAACTTTATTATTGATAATCAATTCGAATTATTTAGACGTGAAGATGTTATCTTAAAGTGGAATTCTTTAAAAGAAATATTGAATTCTAACCCTGAATTGTCCAATCGGTATAAAAATTTTAATGGTGAGACCTTTGAAAAAGTGAAAGAGTTAAATGATGATATGATTTTTATACATATTAATATTTCTGCATCTAATTGTATTTCAAGAATTTCTAATGTTATGAATAAATTGTATATAGATAAAAATTCAGTAATGATAAAATTAAAATAAAATTTTACATATATTTATCCTCTTCGGGGACGGTTTCCTCTTTGGGGACGGTGCTTGACTTTTTGACATTTTTACAAACCTGTAGGCGCAGGCTTTAGCCTGCGAAATTTGGCGCAATCTAAAGATTGCGGCTACCAGAATAAAAACATAAAACACATAACGCAACCTAAGGGTTGTGGCTACCAGAATAAAATATATAAAACACATAACGCACCCTAAAGATTGCGGCTGCCAAAACAATAAAAAACAAAAAACCATGGTAGCCTCAGGCTTTAGCCTGAGAGAAAAAACATAAAACATATAGCGCACCCTAAAGGGTGCGGCTACCACAATCAATAAAACATAAAACATATAACGCACCCTGAAGGGTGCGGCTACAAGGCGAGGGATTTTCAAAATTTTTGCGTCAAAAATGTCAAAAGGAGAAAAAATGAAAGAAAAAATTTTATACATCGTTCTTGCGGTCTCAGTTGGAATAAATATTGGACTTTTAGGTGTTTATATTTTTTTATTGGTTAACAAACCAAACTTTAATGATTTCCATTTTAATGACAGAGATTTTAAAGATCGTTTCCCGGGTTTTGAAAATTTAAGAACTGTTATGGATGATGTGAGGGAGTTGAATCAACCGTATTTTGAAAAACTTGATGATACAAAAGAGCAGATAATTGAGATTATCAAAAAGGATAAACCAGACACATCTTTACTTGATTCATTTTTAAGAGAGCAATCAAAAACGAGGTATATGATAGATAAAAATTTAGTTTATACGATTATTAAGGTTAAAGAAAATTTAAGCGAAGAGGAAAAAGAGTTTTTGCAAGAATTTTTTGAAAACAGAGGAATGCCGAAAAGAATTATTATGAAAAGAAGGATAATCAAATAAAAAGGAGGAAAAATGAAAAAACTTCTAACAGTTTCACTTGTTGCACTTTTTATTGCTGTGCTTTTCATCCCATCGTATTCACAGGGGATGAAGATTAAAGACAAAGATTTTCAGATTGTAAAGCAGAAAGAGGTGAAAATTTTTGCTGATGATTTTGATTTTTTGAATCTAACAGATGATCAGAAGGATAAGATTGATGATCTCAGGGCAGAACAGCACAAGAATTTGCTTGAACTAAGATATAAACTCGCTATGAAAAATTTTGAGTTGAACGAACTTATGAGGAAAAGCCCTGACGAGAAAAAAGCGTTGAAAATCGTTGAAGAAATAGGTAAAATTAAACTTGATATAGAAAAATCAAGAATAACGAACCACTTTAAAATTCGCTCAATTTTAACTGATGATCAGAAAAAATTGTTTGATAAACATTTTGGTATGGGAATGGGCAGGGGTTTTGGAATGAACAAAATGTTTAATTTTAAAATAAACAAAGGAATGGGTTTTAACGGAGATTGTCCTTTTTTAGATGAGGATGAGGAAGATTAAAAACTAAAATAGATGTGGGGATTTTTAAAATCCCCACATATTTTTTATGGAAAAAGTAAATTTATCAGACGAACAGTTGATTGACCAGTTCCTGAAAGGGGATGAGAGTTCTTTTAAGATTCTTTTTGAAAGATATTCACAGAAGGTTTTTATGTTAGTTTTTTCATACACAAAAGATTATGAGGATTCAAAGGATATAACACAGGAAATATTTTTGAAAGTTTATACGAGTTTAAAAGATTTTAAGAGAAAATCAAAATTCTCGACATGGATCTACAGAATCAGTGTGAATCATGCGATATCTTTTTTAAGAAAAAACAAGAAAGAAAAAAATCTTATTTCTTTTGATCAAATAAATGAAACTGAAATTGAAAATTATGAGGAAGAAAAAATTGAATATGATAAAAAACTTGCTGAAAGGTTGCTTTTTGAATTACCTGAAAATCAGAGGATAGCATTTATCCTTTCACAGAAGGAAGGGAAAAAATACAAGGAGATCGCTGAAATTCTGAATGTTTCGGAAAAGGCAGTCGAATCGCTTGTTTACAGGGCAAGAGAAAATCTTAGAGAAAAACTTGAAAAAGAAAATAAGATGTGAGGTTTTTATGAAACATCCTGATAAAATTTTGATTTCGAAATTTATCGATAATGAAATAGTTGATCAAAAAAAGGTTGAAGAGATAAAAAAACATTTAAGTTCTTGTGAGATTTGCAGAAAGATTTATGAACAATATTTAAAGGTTAACAAACTTGTTGACATGGTTGATTTAGAAGTTTCCCCAGATCTTTATGGAGAATTTTTTCAAAAAAGGATTAACGCTCTTTCAAATCAAAGAAATTCGTTGAAAATTTCATTATCTTTTGCACTTGTTCTTATTTTGGTGTTTATTATGAGTTTTTCTATAACTCTTTTAACTGGCAGAAAGAGTATTGAAAAAAAATATCAGGTTGCTGAAAAAAAGTCAATTGTTGAACAGTCATTTTCAAGTTTTCTTTCAGAGGACTATTCTAACATCTCAAAAAGTGTTAACTATATAACCAAATAATTTTAACCTATCCCTCCCTAAATACACTCTCAATTACTCTCCCAACCGGGGCAACAACCCCGGTTTAATTTTGTTGATTTTTCTTCTAAAAAGTTTTATCATTTTTCCTTGGAGGTGTTATGAAAAAATTTTTGTTTTTTCTTATATTTACTGTTTCAACTATCATTTTCTCTGAGCAAATTGTTGTTTATATCAACGATGAAGGTGATTTCAATGAAATTGTAAAAATATATAACTCTCAATATTTTTACCATATCGAAGAATCATATCCCGTTATTCCATCATACAAAATTTTTATTCAATTTGATAATGACATATTGATAGATAGTTCCTATTTTTTGGTTGAAAGTATAGATACTTTAAAAGATTTTGCTTTGATCGCAGGTGAAAATCCGTTACCGAAAATTTTTTCTCCATTAAAAAGATCTTCTCTTAAACTTGTTAAGGGAGTTTTCCCTGAAGAAACTCATAGAATTTTCAAATCAAAAGCAAATGATAAAATTTTTGTTTCAGGTTATGTAAACAATTTTTATTATGAAAATGGAAAGATTTTCAAAAGAAAAGGGAAACTTGTTATAGTTTATAAAAATCTTACTTCCCCAGAAATTAATACCAAAAGTAAAAATGAATTTTTGATAATCACTTCTGACAGTTTGAAGTCATACTGGACTGACTATGTGAATTTAAAAAAAGATTATACAGTTAACATAGTTGGTGTTTCCGAAATCTTTTCTTTGTATCCAGCAAAAACGAAAAGTCAGGCGATCAGAGAGTATATAAAAATTTTATATGAAACTGGAAAACTTGCTGGAGTTTTACTCGGAGGAGATGTTGATGTGATTCCACCTTTTTATGTTCAACTCGTTATAACGCCACAACTTTCTACTTCAGATCAAACGATACCAACAGATAAATTTTTCTCATGTCTTGATGGTTATCCAAATTTTCTTAACGATACACTCTTTGATGATGCCGATTCGATTGACTTAGCACCAGATATTCTTATCGGAAGAGTTCCTGTGAAAACAGGAGGTGATATTACAAATTTCATCCAGAAGGTTATAAAGTTTGAAAACCTCATTAACGATACGATCCTTTTTGCTGCATCGTTTCTTGATCCCAATACTGATGGAAGTCAGAATATTGAAAATATGATAAAGAACATTCCCATCAAAAATCCCACAATCAAACTTTATGAAAGTTCAAACAATCTTTCCTCTTTTTCGTTCATCGAAAACATCAACAAAAGTCCATTTTTGATTTCACATGATGGACATGGTAATTATTCTGTGATTCAAACTGGAATCGATTACACAACAAAAAGTAATTTTGATACTTTGAAAAATACAAACCCTGTTTTGATGTACTCCTTATCATGTCTTTCTGCTGCCTATGATTATGATTGTGTTGCAGAGCATTTTATACTCTCTCCAAATGGTGGTGGCTTTTATATAGGTAATTCGAGATATGGATGGTATACTCCATATTTTGCGGGATTCGGAACAGGTGATATTTTAAACTATAACTTTTTCAAAATCATTTTGAACAATTACGACAATCCTTCTTTATCTTTAAATGAAACATTTTTGAATTTTATCGAAGAGATCAGATTGAAAAATGATTGGAGATGGCAGTTTTACACTTTGAACTATTTTGGGGATCCTTTGCTTAACCTGAAAACAAACAAAAAGAAGAGCACGGTTCAACTTGTAAAACCTGTTTATAAAAATGGTAATTTAAATCTTTCAGTTCAGACCAAAGATAGTTGTTTTGTGTCGATAGTTGGAAAAACTTTTTCGATTGATACTTTCGTTTATAAAGAGAAAAATATTTTATCTATAAAACTTGATAATTCCGACTCAATATTTTTATATGTAAAAAATAATGATGAAACTGTTCTTGATACGACGATAATTTTAGATGATTTCTATTCAAAATCTATTTTTCTGAAAGATTACACTTTTCAAAAGATGAACGATACTTTTCTTTTAAATCTTTATTTAACAGGTGATTCAACCGGTATTTTTTATATTAAAACTTTTTCCAATATTGATACTCTAAATTTCATAGATGATGATACAAATTTTGCTTTTCCTAATGATACGATTATCACTTTCAGATTTACAACAAAAAATGAACTAAAAAATTCAAGTTTGATAGGAGTAGTGCTTGAAGATGATACTTTGTATGTCGGGTATGGAAGGAATATTTCTGAAAACCTGAAAGTAAAATTCATACCTGAAAAACAACATTATATTTCTGGTGAAATCGTAAAATATAATGTTTATGTGAACAGTTTTACAGGTGAAACACTGGGTTTAAATTTTAAAGGAAAGAACTTTCAGATATTGAAAGGTAAAAATATTTTTTCTGATAGTTTTACACTTGTTAACACTCAGCAGATTGAAACATTGAAACTTGATTTTACTTCTGCCCTTGAAACAAAAGTTTTAACATACAAACTTAACATCAACGATAACAATTCATACGAAAGTTTTGAAAATTCTCCTTCGATCAGGGTTGATTCTTCAACAGCGTTTTTCCATATAACGAACAGAAGAAACAACTTTGGTTTATATTCAATCTTTTCAGGATACGAAACAGTTGAAACATATCCAGCAAACTATATAACAACATTTTATACTGATTCGTTTGTTTTTGATTCAAACTATATTTTTGGTTTCTCAGCGTTCGTTGATATAGAACCGGGAATGGATTACCTGGTTGTAAAACTTGTATCAGATTCTTTTGAGATGCCTTTGATAACTCTTTCACAGAGAACAGATGATTTTAAAAATTATATTTTCAACGCTTCCGACTTCAAAAATTTACACAACCAAAAAACGATTATTCAATTTTCTTTCTATTCTGAAAATGATCCTGTTCAATATAAAGGTGTTTATATCGATGATGTAACGCTTCCGGGTGAAAAAATAGATTTCTCTGGAGAAAAGTTTGTAAAAACTCCCGTTAGCAAAGATCTGTCGATTTCTTGTAGGATGGGATCACTTTTCATCGAGGGTGATTTTGATAAGATCAATCTTAAAGTTTATGATATCACCGGGAAAATCGTGTTTAGTAAAGAAATAAAGAAAGGTATCAAAACTTTAAAATTTGATAAACCTTCAGGGATATATTTTGTTAGAGTTGAAAACAAAGATAATGTCTCAACGAAAAAGATTATTCTGATAAAATGATGATTATAGTTTTCTTAATTTCAAAGAGAGAAATAAAGATACGAAAGAAACTATAAATGAAAGAAGAAAAGCGAAGTTAAAAGAGATCTTATCTATAATTATTCCATTTATTACAGGGAAAAGGTAAATTGGAGATAGAAGGGTGTTGTAAAAACCAATATAAGTTGACCTTTTTTCAGAAGGTGAGATTGTCAAAAGCAAAGATGGGCTTGCGACCTGGATCCCTGAATAAAAGACTCCGTTGATGAAAAATAGTATAAAGATCAAAAAGTGGTGTTGGAATGAGAAGTATGCAAGGATTGGTATTATCATACCAGTTATTGAACTTATTATGAAAAGATGTTTTAAAGATTTTTTCTTCTGTATATAGTCCCACAAAAAGTTTGATATCAAAAGTCCACCCATTCTTAATGAAATCAAAATCCCCGAGAGTTCAACTCTCAAATTTAAAACTTTTATAACATAAATCATAAAGAAAGGTTCAAGTGCAAGAGAAATACCAGCGAGTGTTCGGAGAGAAAAAAGAGTTGTAAATCTTTTATCTTTTAAAATTGTTAGAAATCCGGTTTTCAAAAATTTCAAAAAGTTTTTCTCTCGTTCCTTTTCAGGTTCTTCTGGTTCATAAACAAGACAGAATGAATAAAGCCCGATTCCAACAACTATTGAAGCGATTAAAAAAAGTATCGAAAAGTTTACAGGGTAGTTGTATTTTGCGAGAACAAATTTTACGAGGAAACCACCGAGTATTGAAAGAAAACCACCGATAGCGATTCTTAGTCCCCAGAAAAGATGCTGCTTGTTGGGACTTATCGTTTTTGCGACTATATCCATAAACGGAAGCCCTGCGATTCCTCCTGATGTGTGGTAAATAAACATAGAGAGTAAAAATAATGGTAGAACATTTTTCGGATTTATGAAAATCAAAATTGACATAAGAAGGATTGAAAAGAATCTGATATAAGCCGTGATATCGTAAACAAATTTTTTTCTTTTTTTACCTTCAAGGAAAAATGCCGTGAAAAGTTGTGGCATAGGCCATAAAAAATTATATAAAGATGATCCGAATCCAATTACAATCGAGGATTTTGTGAGATGACTCAAATATAATGGAAGGACTGTTGAAGAACCTGTTATCGTATCAACAAGGTTCATGAGAATGCCGTTGATCACACCTAAAGGAAAATTCTTTTTATACTTTTTCTCTTCCATAGTTTTTATATGTTAATTAAATCAATTTTAAAGTCAACAAAATTCAGTAAAGGGAAAGAGTGAGCCCAAGATTCGGGATATCATAAATGTGGTCATAAGAAATAAAAATCCCTGGAGCAAATGTTCCAAGTGCAAAAAGATCTGAGATCAGGTTTATATTGAATTTTGAAACTGAAATCCTTTCTTTTTGATCGAATGAATATCCTTCAGTATGGCTCAATGATAATGTGAGGTATGACAATTTTATCGGTGAAGATATGAATAATTTTATCGGAATCCCCCTGTTTATATGCAAGGGAATGTTAAAAAGCCCAATCTTTACAAGATTCAGATTCTTTGAAACGAATGAAACAAAGTTCCCTTCGTCAAGATAGTTGTATCTCAGTTTGACATTTTTGAAGAAAAGATTTTCGTTGGTTGAAGGATTATAGATATTTATATTGTTGTTGTTAGTTAAAAAAGTTTCAAAGAAAGCAAAAAATGTAGTTCTCCAGTTAAAAGATTTATAAGTTTCAAGTTTTAAGTTAATTCCGAGATCGTTAATGGGATCATAACCTGAAGCGTTTGTGTTGGATAAAAATATGTTTGATAAAAACCTATAACCTGATGAAGGAATTATACTTCTTATTGAACTTTCAGTTTTTGAATATAGAAAATCAAAATATAAACCTTTTGAATACAAAGAATCTGTTTTCAAAATTGAAATCGCTGGTGAAAAGGAGAACGAGTGTTCGAACTTTAATCGATCAAAGAATATTCCTGCTGAAATCGAATAACTGTCAGGAAGATATTTTTTTATTCCAGTTTTGCTTCCTTCGTTGAGTAAATCGAAAGAAACAAAAATATCATGTTTAAATTGTGAAAAGACGATCTGGGAAAAGTTATAGTATTGAATATCGGATGGATTAGAATTCAAGTCGTATGTGTAGGAAAAGATTCCAAGTGTTAAAAAGGATAAAGATTGCGATATATCAGCATTTATGTTGAAGAATGGGAAAAGAAGTAGTATATCACTCATCGATAACGAATCATCAAAAAGTGGAACAACAAGAGGTAAAAAGTAATAAGTTCCGGGACCTGAAAATTTTGGTAGTATGTACTTTTTGTGATCGATTCTGTAATCGAAATTTTTGCTTATCGGTAGATAGTTCTGATACTCTTTCAACTCGATTTCATATTTTTTATCTTCAAGTTTTTTTAGTTTTGCATAAAAGATGTTATCACCATCTTTAGTTATATCCTGGAAATAAACTTTTCCATTTTCTTCATCAACTGAGTAGTTTGAAATGTTGTTTATCGATCTGAGATATGGCTCAATTCTATTTGAATCGAGATCGTAGAAAAAGAGAGTGTTGAATCCATCTCGATCAGAGATAAAGTAAAAGCCGTTAAATTTTTTACTCCATTGTGGCAAAAAATCTGTCTCACGGTCAGAGGTTAAAAATCTTTCTTTTTTATTTTCAAGATCAAATAGAACTATATCTGTAAAACCTCCATCCTTGTAAACTGATAAGAGTATAGATTTTCCATCTTTTGTGGATATAGAGTTCAACCTGTAATTTTCAGGAAACTCGATTGAGTCAATCAAACTTTCTTTTTTTAAAGAATAAAGGATTATGAAATTTTTATTTTGAGTGTTCCTGATGAAAAATAATGTGTCTTTATAGATTTCAGGTGAAAAACCTCTGAAAGTATGTGGTAATTTTTTTATCTTTTTCGTTTTAAAATTATATGAATATATTGAAAAGAAATAGGATAGGTTGTCGTAAAGATCGATCATATCATAAATGATAAAATCATCTGTGATCTGAAATTTTGTTGTGTATAAAGTTTTAAAAAGTTCAGTTTTTTTACCATCTTCATAAACTATTATTCTCTGTCTTCTATGGAAATACGATTCTATAAAGTAAACTTTATTCTCTTTGTAAACAGGGTTCGTTTTTTCAAAGCCATCGTTGATAAGTTTTTCTTTTATATAGAAATCATAATTTTTCATAATTTCAAATGTCTTTTTCTCAACATCCTTGTAAACTAAATCGAGAATCGTTGATGGAAGATAGGAATTTCTTATAAGGAAAAAGATATCTGGAAATAAAAATTCAACTGGTAAACATGTGCAAAAATTGATATCTGAAAGAGTGTAAATCTCTTTCCCTGAGATTTCTTTTGTTTTATCGAAGATGTAAGGACCATAAAGATAAGGCAGTGTTCCATAGGGATATTCACTATCATAATATGATACCGCTCGATCAAGTGGTGCTTTTTTGTTTTCAAGATACAAGGTTCTCAAAATCGCTTCAAAATTTGTGTCTCTCAATCGCCCTGATTTTATAGTTGATTCGTTATAGACGGTGTATCCTTCAAGGAAATACATAGGTTGAGCAACGGCGGGCAGATATAAACATGAGTTCAAAGTTTTACTCAGAATTTTTGGTTTTGTTTTTGTCAGATGAAATGTGTGAGTCAACTCATGTATCAAAACATACTCGATCCAATTCTCATGTTTTGATATGAAGGAAGGGTCGGGATTCGCAAGATAGATGTTAACTGTTGGATTGAGAATTGGAGTTGAAAACCCGTTTGGAAGATCTGACTGATCTGTTATCAAAAGATTTATTTTGTTTGGAGGTTCAGTTTTCATCAATTTTTTCAATGTATCATAAACACCTTCAGAAATCTTAATTATTTTTTCAATATCGTTTGAAAGTTCTTTTTTGTATATGTAATTGAAATGTTCAGATGAAGCAAAAAAAGTGTTTGAAATATCGTTGAAAACTTTCGGAACAAGAATTTGACTCAAAAGAGGTATTGTGAATGAAATGATTATAAAAATATAAAAAATTTTTTTCATCCTAAAATTTTTATTCCTGTAAAAAATTTTTCAACGATTTCTGTCGCGTTTCCCTCAATAAAAATATCTATATCCTCATTATAAAAACTTTCCTTGTTTAAAAATATAGTTTTTGCTTTGAATTTTTTTGCTATCGAAACAAACGCAGCAGCAGGGTAGACCTGACCGCTTGTTCCGATTCCGACGAAAAGTTTTGTTTTCGACAAAAGTTCATAGATTTCATTTAAAAAGTATGGAACTTCTCCAAACCAGACAATATCAGGCCTTAAAATGTTTCCACATTTTTTACATTTTGGAACACCTTCAATATCTTCTAAATGTTCCTCATAATGAGAACATCTTGTGCATTTGATTCTGAGTAAACTCCCATGCATATGTATAACTTTTGATGATCCAGCTCGTTCATGCAGATCATCAACATTCTGTGTAACAATATAAGTTTTTGGGTGTTTTTTCTGAAAATCAGCAAGAGCATAATGTGCTCTGTTTGGAACAACATCTTTTAACTGTTTTCTTCTTTTTGAATAGAACTCCCACACAAGAGCAGGGTTTTTTTGAAACGCCTCGGGAGTAGCAACATCTTCAATATTGTATTGCTCCCAGAGTCCGCCTGAATCCCTGAAAGTTGAAAGCCCGCTTTCCGCACTTATTCCTGCTCCAGTTAAAACAAAAACTGTATCGTTTGAAGATATTGAAATTTGCATACCTTACTATAATATAAATATTATGGAGAGAAGTCAATATAAAGTCGGTTTTGCACAATTAAAAATCGAACATAAACGGATTGAGAAAAATTTAGATAAAATAATAAAAATCACAAAAGAAAACGATTTTGACCTTCTCGTGTTCCCGGAACTTTCTCTTTCAGGATACGCTTTTGAAAACAAAAACGAATTGAAAAAATATTCGTTTAAAATGGATGATAAAATTTTTGATGATCTTGTTTATCTGTGTAAAAAAGATTCAAAGACGATAGTTTTTGGTTTTTCTGAAAAAGAAAAAAATAACCTTTACAATTCAGCGATCGCTATAACCTGTTCGGGGAAAAAATATGTGTATAGAAAAACACATTTATTTTTCAACGAGAAAAAACTTTTCAAAACAGGGGATACAGGATTTTTTGTGATCGATATTGATGGTATGAATGTTGGAATCATGATCTGTTTCGATTGGATTTTTCCAGAAGCGGCAAGAACGCTCGCTTTGAAAGGTGCAGATGTTCTGGCTCATCCATCAAACCTTGTGATGCCTTACTGTCAGAATGCGATGATCACAAGATCTTTGGAAAATCGAGTTTACTCTGTAACTGCAAATAGGATTGGAAAAGAGAAAGAATACAAATTCACAGGGCAGAGTCAGATAGTATCTCCACAAGGAGAAATCGTTTTCAGAGCAGAAAGGGAATATGAAAAAATTTTTATTACACAGATTGACCTAAAAAAATCAAGGGATAAAAAGATAAATCGTTTAAACGATCTTTTTAAAGATAGAAGGGGGGAGTGTTATGAGGTATAAAAAATTACCATGTTTTGATGGATGTGTTGTCTGTGGGAAAAAAAATCCTGTAGGGCTGAAACTCGATTTTTACCTGAACGAAGAAAAAAATATTGTTTTTGCAGAAGTGGTTTTGGATAAAAATTATATCGGATACGACAACATAATCCATGGTGGAATAGTTACGATGGTTCTTGATGAAGCTATGGCATGGGCGAACATAGAGTTAACTGGGAAGATGGCTTTAACAAAAAATATAATGGTCAATTTTTTGAAACCTGTTAAATCTGGATTGAAATACAGAGTTGAAAGTCATCTGAAAGAAATGCAGGATAATAAAACGATTACAGTTGCAGTTTTAAAAGATTCAGATGGTTCGCTATGTGCTGAAGGTGAAGGTGAGTTTATACTTATGAGTGAAACAAGAAGTGAGAAGATGAAAAAAGGGTTAACCTATTAGGAGGTAAAATGGCTTTTGAAAGGGAAAAAGTAAAATCTTTAATATTTACAACGAACTCTGAAATTCGAGGTTTTGTTCATATACCGCCGGGTGGAAGGTTGACAGATTTTTTGAACAATATCGCAAAACCTTTCATCCCTGTTACGGATGCTGAAGTTAGAACCTCTGATGGAAGAATATTTAAAACCGATTTGATGCAGTTGAACAAAGATTTTATTATTGTGATCATTCCCGAAGAGGCGATGGAAAAAGAGTGATCATTCAGTATACTTTTTGATTAGATCGTTTATATCCATCTCTTTACCTGCTTTTATCTCAAAAACTGAATCATCGATTTTTATATTGATATCTATTTTTTGCGTTTTCATCTCCATGATCTTTTGACCGTCTAAGGTTGCTGTTATTAAAAAAGGCATATAGTATTTTGAATCGATCTGTTTATAATCACTCATCACCATAACAACAGTGTCCTGATTTTCATTCTGATAATCAACAGTTTTAACAAGGAACAGGTTCTTCTTATCGATAAAAATCAGTGAATTGTTTAATTTCTTTTGGAAAACATAACAGTTATCCTGATCTTTTAAATATTTATACTCTTCACTCAGTTGTTTCCACCAGAGAATTCCTTTGTCCTGAATATAATTTTCTTTTTCCTTTTCTGTTAATTTAACTTTTCCTACGATTGGATTCACAAGAAAAATTTTTTCTCCATCGTTTATTATAGTTGTTGCCATCTGTTCAACATCATCAATTTCAGATTTATCAGGGATTATGTCCAACTTCATCTTTTTGTCTTTTACCCAGATGTATGTTGTCATTGGAACTTTCATATCGTTACTAAAAAATATACTCTTATATGTTGCCTCCATACTTTTTATCTCTGAATATGATGAATATTTTTGTTCAATCTTTTGTAAAATCTCATCTTCTGTCTCAGCATGGAAAATGATTGCGAGAATTACTATTGTGAAAAATAAAAATTTTTTCATAACAACTCCTTTTCAAGTGATTCAATTTTAGAGATAAAAATTTTATTATCAATACTTTTAAAGTATTTTTTTATTTTTTGAAAATCTTTCTCTGAAACAAATTTTTTATTGGTTTTTGAAAAGTATGTTAAAAGTAACAGATATGATCTGTAAAAGTTGAAATTATCTTTTATCTTTTTATAGATTTTTATACCTTTTTCAACCTCATTTATTGCTTTTTCAAAATCTTTTTTTGCAGCAAAAAATTTAGATTTTGTAACCAGAAATCTTGCCTTCTCTTTTTCAACATTGAATTTCTTTAAACCTTTTTCAGATAAATTCAAAAAGAGTTGTGCTTTTTTTAAATTTTTTTTCTTTAAAAAAAGTTCAGTTGAAAGATTCTGATACCATAAAGTCAGGTCTGGAATGTTCACTTTTTTCACATAAAGCAAAACCTGTTTTAAGATTTCTTCAACCTTTTCTAACTCTTCAAGTTCAAAATAAAGATATCCAATATCGATAAGATTTATTCCCGATCTCCTTAGATCTTTTATTTGGTTTGCAATTTCGTTGGATTTTTTGAGAAACTCAATCGCCTGATCGATATTTCCTTTATATGTTTTCGCCGTTGCAATATTGTAGTAAGAGAGTGTTAACCCGTGTTTATCGTTTATCTCTTCCTGTATACTTTTTGCTTGCTCAAAAAGTTCGAGTGCTTTATCGTATTCTCCCATATCAAGGTAGATGTTACCAATGTTCGTGAGGTTTCTTGCTTTTTCAAGTGGTGAACCGATCTTTTCAAGTAATTCTTTAGTTTTTAAAAAATATTCGAGTGCTTTTTTGTAATCGTTCAAATTCTCATAGACAACGGCAATATTATTATAAGTCACAGCGATGCTTTTTGGCTCATTGAATTTCAATTTTATTTCAAGTGATTTTTTGTAAAACTCGAGTGCTTTTTGGTTGTTTCCTAAATAGTAATAGATTGACCCGATGTTGTTGTATCTTCCACTTATACCTTCAAGTTGTTTTAATTTTTTTGCAATTTCAAGGGATTTTAAATAATATTTTAAACTTTTTTTATAGTCACCTGTTAAGTTGTAAATGTTGCCCAATCTGTTATAACATTTTGCAAGATCGTATTTGTCTTTTCTTTTTTTTGAGAGATTCTGTGCTCTCAAAATCAAAACTTTTGATTTTTCATAATTTGAAAGTGAAAAGTATATTTGACTCTCCTGAACCAATATATCTGTAAGGAGTTTCAGATCATTGAATTTTTTTATCTCTTTATGTGCTTCGTTAATATCTTTCAAAGCACTTTTGTTATCAGAAATCAGCGAGTAAACATCTGACCTTAAAATCAGTGATTTTATATACAGTTCTTTTGGATCTCTACCTGCTAACATTTTTCTTTAACTTTTTATAGGAATCGATAGCCCTTGTAAAATATTTTATAGCATCCTCGTTTGCGTATATCTTTTTTGCCTTTTCTCCTGCATGATAAGAATAAAGAAGTGACTTCTCATAATTTTTTGCCTGAAAATAATGGTGTGATAAGAGTTCATAATATTCATCAATGTTTTTGTTATACCTTTCCTCAATAAAGTTTCCTATTCTGTTGTGCAACTCCTCTCTTTTTGCAAACGATAATGTTCCGTAAGCAACTTCCTGTGTTAGAATATGCTTAAAATAGTAAGTGTTTTTACCGGTTTCACTTTTTTTTATAAGATCAAATCTTTCGAGATTTTTTAATGACTCTTCTAACAATTTTTTGTTCTCATAGATGTTTTCAAGAATATCAAGATCAACCTCTCTGCCTAAAACAGATGCTTTTTGTATCACATCTCGATCTGTGAAATCGAGAGTATCTATTCTCGATTGGATTATTGACTCAACACTTTCAGGAAGCACAAGTTTCTCTATATCACCTTGAAATTCCCATTGATTTTCTTTTTCCTGAATGTAACCCTGTTCGATCAGTGATTTCACAAGTTCCTCAATGTAGAATGGGTTTCCCTGAGATTTCTTTATGATCAATTCTTTAAAATTTTTGGAGATGTTTTCAATGTTTAGCAGATTTTTAACGAGTTTTAAAGAGTCCTCTTTTGATAACTCTTTTAAAACTATTTTTTCTGTTTGGAATTTTTTTTCTGCACTCTCAAGATCCTTTGATGGTCTGTAAACGAGTGTTAAAAGAATTTTGTGATTTGAAATTTTGTTTGAAACAAAATTGAAAAGTTCAAAAGATATAGAATCAGCCCAGTGGAAATCCTCGAGTATAATATTTAAAGGTTTTTTCGTTGAGAGTTCCAATAGGAGTTTACTTATAATATCAAAAGTTTTTTGTTTTTTCAGTTTTGTGTCAAGATATTTGAGATTTGACTGATCGGTGAAAGTTACTCCTAAAAGTTCACCAAATAAGGCAGACCATTCTTTTAATTCCTGATCCAAATTTTCAAGAGATTTTAAAATCTTTTGCTCTTTTGTTTCATTATCATCGCCTGACTTTAAATCGAAAATTTCCTTCAAAATTTCGATCCATGGATGGTATGAAAAAGAACTTCCATAGGAAAAACATTCTCCTTTGAAAATCAAAAATTCATTTTCAGAAGAAATTTTTATCACCTCTTCAACAAGTCGTGATTTCCCGATACCAGGTTCACCACTTATTGAAAGAATGTATCCATTTCCATCTTTAACTTTTGAGAAAGTTTGTTTAATTCTTGTTATCTCTTCATCTCTTCCAATTATTTTTTCTGTCTGTGATATCCATCTTGTGATATTCTCTTTTTTCAATTCCTTTTTATTTTCGAGGATAAATGTCTTTTCTTTTTTTTCTTTTCCTTTCAGTTCAAGATCTCCAAAGTTTTTAAAATTGAAATAATGGTATGTTTTGTTAAAAATATTTTCACTTACCAGAACTAGGCCATTTTCAGATTTTGCCGCAATTCTTGCGGCAAGGTTCACTCCATCTCCAAGAACAGTGTATTCGTATCGTTCTTTTCCTCCGATTATTGAAACGAAAACATAATCAGAATTCACGCCCGCTTTGAGTTTTGAAAAATCTATCCTTGAATCGTGTTTCAAATCGTTTAAAAATAGCAGAGATCTAATTTCAGAGTCCTCATAGGTTTTGGGAAATCCAAATATTATTATAAATCTTTCTCCATCTTTATATGGATCTATACTTGTTATTATACCCTCATATTTTTCACAGTGTTCTTTAATAATCTCATAATAGTTTTTTAAAATCTGTAAACTTGTTTCGTGTTCGTTTTCGTAATCTAGTTGAGGAAGATGGATGAATATTACGGAAATTTTTCTATGTTCACCATCTTTACTATCGATGGTGTTTTTAAATTTTAACCTTTCCTTCAGCCAGAGAGGGATATAATCATCTAAAATGTTTTCATGAAAATTTTTCTTATACTGATTTATCTGAAATTTTTTGATCTTTTTTCTTCTCAAAACTTTATAATAATCACCTTCAGATTCGAAATCAAAATTTTTTACATCTTTAAAATCGGTTGTAGTTATAATTTCACCTTTTTTAGCGATGTCTGATAGTTCTATAAGTTTATTTAATTGCCTTCCACCTGCAAAAAAGGTTGACTTTAAATCAAAAATATGCACCTTCCCATAAACGAGTGAAATATGAACTCCGATTTTGAACTTTCCATTTTTAGTCCTAACATTCTCATTCTTTTTCACATACTTTAAAATCTCATAAGAACAGTACAAACTTCTCTCTTTTGAATCGATCGGAAGGTTGTCATCCTCTTTGAAAATCGCAAAAAACGCATCTCCAGCAAATCGATAGATGTCCCCACCATACGAATATGTTATTTTTACAAGGTTTTCAAAGTATGAGTTTAAAATTTTGTTAACCTCTTCCGATCCCTCTTTCCCAAGTTTTGAAAGTTTTTCACTCATCGCTGTGAAACCGGAAATATCAACAAAGATTGAAGAGCAGTTAAAAGAATCAAAAATTTTATTTTTGTTTTTCAGTTGTTTGAAGATATCGGGGACAAAAAGATTAAAAATATTTTTGTTTTCTCCCATATTGATATTTTACAAAAAATATCGAAAAAATCAAATATGTTGTAATAATTTTAACAAATTATATAATACTTAAAATGAAAAGAAGAAAAGAGAACTATTTTCAAAAGATATTTTTTTACATAAAAAAAGAAAAACTATTTTTCATATTAGGTTTTATCATCACAATCCTGGTTTCGATTTCAAGGCTGGTAGATCCACTTATCCTTGCGCATATAGTTGATAAAACGATCCCTTCTGGAAGTGTTTCAGATCTATTGAAATATTCGCTGTTTTTTGTTGGTGTTATCGTTATTTCGGGTTTTCTAACATACATTCAAAATTTAATCTTTGCCCGACTCGGTTTGAAACTCATAACATCTTTAAAAATGGATCTTTTTTCACATATGTTAAAATTACCGATCAGTTTTTTTGATACAAGGAAGGTTGGAGAGTTGATCGCAAGGGTTGAGAGTGATGGCGAAAGGGTAAAGCAACTATTTTCAAGTCAGATGATAATGATCTTTGGGAACATTATATTCTTTATAGGAATGATAACAGTTTTGATGTTAAAAAACAGTTTTGTTACTTTAATTCTGCTTATTCCATTATCGTTTGTTTTTATTTTTTCGATTTTATTGATCAGATACCTGACCAAATTTTTCAAAAAGATCAGAGAACTTTACGCTGAACTTTCTGCACAGTTAACGGAATACATTCAGGGAATGATGGTGATACAACTTTTTAACAAAGAAGAAAAAATAAAAAATATTGTCGAAAAGAAATCGAAGGAAAAATTTAATGTTGAAACGAAAACATCGTTCATAGAATATTCGTTCTGGAGTTTACAAACATTTTTTGTTGAAACACTTTTTATCATAATAGTGATTTTACTCATATCGCCGAAAATTTTTTCAGGAATTTTGACTGTTGGAACACTTGTGATATTTATCCAATATGGATTGAGATTGTTTGAACCGATTATGCAGATCGCAGAAAATTTCAATATGTTTCAAAGGGCTTTTGTTTCACTACAAAGGATTTTTAACATAATAGAAAATCCAACAGAAGAATCGTTCTCAGGTCATAAAAAGATATCGAAACTTGAACAGGATATAGTTTTTGAAAATGTTTCTTTTGAATATAAACAGGGTGAACAGGTTTTAAAAAATATTTCGTTTAAAATAAAACAGGGTGAAAAAGTTGCTTTCGTTGGACCGTCTGGAAGTGGAAAAACAACGACAGCAAATCTGCTACTTGGATTTTATAAAAACTATACAGGTAAAATTTTAATCGATGGGGTTGAATTAAAAGAGTATGACTTAAAATCTTTAAGGGAACTTTTTGCTTATATACCACAGGAAGGAATAATTTTCCCGGGAGATATTCTTGAGAATGTGAGATTATATGATGAAGAAATTTACGAAGATGTTGTAAAAAAATCATTAAAAGATGTTTATGGAGAGACACTGCTTAGCGGGGAGTTTGGCATCTACCGAGAGATCAAAGAGAAAGGCAGAAACATTTCGGCAGGTGAAAAACAGTTCATAAATCTTGCAAGAGTTTTAGTGTTTTCAAAAGCATCGGTTGTGATAATGGATGAAGCGACATCTTCGATAGATGAAATGACTGAAAAAAGGATAATAAGTGCACTCGATAGAATTCTTGAGAATAAGACCTCGATCATAATCGCACATAGATTATCAACAGTCATAAATTGTGATAGGATTTTTCTTTTCGATAATGGAAACATAATAGCATCAGGAACACATAAGCAGTTGCTGGAAAAATCGAAAGAATACCAAAATATTGTGAAGCAACACATTTTAAAGGACTGATATGGAACATATTAAATGGGTCTGGCGCGTTTGGAAAGAGGAGAAAAGGTTTCTATTCCTTCTTTTTTTTATGACTTTGCTTTCAACATTTGTAACAGTATCCTATCCATTTGTTTTTAAAATTCTGTTTGATAACCTTAATAAAATTTTGAATTCAAAAATAGAAGTAAAAAATCCGATGGTAGAAATATACAGAATTGTATATTTTCTTCTCGGTGTTGGGATCGTTAGAATTTTTTCAGGGATGTATCCAACATTGAGAGCGTTTATGAATTACAGATTTGAACATAAACTTAGAATGAAATATTTTTCATATATACTCAAAAAGGACTATTCGTTTTTCAACAACTTTAGAACAGGAGATCTTGTTACAAGATTGACAGAAGACCTGTCAGATTTTCCAAAGATATGCTGGTTTTTATGTTCGGGAATCTTTCGAGCACTCGATTCATCTTCAAAAATATTCTTCTGTCTTTTTGTGATGTTTTTCTTGAACTGGAAACTTGCGCTGTTATCAATTCTACCGATACCTTTGATGGTTTTAATCTTTTATATGTTAAGCAATAAACTCTATCTTTCGTTCAAAATGAATCAGGAAGCGATAAGTGAGATCAACAATCAACTTGAAATGAGTTTCTCAGGAATCAAAATAATTAAGTCATACAACAAAGAAAACCAGTACAATAGGTTTTTTGAAAAAGCATTGAATATAAGGATGAGAACCGAAATCGATCTGATTAAACTCAACTCGTTGATAAATCTTGTTTATGAATATATTGATAGGATCGCCCAGATTGTTGTGATACTTTATGGTGGAATGCTTGTTTTAAAAGGTGAAATCTCTGTTGGAACTTTTTATGCGTTCTATACTTATCTTTCGATACTTATCTATCCTGTTCTTGACCTCCCACAACTTTTTGTGTCGGGAAAGCAATCTTTTGTTAACATCGATCGACTCGAAGAGATAAAGGATTATCCGGTAAAGATCTATAAATCAAACAAAAATTTAAAAATTGATAAAATCGAAAATATTGAATTTGAAAATGTTTCGTTTGGATATGATGAGAAGAATCTGATCCTTGAAAACCTTTCGTTTAAGGTCAATAAAGGAGAAAAGATAATAATTGTTGGACAGGTTGGATCAGGTAAATCAACTCTTTTAAATCTACTCTCTGGCTTCCTTCTCCCAAGGTCTGGAAGGATACTGATAAACGGAATACCTTTTGAGGATATCGATTTAAAAAGTTATCGGGAAAAGGTTGGATTTGTTTTGCAGGAGCCATTGTTATTCTCTGGAACATTGAAAGAAAATATTTTGTTTGGGGTTGAAGATTATGAGAACGATTATTATGAAAGAGTTTTAAAAATGGTTAATATGAAACAAGAGATAAAAAAGTTTGTTTTAAAGGATGAAACACTGGTAGGGCAGAGGGGAACATCGTTAAGTGGTGGGCAAAAGCAGAGAATCTCGATCGCAAGAGCGCTGATGAAAAAACCAGAACTCCTTATTTTTGATGATATCACATCATCACTCGATACTGGAAACGAAAAGAGGTTATGGGAATCACTTACAGAATTTTTAAAGGAATCGATAACAATCGTTGTGTCTCATAGATTGGCAACGATCAAATATATGGATAAAGTGATATTTTTGAATGATCGAAGAACAAAAGGATGTTGTTTACACGATGAACTTTACAAAAACGATTTAGAGTATAAAATTTTTATAGACAAGGAAAGAGATTGAAAAAAGGGGGAATAATTTTTTTTAAAACAAAAAATCTTGAAGAAATAAAAAAATTTTATATAGAAAATTTTAAAATGGAAGTTTTTATCGATCAAAAAAAGTGTGTGATTTTGAAATATGAAAATCTTTTGCTTGGTTTCTGTGATTCTGATGAGGTCGAAAATTCTGGGGTGATAACATTCTTTTTCGAAACGAAAAACGATGTTGAAAAAATGTATGAAAAATTAAAAGATTATGTTTCAGTTGAGTTGAAAACGAACACATACTTTAAGATATACCATTTTTACATCAAAGATCCTGAAGGTAGAAGTGTTGAGATACAACATTTTCTCGAAAAAGATTCTGATATTTGCTGATTATGAAAAAAGATTTAGATATCATTTATATTGAAACATTGAGAGCAAGGGCACAGGTTTACAATTTGCTCGGGAAAACTGATCGAGCACTCAAAGATATTAAAATCGGAGAAAAAATCGCAGAAAAAAAGAATCTTATGAGTAATCTTGCAAAACTCTATATGGAGAGAGTTGTTTCCTATGAGATTTTAAACGATTTTGATAATATGATGGTTTATGCGAAAAAGTCATCTGAACTTTTTAAATCAATAGGTGATTTAACGGGGTATGCAAACAGTTTGAATTCCTATGCGATGTCACTCGGGAGTAAAGGTGAGTATGACAAAGAACTTGAAATCCTGCAGGAGTGTTATTCTATTCTTGTAAAACAGTATCAAATAAGTGAGAATCAAGAAAAAAGCAGAGCAGGGTCCGCTTTTGGATTCGTTTTGAATAATCTTGGTTTTGTTTACAAGGTAAAAGGTGATAATGAAAAATCTTTGAATTTTTATTTCGAATCTCTGAAAGTGAGAACAGAGATAGAGGATAAGTTAGCACAGGCACAATCTTTGAACAATATAGGAATGATCTACGCAAGGAATAAAGATTATGATAACGGAATTTTATATCTTGAGAAAGCAAAGGATCTTTTGAAAAAGATCGGTGAAAAAAAGATGTTATCATCAATAGTTTATAACCTTGGACACATTTATCTTTTTAAAAATGATTTTGAAAGAAGTTTAGAACTTTTTTTTGAATCGCTTCCGATTAAACGGGAAATTTTTGATCATTCAACCGAGGTTTTAAATCTTGCTTCTATAGGAGTTGTTTATGGAAAAAAAGGAGATTATGAAAAATCGATCAAATATTTAAAAGATGCGATCAGGTTAAGGATCAAAATAAATTTTTATCAGAATATCGATAAAAACTTTGTTTCACTTTTTGAAAGTTTTAAAGAAATAAATAGAATGAAAGAGTCATTTAGATATTTTTTAAGATTATTTGAAAAATTTCTAAGAAAAGAAAATAAAGAAATCGCAAAAATATTGTATGAAATGATTTTAAAACACAAAGATGAAAAAGATCTAACAGAAAAAGTTATCTCGTTTGAGCAAAAGTATAAAAATATTTTCTCTCAATAAAATTTCATACTTCCAAGAATCTTATCAAGTATTTTTTGTTGATCTGTTGAAATAAATTCATTTTCAACTATATAGGTTATTACAATATCGTTTGCAAAATATATCAAGGATTTTGTATATGTTGTGTAAATCTCATCCTCGTATTCATAATCATAACCAAGCAAAAAATCAAAATAGTAAAAACTTTTTCCATTGATCGTTTTTATCGATTTTTTCACATCATCGATAAAATATCCCTGATTTTCAAAAGATGTTGCGAACTCATATTCAATAAAAGACTGGATCGAATCAATCTCTTGAGCGGTTGATTTTGAAGGATCTTTTGTAAAATCGTTTAAAACACCTTTTCCAATGAAGAACCAGAACTTATCACTTCCAGAACTTTCTTTTTCTGGTGTCCATATCTTTTGTATCAGTTTATCGTTTGTGGCTTCTTCGAATTTCCAGTTCTTTGGAACTGTTACTGACATTTTTAAATCTTTTAAATCATAGGTCTTGTAGGTTATTGTTGTTTCCGAGGAGATAAAAAGAGAAATTGTGAACACAAAAAGTAAAAAAAGAGTATATTTTTTCAAGAGCCCTCCTTTTTTAAAACTTAACAGATCGAAACAAAAAGTCAACAAAAATTTTTACTATTGACAACCAGTAAAGTTTTAATATAATAAATTTCAAAAATTGGTATTTACATTTGGCATTCCTCGGTAGCTCAGTCGGTAGAGCGAGTGGCTGTTAACCACCAGGTCGGGGGTTCGAGTCCCTCCCGGGGAGCCAAGTTTAAAAATTTTACTCATTACCTTTTACCTTGATTTCCTCTCATTTCTTACTATCATTTAAAATATGAAAAATTTTTTTAATTATATTTTTATCACTTGGAAAATTTCGGATGAAATTGTTACTGATAATAAAAAAAGAAAAAAATTAAAATATGTAGTTTTATTTGTTTCATTTTTGCTGGTTATTCTGCTTGGGATCATCGATCACAAAACCGGATTTGAAGTATCTTTCTCAATTTTCTATTTGATCCCTATATCCCTTTCAATTCTTTTTGGTGGTTTTTATGGTGGTTTCATTATTTCGGTGTTTTCAGCTGTAGTATGAGCTCTGGCTGATGTGTACAGTGGACACCAATATAAAAATTTTATGATTCCAATATGGAATGCTATAATGCGTTTTGGATATTTTTCTCTCCATTCATTTTTTATGTCCCGTTTTCTTGAAATGTATAAAAAGGTAAAAAAAGAATCGTTGACTGATTCATTAACTGGTACTACAAACAGCAGATTTTTTTACATTCTGTTTGAACAAGAACTTCTGAAGGCGAAAAGGAACAAAAAACCTTTTACACTCGCTTATATAGATCTTGATAACTTTAAATCTATGAACGATACTTTCGGACATCTTGCAGGTGATTCGCTTCTTATAAAAATTGCACAAACAATAAAGAAAAATATCAGGGAAACAGATATATTCGCAAGAATTGCTGGTGATGAATTTGTATTACTTTTACCAGAAACTGATTATAACCTCTCAGATAATATTTTAAAAAGATTAAAGGATGTTGTTGTGCTTGAAGTTAAAAAGAACAATTATCCTGTTACATTGAGTATTGGTGCTATAACTTTCAATAGGTTTGATTATGAGATAAATGAAATGATCAAACAAACAGATGATTTAATGTATAAAATTAAAAGGGAAGGAAAAAATAACATTGAACATTCATCAATGTAAAATAATCACTCACTCAAAATATATCCAATCCCTATTGAAAACAGTACTCCGTCTTTTGTTGTTTTACCAGGTATATAACCCTGTGTTTTATAACCTATCTGTGCTTCTATGTTCCATTTTTCTTTTATGCGATATGACAGATCTGTTGAAACAAGAAAACCTTTTCCATAATATTCCTGTGTCCAGAAGTCAGAGGTTAAGCCGAAAGATAAATTTTTGAATTTTAAAACTTCTGGAATCGCAAGACCTATTCCATTATTTTTGAAGGGTAAACCGTATCTGAAATAAAGATTCATAAAACGATTGTAAACTTTTAGATAACTGTTAAAATAAAGTTCAACACCAAGTGGTGATGTATTGAAAAATGTTCCATAAGACCATAAAAAGTTTTTGTTTCCAATATAAAAAGGTCTTTTGCCTTTGAGTTCGTCTCCAAAGTATGATAAAACCTGTTGATAAAGATTTATATCCAAAAGATTCCATAAGATTGAAAGGTATGCTGCATTGTTATAAAATTTTACAAGTCCTTCATTAACCGAACTATCGGGATTAAAAATATTTCTTCCATTCATCTCCCACACAAGTTTTGTAAAGTTAACAGGATCACCACCTGAATTTATCCATGTTTGTTTATCTTCTGGATTCTGTTTTGCTATAAGAAAAGCATAAAAAGGATACATTATTCTGTTTCCAAAAGACATACTGTATTCATCGTTATATAAACCATCATATCTGTAAAAATCGAATTGAACATTTTTTGTTGTAAGATAGTTTGCTTCAAAGCCCCCGATAAGCGCAAGAGTGTGATCCTCTAATGTAGCATTTGATGGTAGATCCATGTCTCCGACAACACCGGGAAACTGAAATCTAACAAATGAAAAATTACCGCCGACCTGTTCTGCTCTTAAATAATGGCCAAACTCGTGTGGCCATAACATCGAAAACCATCTTGATGTGAAACTGAATGTAAAACCAAGAACTCCTTTAATAAAACCATTTTCGATTTTTGACGAAATTCCTCGATAGTATATATCACTGAAAATTTTTAGACCTGTTCGAAAATTTTCGGATGAATTCATTATATCGTATTTGTTGGCATAAAGGAAAATATAATCTCTATGGTAAAGATCTGAATTCATATTTTCCTGTGAAAAAATCTTTAAAGATAAAAAAAGGACAAATAATAAAAAGATTTTTCTCATTCCATCTCCTGTTTACGACTAATATTATTTAAAAATAAATAAAAAAAAAGTCAATGGTTTTCAAAATTCTTTCACTTATAAAAATAGTTGACTTGGATTGAATAAACGATAATATAAATTCTAAATCAGGAGTCGGTTTGGAACATATTTTTATAATCGCGTCGATATGGCTTGGACTTGCTGTAATTTCAGCCATCATCGCATACCATTTAAAAATATCTATAGCACTTGTTGAAATCTGTGTTGGAATTTTCGCAGCTTTTCTTTCAGATAAATTTTTTGGAACCGAACTTGTAGGCAACAATCAGGAATGGTTAAAGTTCCTTGCATCAGCGGGTTCAATATTTTTAACTTTTCTTGCAGGTGCTGAACTTGATCCAAAAGTTATAAAGGTAAAATTGAAAGAGGTATTTCTTGTTGGATTTATTGGCTTTTTTGCTCCATTTATTGGTGCATCATTGATTTCATATTTTTTATTAAAATGGGATATAAGGGCGAGTTTACTTTCTGGAATCGCTTTATCAACAACTTCAATGGCTGTTGTTTATTCTGTTATGCTTGAAACGGGACTCAACAAAACTGAGTATGGGAAAGGAATTTTGGGCGCTTGTTTTATCAACGATCTTGGGACTGTTATAGCACTCGGACTGATTTTTTCACCTTTCTCAATTAAAACATTAGTTTTTGTAATATTAACTGTTATTGTATTAATATTGTTTCCAATAATTACACAATTTATTACGAAAATTTATGGGAACAGAACAGCTGCTATAAGGATCAAATGGGTCTCATTTGTGCTTTTTGCAATGAGTGCTTTTGCAATCTGGTCAGGTAGTGAAGCAGTTTTTCCAGCATACCTTCTTGGAATGGCACTCGCTGAGTTCGCAACAAAAAACAACATCTGGGTTAGAAGAGTGAGAAGTTTAACTGTTGGATTTTTAACACCATTCTATTTTATTCGTGCTGGGTCACTTGTTGGTATTTCATCTTTAGTCTCTGCACCATTTGTGTTTTTAATTCTATTCCTGAGTAAGGTAATTTCAAAAATTTTTGGGTTATTTCCTGTAATAAGCATTTTTAGAAGTGATCAGAAAGAAAGATGGTATTACACACTGTTGATGTCAACAGGTTTAACTTTTGGAACGATTTCTGCTCTCTTTGGATACTCTCATAATATCATCAACAAAGAGCAGTACTCATTGCTTGTCATAACTGTTATTGCGAGTGCTGTGATACCAACAATGATTGCAAACTTCTATTTTCTTCCAAAACATCTGATCAAAAAAGAGAAAGAGAGTGTGAATGTGTATGCGAAATTGGAAGATATAAATGAAGAGTAAAAGTTTTTTGATCAAAATATCATTTTTAATAGGAGGGATTTTATTATTCGTGATTGGAATATCGATTGCAAGATTTGGTGTTCTGATTGCAGAGATTTTTATTTTTTCAGGAATTCTGATAATAATTGTTGGAATAATTTCAGGATTTTGGCAGGATCGAAAGAAAAAAAGAAAGAGAAGAAAATTTTTTGAAGTTGATGGAGTTGATCTTTTATTTTTAGGTTTTATTCTTTTTCTTGTTTCTATTGGGCTCGTAAATCTTTCTTTTCGCAAGAATCCATTTACTTTGATTATCTATTTGATTGGATACTTAGGTATCTTCTTGATCGTTTTTGGGGTTTTCAAGATTGTTTATAGAATTGTAAAAAGATTTAGGAAATGACCTTTGAGTTTTTTCTTACCAATAATTTTTTAAATAAAACAATCACTCCAAATAGTTTTTTGTTGACTTTGTAGAAAATAGGGTTTAAAATTTATAAAAAATGATAGTTGTTTGTAATCAGTTAAAAAAGACCTTCCAATTTTTCACATTTTTGAAAAGATGGTTGAATGAAAAATCTCACTCTTAAAAGATTTTTTCTTAATCTTTATTGGAGAAAAAATTAGAAATCGAAAAAAATTCCCGATAAAAATTTCCCCCTGTCATTTTAAGAGTATGGGAATATATCAAAAATTCAAATAGGAGGTTCTGGAAAATATTTATGAAAGTGTGTTTAGAAAATCATTTTAAAAAGATCATTTTAATGATCAGGTAAAAAGGAGAAAAGATGAACTTAAAAAGTATTCCCCAACTTAAGATCGGGGATTTTATCGCAAAGATTCCAATCATACAGGGTGGAATGGGTGTTGGAATATCATTATCAGGTTTAGCGTCAGCAGTAGCCAATGAAGGTGGGATAGGAGTTATAGCAGCTGCAGGAATTGGAATGCTTGAACCAGATTTTGTAACAAATTTTAAAGAGGCAAACAGAAGAGCGTTAAGAAAAGAGATAAAAAAAGCGAGAGAAAAAACAGATGGAATAATCGGTGTTAATATTATGGTTGCACTTTCAGATTTTGAAGAACTTTTACTTGTAGCAATAGATGAAAAGGTAGATCTTGTTTTTATGGGTGCTGGGCTTCCTTTATTAAATCCTAATAGAATAACACCTGAGATGATAAAAAAATCAACTACAAAATTTGTTGTTATCGTTTCATCTGCAAAAGCCGCAAGAGTAATTTTTAGATATTGGGAGAATAATTATAATTTGATTCCTGATGCGGTTGTTGTAGAGGGACCTATGGCTGGTGGTCATCTGGGTTTTAAGAAAGAAAATTTGAACGATCCCGATTATAAATTGGAAAAAATTGTTCCCGAAGTTATTGCTGAAATAAGAAATTTTGAAGAAAAATTCAATAAAAATGTTCCGGTTATCGCTGCTGGTGGAATTTTTAATGGGGCTGACATTTACAAATTTATACAAATGGGTGCAAGTGGTGTTCAGATGGCAACAAGATTTGTGGCAACTTATGAATGTGATGCTTCAGATGAATTTAAAAAGGAATATTTAAAATGCAGGAAAGATGATATAGTGATAATAGATAGTCCTGTGGGATTACCTGGAAGGGCGATAAAAAATAGTTTTATCAATGAGGTATATGAAGGAATAAAAAAACCTTTTAAATGTCCCTGGAAATGTCTTGCAACATGTGATTTTAAAAATGTTCCTTACTGTATCGCCTTGGCATTGACAAATGCGAAAAATGGTAAACTAACACAGGGTTTTACTTTCTGTGGTGCGAATGCTTATCTTGTTGAAAAGATAGTTTCAGTAAAAGAATTGATAAAGAATCTCGTTGAAGAGTATGAAAAAGTAAAAAATAATCCAGAGAAAACCCTAATATTTAGTTAGAAACAAGTTTTTAATTTAACTTAAAAAGACAAAATATAAATGGATCAAGGCAAAGATCAAAGTAATGAATGCTAAAATTTTATGATGAATAAGTTTCAATTTAAATTTTCGTAAGAAGATGCCTGAAAGTAGCGTGATACTCATAAAAGTAAATGAAAGAATACCTGAAATCAAGAATTTCATAAACACCTCTTTATATTAAATTTTAAAGTTCGTTAAAAACTCTTAATCTGTTGCGCTTCAATAATCTTTCATCGTTTGGAACGATAAACTTCTTATTTCTTGGAGGAAATCTTCCATTTGTAAAACCCGCAATAATAAGTAAAAATCCAAAAATGAGTATCAAGAAAGAAGGTAAAATACTTAGAAGTAAAGACCAATTACTAAGATTCAACGAGAAGATGAAAGAAAAAAAGCCAGATTTTTCTGATTTTGGTAAAGTGTTCCAATTATCAAAAATAACTTTAATAATCGATAGTCCAAGTAATGTTAATATTACCCCTGATATGAATGGTATAAGATGAAATTTTTTTCTTCTTGAAGTTGAAATAGCGTCAAAAGGTAAAATTTCAGAATTTATGATTGGAGGTAACTCATCTGCGACTATTGTAAATTTGAAGTCACTCACAGATGGAGTGCCATTTATCAAAATTTTAGAGATAAAAAACTCACCACTGTTTAACAAAGGAAAAACAAATTTGATTTCATTTTTTTCTTTATTAAAGTTAAGATCTATTTTTCGACCTTCTGGAAATACATAGATAACACTTGAATCCAATATCTCAAAATCAGAGGGTAATTTCAAAGTTAATGGTTCAATAATATCCCTTATCGATCTGTCTCCTGTATTTGCTATCAGAAATTGTATTTCATATAAATTGTCAATTTCTTTACCCTGATATTTAATTTGAAGATCTTTTTTGACATCCTTATCCATCCCTTCAAAAGGAGATGAATAGAATTGTATGTACGGGGTTAGCGATTTTTTTAAATTTTTTCTGTAAAAGTAAATTGAAACAAGTATTGTTGAAAATACTCCAATAACTATTCCTAAAATCGAAATTAAAAAATTATTCATTTTGACCTCGATTGTTTAATCAAAAACAGTAAAATGTTTCGTTCAATTTTTTGCCTCTTTTATCGCAAATCTCTCTTTTTTGCTTCCCATAATATTACATGTAGCGGAAACTTCAATTAGAGTATCCGTAGGAGAGTTTCGAAAAAGAAAATATGCTTCTTCAAACTCCTTTGTTGACTGCTTGTAGAATTTTTGTTCAATCGATTCTTTTCCATTAACAAAAAGTTTTATAGATTTTATGTAATGCGCAGCAGGAGAAGGTACGGAATGAAAAACTTTCACATAGACAAGGTCGATTGAATCATTAAAAGTAATTTCAATTTTTGATGGACCATGTGCAAAGAGAAAAATTGAAAGAATTGTTAATGAAATAATCAGGATGATTTTTTTCATATTCACTCCTTTCTTTATTAATAATTTTATTCTATAGTATGAAATTTTACAAGAAAAAACATATTGACATCTAGAAATTAGAACTTAATATTCTTATATGGGATTTCTAAATTTTTTTTACATTTCCCAGGTTTTTCTTTTTAGTTACTATTCCGAAATTTACATCGATAGTTTGAGAATAAATTATTTTGAAACCGAAAGTAAAGATACTGTTCTAATCTGTCTTCATGGTTTTGGTTCTTATTCTTATTCTTTTGAAAAAATAAGTGAACATTTGAAAAACGATTTCCAGATTTTTGCTTACGATAGACCGGGATTTGGATTTTCAGACAGACCTGAAATAACAAAAAATAAAAATCCTTATTCTTATGAATATCAGGTAGAACTTTTAGAAAAGTTGATAGAAAAAAAAGGTTATAAAAACAAAAATATCTTTCTTGTAGGTAATTCACAGGGCGGATATATTTCTCTTTTATATTCTTTAAAACATAAAAAAGATGTAAAAGGACTTATCCTGATAAATAGTGCAATCAATTCAAGAGATATAAATCGCGTTTTGAAATTTTTTTTGAAACTTCCTTTTGTTAAAAGTTTTACAATAAGAAAAATAAAGGACACTTTTATTGATCAAGGAGAAAAAATATTAAAAAAAGCTTTTTTTGATAGTACTAAATTAACAAAAGAAATTTTAGAAAAATACAAAGAACCTACAAAGAAAGAAGGATGGGAGAGATCACTTTATTATATGACGATCAGTTCAAAAAATATTTTGAACAAAAATGATTTGAAAGAAATTGATATCCCAGTTTTAATAATCTCATCAACAAACGATTCAATAATACCTCAAAAGGTCAGTTTTGAAATAAAGGATTATATAAAAGGTTCAACGATAAAAATCATTGATGGTTGTGGCCATATACCACAAGAGGAGTGCCCTGAACAAACAGCAAAAATAATTATGAAATTTTTGGGAAGATAAGATGAGAATTGGTTATCCATGCATTAATCTTGGTGTTGGGTGTTCTCCGAATGAAACATTTAGATTGAAAAATTATTCTGAAGAGAATTTAAAGGAAAAGGTAAAAAATAATCTTTCATGTTTATTAAAGATTCTTGAGTTTAACATTTCTAACAACATTTACTTTTTCAGAATCAGTTCTGATATTGTTCCATTCGCTTCCCATCCGATATGCAAATTCAAATGGCAGAAATTTTTTGAAAGGGATTTTAAACTTTTGGGAGAGATTATAAAAAATAATAAAATCAGAGTTTCGATGCATCCAGACCAGTTTGTTTTGATCAACTCACCAGACGAAAAAATTGTTGAGAGAAGTATAAAAGAACTTGAATACCATTGTGACATTCTTGAACTTATGGAAACAGGTTATGATGCGAAGATCCAGATACATGTTGGTGGAGTTTATAATGATAAAGAAAAATCTATTTTAAGGTTTATTGAAAATTATGAAAAACTTCCACAGCGTATAAAAAATCGATTGGTCATCGAAAATGATGATAGATCATTTTCTTTAAAAGATTGCTTGGTGATTTACAAAAAAACAAAAATACCAATCGTTTTTGATGTTTTCCATCACACATGTTTGAATAATGGAGAATCAATTTACGAGGGAATTAAAGAAGCGATAAAAACCTGGAAAAAGATAGATGGGGAACTCATCGTTGATTACAGTTCACAGGGGGAAAACAAAAAAAGATGCTCACATTCTTATGATATCGACGAGAACGATTTTAAAGAATTCCTTATTAAAACAAAAGGGTTGGATTTTGATGTTATGCTTGAAATAAAAAATAAAGAAAAAAGCGTATTGAAGGCACAGAAAATTTTAAGAGAGGTAACTGATGGAAAGATTTGATAGGCCAAAAATTTTAGTAAGTAGATGTCTTGGGTTTGAACCTGTTAGGTGGAACGGAATAGTTATTCAAGATGATTTTATTAAAAAGTTAGCCAGATATGTAGATTTTGTAACTGTTTGTCCGGAGGTTGAAATCGGGCTTGGAGTTCCTCGAGATCCAATAAGAATAGTTAAAAAGGATAAATCTTACTTTTTGATACAACATAATACAGAAAAGGACATAACTGATAGAATGGAAAAATTTTCAAAACATTTTCTCAAAAATCAGATAGATTTTGATGGGGTGATTTTAAAGGAAAAATCACCTTCGTGTGGGATTAAAAATGTTAAAGTTTATAATAAGGATGGTAATGTTGTTGAAAATGGATCTGGATTCTTTGCAAAAAATGTTTTAGAATTGTATCCAGATATTCCTTTAGAATCTGAAGGCCGATTGAAAAATATGTATTTAAAAGAAAATTTTCTAACAAAAATTTTTTTAATTTCAGGTTTCAGAAAACTCGAAAAAAACATGAAAGAACTTATAAATTTTCATTCGAAAAACAAATATCTTTTTCTTGCATACAATCAAAGGATGTTAAGAGATTTAGGAAAAATAGTCGCAAACCATGAAAATTATCTTATCGATACTGTTTTTTTACTTTATGAGCAGGTTTTGCTTTCTGGTTTAAAAATAAATTATAGAAGAACATCTTTTTATAACACTTTTCTTCATATTCTTGGTTATTTTAAAGATAGAATTAAAAAGGATGAAAAGGATTTTATCCTCGAAAACCTTGATGAGTTTAAAAATGAAAAGTTGGATTTAACAACGGTTTTAAAACTTTTACAGTCGTATGTAATAAGATTTGATATTGAGTATTTGAAAGGACAAACTATTTTTAAACCATTTCCAAAAAATTTGATATAGGAGCCGAATATGTGGTTTGCTATTTACCCTTCTTCAAAATTGAAAAATAAACCAGTTGGCATCAAAAGATGTGGATTTGAACTCGTACTTTGGAGAGATCAAACTAATAAAGTTTGTTGTATTGAGGACTTTTGTGTTCATAGAAAAGCGAGGTTGTCAAAGGGAAAAATCTTTAATGGAAAGTTGCAGTGTCCTTTTCATGGTTTTGAATATGAAGGAAATGGTTCAGTTAAAACGATACCTGCTTATGGAAGAAACTTTAAGGTTGGAAGAGAGTTTTATGTTAAAAATTATATTGTTGAAGAAAAGGAAAATTTTATTTGGCTATGGATTGGGAATGAAACACCAACAGATTCACCAAAATTTTTTGATGATATTGATACTGGATTTTCATATTCTGAATATGAAGAAGAATGGAGTGTTCCATTTACAAGATCTGTTGAAAACCAACTCGATGTTATGCATCTACCTTTTGTTCATCATAACACGATAGGAATGGGAGGTAAAACTGTTGTGAATGGTCCGGTTGTCAAATGGATAGATGAAAAAAAATTTTTTTTCTATGTGTTCAATGAGAAAGAAAATGGATTTGTTGCAAAAAAACCAGAAGAGTTAAAGATTGAAGATAGTTCAATATATCTGGAATTCATTTTCCCAAATGTATGGCAAAACCATATATCGAAAAAAGTCAGAGTCGTTGCTTTTTTTGCTCCAGTAGATAAAGAAAAAAGTGTTGTTTATTTAAGATTTTATATAAAACTGTTTCCTCTGTCCTTTCTTAACAGAATAGTTGCTGATTTAGGAATGATATTCAATAAGATAATTTTGCATCAGGATAGAAGAGTTGTTCTAACACAGAGAAAAGATATTTTTAACGACAAACTTGTTCAAGGTGATCTACCAATAATCGAGTTCAGGAAAAAACTTTTGCAAGTAAAAGAAAATGTAAAAGATTTTATTCCTTGATAAACTTTAAATCGTTTGGATTGCAATAAATTCTTTGAGAGTAGATACCTGTGTATAGATAATCTATAAATCCTTCCATAAGATCTGTTAAATAGTTTAGTTCACCAAATGTAGGATCATCATATTTACTTAAATATATTCTTGTTCCATTGATTGTCCCGGTCAGATATATAGGTGATGGCTCAGGAACAATTCCTGTTTCGTCGACAAGAGGAGTAAATCCAGATCTTGTATATTTCCATTCTATATCAACTTCATTTGATGAATATGTTTGAGAAATTTTCATCTCAATATCCCAGTACTCGTATGCAACAAGTTCTAAAGTCCCTGTAAAATTGTTGTAGTCAGTTTCATAGTAAACTTTTACAGGGTATGTTGTTTTCCATGTTCCGACGATGTTTCTTACAGGTGAAAGAAGAGTACATGTTGAGAAAAATAAGGATAAAAATATTAATGAAATTTTGAAAAATTTTTTCACTACTCCTCCTTTTTATCATTTTAATCGAAATCGATTTTAAGTCAATTTATAATTTTTTTGTATTGTAAAAAGGATAAAAAAAGGTAAAATAATTTTATGGAATTAAAATTTTTTGATCAACTCGATATTGGTATTACAGTATGTGATAGGGAAGGAACAATAATTTACATGAACGAGAAAGCAAAAAAAATTTTTCAGGATTATGGAGAAAATTTGATTGGGAAATCAGTGTTTGATTGTCATCCTGAACCTGCAAGATCAAAATTGCAGGAGATGATGAGCAAACAGGAAAAGAATGTTTATACAATCGAAAAGAAAGGGATCAAAAAATTGATCTACCAAAGTCCTTTTTATATCGATGGGGAGTACTCCGGTTTTTATGAACTCTCGTTAGAGATTCCATTTGAGATGAAAAATTTTAAAAGAGATAAGGAGTGAATATGAAGAAAAAAAATAACAGTTTATTTTTCCTTGGATTAACAGGAGTAATAATCGTTGGTTCATTTTTTATTGCTGATCTTTTCAACACTTTTTTTGGAAACAAAAATATCTATTGGACTGCAACGACGATGATGATGCCTTATGAAAAAAGCACAAACGATTTTGAAATTTTTATTAGAGGTGAACTTTTACAGAAAAGTATAACTGAGAATAAATTAGTTCTCTACGATAAAAATGAGACATTTACGAATGTTACACTTGACGATTTAAGTTACAGGTTGAACAACTATTATAAAGTGAAGTCGGCAAATCTAACGAAACTAATCTTTACTTCATTTTTCTTTGGAGTTTTCGTTTCAATTTTTATAGTTTCTTTTTTTGTTCCTGCACCTCTTAAAGAGTCAGAAAAGGTTGAGCAAGAAAATAGATAATTTTAATGGATTTTTTTAAGTTTAAAGTTTTTTTTGCAGATTTTGAAACACAAAATTTTTTAGTATTTTATCTTTTTTCAAAATACACTTTTAAACATTTTTCAAAGAGGGATATAGAAAATTACCAGAGAATTAAAAGAAATCTTGTTGTTGAGTATGCATTTAGAAAGTCAGAATTTTTCAACAAACTTTACAGTGGATATGATCTAAAAGATTTCAAAAAACTCCCGATAATAAATAAAAAGATTATGATGGATAATCTAACAGCATATAACACGCTCGGATTGAAGAAAGAAGAGATTATCAATTTTTGTTGTGAGGTTGAAAAAAGCAGGGATTTTTCAAGAAGGTTTAAAGGACTTAACATAGGAATGTCTTCAGGCACAAGTGGTAATAAAGGAGTTGAAATCGTTACTCCAAGAGAAGAAATGTATATGAAAGCAGCATTTTTAGCAAGATTCGATTTTCCAGAAAATCAAAAGATGAGAATCGCATTCATATTGAGGGTCAGTGCTCCGGCATTTAATTTTAACATTTTAGGACACTCTTTTAGTTATATCAGTCAACTTGATAGTATTGAAAATATCTGCAGAAAACTTGAAAATATAAACCCGAATATAATTTCAGCACCACCTTCGATGTTAAAACTAATCGCTAAACATGTTAAGAATGGCCTATACAAAATTAAACCGAAAAGAGTAATTTCTTATGCTGAAATACTTTATCCTGATGTAAAAATTTTTCTTAAAGAAGTTTTCAATTGCCCAATCCATGAAATATATAAAGCTACAGAAGGTCCTATTGGAATAACATGTGAGAAGGAAAATCTACATATAAATGAAGATCTTGTTTATGTTGAAACTTTAAACAAAGATTTCAGTGAAACTCCCGCAGGGCAACAATGTGAAAAACTTATTATCACAGATCTTCATAAAAGGGCACAGCCGATTATACGCTATAACCTTAACGATGTGATAACGATAAGTCCAAAAAGATGTTCGTGCGGTTCGAATTTTAGGGTTATTGAAAGTATTGTTGGAAGAAACGATCATCTTTTTTATGGTGAAAAAAGCGATCGAGAAGGTTTACAGTTCATTTCACCGGATTACATTTCAAGAGCGATAATAACAAGTTCAGAAAAGATTGAGGAATATCAGGTATTTCAGAAAAATCCTAAAAAACTTTTTATCAAAATCGAATTAAAGGAAAACGAGAAAGATGAATCTTTTGAAAAAGAAAATTTGGTTATAAGTATAAAAAAGGTCTTCAAAGATTACGGATGTAAAGAACCTGAAATAGAAATATCTTTCGAAAATATAAGTGAAAATAGAAATTCTAATAAATTCATAAGAATGGTAAGAGAGTTTGAAGTGAAGGAGGATCTGTGAAAGATAGGATTTTGACTTTGGATATCATAAGAGGTTTAGCGATGATCTTCATTATATTTTTTCATTGTTCAATATACAACTACGATAGAATTCATATGATAGATTTTTCTAATCCACCAATCTTTATAGTTTTGATAAGTTTTATGGCGTTATGGGGAGGAATCTTTATCATTTATTCTTCGATTGTGAACACTTTTGTGTTTTTAAAAAGGGAAGAAGAAGATGAAAATAAAAATATGGGGAAAATTTTACTTTTTTCATTTTTAATTTACATTATAGTACATTTTTATTTGAACCTTGTTGCTGGTAGATGGAATGTTGATTTCGTAAACAATAAACCTGACCTTACTCTATATGCTGCTTTGTTAAGAAGTAGTATGGACCAGTTTCATCCTTACAAAAAACTTTTTGATGGATCATCGATTTCGACTATTGCTTTTAATATCGTTTTACTTTCATTTTTACAAATTATGTTCAAAAAATTAAAATTCAAAAGGGATTTGATTTACAATTTTTTGTTCATTGCAGGTTTTTCGATAATTTTTTTATCTTTTATTAGAGTTGATATTTATAATTATTTTGATCTGCTGAAAGTGAATAAAGTTTTCTTCCCTGCAATCGTGTTAACATTTTTCATAGCAAACCCATATCCTTTGATAACCTATTTTTCATATGGATTGTTCGGAATGCTTATAGGTTATTTGATATTTGATAAAAGGGAAGATATTTTAAAAAAAGTTGTTTTACCGACATCTTTGTTTTTAATTCTTTATGGCTTCTATGGAATGTCGAAATTTCCTAAATCGATTTCAAAGCCGGATTTATTCTGGTACTTCAAAACAAATTTTGAACTTGGATTTTTTATGTTTAGTATAATTTTGATCTATCTTTTATTTGAGAGAAAGAAAAATGTTTTAAAAAACTTTTATTTAATATATAATTTCAGTAGGGTCAGTCTTTCAATATATATTATGGAAGTTTTGCTTTCAGAATTGTTTAGAAAAATTTATTTAAAGTTGAACCCGGGATGGAACCTTGATATGAACAAAACCTTTTTGTTCGGGTTTTTCAATGTCTTGTTGTGGATGTTAATTGTGAATTTCTGGAGTAAGATAAATTTTAAATACAGTTTTGAGTATTTCTGGGTAAAGTTTTTTAAAATATTGGAGAAGAGTTCCACAAAGTTGAAAATTTAAAAGGAGATTTTTTATGAAGAAGTTTTTTAATTTGATGATTTTTCTTCTTGTTATTTTATCTTTTTCTTGTGCGAAATCTGATAATGTAAAAAAGGTTGAAAATCAAGATAACACTTTTTCAAAAAATCTAAATTTTTACAATCTTTTTGGTTTTGAACTTTTGAACAGGTTGTATGATAAAGATGAAAATGTAGTTATATCTCCCTTCAGTATATCGAGTGCATTGGCAATAACATATGAAGGTGCAGGTGGAGAAACAGAAAAAGAGATAAAAAAGGTTTTTCATTTTCCTGACAAGGAAGTTTTAAGGGGTATTTATTCAAAGGAGATCAGGTATTTTGATAAAGAATCAAAAGAGATTACTGTAAAGATATCGAATGGTTTATGGATGGAAAAGTCGTATAGTTTTAAGGATGAGTATCCAAAAACTGTAAAAGAAAACTATAAATCTTTTGCAGAAAAAGTTGATTTTGTAAATCAAACCGAAGAGTCAAGGTTAAAGATAAATAAATTTATAGAAGATTTTACCGAGCAAAAGATAAAAGATTTTTTACCAAAAGGGATAATCGATAAATCAACAACACTTGTTATAACAAACGCAATATATTTCAACGCAATATGGAAAAAGCAATTTGAAAAGAAATATACCTTTGAAGAAGATTTTATTGTAGATGGGGATAAAAAAGTAAAATGTAAAATGATGTCAACAGATCTTGAACAACCTTTAAAATATTTTGAAAATGATAAATTTTTTATTGTTGAATTTCCCTATGCAGATACAAACTACTCTGCGATATTTCTTGTTCCTTTTGATGGAATGAAAAGTATTTTCCCGCTTGATTATGTCGACTTAAAAAATTGTTTTGATTCAATGAGATTTGAAAAATTTGATAGAATATCTTTCCCAAAATTTAAACTTGAAAAAAAATATCTTCTTAACGATGTTTTGATCGAGATGGGGATGAAAAAATCCTTTACCCCTGAAGCCGATTTTTCATATATGACAGATTATAATGACCTTTACATAAGTAATGTTATACATCAATCTTTTTTGAAAGTTGATGAAGAAGGTAGTGAGGCAGCAGCAGCAACTGGTGTCATAATAGTTAAAGAAACAGCTGTTATTCAGAAGAGAATTTTAAAAATAAATAGACCATTTTTGTTTTTTATAGTTGAAAATCAAACAGGAGATATTCTTTTTGTTGCGAAAATTGAAAATCCACATTTTGAAGAGTAATGTTTTTTGGACAGTGTATTGAAATAACAACTTAATTTTTTAAAGAAAAATTTTTAAATATTTATTTTATTGGACTTAAAAATGGTATAAATTTTGATTATGATTTTTCAAAAGGAGTTTTTATGGATGAAGTAAAAAAGGATATACAGGAACTCATCCAGAAGGTTGAAGAGGAAGAAGATAAAAAGAAAAAAGAGGTAAAAACAAAAGATAAAAACATTGAAAAGGTCGCGAAAATAGTTACTTTTATTGTTATTTTTATCCTTTTTGTAGCATCGATATTTTTTAATATGAAAAAGTTTGAACAGATGAATAAACTTACTTTATCTGAGAGTGAAATAGAAGAGAACAAAAAGGTCTTTCTGTATCTTACGGTGATGAAGATAAAGAACTTTAAAGAACAGAATGGTTTTTTACCAGAAGATTTAAAAGATTTTGTGAATGAACAGGACTCTGTTGATTACAGTATTATGGATGATTCAATATTTGAACTTTCGATAAAACAAAATGGAAAGGTTATAATTTACAATTCAAAGGATGATCCCTTAACACTTCTTCCCGAGAAATTTAAAAATTTGATTTTAGAAGAGGAGGGAAAATGAAGAAAGGATTTTCTTTGGTTGAGTTGATGGTTGTTATTTTGATTATATCAATAATTGTTAATTTTGCACTTCCATCATTTTATGAAGCTAAAAAAACAGCAGAGGCAGCAAAAGTCATAACTGATTTTGAAGTTATTAGAGAAGCTGTTATCGCTTACTATGTTGATACTGGTAAATTCCCTCCTGATTATGGCCCTGGCACAGTACCAAAAGAATTAAAAAAATATTTACCAAAGGGATTTAAATTTAATTATAAACCACAAAAAGATATAAGGTATGACTGGGAAAATTGGATAGTCAACAATAAACCAAAACATCCAAAAACTGGAATACTCTATGGAATCTCTTTAACCACAAAAGATAAAGCTCTTGTTAAAAAGGTTAAAGGTGTTTTTAAAGGTGCATTTCAGTACTCTTTAAATGATAATTATACTTTTGTTTTGGAGTATATCAAAAAGTAATCAAGAGAAAAACTTTTAGTAATTTCATTATTAACTTTGTGAATTACACCATTTTTAAAGGAAAGTATATTGTTGTAACTATTATAAATAATTAGATTTATAGAAAAATGTCAAAAAGTCAAGCACCGTCCCCGAAATTAATAATTGACATTGAAAAAAACTGGAGTAAAATTAAATAAAATGAAAAAATTTATTATAATTTTTTTAATTTTGTCTTTAACATCACTTTCAATCTATTCCCAAACAGAACAATCTGATAGTTTAAAATTCAAGGAAGAAAGATTAAACAAAAAACCTTTCTGCTGTGTACAGGTTTCACCTCTGTCAAACAACCTCAACATAGCGAAAGACAATTTGGTTTTTGGTTGTTGTGTTGGATCACCTGTTACTGGTTCAATAGTGGTATCAATTGTTGGATTTGTTTTTGTTTTGGTTGTAGGAATATTTGAAGTAATTTTTACTTTAGGACAGAGTAAAACTATTATCAATTCTTTAGGTCAAATAGGTGTTCCAATTTTTATAACTCTTATTGCACTTTCAGGTTTACTCAGTTTATTCTCAATAATTTTTGTTCCGTATTATGATTATTCAGATAAAGATATGAAAAAAACTTATAAAAATTTTATGGTTTTACTTGAAAGAGGAATCGGTTGCCTTGGTTCTGTAAGTGTTTCACTTATTTCAATCTATTTGATTTTAAAAAATAATTCAACAGAATAAAAATGGTAGTAGTTAAAGTAGAAAATTTGAAAAAAAATTTTGGAAAAGTTCAGGCACTGAAAGGGATAAACTTCGAAGTTAATCAAGGTGAAATTTTTGGTTTGATAGGTCCAAACGGAGCAGGGAAATCTACATGTCTTAGAATACTTTCGACGATTCTGAGTAAAAGTGAAGGAAATGTAGAAATTTTTGGATACGATATCTCAAGAAAAATGGAAATAAAAAAGATAATCTCCTATCTGCCGGAAGATGCTGGTGCTTACAAAAACCTGAAAGGGATTGATTATTTAAAATTTTTTGTGAATTTTTTCAAAGATGGAAGAGATATCAAAAAAACTCTTGAATATGGAATTGAGATTTCATCTTTGAAAGATAGGTTAAACGATAAGATTGATACCTATTCTAAGGGTATGATGAGAAAACTTTTGATAGCAAGAAGTTTGATGATCGAACCGAAACTTGCCATACTTGATGAACCGACTTCTGGACTTGATGTTATCAATGCAACCCAGATCAGAGATCTTATAAAACAAAAAGCAAAAGAGGGTACAACCTTTATAGTTTCATCTCACAATATGCTTGAAGTCGATTATCTGTGTGATCGAATATCACTGATAAATGAGGGAATTATTGTTGAAAGTGGTAGTGTAAAAAAGTTAAAAGAGAAATACAGTGTTGAGAATATTGAAAAAATATTCGTTAAAGTTGTTGGAGAAAAAAAATGATTTTTAACATTATTAAAAAGGAAGTAAAAGAACTTTTAAATAGATCAACAATAATTTCTCTTGTCTTTGTATCTTTTGTTTTAGGTTTTATAGGTAAATATGTTTCGAATGCTGAAAAAAATGTTGAGATAAGGTCTGCCAATATAGTAATCGTTGATAAAGATTCAACAGAAATTTCAAAGAAATTTTCTGATCTGATTTTAAAATATTCGAAGAATGACTTTGAAGAAAAAATTTTTGAAGATAAACTAAAAACACTCACAAAAGAAGGTGGATCTATAATCATTATACAAAAAGGTTTTCAAGATGAGATTTTGAAAGGGGGAAAAGGAGAAATAAAAGTAGAATATTTTTTGAAAGGAACTGGACTTTTCGATTTTATGTCTTCAGATGTTATTGGAAACGCTCTTTTATATGCAAAAAATGAATTGACCAAATTTCTTCTTTTGAACAAAAGAATAAAGAATGAGAATATTCTTGATCCCATATCAGTCAAAGCACAGAGTATAAAGGTTAAAGAAAAAATTTTTCAAAATGTAGATCCTAAAACCTTATACTCTTTTCTTGGGAATCAAACAAATTTTGTACCTGTTATAATCATGATGCTTCTTGTGATGTCGGGAGGAATGATAATATCATCGATGGGGATGGAAAAAGAGAATAAAACCTTGGAAACTCTTCTTACGATGCCTGTTGAGAGAAGAGATATCGTTCTTGGAAAAATAATCGGTGGTGGAGTTGTTGGAATGATAATGGCTTCGATATATATGGCAGGATTTTACAATTATATGAAAGGTTTTTCCGAAAATCTTTCATACATCCCCGATTTTAAAGTTTTTTATTTTTCAGATTATATTTTGATAGGTCTTTCAATATTTTTATCATTGTTGTCTGGACTTTCAATGTGTTTATTGCTTGGTCTGTTTGCAAAAGATTACAAGTCGGCTCAGACATTGACAATGCCGGTGTCAATACTTGCAATAATACCTATGTTTTTAACGATGTTTAAAGATTTTGATACTTTATCTCTGCCTTTTAAAACAATAGTTTTTTTAATACCATTTTCACATCCGATGATGGCGATGAAACTTTTATTTTTTGATCAGTATAAAATGGTTTTTTACGGAATTTTATATAACCTTTTCTTTTTTATAATTCTGGTTATTATACTTGTTTATATCTTCAGTACTGACTATATAATTACAGGCAAAGAATTGGAGAGGTTTTTCAAAAGAAAAAAATCTCTTTAAATCAAAAAACCCCAAAAGTTTGGGGTTTTTTGAAAGGAGAGATGAGGTTTTATAAAGAGATGGTATTATTTTAAAATAACAATTTTTTCTTTATAAATATTTTTCCCACTCTTCAAGAGTATCAGATATTTCCCCGCTGGAAGAGAGGTTAAGTCACTTTTAATTATTTCACCGCTTAAATTATAAACTTCTATTTCAAACTCCCCAGGATTTTTAAGATCTTTTGCCTTTGAAAAGGTTACAGGATTTTGAGGATTTACTGGATTTGGTGGAAGAATATTTTGCCTTCTCTTATCAGGAGATGATTTTAATTGTATTGAGTTTTCGTCATCAGGCAAAACTGGTTGTGGTGGAATAATATAGTTTCTGTGGTTGTCGGGAAGTGAATTTAATTGAGTTGAATTCTCCTCATCAGGAAGCACCGGTTGTGGGGGTATTATATAGTTTCTGTGTGTCTCAGGTAAAGAATAAAGTTGAGTTGAACTGTTGTCGTCAGGTAGAACCGGTTGAGGTGGAATTATATAATTTCTATGATTATCAGGTTGGGATTGAATATTATAATTAACAAATTCAGCATCATTTTTATCAGCCAAAAGAACTATACTTGCAAGAAGTATCAAGAGTGAAACCGTTAAAAGTTTTTTCATAAAACCTCCTTTTTTTCTGTAATTATACTCAATAATCGTGCCAAACTTTAAGTTCCTCTGAAAACATAATTTGAAATTTTGTTAAAAGGTCAAAATGTAAATTTTATTTTACACCTGTCTTTATTTAAAACTTATTTTTTGACCTATTGATTTTTTCAATTTATGTGGTATACTTCACGAAAAAAAGGAGAAACTAAATGGCTAATAGATGTGAAGTTTGCGGAAAAGGACCTCAGTTTGGCTCAAATATTTCACATGCACATAATGTGACAAAGAAAAAAAGGATGCCAAATTTAAGAAGAGTAAAAGCAAAAGTAGATAATAAAATTAAATATATCTATGTTTGCTCAAGATGTCTCCGTTCAGGTTCAGTTCAAAAAGTTGTTTAACTATTGACATCATAAAGTTATTCAATTATTATCCTAATATAAAATATTAGGAGTTGAAATGAAAAAAATTTTAATGTTTATACTTTTGCTCTTTACATATGTACTTATCTTTTCAACCGCCTCCCAGGCAGGTGCAGTTTTTCTACTGATTTATCCCGGTTCAAGAGCAGTTTCTCTGGGAAACTCTTATACTGCGTTATCAGATGATGCACTCGCAACCTATTACAACCCTGCAGGGATGGGTTTGCAGGAAAAGAAAGATATAGTACTTATGCATTCTCCATGGCTTGTAGGCCTTGGAGATGATATGTATTATGAATTTCTTTCGGCTGTTATTCCGACAAATTATGGAGTTTGGGGTGGAAATGTTATCTATCTTACAACAGGTGAGATATCAGCAGAAGAAAATAATGACCCAACTGCCATATGGACTACTTTTGACTTAGCTTTATCTCTTTCATATTCATACAAAATAAAAAATGATATCTCCTTGGGAGTAACAGGCAAATTCATCTATTCGTATCTTGCTCCTGATTGGGTTATTCAAAGATACATGGGAGAGGAGAGAGGAGGGCAGGGACAATCGGTTGCTCTGGATTTTGGTTTTTTAAAGAAATTTGGAACAAAAACATCACTTGGTATCTCCCTTTCAAATCTTGGACCTGGACTCAAATATCTTGCTGATGGCTCAGTAGATGATCTCCCAAGAACTCTTAGAATCGGGTTTGCTCAAACGATTATCGAGAATGAGTTGAACAAGTTACTTTTCACAACAGATCTTACAAAGGTCATTGCAGGAATAAAACTCGATTCACTTTCAAAATCTGATTTTATTTTTGAACCATCAAAAATTCTCGATAAATATTATAACAATGTGGACCCTGTAACCGGCGATACCTTATATCTCTCAATGCTTGAAGCTGAATTTCTTGACACCTGGCTTGGGGCTGGAATTGAATATATTTATTACAATCTTCTTTCTTTGAGGTTGGGATATTTCCTTGACTATTACGGGCAAAGGATGGGATTCACATTCGGTGGTGGTATTCAGGTAAAAAACAGTTTCAGACTTGATCTTGGTATAGATTCTGATATCTATTCTTTTCCAACTTCAAACTATAGAATCTCAATCGGTTTCAGGTGGTGAAAACTACTCTCGATCTTATATTCAACATAGACAAAGAAGAGAATCTACCATCGTTTGAAATAGTCAAAAGATTCAGAAATATTTTCAAAGAAAAAAAAGTTGGTTTTCTTGGAACTCTCGATCCCTTTGCCTCAGGTGTTTTACCTCTTTTTTCAGGAAACTTCACAAAAATTATAAGATTTTTAGAAGATTGTGATAAAGTTTATGATGCTTTTATTGAGTTCGGGATTTTAACAGACACTTTTGATATTACGGGAAAAATAGTTGAAAGAAAAAATCAAAAGATAAAAGTTGGGGAACAAAGTATAGAGGAAGTGATAAAAAAATTTTTTCTCGGTGAACGGTTACAAACGATTCCAACATTTTCGGCTGTTAAAATAAAAGGAGAAAGAGCGTATAAACTTGCAAGAAAAGGGATAATGTTTGAAGAAAAAAGAAAAAAGGTTTTTATGAAAGATTTTAAAATAGTTTATTTTGATGGTAAAAATCTTAATATCCAGATTAAGGTCAAAAAAGGATTTTATGTCAGATCGTTTGCAAAAGAACTTGGAGAAAAACTTGATACATATGGAACCGTTGTAAAGTTGAGAAGATTGGAGAATGGATTTTTTAAAATAGCGGATGCAAAAAAAATCGATGATGTAAAAGTCGAAGATTCAAAAAAACTGGAGGAAGTTGTAAAAGATATAATGGATACGCTCGAAGTAGATCATAAAGATTTTAATATTTTAAAAAATGGGAATTTTTTGAAGTTGAAAAATGGTTATGAAAAAAAATTACTTCTTGTAAAACATGAAAACAATTATATTGTAACTGAAAATAAGGATGGTTTTATCTATCCTAAAAGGTGTATAGTATGAACATATTTTATGGATTGAATAAAATCGATGATAGTTTGAAAGGAAAGGTTATAACTATAGGTTCTTTCGATGGGATACATAGAGGACATAAGAAGGTTTTAGAAAGTTTATCTAAAATTTCAAAAAATGAAGGAAAGAAAAATCTTGTGATCACTTTTGAACCACATCCGAGAATGGTACTTGAAAATATAAAAGAAAATTTTCTTTTAACTACACTTGAAGACAAACTTTATATGTTTGAAACATCGAACCTTGTTGACAATCTTTTGATAATACCTTTTGATAAAAATTTTGCTCAGATTTCTGCTGATGATTTTGTTGAAAAAATAGTTATAAATCGTCTTGCACCTTCAACATTTGTTGTCGGATACGATACACATTTTGGAAACAACAGAAAGGGAGATATAGTAAAGTTAAAATCAATCCTGATGAAAGAAAGAGTAAAGTTTGAGATAGTTGAACCTGAAGTTGAAGATGCGCAGATTATTTCGAGTTCGATAATCAGAAAATTTATAAAATTTGGAAACATTGAAGAAGCGAATAAATTTTTAGGTTACAAATATTTTGTTAAAGGTGTTGTTGTTAGAGGAGAGGGAAGAGGTGCGATACTTGGATTTCCTACAGCAAATATCGAGTTCGATGAAAAGATCAAGATTATGCCTCAAAATGGAGTTTACGCTGTAACAGTTATATATGAAGGGAAGAAATATAAAGGAATGATGAATGTTGGAAAGAGACCGACTTTTGATGAAAAATTATCCCTTGAGGTTCACATACTCGATTTTAACGAAAACCTTTATAACAAAACTTTGAAAATACATTTTATAAAAAGGCTAAGAGACGAAGTTAAGTTTCCTACGGAAAACGAACTAATAGAACAGTTAAAAAAAGATAAAGAAGAGATAAAAAACTTAAAGGAGGAATTATGGCTTTAAAAAAGGAAAAGAAAAAAGAGATCATCGAAAAATTTGCAATCAAAGAGAATGATACTGGATCTCCAGAAGTTCAGATCGCACTTTTAACTGAAAGGATAAACCAGGTGACTGAACATCTGAAAAAATTCAAAAAGGATATCCATTCAAGAAGAGGTCTTCTTCTTATGGTTGGAAAAAGAAAAAGATTGTTAAACTATCTTATGCAAAAGGATTTTGAAAGGTATAAAAAGATAGTGAAAGAGTTAAATTTAAGAAAATAAGAGGGGTAACTAATGGAAGAAAAAAAAGTAAATGGGCCGTATGGTCGGTTCAATTTAGAGATTTCAACAGGAAAACTTGCAAAACAGGCCAACGGTTCAGTGGTGGTAAAACTGAATGAAAACATACTTCTCGTAACAGCTGTTGCTTCAAAAACAAAAAAAGAGGGACAGGATTTTTTCCCTTTGACTGTTGATTATAGAGAGAAATATTTCGCAACTGGAAAAATTCCTGGAGGATTTTTCAAAAGGGAAGGAAAACCACGAGACCGAGAGATCCTCGCAAGTAGATTGATCGATAGACCTATAAGGCCTCTTTTCCCTGATGATTTCATAAATGAAACACAGATAATCGCAACACTCTTTTCTGCTGACGGGAAAATCGATACCGATGTTTTGGGTGTAATCGGAGCATCAGCAGCACTTATGATTTCGGATATACCTTTCAATGGCCCTGTTGGAGCGTGCAGGGTTGCTCTTGTTGATGGACAACTTATAGATTCACCAACTTTTGATGAACTCGAAGATGCTGATCTTGAACTTGTCCTTGCTGGAACGGAAACAACAGTTACAACTATTGAAGCATCGGCAAATGAGGTCTCAGAAGAGGATATGCTAAGGGCTATAGAATTTGGACATAACATAATCAGAGAATCTATAAAGATCCAGAAACAACTCATAGAGCGGGTTGAAGTAAATAAGATGGAATATGAACCTTTCATCATCCCACAGGATTTAAAGGATAAAATAAAAGAAATAACGACTGAAAGGCTGAAAATATTGAACAATATTTTTGAAAAACAGAAGAGAAATCAGGAGTTTGAAAAACTGATTAGAGAGGTTGTAGAAAATCTTAAAGAGCAATATGAAGATTTTGTTAACCTTATCCCTTCTCTAATAGAAGATAATAGAAAGGAGATGATAAGGGAAAGAATCTTGAAGGAAGGAATTCGACTCGATGGAAGGAAAACAAAAGAGATTAGAAAAATAACATGTGAAGTTGGACTTATGCCAAGAACACATGGATCAGCACTTTTCACAAGAGGTGAAACACAGTCGCTCGCATGTTTAACTCTTGGAACAGCATCTGATGAGCAGGTTATAGAAGATCTTGAGGGAGAATCAAAAAAATCTTTTATGTTACACTACAACTTCCCACCTTTTTCAGTTGGTGAAGTTTCACCTTTGAAAGGCCCTGGAAGAAGAGAGATAGGGCATGGATTCCTTGCGGAAAAATCTCTACAGGCGGTTATACCATCTGAAGAAATTTTCCCTTACACGATCAGAATCGTCTCTGAGATACTCGAATCAAATGGATCTTCAAGTATGGCTTCAGTGTGTTCAGGATCTCTTTCGTTGATGGATGCAGGAGTCCCAATAAAATGCCATGTCGCAGGAATCGCTATGGGACTCATAGTTGAAGAAGGTTATGAACCGGTAATATTATCAGACATAATGGGTGAAGAGGATCATTATGGTGATATGGATTTCAAAGTTGCTGGAACGAGAGAAGGAATAACCGGTTTACAACTTGATACTAAGATTGAAGGTATAACCATAGATATCCTGAGAAAAGGTTTCTATCAGGCGAAAGAGGGAAGAGAGCACATTCTCGATATAATGGAAAAAACGATCTCGAAACCAAGAGAACAGTTGTCACAGTATGCTCCGAGATTGATCCAGTTTACAATCGATAAAGATAAGATAGGACTTGTTATTGGACCTGGTGGAAAGATGATAAGATCGATTATTGAAAAAACTGGAGTTAAAGTTGATATAGATGATACAGGAAAGGTCACGATCGCATCAACGGATCTTGCAAGTGGAGATGAAGCAAAAAGAATGATCGAATCACTTGTTAAAGATATTGAGATGGGAGAAATCTATGAAGGTAAAGTAACCAAGATAACGAACTTTGGTGCTTTCATAGAACTTTTACCTGGAAAAGAAGCTTTGATGCATATCTCTCAGTTTTCACACGAAAGAATAAATGATCTAAACGAGCATTTAAAAGTTGGTGATAAGGTCTCAGTTAAAGTTATAAATGTTGATGAAAATGGTAAAGTTAACGTTTCAAGAAAAGTTCTTATAGAAAACAAAAATCAGGATCAGAACAAAAATGAAGAGAGACATCATTACAGAAAGTTTGGAAGAAAGGATTATAGAAGAGATGGATCTTAAACAGAATATATCAACTGAAAAATTGGAGAATGGAATCAGTTTTATCGGAGAACAGATCAAAATCTTCCATTCTCTAATTTTTGGTTATTATGTGAGAGTTGGATCAGATTATGAAAGCGAAAGATTGAATGGTATAAGCCATCTCACAGAACATTTGATTTTTAAAGGAACAAAAAAAAGGAAAGCAGATGAGATATCAAGGTTGATAGAACATTATGGTGGAACCATAAATGCTTACACTGCAAGGGATCACACATCGTTTTACTTTAAATGTTTACCTGATAATTTTAAAAGGATTCTCCCGATTTTTCAGGAGATGCTTTTTGAACCGTTGATCCCTGAAGATGAACTTGAAAAGGAGAAAAATGTTGTTATAGAAGAGATTAGATCAGCAGAAGATGATCCTGAGGATCTTGTATTTGAAAATTTGAATAGAATCGTGTTCAAAGGTTCCCCTTTTGAAAAGACAATACTTGGAAGTGAGGAGATAATAAAATCGATCACAAGAAATGATGTTTTGAATTTTATAGAAAAAAATTATATAGGTGAAAATTCCTTTTATTCCTATGTTGGCCCTTTGACTACGAAAAACATCAAAGAATCTATCGACAAAAAGTATTTTCGAGATGGTGAGATAGTTGAAAAAAACAATATAAAAGTCAAAGATAATTTTTCACAAAAAATTTATGTTTATAAAAATTCCTTACAACAATTTCATGTGGCGTTGGGTTTCAAAACCCAAAACTACTATTCCGATGAAAGATTCCCTCTGACAATACTCTCAGCCATTTTAGGTATAGGGATGTCATCAAGATTGTTTAAAAAACTAAGAGAAGAAAAAGGATTGGTATATACAGTTTATTCTTTTGTTGATATTTTTAAAGAAGCCGGGATGAGTGGAATCTATTTTGTCTGTTCTCCAGACAACTACAAAAAAACCATGGAAATTATCGAGAAAGAGATGTCAAATATAATCATCCATGGTGTTGAAAAAGATGAGATGGAGAAAGTGAAAAACCAGATTCTTGCGAACGTTGTGATGAGTTATGATTCACTATCTGGAAGGATGGGATTCAATGCAAAATCTTTTTTGTATAAAAAAGGAATCGATAGTGTAAATTCAGTTATAAAAAAATTCAAAAGTGTAAGTTCAGATGATATTAAAGAAATTGCAAAAAAATATTTCAAATTCGATAAGTTGAATATTTCGATAGTTGGAAATAAGAAAAATTTTAAAATATGATAGATATAAAAATTGAAATCACAGAAAATGGCTTTTTACCAAAATATATGACGGAAGGTTCTTCAGGTGCAGATTTATTTGCTTCTGAAGAAGTTTGTATAGAGCCTTTTGATGTTTCATTGATCCCAACCGGTATAAGAGTTGAAATACCTTCTGGTTATGAAATACAGATAAGACCGCGTAGTGGTTATTCTTTAAAAAATAAAATCTTGATTTTGAATTCCCCCGGTACAATAGATTCTGACTATAGAGGTGAAATTAAAATCATAATGTTCAACCTAAATAGAGAAAGGTTCTGTGTTAAAAAAGGAGAAAGGATCGCACAGATGGTTTTATCAAAAGTAGAAAAAGCAAATTTTATTGAAGGTAAGATTAACAGCACAAAAAGAGGGGATGGCGGATTTGGCCATACAGGACAATGATCACTTACTATTATTTCAGAGTTATGAGTATTTTTTTATATTTCGTTCCATATGAGGTTATAGATTTTTTTTCTTTTGTAATAGGGAATCTTATCTATTTTTCAAACAACTGGAGAGTTGAAAGTATCAAAAAAAATCTCAACAGGATAGGAATATTCGATTTCAACTTAAAAGAGATTTTTGTAAACATGGTTAGAAACCATTTTGATCTGTTAAAATCCTATTATTTGAAACAGGAGTACCTTTTGAAAATAACAGATTTGAGTAATGTAGATCTTGTAAGATTAAAAAATGATAAATATATTTTAATAACAGCACATTATGGAAACTGGGAATTGGCAGGAATAATTTTTGGTTATCTTGTAAAAAATACTGTTTCGGTCGCTGAGTTAAAAGGAGTTGGAGAAAAGAGATACAAAGCTTTATTGAGATTTAGAAATTTAACCGGTATGAAAATATTTCCACTTGAAGATCCAAAGACGATAATAAAACTTGAAGAACATTTACAGAAAGGATATATACCAGTACTTCTGTTCGATAGAGATATTACAAAAACAGGAACTCTTTGTGATTTTGGTAATTCAAAGGTTTTTATTCCAAAAGGCCCTTTTTATTTTGGAAAAAAATTTTCAAAAGATATAATGTTTGGAACCTTTTTTTACATAAAAAATAGAAGATATAGATATTTCGCTTTAATAAAAGAAGTTGAAAGAGATGAGAATCTTAAAAGATACGCGGAAAATGGTTTAAAAGTTTTATTCGATGTGATCAAAAGAAAACCTGAAGAATGGTTCGCATTTTCAATGAGGTGGGAGTAATATGACTGAAAGAAAAAAATTAAAAATTTTGATGGTTTCAGATATGTATTATCCTTTACCTGGTGGTATCTCAGAACATATCCATCATCTTTATATAGAAATGAAGAGAAAAGGTCATACGGTTCATATTCTAACAGGTAATCCAATTTTGAAGTCGATAAAAAATGAAGGAAGCGATATAAAAAGAGTCGGATACTCGATCTCAATTCCTGCTAACAAATCTTTTGCCCAGGTATCAATCGGAATAAAAATGATCTTTGATATTAAAAATCTACTTGAAAGGGAAAAGTATGACATTATACACATACATGGTGCATTAGCACCTACTTTACCGTTGATAACACTGTTTTTTTCAAATTCAACGAACATAATAACATTCCATGCTGCTTTTGATCGGTCTATTGGTTATGAAGCGTTGAGATCACCTCTAAAAAAATTTTTTGAGAGATTGGATGGTGTCATCGCGGTGTCCGAGGAAGCGAAAAGATCGGTTTATAGATATTTCCCTGGAGAATACACTATTATTCCTAATGGTGTTGACCTCAAAAGATTTTCACCATCAAATCCAAAACTTGAAAACTATATTGATGGAAGGATAAACATACTTTTCGTTGGAAGACAGGATCCAAGAAAGGGTATAAAGTTTCTTTACAAAGCGATGGATTATATCGTTGAAGAGATATCTGATGTTCGATTGATAGTTGTTGGAAAAGGTTTTTTGAAAAAATATTATGAGTTGTCGATCAGTGAAAAAGCGAAAGAGCATATTGTTTTTGAGGATTATGTTGATTGGTCTTTACTCCCACTTTATTACAGTACCGCAAATGTGTTTGTTTCTCCAGCAACAGGTGGAGAAAGTTTTGGAATCGTTTTACTTGAAGCTATGGCATCCGGAACCCCTGTTGTGGCAAGTAATATAAGGGGATATAGGCAGGTGATAAAACACAGGTATAACGGTTTTCTCGTGAAACCAAAAGATCCAAAAGATCTGGCTGATGGAATCATCGAAGTTCTGAAAAATCGAGAACTGAAAGAAAACTTGAAAAAAAATGGTCTGGAATTTGTGAAAAGATTTTCATGGGAAAATGTATCTAACGAAATACTTGAATTCTATTATAAAAAAATCGAAGAAAAAAATAATCATAAAAAAGATCGTTTGAGAAGATGGTTTTAAAATATTTTTTGCCATTACTTTTTGTTGTTGTACTTTATCTTTATGGTTGGATTTATTGGTATTTCAGATTTTATAAGAAAAAAATATATGCAAGGAATATAATCTCCTTTCATAAAATTTCAAAATACCCAGAATTCGGTGGAACGACAAATATCGTTTTTCAGTTTGAAAACTATTTGAAATTTTTAAAAAAAAATGGTTTTAAAACAACAACGATAGATGATTTTTTAAATTCTGAAGATGAAAAAAAAATTTTAATCTTTTTTGACGATGCTTATGAAAATGTTTATAAATATGCTTTCCCTATCATGAAAAAATATTCTTATACAGGTGTGTTGTGTCCTGTAGCAGGATATATAGGTAAAAGAAATGTCTGGGATACAAAAACAGGGAAATTCCGACATATGGATTTTAAAATGTTGAAAGAGATGGAAGAGAGTGGTTTTGAAATAATTTCACATTCATATTCGCATAAAGATCTCAGAAAATTGAATCGTGAAAAATTGAAAATAGAGGTTGTGCGTTCAAAAGAGTTACTTGAAAAAATTCTCAAAAAAAATGTTGATTATTTCCTTTATCCGTTCGGATTAACAAATGAACGCGTGAAGAAAGAGGTTAAAGATGCTGGTTACAAAGGGGCTTTTACATCTTATACGGATAATGTTGGTTTTGATATTTTCGAAATTCCAAGGAATACTCTCTATGTTATTGATACGAACATTGCTCTAAAAATTTTACTCAATAAAAAGCCAGTTTTTCTGTTTGGACATTTTGATATGAAAGGAAGGATAACAAACTGGTTTGGGAGATTCTCTCCAGTTATAAAATTATGAAAAAGAAAACTCTGTTTATCGACTATATCTTTCTTTTAAGACCAACGATTCAGGTTGCCCTGTGGACCTTCTATTTTATTGGAGTTTATCTTGGATATAAAGAAGGTGGGAATTTAAAGTTTTTTAATTTTGCTTTCGATTTCAAAATATATTATATTCTTTTAGCATATTCACTTTTGATGGGTGGTATATATATTCTTAACCAGATCACAGATATAGAAACTGACAGGATGAACAAAAAACTTTTTCTTTTGCCGGAAGGTATTATAAGTGTGAAAAATGCATACACAACTTTTATATTTGTTGTTCTTGCTGGTTTTTTTATGATCTTTTTTAACTTTAGTATACAAAAAATAATTTTGAATCTATTCATAATCTCATTTATAATGGGTTATCTTTATTCAGCAAAACCTTTTTATTTTAAAAGTAAACCTTTTCTTGACCTTTTCTCTAATGTTATAGGTTACGCTTTTATTGCATCACTGATCGGTTATCTTTCGGTAAAAGATGGTTTTCCAGAATTGATAATTTTTTTACCTTATATGTTTTCGATGGCTGCTATTTTCATAAACACAACTATTCTTGATTATGAAGGGGATAGAAAGGTTGGATTAAAAACAACAGGAATCTTTTTAGGTATAAAAACTTCTCTATTCGTTTCAACAATTTTTATGATACTCGCTTTGATCTCGGGTATCTTCAATAAAGATGTTCTTGCGATCGTAACGACATCATACTCTCTTATTTTTTTCATAATCTCATCATTTTTCAGAAATGAAAAATATGTGAAATGGTCTGTTATGTTTACATCTCCTTTTGTTTCACTGATACTCGGTTTAATTTTCCCTTACTTTTTGTTACTCTGTGCATTTACACTTTTTCTTTCCCTTTTATATTACAAGAAAAGGTTCAACTATAATATAGTATGAAAAAATTAATTCTTTTATCTGTTATAACAATTTTTTTTATTTGTTCTTACTCTTATCCTGTTTATAAAGATGATGTTGATATTGTTATAGATTTTATATATAAACAAGATTACACGAAAGCATTTGAACATACAGAAAATATAAAAAATAAATATTCTCCGGTTCTATATTATTTTCTAAAATCTACGATATTATCAACCTATATGAGTGATTTTGAAACCGATTCATTATCTGAAATCCTGTTTTCAAGTTCTGATTCTGTTTTAAAATATGCTGATATGTTAAACTCGTATGATAACTTTTTTGTTGGTGGGATCTATCTATACAGGACTTACTTTTACCTGGATAGAGGTAATTATCCAAAAGTTATAAATACCGGTTTAACAGCGTTGAAATATTTTAACAGGTCAATTGAACTCGATCAAAAAATGTATGATAGTTATCTTGGGAAAGGCGTTGTGAGTTATTTCATAAACAAATTCAAAGACAAATTACCTTTTGTTTCTGGAAACGATGATGGTATAAAACTCATAAAATTTTCTGCTGATTCTGGAATTTTTGTTCAGTATCCAGCCTACAATGTACTCGCTATCCTATACCAGATGGATAAAAAATATAAAGAGGCGGAAAAGGTATGTGAACGGTTAAGAGATATCTACCCAGAAAACAGAATGTTTTTATTCACACACATAAAAATACTTCTTGAGCAGAAAAAATATGAGGATGTTCTTCCATTACTCGAAAAATTAAAAGAAAAAGTAGAAAATGAACAACCGAAAACTTATGTAAATCTATCTTTTGTTTACTACAATATGGCTCTTGTTCATTACGAATTAAAAGATTTTGAAAAAGCAAAACTTTATCTTAGAAAATTGAAAAAGGTCTATCTTTTAGCAGGTGATAACGGAAAAGTAAAAGAGTTTTATAAAAAAGGTGAAGTTTTAAAGAAAAAGTTAAATGAATAAAAAAAAAGTTCTGGTGATTTCTTATTATCTCTATCCTTTTTACAATTATGGTGGAGGAAGAAGGTTCTTTTCATTGTTGAAATTTTTTGATTCCAAAAATGTGGATTATCTTGTTATAACATCATCTGAAAAAAACTTTTTCGATGGTAAAATTCTTTTTCTTAAAGATCCCTTTATTAAGGGGAAAAGAGTCGATCGTGGAAATGTTTTTTTAAGATCTGTTAATCCATTACCAGATTCGATGTTTTTATGGTCTTATGGAGTTTTCAAGTATATAAAGAAAAATAAAAAAATTTTTGATAAAATAATAATTACAGCCCCACCTTTTTCTTTGCCTTTAATTTTATCTTTAGGTTTAAAAAAAGCGGATCTTGATAAATTCATTCTTGATGTTAGAGATATATATTATGATGGAACTTTAAGGGATTATAAGGTTCCGTTTGTTAAAATTATCGATTACATTTTTGATAGAATCATATTTAAAAGATTTCGTAAAATCACCACAAACATTCCAAGATATGTGAATCTGATAAAAAAAAGATATAATCTGAAAAGGGTTGATCTTGTTGTGAATTCTTTGGAAGATGAAGAACAGAAAGTTGAAAAGATAAATTTTAAAGAAAAAGTTGTACTCTATTCCGGTAAACTTGATAGGTTCAGATTTAATAAAGATTTTTTTGAAGTGTTCGAAAGAGTTTCTCCAGAAATTGATTTTAAAATCTTTGTTATTGGAAAAGTAGATGAAAAAATAAAAAATTACCTTGAGAAGAAAAGTTTTGTAAAACTGTTAGGGGAAATGGATTATGAGAAAACACAGAAGTATGTTTTTTCTTCAGATATTTTTCTTATTATGCATCCTTTCGATTTGAAAGATGGTCAGTCAATATTCTCTTCTAAACTTCTTGATGGGATAAAATTCAAAAAAAAGATCCTTTATGTTGGCCCTGAAAATGATGTGTACCTTTTTGTTAAAAATAACAAAATTGGAGAAGTTGTTTCAAAATCAGAAGTTGGTGATCTGGAAAGAAAGTTGATGAGGTTGGTAAAAAATGAATATCATTATAACAACACTATCTCTGAACAATTTAAACAACCTTTCAAAAATAGCTATTTTACTGAGAATCTTTTTTAATGCTATCGGGATGTGGTGCCTTAAAAATGAGTAATGAACTTTGTTTATCGGATGTGTTCTCTATCAACATTCTGTCGTATAGATTTACATTGAACAATGTCCCTTCTTTTAAATATGATTTTATACCGTTTACAGTAATTTCAACCTCTCCCATTACAGGTATAATCGTGAGAAAAGAGTTCGCATTGTGTTCCTTAACAGATTGTTTTGGATTCAAAGCGATTTGAAGTAACATGCAGTAACCGTTTTCGAAAAGTTTTCTGTAACCAAAATTTTCTTCCTGAAATGGAATATTTTCAAATATATTCATAAAACCTCCTCTTGCTTTACATTATTCTTTACTAAAGAAAAAATGTCAACATTATCAATCCTTGAATATTTATTTTTCTATTGTATAATTAAAATATGGAATATTTAGTTTTACATACATGTTGTGCTCCCGATCTAACTTACTCATACGAGTTCTTTAGCAGAACTTATAATGTTTTGCCACTTTTTGTTAACGATAATATTGATACTTTTGATGAGTTTCGAAAAAGATATGGGGAGGTTTTAAAAGTTGCAAAACATTATGGTTTTGAATGTAAAAATCTTGAATATGAGAATGAAATTTTTCTTAAAAATGTTGTTGGTCTTGAAGATGAACCAGAGATGGGAAGGCGATGTGAAGTATGTCATCTTTTGAATTTCAGAAAAACAGCTAAGTTCTGTAAAGAGAATGGATTTAAGATATTTTCTACAACTTTAACGATAAGTCCTCACAAGAGTGTTGATCTTATAAACAGTATCGGCGAAAGAGTTGCAAAAGAGTTTGGCATTGAATTTATTAAAGAGAATTTAAAAAAAAATGATGGATTTTTAAAATCAGTAAAAATCTCTAAGGAGTTGAACCTTTATAGACAGAATTATTGTGGATGTATCTTTTCAAGGGGGAAAAGTGGACAGAGAGATAAAGTTTAAAAAGTTTTTAAAAAAGATGGAGGATTGTGAAGGATGTCCGATGAGGAGTTATGGAGAACCGGTATTCTCAGGTAATATTTTACAGGAAATAATGATAATCGGTTATGAACCTGAAAGCCATAATTTCTCGATAGATTCAAAACTTGTTGCAAAAGCATCATCTCTACTCACTCTCTATGAAACGGAAGTGAAGTATGGAGCATATATAACATATCTTTACAGATGTTCTCTTATAATCCATGGAGAACTTACAGATGAAGCAAAAAAAAGATGCAAAAGGTATCTTGAAGAAGAGTTTGAAATCGTCAAGCCCAAATATCTTATAATTTATGATGAGAGAGTTTTAAAAGAGTTGGTTGAAGATTATGAAATGATAATAAACAGTGAAGTACAGCCAGTTGAAAGTGAAGTTTTTGATAGAAAAGTAAAGATCTATTTCATCAGATGAAAAAAGTATTTTCTTTTGAAATTTTTGATTATAACCTTGAAAAGATAGAATCGAATTTAAAACAGGTTTTTAAAAGTTTGGAACTTTTAAAAAATTTTTCAGACGAAAAAAAAATAATTTTAAAACCAAATCTTTTAACAAAACCCAGTTCAAATCTTAATATTATAACAACAAATCCAATCGTTGTTGAATCGGTTATAAGGATATTACTTGCAGAGGGTATTAAAAAAGAGAGAATATTTATTGCCGATGGGTCCTCTGCTATCCATAAGGATATGGACCCTATATTCAAAGAAACGGGATATATGGATCTTGCTGGAAGGTATGGGATAAACCTTGTGAATTTGAACAAAACAAAATACATAATCAAAAACAGAATAAAAATAAGTGATTTTTTGGAAGATCAACCACATATAATCAACATAGCAAAATTGAAAACCCACATGCTGACGACCTTAACATTATCAGTCAAAAACCTTTATGGTTTGATTCCGGGTGAGAGCAAACTCTATTATCATACAAAATATCCTGATGTGGAAAGTTTTTCAGAGTTCTTGACAAAACTTTACATTACGATAAAACCTGATATCAACATCATCGACGGAATTACTGGTATGCAGGGGAATGGCCCTGGTGGAGGTGATTATGCTGCGACAGGACTTTTGCTGGTATCAGAGGATGGGTTTGCACTCGATGATTTTGTTACTTCGCTTCTTGGTCTAAAAACCGATGATATACCATTTTTGAAGATCGCAAAGAATACAGGTATTTACAATGGTGACTATCAGGTGATTGGGAATTATCATAAACTGAATATGAAGATGCCTGACAGAAACAATTTTAAAGTTTCGTTGAATTTTGCAAAGCAGAAGTTTGTAAAACATTTCACATCAAATTATCCATTCATCATAAGAGAAAAGTGTAAAAGATGTTTCAAATGTTATAAATCATGTCCTGCGGGTGCTATAAATATAGTTGAAGGATACCCTCATATAAGAGAAAGGTTATGTATAACCTGTTATTGTTGTGTTGAGGTCTGTCAATTTAAATCGATAAAAGTTAAGAAGAGTATCCTTGAGAATCTTTATGAAAAGTTTAAAAAATGATCCAGTTGTAAAAATTTCACTTTTTCTTTTAAAATATACGCCTTTGAAAATTTTGATAATAATATCAAAATTGATTTCTATATTGTTTTACAATTTTGGAATAAAAAGTAAAAAGAGAGTGAAAGAGAATTTGAAAAAGTATCGTATAAAATTTTCAATAAAGATATATTTCAACAATGCCTCTTTTATTGTAGAAAATCTTTACCTTATGTTTCATGATCCTGATGAAAGAAGATTTGAAATAGAAAATGAAGAAATACTAGAAAATTTAAAAAGAAAGAATCAAAAGATTTCCTTAATCTCGATTCATTATGGCAATTGGGAGGTGGCGGGACAATTGTTGCAGAGAAAAGGATACAATATCTCCATTGTTTATCAAAAAAGAGATGAATGGTTTTATAGTTATATCGATAGTATAAGAGTCAAATATGGAATAAAACTTATAGAAAAAAATTCCCCAACATATGTTTATAAAAAGCATATAGATGAAGGTAGAATTCTGTCATTTATGATAGATCAGAGGTTGAACAATCTAACAACGAAAAAAATAAATTTTCTTGGTATAGAACAGGAGTTGCCAACCGGATGGTTCAAAATCATTGAAAAGTTTGATTTATATCCTGTTTTGATGATCACAAGGTTTGAAAAAGGAAAGCATAGAGTTTATTTTTATGATGCATCAGGGTTAACACTTGAACAGATATATGAGTTTTTTGAAAATCAGATTAAAAAGGATATATTCCAGTATGATTTCTTCAGTAAAATATTTCAGGATCATAACTGTTAGTTTTTTTCTTCTTCTCACTTTTTGTGGAAAGGAGGATGTCCAAAGTATTGCAAGCGATCAGAAAAATATCGTTATAGATTTTAAAACTGAATACTATGAGAATAATTTGAAAGTTTATTCATTAATATCAGACACGGGATACTATATCGATTCTTTAAAAATGTATGTTCTAAAAAATGTTGAGTATACAAGAGAGGATGGAGAAAATGTAAAAATATTCGCTGATAGTTCGTATGTTTATGAAAAATCTATCGAATATTTTGGAAATGTTAAAGTTTTATTTTCTGATTCTATGATTTTGTTAACAAAATTTCTTCATTATGGTATTGAATCAGATACCTTAAAAACAGAAGATTCTATAATGATCGAGAAAAAGAATGATAAAATGTTAACAAAAGGTTTTGTGTGTTTTGACAATTTTAAAAAAGTGGTTTTTCTTTCTCCAGTTTTAATTTATGATGAAAAAAATTAAAATTTTTATCTTGATCCTGTTTTTATATTTCATTGAATATTTATACTCTTATACTCTTTATTCTGAAAAAGCATCGATAAATGGTGATACAATATTTTTTTTCAAAAATGTTGATTTCAAATCAGATGAATATAATCTTATCACAGACTCATCTTACATTTTGAAAAAAGATTCCCTGATATATTTCCCTAAAAATTTTCTTCTAAAAAGAGATGATTCTGTTAAAATAATAGCAAAATGGGGCGTTTACTTTATCAAAGAAAAGAGATTTCTGATAAATTTTCAAAAAACTGAAAAAGAAAACAGATTTTCAATTGAGAGTGAAACACTCAAAGTTTTTTTAAATGATTCATTGTTTGTTTTTACAGGTTATCCATTGTTTGAGAATGTTCAGGAAAATTTAAAAATTTCTGGTGATAGAATAGAATATTTCAAAAATACCGAAAAAACTTTTATTAAAGGTAATTCTATACTTCAAAAAAATGATTCTTCCTATACCGTAAAATCTCAAAATATTGTTATAGATGATAGGGACTCCATAAACGTTTTTTCTTATGGTGTTGAGATATTCAACGATAGTTTTAAAATCAAATCTGACTCTGTTATATATGACAGGAAAAATTCTTTTTTTAAGACGATAAAAAGAGGAGAGATATTCTCAAACAGATCATTCTTTCAAGGTGATACTTTTGTTTTTTATTTTAAAAATGATAGTTTACACAGAATGGTTGGAAAAAATAATATTGTATTTGAAAATGAAGATGATAATATTATAAGAATAAAATGTGATTCTGTTGATGGATCTTTTAAATCTTCAAATGTTGAGCTTCTTAATTTCTTTATGATCAAGGAGAGTGAACTTTTGAAAAAGGAAAAAAATGATACTCAGATGTGAAAACCTTATAAAATATTATGGAAAAAGGAAAGTTGTTGATCATCTGTCTATTGAAGTTGAAAACGGGAAGATAATCGGACTTTTGGGACCAAATGGAGCTGGCAAAACAACAACTTTTTATATGATGGTTGGAGTAATTCCTGTATCATCAGGAAAAATTTTTCTTGATGAAAATGACATAACAGATCTTCCAATGTATAAACGAGCAAGGCTGGGAATAGGATATCTTCCACAGGAGAGTTCGATCTTCAGACAACTGACTGTCAAAGAAAATCTTTTAGCGATACTTGAAATGTTGTTTTCTGATAGAGAAAAAAATGAGAAAAGGGCTGATGAACTACTTGAAAAATTTAAAGTTTCGCATTTAAAAGATCTCCCGGCGTACAAACTTTCTGGTGGAGAAAGAAGGAGGGTTGAAATCGCAAGGGCTTTGGCTTCAAATCCAAAATTTTTACTTCTTGATGAACCTTTTACTGGAATAGATCCAAAGGTCAAGGAAGAAATTCAAAATATGGTAATAGATCTTGCAAAAGAAGGTATCGGAATTTTGATAACCGATCATAATGTTAGGGAAACACTTGAAATAGTCGATGTAGCACATATAATATATGAAGGAAAGATACTGTTATCCGGAGATACTCACCAGTTGATCAACGATGAGAAGGCAAGAGAACTCTATCTCGGAGAAAAGTTCAGATTATGAAACAGAAACTTGAGACCTCTTTAAGACAGGAAATAAAATTAACACCCCAGTTGTTAACTCTTGTAAAAATATTACAACTCCCTCTTCTTGAGTTGCAACAGGTTATAACAACCGAGATTGAACAGAACCCATTTTTGACAGATGATGTTCTTGAAGAAGAAGATGTTACATATGAGGAGGTTGAACCTGAACTACCTTTAAAGGATGAAATTGACTATGAATATTTTTTTCATGATGATTGGAAAAGGGCATCTTTACCTTCCGAAAGATATGATAGGGAAAGAGAGGAGTTTGATCCGATAACAAATGTTGAAGAACCGGAAAGTTTACAGGATTACCTTTTGACACAATCACATATTTTTTTTGATGATCCAGATGAAATAAAAATCGCTGAAGAGATAACATTTTCTCTTTCAGATGATGGGCTTTTAGAAGTATCTTTATCCCAGATCGCAGAAAATATAAATATTCCCATTGAAAAAGTAGAATATGTCCATTCAAAATACAAATTCTTTGATCCAGTTGGAATCGGTAGTAGAAGTGTTCAGGAGGTTCTTCTAACACAACTCGAAAATCAAAAAAAACAGGATACTCTCGAATATAAAATAATTAAAGATTTTTATGAAGAGTTTTTAACAAATAAACTTTACCTCATTGAAAACAAATTAAAAATCACAAGAAACAAACTTGAAAAAGTTCTTGAATCGATTAGAAGTTTGAATCCTAAACCAGCGAATGGAAGTTGGGGTAAAAGTTCAGATTACATTATTCCAGATGTTATAGTGGAACAGAGAGGAGAAGAACTCTTTGTGTCTTTAAATCTTCAATCTTTTCCCGAGGTTCATCTGAGTAAAAGTTATTTTGATATGTACAAAAATAATGAAAATCTTTCACAGGAAGAAAAAAAATTTCTAAAAAACAAATTCAACGCAGCGTTGTTTCTCCTTGAGGGTATATACAGAAGAAATAATACACTTTTAAAAATATCGGAAAGAATAGTTCAGATTCAAAAGGACTTCTTCTTCAATGGTATTTCCTCTTTAAAACCACTCACTTTGAACGATATCTCAAGTTATATAGGAGTTCATGAAGCAACGGTTTCAAGAGCTATAGAAAACAAATATATGGAAACGCCTGCGGGTATATTCCCGTTAAAATTTTTCTTCTCTAAAGGTGTTAAAAATACAACAGGTTTTGAAATTTCAAACAAAAAGATTATGAATATCATAAAAGAGGAGATAGAAAAGGAAGATCCAAACAATCCTTATTCAGATATAGAACTTGTAAAAATTCTTGAGGAAAAACATTCGATAAAGATTGCAAGAAGAACAGTTGCAAAATATAGAGAAAAATTAAATATTCTCCCTTCATCGAAAAGAAAAGGGATTCTCAGGAGGTAAGATGAAATATCTATTTTTACTTTTTTCAACCATTTCACTCGTTATTTTCTCTTTTGGGCTAACAATTTATGATGTCCAATATACCGAAAACATTTCAGGAGCATCTCCATATTCCGGGCAAACTGTTACAATTTCAGGAATAGTCACAAGGGTTTTTGGAGTTAATGTGTATATTCAGGATGATACCTTACCATGGCATGGAATTCTTGTGTATAACCCTCCAACTCCGGTTGAAGTTGGAGATTCTATAAGTGTTACTGGACAGGTTGTAGAGTACAATGGAAAGACAGAGATTTCAAATCCAACAACTCTGACCGTTCTTGCAAAGGGAAAAACGATCCCGGGCCCTGTGAAACTCAAAACAGGTGAAGCAGGAAAGGAAAAATGGGAAGGAATGTTTGTACAGTTAGATGACTGTTATGTGAGTCAGATAATAACAGCAAGAGAATGGCAAATCGATGATGGCACAGGTCCTTTAACCGTATATGAAGATCTAAACTATCCTGTAACAATTGAATCTCTAAACGATACTTTCATTTTTGTTCGAGGATGTATGGATGAATACAATGGTAAATTTGAGTTGAGACCGTACGGAAACGATGATGTTTTAAAAACACTCGATGGAAGTGGAATTTTAAGTGTTAATCCGAAATTTTTTAACGATTCTTCATATAACGATATAAGGTTGGATCTTATTCCTAATGTTGACACAATCTACGGAACGATAAAATATCTGAAAATTGTTTTAAACAAAAAGGTTGTTACAGATTCTATAAAACTTGTTTGTGATTCATCTTTAATTTCTTTTGATTCAACAAAAATAACTTACGATACAACTTCAAATACAACAACGATTAACATCAGCGATATTACTTTTAAAGATACTATCAAGGTATATGTCAAAGATTATTATTTCACAAATGCTGATACGGTAAAGATGTATACAGGTGTTTCTCAAACACAATTACTTCCCGTATCATCCTTTTTTGTTATGAAGAAAATCCCCTTTGCTGATGTTATGAAGATTTCTGATGTTCAGTCAACAAACGATGGATACAACTCAAAATATACTGGACAGGTTGTTTCAGTAAAAGGAATCGTAACTGGATCTTCAAATATTTTTTCACCAACAGCCACTTCAACAGGTTTTTATATACAGGATCAAACTGGTGGTGTTAACATATATTCGTCTTCAGATCCAGCAAATCAAAAATTTAAAGAGGGGATAGAGATAATCGTCAGAGGAACCGTTACGGAATACAATGGATTGACTGAAATCAAATATTCTTCTCCAGATACTGATGTTTACATTATAAATGATACTCTAGCCATCGTTGAACCTGAAGAACTTTTGAATTCACAGGGGATTTCTGAAAATGTTGAAGGAAAACTTTTGAAGGTCAGATATGGAAAAATTTTAACATATCCTGTTGACGCAGGAACTGGAAAGAATTTCCAGGTTCAAAATGGATTTTCGGTTATAGATGTGAGAATCGGGCAATCAACGGGTCTTTATCTTGATAATATTATGAATTCGATAGTCCCGGGTAATATACTGGATGTCACAGGAATAGCAGGGCAGTATGACAACCAATCTCCTTATACTTCAGGTTATCAACTTCTTGTTCGAAAAAGGTCAGATATAAACATTTTAAGTTTACCTGAAGATTCTACCTTTACGGTCTCACTATTTCCTAATCCTTTCTCTCCAGATTATGGACAGGTGTTGAGAATCGATTTAAAAGGTTTGAACAGTGAAAGATTCACACTGAAAATATATGATATAAATGGAAAGCATATAAAAACTATCGCTGAAAACCAGCCTGGTTCGAATATATATCTATGGGATGGAAAAGACAAAAATGGAGCAAAATGTAACATAGGGATATATATACTCAATGTGTCTAAAATCGATTCGAATGGTTATATTACAAGTATCACAAAACCAGTTGTTATTTCAACAAAATTAAAATAGTTGAGGTAAAAAATGAAGAAGATAGTTTTAATTTTCATTATATCTTTTTTACTTTTCCTGAATTCTTTTGCTGTGTTTGATTACACCCCTGGAAATGTTCAATCAAAAAGTATGGCTTTTGCTACAACCGGAATGCTTGCAGGGATAGATAATATAACAGTTAACCCCGCATCGATTGTGGGTCTTGATAATTATCAGGTTTCGGTTTCATATGAAAACCTTTATAGGTTCATACACACAGCATCAATCTCTGGTGGTTACTATTCAAACTATGGTAATCTTGGATTAAAATATTCTGAACTTTTTGTTTTGGGAGATTATTCAAATATGGATTCTATCATTTCTACAAACACAAGATTACAGACCGAACGAGTTGTTCAGTTAACTTATGGTTTAGATTTCAACGATATTGTAATGGTTGGAACAAATATTAACTTTCTTTTTGTTGACCAAAAGATGGAAGGAATCGATGACAACAACAACATATATTATACCGCTGATTTGGGTATAATAGGAAGGGTCTACGATAGGTGGTTTGTTGGTTTATCTGTTTCTAATCTAACCGATACATATATTGTTGGTTCTTTGAGTAATGAAAGGTACTATATATCAAGAAAGGTCTCGGGTGGTTTAACCTTCAAACCCTATGAGAGTTTAACAACCAATTTCGATGTTTCAAAAATAAGTGGTGAACCAACATCGTTTGGATTTTCTTTCAAGTCGCAAATCGTGAAAAATGTTTTTACAATATTCTCAGGTGTAAGAAATTATCCAGCAACCCTTGGTCTTGGATTTGAATTGAAGATTAAAAATATATCACTTGATTATGGATACACAACCGTGATAAACCTTCCTTCAAGAAACCATATTCAGTTATCCTATTCGTTTTAGGAGATCGTTATGAAAAGGATATACATTTTTCTTTTGATACTCACAATTTTTTCAATAAGTTTTTCACAGGAGAAAATCGATATAAACAATTCTGATTTAAGTGTACTCGACACACTTTTTTTACCTGATGAAGTCATAGAAAATATAAAATTGTATTTAAAAAAACATGGAGAGATAAAATCGATTTATGAACTTATTGAAATAGATGGTGTCGATTATGAAATATTTTCAATATTAAAGGATAAGTTTGAAATCAAACCTGATACAACTCTTGATTCAACTTCGATATACATTTTAAGGATGCAGGATAGATTGGCAAGCGAAGAGAATCCATCAAGGGGCGCTATTGACCTATGGGAAAGGCTGCTCGTTGAAAAGATCAATATCAACAAAGCTGGATTTGAACAGATTTCACAGATATATGGAGTCAGATTGACTGATGTTGAAGCCATAATGCAGGGGAAAAAGACAAGGACTTACAGATATCCAAGCGATCTCAGACGAACACCGAATCTAACCTATTATGCTTATTCAAATTTAAGGAACTATGTTTCCTTTAAAGATGAGAAGAAGAAATTTTTCGATCTTTCTGGATATATCAGGACAAAAGTTAGATATTCAAACGATGACACTTATGGTTACTCCTCTTTTTCCTCACTAGCAAACGAACTATCTTATAGATTAAAACAACTCGAGGTTATAAACCCTGATTCCTCTAATCTTAGAAATACTCTTTTAAAAGCTGGTTATACTTCTGAGGAGGTCGATTCACTGAAAAGTAGAATCGAGAGAGAATATTCACAGGTAGTGAAAAGAAAAATAGGTGCAAACCTTTACAACAAAGTGACATTCAATGTTGGTAACAACCTTTCTTTCGGAACGCTCTTTACAGATTATTCAATACTTGGACAAAAAGGTTTCAAAGGTTATGTTCAGATAAGGGATATCCCATTCATAAAAAATCTAATATTTGGAAATTATCGAGTGACTTTAAATGAAGGATTGATTTTTGATAACACCGATGAAAAAAGTTCAAGAATTTATGATAGAAGTTCTGGACTTTTTGTCGATGTAAACGAATCTTTTGCAAACAATCTTTTGGGAGTTGCTGTTGAAGGCAATCTCAGCAGATTGTATTATCTTTTATTTGTTTCAGATAAGAAAAGAGATGGTGTTTTAAACAGAGATTCAACTGTAAACCTTCCATTTTTAACGAAAACTTACATCGATGAATTCACAGATGTTTACAGGGAAAAAACTTTTGGAGGAAAGGTTGCTTTCAATATTGGAGGGATTTTCAATCTCCCACTTGTTACACAGATAGGTGTTTCGGGTTTCAATTCGATCTTCGATAGGAATTTCGTTCAGGATAGTTTGACTCTCGATATTCCATTCGATAAAGATAACCTTAATATTCCTGTGTACACAAAAGAATTTTCAGGTGATCGGATGAATGTTTATGGGTTGAATTTTCAGACAGCATACAAAAATATTTTCCTACAGTGTGAAGTTGCAAAACAGGAAAAGAGTTATGCTTATGTTTTGAAAAGTGGCGTTGTTTACAATGACTTTTATTTTGTTGGACTTTTGAGAAGATATGATCTTGGATATACAAATTTCTATTCAAGACCTTTCTATGAACAATCGAGGTATGATGATACAGAATTTGAAAAAACTTACAGATTGATAGACCCACTGTTCACATTCATACTCGATGATCCAAGGCCAAAACCTGAAGAGGGAATATACCTTGAAACAAGATATCGAATCCTTTCGAACCTGACATTGAACTACACATATCTTGATATATGGAGAACCCTCGACTACAACCTACTCAATTACAGATTTCAAACTGAACTTGAATTAAGGCCTGTTTATCCTTTGAGAATCAGGTTGAAACATAAGATTCAGGAAAAAAATATCTATAAAAGTATAGTTTCAACAAATTCTCTTACTAATGAAACAACCTTAAGAATATTCACAGTTCTTGATAACAGTGATTATCTGAATTTTGAAGCAAGGTATGGAATGGTAAAACTCACAACAGGTGGTAACCTCGAAAACAATTTTATCGATGGCTCTTTTGTCAATGTTTCATATGAGAAAAAGTTTACCGATTTTCTATCTTTACTTGGGGGGGTTGCTACATGGAATACTGATGGAATGAGTCAGTGGATCCTTGAGGATAATGGAATTGATTTTCTCTATGGAAAAGGGAACAAGATGTATTTAACTTTTGTTGATCGAATATCAGATATCCTTTCGATGAGGATGAAGTTGTCTTTGAAGAATCAGGAAACAACATTTTCAGGTATATCACTTTATAACAACAAGTATCGTTACATTGATTCTGATTTTCAGGTAATTTCAGATTTTAACGATTATAAAAATCTTTTAGGTTTATCCTGTCAGATAGATATCAGATGGTAGGAGGAAAAATGAAGAAGTTTTTTTATATTATTCTTATGAGTTTTTTCTGTGTTAATCTTTTTTCATATGTCTCTTTATACAATACTGGACTTGGAGATTTTAACACATCACTTTTCAGTAAAGGTGCAGCTCTTGGAAACAACGATTTTTTCTTCAATCCGCTATTGAATCCAACGGTGGAATGTAAAACCACAAACTATTTGGTTTCAATCGGTTTTTATGGATTATCAACAAGGGAAACAAGATCAAAGTATATTTTTGATTCATACGAAAACAGTATCGCAAAAAAGAATGTTTACGATAACACTTTTCTTTATGGTGAACCCGCTTACATTATGGGATATATGCCTTTATCAGATTTTGGTCTCTATTTAGGTTATGAAAATTACATAAACAACGATTATACATACAGACAGATATACAGAAACGATAACTATGTTATACTTTACGATGAAAGTTATGTCAGAATTGGAAATGTGAACGCATACTTTCTGAGTTTGAATTACAGATTTTATGGATTCGCCATGGGAACAAATTTTTCAATAATGCAGGGAGATGGTTCATCCGATTACTCAAAACTTTTTGTAGATCCTTCTTTTATTGATTCAACATCATCAACAAAAGAGAATTACTCTGGTATCAGAGGAAATATTGGAATTTCATACAATCATAAAGATAACTTCATCTTAACTTTTGTTTACAACATCAGAACATACCTGACAGTCAACAGGGTGACCGATATCATCGCTTCCGATACGAACCTTTTGACTGAAACCGTCTACTATATAATCCCTGATATATTCTCTTTTGGTCTGGAATACAGAGCAAAAAATGTTGCGCCGGCTACTTTCTATTATTCTCTGAGTTATGAAAGATGGAGTGAACTTAACGGTGATTTTAACGATTACAACGATCTGATCAAGTACAATATCGGTGTTTTACATGAACTCAACAAAAACATTGATCTTATGTATGGTTTTATGTATGAACCGTACAGAAAGGATAACAGGCTGGTTGATATAGGTTTTGCAACCGGACTTACCTACAAATTGGGTATGACAGAGTTTTCTGTCGCTGTTAACTATAAGAATATCAACTATGAAAGAGAAGAAGTTTATTATAACGATAGAGTTTTGAAATTCGTTGGTGATGTTTCAATCAAATTTTAGGAGAATTATGAAAAAGATAATTTTTATTTTATTACCTTTCATGATCTATTTAACAATCTTTTCACAGGAAGAGTTGAAACTTTTCCCTGTTGAAGGTGTGTTACCTATGAATGATAGGGACTATACAAAAACTCTTGTAAAACTTTTTGACAGTTCAAAAAAAACAATACATGCTGTTATCTATCAGGTAGGTTACTATCCGGATTATCCTGAAGGTGAACCAACCGATATCCAGAATGCTTTGATAAATGCAGTCAAAAGAGGTGTTAAGGTTGTGATAATCGTGGATCAATCCTCCTGGAATCCTTCTCTGTCAGTTAAAAATGATGAGTATTTAAAATATATGAGACAGTTTGGAATTGAAGTATACTTTGATATGCCCGATATAACAACACATGCAAAATTCGTTGTTGTAGATTCAACCATAACTGTAATCGGATCCACAAACTGGAGTTTTTATGCGCTTGCAAAAAACAATGAATGTGCGGTTGCTGTGAAATCAAAGGATATATCTTTAAAATATGAAGATTTTTTTGAAAAACTTTATCAGTTCAAATCTGATAGTTTAACGATAACACCTTAGGAGTTCATATGAAGAAGTTAATATTTTTCTTATCGATATTCTCTTTTTACCTGTTATTCTCTGATAGTTTAAATTTTCTCCCAGCAGAGGGTGCAATGACAATGAACAACAGGGAATATTCAAAAAATTTGTTAAAACTGATAAAAAGTTCAAAAAAGACGATTCATATAATGATGCTTGAAGGCGGTTATTATCCTGAAAGAAAGGAAGGTGTGAACCAGAAGATTTATGAATCTTTGTTTGATGCGGTTAAAAGGGGTGTTGATGTTAAGATTGTTCTTGATCAGTCAGGTTTCAATCCGAATCAGAGTATAAGGAACAAAGATCTTGGGGACTTCTTAAAAAGTGGTGGTGTAAAGGTTTTTTATGATGATCCTGAAGTGACACTACATACAAAAGCGATGGTAATAGATTCCATTTTTGTTATAGTTGGTTCAACAAACTGGAGTTATCATGCACTTGATAAAAACAATGAGGCATCAATCCTGATAAAATCGGATACACTGGCTCATATATATGAAAATTATTTTTCTAAAATACTTGAAAATTCATCTGATAAAATAACAGTTTTTTAAGAGGTAAAAATGAAAAAAAATTGTTCCATTTTATTCATTTTTCTTTTCTTTTTATCAATTTTTTCAAAAGATATCGTAATAATACATACAAACGATATAAGAAATGTTCTTGAAAGAAGGGAAGCAACTTTTATAAACCCTGATTTTCCGCCAGTTCTTGGAGGAATCTATTCACTATCGACAGCTATCAAATATGAAAGAGAAAAAGCTCTTAAAGAGGGGGCTATATTTCTTCTTTTTGATTCTGGCAATTTTGTTTTTAAAACTGTTGATAACGATTCTGTCGATTTCATTAAACCTGCTTTGTATTTTAACCACATGGGTTATGATATCGTGAATCTTGGAATTGATGAGATAATAGCAGGTCCAGAGTTCTTTTTAAATTCTGTAAAATTATTTAATCCAAAACTTATCTCCTCAAATTTAAAGATTCTGAATTCAGATTTACAGCCTGAACGTTATGTGATAATCGAAAGAGAAGGGGTCAGAATCGGTGTATTCGGTTTATTATCTGAATATGCTTTATTGAATCTGGATGAAGATGTTGCTGAAAATTATATCATAAATAAAGAGATCGATGTTGCAAAAGAGATGGTCGATATATTGAAAAAAAATAGATGTTCAATTATAATTGGTTTAACATCGGTTGGTCTTGAACATGACAGAATAATTGCAGAAAATGTGGAAGGTATAGATATTATTTTTGGTGGATTCGATGGAGTAGGTTTAAGGAATGCTATCGAAACACCAAAAAATCATACGATCATAATGAAAGGATACGGAGAGTTATCAAGTTTTGATAAGTTGATTTTGAAAGTTGATGATTTTGGAAGGATAATAGATTATCGATCCGAAGTTGTTACTCTTTTTGAAGAGAGATATCCAGAGGATAAAGAACTTGAAAAAATTTTAAAATAGAGTGGAGGTTTTATGACTCAAAAATTTAAAAATTTTATCAACGGAGAATGGGTTGATTCAGTTACAAAAGAAACTTTTGAAAGCAGGATGCCAGCTGATTGGAGTAAAGTTGTAGGTATATTCCCGAAGTCGAATAAAGAGGATGTTGATCTTGCTGTTAGGGCAGCGAAAGAGGCATTTAAGAGTTGGAGAAAAGTACCAGCAGCAAAAAGAGGTGAACTACTTGGTAAAGTTGGCGATATAATGGTTAAAAGAAAAGAGGAAATAGCGAAACTGATGACAGAAGAAATGGGAAAAATAATTAAAGAAGCAAGGGGTGATGTTCAGGAAGGTATAGATACTGCATACTATGCGTTTGGAGAAGGAAGAAGATTTTTTGGAAGAACCTCTCCATCTGAACTCCCAAACAAGGTCGCTATAACTTTTTTAAGGCCGATAGGAGTCGCAGGACTTATAACACCATGGAATTTCCCGATAGCGATACCAACCTGGAAAATGTTCCCGGCATTACTTTCTGGAAACACTGTTGTTTTAAAACCAGCATCAGATACTCCTGCACTCGCAACAAAACTTGTTGAGATAATGGAAGAAGCTGGATTTCCAAAAGGTGTTGTGAATCTCGTTCATGGTCCAGGTGGTGCTGTTGGAAATGCGATTCTTGAACATAAGGATATTGGAGTTGTCTCTTTTACTGGTTCTTCTGAAATTGGAAGACATATCGCATCAGTTTGTGGAAGAACCTTGAAAAGAGTTTCTCTTGAATTGGGTGGAAAGAATGCTCAGATAGTTATGGATGATGCTGACATCGATCTTGCTGTAGATGGTGTTCTGTTTGGTGCTTTTGGAACAGCGGGACAGAGATGCACAGCAACATCAAGGTTGATACTGCATGAAAAGATCCATGATCTTTTTGTTGAGAAACTGGTTAAAAGAACTGAAGAGTTGAAATTAGGTTATCCATGGGATGAAAGCATAGATGTAGGTCCGGTGATCAACGAGTCATCTATGAACAAAATATTAGAATATGTTAAAATCGGGAAAGACGAGGGTGCAAAACTTGTAACAGGTGGTTATAGATATCAGGAAGGTGTATGTAAAAATGGATGGTTTATTAAACCAACGATTTTTGTTGATGTTAAACCAGGAATGAGAATTGAGCAGGAAGAGATTTTTGGACCTGTTCTTTCAGTTATCAAAGTAAAAAGTTTTGAGGAAGCGATAGATGTTCTCAACGATGTTGAGTATGGACTTTCAAGTTCAATCTATACCAAAAATGTAAACCTTGCATTCAAGGCGATAGAGGATATTGATACTGGAATAACTTATGTCAATGGCCCAACGATAGGAGCAGAATGTCATCTCCCATTTGGAGGTACAAAGAATACAGGAAACGGTCATAGAGAAGGTGGATGGACTGTTTATGAGATATTCACAGAACAAAAAACTGTATATATAGATTATTCCGGTAAATTGCAGAAAGCGCAAATAGATGTCAGTATAGAAAAATAAAGGGGAATTTATTTCCCCTTTTTTGAAAAGGAGTTTTAATGAAAAGGTTTTTTTATATTTCAATTTTAATTGTTTTATTTTTTACATCGTGTATGTTACTCCCTTTACCTCAGAGTGCTGAACTTGAGTTGAGTTATTCTCCAAACCCAGTAACGGACGGAACGTACAGTGCAACAAATGGTTGGTCATTCTATGCTGATATTACCATAAAAGAAAACAACAATATTGGTGTTACACTCGGTAATTACGGACCAGAAGGATGCTGTTGTTATGGACAACTCATAGTAAACGGTAATGTCGTTGAAACCTATTATTATGATGATGATGAAGTTAAGAGTTGGTTCGGTACTTTAAGGATAGATGGTGGAAGTTCTATTAAAGAAGATAATGCGCTTTTCACGACCGGAAACTATACCTCTTCAGAAATGGTTGAAACTTATTATGGCAAAGATGATAACGGTAACATAGTGAGTTGTACGAATACATTAGTATTGAATGCAACAAAAAAAATTAAAAAAATATGAAATGCCCGTACTGTGGTTTTGAAGAAAATAGAGTTATAGATTCAAGAGCGAGTAAAGATGGCCAGAGTGTTAGAAGAAGAAGGGAATGTCTTCAATGTAAAAAAAGGTTTACAACATATGAGTATGTTGAAAAAACACCTTTACTCGTTATCAAAAGGGATGGCAGAAGAGAACCGTATGCAAGAGACAAACTGATAGAAGGTATCAGAACCGCCTGCAGGAAAAGGCCTGTTTCAAATGAAAGTATCAACAAAATAGTTGAAGATGTTGAAAGAAAACTCTTTGCAAAAGAATCTGAGGAGGTGGAATCAAAAATCATCGGAGAGATCGTTATGGAACAATTAAAGGAGATAGATGAGATCTCCTATGTCAGATTTGCTTCCGTCTACAGACAATTCAAAGATATGAACGAGTTTATAGATGAGTTGAACTCGCTCTTAAACAAAGGAGACAAAAATGGTAATAAAAGAGACAAACATAAAAGAATTAAGGATGATATCAAAGGGAAAGGTTAGAGATATATATGAGTTTGAAAATGATAAACTTCTTATTGTAACAACGGATAGAATATCAGCATTCGATTTTGTGCTTGAAAATGGAATTGAGGGAAAAGGAAAAGTTTTAAACAAACTATCGAAATTCTTTTTTGAACTCACAAAAAATATCGTTAAAAACCATTTTCTCTATGATGATTTTGATTCACTTCCAAAGGAACTAAAAAAGTATGAATACTTAAAAGATAGATTTATGATAGTCAGGAAAGCAAAACCGATTCCTTTTGAATGCATCGTGAGAGGTTATATAACTGGAAGCGCTTGGAGTGAATATGTTAAAACGCAAACTGTTGGAGGTAGTTTTATGAGGGGAGGATATTTTGAATCAGAAAAATTTGATGAACCTCTTTTTACTCCAACAACAAAAGCGGAAACAGGACACGATGAAAATGTTTCGTTTGAATATATGAGAGAAAAACTTGGCGATGAACTTGCAAAGAAGTTGAAAGATTTATCACTCCAACTTTACAGATTTGGGTCAGAGTTCCTTTCAGAAAAAAATATCATTCTTGCTGATACAAAATTCGAATTTGGATTACTTGATGGTGAAGTGATTCTTATCGATGAAATTTTTACTCCCGATTCTTCAAGATTCTGGTTAAAGGAAACATATGAGGTTGGAAAAAAGCAGGAACCTTTTGATAAACAACTCATCAGAAATTATCTTCTTTCAACCGATTGGGATCGAAAATCGCAACCTCCACAACTTTCAGATGAGATAGTCGAAAAAACTTCTGAAATATATAAAAAAATATACAATTTGATCACAGATGAAAAAATATCCTGATAGTTTGCTTAGAAAAGTCAAAAATCCAGTTCAGTATATAGGTAATGAGTTCAATTTGATAAAAAAGGATCCTGAAAAAAAAATAAGGATTTTACTTTCCTTTCCTGATCTATACTCAATAGGAATGTCCTCTCTCGGGCATCTTTTGAATTATTATTATTTCAACTCTTATGATGATGTTTACGCTGAAAGGGTATACGCTGTAGAAAAAGATATGGAAGAACTTTTGAGAGAAAAGCAAATCTCTCTTCTTTCGCTTGAAACGAAAACTCAGATAAAAGATTTTGACCTTATCGGATTCACTGTTGAATATGAGTTAACATTCACAAATATTTTGCAGATCCTTGATCTTGGCAAAATCCCTTTATTCTCAAGAGATAGAGATGAAAGGTATCCTCTTATCATCGCTGGTGGAACTGTTACTTTTAACCCTCTTCCGATAAAAGATTTTGTTGATATTTTCTTTATTGGTGAAAGTGAAGAGATGGTTGAGGATATAATTTCAATAATGAGAAAATTAAAATGGGGGGAAATCACAAAGTATCAGGCATTACAACTTTTTGATCAACTCGATTACACATACATACCACAACTTTCAGGGAAAAATAAAGATGTTTTCCAAAGAATAGATGAAGGATTTTACGAAAGAAAAAATTTTACAAATCCGATAATCCCTATCGGTAAAACGGTTTATGAAAGGGATGTTGTCGAGATAAGCAGGGGCTGCACGAGAGGGTGTAGATTCTGTCAGGCAGGATACATCTATAGACCTGTAAGAGAAAAGAAAAAGGAACTCATTATCAGTGATTGCACGGAAATTGTAAAAAATTCCGGTTACGATGAGATAACACTTTTGTCTTTGTCCGCAACCGATTATAGAGAACTTTTTCCACTTTTAAAAAACTTAAACAAAAATCTTTCGAAAAACAAAGTATCTATTTCGCTTCCTTCTTTGAGGATCGGTGAAATCAAAAATGATCTTTTGAAAGAGATTTCGGATATAAGAAAATCTGGTTTAACAATAGCAGTTGAAACAGGTTCAGAAAGGTTAAAAAAGGTTATAAACAAAAACATATCTAACGATGAAATCTTTGAGACGATAGAAAGAGGGAAAAATCTTGGTTGGAAACATATAAAACTTTATTTTATGGTTGGACTGCCTTATGAAAATGATAATGATATTGAAGAAAGTGTGAATTTATTGAATGATCTTGGTAAAAGATTTAAAGAATTTGTTATAAATGTTTCAATATCTCCATTTGTTGCAAGACCCTTTACTCCGTTTCAATGGGTGAAACAGGATGATATAGAAACAACAAAAGAAAAAATTTCAAAAATTTTAAATGGAGTCAAATACAAAAATGTTCATATCACCTACAGGGATCCAGAGATCTCATTTCTTGAGGGGGTTTTTGCAAGAGGTGATGAAAAGTTAAACCCTCTTGTTTATGAAGCTTACAAAAAAGGTTGTCGTCTCGATGAATGGAGTGAATATTTTGATTTTAAAAAATGGTATGAAGCATCACAAAATGTTGGTATTGAAATGGGGAATTATTTAAGAGAAAGAATGATTGACGAAGAGTTACCATGGGATTTTATAAACTGTAAGGTTTCTAAAAGTTATCTTGAAAAAGAGTATCTTGCATCACAGAAAGAGATTTTTACAGAAGATTGTCGAAGGGATAAGTGTACAGGATGTGGAGCATGTAAAGGTGAAATCGCTGGTGAACTTATCGAAGAAAAATCTGAACAGTTTTCAAATGTCAACGATTTTATCAGAAGAAAACAGAAAAAATTGATAAACCCGTTGGTTAAGAAAACGAAACTTCTTTTACTTTATTCTGTTGATCCGGTGTTCCAATATGTATCACATCTTAACATGATAAACATTTTAAATACTGGTTTTCGAAGATCAAAACTCCCATTTGTTTATACACAAGGGTTCAATCCAAGGATAAAGATGAATCTGGGTTATCCAAAACCGGTTTTTGTTTATTCTCAGATGGAGATGGTTGAAGTTTATCTTGAAGGTTTGTTTGTTGATAATATTCTTGATGTTCTAAATAGATCTTTCCCTGATGGAATAAGATTTTTCTATGCAAAAGAACTATTGAATGAAAAGGATTCAGTGATCTCAAAAATCAACAGGAGTGTGATGGTTTTTGAACTGGATGTTCAACAGAAGAATATTGATTGTGTTAAAAGGTTTCTTGAAAGTGAACATTTCCCTGTAAAAAGAGTTATAAAAGAAAGAGAAGAAGAAGTTGATATCAGAAAATATATTGATATAATTGAAATAGGTAAAGGATTTATGAAGGTGGTTTTAATTTTGGGAAAGGAAGGGAACATAAAATTTGAAGAATTGTATAAAAAGGTTTTATGTATTGATGAACTTAAGGATATAAATGTTTACAGAGAAAAATTTTTCATCTCTGAAAATGGAAAGATAATTGAGGTTAGATGATGAATGAACTTTTTATTTCTAAAGTTGAAAATAGTATAATCATCGCGTTGAAAGAGGATTCAAAACTGGTTGAGATCAGTGTTGATGATACAACGAAAAGTTCACTAGTTGGAAATATTTATAAAGCAAGGATCGAACATATTTCAGAAGGTATACAGGCAGCTTTTGTTGATATTGGAGAAAAAAAGAAAGCATTTCTTCCTTTGAATACTCCTGATGGCAAAGTGAAATTTGAATATTTTGGTGAGATCGATGAGGATGTTGAAAATTTTATGGAAATAAAGGAGGGAGATGAGATCCTTGTACAGGTTGTGAGAGACGAGATAAACTCGAAAGGTGCAAAACTCTCATCTTACATTTCAATCGCTGGAAATTATCTGATTCTTGTCCCATTTGTCCATTTTATCGGAGTATCAAAACAGATAAAAGATAAAGAGTTCAAGTCATCGATAAAATCTTTCATATATTCTTTTTTACCTCAGGATATGGGAGTTATAGTGAGAACTGCTGCACTTGATGCAAAACCCACGATTTTGAAAAAAGAATTTTTTGAACTTTTAAAAATATGGGATAAGATAGTAAAAAACATTGATAAGAAAAAATCTCCTACATTACTTTATAGGGAATCTTCTCTTGTGATAAAAACGATTAGAAATCTGATGAAAAGAAACCTTGATTCTATATATGTTGATTCCAGAGAGATTTTCAATGAAGTTACAAATTATTTAACATTTATAAACCCTCTGTTGAAAAGTAAAGTTAATCTTTATAAATTTAAAATTCCAATGCTTTCTTACTTTGAGATTGATAAGGAAATAGAGAAGATGACAAAACCTGAAGTTTATCTGAAAGGTGGTGTTTCCATAGTTATCGAAACTACTGAAGCTTTAACAGCAATAGATGTGAATTCAGGAAAAATTTCAAAAAGTCGAGATGATAATAATCTAGTTAAAGATATCAACCTTATGGCAGCTGAAGAGATTGCAAGACAATTGAGGTTAAGAGATATAGGTGGTCTTATCGTTATAGATTTTATCGACATGGATGATGAACAGTCAAGGAAAGAAGTTTTCAATTATCTGAAAAAATGTTTAAAAAATGATCGTTCAACGACAAAGACCTTGAAACTTTCACAGTTTGGCCTGGTTGAAATGACGAGGAAAAAGATCGGGCCTTCAGTTACTATGAATTTTGTAGAGAAATGTCAATGTTGTGATGGGAGAGGATATATTGCAAAACCAATATTTCTTGGCTTGAAACTTACAAGATGGATCAAAGAGAATATTAAAAACTATACAAACGATACTCTAATAATAAACTGCAATAAAGAACTATCTGATGTCATTGAAAAGGATCTTTATAAATATTTTGAAAGTTTAATGAAAGATTATAAAGTTAATATTAAAATAGAAAAAATCGATTCATTTAAAACAGGTTATGAGATATACTCGTTAAACAAACTTGAAAAAATCGCTTATGTGTTTTAAAAAATAGGAGGTTTTATGTCGATCAGAATAGGTATAAATGGTTTTGGTAGAATTGGAAGGTTGTTCACAAGAATCGCTTTAAAGAGAGAGGGGCTTGATATCGTTGCAATAAACGATATAACCGATGCTAAAACTTTAGCGCACCTTTTGAAGTATGATTCGGTTCATGGGATTTACGATATGGATGTTAGTTCTGATGATCAGCATATAATAGTGGGAAATAAAAAGATAAAGGTTTTATCAGAAAAAAACCCTGAAAATATTAAATGGGGAGATCTTGGAGTTGATGTTGTTATAGAAGCAACTGGACTTTTTACCAAAAGAGACGATGCTTTAAAACATATGAACAATGGTGCAAAAAAAGTCATCATCACTGCTCCTGCAAAAGATAAAGTTGATGCTACCATTGTTTTAGGTGTTAACGAAGAGGTATATGATAAAAATAAACACCATATAATTTCAAACGCATCATGTACAACAAACTGTCTTGCACCTCTTGTGAAAATTATACTTGAAAATTTTGGTATAGTCAGCGGATTGATGACAACAGTTCATGCTTATACAAACGATCAAAGGATTCTTGACCTTCCACATAAAGATCTCAGAAGAGCAAGGGCTGCTATGTTATCAATGATACCAACTTCAACAGGTGCTGCGAAAGCTTTGGGACTTGTGATACCTGAAGTTGAAGGAAAGATGGATGGTATTTCTATAAGAGTTCCAACTGCGGATGTCTCACTTGTCGATCTTTCAGTTATAACTGAAAAGAAAACATCTGTTGAAGAGGTTAACTCGCTGTTCAAAAAATATTCTGAAAGTGAAAAGATGAAGAAATATTTAAAATATAATGATCTCCCACTCGTTTCGGTTGATTTTCTTGGTTCAACATACTCTTCAATTTTTGATGCGACTTCAACTTTTGTCAAAGGGAATCTTGTAAAGGTATTTTCATGGTATGACAATGAGATGGGTTATTCTTGCAGGGTAGTGGATTTAACCGAATACATAATGAGGTGATTATGAGATTTAAAAAGGTTGATCAGTTGAATGTTAAAAACAAAAATGTTTTAATAAGAGTAGATTACAATGTTCCAATCGAAAATGGAAAGGTTCTTGAAAACAAAAGGATCGTGGAGAATTTGCCAACCCTGGAATATTTAATTGAAAATGGTGCAAAAATCATAATACTTTCTCACCTTGGCAGACCTAAAGGTTTTGATAAGCAATTTTCATTGTTGCCTGTTAAAGAAGAACTTGAAAAGTTGCTAAAAAGGGAAGTCCTCTTTGTTGATGATTTTCTTGTTGAAGGAGTAAAAGAAAAAATTGATTCTCTTCCCAATCCATCGGTGATCATGTTTGAAAATGTGAGGTTTTTCAAAGGAGAAAAGGATGGTGAAGAGAGTTATGTTAACAAACTTCTCTCTTTTGGAGATGTTTATGTTAACGATGGGTTTGCTGTTTCACACAGAAAAGAAGCATCCATATATCATCTTCCTTTAAAAATCAAAGATAGATGTGCAGGATTTTTGCTATCAAAAGAGATCGAAAATCTTTCAAAATTGAACGAAAACCCTTTAAAACCTTATGTTTTTGTTGTTGGTGGTTCAAAAGTTTCAACAAAACTGACAATAATAGATAATATCATGAACAATGCATCGACTGTTATTATCGGAGGTGCTTTATCTTTTACATTTTTAAAATCACAGGGATTTTCTGTTGGGAAATCTCTTGTTGAAGATGACATGATCGATGAATGCAAAAAGATATTCAAAATCGCTAATGAAAAGATGGTCAACATCCTTTTACCACTCGATTTTGTTGTTGCAAAAAATCTTGATGGAACAGGTAGAAGAGTTGAAAAGAGAGAATCGTTTGAAAACGATGATATCGGTCTTGACATTGGACCACTTTCGATAGAAATTTTTAAAGCTGCTTTAAAAGGTTCAAAAACCATCGTCTGGAATGGTCCGATGGGGTATTTTGAAAACAGTTTATTTGAGAAGGGAACACTTGAAATCGGTAAAGCGATAGCAGAGGAAACAGAAAAGGGATCCTTTACCGTTGCAGGTGGTGGTGACAGTTTACTCGCAATAGATAAACTAAACCTTTCCTCTTCTTTTTCATTTATTTCAACCGGTGGTGGAGCCATGCTTGAATTTTTAGGTGGTGTTGAGATGCCAGGGATAAAGGTTCTTCAGGAGGAATGATGAGAAAAGTTTATGTTGCAGGCAACTGGAAAATGAACCTTGTTGATGATATAGAACCGATTAAAAAGATTTCAAATGAAGTTAAAAATGATATTGAAGTTATAGTTTTTCCGCCGTTCACTCATCTATCAGCATACAGCAGTACTTTAAAAGGAAGTAAAGTCAAAATCGGTGCTCAGAATGTTTTTTATGAGGATAAAGGTGCATACACAGGGGAAATATCTTACAAGTTTATTGAAGAATTTGGATGCGATTATGTAATTTTAGGACATTCAGAGAGAAGAAATCTTTTTAAAGAAGATGACCAGATGATATCTTTGAAATTGAAAAAAATACTCTCAACGAATATCAAACCGATACTCTGTGTTGGGGAAAAAGAAGATGAAAGAAGTTTGAACAAGCAAAAATTTGTTGTAGAAAATCAATTAAAAATCTGTCTTGGGGGTATTGAAAATAATTTCAAAAACATTATAATAGCGTATGAACCTGTGTGGGCTATAGGTACAGGTAAAAATGCTACACCATTTGATGCACAGGAGATGCACTCTTTCATAAGAGAGCAACTTTCTTTTTTATTTGGAAAGAATATCTCCTGTGAAATTTCTATACTTTATGGTGGTAGTGTAACTGATGAGAATGTGAAAGATCTATTCAGAGAGGATGATGTTGATGGAGTCCTTGTTGGTGGGGCGTCTTTGAAAGGTGAAAAATTTGCAAGGATAATTGAAACAGTTAATAAAAGTTTAATTTAGGAGGTTGTTAAATTGTTTACATTGATTTTAATAATCCATATTCTTGTATCAGTACTTTTGGTTGTTTTGATTCTATTACAACAATCAAAAGGTGGAATGTCAGAAATGTTTGGTGGTTCTCAAGAAAATCTTTTATCCGGTTTAGGGGCTGAAAACTTTTTAACAAAAACAACTGCAGTGCTTGCTGTTGTTTTTATGATAACAAGTTTTTCACTTGCGATTATGACAAGTAAAGCAAATAGAGCACAGTCGATAAAAATTGAAAACAAAATCCCGGTTCAAAACGAAGTACCACAGAACGCTCCAGACCAGAATTTACCTGAGCAGAATCCATCTATACCTTTAAACAATTTACCTACAAACGAAGGAGGAAAATGATGTTTGCAATAGTGGAGATCAATGGATTTCAATACAAGGTCGAAGAAAATCAAACTATAAAATTGACAAAGGTTTCCGATTTTGAAAAAGGAAAGAAGATCGAAACAGATAAAGTCCTTTTTGTTCAAAACGATAAAGGATTCAATATTGGAAAACCTTATGTTAAAGGTGCAAAGGTTGTTTTAGAACTTATAGATGAAGGTAAGGGTAAAAAAATAGAAGTTATGAAATTCAGAAGAAGATCAAACTATAAAAGGATAAAAGGGTACAGAGATATTTATACAATTGCGAAAATAGAAAAAATAGTTACGCCCTGAGGAGGATTTATGGCACACAAGAAAGGAGTAGGGTCATCGAGAAATGGAAGAGATTCGAACCCAAAATATCTAGGTGTGAAAAGGTCAGAAGGTGAATTTGTAAAAGCAGGAACTATACTTGTTAGACAAAAAGGAACAGTTTTTCATCCTGGAATGAATGTCGGGATGGGTTCTGACAACACTCTTTTTGCGATGATAGATGGAGTGGTTAAATTTCAAAGATTTGGGAAATTCAGAAAAAAGGTTTTTGTTGAAGGGAAGGAATGATGAAGATTGTGTGGTATGGCCACGCATCATTTCAACTCAATATTGAAAACAAAAAAATAATTTTTGACCCGTATCAGAAAGATGGATACGGGTCTTCTTTTAGATACAAGGGAAATTTTGAGGATCCAGATATCGTTTTAATATCACATAATCATTCAGACCACAATTTCAGAGATTTTAAAAACAGCCCAAAAATAATTGACAGAGAAGGGACATACAACATAGACAATATGAAAATAGAAGGAATAAAAACTTTTCATGATCATGAGAAAGGGAAAAAAAGAGGAGAGAATATAGTTTTTGTGGTTCATACAGAAAAAGGTAAAATAATACATTTTGGAGATATAGGACATATACCTTCTTCAGAAATTTTAAAAAAATTTTTGGACCCATACATAATAATGATTCCAGTCGGTGGATATTTTACTATAGATCATAAGGAAGCGAACGATATTATTGAAAATATATCACCACTTTATGTTTTCCCGATGCATTATAAGACAGAATTTGTTGATTTTCCGATAAGTCCGATCAACAGTTTCCTTGAGATCAATCAAAATTATAAGGTCAAAAGAAAAGATTATTTTGATGATTCTTCTGAAGAACTTGAAAATTCAATATATATTCTGAACATCTACTGATTTTCTCCTGGAGGAAAAATGAAACCATTCAATTTGAAATCGTTCTTCAATTCATTTATATCAAATGATATCGCTATTGACCTTGGGACTGCATCGACATTGATCTACATGAAAAACGAAGGGATCGTTTTGAATGAGCCATCTGTTGTTGCGATAGATTTGAGAACGAACAAGCCACTTGCTGTTGGTTATCAGGCAAAAGAGATGCTTGGAAAAACTCCACAGGAGATAAAAGCTGTTAGACCGATGAAAGATGGTGTTATAGCAGATTTTGAAGTTGTTGAAGAGATGTTAAGATATTTTATAACCAAAGTTGAAAAATCTAAAATAATTATAAGACCAAGAGTAATCGTTTGTGTTCCCTCAGGAATTACTGCTGTCGAGATGAGAGCTGTAAGGGACTCTGTCGAGCATTCTGGTGTAAGAGATGTTTTTTTGGTTTCTGAACCGGTTGCTGCAGCTGTTGGTGTCGGCCTTCCAGTCGATCAACCAAAAGGCAGCATGATAATCGATATCGGTGGAGGAACGAGTGAAATTGCTGTTATTGCTTTAAATGGTATAGTAACCAACAACTCGATAAGAGTTGGTGGTGATGAGATGGATGAAGCGATAATACAGTATGTCAAAAAAAACTATAACCTTCTAATAGGTGAGCAAACAACTGAAAAGATAAAAACCACAATAGGTTCAGCATATAAACTTGAACAAGAACTCGAACTTGAAATAAAAGGTGTTGATCTTGTTGAAGGGATACCAAAGACGATAAAATTAACCTCTGAGGAAATAAGAGATGCTTTAAAAGAGCCCGTATATATGATTGTTTCAGCGATCAAACAGGCGCTTGAAAAAACACCTCCAGAACTTGCTTCAGATATAATAGATCAGGGTATAGTTATGACTGGTGGTGGTTCACTTTTAAAAAATTTTGATAAACTTGTATCAAAAGAAACTGGTTTAAAGGTTACTATTGCAGAAAATCCTATAGAATGTGTTGTAAGAGGTAGTGGAAAAATACTTGAAAATCTTTCTTTTTATGAGAAGATTATAATTCAAACTTCAAGATAATATTATAAAATGAGATCAAGACCCAAAATTTTGTTCTTTTCTCTTTTTTTTCTATCGATACTTTTTATGATTTTATCAAGCAAATTTACCTTCTATTCTTTTAAAAATCTTTTAATCTATCCAGTAAAACCTTTCAATTTTTTTGTTGACTTTATAGGTTTAACATTTCAGAACAGAAAAATTTTAAAAGATGATATGACAACCATATTTCAAAAAAATCTTGAAATAAGTAGATTAAAATTTCTTGAATATGAAAATCAAAATCTTAGAAATCTTTTACAGATGAAAGATAGATTTAAACATGAAGTTATTTTTTCAGAAGTGGTTTCACAGGAAAAATTTGCAGGAGAATTTTTAACTATAGATAAAGGAAGAGTTGATGGTGTTGAAGAAGGGATGCCTGTTCTTTCGAGTAAGGGGATTGTTGGAAAAGTTATATCGGTCGATAGATACAGTTCTTTCGTTGAGACATTCAACAATTCGAATTTTAAAGTTGGGGTGATGGATAAGGAAAGAAAACTTTTTATGTTGTGTTACTTTTATAAAACTGGGCTTTTGAAAGTTGAAAATGTTCAATATGATAGCAAGTTAAAAATAGGCGATTCTATTTTTACGAGTGGATTCGGGAAAATTTTCCCTGAAAATATACCTGTTGGAATAGTAGTGAAGATAGAATTTCTTGAAGATGGAGATTTTTTTTACGTTATAAAACCTTTCGAAAATATTTTATCTTTAAAAGAGGTCTTTCTTTTAAAAATGGATAAAGAATTTTATCGTAATCGATACGAGAAAACAAAAAAACAAGAGATAGCAAGATTGGGCTGGTTTACAATCTATAAAAGGGTTTTTGAATGAGATATTTTTTTGTTATAATTTTATCTTTATTCTTTCTCTATTTTATTTCGACCGTTCCTCCATTTCTTTCAATAAAACATGTCATCCAACCTGATCTTATCATAATTCTTGTTGTATTTGTGTGTTTGAATTTCAACGAGATTTTTAATTATATTTTTTCTTTTATAATCGGTTTTTTTTGTGATGCTTTAACTGGAACATTGTTTGGTTTTCATTCTTTTATTTTTCTATTTATATCTTATATCACAGCAAAGTTTGGTAATTTTTTCTACAAGGAAAGATTTTTAAACAGAATGTTACTTGTTCTGATTTCAGACCTTTTATACCGTTTTATACTCGTCATAATGAATTTCAACGAATCAAAAAGTATAATTACAATTTTTATTTTTGTTTTTATAATACCAGTTTATACTGTTTTTATTTACACCATATTCCATATATTGAACAGGTTGTTAAAAAGAATATATGTTCAAAGATAGGTTTTCAACCTTAATAATTCTGATTATATTTCTTTTTTTTATCCAATCGATCTTTATAATAAATTTACAGTTTTTTGAAAATCGTTATTATAAAACTCTTGCAGAAGGTAACAGTTATAAAAAGGTTATAATCCCAGCGGTAAGAGGAAATATTATAACATCCGATTCTGTAATAGTCGCAACTTCAAAAAAGTATTTTTCTCTTTTCTGTAATCTTGACAAATTGAATATTACTGCAGACAATATACTCGATATTTCAAAAATAATTGAAACTGATCCAGAAACTATAAATCAGATGATCGGTGATGCAAAAAGAAATCAGGAAAGAGAAATATGTCTTAAAAACAATCTCAACATAGAGGATGTTTCTTACATTGAAGAAAACCGGAACAAATTCCCGGAGTTTGATATAAGGTATCAACCTAAAAGATTTTATCCATACAATGAACTTTATTCACACATAATAGGATATGTTGGTAAAATAACAGGTGATGAATTTCTCGAACTGAAAGTAAAGGGCTACAGTATATCAGATTTTATCGGGAAAACAGGAATAGAGAAAAGTTATGAAACTTATTTAAAAGGGAGAAACGGAATTAAATATTATGAAGTGGACATAACCGGAAACATCGTCAGAGAGGTTGAACAAAAAAATTCCTTGAAAAAACTGAATGGATATGATCTTTTTATAAGTATAGATCACAGATTGCAGAGTTATATTGATACATTGTTCAAAGATTTTCAAAGTGGAACAGCAATAGTTATCGATGTTGAAAAAGGTGCGATTCTGTCAATGTATTCAAAACCATCTTTTGATCCTAATATTTTCATAACAGGGATAAGAAAGGATGTCTGGGAGTTTTTGAGAAACAACAGATTGTCTCCTTTTTTGAACAGAGCAACCAACGGTTTGTATCCTCCAGGATCGGTTTTTAAGATCATCACATTTCTTGTTGGTCTTGAGGAAGAAAAGGTTGATTCAAACACTTTTTTTCAACCATGTTTTGGAAGTATAATGATATCAAACAGGATTTTTAAATGTTGGAATGTTCATAATGAACTCAACCTTTTTGATGCTTTCATAAATTCGTGTGATGTCTACTTCTATCAACTGGGGATGAAAGTTGGAGTTGATGAAATTTACAGAGGTGCAGGTGAAATTGGGTTTGGAGAACTTACTGGAATAGATATTTTTGAAGAGAGTAAAGGGATAATACCTGATTCAAAATTTTTGAACAAAAAATATGGTAAAAATGCATGGGGTTCAGGACATGTGGCAAATATATCGATAGGGCAGGGAGATATACTCGTTACACCCATACAGGTAGCATCTCTTTTTCTATGTTTAGCAAACGATGGAAAAATCGTACAACCACATGTGGTTGATTCTATAAAAACAAAAAATGGAGATCTTGTTTATAGATACAACAAAAAAGTTATGAGGGAAATAAAGTTTGAGAAAAAGTATCTTGAACTTTTAAAAAAAGCTTTATTCAATGTTGTGAATTCAGATAATGGTACTGGAATAGCAGCAAGAATAGATAAGAGTTTGGGCTATATAAGTGGTAAGACAGGAACAGCTGAAAACTCTTCAGGCGAACCACATGCCTGGTTTGGTTCTTTCTATACAGACAAAACTGGTAAAAACAGAATAGCGGTGGTTGTTGTTATAGAAAATGGAGGGCATGGTGGTGATGACCCTGCAAAAATGACAAAGATGATAGTTGAAAGATACATAAGGATTACGAATGGATATGAAAAATAGATTTGATCCTTTCATTGTGTTTCCTTTGATTTTGCTTTCAATTTTTGGACTTCTGGTCTTATTTTCAGTAGTTTACACCGATAACATTATAATTTTTTATAGACAACTGATATGGTTTTTTCTTTCTCTTATTCTTTTTATTGGAATCCAGTTTATTCCTATAAAAGTTTTTTATATAGGTTCTTATCTCTTGTATTTTTTTTCAACATTCCTTTTAGTTTTTTTGAAATTGATAAATAAAGCACCTGTTGAAAGATGGTTTGATTTTGGTATCGCATACATACAACCTTCAGAGTTCGCCAAGGTTTCTTTGATTCTGTCTTTACCGAAATTTTTGTTGTCAAGAAAGGAAAAAAAAGATAATTTTATAACTCTGCTTGTTTCATATATAATGGTGTTTATTCCATTTTTTCTTGTTTTTATTCAACCTGACCTCGGAACATCAGTGCTCTTTTTAATCATCTTTTTTTTGGTTTTATTCCTTAACGATGTAAAGTTGATCAATCTTTTTATTCTTCTTACTCCAATTTTATCGATTGTTTTTTCCTTTTTCCCGGTCGTCTGGATTTTTTATATTTTTGTGATATCCTTTATACTCTATTTTGCAAAAGTTGATTTTATAAATCTTTTAAAAATTTTTTTTCTGAACATAATTTTTGGTGGAATTGCTCCTATCGTTTGGAATAGTTTAAGGGATTACCAGAAAAATAGATTTTTATCTTACCTGTCTCCCGAAAAAGATGTGCATGGTTATGGATGGAATCTTTTGCAATCAAAAATTGGTATCGGTTCAGGTGGAATTTTTGGAAAAGGATTTTTGAATGGTACTCAGAAAGGTTTAAATTTCGTCCCTCAACAGCACACAGATTTCATATTCTCTGCTATCGGTGAAGAGTTTGGTTTTTTTGGGTACCTTTTTATTTTGATTTTAATTTTTATCATAATCTTTCGGGTTTTTTTTGATATCAATAAAATAAAATCGAGATATACAAAACTTGTTGTTTCATCATTCACTTTCTTTATAGTGTTTGAATATATTGTAAATATCAGCATGTCGATCGGTCTGGTTCCAATAGTTGGTGTTCCTTTACCTCTGTTTTCTTATGGAGGGTCGTCATATATAACAACCATGATCATGTTTGCGATAATAAATAGAGGGTTGAATGAAAAGGATAAATATTGGTAACCCTTTAGAAATACTTTTTCCAGAAAACTGTATCGTTTGTAAAAGAGAAAGGTTTTTAAATGATATTCCAATATGTAAAAACTGTTATTTGAAATTAAAAAGAGTAGGAGGGAATCTCTGTTCAGTGTGTGGGATTAACATTGAAAAAGGTGAAATTTTATGTTCTAAATGTAAAGAGGGTAGATACTTTTTTGATTATGTTCGGTCTGTCTACTATTATGATAATATCACTTCAACTATCATTAAGAATTTTAAATATAACAATATAAAGTCACTTGGTTCTTTTATTGCAAATTCCTTGTATCTGAAAATAGAAGAGGATTTGAATTTTCAAAATGTTGAATTCATAACATACATCCCGCAGAGTTTTTTGAAAAGTTATAACAGATATTTTAACCAATCACTTCTTATAGCAAGTGATCTTTCAGAACTTACAGGTATTCCGCTTGTTTGTGAAATAATAAAACAAAAAGAAACCATTATCAACCAGGCAATGTTACCTAAATTTTTAAGAGAAAAAAGAAGTAAAATGTTTTACCCGGAAAAAAAAGATTTCAAATGTTGTTCCATACTTCTGGTTGATGATGTTTTTACAACAGGAAAAACTTTATCTGAAGCAGCAAAAATTTTGAAAGAGTATTACTCAATTGAAAAAGTTTTCGGACTTACTTTCGCAAGATCCTGAATGCCGAAGGCCGGAGTCGAACCGGCATGATGTTGCCATCATCGGTTTTTGAGACCGACGTGTCTACCAATTCCACCACTTCGGCATAGAAAGTATCTTAACAAAAAAAATATTTTTGTCAATATAAGATTATGTTGAAATGATCTTACCTTATGATAAAATTGAGCAAAAGGAGATGTGAAAAATGGTGAAAAATATTTTTTGTTTATTTTGTTTATTTCTGTTTATTAACATCTTTTCTTTTGAAAACCAGGTTTTCAATGTTCCTTCAGATAGTTTTAGAAATATATCAGAGGTTATAGATGTTGCTGTTAAACGAAATATAGATGATCTGAGAATCAACATAATGTCTGATCTTAAAGAGGATAGTATAGTGATAAAAGATCCAATAAAAAAGATCGTACTTTTTGGAATAAACACCCCATCAAACTGTGAACTCGATAAAACAGTAATTATAAACAGATCATCAAATGTATCGATTCAGATTGAAAATCTGAGTTTCAAAACATTTGTAAATGAAGGGAATATAGATTATTTCTCGTTTTTTTTTAATATGTGTGAAAATCTTATAAACAATGGTATTGTAAAATTTTCTGATATTTTTGGATGTGAAATATCAAATTATTACAATTGGCTTTCAAACGGTTATCTCGCTGCTTCTCAGGGTAGAAATGTCGGTTCAAATTTTTGGGGTGTTAAATCTATCCTGTATGAAACTAAAGGAGACAGTTTTATACTGTATGGGAATAAAAAACGAAACATTCTTTTATTGAAAGAAAAAGATGAAGTAAAAAATGTTTTACAGATGGATGGAGATATGATTATCAAGGACAGGATAATAGCAAAAAATTTTGTTGATTCGTCAGTATACGCTGCTTCCTTTCTTAACCTGAACGGAAGTATGAAGGTAAAAGGTGTTAGAGATTCACTTTTATTTGATAAAGAGACAGGTTCTTTTCTGGTTTCAGGAAATCTCAATCTTGAAAAAGGGATAACATTTGGAAATAAAAGAAGTTTTACTTTTTCTGAGGATGGTAGTTTTTCGTTTGTTTTAAATTTACGTGACACTTTATTTTTTAAGGACAACAGATTCGATTTGAAAAAATTTGATATTTTAAGTTCAAATATTTACACGAAAAGTTTAACAAACTTTTCAGATCAACCTTTGATTTTTAGGTACAACAATGGAAAAAATCAATACATCAGATGGGGATTCACGAATCTTGATAATACGGGAGATTTTTCTTTTTATGAAGACAGTTTGGGTAGTATCGTTTTCAAAAGAAATCTGATCGTTGATCCAGAAAGTAAATATAACGATGTTGATCTAAACACTCCAATAAAAGTGTTCAGTATCGAAGAAAAAAAAGTTGAAAAAAATTCTTTTAAAAATTTTAAGTTTAGCGATGTTATCTTAGAAAAAAATCCAGAAGTCATCAGGACTTCCGAAAATGGCGAAACCACTTTAATTTTTAAAAAGAGTGGTTTTTACAATATATCCTATAAGGTTAGTTTTGCATCTAAAAACGATAAGGGAACAAGTTTGTTTGTAAGAGTAAGATTGAATGGGAAAGAGATAACATATCTTAATACTGGTTATAGAGGAGTTTTAGAGAAAGAGAATTTTGAACTTTTGAGTGCATCCGCTATCGTGAAGGTAGAAAAAAATGATAGTTTAACCTTTGAATATTGTACATTCGACGATTCTCTGTATTTTGGAAATTTTGATATTTTTGAAGAAAAAGGAAGTGTATTCTTTTCGATAAACAAAATAAATTGAGATTGTAAATAGAATAATTTATGATATAATCTTTTTCTTAAAAGGAGAAGAAATGGCGTTTATACTTGTTACAGGTGGTGCGGGTTTTATTGGTAGTAATCTTGTGAAAGCACTTCTTGAGGATAACAACAGAGTAAGAGTTCTTGATAATTTTTCTACAGGAAAGAGGGAGAATATACTTCCATTTATAGACAAAATTGATCTTGTTGAAGGTGATATAAGGAGTTATCACACTGTCCTGACTTCGCTTAAAGATATAGATTATGTGTTTCATCAGGCAGCTCTTCCTTCTGTTCCAAGATCGATAAATGATCCACTGACGACAAACGATGTTAACATTGTTGGAACTTTAAATCTTCTTCAATGTAGTAAAGATATGAATATAAAAAGATTTATTTTCGCATCTTCATCTTCGATTTATGGTGATAACCCGGTAATTCCAAAGGTTGAAACACTTGAGCCGAAACCAAAATCACCTTATGCTTTAACAAAACTTGCTGGAGAGTACTATTCTTCAATATTTTATAAAATTTATGGATTGAGAACTATTTCATTAAGATATTTCAACGTTTTTGGAGAAAATCAGGATCCGATGTCTTTGTATTCAGCTTTTATTCCAAAAGTTTTCTCTGCTGTAAAAAACAAAACATCCATCACAATTTTTGGTGATGGAACACAAACGAGAGATTTTACCTATGTTTCAAATGTTGTTTATGCTAACATTCTTTCACTTAAAGCTCCCGAAGAGGCATTTGGAGAGGCATTCAATGTCGCATGTGGAGAACGAATATCTGTTAACGAGCTTGTTGATTATGTATCTTCAATAACAGGTTACAGAATCGAAAAAGTTTATCTTCCGCCAAGGCCTGGAGATGTAAAGGATTCTCTTGCAGATATCGAAAAGATAAAAAAGATTCTTAAATATGATGTTCTTGTTCGAGTGAAAGAAGGTTTGAAAAAATCGATGCAATTTTATCTATGAGAAAAACTGTTGATCTGATCATCGGTGCAAGACCAAATTTCATAAAAGTTGTAAAACTTAATAGAATATTGAGAAGCGATTTCAACGTTCGTCTAATCCATACAGGTCAGCATTACAGTAGGGAAATGTCCGATATTTTTTTTGAGGATCTTTCGATACCTAAACCTGAATATTTTTTGGGAGTTAAAAGTGGAACCCATGCCTATCAAACTTCAAAAATAATGATAGAGTATGAAAAGTTACTTTTGAAAAAAACTCCAGATTTGAGTGTTGTTTTTGGAGATGTGAATTCAACTATGGCTGCAACTTTAGCAGCGAAAAAACTTTATATAAAGGTTGCGCATGTCGAAGCGGGTTTGAGAAGTTTTGATAAGAGTATGCCTGAGGAGATCAATAGGGTTGTAACCGATTCTTTATCAGATTTTCTTTTCGCTCCCTCCCTTGATGCTGTTGAAAACCTTTTAAATGAGGGGCGTCAAAAAAAAGAGATTTTTCTGGTTGGAAATATAATGATTGATACACTCGTTGAGAATATGGATAAAATAAAAAAGATTGATGTAGAAAAAGAGTTCTCTGTGAAAAATGGTAAATATTTGTATTGTACTTTACATAGACCTTCAAATGTTGATAACAGGGAAAGATTCGTAAAGATTTTAAAATTTATGAAAAGATTATCAAAAACCTATCCAATAGTTTTCCCGCTTCATCCGAGAACCCGGAACATGATAGAAAAATTTGGTTTAAAAGAATATTTTCATGACAGAATAATTGTTGTAAAACCCGTGTCATATCTTAAATCTATCGCACTTGAAATGAACTCAAAGTTCGTTCTAACCGATTCGGGTGGAATTCAGGAAGAAACAACATATCTCAAAATTCCATGTTTTACGCTTAGAGAAAACACTGAAAGACCGGTTACTTTAAGTGAGGGGACAAACATGTTGGTTGAACCTGAAATTGAAAATGTTGAAAAAATTTTGAAATGTTCTGAAAAAGTCGAAGGGAAAAAGATAAAATATTGGGATGGTAAAACTTCTGAGAGGATAAAAAAAATTTTAGAAGAATCTTTGTAAAAAGGGGTTTTTATGAAAAAGTTTTTTTTTCTCATAATAATTTTTCTATCAATTTTCAATGTTAGATTATTTTCTTCAAATCAACTCGCTGATCCTGTTCATACAGGGAATGTACATTTTCAGTACAACATTTCCTATGCTGGATATTTTTCTGAAGCGGATAAACTAGTTGCAGATTCTTTAGAAGAGAATAAGGGTTTTTGGGGTTTTTCATTCAATTATGGGCTCGCACCTCTTCTTGATTTGACATTGGGCTATCAAAATTCGTCGGCAGGATTTGGATTGAAATACTCTCCAGATTTTAAAATGCCAGTCAGGCTCGCACTTGAAGGTGATCTTTATACAAATGTATCAAATGTTCTGGTTTATCCGATAGTTTCAGGAATATTGAGTTATCATATAAATAAAAATATTACCTTCACAGGTGGTTTATCTACATACTTTCATTTTGAAGAAAAGATAAAGAATGAAATTTTTTTCACTCTTGATATTGAAAGGGGAGATCTGTTCAAACATAAAGTCCCTGACTTTTTTGTTAACATCTTCATTCCCAAATCGTTCCAGATCGATGTAACCTATCCGTTCTCGGATGTGGCGAAAAAACTCTATATTGGTTTTTCAATAAGACATGAGTTTGAGTTGAACATTAAAGAAGAAAGTATATAATAATTTTACACCTGCGCCCGTAGCTCAACTGGATAGAGCACTTGACTACGGATCAAGAGGTTGGGGGTTCGATTCCCTTCGGGCGCTCTCTTGAAAGTAAAAAACTATATGGTAAAATAAAAAAATAAAAAGGTAGGTTTTATGAGGGATTTTTCATCATATTTTAATAAAAGGGAAATCCTATACTTCAATTCAGCATCGTCAGGTATCCCTACAAAAAATGGTATTTTAAAAGCACATGAACTTCTTGATAAGATCTCAACAGAAGGAGATGTTTCTCTTGATACATATTTTTCCATTATTGAAAACTGTAGAAGGGAGATAGCAAAACTTGTTAATTGTAAACCTAACAATATTGGTTTGATTCCAAATACAACTTCCGCAGTTCACTTGATAAAAAATGGATTTTCGGAAATCAAGAAAATAATAGTATATGGCAAAAATTTTCCGTGCACTCTGGTTCCTTTTCAAAAAGATGACAGATATTCAGTTGAAATAATTACGAAGAATCCTGATAATCTTGACAAAGAACTTTCAAAATATAAAAAAACTTTGGTGTTTGTTGATCTTGTTGATTATTTGACCGGAGAGATTGTAGATCTTAACCTCCTTACTGAAATCGTTCATAACCGAAACTCTCTTCTGGCTGTTGATGCTATTCAGGGAGCTGGCTCTGTTGTGATAGATCTTTCCAAAACACCTGTTGATTTTCTATTCGCAGGTGCTTCAAAATGGCTTCTTGGCCCACAGGGAATTGGTTTTATATATATTGATGAACAACATGTCGATAGAATCGTAAGAAGGAATTGTGGATGGTTATCTCTCGACTACAAAAATTTTGATTCGTTTGAGAATCTACCAGAATATCGTTTGAATGGATCTGGAGTAGAAAGTGGAACAAGAAATTTTTTTGGTATTCTTCTGATGGGAGAAAATTTAAAATTTTTGAACAGTGTTGGGATAGAAAATGTATACTCCCATAACATAGAAGGTATTAAACAAATAGGCAAAATACTTGAAAACTTTGGTTCTATCTCGCAGAATATTATAGATATAAAAACACCGATACTTTCTTTTAAAACCAGAAATACGAAAAACTTTTATAACTATCTGATTGAGAAAAATGTGAAGGTTTCTTTCAGAGATGGAATGGTTCGATTCGCATTTCATATTTTCAACTATGAGGATGAAGTAAAAAGGTTAAAAGAGATTATAGATAAGTTTAATTTTTAAGAATGGTTATATAAAATTTTTCAAGTTTTTCTTTCTCTTTGTTCCAGTTGAACTCAGTTTGAAGTTTAGAGAAAGCGTTTTCAACAAGTTTCTGGGATAGATCTCTGTTTTCAAGAACGATCAAAATTTTCTCCATTATATCTTTTGGTGATAGAGGATCAAAAAATATCGCCATATCTTTAAAGGTTGTTTTCCAGTAAGGAAAATTTGACATCAAAACTGGTATTTTACAGAGAAAATATTCAAACGGTTTGTTTGGAAGAGTTGTTAGATGGTTTTTAGCAGGTAAAAAAGGTACTATTCCAATGTCACTGTTTTTTATGTATCTAAAATGTTCTCCATACGGAAAATTTCCAAGATATTTTGTAAATCTGTATCCTTTTCTCTTCTCACACTCCTCTTTTAAACCTTTGTCCTGCCATTCGCCGAGAAGATGGAGTTCAACTTTTCCATCTAAAAGTTCGACCGCATCTATGAGTTGTAAAATCCCTCTTATGTAAGTTAACCCGCCTGAATAAACGATTATCGGTTTTTCTCTTTCTTTTTTTATTTCATAATTTTCAATCATTATCTGTATATCTGGAAAATTTCTAAACACCAGAACATTTTTGTTTTTATAAAGTTTTTTTAGATCAGGTCTTGCAACGATAACTCCATCAAAAAAATGTGAAGAAAAGAGTTCAAACAATCTGACCGATTTTGCGATTAAAAATTTTAGAAGAAAAGGTTTTATATATGTTTTTTCCATTATCAAACCATAGTTGTTTTCGTGAGAATCGTAAACGACCTTTTTCCCGAACATTTTTAGGAGAACCCCTGTCAAGAGAAGTTCAGGATCGTGAAAATGATATATATCATATTCTGTTTTTACAAGTTGTAAAAAAGTATCGATGGGTGATAAAAGGATTCTTAAGAATCTATTGTTCCTTCTTTTCAATTTTAGAAAATGAAGGTTTTGTTCTTCCTTTGTTTCATTTTCCATATATGGATTGTAGTAAAAGATATTATAAAATTTTTTTAATGATTTAATCTCTTTATGATAGATTCGTACATCATAAACCTTATGAACGGTTGTGAATACAGCAATATTTTTCATATCGAAGATTTTAGCAAGATTTTTGAAATAATCAACATCTTTGATTAACTCTTGACTTAAATTTTTAATATGTTATTTTATTAAATCAAAAAAAGGAGTTACTATGAAAAAATCAAATAAACTTTTTGAAATCGAAAAAAAGTATGGTGCGAACAACTATCATCCACTCGATGTTTGTCTCGCAAAAGGTAAAGGCATCTGGGTTTGGGATACTGAAGGTAAAAAATATCTTGATTTTTTGAGTTCCTATTCTGCTGTGAATCAGGGACATTGCAATCCAAAAATAGCAAGTGCTGCAATAAAACAGATGAAAAAACTTACTCTAACGAGTAGGGCTTTTCATAACGATCAACTTCCATTATTTTATGAAAAACTTTGTAAACTCGCAAAGATGGACAAAATGTTACCGATGAATTCTGGAGCTGAAGCTGTTGAAACAGCTCTTAAAGCAATAAGAAAATGGGGATACACTGTTAAAGGAGTTGAAAAGGATAAAGCAGAGATCATCGTTTCAAGAAACAATTTTCATGGTAGAACGATTACAGTTATTTCTTTCTCATCAGAATTTCAGTATAAGGATGGATTTGGTCCTTTAACACCTGGTTTTGTTGAAATACCTTTCGGTGATGCGGATGCACTTGAACAGGCGATCACTCCAAACACTGTTGCATTTTTAACTGAACCAATACAGGGTGAAGGTGGAATTATAATTCCAAAAGAGGGATTTTTAAAAAGAGCACAGGAGATATGTCAAAAGAACAATGTTCTCTTTATTCTTGATGAAATACAGACAGGGCTTTGTAGAACAGGTAAACTTTTTGCTCATCAATGGGAAGATGGAGTTAAACCTGATGGACTCATTCTTGGAAAAGCGCTTTCTGGTGGTTACTATCCTGTTAGTGCTTTCCTTGCCAAAAAAGAAGTTATGGATGTTTTCAAACCTGGTGACCATGGTTCAACTTTTGGTGGAAATCCACTCGCATCAGCGATCGCTGTGGCATCACTTGATGTTCTTATCAAAGAAAAACTTGATAAGAATGCACTGAAGATGGGAAACTATTTTATGAAACTTCTAAAATCGATAAAATCTGATTACATAAAGGAAGTTAGAGGAAGAGGCCTTTTGATCGGTGTTGAACTCCACGAGAGTGCAGGTGGGGCAAGAAGATTCTGTGAAGCACTGATGAAAGAGGGACTTCTCTGTAAAGAAACACATGAAAATATAATCAGATTCGCTCCTCCTCTTGTTATAAAGAAAAAGGATATCGATTGGGCTTTTGCGAAAATAGAAAAAGTGTTTAAAACGATATAAAAACTATTGACATTTTTAATAATTTTGATATAAAATGTTCTCAAAGAGCGGGAATAGCTCAGTTGGTAGAGCGTCACCTTGCCAAGGTGAGTGTCGCGGGTTCAAGTCCCGTTTCCCGCTCCATTTTTTTGTTGGCGGTATAGCCAAGTGGTAAGGCGACGGTCTGCAAAACCGTTATTCTCCGGTTCAAATCCGGATGCCGCCTTAAGCCGGAGTGATGGAATTGGTAGACATAGCGGACTTAAAATCCGCTGGGACTTCAATCCCGTGCCGGTTCGAGTCCGGCCTCCGGCAAATTAATAGTGATTATGTCTTTTAAAAAAAAACTGTTTCTTTTAATTTTCATTGTTTCAATCTTAATTCCAGGTTGTTTTAAAAAGAATGACAGATATCTTTCTTTTTTTCTAAGTAAAATTGATAAAGAATATTCTTTTTTAAAAGATCTGGATAAAAAAGATGTGGTAACAAAGAGTGATGTTGCATATCTTTTCGGGGTCTATTTTCCTGAGGATGTTTATGTTTACAGAGATGAAATACCTTTTGATATAAAAATGTTTCCCAAAAATGAAATCCTTTATGCACAGGTCAAGAGAGGAATAATACCTTCACTTCCAGATAAAACCTTCAAACCGGATACACCAGTTCTGAGGTATCAACTTGCGGTTTTCCTTTATACTTTTATATTGAATAATGGGTATCTTTCAAATTTTAAAATGAATGTTGCCGAGATAAAAGATGTTGGAGAAAATTTTTTTGCATACAAACCGATATCAAGTATTGTATTTCTTGGAATAATGGAACTTGAGGATGGATTTTTCTATCCGTACAAGACCGTTACAGGATATGAACTTATAAAATTTTTTTACAGGTTAAACAACCTTTTTTATAAATAAATAATGTCGATAAAAATTTCAAAAATAAAACAGAATTCTCTTTTTAAAAAATATTCTATATCTGAAGGAGATAGAATAATTTCTATAAATGGGAGAGAAGTTTTTGACTTCCTTGGTGTAATCTATGAAACCTCTTTTGAAAAAATGGTTTTCAAGGTTAAAAAGAAGAATGGTGAGATCAGAGAGTTCGATGTTGAAAAAAAGGATTACAAAAAAATAAATGTAGAGTTTGAAGAAGGTGAAAGAAGAAAATGCAACAACAAATGTATATTCTGTTTTGTGGATCAGAATCCTGAAGGATTGAGAAAAAGTTTGTATTTTAAAGATGATGATTACAGAGAATCTTTCGAGTATGGAAATTTTATAACACTTTCAAATTTGAACGAAAGATTGTTGAAAAATATAGTTGAACATAAAATATCACCTCTTTATGTTTCAATTCACTCTGTTGATGATAATTTAAGAAAAAAAATTTTTGGTGTTGAGAATAGAATTGAAAAACTTGAAAAACTTATTGAGGGTGAAATCAAAATTCATGGGCAGGTTGTTCTTATGAGGAACATAAACGATGGAAGGTATCTTGAGCAGACGATTGAATATTCAGCGCAAAAAAAATTCCTGTCTCTCGGTATAGTCCCAATGGGTGTCACAAAGTACAGAAAAGATTTGTCAAAATTTTTACCAATAGATAAAGAGTATTCAAAAAACTTGATAACTTTTGTTGAAAATTTAAAAGATAGATTGCACTATAAAAAAGTTTATCTTGCTGATGAATTTTTTTTAAAAGCTGAAGAGAAAATCCCTCCAAAAGGTTATTATCATTCCTTCCCTCAATATGAAAATGGTATAGGTATGGTGAGAAATTTTATCGATGAAACATCAGAATTTAAAAACAAAAAACTTAAAAAAGGTTTTGCAATATTAACTGGTAAAAGTTTTGGAGAATTTTTGATAAAAAATAATTTTTTTAATTCAACAGGGATTTTACCTGTTATGAACAGATTCTTTGGCGAAATGGTTACAGTTACAGGACTTTTATCGGGAGAGGATATTATTAAAACGATGAAAAATACAGGGTTCAAAAACTATTTGATCTATAAAAGAGTTTTTAATGAAGATGGTTTAACACTTGATAATTACACAAAAAACGATATTATAAAAAAGAGTGGTAAAAACCTTATCATACTTAAAAACATTTTCGATATAGTGAGGTATACAGAATGAACATTGTTTCTATAGTAGGAAAACCAAATGTAGGGAAATCAACTCTTTTCAATGCTCTTCTTGGAAGAAGGGATGCTGTTGTTCACTCAACACCAAATCTAACAAGGGATAGACATTATGATAGAATTGAAATAGATAACAGGGAATTTGTGATTATTGATACAGGAGGAATTGAGGAAAATCCAAAAAAAGTAACCTTCAGTGAACTTGTTGAACAACAGGTTGATATAGCTATAAACCAATCGGATCTGATCCTTTTTGTTGTGGACAACAAAAATGGTATCACAGGTGATGATCACTATATTGCAAACAAACTTAGAAGTAGAAAAGATGATGTGATACTTGTTGTAAACAAATGTGATGAATATGAGAGTTTATTGGATTCCGAAATTTTTAAACTTGGATTTGAAAATTATATCCAGATTTCTGCTGAACATAAGTTGAACATTTCCTCTTTAAAAGAGATCATGGTATCAAGATACAAAAAAGTTGAAAGGGATCAGTTCTTTAAAGATGGATTAAAGATCGCAATAGTTGGAAAACCGAATACAGGAAAATCAACAATAGTGAACGCACTTTTAAATGAAAACAGGATGATAGTTTCCGATATCCCTGGAACAACAAGAGATTCTATAGATTCCTATCTTGAATATGAAAATAAAAATTTTGTATTAATCGATACGGCAGGTATCAGGAGAGCATCAAAAATTAAAGAACCAACAGAATATTATACGATTCTTCGAAGTAAACTTGCAATGGAAAGAGCCGATGTTGTTGCGGTTGTAATGGATATAAATGAGAAAGTTACATTTCAGGATAAAAAGATACTTGGAGAATCCCTTTCACTTTTAAAACCCACATTGGTTGTTTTCAATAAGACAGATCTTATAACTGAAATCGAGAAAACAAGATTTTACAAAGAAGTTCTTGAGAATCTTGAGTTTGGAGAATTTTTACCAAAACTTTTCATTTCAGCAAAGGAGAAAAAACATATTTATAAAATACTTGAAAAATCTTATGAATTAAAAAGTAAATTACCCGCAAAATTCAAAAAAAGTTTATTGAATTCGATACTTTTTGAAGAGATAATACCAAACTTTAAACACCCTGTATTGAAAACTGGAAAAAGACCAAGGTTTTACAGTTTAACTCAAAAGTCAGTTGATCCAGTTGTTTTCATACTCAGAGTTAACGATCCAGAAAATATTGACAGGAATTATAGAAGATATATAATTAACAAAATAAGAGAGGTATTGAAATTGTCAGAGATTCCATTCGATGTTGAATTGAGGAGTAAGGATGATAATTAAAGTTATTATTTTTTGTATTTTGTCATATCTTTTTTCAGGTATACCTTTCGCTTTTATCATTTCGAAACTATTTTTAAAAATAGATATCAGAAAAGTTGGAAGTGGAAATGTTGGAGCAACCAATGTGTACAGAGTCGGTGGATGGAAATATGGTGTTATTGTTTTTATTTTAGATTTTTTAAAAGGCTTTATTCCAACATTGGTTTCGGTTTTTTATTTTGACAAGAACCTTGAGATTTCAACGATCGTTGCAATATCAACTGTGTTGGGACATATGTTTACACCTTATCTGAAATTTAAAGGAGGTAAAGGTGCTGCCACATCTTTTGGAAGTTTTCTGGTGCTATTCCCAATCGAAATTTTAATATGTGCTATTTTTTTTCTTATATCAGTGATTATCACAAGAATAGTTGCTGTTGGAACGATAATATCAGCGCTGCTTTTCCCAGTAGTCTATTTTGTGATTGGAAAACTGCTGGATATAACTTTTCCTTTTAAAAAATTTTCTAATATCGATTTTGTTTTAATTCTAATCGTTGTTATTTTTATAATCTTAAAACATAAAAGTAACATTGAAAGATTGATTAAAGGGAATGAAAACAGAATATAGAAAAAGATATTATTCGATAAAGGAGGTTTCTCAGATTACAGGACTGAGAAGTTATGTTTTAAGATACTGGGAGACCGTTTTCCCAAAGTTAAAACCGATGAAACATTCGGTTAATGGAAGAAGGATGTATACTGAAAAGGATATTGAAACAGTTAAAAAAATTAAAGAATTGTTGTATGAAAAAAAATATACGATAAAAGGAGCGAATGAAGTTATGAATTCAAAAGTTGAAATCGTTCAACTCAACCTTGATTTTGAAAATGGAAAAAGTTTTTTGAAAGGGGAGGTTAAGAGGAAGTTAAACGAAGTAATTAACCTATTAAGGGGGGAAAAATGAGAAATAAGATAAGAATCTATCTTCTTGATGATAGCATTACTGTTACAACATTTTTGAGTAAGTCCTTGACTTCACTCGGTTATGTTGTCTACGCTGATAACGACCCAAACAAGTGCATCAAAAGGATAAAGGAATTTTTACCTGATATTATTATTCTTGACATAGATTTGAACGAATTCAACGGAATCGATATCTGTCGTGAGATACAGGAAGATAAACAACTCAAAGAGATACCTGTCATATTCCTTTCACATCTGACAGATACTGCAACAGTTGCTGAAGGACTGGAGGCAGGAGCGGTTGACTACATTTACAAACCGATAGATATCAATCAACTCGATTCAAGAATAAAAATCATTTTGAAGATGATTGAAGATATGAAGGATAACATAAAACTCGCAAAGATGAACATAATAAAAGCTTCAGTGATCACGATGCATCATGAGTTAAATCAGCCACTTTCTGTGATCCTGCTTTCAACGGAGATGCTTGAAAAAAAATTGGGTAACAAGTTAACAGAGAAAGAAAAAAGATTGATTGAAAGGATAAAAAACAGTTTGAACAAGATAAACGATATTTTGAAAAGGTTTGCTGTTGTTCATGAAAATGATCCTGAACTTATTCCATACACCGATGATTCTCAGAAGATCAAACTTCCACCATCATCAAAAACCGAAAAAGTTCTAATAATAGATGATGAAAAAGAGGTAAGGGAATCGATTATCGATGTTTTAAACGAAGAGGGAATAGAAACTATTCAATCTGAGAATATAAAGGATGCTATAGAGATTATAGAAAAAGGTAAGGAAAAAATTTCGATGATATTCTGTGATATAAGAATAAAGAATGAGTCGGGATCAGAAGTTTTTCATCTTGTAAGAAAAAATTATCCAGATATCAAGTTTGTTTTTATCACAGGGTTTTCTATCCCCGCTGAAGTTAAAAGAATAATCAGAGAGTTTAAAATACCACTTTTGAAAAAACCGTTTTCAAGAAGATCAATACTTTCCTTATTAAAAAAGATGGATCAGTAGGGAAGTAAAACATCTTTTTCTAAAATTTTAAAACTGTTTGGAAACAATTTTTCAACTTTTTCCTTAAGATTTTCTTCCAGATAAATCTTTATTGTAATTTTTTCCGTGAACTTTTCTTCCAGAATTTTATGTTTTACTTGTTTGATAAAATATAAAAATTCGTTGTAATCCTGATATCCGAAAGAAAATTCAAAAAGATAAAATTTTTCGAGTTTTTTAATTTTAGAATTTTTTACAGTTTCTATAGCACATTTTGAGTACGCACGGACAAGTCCTGAAGCCCCAAGTTTTATACCACCAAAAAATCTTATAACCGTTAAAAGTGTAAAGTAAAGATCATTCTTATCTAGAACGTTAAAAACAGGAAGCCCTGCACTATTTTTGGGTTCTTTATCATCTGTATAGTAAAATTCATCCTTTGTAAATCGATAAGCATAAACTATATGTGAATATCCTTTGTTCTCTGTTTTTAAAATATTTAAAAATTCTTTAACTTCTTTTTGATCATGTACGAAAAAAGCCCTTCCGATGAAAATCGAGTTTTTTTCAATTAGTGTTACCTTTTTTGATTCGATTATTGTCTTCAAATCTGTTTCCTTTTTTGAAATTTGTTAATGAGAAAATTATTAAAATGATTCCAATAAATTGGTATAGATTTAATTTTTCTTTCAATATGATTACTCCAAGTATTGAACCAAGAAGTGGTTTAAGAAAAAAGATCATAGATCCATCAACAACGTTTAACCTTTTAAAACCTTCATAGTAAAATAAGTATCCGCATCCCGTTACAAAAAAACCAAGATAAATTAAAAATAATAAATTTGAAATATTAAGATTTTTCAATAAAAAATTATTTTGATATAATATGAAAGGAAATAGTAAAATTATCCCTGTAAAAAATGAAATAAAGTTTACTATGATCGGGCTGTTATTTTTTAAAAACCTTTTTGAAAGGAAAGTAAAAAGTGCAAAGAAAAATGATGATAGTAGTCCAGTTATAGATGGAACATAACTTATTTCTTTAGTGATCTTTCGTGAGAATATGATAAGAAAAAATATACCTATAATACCTAAAAATATTTTGATCAATTTGATCCTGTCAAACTCTTTGAAAAACACAAGATTTAAAATATAAACAAAAATCGGATGACTTCCAATTAAAACAGCCGCTATCGATGCGTTCCCCCTTTCAACTGAATATTGTAAAAGAAGCATGGAGATGAAAATGTTCACAAAGCCAAGAGAGGAGAGTTTGAGAAATGTTTTCACATCCAGATTTTCTAATTCTTTTTTCAAGTCCTTTTTAAAAACTATAAAAAAAATAAAAACAAATGTCCCTAAAAAAAATCTTAAAAAAGTTAACTGTATAAAATTGAAATCATTTGAAATTAATTTTGAAGTCAATTCCATAGTTGAAAATAAAAAAACAGAAACCGATAAAAATATTATACCAACCATATATGCATAATAAACCTCATCTTTCATGTTGTCAACAAATTAAACGTTTGTAATGAAAAAATGCCCACCGTTTTAGTTATAAATTCTTTAAAATGATATCTTAAGTTTGGCATAAATAATGTTATCAATTTAGTTAGTAAAAAGGAGAAATTATGAAAATAGGAATTCTTGAAGACAGTGAAACTTTCGCTAACGCTTTGAGAGATATTCTTGTTCTAAAAAAACATGTTGTTCATCTTTTATACAAACATCCTTTGATGATCAGTAAAACTGATATAGAAAACCTTGATGTTTTAATCCTTGACATTTATTTGGGTTCAAATTATGGAATCAACATTATAAATCAGTTGAAAAAAATGGATCTTTTCTTAACAATTGTTATCGTTACAGCAAGTCCAAATCAGAACTTGAAAGATATATTGAAAGGACTAGGTGTTCATTATTTGATCGAAAAACCTTTCCACTATGAGGAACTTGATGGTATTTTGAAGGAAATCGAAGAGTTTTATTTTATAATCGAAAATTTTCTCAAAGCGGAAGATCATGAAAAAAATATATTACTCTTAACCGATACTCCAAACGTCAAAATATTGAAAAGATTAAAGAGGTTGAAAATAGAGGAGTTTCTTGATTTTGATTTTGAAAATGATCAAGATAACAATTATTACCTCGAATTTTCATTACTTAACAACAGTGATCATATTTATAAAATAATTGATAAATTAAAATTTATTCAAAAAAGAAAAAAAATAGTTTTACATTTAAAAAACAGTATAGAAGAATTAAAATCTGAGTGTGATAAAAATCGAATTTTGAAAAATTTTATACATGAAAAATGTTATCTTGTATCGAATTCCTTGAAAGTGTCATAAAAAAATGACTCTGTAATCCTTTTTTTCAAAAGCTTAAATCTCATAAATATAATATTTAAATCAAAAATTTTTGCTATTTACAAAAAAATTGATTTGTCATAAAATCATAACATAATAGATTTATGACACTTATATTTGGCACTTTTCTTGTTATAAACAATATGGAAAAGGAGGAAAAGTGCAAAAGAAGATGAAGGTGTTGATCATCGATGATAACAGAGATCTTGCGAACTCATTGAAGGATGCACTTAACAATTATTCTTCTGATTATGAATGTTTGGCTTTTTATGATGGAAATTCAGCGATGAATTATATTACCAACAATCCACCAGATGTTATTTTTACAGATATAATTCTTCCCGATCAATCGGGTTTATCAATATTGAAAAGTGTGAAAGAAATGGATAGTGACATTCAGGTGATAGTTATGACAGCATATGCCTCACTTTCAACTTCAATTGAAGCTTTGCAGTATGGTGCTTTTGATTATATACCAAAACCCTTACATATAAATCAGGTAATGAATGCTTTGAAGAGTGCAATAAATAAAAGAAACAGTTTACTTGAAAATAAAAAAATAATTGCTGATCTTATAAATAAAAAGGAAAAAAATCTCGAAAGCGATGAGTCAAGGAAGGTTATAGAAAGGTTGATCCTCTTAAAGCAGTTCCAGAAAAAGATTTCTAAAATCAATGATATCCAGGAATTATTTAAAATTTCTTACCTTGAATTCTCAAAGATATTTTTAACTCAGTTTGTTTATTTCTTTTTGAAGGAGAGTAAAGGTTTTAAGAATATATGTGGGCCCTCTGTTGGAGAATTCAAGATTGGTGATATTGTTGATCCAAAATTGCCAATCTTTTTTGTTCCAGTTAAAAACAATATAGGATGTATTTTTGCTGGTTCAAAATCGATGACCTCAGTTATGAGTTATGAAAATGATATAATTGGAGTTGTTTATTTTAAAAGAGAAAATGATTTTGTTGATACGGATCTTGAAATCGCGGAAGTACTTTCGTTTGTGCTTGCAAACAAATTCTCTGAAATAAAATTGAACAAAAAATTGAAAACCACAAAATATGGACTTATTTATACATTGCTTACATTAACTGGACTTTCGGACAGTAATCAAAAAACCATGATAGAAAGAAGAGCAAAATACTGTGAAGATTTTGCAAAATTTTTAAAATTTGATGAAGAAAAAGTGGAAAAGATTAAATTCTCTTCAATGCTTTTCAATATCATACAGTCATTTGTTAAGGACAAAAAAAATGGTTCCAAAGAGGTTTCAGAAAAATTTAAAAGTGTGATAGATGATATAGAATTTTTGAGAGAACTTGAACCGATAATCGAATCGATAGGTGAAAACTACGATGGATCAGGATTCCCTAAAAGATTGAAAGGAGATGATATACCTGTTGAATCGCAGGTTATAAAATTGGTTCATACCTATCTTCTTATGGTAGAAAACAAAAACTATAGGGATGGTGTTGGAAAAAGAAACGCTTTTGAAAACCTTGAAAAAATGTCTGAAAAGTATTTCAAAAAGAGTTTGGTTGAAAAATTTATAACTTTTTTGGAGCAATATGAAAGAACAAATTCTTGATTATTTAAAGGGATTCCATGAAATATTTAGGGAATACGAGAAAGAGAGTGAAAATAAAAATTTTGACCTTATAAGGTTTTTTACCAACCTTGTTTCAGAAAAAAAAAATAAAAGTTGATGAAAAACTTGCAAAATTGATTGAGCAGAATTTTAAAATCACATATCTTGATGCTGATAAGATTCAAATCACAGAAGGTTTATTATCTTTATTTATTCCGACATATATAAAAAAGAATAGATTTTTACCTTTTGAGGTTTCCCAGAAAAAGATTAAAATTATCACCGATAATCCTTTTAATCTTGAACTTATAAAAGATATTCAATTCATAACGAATCTTGATGTCGATTTCTATATAACAACTACTGAAAGTTTGAACAAAAAGTTTATAGAAATTTTTGGACAGGAAAAATTTTCCTATGAACTTGATGAAAATGTCTTAAATGTTGATGAGTATGAAACTCTTGAAGAAGAAGAGGCTTTAGAAGATGATGAACTGAACGCAAAACCTATCGTAAGGCTGATAAACTCAATAATAATAGATGCTATCAAGTTGAACGCTTCAGATATTCATTTTGAACCTCAGTCAAACAATCTTGTCGTAAGATATAGAATTGATGGATTTTTACAGGAACATTTAAGGTTACCAAAAAAAATAGAAAAAAGAGTTATCTCGAGAATTAAAATAATGGCAAAGATGGATATAACGATTACAAGAAAAGCACAGGATGGAAATATACAGATTGTAGTATCACAAAAAGATATATCTTTAAGAGTGTCAACGATTCCAATAATGGATGGTGAAAAAATAGTTATTAGAATTCTCGATAAAAGCAAAATCAAAGTTTCTCTTGAACAACTCGGTTTAACAGAAGAAAATATAATGATAATCAGAAAGAATGCCAATAAATCTCAGGGAATAATTCTAGTAACCGGTCCCACCGGAAGTGGGAAAACAACAACTCTATACTCAATCTTACAGGAACTCGATTATAAACATTTGAACATCACAACAATAGAGGATCCTATCGAATATACGATTAAAGGTATAAACCAGACTCAGATAGATCCGAAAAATAATGTAACGTTTTCTTCCGCATTAAGAACTCTATTAAGACAGGATCCGAATGTGATACTACTTGGAGAAATTAGAGATACCGAAACAGCACAAACAGCTTTCAAGGGTGCAATAACAGGACACCTTCTGCTTTCAACCCTTCATACGAACAGTGAGGTTTCAACTTTGATAAGATTGAGGGATCTCGGAGTTGAACCGTATCTGATTTCTGATGCTTTACTTGTTGTTGTTGCACAGAGGATTGTAAGAAAAGTTTGTAAGTTCTGTTCAACGAAAGTACATCCTGACGAAAGAGTAAGAAAAATTTTAAAAGTGGATGAAAATTTTGAAATATATCAGGAAAATAAAAATGGATGTGAAAAATGTAATTATACTGGATTTTCGGGAATCATTGGTATCTTTGGAGTACTTGAAATAGATCAAAAGTTGAGAGAACTTATAGAAAAAGAATCGAACCTAAACGAGATAGTTTCATATCTTAAAAAAATAAACTATAAAACAGTATTTGATGATGGACTTGACAAGGTGAAAAATGGTATAACGACTTTCAGTGAAATTGAAAGGGTTCTTGATGTTGATCGTTTTATAATTGAAAACAGTGTAATCTTCGAGACAGACTTTAAAGAAGGAAGTGAAAAAAAACGGATCCTTGTTGTTGATGATGTTAAAACTATAAGAACTGTAATATGTGCACTCTTTAAATCTGAAGGATTTGAAACATTTGAAGCTGATAATGGTGTCAATGCTCTTGAAATTTTAAAAAACAATAGAATAGATCTGGTGATAACGGACCTTTCAATGCCACAGATGGGAGGATTTGAACTGCTTGAAAAGATAAAAAACGATGAAAATTTAAACAGTATTCCGGTTGTAGTTTTGACTTCAAAATCCGATTCTGAAAATGAGATTGAAGGACTGTCAAAAGGAGCTGATGATTATATCCCCAAACCGATAGATCCTCAAAAGGTATTGCTAAGGGTAAAAAATATATTAAAAAGGAGTTGATGTTGATTGCAAAAACAGTACAAAACATTATTGATATTCTTGAGAAAAATTATCATATTAACATTACTCCTTCTTTAAACATCAAAATTCAGGATCTATACAATCTGGGAAAGATTCAAAACGAAGGTGATTTTGAAAAGATACTTTTTGCTCTTTACAATTATCAGAATATATTTTTTGAAAATGAAGAGATCTACAAATTAACAAAGAATCTTCTTGAAACAATCGATAATGATAATTTGAATATACTCATATTCTCTTCCGATATCGGCAGTTCACTCTTTTCCTTTGTAATTGATTGTGAACTTATCTTGAAAAATCTTAAAAAAAGAAAAAATGTTAACTATTTTGCCGTTTATCCATCATTTTTTATCGTTGAAAGAATTAAGAATAACAGAATCGAGTACCAACAACTCATTAAAGCATCAGATGCTCAGTTGAAATATTTTATAGATATGATTGAAAATTATATTTTAAGAAACGATATTTTAAACAGAGTTAATTTTGTGGTAGCAAATCCTTTCAACAATTCTTTAAGGAGTGAAAATTTTGATCTTATTATAGTTAACAATTTTTCAAAAATCTTTTTAAAAGACAAATTACAAAACTTTACGAAAGAAACATACAGGTTACTTAAAAATGGCTCTTATCTTATATGTGATTTTAAAGAAACCAATATTTTTTCTTCAGGAATTTTTGAGCAGTTAAACTATGAAGGGTATTACTATTTCAAAAAACCAGAGAGTGATGAATTTATAGTATCAGATTATACTTTTGAAGATGCCTTGAACTTTTTCAAAGAAAAAAAATACAATGAATCGTTAGGAATATTGCAAGCATTGTTAGGGAAAGAAGAAGGTAATAATATCGAGATTCTGAAGTTGATGCTTCTTATTTACACAAGGTTAAATGACATTTTAAAAATAGAGTTTCTTGAAAAACAACTTGAAATAAATGAGATAAAAGACCCAGATTTTGATTTCATCCTTGGTACGTTCTATTTTAATAAACTCAACTATTCGATTTCAAAACTTTATTTTCAGAAAACTCTATCTTCGAACCCGAACAATATATATTCATTGTATTATCTTGCCCTGATTGATAAAATGGAAGGTAAGAAAAAATCATCGGTTGAAAATTTTAGAAAAATATTAAAATTTGTTAAGGAAAACAACTTTTATATTCCCATGATATATACAAAAGATATATCAACAGATATGATAATGTATATCGCTGAAAGTGAAATAGAAGGGGAGGAGAAATGAAACAGATTCTTGTGTTTCAACTTGATAATCAGGAGATTTTAAAATCAGAAGAACTGAACAGACAGAATATTACTTTTGAAGAAGATTTAAAAAATCTTGAAATGATAAAAAATGAAATAAAAATCGATCTTATTTTAACTTCATCAAAAAACCTTGATCTTGAAAATGGTAGGGGGTTCTTGAAAAAATTGTTTAACTGGAAAATCCCGGTTCTTGTTGTATTAGAAAAAGAAGAGAGTATCGATAAATACAAAGATCTATTTGAAGTGCCTTTTATTGACTTTATCTATGAAAACAATTTTGAAAACGATTTTGAATTCAAAATGGAAAAAATAATTGGAGTTAAAAATTATATAGTTTCATGTGAAAGTATGTCTTCTCTTCAACATGAGATAGGAAAAATTTCAAAATTGTCTGTTGCTGGTGAACTCATATCAAGTATAAGTCATATGATCAATAATCCAGTAACTTCAATCGTTTTGCAACTTGATATGTTAAGGATGGATAAAAATTGTCCAAAGGAACTCCATAAAAAAATAGATATGATCGAACAGAATGTCGACAGAATAGTTTCGATAGTATCAACTGTAAGAGAATTAAAACTTGGAGTTTCTGAAAAAATGGAACTTGTCAACATTGAAGAGGAAACTGTAAAATTTTTCCCGATAATCAAAGATTATTTTATCAACCACAATGTTGAAATTGAATACACATATGATAAAAAGATTCCACCAGTAAAGTTGCCATGTGGGTTTTTAAAATACATTTTTCTTGAGTTGATTCTTCTTTTGTTCCACAGGTGTGAAAAGGTCAAAGGAAACAGGATCATGGTGAGTTTTAAACTTTTAGAGGATAGCATCTATATCATTTTTAATACAAATTTTAAAACTGGTATAGAGATGCTGTTTGAAAATGTAGAAGATGAGAGTAGCAGATCTGATGTTCTTACGATCAATTCGATTAAGTTTGATATAGAAAATGTTTCAGGTAAATTGATTTTTAAAGATTACGATTCGGGATCTGAGATAAAGGTCATTTTACCGTTACCTGCTATATAGGAGGTTTTATGAAAATGAAAAATATACTCATAGTTGACGATGATCCTTTTATTCTCCAATCGGTTGGAGAGATGCTTGTAGAAAATAAGTATAATGTTTATACATCATCAAATGGTAAAGAAATGTTTCAGATTTTGGAAAAGAATTCAGTTGATTTAATACTTCTTGATGTGAAGTTGCCTGATAGAACTGGAATAGAATATCTACCAGAATTGAAACATTTTTTTCCAGATATCCCCATAATAATTATTACAGGTAATGCGGATATAAATGATGCCGTGAAAGCGATAAAAATGGGTGCATTTGATTATCTAAAAAAACCCTTTAAAGGAAAGGAATTACTGGTGAATATAGAAAAAGCTTTGAAATGGAACGAACTGATGATAAAAAATGAAATTTTACAGGAACAGGTTGAAAAGGAGTTCTCATTTCAGGGAATAATTGGAAAAAGTGATAAGATGAGAGATCTGATAAAAATGCTAAAACAGGTATCCAAGACAGATTCGAATGTTCTGATTACAGGTGAAAGTGGAACAGGTAAAGAACTCGTTGCAAAAGCGATACATTATTCTGGTAAAAGAAAAAATAGTCCATTTGTCCCAATAAACTGCGCATCTTTACCTGAAACATTGCTTGAAAGTGAACTTTTTGGATATGTAAAAGGTGCTTTTACGGGTGCCTACAATAATAAAAACGGACTTTTCAAAGTTGCTGATATGGGAACAATATTCCTTGATGAAATTGGGGATATGCCTTTAAGTTTGCAGGCAAAAATTTTAAGAGTTATTGAGAGTGGTGAGTTCACTCCACTTGGTTCCACAAATGTGATAAAGACGGATGTAAGAATAATCTCGGCCACAAATGTTAATTTAAGAGACAGAATCCTTGAAAATAGATTCAGAGAGGATTTGTATTACAGGTTAAACGTAGTAAATATAAATATACCTCCTTTGAGGGATAGGAGAGAAGACATACTGCTGATAGCCGAGCATTTTCTTGAAAAGTACTGCATAAAGATGAACAAAAAGATTAAAGGTTTTTCGGAAGGTGTAAAAGAGGTCTTTTTAAGATACGATTGGCCGGGAAATGTCAGGGAACTTGAAAATGCGGTTGAGAGCAGTTGTGCTCTTACAACGGGTGATGTTATAGATGTTAAAAACCTTCCATCACATCTTTTTGGTAATGTCATGCATTCTAACAAAGTTGATTTTATTCCAATCAACAGACCTTTGAAAGAAACGATGGATTATTATGAAAGGGAATATCTTGTTCAACTTTTAAAATTTTGCAATGGGAACATAACGAGGGCTTCTCAGATAGCACAGATCGCAAGGCAAAATCTTCATTCAAAATTAAAACTTTATAACATTAATGTAAAGGATTTTAGAAAATGAAAAATTTTTTGAAAAATTTATTTTTTAATTTCAACACGAACTATTTTTCAAAATATTCAACAAAAGAAATTTTTTTCAGGATCAGATACAATTTCCTTTTGTTAATTCTAATACTCGGAATAACAGATACATTCTATTTTTCTTTAAAACATTTGTTCCCATACATAAGTCCAATAGAGTTTTTAACACACTTTATCTCTTTGGTAATATGTCACATTCTTCTTGTAATACTTGTAAAAAAGAAAAATGTTGATCTCGTTGGAAGAATTCTAGTTTTTGTTCTTTTTCTTGTAGGTTTATACACATTGTTTTTTACACAGCTTGATTCTTCAAGAAGGGCTTTTGTTTATATTTTTCCGCTTCTATCATTTCTTTCGATACCATTCTGGGAAAGTTTTGTTTTCTGTTTTTTAATTTTAATATTTATCATTTTAAGAATTCCAGTGTTCTCAAAAATTTTCACATATGATAGGTCTCTACACTTCAGTTTCTTTTTTACATACCTCTCAATATTTTTTGCCACTTCTATATTTAAGTATTTTGTTGAACTGTTTCAAAGAATAGCCCTAGAAAACGAGGAAAGGCTGGATTATGAGAATAAAGTTTTAAAAGTTTTAAAAGATAATTTTCAGAGAAAGACCGAAGAGTTTGAAAAACTTTTTGCAGTTGTTCCAAGTGCTGTTTTTATAGCAGATAAAGACAGAAGAATTTTATCAATAAACAAAAGGGCACTTGAGATACTCAAATATAAAGAGGAAGAACTGGTTGGAAAAGAATGTACATTTTTTGCTAATGAGCCTTGCAGAAGTGGCTGTGGCCTTATAAATAAAATGGATGATAATCCGATATATAACAAAGTATGTACGGTAATAACAAAGGATGGAAATGTAAGAATAATTTCAAAAAATGCACAGGTTTTAAGAGATGATCAAAATAATTTTACTGGTTGTATTGAGGTTTTTGATGATATTACAGAAAAATTCAATTATGAAAGAGAGATAGAAAAATTGTTGTTCTCTGTTAATCAAAGCCCTGCAAGTATTGTAATAACCGATACGGAAGGTAATATAGAATATGTTAACAAAAAATTCACAGAGGTTTCAGGTTATACTTTTGAAGAAGTCAAAGGAAAAAATCCAAGAATTTTAAAATCAGGCGAAAAGAGCAAGGAGGAATACAAAGAGTTGTGGGATACGATAAAATCTGGAAAGGAATGGAGGGGAGAATTTCATAATAAAAGAAAAGATGGAACTCTCTATTGGGAACTTGCTCTGATTGCACCAATAATTGATAAAGATGGAAAGATAATAAATTTTGTTGCGGTTAAAGAGGATATAACTGAAAGAAAAAGGATGGAACATGAACTTTTTGAATCGAAATTGAAAGCAGAGCAGGCAACAAAAGCAAAATCTGTTTTTCTTGCAAATATGAGTCATGAGATCAGAACACCTCTTAATGGAATAGTTGGAATGGTTGATCTACTTCTTGGAACAAAACTCGATAAAGAACAGGAAGATTATGTAAAAACGATAAAATATTCTTCTATAACTTTATTAACATTGATAAATGATATTCTTGATTTTTCAAAAATAGAATCTGGGAAGATGAGTTTTGAAGAGATAGAATTTGATCTTTATCAACTTGTTGAACTATCTTTAAAACCTCTCGTTTTTGAAATATCGAAAAAAGGTCTTGAAGTTCTTATCGATATAGATAAAGATGTTCCAAGATATATAAAATCTGATCCTGTAAGGTTGAAACAGGTTTTACTCAACCTTGTTGGAAATTCTTTAAAATTCACAGAAAAAGGGGAAATACTCGTTGAAGTAAAGAGGGTAGAAAAAAAAGGAAACGATGTGATATTAAAGTTCATCGTTTCAGACACAGGAATAGGTATAGATAACGATAAAATAGAAAAAATATTTCAACCTTTTGAACAGGCGGATAATTCTATAACAAGAAAGTTTGGAGGAACGGGTCTTGGAACAACCATTTCGAAATACATTGTGGAAAAATTGGGTGGAGAGATATATGCTCTTTCTCCTTCAAAACTTTCTAAAGATGGAGGTAGAGGAAGAGGAAGTGAATTTGGATTCACTATAAAAACTGTTCAGGTGTCAGCTGATGATATCAAGAAAACATTTTCTAAAATCAAAGGAATTGAAAGGGTTCTTGTTATAGATGATAATAAATTGAATTTAAAGATAATGCATAACATGTTATCGGTCTGGAATGTCGAGTGTGAGTGTCTAACATCTTTTAAGGATTTTACAAAGAATTTGAATGATTATGATATTGTATTTGTCGATTATATTATGCCTGAAATTGATGGACTTGAAGTAGCAAAGATGATCAAAGAAAAGAATAAAAAGATTAAAGTCATCATCTTTACATCTTCAATATTAAAAGAGGATAAAGAAAGATTTGATACTATCGGTGTTGATGGATACCTTCAGAAACCTGTTTCTCAATCATCTTTGTATGATTTGCTTATTTCAATTTTTGAGAGTAAAGAACAGGAAAAGGAAGTAAAGGATACAAAAGCGCAGGTTGACAAAAAAGACATTAAAATTCTTGTTGCTGAGGACAACACGGTTAATCAGAAGGTAGCGAAAAACATGTTGAACAAACTTGGTTATGATGTTGATATCGCTGAAAACGGAGAAAAGGTTTTAGAGATGATGAAAGAAAGGTCATATGATCTTGTTCTTATGGATGTACAGATGCCTGTAATGGATGGTTTAACCACAACAAGAATCATAAGAGAGGTTGAGGATGATATCAAAAACAACAGGAATCTTAGTTATAATCTTATGATTAAGAAAATTCCTGTTCCAATAATTGCCTTGACAGCGAACGCTATGAAAGAGGATAAAGATGTATGTCTTGCCAACGGTATGAATGATTATTTGCCAAAACCTCTAAATCTGAACGAGTTAAAGGATATTGTTGAAAAGTATACAAAGAGTTGATATAATAATTAAATGGATCCAAAAGTTTATTTTATAGATATTCAAACTTTTTCAGGAAATTTTAAAATATTTGAGAACATCCTTTTAAAGGAAATAGAGGTTCAAAAAATATTTTATGAAAATTCTTTGATTGCTGTAAAAATACATTTTGGAGAAAAAGGAAACAGAGCTTACATAAAGCCTGTATACGCCAATTGGTTCTGTGAATTTTTAAAGAAAAACGGGTATAAACCTTTTTTAACTGATACAAATACTCTTTATAAAGGTATGAGATCAAACTCCGTGGATCACCTTGAGAACGCATTCTTTAATGGGTTTTCATATTTCCCGATAATAATCTCTGATGGATTGAGGGGGGAAAGTTTTGTAAAGGTAGAAAAGGAACTTGAAGTACTAAAGGAATTTTATATTGGCTCTGACATCTATTATTCCGATGGAATATTATTTTTAACACATTTTAAAGGGCATGAATTGACAGGATTTGGAGGTTCAATCAAAAATATGGGTATGGGTTGTGCTGCGAAGAGAGGAAAACTTTCCATGCATTCTAATCTAACACCTTTTGTTGATAAAGAAAAGTGTAAAGGATGTTTTAAATGCATAAAATGGTGCAATGTGAAGGCTATCAGGGAATCGGGGAACACTGCTTTTATTGATAAAAATATATGTGTTGGGTGCGGTTTATGTCTTGAGATATGTGATTTTAGAGCAATAAACATTGATTGGGGAATAGAGAGTTCTTTGATGCAGAAAAAGATGGCTGAGTATGCAAAGGTATCTGTTGAAAGCAAGCCAGCAGTTTTTGTAAATTTTGTAATTGACATTTCTCCTGTTTGTGATTGTTATCCTTATAATAAAGGCCCAATTGCAAAAGACGTTGGTATACTTTTTTCTAATGACCCTGTCGCTATCGATAGAGCGTCTTATGATCTTGTTTGTGAAAGAACCGGATATGATCCTTTTAAAAAAACTCATCCAGATATAGATCCTCTTGTTCAACTTGAACATGCACAGAAAATTGGCCTTGGGACAAACAGTTATGAACTTGTTCAGATCACTTAAAATATCAATACTTATTTTTTCCTTTATCAGAGTGTTTCCCTTCTGGCAGTATTTTGATGATTCAGAAAATGTAAAAAAATTTTTTAATAAAGAAATCGATTTTGAAAAGGTTCTCTATACTAAAAGTGTTGAACAACTCGAAATATTATCAAACATAGATAAATTTATTCTGTTTAGCGATTCTTTGATCAAAGATGGGAAATTGCCTCAAAATTATTTTCAAGAATATTTATATTTAAAAAATAGTTTTATAGAAAAAAAATTTAATCAAATAATTTCATTTGAACCAAAATTTTTAAAAGATTCTTTAAAAAACATCTTTTTTATTTTCAAAGGTTATTCTTACTATAATCTTAATGATTTAGAAAATAGTTTAAAAATATCTTCAGAATTTAAAGGGGATCTTTCGAATATTTTAAAAATAATTTCGTTGTATAAATTGCAAAAGTATGATGATTGTATAACAACGATAGAAGAATTTGAGAACTTTATTAACTATCCTGAAATCTTTAAGATTTATATAAATCTGAACTTTGTGAAAAAAAATTATGAAAAGTTGGATTATTTTTGTGATCTCTTTCTTACTAAGTTTCAAGAGGATAAGGATTATTTTTATGTTGTCTATATAAAAAGTCAGGTTTTGTTTAAAAAAGGATATTTTAATAAATCGCTCTATTTTGTAAATCAGGTTATTCTAAATGAAAAATATGATTCGATACTTTTGGGTAATGCATATTATCTTGCTGGTAAAAATTATTTTATGCTTGGTGATTATGATAAAATGGAGAACTATTTCAATGTTTTCAGAGAATCAAATATATCATCAGATTTTAAAAAAAATGCCCTCTTTTTAGATGGTAAAGGTTTTTTTCTCAAAGGTGATTTTAAAAAAGCGATTAAAAAACTCGAAAATTTTTCGAACGAATTTCCTGAAGATGAGTTAACAATATATGCAGATCAAATGATCGCAGAGTCCTATTTCAATATAAAAAACTATAAGAAATTCAAGGAATACCTTAATAAAAGAAATTATCCAGATTTTATAAAAGACAAGATGGTTTATTTGAAATATTTTGTAGATTATAAAGATGGTTTATATCCCGATAGCATTCAGTCATTCATATCTTTTATAAACAATGAAAAAAATAATCCTTTCAAAAAGAACGCTTATGAAAGAATTATTGAAGAAACATCTTCAGATTCTTTAAAGGTTTACTATCTTAAAAACTATCTAATAGAATTCAATAGAGGTGAAAAAGTTTTTCAGATCTTTGAAAAAAATATTTCTTTTATTTATGAAAATCTAAAATTGGATTTTATAATAAATTTTTTTAAAAATATGGATTTTTCTAATGAAAAAGTATGTAAAATATTTTATCTTCTTCTAAATTATGCTTACAAAAATAGACAAGATAATATATTTGTTATAAACATTGTCCAGAATTTTACTGACAACATGAAATTTTATAAAGACGAAGTTGAATACCTATTAATAAATTCACTAAAAAATATTGGCAATTATGATGCAGCACTTATTTTGATCGATAAAAAGTTGAAAGTAAAAAACAGTTTTTCAGATTCCTTGTTAATTTTACAATTTACAATTTATTCTCAGAAAAATGATATCGAAAAACTTACAAAACTTGTCGAGAATTATGGTGGTGATATTTTTGTTGAAGCAGAATTGAACAGATTTTTAGGTGAAAAATTTTTTTCACTGAAAATGTACTCACAGGCAAAAGATTATTTCAGAAAAGCACTTGTTCTCTATCAGGATAATCGAGAAAGGGTCGCCCTTGTCTTAACAGAACTTGCTGAAACTCATTATGCTCTTGACGAAAAAGAGAATGCTTCTATAATTGCACAACAGGCGCTATTTTTTACAAAAGATGTTAACTTAATAAACAGGATAAAACTTTTAATTGAAAAGTAGAAAAACATTTTCATTTTTTCCATTAACTCTTGGTTGTTCGAAAAATCAAGTTGATCTTGAATATTTGTTGGGAGAATTGACAAAAGAAGGGCATTCGATTGTTGGTGATATTGATAGAGCCGATTTTGTTCTTATAAATACCTGTTCCTTTATACATGATGCAAGAGTTGAAAGCGAAAGAATAGCGAAAAAATTTTCAAAAACAAAAAAAGTTATACTCCTTGGATGTTATGTCCAGATGTTTAAGGAAAGAGTTTTCAAAATATTTCCTAACATAAATCTTTTCATTGGAACCGAAAGTGGGCAATTTAATGATTTTATTCTTGAAAATCTGAATACGAAAAAAAAGTTGATAATGTTGAATGAGAATAAAACAATCTTCTATAGTTCAAAAAGGTATCCTTTAAACAGATTCCATACTTACATTAAGATTTCTGAAGGGTGTTTAAGAAAATGTTCTTTTTGCAAAATTCCATCGATAAGAGGGACTTTAAGAAGTAAAAGAATAGAAGAGATTTTAAAGGAAGTCGAGAATTTTTCAAAAAAGGGCTTTAAGGAGTTTGAACTGATATCAGAGGATTCATCTGTTTATGGAATTGATCTTTATAAAAAGAGAATGATTTTAAAACTTATTGAAAATTTAAACAAAAATTTTCCTGATCGATTGTTCCGACTTCTCTATGTTTACCCTGATAGCGCTATAAATGATATTGTTTTTGCAATAAAAGAAGCAAAGAGTTTTATCAAATACATCGATGTTCCATTCCAGCACGTTTCAAATGATGTTTTAAAATCTATGAAAAGAGATAACATTGATGTTTTGGAAATTTCCAGTATGATAAAAAAAACAGGCCTTATTTTAAGAAGTTCATTCATAGTTGGGTTCCCTCATGAAAAAGAAAAAGATTTTCAAATCTTAAAGGATTTTATAAAAAGAGGATATATAGATAAACTTGGGCTTTTTCTGTATTCTGATGAAAATGAAGAAATCGAGGATACTATAGATTTTTCTAAAAAGGTTGAAAGATTCAACAGGTTGATCAATGTTAACAAAAAAATAGCAATGAAAAAAATGAGGAATAAAGTTGGTCAATATAAAGATGTTGTTTTTTATTATTCAGACGATGAGTATACTTATGGAAGGTTGATTGAAGATGCCCCTGACATCGATGATGTTGTAGTTTCAAAAAATAGGGATATCGAAAAATTTAAAATTATAAAATTAAAAATAACAGATGTTAAGAATTACACTTATTTTTGCTAAAACTTTTCTTGACTTAAAAAAACTTTTATAGATAATACAATTTATGGCTATTATAAACTATGATATTATTGTTGTTACCGATGATCGTAAGAAAAAGGTAAAATATAACTTTCTTGATGGAGAAGAAGTTATTTATAACCATACAAGGTTCAAAATAAGGTTGATAAGCAAATTCATCTATTCTGAACCAGGACTTGACAAATTGATGTATGATGGAGTTATTGTAGATGTCAAGCAGTTTGAGGATGATATTATAAATACCCTTCTTTTTTATAACAATCAAAGTGAAATTTTTATTTTTGATTATAAATTTAAACCGAACATTGTTAACAGGAATATAAAATATTTTTACGAACTTTCAGGTTTAAAAAATTTGATAATCCAGTTTTTTTATGAGAGAAGATACAATACTCCATTTTTCAATTCTTTAAAAAAACTTGCAAGAAGTAAAAAACAGAGATGGCATACACCAGGGCATGTCGGAGGTGAGGCCTTCGAAAAATATACCTCTGTGAGGGATTTCAAACGTTTTTATAAAAATAATATTTTTTTAACAGATACATCCGTATCCGATCCTTCTTTTGGTTCTTTGCTTTCTCACAACGGTGTATTTAAAGAAGCAGAAAAACTTCTATCGACCGCCTATGGAACTTTATACTCTTTCATTAATGTTCATGGTACATCAACTTCAAACAAAATCATTTTTATGACTCTTCTGGACAAAGGTGATAAGGTCATAGTCGATAGAAACATTCATAAATCGACGATACATTCGATAATCGTTTCAGGTGCTTTGCCTGTATTTTTAAAAGCCAATTTTAACAAAGAGTTCGGGATCATATTACCTACAAGGAAAGAGGAGGTTATAAAATGTATTGAGGAGAACAGGGATGCGAAACTTCTCGCTTTGACTGTTCCCACTTATGATGGTTTAAGATACAATTTACCGGAAATAATTTCTGTTGCCCACAAATATAAAATCAAAGTTCTTGTCGATGAGGCATGGGGAGCTCATATGCATTTCCACCATGATTATTACCCTGATGCTTTACAGAGTGGAGCAGATTATGTTGTTCAATCCACACATAAAGTAATGGGGGCTTTTTCTCAAGCATCTGTGATTCATGTCAACGACAAAGATTTTAAAGATAAAAAGTATGAGTTTTTTGAAAATTACATGTTTTTCTCATCGACTTCTCCCTTTTATCCGATGGTTGCGAGTATAGATGTAGCAAGAAAACTTCTGTCTTGTGAAGGAAAGATGATTCTGGAAAAGTTAAAAAAATATTATGAGCAACTTGTCACTGAAATTGATGCTCTAAACGATTTTAAAGTTTTAAAAAGGTCTTATCTGAAAGGATACTATCAAAGCATAAACGAAATATTGTTTGACTATACAAGAATCCTTGTAAATTTTTCAAAAGCCGGTATAGGGAAAAAACAGATATATTCTTATCTTTTAAAAAATAAAATTGTCGTCGAAAAAATAAATTATAACAGTTTCACTTTACTTCTTGGAGTTGGAACAACACAGAATATGGTGAGAAGGTTGTTAAAAGTTTTAAAAGATTTTAAATATGAAAAAAGAGATTTGAAAGAGAAAGAAATTCAATTTATCTGGAACGATCTTGAAGCCACCATACCACCATTTGAGGCATACCAATCAAAAGGTGAATGGATAGATTTGAAAAACGCAAAGGGAAGAATTTCATCAAACATGCTTGTTCCTTATCCTCCCGGAATTCCTTTGATCATACCTGGACAGATTTTTACAGAAGATCTTATAAACAATCTTTTGGAGATAATCTCGTTTGATGAGATTGAAATACATGGTTTAATAAAAGGAAAGGTGAAAGTTTTAAAATGAGCAAGAACAAAGAAATTTTAAAAGAGTTTGAAGAACTTTTTGATTCTTTAGGGATCGTTATAAGATATGACAACATCCAGAATGATGGTGGTTATTGTAAATATAAAGATAAAGAGTACATTATTTTAAACAAAATTTTACCTTTAAAAAATAGGTTAGAGATTTATAAAAAGATTTTGAAAGATATTTTAAGTGAAAGAGGGGATATATTTTTAAAACCTGTATTACGGGAGTTTATTGAAAATGATCAAGATTCTTGAAAACTTTTTTTTGAAGAAGAGGGTTAAAAGTATTGGAACAGAGTGGAAGAAACAGATAAACACATCTACTTTGTTTTATGGAATAAAAAATGTTGTAGTAATCTGGAACAACGAAATAACTTCTCTAAACAGTTTTTTGACTTTTGATAGAAGTTTGAAAAACAAATTGAAAAATGTTAATATTTATTACTTAATCTTTCCTTATTTTACGCTTTATAAAGATTTTTTTAATCAAGAAAATATTGAAGAGTTAATAATACCAAAGCCAATTAAATTCCAGGAACTCGAAAAAATGGTTGAGTTTAAAAAAAAGGTAAAAGAGATAGATCTTTTTATTGATTTATCAAATATTGAAAAAGATTACAGGAAACTTTTTATTAGAACTTTGCAACCTTCAGTATCGATAACTTTTTTTGAAGTAGGAATCGAGGAAGATTTTAACATTCTTTTTAAAAGCAAAGATAAGGATCCGGTTAATCTTTTGAAACTGCTCAATTTTGATATAGTTGACGAAAATTTTTTAGAATATTTAAAAATTAGAATAGAAAAATTGAATATAACGGTATTTCCTCTTGTGCTCATAGGGCAATCTTCTAAAGTTTTAAAAGAAAAGAAAAAAGCGGAAAAGGAAGGAAAAAGATTTCTTTATATATCAAGCTTAAAGAATGAACTGAACATTGTAAACTTTTATCATATACTTAAAACGCAAGAACTTATATTTGATGAGAATGTTTCAAATGAGGTTACTTTTATAAAGAGTTTGAAATTCTAGAATATTGACAACCATCTTTTATACAATATAATAAAAAAATTAAAATAAAAATTTGAGGAGTGCTTATGAATGATAATCTATTCTTGTTGTTACCATTTTTTGGTTCATTGTTATCTTTAGTTTTTGCATTTATTTTTTATAAAAATATGCAATTGCATCCAAAGGGTGATGAAAAGATGGAAGAGATAGCATCCATCGTAAGGAAAGGTGCTTTTGCTTATTTGAAGGAACAGTATAAATCTGTTGGAATCTTCTTCATTTTTGTTTTTATAATTCTTTTTATAGTTTCATACTTTTTAAAACTTCAATCTCTTTGGACCCCATTCGCTTTCCTGACAGGTGGATTCTTTTCGGGACTTGCTGGTTTTATCGGTATGAACACAGCAACACAGGCAAGTTCAAGAACAGCACAGGCAGCAAAAAAGTCACTTGATGAAGCGTTAAAGGTTGCTTTCAGAGCAGGTGCAGTGATGGGGCTTACAGTTGTCGGGCTTGGACTCCTTGATATCACCATATGGTTTTTCATCTTAAGATTGTTTTATCAAAATGATCTATACATTATAACCTCGACGATACTGACATTTGGTATGGGAGCTTCATCACAGGCACTTTTTGCAAGAGTAGGAGGAGGAATTTTTACTAAAGCTGCTGATGTTGGAGCTGATATCGTTGGGAAAATAGAATCTGAGATCCCTGAGGATGATTCGAGGAACCCCGCTGTCATAGCTGACAATGTTGGTGATAACGTTGGAGATGTTGCTGGCATGGGTGCAGATCTTTATGAGAGTTATTGTGGTTCAATTCTTTCTGCTGCTTCGCTAGGTGCTGCTGTATCGATTTCTTTATCTCCATCAACAACTCTTGCTTTAAAACTTGTGCTATTACCACTAATGGTTGCAGCGATTGGAATAATCTCTTCAATTATAGGAATATTTTTTATCAAAACAAAAGAGAATGCTGATCAGATTCACTTGATGCAGTCATTGAACAAAGGAATAAATATATCGACTTTTTTGATCTTTGCTTTATCATTTCTTCTTATGTGGCTTTTATTCAAAGATTCTGCAATAAAATATTTCAACTTCTGGTTATCGTTAATCACCGGACTTATCGTTGGAGTATTCATAGGAAGGATCACGGAGATTTATACATCTTTTTCTTACAAACCAACAAAGTTTGTTGCTGATCAAACAAAAACAGGAACGGCAACAGTTATTCTTGCAGGGCTTGGGGAATCGATGATCTCCACAGGTTTTGTTGTTTTGGTCATAGTAACAGGAATCATTGTATCTTATCTTTTCTCTTCAAATTTTGATTTTAAAAATATTACTTTAGGACTTTATGGTATTGCTCTATCAGCGGTTGGAATGTTATCAACTTTGGGAATAACACTTGCAACTGATGCTTATGGACCTGTCGCTGACAATGCAGGTGGAAATGCTCAGATGAGTAAACTCGATAAAGTTGTAAGGGAAAGAACAGATGCTTTAGATTCTCTGGGAAACACGACCGCAGCAACTGGAAAGGGCTTTGCTATAGGTTCTGCTGCTTTAACTGCACTTGCTTTAATCGCAGCATTTTCAGAAGCGATAAAAGCAGCACTGATCAGAATTGCTCAAAATTCGAATGGTTTTGTTGATATAGGAAATAAATTTCTTTCATATGAGAAAATTAAAGAGATGGGTATAGTTGATGTTCTTCTTGTTTATGATGTACATCTTATGAATGTAAAAGTTATAGTGGGAGTTATGATCGGCTCGATGATGCCATTTCTATTTTCAGGATTAACTTTAAACGCAGTTGGAAGAGCTGCAACAAAAATGGTTGATGAAATAAGAAGACAATTCCACACGATACCAGGGATACTTGAAGGTAAAAACAAACCTGATTATGAAAAATGTGTATCAATTGCAGCGAAAGCAGCTGAAAAAGAGATGATCGTTCCAGCACTACTTGCTGTTATAGTTCCAATTTTTGTTGGATTAACGATAGGAATTCCAGGAGTTTATGGACTTCTTGCAGGATCACTCGGAAGTGGTTTTGTTCTTGCGATAATGATGGCAAATGCTGGTGGATCATGGGATAATGCTAAGAAATACATAGAGAGTGGGGAACTCGGTGGAAAAGGAAGTGAAAATCACAAATCTGCTGTCGTAGGAGATACTGTTGGTGATCCTTTGAAGGATACAGCTGGTCCTTCTTTAAATATTCTCATAAAATTGATGAGTATAGTTTCAATAGTTACAGCAGGTCTTATGGTATATTTTCATCTATTTTAGTTCTTTAAAATTTTGTGGAGAGGTGTCCGAGTTGGTCGAAGGAGCATGATTGGAGATCATGTATAGGGGAAACTCTATCCTGGGTTCGAATCCCAGCCTCTCCGTTTATTTAAAAAGGAGGAGAAATGTTTATTTTTTTAGTCGTTGTTGGTGTTATTCTGTTTCTAATCATACTCGCTATAATTGGGATCTACAACAATCTTGTGAAAGAAAAAAATCGAGTGAAAAATGCTTGGTCTCAGATAGATGTTCAACTTAAAAGAAGATACGATCTTATTCCCAACCTTGTTGAAGTTGTAAAAGATTATATGTCGTATGAACAGGAAACATTAACAAAAGTTATTGAAGCGAGAAATTTTGCAATGAATGCAAAAGGTGTAAAAGCTCAGGCGGAAGCAGAAAACATGCTTTCTGGAGCATTAAAATCTTTATTTGCAGTGGTTGAAAATTATCCTGAACTTAAAGCCAACGAAAATGTTATGAGATTACAGGAAGAGTTGACTTCAACTGAAAATAGAATCTCTTATGCAAGACAATTTTACAATGATTCTGTTATGCAGTTCAATACGATGGTCGAAACTTTCCCAACAAATATAATAGCAGCAATCTTTAATTTTAAACAGATGGAGTTCTTTGTTATTCCTGAAACTGAAAGACAGAATGTTAAAGTTGATTTAAGATAGGAGAAATATGGCAGCAAAAATTTGTCCAAGATGTGGATTTTACAATAATGTTATGAGAAAAAAATGTGCTTTGTGTGATACACCATTGGATGTTGCACAACTTTCTGATCTGAGTTATAACAGAAAAGAAAATTTTTACAACATTCAAAGTGCTAACAAAAGAAATTCTATACTGTTAATAGTTTCTCTCTTTATTTTTCTTATTGGATTTGGATTTTTATTTGGTTATATTTTTGATTTGGGTTATTTTGGACCGATACTTGCCTTTTTTATATCAGTTATTACAACATTGATCTCCTACAACATGGGAAAAACGATTGTTCTTAAGATTTCTGGAGCAAGAAAGGTTACAAAAGATGAAGAACCACAGTTTGTAAATGTTGTTGAGGAGATAGCACTCGCCGCTGGTCTTCCAACTCCTGAAACATATATCATTGAAAGTGATGCGTTAAACGCTTTTGCAACAGGAAAAAATCCAAAAGATGGTGCAATTGCAATCACGAGAGGTCTTCTAAAAAAACTTAACAGAGAGGAGTTAGCAGGAGTTGTTGCACATGAAATGTCACACATAGCGAATCTTGATATAAGATTTTCTATGCTTGTTGGAGTTATTGTTGGAACTATAGTTATGTTATCAGATTGGCTTTTAAGATATCTTTTCTGGGGAGGAAGAGGTAGAAGAGAAAGAAGAGAAAACAGTGGCTATTTAGGTTTGATAATTTTAGTTATTGCGATCGTTCTTGCGATCTTAGCACCAATTCTTGCAAAACTGATCCAGATGGCGATTTCAAGGAAAAGAGAACTTATGGCTGATGCAAAAGCGGTTGAGTATACAAGAAATCCGGAAGGGCTCGCTTCTGCTTTGGAAAAAATCGCTCAATCATCGATAAAACTTGAAACTGCTTCAAGAGCAACAGCACATATGTTCATAGCAAACCCTTTCAAAGATTTTTCAAAAAAATCTTCTGCTCTGTTTTCAACACATCCTCCTATTGAATCAAGGATTAGAATTTTAAGAAGTATGTAATGGATAAAGTTCTTGCTGTTGTTTTGAATTTTAATGGTAATCTGTTAACTGGAAATCTATTTTTAAAAACCATAAAATCACTAAAAGAACAATCTTATAATGACTTAAAGATTCTTGTAGTTGATAATGATTCTTATGATGATTCAATAAAACTTATTAAACATAACTTCCCTGATATTGAAATAATAAAATCATCAAAAAACTATAAAACATCATCATACAATTTCGGTTTATCATATGCTCTAAAAAATCATTGTAAATATACATTACTTTCCAACAACGATATAATATATAGTAAAGATTTCATCGAAAATATGGTTAATTTTGCAAACAGATTTAAAGATGGAGGAATATTTACACCTAAGATTTTACTTTTTGATGACCCTGAAACGGTTAACTCAACGGGTCTTGTTGTAAATAGAACTGGTTATGCATACGATAGAGATTTTGGGAAAAATTTAAAAGATTTAAAACGAGAAAGTGGTGAAGTCACAGGTGGATCTGGTGGAGCAATGTTTTTGAGAACCGAAATAATAAAAAAGATAGGTTATTTTGAAAAATTTTACTCAGCATACTATGAGGATCTCGATTTTTCTTTTAAATTAAGAAGGTTTACAGATTTCAAAATTTTTTATAACGAATATTCTGTATGCTATCATAAATTTTCTTGTTCATGGAAAAATACAAAAATAAAAAATTATTTTATGAATCGAAACCGTCTCTTTTTTTTAGTCATTCATTTTCCATTAAGTTTAATATTTAAATCTCTAAAATTTTTGATATTTAATCAAGCAAATTCAAGTAAAGAATTAAATTATTATATGTATTTTGATATTTTATTTCATTTACCATTTTTAATTTTAAAAAGGTTAAGTTATTACCATAAAGATAAAACCAAAAACATAGCCGTTTATCTGGAAAAATATTCGGGTTTCCCAACGATTGATTAGTGCAAATTTTACCTTTATTTTATAAAATTAAAATAAATAATGCAAAATTTTCCATCTTTTCTTTTCACCAAATATAACTATATTATAAATATGAAAATATATAGTCTATTGTACAGAATGATGGAACGAAAATTGTTTATAATTTATAAAAAAAAGGAGAAAAATGAAAAAGGAGGATAAATGTTAAAAAGAAAACTATCCATGCTCCTTTTAATCTTATTTGTTTTTACCATTTTTTATGCAGAGAGTATGATAAGATTAAAAGTAGCAAAATTTTCAACTGATTTCGAACCACCTTCATTTGCAAACCTTGGACTTGAAAGAACTCAAGTTAAAGGTGATTATGATTATTATGTTGTTCAGTTCAACGACCTTGTGAGACAGAGTTACAAAGATGAGATCAAAAAGTTGGGTGGAGAAATATTTGACTACATTCCAGATAACGCTTTCATCGTCAAACTTTCAAACAAAAGTTTTGAGCAGATAAAAGGTAAAAAGTTTGTGAAATTCATTCAGATATGGCAGCCAGCATACAGAATAGCACCCAATCTCATAAGTGATAAGCAGGAGCCTTTAAAAGGCGATTTACCAGGAAAAGTTAACCTTTTGGTTGGACTTTTTGCTGGTGAAGATGTTGAACTTTTCCATTCAAAACTGAAAAATCTTTCAGATATTACAATTCTTGCCGGTCCAAATCCAGTGAGGATTTCAGTTCCAGCTGAAAAAGCAAACGATATAGCAAAATATCTTGCAAATCAGGTTGAAGTGTACTGGGTTGAAAGGGATTATCCTGTTGAACTCCATAATGCATGGTCAAGATGGATACTGCAAACATTTGATACATTGAACATGAAAGCAGCAGCTGATTCATGGAAATCACAACTTACGATCTCAACAGCAGCTGATTCTGTTCGTCTACCATTTTATGCTAAAGGAATCTATGGTCAGAACCAGATAGTTGGAGTTGATGATACCGGTTGTGATTGGGATAACATTTATTTTAGAGATCCATCAGGAACAAAACCTGTCTATGATAAAGATAAAGATAGAGTTTGTGAAACAACTGGAACACATAGAAAGATAGTTGCATATAATGTTCATGCAGATACTTTTGATCTTAACTCATCAGGCCATGGTTCCCATACTTGTGGTTCAGTTGCTGCTGATTCGATGAACTCAGGTCTTCCATCTGTTACCGCTTATGCAAGAGTCATGGGAATGGCCCCACTTGCAAAACTAGCATTCACTGATATTGGAAACTCGAGTGATGGTTTGGTTCTTCCAACTAACTATCAGGATATATATCAATGGGCTTACAACGCTGGTGCAAGAATTCATACATCTTCATGGGGGCAGTCATATGGTGGTTATAGTTCTTACACTTTAAATGCTCAGCAAATAGATTCATGTGCATGGGATAAAAAAGATTTTCTGATGTTTAGATCAGCAGGGAACTCAAACCTTGACAGGGATTCTGTTAACACTCCGGCAACAGCGAAAAATATTGTTTGTGTTGGAGCATCAGAATCTGGTTTTGGTTCAGGGGCGACAACATGGGCTGTGAATGGAACTTCAACAAGAAATGAACTTCTTGATGTTGCAGAGTTCTCTTCACACGGACCAACAAAAGAAGGAATGATGAGACCTGATCTTGTCGGAACTGGTGGATGGTATATCTGGTCAGTTGATTCAGATGGGAATTTAGCATCCAATAATACTGGAATCACCTATATGGGTGGAACATCGATGTCAACTCCAACGGTTGCTGGTTTTGGTGCTCTTGTGAGACAATATTTTACAGAAGGTTGGTATCCATCAGGAACAAAAAATGCAGCGGATGCTTTTACACCTTCTGCTGCTTTGATCAAAGCTGTACTTATAAATTCGACAAGGAACTCTCCTGGTGCATATTCAATAAGTACAATAAATAACTCTGGAACCCAAAATGCTCCTTCACAGGGACAGGGTTGGGGTAGAATAGTAACAGATGATGCTATATATTTTGCTGGTGATGTCAGAGATTTGAAGGTCTGGGATGTTACATCAGGATTTACAGCAGCAGGACAATATCATGAATATACAATAAATACAGGTCCTTCAACAACCGAATATATAAAAATAGTTTTGTGCTGGACTGATTATCCAGCAGCAGTTGGTGCGGATCCTCTTGTAGTTAACAATCTTAATTTAACAGTTACTGCCGGTGGAAACACGTATCTTGGAAATGTTTTTGGAACGAATGCAAGATCAACAACAGGAGGTTCTGCTGATGTTGAAAATGTTACTGAGGTTGTCTGGCTTGATCCAATACCAAATTCAACGATAACGATTAGAGTTACCGCAGCTAATGTTCCAAATGGACCACAGCCATACGCTCTTGTTGCAACAGGTGATTTTGTTACAACAGCACCTGCTGGAAAGATTCTTTATAAAAAATCTGTGATTCTTGATTCACCGACAGCGGTTCTTGTTGATGGAAAGTTGAACAACGGTGAAACAACAGATATGAATATCTGGGTTGTTAACAATACGGGTGCTTCTCAGTCAAATATCACAGCAAAACTTAGAGAAGGTTCACCTTATATAACAAATCTTGATTCAACTGGAACCTATGGAACACTTGCAAATGGTGACTCAACTTATTCAGTATACAGATTCCAGGTTGCAAATAATACTCCTGATGGAACGAGTATACCATGTACACTATTTGTGTCTTATGGAACGAAAGTTGATACTTCAGCGTTCACTTTAACTGTTACAGGAGTAAGGATTGCATCACTTTCAACATCACAACTCGTTTTTGATTTCTCAACAAAAAAATCAACAACTGAAGTGCTTTCTGTGAATAATCAAACAACAAAGAATATATATCTGGGAGATTATTATAAAGATATAAAATTAGTCAATCTATCAGAAAATGTGATAAATACAAAAGGCATCTGGGATACATTGAAATGGGATGATGCAGAAACAGAAGGTGCAGCTGGATGGTATGGTGTGAGTTATTTTGCAAATAAATTTTCAGTCGCACAGGGCTGTTCTTTAAGAGCTATATGGTGGGGTAGAATGATAGAAAGTGGCCTTGCAAGAACAGATACACTTTATGTATGGACAGACAATGCTGGAGTTCCAGGGACACTGCTTGGAAAATATGTTGCTTCTGGCCTTACAACCGGTGGGGCAGCACAATTATTTAGAGCAACCGTTCCAACAGCAGTTTATCTTACTGGCAACTTCTGGGTTGGTGTTTATGCTGTAACAAACGCATCAACAACACCACCAAACAGAAGATCATATATGCTTTCAGACACAATAGGTGGAACATATTCCTACTATGCTTCAGCAATCACAGGTCCTTGGACAAATATGTCACCCGATGGAGATCTTATCATAAGAGCAGAAATCGAATATCCAACAACACCCGCAGGGTCAGGAACGTTCTATGTAAAGAATACTGATTCAGGTTCAGTTTTGCCATTTGATGTTACAGGAATAACAAAAGCAAGAAATTCTTCGTGGATTGTTTCAATAACCCCTACAACAGGAACAGTGAATGTTGGAGATTCTTTGGGTGTTACAGTTCTTGTTGATACAGCCGGTCTTTCTTATGGAACAACATACTATGATACTCTTTTGATTGCAACTTCAGCGGATCTATCAAAAGCTGTAACGGTCAGGTTACCAGTAACATTGATTATGCCATCCAATACAGGTATAATGTCAACCTCTTTGGTGGCAACAGTTTCTGGAAAAGATGTTGTATTAAAATGGAATTCTAACAATGAAACTGCAAAAACTTGGATAATTGAAAGAGACAATGTTATAGTTGGTACAGTACTTGGAAAAGATAACATGACTTTTGTTGATGAAAATGTGTCAACCGGAACACATACTTATAGGGTTGGGTTCAAAGTGAATGATCAGATCGTTTATTCAGATGCAACAACTGTTCTGGTGAGCAAAATTTCAACAAGTTTATCTGTAAGAAAAATGGTTGACAATGAGAATGTTTCCATAAGATTTTCAAATGGTGAAACTCAAAAGGTTACAATTGAAATCTTCGATCTAATGGGAAGAAAAGTTTCTACTTTATTTAATGGAATCTTAAATGAAGGTGTTTACAACTATAAAGTTGATAGCCTTTCAAAAGGTGTATATTTTGTGAAAGTTGTTGCTGGCAACGAAAATCTTAAAGAAAGATTTGTAATTATAAAATAATTTTTTAAAAGCACCGGGGGCACACCCCGGTGCAAAAAATTCAGATTCAAATATCAAAAAAAGCAATTTTTTCACTTTATCTAAAATATATTATTACCTTATTATTTAACTAAAGAAAAATATAAACTTATTTAATAAAAAGGTATAATTTATGCAATAATTTTTATAAAAAAGGAGGTTTTTTGAAAAAATTTGTTTTTCTATTTTTAACTTTTCTGTTAACAATATCACTCAGCGCGAGTATGACTATTTACAATGTTGGTGAAAATAAAGTAAATCTCTATAAAGCGACAGATATTTTCAAATCATCGCTTGAATTTGAACTTGACAAATTTTATGTTGAGAAAGATGGAGAATATGATTTAGTTAAAATTGATGGGTTTGACCAGTTCAGTTTTCAGGAAGGTTATCCCTCTTTACCTTTCATTATAAAAAATATTGCTCTACCTGATGAAGGGGATCTGGATTATAAAATTGAAATAATCGAAGAAATTGAGGTTTTAGGAAATTTTAATATAAAGCCATTACAGCCACCAGTTTTTGATGCTCCGGGTTTTAAACCGGAATTTTTAAAGGATGAATATTTTTATAGTTTAAATCAATTTTACCCTTCAAGCAATATAACAATTCTTGAACCAGCGGGAATAAGAGATGTAAGATTTTCAAAAGTATATTTTACACCTTTCAAATATAATCCAGTTACAAAAAAGTTAAAGTTGATAAAAAAAGCAAGAGTTACATTTTTTGTTAATACCTCTAAATCAACTAATCCAATAACAAATTCTCCATTTCTTACTGAAGAGTTTGTTCCTTTGTACCAAGAATTTTTAAGTAACTTTGATGCAGTTTTGAAATTCAAAAAAATTGAAACACTTGAAGAAAGAAGCAGAAGAATTCAGGAAATTAAAAAATCTATTAAAGGAGATAATTTTTCAGCACCTGGTGATTATCTGATAGTTGTTGGTGGGACAACTTTGAGCACAAAAATAAAAACTTTTGCAACCTATAAAGCAAAATTAGGTTACAATCCTGTTATAATGCATCTTCCAAACTATTCTTCATCAATTTTGATTAAAGATTCGATCCAGTATGCATATAACAATTGGTCTGTAAAACCAGTATACATTCTTATCGTTGGTGATGCTGATTCAACAAGAACACCATCTGAAAGCTGGGTAGTTATGAGGCCGCTTTGGAAAGATTTTCGATCTGTTTATAATTATGGAATAAAAGCAGGATATGTTCCTGGAGACCATTGGTATGCATGTTTGAATGATACAAGTTATTATCCTGATGCTTATATTTCAAGATTCAATGTCAAAGACACAATCACTTTAAACAACATAGTGAACAAAACTATAAAATATGAAACTAATCCACAACTCACTGGAAACACGGATTGGTTTACAACTTATGTTGCTGTTGCAGGGTATGAAACAGGAAGGATTTTTGATACAACCGCAACAAGAGTATGGAAAAATTATTTAAGACCGTATGGATGGACAGATTGGGATTCTTTGATCGAAACAGCAACATGGAGTCCGGGAAGAGCAGCAGTTTCAGATTCAATAAATGATGGACAGAACTTTATACTTTTCAGAGGACATGGTGCTGAGGGGTATGATGGTGATAGCGATGATGGTAAAGGTTTTGGTTGGATGGGTGGTGCTAACCAGAATTACAAAGATCTTTATACAAACGAAGATATCGCGATAAGGGCAAACGGTTATATGGGTGGATTTGTTTTTGCTCCAACTTGCCTGGCCGGTAACTATGCTTATCCAAACGATACCAACTCGATGGGTGATTACTGGACACATCTTTCTGCAACAAATGGTGGAGTTGGATATTTTGGAGCAACAAATGTTTCATTATCTTATTACAATGATTCGATGTCTCTTGGAGTTGGTAGAGCATTTGCAAATTATAACAATGTGATGCCTGATAGAACTTTTGGGAAAGTTACCAATTATGCAAAACTTTATATGGAGTCGTATGCAGGAACTGTTACATACTTTAGATTGGAAAACTATCTGATGAATACTCTTGGTGATCCTGCTGTAAAGATTTGGACAAAGATTCCAAAAAATTTAATCGTTTCACATGATCCTTCTGTTCAAACAAGAACGGATACCATAACAGTTACTGTAACTGATAATACAAAGGCAGCAGTTCCTGGAGCGACTGTTTGTCTATACGATACTCTTGAAACTCCAGCACTTCAGGTCGTTTCAACAACCGATGCAACAGGAAAAGCAACAATAATAACAACCTATACAAAAACTGGCAGTGCATTCCTGACAGTTTCAAAACAGGACTATATTCCATATATGGGAACAGTTGCTGTAAATCAGGCAACAGAACTTGCTGAAATTTCATTTACTGGAAAAGTTATAAATGGGAAAGTGATATTGAACTGGAATGTTTCAAATCCACTATCAGTGGATAAGTATAAAATTTATAAAAACAACAAAGAGATAGCAACTCTTGAAAATACGAAAAAAGAATTCAAAGATGTTTTACTTTCAAATGAAACTAAAAAAATAGAGTATAAACTAGAAGTATTCTATCTCTCAGGAAAGAAAACCGAGTATAAGTTGCCATTGGTTGTTGATGCAAAAAAATCGGTTCAGTTTATTGAAAACAAACTGTATTTATCTAATATTGAAAATCTAGTGATATACAATGTTTCAGGTCAAAGAGTAAAGGAATATTCAATAAACAGAACTTCAGCGCTCTTGGATATATCATTTCTTTCTTCTGGATTCTATATCATTAAAGCGGATAATCTTGAAAGCAAAAAAATCTTGATAGTTAAATAATCAAACAAATCTTCAGGGTGGGATAACTCCCACCTTGAAATCCCTGAAAAGTTTTATATAATTTTTTTGAATATGAGATTTATTTTCGTATGCGTCCTTTTTTTCTATTTTCATTTCTTGAATTCAAAAGTTGTTTTCAATGAGGTCATGTTCAATGTAAAAGGAAATGAATCTGGTATAGGTTCACCAGGTGATAGAAATGAATTCATTGAACTTTATAACGATTCATCAGAGAGTGTCAACATACTGAATTATTATTTTTATGATGGTTCTTCAAAAGATTACATAACACTTTATCCTGAAACTTTAAAATATCCAGGTGGTATTGTAGGAGAATCTTTGGTTCCACCTTGTTCATATATTGTTGTTCTTGATCCAGAGTATACACAGATAGGGGATAGTGTTAATTATATGATTTACAACATACCCGATTCTGCTTATGTTTTCACAATTTCAAATACAACATTTGGGACATCTGGTCTCTCATCCTCAACTTCTCTTTATCTTTATAATAAAAATGATAGTTTACAAGATACTTATGGAACACCATCTTTAGAGGACTCTTTCCCTTACCAGACAAAAGATGGTTATTCTTTCGAAAAAAAGAATCCTGTTTTCCCTGATGGAAAAATCTATTATTCTGAATCGGTTGATTCAACGGGAAATACAATAGGAAGAAAAAATTCTATTTTTATATCAGGAGCGATTATCGATTCTTTTAAACTTGTTGAAGAGAGTTCAAAAAAGTTTTTTTTAGTTTACTTTTCTGGAGATTTTGAAAACGATGAGTTTATAGTAGAATATGAAAATTTTATCGATAGTTTTGAGATAGATGAGAATTATCAAAAGATAGAACTTTCAGAAAATGAAAGGGTGTTCAATTTTTATACTCTTGGAGAAAAACAAAAAAGAACCTATATATATGATCAAGAAGTCAACCCCGGTTCAATCAGTTTGAACGAGTTTATGGTAAAAGGTTTTGAATGGCTTGAGATTTATAACCCGTATAAAATCGACTTCAATTTTGAAAATTTAACATTGTCAACATTGAACGATTCTGTTGTACTAAAAAACGGAGTAATTCCAAAAGATTCATACCTAGTGGTAACTTCAGATTCGATCACTTTAAAAACTTATTTTCCATATATAAAAATGAACATATTTCAGACAGAACTTTTTTCTTTACCTGATAGAGAGGATACATTTGTTTTAAGATATCTAAATTTTGCACTCGATTCTGTTATAAGAGGTTTTGAAAATAAAACTTCTTCGATTGAAAGAATCAACTATCTTGTTGAAGGATACAGGAAGGATAACTGGGACAACAGCATCAATTATTTGAACGCGACACCTTCATTCAAAAATTCGATCTCCTATTCATTGCCTTTAAACGAAGATTCGATTTCTATTTTTCCAGTAATAATTGACAAAAATAGTCCGGTACTTTTTATAAATTATAAAACGGATATGTACAAAGCGACTTTAAACATAAAAATTTTTGATCAGATGGGAAAAGAAATTTATTCACCTTATATAGATTGGATCAGTTCGTCACAGGAAAATCTTTATATCAAAAATTTGAACTCACTTTTAAAATCGGGTCTTTACATCTTATATTTTGAACTAAAAAATGAAAGCAAAATTGTAAGGAAAAATTTTCTGTTTTATGTAAGATAAATCTGTATTGACCTTTTTATCTTTATATATTATATTAGTTCCTTATGAAAAAAGATGATAATTATTTTATGGAAAAGGTTTTAAAAGAAGCACTGAAAGCAAAGAAAAGAGGGGAGATCCCGATCGGTGCAGTTATCGTTAAAAATGGAGAAATAATTTCAAAATCTTATAACAGAGTTGAAACCAAAAAGAGTTCAATTATGCATGCTGAACTTGATGCGATAGTAAAAGCACAGAAAAAATTAAAAGATTGGCGCCTTGAAGGTTGCACAATCTATACAAATGTTGAACCGTGTTTGATGTGTGGTTTTGCGATCGTTCTTTCGAGAATCGATAGACTGGTTTTTGGTTGTAGAAACAAAAAGTTTGGGGGTATATATTCATTGATAAATCTTGAAAATCTTAAAACAAACCATAGATTAAAAGTAAAAGAGGGTGTTTTAAAAGAGGAATCGATAAAAATTTTGAAAGAATTTTTTAAAGAACTCAGAGAAAAAGGAGAGGTGGTCGAGCTGGTTTAAGGCACCGCACTCGAAATGCGGAGTATCCGAAAGGGTACCCCGGGTTCGAATCCCGGCCTCTCCGCATTTATTTTGAAATTAAAAAAGGAGTAAATATGGGAAACGGGAAAAAACTTGACAGAGAGATGAAGAAAGCGTTTCTGATAATCACTCTTTTTGGATTGATCAGTTTGTTCGGTGATATAATTTATGAGGGAGCAAGGGGGGTTAATGGGCCATACTTAAAAATTCTTGGTTCAAATGCAGCACTACTTGGACTGATAATCGGTATCAGTGAGTTTATCGGTTATGGACTCAGATTCTTTTCAGGTTATCTTTCGGATAAAACAAAGGCACACTGGGTTTTCCTTTTTTTAGGTTATTCTTTGCTTATATCTATTCCTTTGCTTTCATTAACAGGTATCTGGCAGATAGCAGCGGTTTTAATCGTGCTTGAAAGGTTGGGTAAAGGTTTGAGAAGTCCTGCAAGGGATACTTTAGTTTCATTTGCAACAAAGAAAGTTGGAACAGGAGTTGGTTTTGGTATCTCAGAGTTTTTTGACCAGATCGGTGCAACAACAGGGCCTTTAATATTTTCTTTATTTTTTCTTTCAAGAGGTGTTGGGGAAAGAAGTTTAAACGATTACCAGTCAGCATATAGAATAATGTTTATTCCTTATTTGATTCTTATAGGTATCATTGTTTCAGTATATTTTATATACAAAGGTTATAAAGTTGAAAGTGGTGAAAGAAAAATTGAAAATGAAGGTTTATCAAAACTTTTCTGGCTCTATTCTCTGTTCACATTTACAACAACATTTGGTTTTGTTAACTTTGCTTTGATCGGTTATCATATGAAGGATTCAAAAATAGTATCAGATAACCTGATACCACTTTTTTATGCTGTTGCCATGCTCGTTGATGCTGTTTTTGCAATCATAATAGGAAAGGTATACGACAATTTTAAGGAAAATTCAAAGAAAGAGGATGCTGGGTTAAACCTTCTGGTTGTTATCCCAATACTTACAACTTTTATTATTCCTCTTGCGTTCTCTATGAACTATTATTTTGTTCTGACAGCTGTTATCATCTGGGGAATAGTTATGGGAGCACATGAGACGATTATGAAGGCTGCTATAGCTGACATAACTTCAATCAAAAAAAGGGGAACCGGTTATGGAATTTTTAACCTGATATATGGTCTATCTTTTTTCCTTGGAAGTAGTTTTGTTGGATTTTTATATGATTTTTCAAAAGGTATATTGGGGACATTTTTGATAATTTCACAGGTAATTTCAATATTTTTGTTCTTTGTATTAAAGAAGAATCTTTCATAAAAATAGATTATTGACAAGAAAGATGATTTAAATATAATGGAGCAAACGGAGGATTAGTCTAATTGGTAAGGCAGCGGATTTGAAATCCGCCGGGTGATGAGCCCTTGGGGGTTCGAGTCCCTCATCCTCCGTTTTTTAAAAAAACTATTGACTTAATTAAATTTTAGTATATTATATTTTTAATGAAAAATTTTAGTAATAAAAAAAGTTCGGAAGTGTTTGATGTTTCAAAAAGTTTTTAAGGGAAGGAATATTTCCAATTAAAATAGATTCTCAGATGAAAATGAAATTAGGCGATTTTCCATATATAAAATTCAATTCAAAAAAGAAAAAGGAGAACAAATGAAGATTTACGTAGGTAATCTATCTTTCTCATTGACAGAGGAAGAACTCAAAAAAGAATTTGAAGTATTTGGTGAAGTGAACTCAGTTACAGTTATCAGAGACAGAGAAACAAACAGATCGAAAGGGTTCGGTTTTGTTGAAATGGCTGATGACAGTGCACAGAAAGCGATTAATGAATTAAATGGAAAAGAAGTTGCAGGAAGAAAACTGGTGGTAAACCAGGCGAAACCAAGAGAGGAAGGATTTAGAAGGCCAAGAGGAAATAGTTTCAGAAGAGGTAGATAAGAAAAAGGAAAAATCGCCTAATATACTTCTTTTGAATCTATTGACATTTGGTCTTTAAAATATATAATTTTCCAAAAGGAGGTTTTATGAAGAAAGTACTCTTAGGTATTCTTGCATTTTCATTTTTACTTTTCGTTTTTACTGGATGCACAGACACACAGATGAAAACAGATGTTCAGAAATTGCAGGATGATGTTGCAAAACTTCAGGAAACAGTTACCAAACTTCAAACAACGGTTGATTCTTTAAACATGAAATTGATGCCAAAAGAAGAAGTGAAATCAACAACAGGTGCACCAACAAACACAACAGATAAACCAGTAAAAGCTGCACCACCAAAAACAAAGTAAGGAGGAAAGATGAAAAGATTGTTAACAGTTTTATTCGTTTTAGTTTTGGTTTTTGCTGGCTGCTCAATAATTCAACCACCAGTTGTTGATCACTCTGAAACAGTTGAATATTATTCAGACATAACACTTTACGATTTTGATCAGGCAGGTCCATCAGGATTCTGGATTTCAAATGACGAAACAGGACAGGGTGAAGCAATTTCTGTTACAGGTAATGGTGAAGTTATTGATTTCTATTATAATGATAGAGATTATACTTCTGGAGCATACTTTGTTTCAGCGGATGGTGATTCAGAAGTTTATTACTGGGGCTCAGAAAATGATCCAAAGACAACATATTTTGAAGTTATTTCTGACACATCTGTAACAACAGCACCAGCAACGATGACTGGAATTTCAGTTGTTGTTAACGCTGATGCATGGTACTGGGTAAAATTTGAAAATGGTTGTTATGCAAAATTACATATAACCGAGTATGCATCACCTTATGATTTTGTAAAATTTGAATACTGGTATCAGACAGACGGAACAAGATATTTTGGTGTTGAAGAATAACTAAAATTCAAGGAGGGTTAAAAAACCCTCCTTTTTTATTTTAATTGATTGATGAAAAAAACATTTATTATTCTTTTTAATTTTATTTTGATTTCATGCTCATTAAAAAATATTCAAACGATAGATGTTAAGAAATATTCGGATGTAAAAATATACAACAATTCTTTTAATTCACTATCCTCAATCTCAGTCCAAGATTCCATTTTAACAATCGATACGATATCAATATTTTCTGATCTCATCGTTTCATCTTATGTTTCCCATTCAATACTTTTTTTATCACCATCCAAAGACACTATTCTTTCAAAAGGAAATAAAAAAATCACAGGATTTTGTAATACAGGAAAAGAAAAATACGATATTCCACCAGAAGAAGGATATTTTGATATGGAGTATCCTGCAAAAGATAACTGGTATTTTGTTAAAACAAGTGATGAAAGGTATTTAAGAATTTTTGTTAAGGAGTTTTCACAAGATAGTTTGATACTTGACATTGAACTTCTGAATGATACAATTTTGATCTTCCAATGAAATTTTTCGAGATTTTAATTTTTCTTTTTCTATTGAACTGGAATCTATTTTCAGAAACTTTTTCATACACAATCTTTAAGGGAAATAAGATCGTTGGATATTCCAACTTTGAAATAAATAACTCTCTGATAATAGAAAGGACTCTTTTTATAGATGGTTTTTCAAAAGAGTATAATCTTTCAAAAACGAGCATTAAAGAGAATACTTTTAAATGTTTTAAATACTATTCTGATATGGCTTTCCCTGAATTTATAGAGTACAATAATGGAATTTTAAAAAAAACTTTTCATGATAAAATTTTAAAATATAAAATAAAACCCTATGATTTTTTCGGTATAGAAAATATTTTAACTGTTTCATATCTGGGAGGTATAAAAAAAGATAGTGTTTTCAATTTCAATAGAAACGAATTTTTGTCGGTAAAAAGGTATGGTAATAGATTTATTTTTGGTGTTGGAGAATATTCTATTTTTAGTAAAGATGGAACGATTGATTCTCTGTATTATTTCAATTACAAATACATTAAAAATGAAACAACTGTTGATATAAAAAACCCTTACCATATTGTTTTGAACAAAATTTTTAAACCTGAGAGTTTTTATAAAAAGAAAAACAGAAAATTTACAGAATTGAAACATACAAAGATTTTACTTTCCTACAACGATAAGACAAATACCGTTGTTTTGATAACTCCGTTCACATTCACTTCTGATAAATTTGGTAACATCTCAAACACTATAATTCCTTTTACTCAACTCCAAATTTCAGAAAATCTGAATCTGCCAACTCTTATTTTTGAATTTAAAAATAAAGAACTTGATAGAGTTGAAATAGAAAAAGCTTTAAAAGAAATATACGATTTTCTAAAAAAAGATTTCAAAAAAGTTTATCTATTATCTTTCAATCATATTTTTCTGTATTCGAACATAGAGAATTTTGATCGAATTATTCTTATTAATCCCCCACTCATAGATTTGAAAATTTGGGCTGAAGATTTTTATAAAAAAATTTCTTTTAAGAATAACTATTTGTTTAGAAGTTATGAAAAATTTTTGAAATATGAAATGGTTGATACCACTCTGACCATTGATGAAATTGAATTACTTTATAAAAAAAGGAACGATTTAGTGTTTATTTTTTCAAAGGATATTTTAGCAAAAGAGGAAATCAATAAAACTTTTGATTTGAATGGAAAAGTGTTTTTTATAAAAAATGTTGACAGAAGGTTAAATTCATACTATAAATATGATCTGTGGTCATATGAGAATGAAATAATGATAGATAATAAAATTTTTGATTTTCTTAATGTTCTTTTAAAATAAAAAAAAGGAGTGATATATGATAACAAAACCTTTTGAAAACACAAAGATTATTCTGTTCAAAACTCAGGAAGAACAGAAACTAATGAAAGATGCTATAAAAAAGGTAGAATCTGAGTTTGGAAAGGAATATCCAATAATAATTGATGGAAAAGAGATCTTTAATCAGGATAAAATAAAGTCAACAAACCCATCAAAACCATCTGAAATAGTTGGTCTTGTGAGCAAAGCGACAAAACAACAGGCAATCGAAGCCATAGAAAAAGCATACAAAAGTTTTTCATGGTGGTCCAGAGAGAGTCAGGCGAAAAGATCTGCGATACTTTTAAGAGCAGCCGAAATAATGAGACAGAAAAAGATGGAACTTTCTGCAACTATGGTTGTTGAAATCGGCAAAAACTGGGTAGAAGCGGATGCTGATACATCTGAAGCTATAGATTTTCTTGAATATTATGCAAGAGAGGGACTCAGATACTCACAGGAAACTCCGCTTGTAAAAATAAATGGTGAGGATAATCATCAGGTCTATATACCTCTTGGAGTTGGTGTAGTTATCCCACCATGGAATTTCCCGCTTGCAATAACAACCGGTATGACAACAGCGGCCCTTGTAACAGGTAATACGGTTGTATTAAAACCTGCATCAGATACACCTGTTATCGCTTATAAACTTGTTGAAATTTTGAAAGAAGCAGGTCTTCCGGATGGTGTTTTGAACTTTGTTCCTGGAAGTGGTGGAGAGGTTGGCGATACTCTGGTAGATCATCCTTTGACAAGGTTTGTTTCCTTTACCGGTTCTATGGAGATTGGAATGAGAATCTATGAAAGGGCTTCAAAAGTCAATCCAGGACAAAAATGGTTAAAGAGGGTTGTTGCCGAAATGGGCGGAAAAGATTACATAATCGTTCAAGATGATGCTGATCTTGAAAGTGCTGCCAACGGAATAGTGCAGGGTGCATTTGGTTTTCAGGGACAAAAATGTTCTGCGTGCTCGAGAGCTATAATTCATGAAAAAGTGTATGACAAAATGGTGGAGTTGATAAAAGAAAAAACTGAAAAAATAAAAGTGGTTGATACAAGAGAATTCCCGATTCCCGATGTTCATTATTACAATATGGGACCTGTTTCAAGTGCTTCTTCTAAAGCAAAAATAATGAGTTATATTGAAGAAGGCAAAAAAGATGGTAGATTGATCACAGGTGGAAAAGCCATAGATAACAACGGTGGATATTTTATTGAGCCAACAGTTTTTGCTGATATAAAACCACTTTCAAAACTTGAGCAGGAAGAAATTTTTGGACCAGTTCTTGCTATCATAAAATCAGAGTCGTTTGAAAGATCAATAGAAATTGCAAATGATACCATATATGGTTTAACTGGTGCAGTATATACGAAAGACCGCGCAAAGATTAAAAAAGCAACAGAAGAGTTACTCACAGGGAATCTTTACATCAACAGAGGTTGCACAGGCGCACTCGTTGGTGTTCATCCTTTTGGTGGTTTCAATCTTTCAGGGACCGATTCAAAAGCAGGTGGCCCAGATTATCTTTTGCTCTTCTTACAGGCAAAAGTTTTTAGCGAAAAAGTTTAAAAAAAATAAGAGGGGGAAAGTGCCCCCTCTTTCTCCAGGTTGACTAAAATTCCCAATTAGATATAATTTTGAAATATGTTTGGAATCTTGTTGTTTTTTTTGTTTTTTGTTTTAAATTTCAATCTATATTCGAATTCGTATGAATTTTCAAAAATTGTTGATATTGGTAATTCTTTAAAAAGTTTCAATAGTAAGATTTTTGCTACAGAAATTGGATTCTTCTATGATGATAACAATATAACTCCGGTAAAAATTTTTGATAGAAATGTGAAATCTGTTGCGAAAACTGATTCTTTGTTTTCAATTCTATATGAGGATAATTTTTTTGAAATCTTTAGGATGGATTCGTTACCATCATTGATTTTTTCAGATTCGTTTGATTTCAAAGTTGAAAATTTTTTGATCTCAAAAGAATATTTACTTTTTAAAACAGGTGAGGTTTACTATCTTTATAAATTTAAAGATGATTCTCTGGTACGGATAAAACATTTCAATCTGAATTCAATCTATAAATTTTTTTCACTTAACAACAACCTTCTTTTTATAATTAATAATGGTGAAATTATTAAATATGGAAAAGAGGAAGGCGATTCATTTCTATTGAAGAACAGTGTTTTTGTTAACAATTCAAAATTTCTTTTTTTTAACCGATATTCAACGATAATTTCAAATTCTACTGATAAGTTTCTCTACTTTTTCGTGTTAAGAGATGATTCTTTAAAACTTTTATATGAGGTTCCAGATAACAGAATCTATGAAAATGGATTTATCGTTGATTCTTTTTTGATTCTATCAAGTTCGGATTCTCTTTTTATAAGAACTGTGATCGACTCGTTTATAACATATTCTCTTGATTCTTTTGAATTTAAATATCCTGTAAAGGATATTGTATTCAAAAATGACACCTTTTTTATTAACACCGGTTATAAAATCATAAAATATCCTTTGATTTCAAAATTATTTAAAGAAGGGGAAAATTTTTCCAGAACTTTTCAAGGATTTCTTAGAACGAACTACAAAAAAGGATTTTACTCTGATGACAGTTTTTACATTTTTGTTAAAGATTCAATTGTTGAAGCAAAAGGTAAAAGTAAAACTTTACTGAAAAAAGAAAATATACTTTTATGTTATGATCAAATAATAATTCCAGAAGAAGATTCTTTTAACTTTTTCCCAATGTATTCCTATGTTAACCTGATCAAATCAACTGTTGATGGTGTCTATTTTATAGATAACAGTTTTAGATTAAAAAAGATTAACCTCGTAAGTGATTCCATAGAAACACTTTTTGATATAGGTTTTAATTCTAACGATTTTGAACAACACGATTCAATTTTTTATTTTATTTCTGGGCAGAATGGAATCTTGAAACTTACTCAAAATGGACAATTTATTAGATCATATTTTGATGGTTCTTATTTTAGGAAAATTTTTTCTTTTAAAAATAGGTTGTTATCCATAAAAGATGATTATAAAATTTCAATAATAGATTCTCACAATCTTATTGTGAATGAAATTTTTTCTATACCGGGCTATGTAGACTTTTATAATTACGATGATACATTATTAATTTTTTTAACAGAAGATTCTATAATCTTTTATAAGGATTATATCGAACATGTTTATCTTGAAGGTAAAAATCTAAAGAATATCAAAGATATAATATTTGATGGTCAGGGGTGTTATGTTCTTTTAAAGAATAGTGCGGTTCTATTTTTCAATAAAAAAATATCCCATCTAAAGGAAGATGATCAAAAAGGAGAAGTTGATAATTTTACTTTTAAAAACGAAAATGTATGTTATGATATTTTGGGAAGAAAATTATCAAAAAATTTAAATTACAGAGGATTGTATTTTATAAAAAAAGAAAATAGAGTTAAAAAAGTTTTAAAAATTAAGTGAGGTTTGTATGATAGAAAAATTCATTGAAGAATTGGTATCGATAGATTCCCCATCAGGTTTTACAGGAGAAATAGTTAAACATATTGAGAAAAGAGTTTCAAATTCTGGTTATAAAACTTTGATAACGAATAAAGGTGCTTTGAAAGTTTACACGGGGGATAAACCTCTGTATGCGATAACAGCGCATATAGATACACTTGGTGGAATGGTGAAAGAAATAAATTCGGATGGAACTTTAAAGATAACTCAGATTGGTGGTTTCCCAAACAATTCATTTGAAGGATCTTATTGTAAAATAAGAAATTCAGAAGGTGATATATTCACAGGTACCTATCTTATTAAAAACCCTTCAACACATGTTAACAGAGATGTTTCAAAAAGTGAAAGAACAACAGAAAATATGATCATAAGATTGGATGAAGAGGTTAAAAGTAGAGAAGATATATTGAAATTAAAAATAAATGTTGGTGATTTTGTTTTTTTTGATCCCAGATTTGAATTTACAAAATCTGGTTTTGTTAAAACAAGATTTCTTGATGATAAAGCATGTGCTGGAATACTTCTCGATTTGTTGATCAACGAAAGTGAAAAACTCAAAAATAAGCCTTTTTTATTCTATTTTTCAATTTATGAGGAAGTTGGGCATGGAGGAGCAACTGGATTTGACCCATCTATAAAAGAACTGATAGTAGCAGATATGGGAACAGTTGGTGAAGGAGTTGAAGGTGATGAATATTCAGTTTCGATCTGTGCGAAAGATTCAACCGGCCCTTACGATTATGATTTAAAAAATGAACTTGTCACACTTTGTAAAACTAACGGTATCCCTTACAAAGTTGATGTTTTCCCTTACTATGGTTCAGATGGGTCAGTAGCACTAAGAGCGGGTTACGATTTTAAAGTTGGATTAATTGGCCCAGGAGTTTCAGCTTCCCATGGAGTCGAAAGAACACATTTGAAAGCTTTGAAAGCAACAAAAGAATTACTTTTAAAATATATTGAGAAAAGATGAAGAACTTTTTGCTACTTTTTTTCATAATCTTATTTTTATTTATGATCGAAATCTTTCTCTGGATTAAAAATTTTTTCTTAGTGATTCTATCTTTTTTTATAGTTATTTTTTTAACTTTTTTGTATCTATCAAGAATGACAGAGGACTTAAAAACTTTTAAGAAACTTGTGAGTTTGTTTTTTAAAAATATTGACACAATTTTTTTGATCGTTTTAAAAAATTTTTACTTTTTTACTTACCTTATATTAAAAAGAAATACTGAAGATGATATTATTGAAAAAAAAATAAATCTTGAAAAAAATGATCAAATTTTTAATCATTTTCTAAAATTGATTTTTTTTATGGATATAACGATTTTGAATCTATATTTTACTGAAAAATCGTTAAACATAAAAATAAAAAGAGATTTTGATTCTGAAATTTATCAAACGAGATATTATAGAATGTTAAGAAAATTATGACACAATATTTTTACTTTTTTATTGTTTTCGTTTTTTCTATCAATTTTATAATTTTAATTTTAAAAAATAAAAAGATTGATAAAGTTTTTGCTTTTATGAATATAGCAAATACTTTCATTCTCACAATATTTCTTTTTTCTGATTTCCAAAAATTTTCTATACTTAAACTGTTTTTTTCTTTAATCTTCATTTTGCAGTCTGGAGTTATAATAAAAAATCTAATCGATAACTTTAAAGAGGTTTAAATGTTTTTTCTATGGACAGTTTTCATTTTTGTTCAAACAATAATAGTCGCAAAGAAAAATGATCCCTATAAAAAAAGGATTTTTGTTTATATGAATATTCTCTTTTCAATTTTCTTACTTTTGTTTGCTTTTATAAACGCTTTGAAAGGTTTTATTTTTATTGGGATTTTATTGATATTTGTATTTCTGTTTAATCTTTTTATTGTTTTGTATGTTCAATATTTTAGTTTTTTGGTTTCAGATTGAGGGTAATAATGTTGGATAACAGTTTGATAATACCTGTTTTGATCTTTTTTGCTATACTCGGAAATCTTATTATGTTGTACAATAAAAAAGGATATGTTTTTTCTTTTATAGTTCTTTTAAACATTTATGCACTGGTAATCTTTTTTTTAGATAATGATTTTATATCAATATTGTTCGTTTTCTTTAACTCTTTCATTACTTCGAATCTGATGATGAAATTTATAAATGAAATAAATACAAAAAAATGAAGTTAATATGTCAGAGTTTATTTTCATAGAGATTGTGTTACTGATTATTTTAAATTTGCTAATTTTTATACAAACTGACTCAATAGTCAAAACTTTTGTTTCGTTATTCCAGATGTTTCCTATCCTGTTGATTTTAACAATGACAAAAATAATAATCAGTAATACTATACTTGCCACAGTTTATCTTTCAACATTTATAATCTTGAATTTATTGTTGGTTATCATGATTCTTTTTTTCATAAAAAAAAGTTTAATGATAAAAAAAACCGATAGAAATTTCAGGCCTGATGATTATGATGAATGAAATTTTATTTTTATTTCTTGTAATGTTTACTTTTTATTCAATGGACCATTTCAAATTAAAATCTATTAATACACAACTTAACCTCTTGGTTAGTGTATACATCTTATATAAACTTTTGATAGTTTTTTATTCAAAAAATGAATTTTATGTTTTTAATATTTTACCTTTTTTGACTTTTCATTTTGATTCTCATCGTTCAATAAAAGTACTGGAGTTACTGGTTATATTTTTTTACTTCATCTTTTTGTTATTGGATAAAGAGAAGGAAGATATTTTTAGAGATAAAAACTACAATATGGTTTTATATTTTTTAGCCGTTCCGATTTCAACATTTGCATATAGAACTTCGGATATATTTATTTATTATATTTTTTGTTTTTTAATATTTTTATGTTTAATTTTTACTTATAAAAACAAAAAATTGAGTTTTATCACAATAAATGTTAAGGTTTCATTTATCATATATTTTGCTTTCCTAATATCTTATTTTGTATCTGTAAAATTTCTTGAAAATTATAATACAACCAACATTTTGGAAATTTCAAAAAATACAGGTTTTCAAACTTTAAATGGTTTACTTTTTTATTTACTATTTTTTACTCCTTTACTTTTTTCTTTCATTTTTCCTTTAAACATATTTTTATCTGATTTCATATCTACAATGAACACGAAACAGATATCATTGTTCGTGTTATTTTTAACTATTCCTTCTCTTGTATTTATAAACAAACTTCTTTTGGTAACACCAGTAAAAATAATCAATTCACTTTTTATAATATCACTCTTTTCATACCTGATAAACATAATTCTTCTAATATCTCCTAAAGTAAAATATTTTAAAACTTTTTTATTGTTTACGATTTCAAACGAGACCATCCTTCTTATTCTTTTTGAGCATAGATTTAACACTTTTATGTATACGGGATTTTTGTTTTTTTATGTAGGGCTATTCTTTGCTTTTCTATATTCACTTTCCAAGTTTGATTTTGAAAACGATGATGATCTTAAAAACTCATTTATAAAACAACCAACAAATTCTTTAATTTTTTTCATAACAAGTTTTTCTTTCACTTCTTTACCTTTTTCATTGCTCTTTTTGTATCAATACAAATTCCTTCTTATTCTTTACAGATTTGAAAAATTTCTTTTTTGGGTGTATCTTATCGCTCTGATATTAAAATCCTATGCTCTCTTAAGGTTCGATCTAAAAATGTTGTTGGTTGAAAGAAGAAGTAAAAGTCATTTGATAAATCTGATAAAAAACTTTAACAGGATTGATTTTGCTGTCTTAATAACGATTGCAATTCTTGCAATTTTCTTTTATCATAATTTTGTTAACAGGAAAGAAGAGAATTTTGGTGAATATAGAAAACTTATTTATAAAGTTTCAAGCATGGAAAGCAAAAATATAAATGAAAAATGAATAGTGTATATTTTTATTCATCCATAATCTCCATAATAAGTGTTTACATCTTAGGAAATCTTAATAAAGTTTTAAGGAATGTTTTTGTATCCGTTTTCTTTGTTTTTTCTTTTCTTTATTTTTATTCGATCGATTCTACAAAATTAACCATCAATTTTTTTGGGTTTGAATCGCTGAACCTGAATTTTTCAAAAACTGACCTCTCATATTCTTTTTTAATTCTTAATCATATTCTATTCTTCTTTTTTCTATTGAGGGAGATCTTTCGTGCTCCGCGTGAAAGTGAAAACAGTTATTTTATGAATATCTGTTTTATTTTTGCTTTGCTGAATCTTATTTTTGTTTCGAATGATTTTATAACCCTATATATATTTTTTGAAATTTTATTCTTTATTATGGTTATAACTTTAACGATAAATCTCAACGACTATAAAAGTAGTGAAAACATCCTTCTTATTAATCTTTTTGGTTCACTTTTATTGCTCTCGGTTATAGTTGTGATAACATCAAGTAAAACTTTTTTAAACTGTCCATCTTTTTTTTATATTGTGTTATATATTTCTGTGGCACTCAGGACTCTTGTTTTACCTTTAAGTACCTTTTTTAAAAAAGAGTTGATGAAGTCAGATTTTAACTTTATGGGTATTTTTACCATGTCAATTTTTCTATCTGGATTTTTTATAATGAGTTTCCTTTACAATAGTTTTTTAATCAATCAACATTTTTTGCCAGATCTTTCCAAATTTTTTATTTATCTTTTCTTCCTAATAACTTTGTTCATATTTTCCATCGAATCTTTGATTTCAAATGATTTAAAATTGTCGATTTTTAATTTTTCAGGAGCAATATTTGTAACAAATCTTTTGATATTTCTTTACTATTCCAATTTTTCTTTTGGATATTTGATAAATGTAATTTTTTACTTTATTCCTTTAACTTTTATTTTTATTTTTTTTGATTATATTGAGGATAAATTTAAAACATCAAATTTCAATTTTTTGTTTAACCTTTTTTATCTGAAACCAATATCATCATTTATAATAATATTATCATTTCTATCGCTTTCATTTCTCTATCCTACTGTTGGTTTTTTCCTTTTTAAAGAACCTCTTTTTACCTTATCATACAATTCTTTTCCTATATTTTTTGTTTTTCTTATCTATTTTCTTTTTTATCTTACTTTCATTCTGAAATTGTTTTATATTCTTTTTATTCAAAAAAGTAATATTTCTGAAACCAAAACAATAAAAGATTCTGAATTCTTGATTTCAGTTTTAACAATACCATTTTTAGTGCCAATCTTATTCTTCGGTATTTTAAAATATATTATTGGTTTTAGTTCTTATATTTCTTATCTAATGATCGTGATTTTAAGTGCAATAATCTTTTTGATTCTCTTGAAAATGAAGGAGAATGGATTTAACTTGGCAATATTTACAACAGAAAACAGTAAAGAATATTTTTACATTCAAGGCAGAAAAAGTTCGATGATAGGGGATCTATTGAATTTTGATTTAACCACAAATCAAAAAAATTTGCAAAAATTTTTGGAACAAACCGATTTGAATAGAATATTTCATTCCATAAAAATATTTTTAGAAGATTTTAGTTTAACTATTTTAAAATTATATCAGAGAAGTTTTTCTGCAACGATATTCATTCTTTTGATTTTTTTTATTTTTCTGTTTATAATTCTGTATAGAGGTAACATATGAAAATCCTTTATAATTTTATTTTCTTTTACCTCTTAAATTTTGTTGTCATTTTTTGGTTTGAAAAATATTTTTTGTTCAAAATTTCAAGAAGAGATGAAAGGGATATAATTCTTTACGATATTGTTTTGTTTTCAAAAGAAAAGTTTTTTTTCATTTTAACTATTATGATTAAAATTATTTTTTTGCTTTTACTCTATATCTGGTTATATTTAATGAGTAAAGAAAATATTTTGATAATCTTTTCTCTTATCGTTCTTTTGCTTTTTTTCTCATTTTACAGAAAAATTAAAAATTCACAATTGATCTATCATAAGGAAATACTAAAAGATTACTTGATTACTTTTTTTTCACTTGGAGTATTTCTTCTTAATTTGTTCGCTTTGAATAATCTAAACAGAGATAATTTAGGTATTAAACTTATTATTCTTGTGTTGGGTTTTCCCTCTCTGTTTGTTTTAAATTTTGATAAAACAAAACAAAACATTTACTTATATATTTCAAAAGGGGAGTTATATTTTTTAAATATTCTTGACTCCATTTTTTTTACCATTTTAAATTCTTTGTTTATAGTTTTTATGTTAGATTCTGGAATTGATTTTTTCTTTTTATCTATAGCAGTTTTCATCTTTAGATTATTTTTCTATACTATTAAAATTGTTTTTTTGAGTTTTTCTTCAAACTTAATGTCTATATTTTTATTTTTATCGTTTTTTTTGAACATTGTAATCAATGTGATTTTGAAATATGCTGTATGGTAAAATCTATTTGAAATACATAATCTTTGGATCAGGTTGTTGCATAGACACTTTCATTTCGCTCGAATCAGAGTGTTATACATCTGAAAAATTGATTCTTGAAAGAACAACTTCTATATTTGATGCTGATATAATTTTTATATACGGTTGCCTGAATTCGAATGCTCTTCAGGTTATAAAGAAAGAATTCTTAAATATGAATAAAGTCAAAGTATTTCTTGGTAATTTTACTTTTGTTGATGAAAGTGTTAAGGATGAAATTCTTAGAAATTTTGATTACACAATAGTTGGTTGTCCGGTTGATTGCATAAATTTGATCAAATTTTTGGAGGAAAAGTTTTATGAAAGAAATTTTTTACGATGATAGCCAATTTTTACAACATGATATAAAAACCCTTATAACGGAAAATATTTTTCCAGGGAAAGATTCTATTTATTTTAAACTTGAAGAAAAGAAAATCTTGACCTACACACTAGATTTTTTATACAATAAATGGAATTACAAATATCTTTCAACTATTGTTGTGATTGAAAGGGAAAATGGTTTTACAATAAAATATTTTATAAATTCAACATCCATCAAAAAAAATGTAATTATCGAAGTTTTTGTTGAAAAAGAAAATCCCGTTTTTACTTCCATAGATATGATCTATCCTGTTGCTACCATTTTTGAAAGGGAAATCAATAAAAAGTATGGTATTGTTTTTGAAGGTAACCCTGAAACGAAAAATATAATCTATAACTACCTTGAGACATCTAAGGAGGAATTTTGAGGAAGAGGTTCCCTTATATTGTTAATACTGTTGATCCCTGTTTATCGTTAGGTAATATTAATTTTGAATTTGATATAGATAAATTCTCGTTTAAAGAATTGAATATTGATTTTGAAAACGAAAGAAAAAACATAAATAAAACATTGAAAGGGAAAAAAATTTCAACTGCCATTAAGATAATACCAAAACTTTCTTTTGTTCAAACATACCATTTTCAAGAGGTCTTTTCTCTTGCGATTGAAGAGATATATAATGTTAAAATACCAGAAAAATCTAAAATTTTTAGAATGATTGTTTTAGAACTTGAAAGAATATCAGCATCTTTACTTTTTTTATCAACAATTTCATCCGTCCTTGGTTTTGAAACTTTTAAATACTGGACTCTGAAAGATCGAGAAAAGGTTGTTTCAATATTGAAAATTTTAACAAAAAACGAAAATATTTTAACCGATTTCATCGTTCCAGGAGGTATTATGAGGAGAATTTATAATGTTGATATAGAAACAATGTTGGAATTTTTTGATAGATACTTTGAAAAGATTTTGTTTGATTATGAAAAAATCTTTTTCAAAAATATTTCTCTTATATCAAGAACAAAGGATTTTGGTGTTTTCGAAAAAGAAATTTTAAAAAAAAATAATGCAACTGGACTTTTACTCAGAAGTTGTGGGATAAAATTTGATTTAAGAAAAAACGTTCCTTATGAGATGTATAAAAAAGTTGAATTTCCGATTTATCATTTTGAAGTTTCAGATGTTTATAACAGGATTCTTTCCTTGTATTTTGAAATAAAAAATTCGATAAAAATAATAAAGTGTTGTTTAAAATTCTTGAATGAAATATCTGATGAGGATTTTCAAAATGAAATTCCTTATCATGAAAAAATAGGTAACAGATTTTCTTTCAAAAGAATTGAAGGTGTAAATGGTGAACTTTCTGTTTATGTCGAAGTTCGTGATTCGAATATAGAACATATAAAATTTACATCTCCTTCTTTTATAAACGGTCTTTTAATGATCAACAAATTAAGTGGGAACTATTCGTGCTCAGATATACCTTTAATTTATTCATCTCTCTATATAGTTCCAATGGAGGTTTTTATATGATCAACATTGTTGGTTTTTTTGAAACTTTTTTTCAATTGAAATATCTTGTTAGAAAAGAAAAAAAGGAATTCTTTTTTACTGGGGGTATAAAATTGGTTGTTCCCTCACTGGATAAAGAAAAATGTAATCTGTGTGAATTGTGTGTTGATATATGTCCAACAAAAAGTTTTAAAACAAAAGAAGAAAACCTTGTTTTTGACATAATAAGATGTATAAATTGTTCTTTATGCATCGAAGAGTGCCCTCAGAATGCTTTAAAAAAAGAATTAACAGAAAGGATAGTTTTGAAAAAAACAGATCATATTTAAAATAATATTTACAAAATTTAACTATAAAAAAGGAGAAAAACTATGTTTATAAAATTAAACAACAAAGAACCACAACCACCTTTTTATATTTCTGAAGATGCTGTATTGATAGGAGATGTAAGATGTAAAGAAAATTCATCGATCTGGTTCAAATCAGTTTTAAGAGGTGATATAAATTATATTGAAATTGGAAAATATTCGAATGTTCAAGATCTTTCTGTATGTCATGTGACATTTGAGTTACCATGCATCGTTGGAGATTATGTAACCGTTGGACATAACGCTGTGTTGCACGGATGCAAAATTTCTAATTATGTTCTTATCGGTATGGGAAGTGTTATTTTAGATGGTGTAGAAATAGGTGAAGGAAGTATTATTGCCGCAGGAACGGTTGTAAAAGAAAATAGTAAAATACCCCCTTTCTCTCTTGTTGCTGGAGTCCCCGGACAGATAAAAAAAACTCTACCAGAAAGTGTAATAGATGATTTAAAGAAGCACGCTGAATCTTATTTCGAATTCGCAAAATCTCTCAAGAAAAACGGGAAAACCATTTTATATTGACTTGATATTTTTAAAAGTTATAATAGAAATTGTGGGTAGATGCTGGCTACAAGTTCTTTAACTTGAGGAAAGTCCGAACTCCGCAGGGCAGGATGCCGGGTAACACCCGGAAAGCGAAAGCTTATGGAAAGTGCAACAGAAAATATACCGCCTACCTATGGTAGGTAAGGGTGAAAAGGTGAGGTAAGAGCTCACCATCTGTTCAGGTAACTGAACAGATTGGCAAACCCCATCCGGAGCAAGATCAAACAGAGGTTAGCTTGCCCGGCTGATACCTCGGGTAGATCGCTTGAGATGGTTGGTAACAACCATCGCAGATAGATTGCCAGAAAACAGAATTCGGCTTACTATCTACCCACAAATTTTTATAGTTTTGGAGGTTCAATTGAAATATTTAACAGTTGATGAATTGAAAAATCATATTGGTGAAGAGGTTGAATTGAAGGGCTGGGTATACAATACCCGTTCAAGTGGAAAAATTTCTTTTCTTTTGTTCAGAGATGGAACAGGTATAGTCCAAGCAGTTTTGTATCATCCCAACCACAATGAAGAGATCATAAAAAGATTTGATGAGTTGACACAGGAAACGAGTTTAGTATTGTTTGGAAAGATAAGGGAGGATAAAAGAGCTCCATCAGGGGTTGAACTTGATATAATAGATTTTAAAATTATTTCAAAATCGATAGATTATCCGATTTCTCCAAAGGAACATGGTGTTGATTTTTTACAATCCAATAGACACTTATGGCTCAGGTCAAAAAAACAGGCAGCTTTGATGAGGGTAAGAAGTGATGTTGTTTTTTATGCGAGAGAATTTTTTAACAACAGGAAATTTTTATGTATCGATGCTCCGATATTCACCCCATCGGCCTGTGAAGGAACCACAACTCTTTTTGAGGTTAACTATTTTGATGAAAAAAAGGTTTATCTTTCCCAATCAGGTCAACTCTACATGGAAGCAGCAGCACTCGCTTATGGAAAAGTTTACTGTTTTGGTCCGGCTTTTAGAGCAGAAAAATCAAAAACGAGAAGACATTTAACAGAGTTCTGGCAGATTGAACCGGAGGTTGCTTTCTTTGATATAGACGATGATATGGAACTTGCTGAAGATCTTGTTGTATATTTGGTTGAAAAAATACTTGAAAGGAGAGTTGAAGATTTGAAAACATTGGAAAGGGATATCAAACCACTCGAAAATGTAAAAAAACCTTTTTATAGAATAACATATGAAGATGCGATTAAAATTCTAAACAAAAAAGGAATCGATATAAAGTTTGGAGATGATTTTGGTGCACCAGATGAGGCCGCTCTGTCATTAGAGTTCGATAGACCTGTTTTTGTTCACAGGTACCCTGCTGAAATAAAAGCGTTTTATATGAAAAGGGATAAAGATAGACCTGATCTTGCTCTTGGTTTTGACATGATTGCAGGGGAAGGATATGGAGAAACGATTGGAGGTGGACAAAGAGAAGACGATTATGATACACTTTTAAAAAGAATCGAAGAACATAAACTTCCAGTTGAAAATTTCAACTGGTATCTTGATTTAAGAAAATATGGTTCTGTTCCGCATGCTGGTTTTGGACTTGGAATCGAAAGATTTGTTCAATGGATCACCAAAACCCAACATATAAGAGAAGTGATTCCATTTGCCAGAACACTTGATAGAACTGAGCCTTAAAAGTTTATTTATAGGAAGGAGGAAAGATGAAAAAAATTTGTCTTTTAATTTTGGTAGTTTTAACATTTTTTAATCTCTTCGCTTTGAAGATCAACGAGTTTATCGTAACACCAACGAGTGCTGAACAGATAGAACTCTACAACGATGGAACTAGTTCAATTGATGTTAACGGTTATAAACTTTATATAAAGGGTTCTACATCAACAAGTAGTACAACTTTTAAATCTTATACGATTCCAGCAGGTGGATATAAAGCGTTTAATCTGGGAGCAGTAGATTTTAACGATTCTTTGGGACTTCCCAACGATGGAGCAATAATAATCATAAAGGACGCTTCAGATAATCTAATAGATTCGGTCGGTTACGGTGATCTTGGAGGAGCACCAGCCCCGATATACAACTTTTCAAGCGCAAGAGTTGATAACACTGGCGATAACGCTTTAGATTTCAACATGGATTTTACACCGACTATGGGAAGTGCAAACGATTGTCCAGCGAATATGTTGGGTTCAGGCACAATTTTTATCAATGAAGTGTATCCTTCGGATTCAAACGATAATTCGACTGCTGTAACTGAATTTATTGAACTTTACAACAATTCAAATACTCCTGTTGATATATCAAACTGGATAATCGTTTGTGATGATGATTATTATATACCTTCTGGAACAACGATTTCAGCGTATGGATACTTTGTTTTATATGATACATCTTTCCCACAATATTTTTACCTTGATGCTTACAGGGACAACATATATCTTTATAACAATTCAGGTAACAGGATAGATCAGGTTGGATGGCATAATATTCCTGTTGATACTTCATTTTCAGTGATACCAAATGGAACGAGAACATTCTTTAAAGGTTATGATGAGATAACCTCTGTTGATTTTAAAAAAGAGGTTCCAACACCTGCAGATTTTAATAACCTTGATGAAATCATAAAAACAAATGAGAAACCTGTTTCAGTTAAAGTTTGCTCTCTAAACAACGTTGGAATCAAAATTGAAACTTCAACAGATTACTCTTCTAAAGTTTCGATTATTGATATAAGTGGAAGAACCCTGTACACTTCATTCTTGAAAAATATGATATTCTCTGCAAAATCGGGAATTTATTTTGTAAAAATAGAAAAAGAAGGAAAAACTTTTGTTTATAAAGTTAACCTTTTAAAGTAAGAGGTGGTTATGAAAAAGTTTTTAATTTTATCGTTTATACTTTTCATATGTGGATCGATTTTTGCTATACCAACGCTTTATATAAACGAATTTTTTTACGATTCACCAGGAATTGATACGAGTTGTTATATTGAGATAAAAGGAATACCTGGAACATCTCTTGATTCAGTAAAGATTGTTGGTATCAATGGAAATGGTGGAGCAGTATATGCTACCATAAATCTTACAGGATATGTTATACCTGCTGACAGTTATTTTGTTGTAGCACAATCAACAAATGTTCCAAACTATGACATGATTTCAACGCTGATTGATTTTCAGAATGGCCCATCGGATAATATAATTTTAAGATTCGATTCACTCGGTGCATCTACAACACTTGATGCTGTTTGTTTTGGTCTCCCATCTGGAACAGATTCAGTGTTTAGAGGAGAGACATGGCCAACTTATGATGTAACACCTGCAACAACATATTATGCTTATATGGGACGACACACCGATCCTTTCACTTTCGAATTTAACAACAACTATTTAGATTTTGCACACTATATGGTAAGAACACCTGGAAGTGCAAACAAACCATTGTTACTAAAAGGTATAGTTGAAATACAGACCACACCTGATTCTTTCTCACTTTTTAAAGATTCAACTGTAAAAGTAATTGATACCTGTGTTGTTACAGCAGTTTTTACAGGTCAATACTATATAACTTCAAAGACAGGTCCAAAAGAATGGGATGGTATCTGTGTTTATGGTGATATTGGAAATCATACATATAATGTTGGGGATACTATTATTTTTTATCATGGTTTTGTAAATGAATACTTTAACAAAACACAACTTGTGAGTGTTGGAACAGAACTTTATAAAGCAGGTGATGGAACTTCTCCTGTACCATTTATTCTTTCTTTATCACAGGTTGGGGAAAATTATGAAGGTGTTTTAATAAAAGTTGGACCAGTTACAGTTTTAACTGGACCTGATGCAAACGGTGAATGGCTTGTTTCTGATGGTGTTGATACACTTATAATCGATAACCTTGCAACCTATACCGTTCCTTCGATTGGACAAACAGTTTATATAACAGGAATCCTTGATTATACCTATGGGAATTATAAGATACAACCAAGAAATGATTCAGATATCCAGGTAGTTAATTTTTATAACATTTCAGGTGTAGTTACACTTGATGATAATTCAAATTCCTCAGGTATCTCTGTAATTCTTTATAACAATACATTCAATGATACTATTTTAACAGATTCGATTGGTTATTTTGATTTTGGTACTGTTGTTGAGGGAACATACAATTTGATTTTCAAAAAGACATATTACGATACCGATTCATCTGAAATAGTTTTGCAATCAGACACTATAATAAATAAAATACTTTCAAGATCAAAAGGAACGATTTCCGGCTATGTTGATTTGAGCGATTCTCCATCAGACCTTTCTAATTCAATAGTAACAATATACTATGATGTTGTAACTGTTGATACGACAGATGCAACAGGATATTATTCTTTCTCAAATTTACCTCTTGGAAAATCTTACAAACTTAAATTTGAACACAACGGTTATGCACCGGATTCTGTCACATTCACACTTGAAGACACTTCTTACACTTATTCTGTTAATTTAACAAAACTCACAGGTCTTGAAGAAACTTTAAAAATTGAAAAGATTATAGTTGAAGACAATGGTAATGGTATTTTCTCGTTCATATACAATAAAGAAGTCGATAATCCAACAAATATTATGATCTATGATTTAACTGGAAGAAATGTTGTTAATAAAACTGTAGAATCCGGGAAAGGAATGTATAAGATAACACTCTCAAAAAGATTATCAAAAGGTGTTTATTTTATACAAATTACAGGTGAAGAGAAGCCGTTTGTTAAAAAATTCGTTGTAGTTAACTGAATCTATATAAAAGGGGCTTTTAAAGCCCCTTTTTCTTATATTTCAAATCTCATTTATTATTGACTTTTATTGATTATTTGATATATTTAATATTTAATTTCCTTATAACTCAGGAGGTGTGATGACTAATAAAATATATCCAAAAAATGTTCTTGAAACATTATCAAAATATATGCTTGTCGATGGTTTTGATCTTGTTTTTGATGCAGAAGAATCTCATGGTTCCTATCTTTACGATTCAAAATACAATAAGGAATATCTTGATTTTTTCACATTTTTTGCTTCTTCTCCAATAGGTTTCAACCATCCAAAAATGAACAATGAAGAGTTTATTAAAAAGATCGGTAAGGTTTCAATACACAAACCATCCAATTCGGATATTTACACTGTTGAAATGGCTGAATTCGTTGATACTTTTGGAACCATAGCAAAACCAGATTTTATGAAATACCTGTTCTTTGTTTCAGGTGGTGCACTTGCAGTTGAAAACGCATTAAAAACTGCGTTTGATTGGAAAATTAGAAAAAATCTTAAAAAAGGAAAGGGAGAGAAGGGAACAAAAGTTATTCATTTTAAACACGCTTTCCATGGTAGAAGTGGATACACTTTAAGTATGACAAACACATTTGATCCAAGAAAAACAAAATATTTCCCAAAGTTCAACTGGCCTCGTGTTGAAAGTCCAGCATTAAAATTCCCAATTACAGATGAAGAGATCAAAAGGGTTGAGAAGGAAGAGGAAAAAATTATAAACGAGATCAAAGATATACTTTTAAAAGATGGTGATGATATAGCAGCACTCATACTTGAACCGATTCAGGCAGAAGGTGGAGACAGACATTTCAGAAAGGAGTTTTTCAAAAAATTAAGAGAGATTACTCTTGAAAGTGAAATAATGTTTATACTCGATGAAGTGCAGACGGGAATGGGATTAACTGGAAAGTTCTGGTGTTTTGAACATTTTGATATAAAACCAGATATTGTTGCTTTTGGGAAGAAATCGCAGATTTGCGGTATAATGTGCTCTGATAGAGTCGATGAAGTTGAAAACCATGTTTTTGCAGAATCTTCAAGGATAAATTCAACCTGGGGTGGTAGTTTGACCGATATGGTTAGAGCAACAAGAATTTTACAGATAATCGATGAGGAAAAACTTGTTGAAAATGCAAAAATTATAGGTGAATTCTTACTCGATGAGTTGAAAAAGATTGAGAGTAAAAAAATTAGTAACATAAGGGGAAGAGGATTGATGATAGCGTTTGATCTTGAGAGTACTGAAAAAAGGGACAGGATGTTTGATAAACTTTTTGAGAATGGTTTATTCTCTATCAAGTGTGGTGAAAAGAGTATAAGATTCAGACCACCTTTAAACCTTACAAAAGATGATGCATTAAAAGGTGTTTCAATAGTTGAAAAATCTTTAAAGGAGATATGATAAAATGGGAACAATGAAGGCAGTAAGAAAACTCAAAAGAGAGAAAGGTGCAGATCTTGTCGAAATTGAAATTCCAAAAATAAAGCCAGATGAAGTTCTAATAAAAGTTGTGGCAACAAGTATATGTGGAACAGATGTTCATATATATAAATGGGATAAATGGTCTGAGACAAGAATAAAAAATATTCCCCAAACACTTGGACATGAGGTTTGTGGTGAAGTTATCGAAGTTGGATCATCTGTTAAAAAAATAAGAGTTGGAGATTTTATTTCTGCTGAAACACATATAACATGTAAAAGATGTATAAATTGCTTAACAGGTAACGAACACATATGCACAAATGGAGATATACTGGGTGTTGACAGAGATGGAGTTTTCGCTGAATATGCTGTAATTCCAGAGTCAGTTGCATGGGTTAATGACAAAAATATTCCACCTGAGATAGCATCAGTTCAGGAACCTCTTGGAAACGCTACTTATGCGGTTCTGGGAGAAGATTATAACCTGTATGGTAAAAGGGTTGCAATTTTTGGTGATGGGCCAACAGCATTGTTTGCAATAGGTGTTGCAAAACTTGCAGGAGCATCAAAAATTTTCCATATCGGAGTTTTTGATTTCAACATGGAAATCGGTAAAAGGATGGGAGCAGATTTTTCTTTGAAAGCAACCGATAATCTTGATAGAGTTCAATTTATAAAAGATAACACTGATGGTTATGGAGCAGATATAGTTGTTGAGATGGCAGGAGCCAAACAGGCAGTCGAAGAAGGGTTGAACTCTTTGAGAAAAGGTGGTAGATTTTCTGCTTTTGGAATAACACCCGAACAAAAACTTGAAATAGATTACAACAATCAGATAGTTTTTAAAGGGATACAGATACATGGTATCTCTGGGCGAAGAATGTTCGATACCTGGTTAAGAGTAAAAAATATGCTTTCATCGAAAAAACTTGATATAAGACCTGTGATAACCAATCTTTTTTCTCTGGAGGATTTTGAAAAAGGTTTTGAAGAGATGATGAAAATTCCAAGAGTTTCAGCAAAGATAGTTCTCTTTCCTGATAAGAAGATTTTAAACGAAAGGTTGAAAGAGTTTAAAGAATAATAAGGAGAAACTATGTACGGAAGAATGAAAGAAGATTTAAAAAAAGAGATTGAAAAAATCAAAAATGATAATCTGTACAAAGAGGAAAGAATTATAACCTCAAAACAGGGTGTTGAAATAACACTTAACGATGGAAGAAAAGTTTTGAATTTCTGTGCAAACAACTATCTTGGACTTGCTGGAAGTGAAAAACTTATAGAGATAGCAAAAAAAGGAATAGAAAAATATGGATACGGTTTAAGTTCTGTGAGATTCATCTGTGGAACATTTGATATCCATAAAAAACTTGAAAATAAGATTTCAGAATTTTTACAGAAAGATGATACGATACTTTATGCTGCCTGTTTTGATGCAAACGGTGGTGTTTTTGAACCACTTTTGAACGAACAGGATGCAATTATTTCGGATAAGTTGAACCATGCATCGATAATAGATGGTGTAAGATTGTGTAAAGCCCAAAGATTTGTTTACGATCATTCAAATATGGAACAACTTGAGGAGATTTTAAAAAATACACAGAATTTAAGATATCGAATGATAGCGACAGATGGTGTATTTTCAATGGATGGAGATATTGCAAAACTTGATAAAATAGTTGAACTCGCTGAAAAATATGATGCACTTGTGATGGTTGATGATTCACATGCAACAGGATTTATTGGAAAAACTGGAAGGGGAACTGTAGAACTCATGAATGTGATCGATAAAGTTGATATAATCACTTCAACACTCGGAAAAGCGTTGGGTGGTGCAATGGGCGGATTCATATCTGGAAGAAAAGAGATAATCGAAATTTTAAGACAGAGGTCAAGGCCATATCTTTTTTCAAACTCTCTTTCTCCAGTTATTGTTTATACAGCATACGAAATATTTAATATGCTTTCAGAAACAACTGAACTGAGAGATAAACTTGAAGAGAACACAAAATATTTCAGAGAAAAAATGACACAAACAGGTTTTGATATCAAACCTGGAATACATCCAATAGTTCCAATAATGTTTTCAAAATTTGAAAATGATGCTCAACTATCACAAATTTTTGCTAAAGATCTTTTGGATGAAGGCATCTATGTGATTGGATTCTATTATCCTGTTGTTCCAAAGGGAAGTTCAAGAATAAGAGTTCAAATATCTGCCGCTCATACAAAAGATCATCTTGATAAAGCGATAGATGCTTTTGTAAAAGTAGGTAAAAAACATAAAGTAATATAATTTTATGAAACTGACAAATTTTCTTTTCAACAGTTTAAAAGAGATTCCAAAAGATGCTGAGATAGCAAGCCATAAGTTGATGCTTAGAGGTTGTTTTATAAGACAGAACGCTGCAGGTATATATTCATATTTGCCATTAGGGCTCATGGTGATTGAAAACATCAGAAAGATAATCAAGGAAGAAATGGATAGAATAGGAGGGCAGGAACTTTTACTACCTGTTTTAACTCCAAAAGAGATATGGGAAGAGAGTGGAAGATGGACAGATTTTGGAGATGAGATGTTCAGGGTCAAAGATCGTAAAGGAAGAGATTTTGCGATGTGTCCAACACATGAAGAGATCATTACAGATCTTGCAAGACGTGAAATTAAATCTTACAGAGATCTTCCACAAATCTGGTATCAGATTCAAACAAAATTCAGAGATGAACCTCGCCCGAGGAGCGGACTTTTAAGAGTCAGACAGTTTGAGATGAAGGATTCATACTCACTCGATAAAGATTATGAAGGACTGAATGTTTCCTATGAAAAACATAGGGAAGCGTATACAAGAATTTTTAAAAGATGTGGACTTGATTTTGTGGTAGTAGAAGCAGCGAGTGGATTGATGGGTGGAAAAAAATCTCAGGAGTTTATGGCTTTTTCTGATGCCGGAGAAAGCAATGTTGTGATATGTGAAAATTGCAAAACAGCATCAAACACAGAGGTAGCAAGACCTTTGATTGAAAACCCAGTTGATGTTGATGGAGAATTAAAAGAGGTTTTTACTCCAGTTGAAGGTAGTATTGAAAGTATTAGTGAATTTTTGAAGATCGATAAAAACAGATTATTCAAATCGATACTTTTGATAGCGAACAGTCAACCAGTTTTTGTTATTCTGCCTGGTGACAGGGATATAGATGAAGATAAACTTGTGTTAATATTTGGTGAACTATTCAGATATGCAACCGATGAGGAGATAGAAAAATATTGTAACGCTCCAAAAGGTTATGTTTCTCCTGTAAATCTTGAAATTCCAGTTTATGCGGATATCTCATTAAAAGGAAGAAAAGGTCTTGTTTCAGGTGCAAACAAAAAAGATTATCATTTCATTAACATAAGTATCGAAAGAGACATAAAAAACATAAAATTTGTTGATATTATAAAACTCAAAGAAAATGATAGATGTGAAAAATGTGGTGGGAAATTGGAGATTAAAAAAACGATTGAAATAGGTCACATTTTCCAACTGGGAACAAAATATTCTGAATCGATGAAAGCTGAATATTTAACACAGAACGGTGAAAGGAAACCTATTGTTATGGGTTCGTATGGAATAGGACTTGGAAGAATAGCATCAACAATAATTGAACAGAATAATGATGAGAACGGTATAATCTGGCCGATTTCCGTTGCACCATTTAAAGTTATCATAATTCCCTTAAATGTTAAAGAAAAAGTTATTATGGATGAAGCACAGAATCTTTACAACAGATTTTCTATCTATGACGCTTTACTTGACGATAGAGATCTTTCTCCTGGAAACAAATTCAAGGATGCTGATCTTATAGGTATTCCTTTCAAAATCATATATGGAAACAAGTTTTTGAATGAGGGTAAAGTTGAAATTGCACGAAGAAGGGATAACAAGAGAATTATGGTTGATAAAGAACAGGTTTTTGATAAAATAAATCAACTGATAAAAGAGGAGATGGAAAAATACAATGTATGAAGAAAGAGAAGAAAAGGTGAAAACACTTGTAGAAAAACTGTTGAGTAGAGAGGATTATCTTGAACAAAAGATTAAACTTGTAAAAATTTTTGTTTCAAAATCGATAAATCCTCATATAAGAATTTTTCTCGATAAAGAAGGTGGAATTACAGTGAAAGATCTTGAAAAATTCCATAAAGAGTTTGAAGTGTTGCTTGATGTTGAAAAAATATTTGAAAAAAATTATGTTTTAGAGGTCTCTTCACCAGGAGAAGAAAAAGATAGGAGGTAAAGTGAACAAAGAAAGAGAAAGGGAAATTATTGAAGCGATAAAGGAGATCAGTGCTGTAAAAAATATTGATAAAAGTAAACTTTTGAAAATTGTTGAAGAATCGCTTAAATTTGCTGTTCAAAAACATTACGGGGAGGATGGTGATTATAAAGTAACGATCAATGAAGCAACTGGAGAAATAAAGATTGAAAGGGGGCTTCTGATTGTTGAAAATGTTGAAGAGCCAAATCTTGAAATAAGTTTGGAAGATGCGATGGAAAGCACCACTGATGAGAAATCAAAGAAAAATATAAAACTCGGTAATAAGTTCTGGGAAGAACTTTCAGTTGAGGATGTTGGCAGGAGTGCTATCAACAGAATGAAACAACTTATAAACACGAAGGTACTTGCTGAAGAAAGAGAGTCATTGTTCAACGAGTTCTCAGCGAAAGTTGGAATGCTTGTCAATGGACATATAAAAAAGATCGATAAAGTAAAAGGTTTTGTTTATATAAACCTTGCGAGATTGGATGCAAAAATGGCTTTTGATGAGGCGATTCCGGATGAGATAAAAAATTTCAGACAGGGCAAACTTCTAAAAGCTGTTATCATTGAAGTAAAAAAGAATAACAACAAGGATCCGGAAATATTCTTGTCAAGAAAATCTGACGAATTTCTGAAAAAACTTTTAGAATTTGAAGTTCCTGAAATAGAAGAGGGTTCTGTTGTAATAAAAGGTATCGCAAGAGAACCTGGCAAAAGATCGAAGATTGCGGTAATGTCTCTTGACGATAAAATCGACCCAGTTGGTGCATGTGTTGGAGTTAAAGGTTCAAGAATCCATACAATAATCAGAGAGTTGAACAACGAACACATTGATATAATTCAGTGGTCATCTGATCCTACACTATATACTCAAAGGGCAATATCACCGGGAACTATTATTCGAGCATTTAAGAATGAAGAGATGAAAACGATGAAACTTGTCGTAAAAGATGATACGAAAGACAAAGCTATAGGAAAAGATGGAGTAAATCTCAAACTCGCATCGAGGTTGACTGGCTGGAATTTACAGGTTATATCTGAAAGTGAATTCAAAGAGGAACTTGGAAAAAGCTCAGATATAAATCCAATCTATGAATTGAAGGATATCACAGAAAATCAGAAAGAAAATCTTGTAAAAGCAGGTTATAAAAATGTTGAAGAGATAGTTCAAAAAGGAATCGAAGAACTTGAAAATATACAGGGTTTTGGAAAGAAAACAGCAGAAAAAATTATGAAAAGTGCTCAGGAGTATTTAAAAGAAAGGGAGTCAAATAATGCCTAAGAAAAAAGAGAAAGAGATTTTACTTAAAGAACTTGCTGATCAGATAAAAGTTAGTAGCAAAGATATCATTGCATACCTTAAAAAGAAATATAAAAAAAGTTATGAAGAACAAACAATCCTTGAAGTTGAAATTGCGAAGGAAATAGCAGAATATTTCAAAGAACAAAAAAAGAGCAAAGCGAAAAAAAAGAAAAGCGATGAAAAGGAAAAGAGCGAAAAAGAAAAAACAACAAAAACAAAAAGAACTTCTAAAAAATCTACAAAAGAAAAAATTGTAATAGAGATTAAAGAGGAAGAGGAAGAAGAAGAGGAAGAAGAAAAAATTCCTCAAAAACCAAAAAGAAAGTTCTCACGTATTGAAAGTGTTTCTGAAGAAGAAGAACCAAAAACCGAAAAACAGGAAGAACAAAAGGTTGAAGAAAAAAAAGAAGAAAGAATACAAGAGATAGAAAAACCCGAAATACAAAAAATTGAAAAAAGCAATGAAAATGAAAAAAGTACTGTTTTAAAAGAACCTGAAAAAACAGAAGAAATAATTGTTAAAGAAGAGGTAATTTCTGAAAATAAGAAGGGAACTTTTGAAGAGGTTGAAGTGGAAAAAAGAGAAACTATTGAAAAACAGAAACCAGTTGAACAACATCCCACAGAAAAGAAACAGTTCCCTCCTGAAAAAAAATTTGAAAGATATGAAAGAAAAGATAAAAGAGATAATTTTTATAAAGGTAAACCTTATCAAACCCCAAAATTTGAAGAGGTAAAACCAATTTTCGAACCTGACAAAAAATTCATAACATCCGAAGAGATAACAAAAGGTAAAAAGGGGAAAAAGAAAAAGGTAATCGATGAAAAAGTTATTGAAAAATCAATACAAAAAACCATAAAGGCAATTAGAGCCGGGGAATTATCACATAAGAAAAAATATAAAGAAAAACCAAAAGAGGTTAAAGATGAAGGGGAGACAAAAAAGATAGCGATTTCCGACTTTATCGTTCTTTCAGATTTAGCAGAGAGAATCAATATCGATCCTGTTGAGTTGATAGAAAAAGGAATAGAACTTGGTTTGATGGTTACGATAAACCAAAGGATAGATTTTGAAACCGCTTCATTACTTTTGATGGAGTTTGGATACGATGTTGAAAGGATAGCACCAGAGATTGAAGAGACAGCAAAAAAAGAGGAAGAGGAAGAAAAAGAAAAATATGAACTTTTAAAAAGACCTCCAGTTATAACAATAATGGGACATGTTGACCATGGGAAAACAACATTGATAGATTATTTAAGAAAATCAAGGATAGCGGATTCTGAATATGGAAAAATTACACAGGATCTTGGTGCATATACCGTAAATACAAAGCATGGTTTAATAACGATTCTTGATACACCAGGGCATGAAGCATTCACAGCTATGAGAGCAAGGGGAGCACAGATAACCGATATTGCAGTGATAGTTATTGCTGCAAATGATGGAGTTCAGCCACAGACAATCGAGGCGATAAACCATTGTAAATTAGCAAATGTTCCAATCATAGTTGCGATAAACAAAATAGATCTTCCTGAAAGCGATATCAACAGAGTCAAAAGAGAACTTTTAAACATAAATGTTGTCCCGGATGAATTCGGTGGTAATGTTCCTGTTGTTCCAATCTCTGCAAAAACAGGGAAAAATGTCGAAGAATTACTTGAAACGATTGCTATACAGGCCGAATTATTAGATCTTAAAGCACCTTATGAAGGAACGGTTAAAGGAACTGTAATCGAGATAAAGCAGGATAAAGGTCTTGGGGCTATTTTTAATTGTATCATTCAAAAAGGGACACTGAAAAAGGATGATTTTTTTGTTGTTGGAAAGGTTTATGGAAAAGTGAGAAAAATGTTGAACGAGTTTAAACAGGAGGTACAAAAAGCAACTCCTGGAGTTCCAATAATGATTGTAGGAGCAAATGAGTTACCAGAGGTCGGAGATATTTTAACAACGGTGGAAAATGAAAAGATAGCGAAAGAGATCGCTCGAGAAAGATATTTTGCATACAGAGAGCAACTTTTGAAGAAGAGAGAAATAACATCACTTGATGGGTTTGAAAAACAACTTGAGATAATGAAAAAGAAAGAGCTAAATATTATCATAAAAGGAAAGGCATATGGTTCAATAGAGGCACTTGCCGATTCGTTGCAGATGTTATCAAATGAAGACGCGATTGTTAATGTAGTGTTGAAAGATGTCGGAATTGTAACAGAAAATGATGTCAATGCTGCAATAGCATCCAAAGGTATGATAATAGCATTTGATACATCCATAGATCCAAATGCCAGGACAAAAGCAAAAACTGAAGGCATCATTATAAAGCAATACAATGTTATATATGATGTTATAGATGATGTAAAAAATGCATTAAAATCTTTCAAAGAAGTTGTTTACGAAAACAAGATAATTGGAACTGCAGAGGTGAGAGAACTGTTTAAAATTTCGAAACTCGGAACGATAGCGGGGCTCTATGTACTTGATGGAAAAATTGTTCGAAATTCGATGATAAACATTTTAAGAAATGGGGATGATATTGGAACATACCCTATAAAAACTTTGAAGAGATTTAAAGATCATGTTAAAGAGGTTGAAGCAGGTTATGAATGTGCTGTTTTACTCGATGGCTTTGATGATATAGAAAAAGGTGATATTTTTAAATGTGTCATTAAAGTTGAAAAGAAAGATTGATGAAAGTCACAACTGTAAAAATAGAACTTTTTATGAAAGAAGCACAAACTTTAAAGGATAAAAGAAGAGTTATCAAATCTTTGATTGAAAGAATCAAAAACAGATACAATGTCTCTATTTCAGAAGTCGATGATAACGATTCCTGTAAAAAATCAACAATAGGCATTGCAATAGTGTCCAATGATACCAGATTCAACGATAGACAGGTAAAAGAGATTATAAATTTTATCGATTCGAACCCACTTGTTATGATCATAAAAAGTGAGATGGAAATATGGTAAGTGAACGAAGACATAAAAGGATAGAATCTGAAATTTTAAAAGTTGCTTCAATTTCACTTGAGTATATAAAGGATCCAAAATTGAAATTGATAACTTTCACAAGAGTTGAAGTTACAGATGATTTACAATACGCAACAATTTTTTATATTGCACATAAAAAGAAAGATTACATACCCTTACATCTTGAAAAGGCAAAAGGTTTCTTCAGAAACCATATCAGTGAAAAAATAAATTTAAGGAAAACTCCCGAAATCAAATTCAAATACGATGATGGGCTTGAATATCAACTGCGAATTGAAAATCTACTTCAAGAGTTAAAAGATGAAGAAGATAATAGAGAAGATTAAATCTGCAAAAAGAATTTTGATAGTTTCCCATAAAAGACCGGATGGTGATTCTATTGGCTCCCAGATTGGCCTCATACTTGCGTTAAAGAAGATCAAAAAAGATGTTTTCTGTTTGAATGAGGATGATGTCCCTGAAACTTTTCGCTTTCTAAAAGGTAGTGAGTTTGTAAAAAGAGATATTCCCGTACAAAAAAAATTTAATCTTGTTATTACACTCGATATGTCCGATCTTTCAAGACCTGGAGATAGAATAGAAAAATATCTGTACGATCTTTTGCAACAAAATATTTTTCTTATAAATATAGATCATCATGATTCGAATAAAAATTTCGGACACGAGAATTTTGTAGATGTGTGTTCAAGTTCAACAGCGGAAATAGTGTTCAAACTTCTGAGAAAAATGAATATCAAATTTGACACAAATATTTCTAATGCTCTTTATACAGGAATTGTTTCCGATACAGGAAATTTCATGTTTGAAAACACAAACTCAGAAACTTTTAATATCGCATCAAAACTTATCGATGAAGGAGCTGAGAGGCAAAAAATCTCAAACGAAGTTTTTATGTCCCGACCTTTTGCAAAGGTCAAACTCATATCAAGAGTAGTTGACAGAATAAAATTTATTGATGATAAAGTTTATTCTTACATAAAACTATCGGATTTTGATGAGTTGAAAGCAAAAAAAGAATACACTGATGGAATAGTTAATGAACTTTTAAAAATTAAAGGTGTTGGATTCGCTGTTTTGTTAACTGAGGAAGAAGGAAATATCAGAATTTCTTTCAGAAGTAAAATCGAAAAGTACAATGCAGATCTTTTCGCAAGAAAGTTTGAAGGTGGTGGCCATTATTATGCTGCTGGTGGGAAATCAAGTGATACACTTGAAAAAACCATCAAAAATCTTGAAAAAGAACTCTATTCGTTATGAAAAAAATCGTAGTTCTTTTGGGAGCAAGACCACAGTTTATAAAACATGCTCCCGTTAATATACATTTAAAAAAATATTTTAAAATCGTTCTTGTTCACTCAGGACAGCATTATGATTTCAATATGTCTGAAATATTTTTTAAATCTTTAAAACTCCCTGTCCCGGATTACAATCTTGGTGTTGGATCGAAAACCCACTCACAACAAACTGGTGAAATTATGGAAAAGTTTGAGGAGGTTCTCCAGAAAGAAAAACCATCGGGAGTAATAGTTTATGGAGATACAAACACAACACTTGCCGGAGCCATAACAACCGTAAAACTCTGCATACCTCTTGTTCATATAGAAGCAGGACTTAGAAGCAGAAACATTTATATGCCTGAAGAGATCAACAGGATAGTTACCGATAGAGTATCAGATTATCTTTTTGCTCCTTCAAAACTTGCTATTTCTAATTTGAAAAGCGAAGGATTAAAAGGTATTTTTTCAGGGGATGTGATGTATGATCTTTTTTTAATGCTTGAAAAGGATGTTGAAAGGAAAGTCAATAAAGGTTTGAAAAAAAAGATTGAGAATAGAGATTTTGCTCTATTAACGATTCACAGAGAAGCGAATACAAAAAAAGAGGTTTTAAAAAAAATTTTAAACAATGTGTCAAGGTTGGAATATAAAATAATTTTTCCTGTTCATCCAAGAACGAAAAATTTCCTCTCTGATCAAAGAATTTATAAAAATATTGAATTTGTTGATCCTGTTGGTTATTTTGAAACATTGTTTTTGTTGAAAAATTGTAGAATCGTTATAACTGACTCTGGAGGATTACAGAAGGAAGCATATTTTGCAAAAAAACCTTGTATAACTCTCAGGAATGAAACCGAATGGCAAGAGACGGTTGAATCTGGTTATAACATTTTATCACCATTTGGAGAAATAGTTGACGAAAAAGTTGAAAAAAAGTTTAAATTGAAAAAATATAAATTTTTTTATGGAAAGGGAAACGCATCAACGATAATTGCAGAAAAATTGAAGGAGTCATTATGAAAATAAGAAATGCTTTAATTTCACTTTACAACAAAGATGGCATCGAAAATTTACTCGATACTTTAAAAAAATACTCAGTAAAAATATATGCAACAAGTTCGACAGCAAAACATATAAAAAAACTCGGATATGATGTTTTTGAAACTGAAGAAATTACCGGAATAAGCGAAATTCTTGGTGGAAGAGTTAAAACCCTCAACACAGATCTTTTTGCAGGAATCCTTGCAAGAAGAGATAAAGATGATGTTTCAAAAGTTAAGGTTCTTTTTGATCTTGTTGTCGTTGACCTTTATCCATTTGAAGAAAGTTTCAAAAACTCAAAAAATCCAGTTGAAAATCTTGAAAATTTGATCGAAAAGATTGATATAGGAGGAGTTTCCCTTATAAGAGCGGCAGCAAAAAACTATAAATTTGTCGGAGTTATCGTTGATAAAAATGACTATAAAAATATAGCCGAACATATCGAAGAAAACGATGGTTCAATTACAGAATCCACACTTTCACTTCTTGCGCAAAAAGCATTCAATAGAGTAGTTGAGTATGATTCAACGATATTCAAATTTTTTAGTATCATAAATCAGAATGAATCGATGTTGCCGAACAATTTGAATTTGATTTTAAAGAAAAAATCAGATTTGAGATATGGAGAAAATCCACATCAAAAAGGTTCTCTATATGTGGTGAGTGGTTCGAGCAGAACTCTTGCGGACTTAAGAGTGATCCAGGGTAAAGAAATGTCATTTAACAATTATCTTGATCTTGACGCTGCGATAAACATTTCTTTATCATTTGAGCAACCTGCTTGTTCAATAATCAAGCACTGTAATCCCTGTGGAGTGGGAGTGGGTGAAACAATATCGGATGCTTTTCAGTATGCACACATCTCTGACCCGAAATCCGCTTTTGGTGGAATAATCGCTTTAAACAGGGAATGTGATGAAGAAACAGCAGAAATGATAAGCCCTCTTTTTATGGAGGTTCTCTATGCTCCTTCATTCTCAGAAAATTCTTTAAAAATCTTATCTAAAAAGAAAAATTTAAGAATAGTTGAAGGGGAGATAGATATAAAGAAAGAAATAGAATTGAGATCCTTAACAGGTTGCTATCTTGCTCAAAACAAGGATAACATTCAGGATAATGCTTCTCTGTTTCAGGTTGTTACAGAAAAAAGGCCAACCGAAAAAGAATGGTCGGCGATATATTTTGGATGGAAGGTTGTCAGATTCGTAAAATCAAACGCGATAGTTATTGCCACACCCAACCGAACAATGGGAATATCAGGTGGGCAAACTTCAAGAGTTGATGCTGTTGAAATTGCGCTCAAAAAAACTGGAGGAATGGCAGCGTATACTGGTGGTTCTGCGCTTGCATCCGATGGTTTTTTCCCGTTCAGAGATTCAATAGATTTGATAGCGAAAGAAGGTATATACGCGATAGTTCAACCAGGTGGTTCGATCAAGGATCAAGAGGTTATCGAAGCGTGTAATGAACATGGTATTTCAATGGTGTTTACAAATGTGAGACATTTTAAACACTGAGGTGAATATGGGATTTATGGGATTCAAAAATAAAAAACCTAAGATTGGACTTGCTCTTGGTTCTGGTGCAGCAAAAGGTTATGCTCATATTGGTGTTTTAAAAGTTCTTGAAGAATTGAAAATCAAACCTGATGTGATCGCAGGAACTTCGATGGGGGCACTCGTTGGTGTATTATATGCTTCAGGTTATCTTGCAAAAGATATTGAGGATCTTGCAAACAGGATAGATAAAAAAGAGGTAAAAAAACTGTTTAAGATCACATTTGATGGAGCGGGACTTGTCAATGGAGAAATTTTAAACAGATATATTGATTCGTTGCTTCCTGTTGATACCTTTGATAAATTAAAAATTCCATTTGGCTGTGTAGCATGTAACATTATCGATGGAAGGGAGTTGAATTTCACTAAGGGATTTTTAAGGGATGCAGTGCGTGCATCGATTTCTATTCCTGGAATCATAACTCCAAAAATGTTAAAAAATTATGCTCTTGTTGATGGTGGTTTAGTTAATCCTGTCCCGGTATCTTTATGTAGAAGGTTGGGAGCAGATGTGGTAATCGCTGTGAATGTATTACACACTCCGGTTTTAAAATGTAAATGTGCTGATTTCCCTATAGCCGAAAAAACTGAAAACTACCAGATGCAAAAAGTGGATCAGGCGACAAATTTTAATGAAAAATTAAAAATTTTTATAAAACAGGAAATTGAAACGATTGAAAAAAGAGCAAAAATTTTGGGTTCACTTTTAAATCTGAATGACAAACTGAACATCATGGATGTTCTATCACAAACATTTATGATAGCAGAGTCAAATCTTGCAAATTTCAGGTTGAATTTTGATAAACCAGATTTTTTGATTCAACCTGACATGACATCGATAAAACATTTCGATTTCTATAAATCAGAGGAGGCTATACTTCTCGGTGAAAAGGAGATGTGGAAATTCGCGGCAGAAAGTAAAATCGCTGATAGATTAAAAAATTATGAACCATTTAAAAAATTTTTACATCGATAGATGTTTCCTTTGTGGAAACATGTGTGGTGCAAAAAGATATAAAGGAGAAACAGGTATCTGTAATGCAGACCACAAGATCAAGATCGCATCGAAAAATCTCCATTTTGGAGAAGAACCACCGATTTCTGGAACTGAGGGTTCTGGAACGATCTTCTTTTCAAACTGTTCTATGAAATGTATATACTGTCAGAATTATCCAATATCTCAACTTGGAGTTGGAAACATTACGGATGAAGAAGGATTAAAAGAAGCGATAATTGATTTACAGAAAAGGGGAGCAAAGAATATAAATTTTGTCACTCCAACACACTATACTTATCACATCTATGATGTTGTAAAAGAAATAAAAGGTAAAGAATTGAAAATACCAATCGTCTGGAACACATCTTCTTATGAAAATCCTGAGATTGTTGATTTTTTAGACGAGATTGTAGATGTTTATCTTGCTGATATCAGATACTCCAACGATAACGATGCAAGAAAATACTCTTCCGTTGATAACTATGTTTCAATTGTTTTTGAAAACATCAAAAAATTTTTTAAACAGAAGGGAAATTTAAAAGTCGACAAAGATGGATATGCACAGAAAGGTTTGATCATAAGAATACTTTTGTTACCAGGTAAAGTAAAAGAGATGAAAGATATAATTAAATTTTGTTTTGATAACTTTGGTAATGAAATCTCTCTTTCTTTGATGTCACAATATACACCATACTTTAAAGCACTTGATGATCTCTTGTTAAAAAGAAAGGTTTATGTTGAAGAATATGAAGAGATCGTTGATTATGCTAACATGTTAGGTCTTGAAAACTGCTTTATACAGGAGTTTGATAATCTGGAGGAAAAATGATATTAGAAATAATTCCAAAAAATGATAGTTATGATTCACTTGGTCTTATAATAAGGAATGAGATGAAAAAAAGACATTTTAAGATTGAAAAAGTTAGAACTTCAAACCTTTATTTTTTTGATAGGGACATAGATTTAAATTTTTTACAAGATCTCCTTGTCGATTCAATTACAGATGAAATTTATATACATCCAGATCATCCCTTTGAAAACTCATTTTTTATTGATATATACTATAAAGATAGAGTTATGGATCCTGCTGGTGAAACTCTCAAAAATTACCTTCTGAAATCATCTTTTGAAGTGGAAAATGTAAAAACGATAAGAAGGTTTTACTTTTTTGCAGAAGAAAAAGTTGATAAAGAAAGTGTTATAAAATTTTTAAAGAACAGATATTTTAATCCTCTTGTTGAACAGGCTGGTGAGTTCAGGGAGAAGAAAAAAATCCAGAAAAAATTTCAAGATTTTGAAATAAAGTATGTTGATCTGGATTGCGATCTTGAGAAATTGTCAAAAGATATGTTTTTATCACTCAATTTAAGGGAAATGGAAGTCATAAAAGATTATTTTTACAAAAAACTCAAAAGAAAACCAACGGATGTTGAACTTGAAACTATTGCTCAAACATGGTCAGAACATTGTGTTCATAAAACTTTCAAATCACCTTTCAAATACAAAAACAAAAAGATAAAAAATCTATTCAAAGAAACGATAATGAAAGCGAGTTACAAAATAGATCATCCGGACACTGTTTCCCTTTTTTCTGATAACGCTGGTATAGTAAAATTCGATGAATACCATAATATATGTTTTAAAGTAGAAACTCACAATCATCCATCAGCACTTGAACCTTATGGTGGTGCGGGAACTGGAATCGGTGGAGTTATAAGAGATATAATTGGAACCGGTTTGTCTGCTAAACCTATAGCGAATACAGATGTTTTTTGTATCGGTATTGATGAAGGAGAGTTGAAGGAGAATGAATCGATAATACCACCAGATGAAATTTTAAAAGGTGTTGTAGCAGGGGTGAGAGATTATGGAAACAGGATGGGTATTCCTACTATAAATGGTGCTGTTTGTTATCACAAAAATTTTCTTGGAAATCCTCTTGTTTTTGCTGGAAGTATAGGAATAATGAAATCAAGAAACAGTTTTAAAAAGGTTGTTGAAAATGATTATATAGTTTTGATAGGAGGTAAAACTGGGAGAGATGGAATACATGGAGCAACTTTCTCCTCAACATCTCTTACTGAGGATTCTCAGGAGTTATCAAGTGGTGCTGTGCAAATAGGCAATCCAATAGAAGAAAAGAAGATGCTTGATGCTATAATGGAAATGGATGGACTTTTCAATGCTATAACCGATTGTGGAGCAGGTGGACTATCTTCTGCTGTTGGAGAGATGGGAGAAGAAACAGGGGCGGTTGTTTACCTTGATAAAGTGCCATTAAAATATGAAGGATTATCATATAGTGAAATCTGGATCTCTGAAAGTCAGGAGAGAATGGTTCTTTCAGTACCACCAAAAAATTTTGAGAGGATAAAAGAGATTGCTGAAAAATATAACACTGAGGTTTCACATATAGGTTATTTTAAAGGCAAAAAACTTGAACTTTATTTTTATGATAAACTTGTTCTCTCCCTTGATATGGACTTTTTGCATAAAGGTGTTCCTTTGTTTGAAAAAAAAGCTTTACCTTATATAAATTTCAAAGAGTCAAAAAGAAAAGAAAAATATAAATTTTCTATCGATGATGCTGTTGAAAAGGTTCTTTCGTCAAAAGATGTTAAATCAAAGGAATGGATCGTCAGACAGTATGATCACGAGGTTCAATCACAAACATTGATAAAACCACTTGGTGGTAAAAAACATAATTCACCAAACGATTCATCAGTTTTGTACCCATTATTTTCAAAAGAAAAATGTATAGTGGTTGGTTGTGGAATCAATCCAAGATATGGAGAATTGAATGTCAAAAAGATGACATACTCTGTTATAGATGAAAGTATAAGGAATGTACTTTCGCAGGGCGGAGATCTTGATCATACATTTTTACTTGATAATTTTTGTTTCGGTGATGTTACAAATCCTCATACTCTTGGGGCGATAGTCGAATCAACATTCGCCTGTTATGATTATACTTTGAGATTAAAAACTCCTTTCATATCAGGCAAAGATTCCCTGAACAATTATTTCATAATGAAAGATAAAAAGATAGAAATCCCTCCAACTCTTTTGATCTCCGCATTATCAGTTTCAGATGTTGATAATATAAAAAGTTCATATTTTAAAATGACATCAAAACCTTCTTCAATTTTAATTTTAGGAAAGGAGACAAAGGAAGAGTTGGCAGGTTCAATTCTTTATACCGAATTTAAAATAAGAAATGGTTTTGTTCCTGATATAGATATTGTTGAGTCAACAAAAATACACAGGAATTTTAACGAGATCACTAAAAAAAGGATGATAATTTCTGCACATGATATTTCAGATGGTGGCATTTTTGTTACACTTTTTGAAAGTTGTATCGGGAACGATCTTGGCTGTGAGATAGAAATAAAAAGTAAACTTGATCCAATCGATTTTCTTTTTTCTGAAACCCAAACAAGATATGTTGTACAGGTTTACGATGATGATATCGAATATATTGAAAAAATAATGGGCAAAAAATATGTAACAATTTTAGGTAAAGTTCTTGAAAAACCTTTAATAAAAATAAAATACAACACTAAAACTTATAAATTCGAAACAAAAAAACTTATGAAACTTTACAGGTGATATTATGAACAAATTTTTATCTCTCGTTATAAAAGCCGATGGAACCAACTGTGAGTTGGAAACATCTTTTATCCTTAAAAATGTTGGATTTAAAAATGAAATTTTAACAGTCGGTGAATTGATACAGGATCCTGATATAATAAAAAAATTCTCATTCATAGTTTTCCCCGGTGGTTTTTCTTATGGAGATTATACTGGAAGTGGTAGAATCGTTTCTTCAATAATAAAACATCACCTGTTTGAAAATTTTAAAAAACATGTTGAAGATGGAAAACTCATTCTTGGTATCTGTAACGGATTTCAGATTCTTGTTAAATCTGGTCTTTTACCAAACACTCATGGTAAATGGGAGCAGGAGGTTAGTTTAATATTTAACGATTCTTTCCATTATGAAGATCGCTGGGTAAAACTTCTTGTAAACAAGAATACTATTTACACAAAAAATCTTCCAGATTATATTTATCTTCCCGTTGCACACGGGGAAGGGAAATTCATTCATAGTTTTGAAAAAGATATGATAGAAAAACTTGGGGTTTTCTTTTATGTTGATGATAAAGGTAAAAAAACCTTAAAATATCCCGATAACCCCAATGGATCTTTCGATTCTCTAGCAGGAATAGTTGATAATTCTGGTAGAATTCTTGGAATGATGCCACATCCTGAAAGGTTCAGAGATGAAAAACAATTTTACTATGATGAAAAAAAAGACCCTTATGGTATAATAATATTTGAGAATGCTTACAGATATATAAAGGAGGAGTTATGAAGCAATCAATATTCAGAATGTATGATGTTCGTGGTATTGCCGAAACAGATTTAAATAGTGGTGATGTATATAAAATAGGAAAGGCGTTTGCAACGTATATAAAAAGAAGAGGTGGAAAGAAAGTTGTTGCTGGAATGGATGTGAGATTATCAAGCCCAAGGATCAAAGAAGCGTTTGTTAATGGAGTTCTTGACACAGGTCTTGATGTTATTGATGTTGGAGTTGTGACAACACCGATGCTTTATTATTCTCAGTATTACTTTAAAAGCGATGGAGGAATAATGGTCACAGGATCCCATAATCCTATAGAATACAATGGGCTTAAGATGGTTGATCCTGATGTTACCATATATGGAGATGTTATTCAAAATTTTTACAAGATGATCATCGAAAATGATCTTGAAAAGGGAGAAGGTAAACTCATAAAGGAAAATATTGATGAAATTTATGTAAACATGTGCGTTGAAAAAATTAAAATAAAGAAAGAGTTAAAGGTTCTTGTCGATCCGGGTAATGGAACTGCAGGTCCAATCGCAAAGAAAATTTTTGAGAGGTTGAATGTGAAGGCAGATTTCATAAATTTTGAAAGAGATGGGAATTTCCCGAATCATCTTCCAGACCCAACCGTGATGGAGTTTATAGAAGAATTAAGAGAAAAAACTGTTAAAGGAGAATACGATGTTGGAATCGGATACGATGGAGATTGCGATCGGGTTGGGATAATCGATGAAAAAGGAGATGTGGTTTTTGGAGATCAGATCCTTGGAATCCTTGCAAAAGATATGCTTTCAAGAAACAAAGGTGAAAAGGTTATATTTGATGTAAAATGTTCCCAGGGACTTGAAGAATTGATTCTTAAAGAAGGCGGAGTTCCCATTATGCATAAAACTGGTCATTCTCTTTTGAAAAGAAAAATGAAAGAGGAAAAGGCGTTACTTGCTGGAGAAATGTCAGGGCATATGTTTTTTGCTGAAAATTATTTTGGTTTTGATGATGGGCTTTATGCATCTTTACTAATCTTAAGAATCATGTCTGAGAGGAATAAAAAAGTTTCTGAACTGAAAAATGAAATGCCATATTATATCTCAACACCTGAAATCAGAGTTGATACAACGGATGAAGATAAATTTAAAATTGTTGATGAGATTGTAAAGTTCTATAAAGAAAAAAATTACAGAGTGGTTGATATCGATGGTGCGCGAGTTTATTTCGAAAACGGCTGGGCTCTTGTGAGGGCCTCAAACACTCAACCGATTTTAGTTGTCAGATTTGAAGCAAAAGATCAAGAGAGTATGGAGAAGATCAGAAAAAACATTAAAGAGACACTGTCAAAATATAAATCTGTAGATATTAAAAATGTATAAGTTAATCGGTGTTATAGGTGGTTCTGTGATTGATGAACCACTTTTTCAAGAAGTGGTTAAAATAGGGGAGATACTTGCAACTTTTAAGGTTCCTGTGATATGTGGTGGGGGAACTGGTGTGATGGAAGCGATTTCAAAAGGTGTAAAGAATAAAGGTGGCACTACGATTGGAATACTTCCTTTTGAAAAGAAAAATGCAAATCCTTATATAGATATTGCAATATCAACAGGAATAGGATACGCAAGGAACTATATCATTGTCAACTCTTCTGATATTATAATAGTTATCGATGGTAAATATGGAACTTTAACTGAAATCGGTTATTCACTCCAATTTGGAAAACCGATAATAAGTTATAGATCTGATTTCGCAAAAAATCTTGGAATTGAGGAAGCAAAAACTGTAAACGATATAAAAAAGTTTGTTGAGAAAAACCTATGAAAACCTATGAAATCCTTGTAAAAGGTTATGTGCAGGGTGTCGGATTCAGATATTTTGTTCAGAGAACTGCAAAAAAAATTGGTGTTAAAGGATATGTAAAAAATCTCTATTCTGGAGATGTTTTAATAATAGCACAAGGGGAGAATTATCAACTTGAAGATTTTGTTAAAAGAGTAAAAACTGAACATCCTTATGCTGAAGTGAAAGATATGATAATAAAAGAAATAGAATCATCAGAGTATGATGATTTTTCAATCGAATATTAAAGGAGGAATAATGGAACTTAAAAGTTTTATAAGGGACATACCTGATTTTCCGGTGAAGGGAATAATCTTTAAAGATGTTACACCTGTTATACTTGATCCTTATGCGTTTAAATACGCTGTTGACAGAATGAGTGAACATTTTGATTTTTCAAAAATTGATAAAATTGCAGGGATCGAATCAAGAGGCTTTATCTTCGGAATCGCTATCGCAAACAAATATAACAAAGGTTTTATACCTATAAGAAAGAAAGGAAAATTACCTTATAAAACTTTTGAGGAAACTTATACTCTTGAATATGGAACAGCAACGATAGAGATGCATACAGATGCTGTATCAAAAGGAGAGAATATACTTCTTGTTGATGATCTACTTGCAACCGGTGGAACGATGAAAGCAGCAACAAAACTTATTGAAAAAGCAGGTGGAAATGTTGCTGGAATATCATTTTTAATCGAACTGGATTTTTTAAATGGTAGAAAGAATCTTGAAAATTGGGAAATATCAAGTATAATTCACTTTTAAAAAATGCCCCTGTAGCTCAGTGGATAGAGCATCTGTTTCCTAAACAGAGGGCCACAAGTTCGATTCTTGTCAGGGGCACTTATAAAAAAGGAGTGGCAAATGGCAATAGTTAAAAAGGTCAAAGTAAAAAAATCTGAACTCAAAAAAGATAAGTTCGTAGAAACTGTTGGAGAGTTTATAAACTGGTCAAGATCGAATTGGAGATATCTTTTTATAGGTGTTTCAGCATTTATTCTTGTTATCATCATAGCAGTTTCAATAAGATCAAGTTTTGTTTCGAAAGAAAAAAATTCATCTCTCGAATTGACAGGCGCTATAGATATATTTGTTTCTGGTGATTTCAAACAGGCACTTGAACTGTTCATAAATATCAAACAAACATATTACGGAACAAATTCATCAAAGAAAGCAACATATTATATCGGAATGTGTAATCTGAATCTTGGAGCAATGGATCAACAGAATTCTCAAAAATACTACAACGATGCGATTAAAAATTTGAAACAGTTTATCAAATACAATTATGGACTCGATGAATTAAAATGTGCTGCATATATTGGCATAGCAAAGGCGTTTGAAGGATTGGTTCAAATAGATTCAGCACTCGTATACTACCAGCAAGCAATAAAAAAAGTGCCTGAAAATGCCTATACCCCTGAAGCATATCTTGGAATGGGAAGAGTTTATGAAATGAAATATGAAGTTGAAGACGCTATAAACTGCTATGAAGAAATAATCTTTAGATTCCCGAATTCAAGTTTTGTCCAACAGGCACATGTTTATAAAAATATGCTTGAAGGTGCTGTTGATCCTTTAACCCAACAGTACAACGAGAAGAAACAGCAGGGCAAAATTAAATAAAAATTTTAGATTTTTATCTCAAAATTATTAATACACATAATTCCCGATAATATATATTATGTAAAGTTGACTATGTAAAATTCAATTAAATACCTTGATTTTCTTTCTGTCAAAACATCACATAAATAATACAATTTCATATAATTGTCTTCCTCTTTTTAACTAACGGGATATCTTTTTAGAATTTATTTTTTTGAAATTTATTTTTTATTTCCAGAATAAAACTGTTCAAGATTCCTATTCCAAAACATATTCCCAATGAAAAAATAATGTTCACTATCAAAATACTCTTGTATGCTTCTGGTTCCTTTTTAAACAGGATTAAAATGATACCAAATATCAAAGTTAAAACCTGCTCATGGAAACCCAATATATATAGCGTACTTTTTGATACTAATTCATAAATTTTTCTTCCTAAACCAAGTTTTTCAACGATTACTGAAAGAAAAATAATCATAACACTACCAATAAAGCCATTTATATAATAGATTATAAAGTTGTTTCCAAAAAGATTCCCAACAAGATCAACAAATCCGTTAATTTTGGTTAGATATTGATTTAATAACAAAAATACAAAAAATAAAACTATTATTTTATATATACTTAATCTTTTTAAATTAACTATAAAATTATTTTTCTTAATGATAAATCCTGAAAAATAAAATACTTGTGCTATTAAGACCTTCTCGAAACCGTAAATTAACCTTAAATGTAATATATTTGTAAAAATATAACAATAAGACCCAAAATAATTGGGATTATTAAAAGTAAAACTTGATTTTTTATTTTGGAAATATAAAAATAAAGCAATTCTATCAGAAATAAGACATACAAAAACCATAATGATATATTGTGAACAAGGTAATCGTTGTGTGATAGACCTGTTAAGGTTCCGACTATAGGTTTTAAGTATCCTATTTCAGAGACAAGTCCAATTCCATGTCTCCCCGTTACAAATACCCAGAACAGATAAGTCAAAAAACTGAAAATAAAATAAGGAATTATTAATCTTTTGAACTTTTTTATAAAGAATTCTTTGAAATTCGATTCGGTTTTAAAAAGAAATCCCGATACAATAAAAAACAAAGGCATATGGAACGAGTATATAAATGTTTTTAAATTTGGGTTAATCTCTGTATGTCCTAAAACGACCAAGAAAATTCCTAAAGATTTTGCTATATCAACAAAATTTTCTCTTTTATCCATTCTTTAACTATTATATATTTACTCTAAAATATTTCAACACAGATCAAAAATGTCAAAAAGTCAAGCACCGTCCCCAATCAAAATAAACTATTATATATTTGATAGTTATTGACATAAACAATTGTTTTGATAATATAAAATCTATGAAACTGAGAGAAAAAAAAATCTTTATCCTTTTCTTTTTAGTTCTTTTAATAAATTGTGCGCATCGTTATCAAAAATATTCTCTTGACTTGACAAAAGATGTTAGGATCCATAAAGGTAAAATCGATTGGTATTATACCTATATTTTAACTCAAAATCAGCAAAAAAAGTATGATTATTTTATAATTGTTTTTCAATATTATGATGCTATTTCATATTTTTCAAACATCTATATCAAAGATATTTTAAAGGATACTTTCTATTATTACGAAACCAACTTTCCTGTCTATTCTGGTATGAAGAATTTTAGAAATAATAATGATTTCGAAAACCTGAGTTTTGATATAAATTTTTATCTTAACGATTTACAATGTTCGATAAATTTTGATTACGATAACAAGGTGCTTATAAATGGAGATAGCGGATACATAATAATGGGACATATTAAAGATACAGCAGGATATTATTCCTTAATATCAAACAAAATAACAGGTTTCATAAAAACAGATAAAGTGAATATTGATTTATCAACAGTATCTAAAAAATATGGATGGTTTGATCATCAATGGGGAAATATGAAACTTGATATTAAAAATAGATGGATATGGAGTGGGATCTTTCTTGGTGAAGATGAATTTCTTGTTTCAGGTCATTTTAAAAATCATGAATTCAATTTTTTACAATATCACAATCTTAAAGACAAAAAATCGATAATATACAAAAACACTTTTCTTGAACCTTTAACATACAGAAAATCACTCTTATCGCGTAAAATCTACGAATATGGTTTTCTTATAAGAAGTAAAAATGATTCTATCTATCTTTTTTATGAGCCACTTTATGATGAATGCTATATACCTGGAGTAATATTTACCGGTCCGTGTAAAGTAAAGGGCTTTATTAATGAAAACTATTATGAAGGTATTGGAACTTTTGAGATTTCTGATCCTGTTGATGATTCAACAATGTTTTATCCATATGACTTTTATAATAGTATTTTCAACAATTCAAAAAAAGTTATCGAACAAAATATTGAAAATCGTAAAAAATCAATAAAAATTTACAAGAAATAAAAATTTGTATGGTCTATATCTCATTTAATTTTTTATACTTACAAAAAAATGTCAAAAAGTCAAGCACCGTCCCTGATTCTTATGTGGATAAGTGTGGGGAGAAAATGTGGAAAAGGGATGTAAGTGTCGAGAAAATAATGAAAAATGATGTAAAGGAAATGTGGAAAAATGGTTAATTTCTTTTCTTTATCAAGTTGTTCTGATGGTAACTCTTTTGTGCTATATTCAAATCCTGAAGAACTTATACTTATCGACGCTGGACTTTCATATAGGAAAACCAAAAAACTTCTGGAATCAAAATCGCTTTCGATTGAAAATTTAAAAGCAATCGTTATAACCCATTTTCACCGTGATCATTTTATAGGTCTTGAATCTATTCTGAAAAAGAATCCATCAATAAATTTATATTTTAACGATAATTATAAAAGTCATTATCAAAATCACCTTTTTAAAAAACCTTTTGAGTTTGGAAAAAGTTTTTCTGTGTTCGGCTTTGAGTTTTTCCCATTCGAAATTTCACATGATATGTTAAATACCGGCTTTATAATAAATTATCACGACTCAAAAATTGGATTCCTTTCAGATATGGGACAATTTGATGATAATCTGATTCCTCTCTTAAAAGATATCAAGGTTCTTGTGATCGAATCAAACCATTCAAAAGAAGGTCTTCATAAATCGAAATATTCTGACTCATTAAAACAAAGGATACTTTCTGAAAATGGGCACTTGTCAAATGATGATACACTTAAAGTTATAAAAAAACTTTATAATGAAAATATAAGATACATATTTTTACATCATTTAAGTAAAAGAACCAACTCCCCTGAAATTGTCTATAACGAAGTTATCTCACTTTTTCCATCTGAAAAAACAAAATTTGTTATCTCTCCTTACAACTCGCCTTCAGAAACGATAACTTTATAGTTTATTTAGTTATACCCCAAACATAATAAAGTAAAAATGCATTGTCAAACGCTATCTCTTCATACCAATTATATTTACCTGAATTTCCACCATGTCCAGCATTCATTCTCATCTTTAAAAGTAAGAGGTTGTTATCAAGTTTATTATCTCTCATTTTGGCAACCCATTTCAATGGTTCCCAATACATAACCCTTGTGTCATAAAATGATGATTTCACAAGGATTATTGGATATTTTTTTGGTTGAATATTGTCATAGGGGCTATATTTTATCATATAATCGAACTGCTCTTTTATCTGTGGGTTGCCCCATTCTTCAAACTCCCCTACAGTGAGTGGTAAAGTTGTATCAAGCATCGTGTTTATAAGATCAACGAAGGGAACACCAAGGATTGCTCCTTTGAAAAGATGTGGTTTCATGTTCAAAACGGAACCTATCAAAAGTCCTCCGGCACTTCCACCTTCTATTGCGAGTTTGTCCTGAGATGTATATCCTTTCTGAATAAGATATTCAGCACAAGAAATGAAATCAGTAAAAGTGTTCATCTTTTTAAACATCTTTCCATCAAGATACCATTTTCTACCTTTGTCCCCACCTCCCCTGATGTGTGCTATACCGTATATCACTCCCCTATCGAGCAAAGATAACCTTGATGTTGAAAAGTATGGGTCTGATGGAGCGCCATAAGCCCCATATCCTGTTAAAAGTAAAGGACGATTTTCTGGCTTGAATTTTTTATTGTAAACGAGTGATATCGGGATCATCTCTCCATCTGGTGCTTTTGCATAGATATATTCGGTTACATAATTTTCTTTTTTATAACCTTTTATTTCATCTACTTTTTTCACAACACTTTTTAAACTCCATACATCGATATCTATCACAGTTGAAGGTGTCTTTAAAGACATATAGGAAACTCTTAACGAATCCCTTTTAAAAGATGAGTTTGAAAATGGATAAAAAGTGCAATTCTCTTCACCAAAATCAAAATATTTTGATTCACCACTATCAAGGTAGTAAAATTTTAACTTTTTTCGTCCATTAACCCTTTCATAGACAGATAAGAATTTTTCAAATGCATCAAAACCTTCAATCATGAGGGTATCTGAACCTTTGATAACCGTATAAGAGTTTTCTATTGTTGAATCGATTCTGAATCTTTTTAAGTCGAAATTAACACAATCTTTATTTGTTAAAAAGTAAAAATATTTCCCTGATTGATCAAACGAATATTCAACTCCATCTTCCCTTTTCACAAGTGGTTTCATAACCAATTCTCTATCACCACTTTCAATGTAGTAATATTCAGATGTTGTTGAACTGGAAACTGAGACCAATATGTAATCTTTATTTCTTGTTTTGTTAATATAAACCGAAAATTTTTCATCTTTCTCTTCATAAAGAAGTGTATCCTTTCCTGTTCTCATATCGTAAAATTTTAAAGCATAAGATCTTGAAATATCATTTTGAATCGTGTAAAAAAATCCATCGTTGTATCTGTTGAATGCAAAAGATGTGATATTATCGATAACCGGTAAAGCGATATTTTGTTTTGTTTTCAAATCGAGGATTCTTAAAGTGTAATTCTCATTTCCCAGAGTATCAAAAGAATAGGACAGCATCCTGTGATCAGTTGAAATCTCTCCAAAATTCAAATCGAAGAAAGCATAATTTTTCGCATATTCGTTCACATCAATAATAACTTCCTCTTTTGCACCTTCTTTATCTTTTTTTCGACAAAAGATTGTATAGTCCTTTCCTTTCAAATCCTTATAATAGTAAAGGAAAGAATCCCTTCTTTCTGGAACAGAAATATCATCCTTATCCACTTTTTTTAAAATCTCGTTAAAAAGTTGTTTCTGTAAATTTTTTGTTTTTATCATTATTTTTTCAGTATATTCGTTTTCTTGATCGATATAGTCCAGCACCCTTTTATCATCACTATTTCTGAAATAAAAATAATCATCAACAAGAGTTGTATCATGTATATTCAAATAATGTGGTTCTTTTATCGCATCAGGTGGAGTCAAAGATTTAAGTTGTTTTGAAAAACTGAAAACGAAAACTAAAAGAACGATTAAAATAATTACACTTTTTGATTTTTTCATCACATCTCCTTTCATATTCAATATATGGTAATCATTTTGAAACAAGATTCAAGTGGGATAGACGAAGATAGATATCGTAAAAAATTTTTAAGATTCTTGATAATCTTCTTTAGGTAAATCCTTTATTTTTTTTGCAGGATTACCAGCAATAACACAATGACCTTCCGGAAAACTTTTTGTAACTACAGATCCAGCCCCTACCACGGTATTTTTCCCCAATTTAACTCCAGGCAATATAACAGCATTCATTCCTATCCAACAATTATCTTCAATAATAACGTTTTCTCCTTCTTTATGTTTTGAAGGATCAAAGGGATCATGGTTTGTTGCAATTATTCCAACATTGGGGGCTATCCAGACATTTCTACCAATTATTATTCCTCCATTTTTATATGCTTGAAAATATGAACCTGGAGCTTGAAAAATGTTTATGGAATCGGGATCACAATTTATATTATTAAAATCGATTACTTTACAGAAAGGAGATATTGGAAACGGAACAGTATTGTTTACATGTAAAAATAATCGTCCATTAAAGTCTCTAATTATCCACATCCATCCTGGTGCATCAAAAAAATATTTTTGTCCTTTAAACCATTTATTTTTAAGATATTTTTTGTCATATAAAAATAATGATATTAATTTTGCAAAAAGAAAAACCAGAAATAAATAAAAGTTTTTAACTAAAACTTTCATTTTTAAATTCATCCTCCAGTTTATAATTATTTAAATATTTCCATAAATGAAGAATTTTTTTTCTAAATACAAAAATAAAGTAGAAAATTGAAAATAGAAATGATAAAACTATAAAAGATAAATAAGAATTTATTTTGAATTTTAGAATAAAAATTTTCAAAATCTCTAAAATTATCGAAAAAAGAAAAGTTACTAATATAATTTTAACAATTGTATTCCATTTAAAAATTTTAAAAAAACTATAGCCAATCATTTTTGAAGTATAGATAAGTTGAAAAAAAGCTACAACAGATAAAGATAATAAAGTTGCTATTGCTGGACCTATAAAACCAATTAATTTTATGAATAATATATTAAGAAACAAATTTAAAATTAGAGATATTAAAGACGAATAAAAAATAAATTTTGTTTTACCCGAGGCGTTTAATAACATACCAAAATATGTAAATTTTAAAAACAGAAGGAGAGAATATATTCTAAAAATGGGAACAGATTCAATATATTTCTTTGAATAAAGTAATGTCACAATTTCTGGAGCAAAAACTAAAAAAATTACTATAAAATAAGAAATAAACATTAGTGATAGTTCATTTGTCTTATTCCAAAGTTCAAATACCATTTTATAATTTTTCCTTTTAATCTCCCTAACAATAATAGGCATAAGAATTGATATTAAAGAACCTGATATTATTGTAACAGGCATTTCTTTTGATCCATTTGTATAAATTGCGAGTTTTTCAGTATCAAAGAATCTACCTATAATAAATTTATCAAGTTCTATATTTATTGTTGAAATAGTTGTCGCAAGTCCTAAAGGAATTGAAAATTTTAATATACTTTTCAAAATTCTATTTTCAATTTTGAATTTGAATTTATTAACATAAAAATAAATGTATAAAAGAAAAATAATAGATACAATTAGTTCAATTGCAAGATAAAATGTCAAAAATGTTTTAAAATTACTTTTAAAAATAATGTTCAAAGAAACAGTAATAAGGAGTAAGGCAGAATGAAATATTTTGAAAAATAATAAATTTTTTGTTTTATTTGAAACTATCAAAATATTGTCAAAACTTGATTTACTGATAATTGCAAAAGGTAAAATAAAAAAAACGATCGAATATGATATTAAATCATTGTTGTTGAAATATTTTGCGAAGAATGAATCAGTTAAAATGAGGGTAACTCCGATAATTACCGAAATAAAAATAGAGAAAGTATAAAAAATTGATAAAAAATTGCTTCTTCCTTCAACATTATCCTCTTTTGCCATAAAGTAATTAACACTTGAAGCAAGTCCAAAACCAAGAACTATAGTAGCAAAATTGGAAATAAGTAAAATTTGAGAAAAAGTTCCATATTCTTTTAGAGTTAAAAACCTTGTAAGAATCATTAAATATATTATCATCACAACAAGATTTATAAATCTTGTAATTGTCAAAATCAATGAATTAGTAGCAATTTTTATGTTCATTTTTTGCTTAACTCAATCTTTATATTTTTTTCTCTTCTTGCAGTCCTTTCTATAAGTTCTACTTCTTTATCAAACCTTTCCTCTATAGATAAAAATCTTTCAAGAGCAGTTTTTCTCGCATTTTGTTTTACAAAATTTGTATCTATATCCCCTTTCAAAATTTTAATTACAACTTCTGCTGCTTCTTCTTCATTTTCAACTAAAAATCCATTATACCCGTTAATAATATATTCTTCAAGTGCTCTATTTTTTAATGAAATAATTAAAGAACCTATTGAAAATATTTCGAAAAAAACATTACCTAAATTTGAATAATCTGCCATAAGTAAATTTGCAACAGCATTTTTTGCAATTATTTTTACTTCATCTTTTGGAATTTCTCTTTCAAAAAAAACTTTTTCGAAAATATTTAATTCTCGTGCCAAATTTTTTAAACTTTCATAATAATTAACTGAAGTTATACTTCCTGTAAAAATTAAATTTATATTATAACCTTTGCCTTCTAAAATTTTTAAAACCCTTAATACTCTGTCTTGTCTTTTCCATTCTTGGTATCTTGCTGCAAAATAAAGGTAGTTGTCTTTTGGAATTTGCTTACTGTTTTCTGGTAAACTCATGTCAATTCCTGTTTTCCAAAAATAGAATTTTATTTTACCATTATCCCATACTTTGAAAAGTTTATCACAATTTGAACCATCATCTGTAGCAATTAGAAAATTGGCACCAACTTTAAATGAGAAAAATTCGAATAAATGTTTTAATGTGCCGATAAATTTTCCATGTTTTTTTATATCAGGATAACAAAATGTGAAATCTCCGAACAATCTTATCCCTGTAGGTATTTTATACATCTTTCCAATAATTTGTCCTGCAAAACCTTCATAAACTTTACAATAGATAAAATCATATTTTTTTGCCCTTGTTGCTTTATAGGTGTAATATAAAAGTTGAAGAAATCTAATAATTTGTCTTATAAATCTCATAAATTTTTCTTCTGTATAAGGAGCATAAATATTTACAAGAATATTTTTTTCTCTGAACCATTTAACTTTGATATTGTATTCCCCCTTAAAATTGGAAATAAAAACAAAATCAACATTATGACCTTTCTCAACAAGTTTTTTCCATGGATAATAAAATCCTGGAAGTCCAGAAATTTCATTTTCAGTTTTACCATTTAATATATCTTTTAAAGGAAGAGTTAAGCCTGTGACATACAATATGTTCATTTTTCTAACATCCTTTTATCTTTAAGATTTGTTAAATATAAAAGAACTATAAAATAAGACACAAACTTTTGTCTATGCCTTAAAGCAGTTCCTGTATTCCCTACTCCTGAACCAAAAATGATAGAGATAAAAACAACAACTACAATGAGAGAAAATATATAACTTCTATAAATAGGTTCAAAAATTTTTTTTCGATTCAAAACAAAATCAATTATTTTTATTATTACAATCAAATATAATAAAGAATCAAAGAGAAAAGTTATAATATCAAAAATATTTCTCCAGTCAATTGGAAGCGGAGTAATAAAAAAATAGATAAATTTAATAGGACCAATTAAAACAAGTAATAATGGAGAATCAATTTTTAAAAACTTCAAATATGCAGATCCACCCAATCTTTTGTTTACAGTTGTAAAATAATCCCCTACTTCATCAAGTTTTGCAAATTTACTGAAAAAGATTTCTTGATATCTGAAATATGAAAAAATAAAGACAAAAACTAACAAGAAAAAAGTAAAAATTGTTCTTCTTGAAAAAATAAAGTTTTGATATTTTGAAGAGTAAAATAGAAAAGAAAATGAATAACCCAAAAATAATGCAATCATCCCTGAATGGAATGCACTTGCCAATCCAACAAAAAATATCGAATAAAACATATATTTGTTTTTATTAGTCAAAAACCATAACGTAAAATAATATAAAGATATAGTTGCTAAAAAAGTAATGATACTTTCTCTCAAAAAAATCCCAGACATTATCAAAGAGTTTGGGAATACAGAAATTATTGCAATTGGCACTAATTTTATCTTATCATCCAAATCGAGTAAATCAAGTATTTTAAAAGCAAGGATAATTATATTTAATCCAAACATTACATTCAAGTATTGACCAATTATTCTTTGCGTTCCAATAAAAATAAACATTACTCCATTTATAAATGAATATAACCCTCCTCTTGTGAAAAAATCAGAAAAAGATTCATAATTTGATATTTGAACTGCATAATAATAATACATTTCACTGTCAGCACCTGAGTTTGGTAAATTAAAAAATTCGTTTAAGTAAATATCCCAGAACATTATAAAAACTCTTAGAATAAAACCTAAAATAAATAAATATTTCAATTTTGTTTTATATTGTAAAAGGATAAAAATTGTTAATATAGAATGAATAAAAACGAAAAATAACGAAGAAAATTCAAAATCAACAATAAATGGTTTGAGAATTGCTAAAACAACTATTTGTAATAAAAATAAAATCCAAATTTTTCTCATTTTTTATTTACCAATTCTAAATAAAAATTTTCAAGCCATTTTGTATTTTCTTTAATGTCGTATCCTGCTTTTCTTATCTCTTCACTCCGATCTTTTCTTTCATAATTTAACGAATTTGCAATATGTTCAGCCCAATATTTCGCACTTTTTTCAAGAGGTAAAAAATCTACAAGATCTGTTATTTTTACTTCTTTCGTTATTCTATCTGAAATTATACATTTTAATCCATTATTCTGTGCTTCAATTAATGTTACCGGTAATCCTTCAAACAATGAGGGAAAAACAAAAAAATCAAAAGAATTTAAAATATTGTAAACATCTTCTCTAACACCTAATAATATTACCTTTTCATCCAACTTTGACTGTTTGATTTTACTTTTAATTTTTTCTTTCAGGTGCCCATCCCCAACCAAAATTAAAACAGAGTCCTTTCTTTTTTTTTGGAACTCAAAAAAAACATCTATTAAAAATGAATGATTCTTTGGTTCATAAATACTTCCAACATGGCCCATAACTATTTTATTTTGAATGTTTAATTCTTTTCTATATTGTTTTCTTATTTCTGGATTAAAACTAAAATTTTTTGTGTCAATTCCATTATTAAAAATTAAAAAATCATCTTTATTAAAAATAAATTCGCCTGCTTTTTTTGAACAAGCCAGTTTATAAACATTATATTTCTTTATTTTTTCTAATAATTTTTTTTGATAAAATCCTTTAAACCCTTCTATAAATGTACTTGTATGAGAATGAACAATTATTTTTGAATTTGTACTTTTCAATATTGAATAAGTTATTGGCATCATCGTAAAAAAATGAAAATGTATTATTTCCCATTCATTTTCCTTTAATAATTTTTGGAAACTTTTAACATACTGGAAATGATTATATATCTTATACCTTGGAACTCTAAAAATTCTTCCTCCCAAAGATAGAATTTCATCATCATAAGCACATTTATCCTGGGTATGCACTAAAAAATCAAATTGTATTTTATTTCTATCAATATTCCTATAAATATTCATTATTAATGTTTCAGCTCCTCCTCTATCCATTCTTCCAAAAACTTGCAATATTTTTATCGGTTTGTTCATAATATATTATTCATCCACTTTTGAAAAACATACAATACCCAGAGTTCACTGCTCCTATCTTTTTTCATAGTTAAATGTTCTTTTATTATATCATTTACATAGTTAGAATTAAATATGCCAACTTCATCAATTCTTTTTTTACTCAGTTCCTTTAAAAGGTCTTCTTTTAACTCATTTCTAAACCATTTCCCTATTGGAACAGCAAATCCTTTTTTACTCGCTTTTAAAAGTTTTTTTGGAATCAAATCAGAAAAAGTATCTTTTAGTATTATCTTTCTTTCTTTCCCGGATATTTTGTAATCTATGGGAATCCTTATAGAAAACTCTACAATATCTTTATGCAACATTGGAACTCTTGTTTCAAGAGAATTCATCATGCTTGCTCTATCAACTTTTGTTAACATATCACCTTCTAAAACAATTTTGAAATCTGTATAAAAAGTTTGATTCTGTTCATTAGTTTTATTTTTGAATTTGTTGTAATAATCATCTATCAAGTTTAATGATTCACTATGGTAATAATTTTTGTTTAATAGTTTTACTATTTCACCACTCTTAAATCCCAAACACATTAAATTTTTTCTTTGAGTAAACAAATCGTAATCTGCATTATCAATAACTTTTCTAATTTTGTGTGATAAATATGTTTTATCTGGTAAAGAATAGATTGCTTTTTTCAAAAGAGTTCTTAAAGGTAAAGGTATTTTTTTATATTTATCAGTATAATATCCAATTAAATATTTATTGTATCCTCCAAAAATCTCATCTCCACCATCTCCAGTTAAAACAACTTTTACATATTTTGAAGCATATTTGGAAATCATATAAGTTGGAATCAAAGATGAGTCAGCGAATGGTTCATCAATGTAATCGAAAATGTTGTTTATCTCATCTAAAAAATCGTTTACTCTCAGATATACAAGATGGTGATTTACTCCGTATTTTTCAGCAGATAATTTTGCTCTTTCACTTTCGTCAAACTCCTTTTCTTTATACCCAATTGTAAAAGAATCAATTTTTTTCTTACTGATTTTAGAAGCTATTCCAGTAATAATACTTGAATCAATTCCACCACTCAAAAATGTTCCAACAGGAACATCTGAGACCATCGTCTCTTCAATTACTCTATAAAATATCTCTTTTAATTCTTTTTTACATTTTTCATAATCTTTAATTTCAGGTTCATTAAAATCTATATCCCAATATATGTTATTTTTAATATCTACTGAATTATTTACAACTAAATATGAACCAGGCAATAATTTTTTAACATCTACAAATATTGAATTCGGGGAAGGGATATAAGTTAACTGTAAATATTGATTAAGTGCTTCTTTATCTATTTCTTTTTTAATTAAATTTGATGCTAACAACCCCTTCATTTCAGAAGAAAAAATGAAATATTTCTCATCTTTGAAATAATATAATGGTTTTTCACCTGCCCGATCTCTTGCAAGAACAAGTTGACTATTTTTTAAATCATAGATTGCAATAGCAAACATTCCATTTAATTTGTTGAATGAATCTACTCCATATTCTTCATAAAGATGTAAAACAACTTCAGTATCTGAATTTGTTGAAAATTTATGTCCTATTGACAAAAGATGTTCTTTTAACTTTTTATAATTATAGATTTCTCCATTCATTATAATCAATAGAGTCCTATTCTCATTGAATATCGGTTGTTTTCCTTTTTGCAGATCTATTATCGATAATCTTCTCATTCCAAGTGCAACATTTTTATCAACAAAAACTCCATCATCATCAGGACCTCTTTTAATTATCGATTTGTTCATTACATTGATCAATTGCTTTAAATTATTACTATCCAAGTGTTCAGAAAAATCTATTATTCCGTTGATCCCGCACATTTTATATTCCCATTATTTTTAACATTGAACTGTTTATCTTTTTCACATCAAATTTTTCGACACAAAGATTATATGAATTTCTTCCCATATTTTCAATTTCATTTCTGTTTTTTATAAAAAATTCTATCTTTTCAACAAGTTTTTCAATATCGTTTAAGGGAACTAAAAAACCATTGTATCCATCTATCACTGTTTGTCTACACCCAGGAACATCTGTTGTGATTATTGGTCTTGCACATGCCATAGCTTCAAGCACCGTTCTTGGAATTCCCTCTCTAAAAGAAGTCAAAACATATACTGATGTTTTTTTATAATAATCTATCACATTTTCAGTTTCACCATAAAGTTCTACAAAACCATTATCAACATAACACATTATATCTCTCTCTGCTATAGCATCAGGCATTTTTTCCATTTTTCCAAGAAGCATACATCTAACATCAGGATACTTTTCCTTTATCCTTTTACATCCTTCAAGATATTGCATCACACCTTTACTTTTCAACAATCTTGAAAGCATAAAAAAGGTGATTTTATCTGGATAAGGCAAAGGTTTAAATTTTTCTAAATTGACTCCTGATCCTTCAGCCAACACACATTTTTCTTTTGAAACTGTTTTCATTTTTACAAATTCATTTAGATCATCTTCATTAAAGAAAATAACTTTCCTTGAAATTTTAAATGCTATTTTATAAAGGTTTTTAACGATCAAATTCAAAATTTTTGCTTTAAAACTTTTTGATATGAATACATATCCTGATCCGGTGACCATTGAATAGAATTCGTTAGAACTTGAAAATTTTGAAGCAATTGAACCATAAACTATTGGCTTTATAGTATAAGCAAGAATTTTGTCAGGTTTTATTTCTTTTATATATCTAATAAGACCGAAGGTATATTTTATATCCTCAATAAAATTCAGTCCATGTTTTGTCATTGGAATCAATCTGTATTCAACTGCCAACTCTTTTATTTTTTCAATATTATCTTCATTCGGGATAGTTACATACACTTTATAACCTTTTTTTTGTAGATCTTTTATCAAATCCCCTCTAAAATTATATACAGTTCGATTTTTTGGTGATATCAACAAAAACTTTTTCATCTTTTTCTTTTTAACGTCTTTAAATTTTGGTAGATTAAGTTAAACAACCTTTCATTTGTTTTTTCTGAGACAAAACTGTTATGTGGTGTTATCAAAACATTTTCAAAATCCCATAAAGGACTGTTTTTATTGAGTGGTTCTTGTTCAAAAACATCAAGATAAATCCCTTTAAATTTATTTTTTTTCAAAAGTTTTGTCAAATCTTTTTCTACAACTATTTCACCTCTTGATATGTTGATTAAAACACAGCCATCTTTTAAAAGATTCATCCTTTCATAATCGATTAGACCTTTTGTTGTTTCATTTAAAGGTAAAGACAAAATTAAAACATCAATATTTTTTAAAAAGTTATTTAATTCGTCAAAACAGTAGAATTTTTCAATAAGATTATTTATACTCTTTTTTATATCACAAACAAAAATCCTAACACCAAAAGGTTTTAATCTTTTTGCAATCTCTTTTCCAATATCTCCAAAACCAAGAATACCAATATTTTTATCACTTAATTCTTCGAGATCCCTTATCTTTTCCCATTTATGTTTTGTTTGTGCTTTTTCAAACTTTCTTGATTTTTTATAAATTTCAAGAATTTTTAAAATTACCATTTCTGCAATCGGAATTGAGTAAACACCTTTTGCATTAAAAATCTTTATTCTTTTCTTTTTTATATATTCAAGTGGAACTCTATCAAAACCTGCACTTGTAAGTTGAATGAATTTCAAGTTTTTAAAATTCTCTATATCATTGTAAAGGAAAAGGCTATTACAAATGACTCCTTCAATATTGAATAAAGAGTCAGGTAAAATTTCATTCTCATTTTGATGAAAAACTAAGTCAAATCCAAGTTTTTTTAGTTTTGATCTCTGTTCTTCATCAATTTTTAATGCACCTGTTATAAGAAGTTTCATTTTTAAAAAGGCAAAGAACTGTTAATTGTAAAATATACATTAGCAAGAAATTTTCTAAACCTTGTTTCATTTAAATTGATTATCCTTAAATTCAGATCATAAAGTTCTTTATTCATATATTTTGTCATATCGAGGTGAACCTTATCTGAAATTCTATCTTTTATATCTGTTCTTAATAAAATATCCAAAAATTTTCTGTTATTGTAAGGAATCGTTATGTCAAAGCAGAATTTCATAACACCTATATTGAGCCCACACTTACCTCCATGCATCATTTCCCATACAAAGAAATCACTTTCATCATAGTTGAAAATATGTTCTTTTAATTCTGTTTTCTCAATGTATTCTTTATAATGGCTATCTGTTTCCCATAAAAGTTTTCTATTTAGAAAAAATAACTTGTATAATGACGAATAATGTCTTGGTTTTAAATTTTTTGGGAATTTTGTTCTTCCAAAATATTTATAAGCATAACCTCTAAAAGTTTCAGCAATCCAGTTTTTCACTTCAACATCATATTCAAAATTTTTCATAAGATATATTTTTTTTCTTATGTCGTTATCTTTATTCCCACCGATTTCTCCATCATTGTGTATCAAAATCATTTTGTAAATTTCAAAATCTTCTATTTCATCATTTTTATCTGGAACTTTATATATCGAATGTTTTACATTAAATTTTTTTGATTTAATTTGAGCAGTTTCTGCATCAACTTTTTCTCTATGCATTGAAATATAACTGAACACAGCATATCTATCATACAAACCATTCGCAGCTGCAAATGTTGTTTGACTATCAAGACCGCCTGTTAATGAGATAGCAGGTTTTTCCCACTTTTTTAATATAAGTTTCATATTATTTTTCATTAACTCTGACGCTTGAACTATAACTTCATTATATTCCTTTTCATTTTTCACATAATCAAGAGGTTTTTCAGGGTAAAATCTTTTTATCACAAAAGAATCTTTTTTATATGTTACAATCGTATTAGGTATTATTCTTTTGAATTCTTTAAAAGGTGTCAAGTCTCCAGGTAAATAATTTCCCATCATATATTGATACCATCTATAGTTTATCAATCTATTTACATAATCCAAATATTCAAGGTTAAGAATATCGTTTACAAGTTGAATATGTGAGGAAATATATATATCTTTATCATATTTCCCATAACATCCATACTGCATTCCAGAAGCATCAAGCAAAAAATCTATTTGTTCTCCATCGGTTTTCCCGACTAAAAAAATACCTGTAAGTTCATTGATTTTATCTATAAAATTATCTCTATTTTTTTCATCTTGATTTGCAAGATCATTTAGGATTTTATTTTCATCATGCTCCATTGTTATTGGATTGTAAGCATGTCCTATCAAAAAATAATTTTTGTTTTTTGATTCATAGGTATAAAATGGGACATTTTTGTAAATCCAAAAAAATAGATTTTTAATTTTCTTTAATTCAAAATTTGAATAGAATGGAAAAGAATCTTTTTTTTCGGATAAATCTTTTGTAGTTATTAAAAATCCTTTAATGAATAAATATTTTTGTAAATCTTTTCTTTGATCCAAAATACTTTTTAATCTTTCATTCATTTTTACCTCCAACAATATTTTTAATAATTTTTTTGACTTTCATTTTATTTTCAATAAAAAATTGATTATCTTTACCTATTAAAAATTTTTCATAATCTCTTATCTTTTTTATTTCATCTTTAAAAATTTTATCTATAAGGTTGATTTCCTTTGTTTTAATTACATCACAAAAACTCCTTGAAAGTATTGCCATTGTTGAACCCAACCTGTAATGTTCGGTTATAACATATTCAGCAGGTAAAGTTCCTTTACCAATACAGGCGATTCCACCAAATCCAAACTCCTTTTTTACACTTTTTATCTTTGATGTTATCTCATCAACAATACCGTATGCGAGTGGTTCAAACATAAATTTATAACCATAGCCAAGAGATAGATCATTTAAACCGATATAATAATAATCAATTTCGTTAATTTTTATAAGTTCATCTATAATATTTACAGATTCTGGTGTTTCGAGAAGAAGAATCGTTTTAATATTAGAATCAACAATCTTTAAAAATTCCTCAACCTCTTTGATTGTCTTAAAATATGGAAGCATTATTATGTCTGCCCCATTTTCAATTATTCTGGAAATTTCATCTTTACTTTCATTATTTATAGGGTTTGTTCTGACAAGGATTTTTGACTTCGTTAAAATATTTTTTAGTTTTTTAACATCGTTAATATTATGGTTGGAAATCACTGTATCTTTTCCTTTCTGTCTTTCTTTTTTCCCCAAAATCTCAAGATCAACAAATATCCACTCAACACCATTTTTTTCTGCTATTTTTGCAACTTCTTCGTTATTTGTGATATATAAAAATCTTAACACAAAAATCCTTTTTATACTGTTTTATTTACATTAAGATTATCTTTCATCAATAAAACATTTAAAATAGTTTGCATCAATATTTTAAAATCTAAAATTAAAGAAAGATTTTCAACATAGTAAATATCATATTCAAATCTTTTGTTCCAATCGATCTCTTTTCTCCCTTTAATTTGAGCGAGACCTGTTATCCCCGGTTTTACCTCAAATCTTTTCCTTTGAATTTTGTTATATTCTTCAAACCTAAAAGGATGATATGTCAATACAGGTCTTGGCCCAATAAAAGACATTTCTCCTTTTAAAATATTTACAAGTTGTGGTAATTCATCAAGTGATGTTTTTCTTAAAAATTTTCCAACCTTTGTAATTCTCTTATCATTTTTAAACTCATAAACTCCACCCTTTTCTGCACCCACTACCATAGTTCTAAATTTTATCATTTTAAAAACATTCCCTTTTTCACCTATTCTATCCTGCAAAAAAAATATTGGTTTTTTCGAATCGATCAGGATCAAAACTGAAATGATTATTAACAATGGAAAAAGCAAAATCAAAAGTATCACTGAAAAGAAAATATCTAATCCCCTTTTTATCCTTCTATACCCCATTCAAACACCTGTTTATTAAAAATTGATTCCATAATTATTTAAAAATAGCATAAATTTTTTTTGTTTATCTTTCCTATTTTTAAATTTTTATTATACCAACAACCCCACACTTTTCAAGTCAAACTTCAAATTTTAAATCAAAAAAATAATAATTTTATAAAATTGGGGACGGTGCTTGACTTTTTGACATTTTTCTGTAAGTCATTTAAATAATATAAGTTATATACTTGTCAAACCATATATTTTTTGTGAATTTTTAAACTATTTTTAAAATTTACCACATTAAAATTAGCAATTCTTTTACTACATTTTCTCCCCTTCTTTAAACTCTGAAAAACTTTAAAGGATTCATATTTAATATCGATTAATCTTTTTGTTGACCTTTGAGAATTAGATAATATAATGAAAAAAAGGAGTTTGTATGATTGGTGAAAAATTTAAAAAAATAGATCCAAAAAATTTTACAAAAAACATTTTCAAACTTTGGGATGATGAGTGGGTTTTAATAACTGCTGGAAACAAAGATAAATTCAACTGCATGACAGCATCATGGGGCGGTTTTGGAATACTATGGAACAAACCGGTAACATTTATTTTTGTAAGACCTACAAGATACACTTATAATTTTACCGAAACGAATGAATTCTTTACCTTAACCTCGTTCTATGAAAAAGATAGAGAAATATTGAATTTTTGTGGAAGATTTTCTGGAAGAGATCATGATAAAATTAAAGAAACAGGACTAAAACCAATATTTATAAAAAATAACATCATTATCTATGAACAGGCAAAAATAGGAATCGTTTGTAGAAAAATCTACTTCGATGATTTAAAAGAAAAAAATTTTTTAGATGAAACCCTTTTGAAAAACTATCCGAAAAAAGATTTTCATAGATTGTATGTCGGAGAAATAAAAGATATATACATCAGAAATAGATAGAAAACAAAAGATGAACTCTCCCCTCCAAAGGTGTTAAATCTTTGTTTAAAGCGTAATAAAGAGAAGTTTTGTAATTTGAAATATTCGCAGTCAAAAATAATCCATAAGAGAATAGATTTTTAAAGGATCTATAATTTTTTAATTGCTCAAGGTTGTAAAAAATGTTATCAAAAAATATCCCCGTCTCAAAATTTTTCCCGAGATATCCGATTTTTACCTCCTGATAAAGGAAAGTAAAAACCTTTAAAAAATTCTCAGGATAACCTTTTATATTTTTATTTCCACCAATCTGGACTTTCATGTAATCTTTTAAATTTGAAGCGAAATTCAAATAGGAATCAAAATAGAACCAATATCCAAAAACTTTTATATTGTTTTTATATCCAATTTGGGGAGTCATATAAGCCCAACTATTTTTCAAATCAGTATAATTGATTGTTGATTTATTCGAAAAGAAAAAGTTCTTTGAAAAATAGTCTAATCCTCCAATTAAAAAATTCTCAACAATGTCAAAAGAATCGGATGCAAGATAATTAATACTTCTTTTCCCATAACCTGTTAAGGCGGAAAACTTTTCTGTAATAAAAACTTTTATACCAGCATTATACTCTTGTTTAGTATAAAAGGTCTCTATTGATTCAAAATTAATATTACCAAAAAGACCCAAAGGAGTTGAAAAGATATAAGGAAACTCAAAATTTGCAGAAAGATATGTGTTATTTTTGTTTATTCTTTGATAGTCGATTGAGTAAATATCAAAATATCCAAAAGGACTTTTTAAAAATATGTTTAAAAATCCGTTCAAGTTGAATGAATCAATCGATGATGTCAAAATTCCTGAAATTGAAGATAGTTTTCCCTGATCTATTTTCGTTTTGATAATTACAGAACTATCAGAAAATTTTTCGACATAAAAGGTTGTATCTATTAGTAAATCCTCATTACTTGAAAGATTCTTTAACTTCTCTACTATATATTTTTCTTGAAAAACTTTATTTTTCAATCTTAAAATTCCATTCAGATACGAACTTTTTACATTGTAAACATTTTCCACTCTTTCAATAAAAAATTTTCCATTCTCCTTTATTGTTAAATAAAAGATATCAAAATTACCATAATTCAAAACAGAATCTATTTCTATCGTTATAAAAGGATATCCATAGTTCAGATAGATATTCAATATTTCTTCAATTCCCTGCTTTATCCCCTTATTTTTTAAAATTGAATCTATTATTTCATTTGAAACAGTATTGTTCCCATAAAAAAAAACCCTGCTTTCGTTTGAATAAAGCAGGGTTATAAAATTTAAACAGAATAAGAAAAATAAAATTTTCTTATTGAGGTGTAACAGTTGTATTTATCTCCTTATTAAAATAGAAAGATTTGTTGATAACAGGAATGGTTATGGAATCAACATAGGAGAATTGAACATTACATGACACATTACCTTGTTTAGTTACAATTATGTCATCATAGGTAAGATTTATACCTTTTTCTGAAAGTTTTTCCATAACCTTATCTTTTACAATATATTCATCACTTCTGATTTCTCCATACAGGATTTTGTTTATCTGTTCAACCAGCTGATAATTTTTGATTTCCATCGAAAGGTATTGCCATCCCATATAACCAAGAAGAACAAGGATGAGTAAAAAAATTCCAAGTTTTATAAATCCAATAATTTTATCAACCATTTTACCACCTTGTTGGGTCTATCTCCTTTTTCCTTTTTTCTATATTTTCAAGACCTGTCTGTGCTTCTTTTACATACTTACCTTTCATTTCAATTATCTTGTTGAAATATGATGCTGACTTGTCGAGTATTTTAAGTGCTTCCTGATAATTTTCATCACTCTTCTTTGCTTTTACTGGATCAACTTTTAAAAAGTATGCCTGTGCTATCAATAAAAGTGCATTCACATCATTTGGACTTTTGGCAAGTGCTTTATCAAGGTAATTTATCGCTCTATCGTAATCTTTAATTTCCATATACATCTGACCTAAATAAAGATATGGCACTGTTGAATAAGGCATCAAGGTTATCATTTTGTTATAATTTTTCTCTGCTGATGAATAATCCTTAAGTCCCTGATAAGCCCTTGCAAGCCCAAGGTAAGTGTTAACTATAGTGGAATCGAGTTGATTGACCCTGTTGTATGTTTCTATTGCCTTTTGATATTGCTTTGTTTCAAGATATGCTTCAGCAAGGTTTGAAAGAGGTTCTACAAATGTTGGATGGTTATCAGAGATTTTTTTCAGAAGATCCACTGCCTTTTGATACTGCTCAACCTTTATCAACGCCTTTGCATAAGCATAGGCAGCAACCAAATTTTCTGGATCGAAATTACATGCTTTTTCATAGCATGAAAGTTTATTAAACTCTTTTCTGGATGGAGAAATATTTTCATAAAGTTGAGCGAGTCCATAATATGCTTTTGAACTCGTTGAATCGATTTTCAAAGCATCAAAGAAAAATTTTTCTGCATCATTATATTTTTTTAGTTTTATATACAGGTTCCCCATATTAACAAAACCTTCTGGATTTGATGGGAATTTTGTCATCATAAAATTGTACAACGACTCAGCTCTTGTATAATCCATTTTTCCTTCAAAACTTTTTCCAAGTCCATTGTATGCTTCGATAAAATCCAAACTCTCTTCTATAGATTTTTGAAAATTTTTGATCGCTGAATCATATATCTTGTTTTTCAAATATTCTTTTCCAAAATCAAAATATTTTATCGCATCTGAAACCTGCTGATTTGGTTGCGTTGTCTTATTGGATGTCTGGGTTGTTGCCTGACAACCAAAAATCAGGATAAAAATTGCAAGAAATATGAACAAAACTTTTTTCATTTGAGCACCTCATTTGTTTTTTGTTTTTGTTTTATCAACAACTTTCATTGTATCTATATGCTGAATTGGTGGTCTACAGAAAACGACAGTTTTGTTTGAGTCCTTTGCCCTACCGTAAGCAAAATATGTTTTCTTCGGATCAGTTGTCTGATAGAAGATCGTTTTATCAGCAAAAACATGTTCGACCATTTCTGGCCATTTATCAACATCCTGCCCTTCAGCATTTTTCACTATAAAATATGGTCTCAGTTTTTCTTCAAACTCCTTTTGTGTTGATGGATATGTTTCATGTTCAACATAATATTGTTCCATAAGGTTTGTCAACTTTGTCATCGTTCTCTGTGCATCTTTGATTGCAGCAAAATCCATAAATGAGCCCTTAGGTTTTGAACATGATGTTATAACCAAAATAGTTAACAAAAAAATCAATGTTAGAAAAACTAACTTTTTCATTTAACTAACCTCCTGATGTTAAAATGGAGCTAACGGGAGTCGAACCCGTGACCTTTTGACTGCCAGTCAAACGCGCTCCCAACTGCGCTATAGCCCCATACTAATCTTTTATTTTAATTCTTTTTCCTAAAATGTCAATTATTTTCAAAAGAACAAATCTTATCCAACCTTCTTTGGTGTCTTCCACCCTCAAACTTTTCCTCAGCAAAAACTTTCACTATTTTACAAAGATCTTTGCCTTCAACAACTTTTGCACCAAGTACAAGTATGTTTGCATCGTTATGTTTTCTTGCAAGTGAGGCAAACTCTTGATCAATAACATAGGCAGCACGTATTCCCTTTATTTTGTTTGCTGCAATCGACATTCCAATTCCCGAATAGCAGATTAAAATTCCAAAATCAACTCTCTTTTCAAGAACATCCTGCGCAACTGCTTTCACATAGTCAGGATAATCGACACTCTCTTCGGAAAATGTTCCCCTGTCAACAAATTCAAACTCCGTGCATTTTTTTATCTCTTCCTTTATTTTTAATCCCCTGTGATCGCTTCCAATAGAGATTTTCAAGTTAAACTCCTATTTTTTCAGCATCATAAGTGCAAGAACTAAAGACCAGTATTTGATTTCAGCTGTGTCTCCTCTTGATGTTAAAACAACCGGAGCCATAGTTCCGACCAAAATTGCAGCAAGATCAGCTTTTGCCAGTTTTGTTAAAGATTTATATAGGACATTTCCTGCATCTATTTCAGGTGCAACCACGATGTCAGCATCTGCACCAACAGGGCTGTGGAAATTCTTTTCTTCACATGCTTCTTTTGATACAGCAAGATCGAGTGCCATCGGTCCTTCGACAAGTGCATCTCCAAAATCGCCTCTATCACCCATTTTTGAGATTATTGCAGCATCAACAGATGATTGCATTTTCAGGTTAACCGTTTCAGCAGCTGCAAGAATCGCGACTTTTGGTTGTTTTATATCAATGTTTCTTGCGAGTTCTATGGCATTCTTGATTATCTTAACCTTTTCTTCAAGTGTTGGAGCAATGTTAATAGCAACATCTGTGACTATCAAAAATTTGTGATATGTTTCAAGAGAAAACACTGAAACATGTGAGACAAGAGATCCAGGTTTTACGATGCCAGTTTCTTTATTTAAAATTGGTCTCATAAAATTTGATGTTGTGATTGAACCTTTCAATATAACATCGGCTTTTCCTTCTTTAACAAGGTTAACTGCTATTTTTGCTGATTCAACTTCGTTTGGTGAATCAACAATTTCATACTCGCCACTATAGTTAACCTTTTTTAATAGTTCTTCGATTTTTGCTTTCTGTCCTATAAGGATCGGATATGCAAAACCTTTGTTTGCGGCTTCAACAGCAGCATCTATCGCTGATTCTATTGTAGCGTTCACAACAGCAACTTTTGCTTTTATTTTTCTTTCTTTTAATTTTTCCTCAAAAATTTTGAATTTACTCATTTTTCTTCTCCTCTTTTTCTTCAACAAATTCTATTAAAATCCCATCTGAAGATTTTGGATGCATAAAAGCTATTGGATGTCCTTCAGCACCTATTCTTGGCTTTTGGTCGATCATTCTATAACCTTTTGCGACAAAATCTTCTATGGTCTTTTGAATATCATCAACTGTAAAAGCGATATGGTGTAATGAGTTTCCCCTGTTGTCAACAAACTGTGCGATTGAAGATTCCATATCTGTTGGCTGTATAATTTCGAAAAGAACTCCACCGATATCAAACATCGCAACTTTCACCTTTTGATCAGGAACATCAACTTCCATATCACATTTTTTTCCAAAAATCTCTTCAAAAACTTTTTTGCTTTTTTCAAGATTTGAAACAGCAATCGAAATGTGGTTAAATTTTTTAATCATTATCGAATAACCCCCATTTATTTTTCATTACATTAATAATCTCTCCCATAGTCGCTTTATTCTCAACTGCTTCAATCACATAAGGGAAAAGATTTTCGTTCGTATCACATACCTGTGAAATCTTTTCAAGGATCTTTTTCACTTTTTCGTTATCTCTATTCTTTCTGAATTCTTTTAAAATCTCTTTCCTTTTTAACTCAACACTTTCATCAATCTTCATTAGATTTGATTTAATGTTTTCTTCAATTTTAAACTTATTTAATCCAACTATTATCTTTTCACCTGATTCAACCTCTTTTTGGAACCTGTAAGAAGAGTTGTGAATCTCATTTTTAAAGTAACCTGTCTCTACACATCTTACTGCACCACCCATCTTTTCAATCTTATCAAGATATTCCCATACAAGTTTTTCTATCTCATCGGTTAATGTTTCAATGTAATAACTTCCACCAAGTGGATCAACAACATCACAAACACCTGTTTCATAAGCAATTATCTGTTGCGTCCTGAGTGCTATTCTGACCGATTCTTCAGTTGGAAGAGCGAGTGCTTCATCGTAGGAGTTTGTGTGTAAAGATTGTGTTCCTCCTAATACTGCTGATAATGCCTGTAGAGCAACTCTTACAATGTTATTCATGGGCTGCTGGGCTGTTAACATTGAACCTGCTGTTTGAGTGTGAAATCTGAGCATCATACTTTTTGGATCTTTTGCTTTAAACTTTTCTTTCATTATTTTTGCCCATATCCTTCTTGCTGCTCTGAATTTTGCTATCTCTTCGAAGAAATTGTTATGAGCGTTGAAAAAGAAGGATAACCTTGGAGCGAAAGAATCAACATCAAGTCCTTTTTTCAAAGCATACTCAACATAGGCGATAGCATCTGCAAAAGTGAAAGCAAGTTCCTGAACAGCAGTTGATCCAGCTTCTCTTATATGATAACCGGAAATAGAAATCGTGTTCCATTTCGGAAGATTTTTTGAACAGAATTCAAAAATATCTGCTGTTAACCTCATAGAAGGTTCTGGTGGAAAAATATAGTTTCCCCTTGCTGTGTACTCTTTCAAAATATCGTTTTGGATAGTTCCAGAGAGTTTGTCCATACTAACTCCCTGTTTTTTGGCGACTATGATATACATCGCAAGGATAATCATTGATGAAGCATTTATTGTCATCGAAGTGGAAACCTGATCAAGAGGAATTCCGTCGAAAAGGACCATCATATCATCAACAGTTGAAATCGCAACCCCAACTTTTCCAACCTCTCCTGATGAAAGTGGATCATCCGAGTCAAGCCCAAGTTGAGTTGGGAGATCAAAAGCAACAGAAAGTCCTGTCTGACCATTTTTCAAAAGGTATTTGAATCTTTCGTTAGTTTCTTCTGCTGTTCCAAATCCAGCATACTGTCTCATAGTCCATGGTTTTCCACGATACATCGTTGAGTACACACCTCTTGTAAAAGGATACTCCCCGGGTTTACCAAGTTCTGGTTCACCCTTCAAATCGTTCTTATCATAGAAAACTTTTAACTCGATTCCCGATGAATTGAATTTTTTATCTTCCATATATCCTCACATTTTTAAACTTAAATTTTTATTTTATTTAATATTTTTTCTAAGTCAACAAAATTATATTTTAATGTTGCCTTCTTCATCGATATACATATTTAAAGCAGCTGGTTCTTCAGGTAATCCCGGCATCGTCATAATGTTTCCAAGGTAAACTACTATAAACCCAGCACCACTTGAAACTTTTAAATCTTTTATCTCAATATTAAAATTCTTTGGTCTTCCAAGTAATTTTTCGTTGTCTGAAAAAGAATATTGGGTTTTTGCTATACAAATAGGTAAATCTGAAAAACCCCAATCCTCGATCATCTTTATTTTATCTCTAACCTTTTTGTTAACAACTATACCATAAGCACCGTAAATTCTATATGCTACCTTTTTAATCTTTTCTTCAATCGATTCTTTGAAATCATACACATAGTTTATTTCTTCTTCTTTTGGTTTTGATTTTAAAATATATTCAGCAAGAGGTAATGCTGTCTGGTATCCTTTGTTGTAAACATCGATTTGAAATATCTCGCAACCTTTTTCTTTAACAAGATCCTCAAGTAGTTTCAATTCCTCTTCATCATCTTCAGAAAATCTATTTAACGCAACAATTGTATTTATATTAAACGATTTCATGTTTTCAATATGTTTTTCAAGGTTGGAAAATCCTGTTTTTACTGCATCAAAATTTTTCGCATTTATATCTTTAAGTTTAACTCCACCATGATGTTTTATCGCTCTTAATGTTGCTACTATAACCACATAGTCGGGTGGCACCATATTTTTGTTTCTACTGACTATATCGATAAACTTCTCAGCACCAAGATCACTACCAAATCCTGCTTCAACAACAGTGTATTCAGCAAGTCGCATCGAGAGATCTATAGAGGTTATTGAGCATGTCCCATGTGCAATATTTGCGAAAGGACCTGTGTGAACAAAAGCGGGATTGTTGTTCAGGGTCTGAACAATGTTTGGATTTATAGCATCTTTCAAAAGTATTGCCATTCCATTTTCAGCACCAATATCTTTTGCAAAAACTGGTCTGTTATCATAAGATATCCCGATCATTATCTTCGAAAGTTTCTCTTTCAACTCTCTTAAATCGTATGAAAGCCCAAGTATAGCCATGACTTCTGAAGCGGCTGTAATCTCAAACTTTGATTCCCTTATCTGTCCACTGTCATCACCAACACCTATAATTATCTTTCTTAGTGCTCGATCGTTCATATCAAGAACTCTATGGAAGAAAATATCTTTTGGCTGAAAATGTGAAATATTTTTTCTCGAATAAACATTATCAAGTAGTGCAGCAAGAAGATTGTGTGCTGATGTTACAGCGTGTATATCACCGGTAAAATGTAAATTTATCTCATTTGAAGGCTCAATTTTTGATAAACCACCACCAGTTGCTCCACCTTTTACTCCAAAAACAGGGCCAAGAGATGGCTCTCTTAAACAAACGATACTCTTTTTACCAAAAGCGTTCAAAGCATCAGAAAGACCTATTGAAACTGTTGTTTTCCCTTCACCGTAGGGAGTTGGGTTTATTGCTGTAACAAGTATGAGTTTTCCATTTTTGTTTCTTTTTTCCCTTTCTTTTAAATTAACTTTTGCAATGAATCTCCCATAAGGAATAATGTTTTCATTATCTATTCCAATTTTTTCACAGATCTCCTCAATTCTTTTTAGTTCCACCATCTATTCTCCTTTTAAGATTTTAATTTTAGATTAAATTCACTTTTTTTCAAGTGGTTAAAAAATTTATAAGTCGATCAATTTTGTTGAAAAAAAATTTTAAAATTATATAATAAAATTACAAAAATGAAGGAGGTTTGATGGATAAAATTAATCTTTCAGATTTAAAAATAGTAAATTACAAAAACATTTACAGAAACCTTCCCCCAGCAAAACTTTTAGAGATAGCTATAGAAAGAAAGGAAGGGATATTTACAAATACTGGTGCATTTGTTGTTAACACTGGCAAATATAATGGGAGAAGCCCTGAAGATAGATTCATCGTTGATACTCCATCTGTACATAATGATATTGCATGGGGAAAAGTAAATAAACCAATTTCAGAAGAGGTTTATGAAAACCTTTATCAAAAGATGAGAGCGTATGTGCAGGGTAAAGATCTTTTTGTTTTTGATGGATTTGTTGGTGCTGACAGAAGGTATGGATATTCTCTAAGAGTTGTGTGTGAACTTGCAAACCAGGCACTCGCGAGTTCATCACTTTTTTTAAGACCAACTGATGATGAGTTAAAAAATTTTAAACCTGATATAAATGTAATCTGTCTTCCCAATTTTAAGGCGATCCCTGAACTCGATAAAACAAATTCTGAATGTTTTATCATCATCAGTTACGACAAAATGACCGTTTTAATCGGTGGGACACAATATTTTGGTGAAATAAAAAAATCGATATTCACAATGATGAACTACCTTTTACCAAAAAAGAATGTTTTTCCAATGCATTGCTCAGCGAATACAGATGATAAAGGAAACTCGGCAATATTTTTTGGACTATCGGGAACCGGGAAAACAACCCTTTCCGCTGATATTGAAAGAAGATTGATCGGAGATGATGAACATGGCTGGTCAGAAGATGGTGTTTTTAATTTTGAAGGTGGATGTTATGCAAAAACGATAAATCTAAAAAGAGAGACAGAACCACAGATCTACGATTCTTTAAAATTTGGTGCGGTTCTGGAAAATGTTATAGTCAAAGATAACGGAGAACCTGATTATGCTGACGGTTCCCTAACCGAAAACACAAGAGCAGCATATCCTATCGATTTCATCCCAAATGCGGACCTTTCAGGAAAATGCTCTCATCCAAAATATATAATCTTCTTGACCGCCGATGCTTTTGGTGTTCTTCCACCTGTATCCTTGCTTTCTGTTGAGGAAGCAATGTTCCATTTCGTTTCCGGATACACAAGTAAACTTGCTGGCACTGAGAGAGGAATAGTTGAACCACAGGCAACATTCTCAACATGTTTTGGAGCACCATTTATGCCGTTGAGTCCTGATAAATATGCAAAGATGTTAAAAGAAAAAATCTTAAAACATAAAACAAAAGTTTATCTTTTAAATACAGGATGGACAGGTGGACCTTATGGAGTTGGAAAAAGATTCAACCTGCCATATACAAGAAGAATGGTAAAAGCGATATTAACAGATGAGTTTGGCAAAATAAAATTTGAAAAAGAAGAATTCTTTGGACTTATGATACCAACAGAATGTCCTGATGTTCCAAAGGAAGTTTTAAATCCTATCAATACCTGGGCAAACAAAGAGGAATACAAAAAAGCAGCACTGAATCTTAAAACGAGATTTGAAGAAAACTTCAAAAAGATGAACATTTCTTTAAACTGATAAATGTTTTTTATTGTTTCCTTAACTTTAACCCTTCTTGCAATATTTATTTTAGCAAGAAGGGTTTCAAAAAATAAACTTATTCTTTCAATCATTCTTTTTGTGCTTTCCTTTCTTATAATGTTTTTATCAGATTTTCTACCAGATAAACAAAGGTTCATTATCATCAATAGAGAAGATGAAAACTTTCTGATTATAAATGGACAAAGAAAATATGATGTGATAAAAGATTTCTTTAGTTCTTTAAACCCCTATTACATTGCAGAAACAAGTTCGAAAAATGATATTTTGATCGGTTCAAAAACAAAAAGTTTTAATCTGAAAGGAAAAGTTGATTTTGGTATCGATACAGTTATTCAGGATAATATTCTAAAAAAAGTCATATTTAAAAATTTCACACGATTTGATACGACATGTTCAGCAACAATCTTTGTAAAGGACAAGATTTATAATATCCAGTTTAAAAGTGATACAATTTTTGAATTGGAAGTGAAAAACAATATAGATTCAGTGAAAATTGTCAGTTCTGATGACAATGACTACAACAATTACTATGTTCATAAAACAAGGTTTCAAATTTTACTGCTTGACGATAATTATACAAAAGGACTTCAAAACCTATCTTTGAAAATCTCTTCCCTTTATGATTCGGTAACATTCAATACAGGAATTCTAAAAGAGAATAAAATTCTAAGTTTAAAAAAAGATTATGACGGTATAATATATTTAGGAAAAAGTTCTCCAAACATAATAAACATTCAAAAAATAAAATATGATGGTATAAATTTGAATTTTTTTAAAAATCTTGAAGAGATTATCAAAAAAATAAAGGAAAAAAGTAAAAGCGTAAAAAATCCTTTCAACGATAAAAAAAATTATAAAAATAACACTTTTACAAGATTTTTATTTTTCTTAAAGGGATATTACATTCTGTTTGTTCTGTTTATAGTTTTTTTCCTTATCCTTGCGTTTTTATTTTAAAAAAACTATTTTTTTCCTGGCAATTACCTTACCCGAAATATCTTTTACTACGACAAATTTAATACCATCATTCTGTAAATCCAGGGGAAGTTTGTAAATATTTTTTGATAAAAGTTTTTGATGAACAATATTTTTATTTCTTCCAAGGATATCATATATTTCAACAGAGTAGATCCCATTCTCTTTTATGTTGATATAAAAATACTTACTCGACGGTAAAGGTTCAACATCTATTGAAACCTGTTCCTGCTCTTCTTTTACATCATATAAGAATTTACTCTTCAATTTTGGTTTCTCTTTAGTGAATTTCAAAGCAACACCATTTTTTATCAAACCCTGTCCATTTATATCTGTAAAGGAATCACCTGAAAAAGAGAGCGATGTAAAATCTGAAAACTGGATGCCTGATATGAATCTGTTTGCATCTGAGACATTCTTGAAATACACCGTAACAGATGAAGTATCTATTGCTACCACAAAAGTATTTTCAAGGTAATCGGTTGTTCTAACCTTGTTGAAATATATCAAATATGAAAAGTTCGTTGTATCAAAATAGGTAAATATGTTGTTGTAAGTTTCACTATTTTTCGTGAAAGTATCATAATAATATGAAGGTCTGAAATCAGCCCAACAGAAAACGATTGAATTCAATGAAGAAAGATAATTTGATGGCAAGACCGTTGGAGTAAAAAGGAGGTTATCAAGTTTTGTAAACGAAATAATTCCGTTTGTGTTAATGTATATAGAATCCCTTTCGAGTCCAAAAAATTTGAATTTAAAAGGAAGTTTTATCAAAAATGTTGTATCATCTCTTGCTTCAATTTGTTTGAACTTCAAGGAATCAAGATTGTAATCTATAAAATCTGGTGAGTTCTCAAGGTAATCCATACTGTTCGTGTAAATATAGTAACCTTTATAAGGACCATAGTATTGTGGTTTTTTTATGTATATGAAAGGTAATGTTTGTTCAACAATCTTTTCCCAATCACCCATTTTTATTTTAAAGGATACCTTACAAACTTTTGAAAGGTTTGACGGTGAAAAGACATCAAAATCCACAACAGTTGAAGTTTTTGGCATGAGTGATTCAATGATGTATTCTCCATTTTCTATATATAGATCGGATGATGAGAGTAAAATTTTTAAATCTTTAACCTGAAGAAGCGAATTGTTGCTAATTTTGAAAAATACTTTTGAGTAGAGATTTTTCGGGACACCTTCCAATGTATCATTTTCAAATATAGAATAAAGAAAACTGATCGAAAAATCTGGAGTCATTATACTTAAAGGTATACTGCTTACAATCGTATCTACTCCTGACACAGTAAAAACGGTGCAGATATCGCTTATCAAAGAATCTGTAAAATCTTTTATTTTTATAACCAACCCTTTATCAAACTTATAAAGTGATTCACTTTCGAGTGGTGGGATCTTCAATGTATCTGTTATTATCTCTATATTCGATGATCCGCTTCTGAAAAATACTTCTGAGGAATCTGAAGATGAATCTCCAAAATTTTTAAATGTTAAATCAAAAAAGAAAGAATCCAGATAATAATCTGTTAAGAAATACTCCTTCAAAGTTACAAAAGGACCAGAATCGATCAGAACAACTGTATCACAGAAAAGTTTTCTACCTTCAATGAATGTATACAAACTGAGTGTATCGCCTGCAACTGAGGTCGTGTTAAGATAAAGAGTTGAAGGTGAACTTAAAAAGTTCGAATCGATTAAAAGTGTACTGTTTTTAAAAAGCCCGATAAAAATCGGTGAATTCAAACTTCCATTAAAATCGATTTTCAGATCAAAAGTTTTATTGAATGGAGTATACCTATCAAAATTTTTTGAAAAATTGTAAATCGATCTGTTTCCTAAAAATCTTTCGGGAGTTGAGAAAAAGTTGTATCTTTCCAAATAACCCCTTGTTAAAGAGTTATCTCCAAAATAGTTGAAATACGATTTTTTTGCTTTGTTGTAGATATCAAAAATGTATCCAAAATTTTTTAAAGAATCGATGAAATATCTCTGTAAAACATCATCTTCGATCCAGTATGTTTCAACAGAAGAACCAACAAAGGAAATTGAACCTTTCGAGTTTTTTGAAAGCCAACTGTTACCAAAAAAGTTTGTGTAAGAAAAATTACCGGTCAAACATGCAAATGAAAATATATCGGGGAAAATTGAATTATGTAAACTCTCTATATCTGAATCATAAAAAGTTGGCCCAGCCCAGTAATAGGTTGCTCCATGTCCTGAATAAACAACCACATCCTTCCCTCTGTTTACAGCACTATCGATCTTTGTCCCGGTCTGATAATAAGCAAAAAATGAGTCGGTAAGGAAATTAACATTTCTCAAAACATTCATCGAATAGATGTGTGTTGACTCAACAAGTTGATGATAACCTCCATCATCAGTTGCGATAAAATATGACGAAGGGGTTCTATATAAATCATCGTTTAAAAGAAAGTTTTTGTAGTTGTTAAGATAATTTTTTAAAGATGTAGTATCAGAAAATGGTAACCGTGAAACAGTTATGTCAGGAAGATAATCGATAGTATCGATAAGAGAATAGTAAAGATCAGTAGGAGAAGCGTTATCCCCTGTTCCATATTCGAAAGGAATCATCGTTGAATTTCCAAGAAGAAGCAAAAATGAAAATTGTTCCTGATTATATTTTGATTTTATAAAGTTTTTTATATCAAGTGCAGTTGAACCTATATTCGCTTTATTTTCAAATATTGGTTGATAACCTCGTACAAGATAAAAACTTTTTAAATTTAAGGTATCATTTTTAAAAATCGTATCATATATTATCAAAACTTTCCTGTTTATCGACTTATCCGACTTTTTTTTCGAATAATCGACCTCTATAGTTTTTACTATCAAAATGTTTCTTGAAGGGATATAATCAAAAGGATATATCTCCAACACATTATTTTTAAATGAAAAATCTTTTTCAATAAGTTTTTTGTTATAATTATAAATTTTTTCATCAGGTTTAATCTTTGTTTCAAAAATTTTGTTTTTGCTAACTGGTTCTAATATTGGAAGTAATCTTTTATTTAATTTTAAACTTTCCTCTTTTACAACTCTGATTTCATATATTCTATCAACATCAAGTTCCCTTATAACAGGGATCTGGGGGAACCCTGCTTTTTCAGAAATCAATTGATAGTTTGAAACAATTTTAATGTAACCAAACTCATCCTTTAAAGAGTATATCGGTTTTATCTCTCTACTCTCTAAAAAAGGAAATAGAAAGATAAATACAGTTAAAAATCTGATCCTAAAGAAATATGATAATGTGTTTCTTTTGAAATTCTCCATAAATCTGTATTTTTTGCTATATCAAATTTTAAAATTGCAAGGTAGAGATTCATCCTTACACCGATTCCAAATCCTAATTTTAGATCATCCAGAAGAAGATCTGATGTGATCAACCTTAATTTTTTCAAATCATCCTTTGCAAATCCAAAATCAGCAAAGAGAACACCTCTTATGTTATAAAGTCCAATATTCAAAAATGAAAATTTGATTGCATCTATTAGTGGGAATCTCCATTCATTGTTAGAATAACCAACGACTTTCCCAAAGAACTGATTATCAGAATAACCTCTCAAACTTCCCGCACCTCCAATATAAGAGTACATAGGATAGGGACCAAAATTTTGAGAGTAATAAAATTTTGTAGCGAACTGACTTCTTGGAGTTGTTACAAAATATTTCCTTAAATCGAATGAATAGAACCCTCCATTATAGGATAAATTTGAACTATCAGTAAAAAGATCAAGAGAAAAACCAAGATCAAACCTTGCGAGTTCTCCGTTGACAGGTCCATACTCTCCCCATATCGCGTTATCATAAACAAAAGAAATGATATGGTTGGTAAAAAGAGATGAATAAATGTTAGAAACAATAGTTGTGTCTATGTAATACTCGTTAAAATCTAAAGAATACTTGAAAAGATCATTCTCAAAATCGATCCTTTTGTATCTATCTAAAGGATACCTTAAAAGTATTCCACCACCATTATAAGATTGTGATATTGTTGAATAAAAATTGTACAGGTATTCCTCTTTGAGGTTGAAATAGAGAAATGCAAAATCTAATCTATTTTTCAAATACCAGTACTGGAAAGAAAAATAACCTGTTCCTGTAATCGAAAGTTTTTGCATCTGAATATATATTCTGTTGTCACCCATAATATCACTGATCCCAACATCCAACAGTCCTAAAAACCCAGAGATGGGTGAATAGGAAAAGGCCCCTGCTGCCCAGTCAACTGAAAATGTTAAAGGTATGTTTTTCGATTGATAAACAGTTTTTTTGTTTTCAAAATTAACACTTTTTAAAACATAATCGTTAAAACCTTTTTCACTTTTTATTTCATAATTATTTTCAAGTGGATTCTGTATTAAAATAACATCCATTGAAAATCTTCTAAAATAGGATACTGTCATCTTTGAGAGATCTGATGTGATTGTTGGATTGAATAATCCGGTTACACTATTCGTTAACCTTCTTATTTCCTTTGTTTTTAGATTGTAAAGATAAACATCAGATACAAAATCAATGTAAGAGGAAAAAAGTATCAAAGAATCGTTAACAGGATAAAACCTTTTTCCGAGTTTATAACCAATTTCAACTTTTTCAACTTTTTTCGAATTCAAATATAATCTGTAAAGTTTATAATCACCATAGTTCCAGACACCTTCGAAAAATTCTCTATCACTTAAAAAAATTATAGTCGTATCGTTATAAAAGAAAGGAGAAATATCATCAAAGATATCTTCGGTTAAAACCTCTTCTTTTGCGTTCGTTAGGTCGTATATACATATATCGTTTCTTCCATCATTCTGTTTTGTATAAACTATTCTCTTGTTATCAAAGTCAAGAGATGGAGAGTAAACTCCATCACCGTTGATTTTGATTTTTTTTGAAATCTTTTCTTTTTCAACATCATATAAAAATATTATTTCATCTTTCCCTGCTCTTAAAGAAAATACAAGGTATTTACTATCTTTTGACCAGTTGAGATTCCCATAATCGAGATGAAATGATTCATAATTTCTAACAAAATTTCTTGGCAAGATTTTCTTTTTTTTATCCGGATTAAAAACGGGAAGGATATATATATCAAAATAACCATATTTCTCACTTATGAAAGCAACATAGTTACCATCAGGAGAAATTGAAGGTGAAACATTGTAGTTGGAAGTTTTAATAAAATCACCAAGAACCGACTTCCCACCAGATACAAAAAGTTCTCTTACTTTGACGAGTGGGAAATATCTTTCTTTTAAATAAACTTTAAAATCAGAATCAAGTTTTTCTATACTTATTCCACACTTTCTCTCAAGTGACTTATAAAATGATTTTGTATTCTTTAAATCCTTATAGATTTCTGGTATTTTTTCTCTACCATATTTTTCTGAAATGTATTTTAAAACCATCTGCCCTGCTTTATAGATATAATAACCACCATAGTAAGAGGAAAGTGTGACAAGATCAATATAACCATCATTCAATATCGCATCCCTCATATACATATCACTCTCTTCATCAAACTCAACAGAATAGAACTCAGCAGAACCTTCAATGAACCACAGAGGAATATCGTAAACAACCGATCCAATTATAGCGGATGTGCCACTTCCCTCATATAAAAGTTGAAATTGCAGAGCGTGAACCAACTCATGGTTTACAACATGTCTTAAATCTTCATAAGATCCTGTAAAAGGTAAAACGACTCTGTTTTTGACAGATTCTGTAAAACCACCAACAAATTCATCAAGAATTTCAACTGTTATGTTTGTCTCTTCAAAATCCTTATGTGAATTGTAAAGAACGATAGGAATTTTATTTTTTATCTTGTAGTTGAACTCCTCTTGCAATCTTGTTATCGAAGATTCAGCAACTATTGAAACGAAATTGAACAACGATTCTGCGCCCTGATAATAATAAATGTTGAAATGTTCAGTATAGCCAACCTTCCATTTATAATCTTTATACTGGATTTTATTTTTTCCAAAGTTTGTCGTTTGAGAAAACGTTGAAAGAGACAAAACAAAAAGAAAAAGAAAAAGAAAAATCATTTTTTTCATATTATTTTCCCCAAAATGTACCCTATGAGAATACCAAATAGTAAGGTTGTTGTAAAAGATCTCGATTTTAACATCTCCATTTTATAACCTTTTCTTAAAGCAAAAAAACTCACAAGGTATGTAATTCCATTCAAAAGGATTATAAAAGGTAAAGATATGATTTTAACAAGGACTGGACCGATAATGGGAACAAGAGCAAGAAGCGCAAGGAGTTCAGTAAACATATGGGTTATCATTCCAACAATAAGTATCAGAAGTGCTGCGATCGGCTTGTTCAAATTGAATTCAAAAACGATAAAAACGAGTAAAAGGAGTGTTAAAAATATCAGGATAAGGAGTTTATTCCTTTTGTAGTAATCTTTGAAAAATTTGATTTTTTCTTCTTTTGATTTAATAAAAAGAATATCAAAATATTTAAAAACTCCCATTATTGAAAGTGTGTCGTAAACATTCTGGAAGAAACCTTTGAAAAAATTTTTTATTATTCCAATCAAAATTTCACTCCAATATTGAATTTAAATCCATTGAAATCAACTTCACTTTCAACATTAACTTTTCTTTTTTCGTTCGATACAAAATAAGTATATATCCCACTGATTATATGGTTAAGTGAAATCGCAATAACAGTATAGTAAGATAATTGCTTCAATTCTCTTGAACTTTTTCTGAGGTTAGAATAGAACAATCTTGCAGAATCTGAAACGAATTCCCAACCAAGAGAATCTGGAACTATATTTTTGTTTATATAATCGAGTTGTTTTTCATAGTCATCAGGATAGAGTGTTCTTGCTTTTGTAATGATTTTTGTGTTGTACTCCTTATATGAAGTATAAAATTCCATTTTTGTTAACAGATTTTCAGGATAATTTGAAATGTTCCTTGAAAGAGTATAGGATGCAAAGTTTAAAGCATTTTCATTTGTTTGTTTTGAATTTATTGTTAGATATGAAAAAAATGGTAAAAGTATTACTTCAGACGCTATAAATGGTATTGAGTTTATTTTCTTTTCTATACCCCATAATCCATATCCAGGGATAACAAGTGATTTACCCGCATCGAAAAAAACTTCCTTTTGAACCTGTGAAAATATTAAAAAAGGAAAAATGATTATCAACAGTATTTTTTTCATCTTATAACTCCGAAATTAAAATTTCTATAAAGAGTTCTCTCTCCATCAGTAAGCATTAATCTGAGTTTATAAAAACCGGGAGCAAGATAGTCGAAAGAAAGATCAACTTCATTAACTCCTAATTTTGCTTTGTATTTTGGTGATGAATATTTTAAAGTTTTACTTTGATCGAATACCATAAACGAATATTCTTTAGCTGATTGAGTTGAAAATCTTAACTTTATTTTACCATTTGTTGGATTCGGATACATATAATTGTTTCCATCTTCAACCAAAAGTAAATCACCTGATACTTTATTCGATGAATATTTAAAATACCTGTTATTTGAATTAGAGTAATGCAAACCGTTCCAATTTTTACCATTAATTTTGGATTTTAACTCAAAGGCAATAATTGTCGAATCAGCGCAGGCAACAATGTCAACAAGCGAATCGTTATCAATATCACAAACAAGAGGTGTTGAATTTGAATATTGACCTGTTGACAAAGGAAATCCTGGTGTTGGATTTTTATTTGAATACGAAACAAGGAGTCCATTTTTTGTATGAACAAGAATCTCATTTATACCATCATCGTCAAGGTCAACAGATAAGGGAGAAGATTGGATTTCTTCTGAAAATCTTTTTGGGAAACCGTTTACAATGTTTCCGTTAAAATCAAGAAGGTATAGATTTTTTTGTGCTATAAGCGCGATTTCAAAAAGTCCATCGTTGTTATAATCTATCGGAACAGGAGAAGAATAAAAGTTTTCAAACGGAAGTTTTTTTGTACTTTTTACCTCTCCAGAAAGTGAAGAAATCACAAAGAAAGTTCCATCACCTCTTACAAAAACGATTTCAACTATTGAATCTCCATCAACATCGATAGCAACAGGTGATGAAGTTGTTGGGTATGGATATTCAGTTTTTGAATAGTAGAGTTCGTTCAGATCAAAATCAAAAAATCTTACAACACCATCAAATCCAAGAGTTACTATTCTGTCATCAAGAACTATGGGTAAAGACCATGATGAGGAGTTTAGATATGTTGAATCTTTTTTATAAAAACCTGATAAAGAATCAAAATCGAGTAGATAAAGAAACATGTTTTCAGAAGTGATTAAAACTTCTTCAAAACTATCCTTATCTATATCATAAAGTACAGGTGAAGAAACAATTTTACCATCAAGATTAACGGGTGAGTTTTTTAAGGGCAGGAAATATCCTGCTGGATTAAGAGTATCGGTTCTAAGAAGGTGAACATTCCCATCATAGTCGGTAAACGATATTTCATCACCACCACTATTTGCAACATTTCCAACTGCAATGGTTGAATAGGAAAAAGAGTTAACATTGAAATTCCCAACGATACCAGTCGAACCGGAAAGTGGTTTCCCCTCTTTATCTATTGCATACAACTCTCCATTTTCAGTTTGAACGATTATATAATACTTCCCATCTTTTTTCAAAATTTTTGGACTATTCACATCCGGGGCTGATCTTAGAGCAAATGGATATCCTTGCCTTCTATAATCGAACAGAACTGAAAAAGACATAACCGTGTCAGAATTCGATATGTTGTAAATATATATATGTGTTTTCCCTGAATTGTTTGCATCAGTATTCGGATATGTCTTAGGGCTAAACTGATTTGACACACCACCTGATCTGAAAAGATCCTCATAGGTTCCATAAAATGTCTTATCCCAATCAACAACATCATAGAATGAGAGTTCAAAATCCTGAACTCTGTCGGCTTCTTCCATATCAACACCGAGTACAGGACCAGCATTGATCATATTATAACCTGAATCGTTTGCTATGATCGTTTCGTCTATATGATAAATCGCAAGACCACCTGAATCTATTGGACATGGAAGGGATATATCGTAATCGTTGATCTTTACAAGAACTCCATCCTTCCAGACCCTAAAACCATTGGAATCTGGAGTATTCGATAGAGTATCCTTTGAAGAATAAGCGAATCTATTTTCGATCAAAAAATATTCATGTGAATTTAATGGGATTTTATAAAATTTGATCGAAGTATCCTCATCTGAACCAAGATATTTTATCCTTAAACCTGTTGTATCCTTATAGATCGTTTTCGTCTGATTAAAATAGATCCAGTTTGAATAATCGTTGTTCGGTTTTGTGTTAAATCTACTTACACTGTTGTAACCACCCTGGTGTGGTGGGACAAGGCCTGCAAGATTCCAGTTTCCAGTCCCCTGTAAATTCCACCCACCCATCCCCATTCTTCTGTTTGAGGTATCATACATGTCAAATATCCCGAGTTGATGGGCAAACTCATGAACGAGTCCCCCCTGAATAAAGGCATAACCTCCATCCTGAAACGCTGTTTCAGAATAGATTACACCATCCTCAAAACTTTTACCACCAACAGTTATCGGTTCACCAAAAATATAAGAAGCTCCTTGAATATAAACAGCAGGTATATCGAAAGGAGAATCTCCATAGTAATCTGTTTGCCACATACTTCCTGCATGGAACACGATAACAGCATCAAATTTATTAAAATCTATTCCACCAGAGATTTCTGCCTCTTTTAAAGCATCTCTTAAAAGATAGAACATTCCATATACGATATTCAGTGTATCACCATAAAACTGCATCTGATGTTTTACAGTATAACAATCATGAAGTCCTTTTGGGTATATTTCAAAATCCACATAGAGTTTACCTCTTGAATCATCAAGATAATAATTTCTCAAAGCTTCCATCTGTCTATAAAAATACAACGAATCGTGTGGTGGTTTATAATAGATGTTCATACTCGTATCGATAAGAGTATCACCCCCCTGAACGATCGTATCAACAACATAAATGCTTTCGATTGATCTTCTCAAATCCATCTTGCCATTACCTGTTGTCAATGATGTGGTGTCCTCGAGAAATTCAACTTTTAAGACAAGAACTCTTATCGTATCCTGACCTTTTTTTTGAAAATCAATAATACTTCTTTTTGAAGGTTGAAAAAATATGGGGTTACTTTTCTTTAGATCATAAGTTTTTTTATTTGCTTTAACAAAAAAATCAACATTCTTTTGAGAATACTTTTTATAAAACTCAATATCATTAAGTTCAAGTGAGTTTAGAAGCGAAAAAAATAAGAAAATCGATAAATAAAGCAAAAAATTCTTTTTCAAAAAACCTCCATTTATATAAATATATATTTATAATAGTGATTGTCAATAGAAAGATGTTGACTAATCCATGTAAAAAGGTAAAATCAATGGAAAAAGAGGAGTATGATGGAAAAACTTATAAAAATTTTTCTCGCTTTATCTGATGAGATAAGTATAAGAACAGTTAAACTTTTAATCAAAAAAATGTGCACTATTTTTGAACTTTCTGAGATATTTTCCGTAGATGAAAAAGTTTTAAAGGAAAAACTCGATAAACTTATGCAAGTTGGTATCGTTTCAAAAATAAATGATGGCAAATATGAAGTTTATTTTGTTAAAAATTCTGGTTCGATTTTTGATAAATATGCAAAAGATATCGTAAACTTGATCGCAGGATATTTCAACTCTGATAAGGTTATACTTGATGATTATCAAAAAGCGAGAACCTTAAACAGGGATGAAATTTACAAAAAAAGAAATGGTCAATGATTCAAGACAAAATCAACTATTTTCTTTCTATAAACATTTTCAATCGAATAATAAAGACGGGTAAGATATTTTCTTTGTATTTCCTCATTCTTTTTTTCAGCGAGTTTATAAGCGTTACCTTTTGAGCCATTCTGAAATCTTGTCACAAGAGATGAATATATAAAAAGTGTTAAAAAATAATCTCGACTTTTGAAAAATTCTTTTGATAACTCGAACCTGTCAACATAAAAACTTTGTGGGTTCTTTAAAAAAGAATAAACAAGAAGTATGTTGGAAAATGTCGTAATGGTAAAATCTCTAAAAGCCATCGAAAAATTCCCGGAATATAACTCTCCAAGGCCTGGGACAAGTGAAGATAAAATCATAGAAAGTTCAGGGGATTTCATTCTCACCTTTTCATATGATTCTAAATCTTTTTTTATCGAATCATCCAGAAAAACTGGTATTTCTACTTTTTCCTTTTTAACACTTCTGTTTATAAGTTCAAGAAGAATTTTTAGTGTATCTAATCCCTGATCCTGAAAGTCCTCGATTTCAAAAATCGCAGAATAGAAATCCCCTCTTTTAAAACTTAAAAACGACCTTACAAGTCCATCATAAACGAAAGATTCATCTGAAATGTCAACCTCTGAAAGAAGATCGAGATATTTGAAAGAAAAAGTATCATAACCTGACAGAGCATAGAGAGCAGCGATTTTCAGGTAATATGAACAATTTTTTTCATCATGACTTTTGAAATAAACTCTTTTAAACTCTTCAACCGCTCTATAATTATCTCCCTCCAAAACCAGTTTTTCAAAATAGGTCTCGTTAGAAAGTATAATAAGGGAGAAAAACAGAATTAGAATAACTATCCTTGATTTCATAAAAATACCTGTTAACCTTTTTTTCATAATAGATCTTTGCAGAATTAAATGAACCATAAAGTTCACCTAAATAGAATATGGCAGCAACAGATGTTGAAATTATAAAAAAAGTTTTATTTTCATTTATAAATTTATAGTAGATCGATCCAAGAAGTGGGCTGATTACCGTCATCATTGAGAAGAGTCCATCTCCTCCTCTTTCAGAATAGAATCTTCCACTTCCTGGTAAAAAGATCGATAGAGTCAAAGCGATCAATGGGTTCTTCTTCTTGATTTTGAAAAAGTTTTCTGCAATAGTTTTTATCTCATCTTTTGAATTAACAAAAGATTCGATATTTGCCTCACCTAAAAAGAGTTTTGAAAGTAAAACATAATCGTAATTTTTTTCAAAAAGAACTCGTGTCTGTTTTATCTCTCTAAATTTTTTCTGGAAAAACAATGCTATAAGATAGTTTTTTTCATAATCCTCTGAAGAGTTTTTTATTGTATAAAAATTTTCTTCAGCCATTTTGAAATCACCCATAAAAAGATAGTTCACGCCTATCAGATTTATGATCTTTTCTCTCATCTGAGAGTCCTGACACAGATAGAGTTCCCTTTTTAACTCAGTTATAGACCTGAAGTAGTCGCCATCTTCAAAAAGAAATTTTGCAAAATCAAGGTTCTGAGAAAATATAAGGAGGGAAAGTGAAAGAATAAAAATCAACAATAAAAATTTTTTCATAATCATGTCCCTTTATGGTTTATCTATGATCTTATAACCTCTACTTTGAATAATAACTATAGAATCATAGAAAAGGTTTACATATTCTCTTGCAGAAAAATTACATCTCTGCAATCGATCGATACCTTTTAAAAATCCGAGAAACAAACCATATTTCCTCAACGATTGAAACATATAGTTTGAACAAGAGGGCGTAAAATTGCAAACCTCACCCTGTGCTGGAGAAATGAATATCTGGTAAAATCTCAAACCAAGAAGAGGAATAATGTTAACCGAATTATCAGTTAACCTCTTATCATAGGTCTCATCATGGTATATTTTTTGTGTATCACCTTTTTCAAAAGGTATTTCATAGGAAAAATCAGTTAAAAGAGTTGAGGCGATCATTAAACTCAGCAACAAATTCATCAATCTTCTCCTTTTTTATCTCAAAACCAGCAGCCTTTTTATGCCCACCATAACCTTCAAAAAATTTTTCAAAAAGTTTTAAAATATCTAACCAGTTGAAATTTTCTCCATCGAACCTGCATTCACCACCATAAACTTTCCTTTTTTTACCTATTACACAAACAGGTTTGTTATACTTTTTCGAGAGAATTGAAGATAAAACTCCCACATATTTATAATCGATATCTGACAGGATCATTATGCATTTTTTATCTTCATAAGATTTTTCTTCAAGTTGTTGTGAGTATTTCTCGATTTTCTTTTTGAAATTTTCAATTTTCTTTTTAGTGATTTTGAGAAAAATGTAAAAATTTTGTTTTTTGTTTTCGTTTAAAATGAATTCTACAAAGGGATTTTTCAAGTTTCTGGTTTTGGAGTTTGCAAAGATCCCACATATATTTGACTCGTCAAAATCAAATTCTTTGATCAAGGGTATAAGATAAAAAATTCCATCGTGATATTTTAAAATCTGCTCATTTATTTTATCGACTTTTACTTTATCACATTTTGTTCCCACAGCCGCCAGGGAGATGTTTAAGGGATCGAACAAAAAAGCATCATAATAGGTTTTAACCTTTTTAAAATTTTTAAGTAAATAAATAGAGAAGAGAAAGGAAACTCCGCTACCAGAAAGGTTTTTGAATTTTTTTGATTTTATGAAATATGGGTTGATGTATGGTACTTCATCTATTCGCTCTTTGTATGGAATATGATGATCGGTTATTATTATATTTTTACCTGAAAGTTTGATCTTTTTTATGATTTCATAATTAACTGATCCACAATCAACAGTTATGAATGTATCAAAATCTTTTTTCAAAAAATAGTTTACCTTTTTTTCTACAAGCCCAATTCCATCTATTAACCTTGAAGGGATAAAATACTCAACATTCTTTCCAATAGATTTTAAGGTTCTTGCGAGTATTATAGTTGCTGTTATTCCATCAGCATCCTCATCACCCCACACAAGAATCTTTTTGGAACTTTTCAGTATAAAAAAAGCTTTCTTAAAATCTTTACAGGAAAAATCTTTTTCTTCTATTTTAAACATATCTTTATATCATCAAACTGAGTTTTCTGATCAATATGTAAAAAACCTTTTAAAGCAAGATCAAGGATTGCGATGAAGGTTAATATAATTTCAAAAAGATTATCAAAGTTTTTGACATACTCAAAAAAGTTTATCTCTTTGTTTTCGTTTAAGTACTGTAAAATTTCTTTCGTTTTTTCTACAATAGTTTTTTTGACTTTTGGATCCCTGTAAAGTTTAAGAGATTCCCCTTTTTTTAAAAGAGGTATGAAAACATCCATTAGATCAACAAGTGTATACGGACTCTTTTCTTCTACTTCTTTACTTTCATATATAACATTTCTTGAAAAAAGTTTTGAGGATTCAAGTTCAATATTTCTCAAAATTTCCGTTATCTTTTTAAACTTCTGATATTCGATCAACCTTTCAACAAGAGGTTTTCTTGGATCTTCGATATCTTCACCATCAACAGGATTTGATGGGATAAGCATATCTGATTTAATCTTTATCAATGTTGCTGCCATCACAATATAATCACTTGCTATATCTATATTGAGTTCTTTCATGCGATCAAGAATTTCAAGATATTGTAGTGTAATTTTTTGAATTGGAATATCGTAAATGTTTATCTCATTTTTCTTTATAAGGTATAACAACAGATCTAGTGGTCCTTCAAATTGATCGAGACGAACATTTAAAATATCGTTCACCATTTTAAAAACTCATCTTTATACCTATTGACTGAGAAACCCCCAGTTCACCCCAGAACTTGCTCGAGTATAAAACAGAAATATTTTTATAACTAAGTTTAAAACCTGCTGTCAAAGCAGCCGAAAGATCTGTTGCGTATCCAAGTTGTAATTCACTTCTATCGGATGAAACACCAAGAATCAGATCAAGAGCAAGTGGAGAAAATATATTTTTCTTTTCAGAAACTTTTATGTTTTCTTGTTTTCCAAGAGGTTGTTTTTCACTTAAACTCTCAAGAGTATCCTTTTTTTCCTCATTCAAAAAATCAGCGTAGGACTCAAAGCTCTTATTATCAGATTCTTCTGTTGTCAATGTATCTAATAAAGAATCAGTTTCTGTTATCTTTGAAGTTTCGAGTGTTAAAGTGTCCTGTATAATATTTGAATTGTTATCATTTAAAACAATGGTATCTTTGCTAACAGTTGTTTGCTCAACATCGTTTTGGGTGTTGGATTGTTGTGTTGTCATTTTATCGATTGGTGGTCTTATAAGTGAGAATTTTAAAGCGAATGAATAAAAATATTTTCTATCAAGTATTTTCCCAAGATCCATATTCACCGAGAATGGCATATCATCTTTTCCAAGAGACAAACCGAAAACAACTTTTAGAGGAGTTATAGATGTTTTTTCAAAATCGTATCCTCCACCAAGATTCAAAATTTGAAAACCAACATTTAAAAAGTCAAAATACAATCTTTCGTATATCAGTCCTAAATTCAATGATGAAAAGATGTTGTTGTAATCGAGCACATTTTCCAAACCAGCATTCAATCCACCACCTACATAAAGATTTTCATTTAACCTAAAACTTTTTGAAAATTCTATTAAAAGATCTGATGAGAAAAATTCACCAAGATCGTTGTTTAAAGAATCTCTTCTTTCCATTACTCCTGAATTAAAATATTTTAAAAGTATCTGTGAGGATTTGAAATTGTATGTGAATAAACCAAAATGTGAAGAAACAAGAAAAGGCATATATGTGAAAGAAAAAGTGTTCTCTTCCTTTTCAGTGTAAAGAGATGCCGGATTTATCAAATCACCATTTCTTCCAACAACAGCAGCTGAAGTTGTTGAATACGCCTGACTTAAAGGATCAACAGGAATATTCAAAAAATAGTATCCAATATCACCACTAAAAAAACTTGGAAATATGAGAGTGGAGAAAAATAGTATAAGTGGAACATAAAAAAATTTTTTCATTTTTCCTCCGAGTTGATAAAACTCATCGCTTCCTCTACAAAAGATTTTGTTCCAATATAAAGTGGAACTCTCTGATGGAGTTCTTCAGGTTTTATTTCGAGTATTTCATTTTTACCATCTGTTGCAAGACCACCAGCATTTTTTGTTATCAAAGCGAGCGGATTTGCTTCATACATCAATCTTAATTTTCCTTTCGGTTTTTCTTTGTTTTTATAATCGAGAGGGTAAAGAAATATTCCACCATATATTAGATTTCTATGAAAATCGGAAACGAGGGAACCTATATATCTCAATGTGAATGGTTTTTCGTTGTTCTTCAAATAATCAACATATCTTTTTACTCTATCATCCCAGTATTTGTAATTACCTTCATTAACGGAATAATACCTTTTTGAAGGTTCAGGGAATTTCATGTTTGGATGGGACAATAAAAATTCACCAAGAGATGGATCGAGAGTGAAACCATGAACACCTTCACCAGTTGTGAAAACAAGCATAGTTGATGAACCATAGATTATATAACCAGCGGCCAGTTGTTCACTCCCTTTCCTCAAAAAATCGTTTTCAGTACATTCTCCCTCATTTAAAAGTTTATAGATTGAAAATATTGTTCCAATGCTAACATTTACATCGATGTTTGATGAACCATCGAGTGGATCAAAAATAACACAGTATTTCGCATTCGAATGGTTATGGAAAAATACAGGATCGGCCATCTCTTCTGAAGCACACCCTCCAACCGTATCATTTCTTGAAAGAATATTAACAAGTGTTGAATTAGAAAATTCATCAAGTTTTTGAACCTGTTCGCCCTGAATATTATCCTTCCCTGTCAATCCTAAAATTTCAACGAGACCTGCCTTGTTAACTTCTCTAGAAATTATCTTTCCAGCAAGAGCTATATCGAGTAAAAGGAGTGTAAAATCACCTTTAGCATACGGGAATTTTTTCTGTTCATTCAGAATAAAATGTTGCAACTGTAAATTTCCGTTCATATTTCCTCCTATGAGTTTCTGATGAATTTTTCAATCTCAAGAGGATCATCCGTAACAAGATTTGGTTTAAACTTTTCTATATCTTTGAAAAGGTATGTCTCTCTGTTAAAATGTACAACCTTCATTCCAGCGTCAAGTGCTCCTTTTATATCTGTAGCAGGTATATCACCTATATGGACAACCTCTTCAGGTTTACAATCAAAATATTTGATAACAAACTCAAAAATCCTTCGATCAGGTTTCGAAACTCCGATTTCATCAGAAAATATGAAAAGTGAAAAATTCTGATACACTCCAACTTTTTTCAAAACCTCTCTCAAATATTTACCGGGAGTAAAACCCGTATCAGATATGAGTGTTAATTTGAAATCAGGAGATAACCTTTTTATGAGTAAATCCATATTTTCTATAAAAGAAACTTCAGAGTCAAGAAAAGATTTTTCCATAAAGTTTACAAGTTCAACAAAGAATTGTTCTGGATAATTTTCGATCGAAAGATAGGAGAGAAAAGTTCTTACAGATGAACTTGTTGTCGGAGTATATCTCTTTTCAAGCCATTCACCATTAAAAAAAATGTCCCAAGTTTTGTCGATTGCAAAATAATAGTCATCTTTTTTTAGTTCATACCCATATTTTGAAAAAATTTTTTCGAGTTTTGAGAATCTGTATTCTTTGAAATTTTTTGAATCCTTCCCTGAAAGTATTGTATTCCAAAGATCAAAAGATACAACTTTTATCATCAATAATCCTTAAATCCATCTTTGTTTGATTTCGCATAGTTGATCATTCTGTTAACTGTTTTATAAACATTCTCTTCGATATTTTTTAACCTTTCATTTTTCCCATCAGTTTCATTTTTTATGATCGTGAGAAGTTTGAGTTCGTTACTCTCGATCTTCTTTATATTTTTTTGTGCAAATGTATAGTAAATACTGTATTTATCAACAAGTTTAAAAGAACAGAGAGCATGGAAATATGATTTTTTCATTAAAAAATAGAAACCGACAAAATACGCGATATCAGAATCTGAACTTGTGTTTGAACCATACAGACGTAAAAGATTTATATACTTTTCACTATCATTACTTTTGTACATATATTCCATCAATTTTGTGAGAACTTCCTTATCTGAGAATCCATTCTTGATCGTGTAGAGATAAATCTCAAAAATCTCTTTTCTGTTCTCATTCAGAAGTGCTTTTTTCAATTTACTAAAAATTTCAATTTTTTCCATAATATTATTTTATTTTAAATAAACCAAAAGTCAATATAATATTGACCAATCTTTAGGAGAATCCCCTCTCAATTTTAATGTTGTTATAAGCTTCATTTATCTCTTTAAATCTATTTTCAGCATCTTTTACCACATTCTCAGGCATATTTCTTAATTTATCAGGATGCGTCTTTTTGACAAGTTCCCTGTATGCCCTTTTCACCTCTTCGTCGGAAGAGTTCTCTGAAACACCAAGGATCGAATACCACCTCTTCTTTTGATCGAGACCCTTTTTAAAATGGCCATCATAATAATTTAGAATCGAGTTTATGTCATAGATGTTTAAATTCAGTTTTTTACCAATTTGAAAAAGCGTATTCTTTATAGTATCATTTCTTTTACTTTTTAAAGAGAGTTCCACGATCAACGAAAAAATTGATAATTTTTCTTCATATCTTGCAGACCTGTTTATATTTTCAATCGATATATCTATGTTTAATTTTTCTGGGTTTTCATTAAAATTCTTATAAACATTCATCAGATTTTGAACCCTTTGTAAATCGTTCGGATAGAGCGACAATAGAAAACTTTTAACATAATCAACTTCATCCTTTGAAACTACTCCATCAAGTAAAGAGATGTAAGAAAATATACTCAAAATATCTACAAATGGGTCATAGAATGGGTTCTTATTTGTCTTTTCAATTCTAACTCTAAAGTTATCAAGCCCGTTAATGAAAGATGAAATTAAAAAAATTATCACAAAAATGATCGATCCTGCAGGACCAAAAATAATAGAAACTGTAATAAAAAAAATTATAAAACCTAAACAGGACATTCTATTTTAAAGATTGAATTTGAACTCGATTATATCCCCATCTTTAACGATGTAATCTTTGCCTTCAAGTCGCAAAACACCATTCTTTGCACACTCTTTTAAACTACCATATTTTTGAAAATCATCAAAAGATACAACCTGTGCTTTTATGAAACCTTTTTCAAAATCTGTATGAATCTTTCCTGCTGCTTTTACAGCGTTTGTTTTATCTTTTATCGTCCAGCCCCTCACTTCATCCTCTCCCACTGTAAGAAAAGTAATGAGGTTCAAAATTGTATAGAATTTAGATATAACTTTTTCGATAGCAAACTCTTTTATCTTCATTTCGATAGCAAACTCTTTCTTTGTATTCTCATCAAACTCGTTCAGCTCTTTTTCGTTTAAGGCAGAAACTAAAAAATAATCTCTCTTTTCGTTCTCAAGATATTCTATAAGTTCCTTATCTATATTTTCCTCCATAGACGAAACATTTATTAAAATGATCTCTTTTTTTGCAGATATCAAAGAATAGTTTTTTATCAACTTCTCTTCTTCAGATGAAAAATCATATCTGTTTAAAGGTTTTCCTTCAGAAAGAATGTTTTTAAATTTTTCAAGGGAGTTCAATTCAGAAATTTCATTTGTGGAAAGTTTGTATTTTGCATTCTTCAACTTTTCAAACCTTTTTTCTACTATTTCAAGATCAGTCAATATTATGTGATCATCAAGTTCAACAAGTTCCTTTTTCGGATCAACAGAACCAAAATGAGGTGGAAAAATATCATTTTCAAAATTTCTGATAACTTTTAAAATTCCATCACATTCTTTTAGTTTCGAAAAATACTCATTATCGATAAACTTTTCTTCCTTCTCTCCCAACCTGTTGTAATCTAAAAAATCAATCGTTGGATATGTGGTCTTTTTTGGGTTAAAAACTTTTGACAGAAAATCTATTCTTTTATCAGGAACTTTGACTGAAGAAATATGAAATTTATCTTTTAAATTAGAACTTAAATTTAAACCAGTTAACGCCTCAAAAACTGTTGTTTTACCTGATTTTGATAAACCTAAAATTCCAACTTTCATATTTTTAATAAAAGGGGGTTTTAAAAACCCCCTTCATTTTAAATTTTTATACTCCTGCTAACCTTTTTAACTTTTCCCATCTTCTATTTACGTTATCCTGTATCTCTTTGATATCATTTTCTTTTAGATGTCTGAACCTTCCCTGTTTTAATAGATATTCGTTAACAGGTTTCAACTCTTTTTTCGGAGAAGGCATATTTATGGTGTATTTTTCTCCATTTTCTATTTCATACAATGGGAAAATTCCGCTTTCAACAGCCATTCTACCCAATTTTATAGTATCTTCAGGGTTTGTTTTCCAGCCTGGTGGACATGGAGCCAGAATATGGAAAAATTTGAATCCTCTAATCTTAACCGCTTTTTCAAGTTTTTTCGTTAAATCCTCAGGATACGAAACACATGCTGTTGCCTGGTATGGAACATTGTGTGCAGCAACTATAGCATCAAGATCTTTTTTGTTTTCAGATTTTGGAAATGTTGTTGGAGTTGTTGTTGTCCATGCACCTTTTGGTGTAGCAGAGGATCTTTGAACACCAGTGTTCATATATGCCTCATTGTCGTAAACAAAATAGAATATATCATCATTTCTTTCAGCAGCACCTGATAATGCCTGTATCCCTATGTCGTATGTTCCCCCATCTCCAGCCCATGCAACCGCGTGTACATACTCTTTTTCAACCTTCTTTACACCTGCCTTTATTCCAGCAGCTGTTATTGCAGCTGTTTCAAACGCTGTGTGGAAAAGAGGTACTTTTACTGAAGAATATGGAAATGGACCATCTATCACTGACCAGCAACATGCTGGAAATGTCAGAATCGTGTTCTCCCCTAGCGTCTTTAAAACCAACCTTAAAGCCAAAGCACCACCACATCCCTGACATGCGAGATGCCCTGGATTCAAAAGTTCTTTTTGTGGTATTGAGTATTTCATAATTTCACCTCCATCCACTTGATATCAGCAGGTTCACTTTTCTTGGCATCTTCAAAAAGTTTATATATAGTATCAACGGTGATATCTCTTCCACCAAGACCAGCTATATATCCATAAATTTTTGGTTTAATAGGTTCATTATAAAGTGCAGATTTAACTTCTTGAAATACGATTCCACCAGCACCAGGAGAAAGGTTTCTATCAAGAACTATCGCTTTTTTTGCATTTTTTAGACAGTTTCTAACATCCTCATAAGGGAAGGGTCTAAAAAATCTTATCCTTAAAAGTCCAACTTTTTCTCCCTTTGCTCTGAGTTCATCTATGACCTGTTTTGATGTTGATGCTGCGGTTGCTACCGCAACAAGAATCGTTTCAGCATCTTCGCATTTATAGGTTTCAACAAGTCCATACTCTCTTCCAAACATCTCTTTAAATTCTTTTTGTGCCTCTTTAATAACCTCTATAGAATCTTCCATCGCCTTTTCTATTTTGTATCTCAATTCCATATACCAATCAGGAGTTGTCAATCCTCCAAAAGTGTGTGGATCCTTTATGTTGAGTTTATATTTTGGATTGTATGGTTTCAAATATCTATCTGCATCTTTTTGATCGATAAGAGTTACATTTTCAGAAGTATGTGATAAAAAGAAAGCATCAAGGATTATCATAACAGGAAGAGAAACTTTTTCATTTTCAGCAACTTTGTATGCGATTAAAACTGAATCGTAAACTTCCTGGTTACTTGAAGCGTATATCTGGAGCCAGCCAGTATCTCTTTGTGATAAAGAATCTGTCTGTTCTGACCAGATCGTCCATGGTGGAGCCATAGATCTGTTGATGTTTCCCATAACTATTGGAAGTCGTGCACCAACAGCCCAGTGAAGCATCTCGTGCATCAAAGCGAGTCCCTGTGCACTTGTAGCAGTGAATGCTCTTGCTCCAGCTGCAGATGCTCCTATACAAGCAGCCATCGCTGAATGTTCAGATTCAACTTTTATGAATTCAGCATCAAGAGTCCCATCAGCACACATCTCAGAAAGCAATTCAACAACCTGTGTTTGAGGAGTTATAGGATATGCTGCAATAACCTGAACTCTCGATGTTACAGCCCCATAAGAAAGGGCATGGTTACCCATTATTACTTTTTGTTCACTCATTTTTCCTCCTCAATCATTGTTATCGCTTTTACCGGGCATTCTGCTGCACATATCCCGCAACCTTTACAGAAAACATAATCAATCTCTGCCTTTCCTTCAGAATCCTCTTTTATTGACATATCAGGGCAATATTTCCAGCAGATACCGCAGGCAATACATTTTGCTTTATCAACGACCGGTCTTTCATTCCTCCATGAGCCAGTTTCGTTGAACTCTGTTGTTCCAAGGGACATCGCATTTGGAGGGAGATCACTCTCTTTTTCGAATATTATCTTCTTTCCAACTCTTTTCATAAATTCTCCTTATTACATTATTGTAGAATTGTATGCATCTATCGCTGCCTGAGCATTTTCATCAGGTTTAATCGGAACCTCTTTTTTTATAGCATCAACTATCGATTCGATTTTTACAAAACCTGTTGCTTTAGCAAAACCACCTAAAATAGCTGTATTTACTATCGGTGCAGCAGATGAACCCAATCTATGTTTTAAAGCGATACCTGTTGCATCAACAGTTGCAATTTTACTATTTTTGGCTTTGATATTCAATTCATTGGGTTTTTTCTTGGTATTTATAACGATAAAACCACCCTCTTTTAAACCTTCAGTTATATCTATAGCGTTTAACAGAGTCGGTTCAAGAACGATAAGATGCTGTGGTTCATAAATCTTTGAACGGATATTTATCCTCTGATCAGCAACTCTTATAAATGCTGTGACCGGGGCTCCTCTTCTTTCAACTCCAAATTCAGGGAATGCCTGTACAAATTTTCCTTCCATAGCAAAAGCGTACGCAAGGATTTTTGATGCTATCACACCACCCTGTCCACCCCTTCCATGAATTCTTATCTCAAGCATTATTCCTCCTATTAACTTTATTTATATTCTTTTGCACTTTCCTCTTTCGTTAACACTCTAAGTCCACCCAGAGCAAGTGCTTGCATTTCATTCTCTCCTGGATACACTTTTATTGGAGCAATAAATGATACCATCTCTTCAATCCATCCAACAAACATTTTGTCATAGGCAAGTCCTCCTGTTATCGCTATCACATCAACCTTTCCATGTAAAACTGCAGCCATCATTCCAACCCATTTTCCTATATTGTATGCCATCGCTCTATAGATTCTTTCGTACTCTTTGTTTCCAGCCTTTACTTCATCTTCAACCTTTCTCATATCGTTTGTCCCGAGGTGTGCCACTATTCCTGCTTTTCCAGCAAGTCGTTTTTTAAAATCCTTTTCATCTATCTTCGTTTCGGTAATAAATTTATACAAACCCCAAGCTGGAACAGAACCTGCCCTTTCAGGTGCAAAAGGACCATCACCGTTAAGAGCGTTGTTCACATCAACTACTTTTCCTTTTCTATGAGCACCTACAGATATTCCACCACCCAGATGAACGACTATCAAATTTATTTCTTCATACTTTTTCCCAAGATCCTGTGCTGCTTTCCTTGCTGTCGCTTTTTGATTTAAAGCATGAAAGATTGAAACCCTTTCGATCTCAGGGAAACCAGTTATCCTTGCGATATCATCCATCTCATCAACAACAACAGGATCGACTATGTATGAAGGTTTTCCAGTCTCTTTCTCAAACTCATAAGCGATCATACCTCCAAGATTTGAAGCATGTTCTCCAAGTGGGGAATGTTTGAGATCCTCTATCATTTTCTGGTTCACCTTGTAGGTTCCAGAAGGGATGGGTTTTACAAGTCCTCCCCTTCCAACAAAACAATCAAAATCCTTTATGTTGAACCCATTTTCCTTTAAGGTCTCTTCTATTGCTGCTCTTCTGAACTCATACTGGTCAACGATGTGTTTGTATTTTGAAATCTCACTTTCAGGGTGAGATATAGTTTTTTTGAAAATCTCTTTGTCGTCCTCATAGACAGCTATCTTTGTAGAGGTTGAACCTGGATTGATCGTTAAGATTTTATACATATAACTCCTTTTTTATTTTTAAATTTTTATAATAACATTAACCTTAATATAAGTCAACCTTTAAACTCTCTTCAATTTTTGCTTTCAAAAGATCTTTTACGAACTTTGCCCCCTCTTTTGAAAAATGTTTATCAAATTTTTTTGTCAACTTCACTTTCATATCAATCTTTCGAAATTCATCCAATGGATAAATATATTCAATGTTATTACTTCTCAAAACATTCAAAACACTATCCATCACCTCTTCATATCGATTATGGTATCCATAAAGTTTTTCCAGTTGTTCAAGTCTTTTCATAAGATTTTGCTGATATGTCTATTCTGAAGGTATTACAAAAACAAGAAGTTTGCACCCTCTCAGTTCACATTCTTTTTTAACTTTTTTCATCAGTTTGTCATAAATCTTTATTGATTCCTTCCAGTTTATATAATTGAAAACATCCTCTTCTGGATTTAAAAGATCTGGCTCTAAAAGATTCTTTTCATATAAAAACTTCCCGAAACTCGTATACTGTAAATAAGATGAAAGCACTTTATAGATTTTTGTTTTGTATAGAGATAATTTTAAAGTTCTTGTGATCTTAAACAAAACTCCATAATTTTCAAATTCGTTTCCTTTAACAACTTTTTGCTCAACAATCTTTCTATCAACAGGATAGTTTAAAAGAACTATTGAATCATTTTCGATAATAAATTTTGGCTTTGATGCTTTTGTTCCCCTATTATCTTTTAAAAGTTCATCAAGATCGTTGTTGAAAAACAAAAACACCACAACAGAACTATCCTCAACTGTCTCTTTGAATAAAAGGTATTCCTGATCCGTTCCATATCCAACCATCCCATAATTTTTTACCTCAACATTCAACTCCTTTGACAACATACTCGATATCAACTCATCGTTATTTAAATGGTATCCCCATAAAAACGAATCTCCATACATCAAAATCTTTTTACCCTTATTCGTGTTTTCAGAATTGATAGTGTTTCTAAAACCTGATGAGTCGGTCTCAACAAAAAATTTACTCTCAAATGTCTTTACCATCACCTTCCTGTTAGGAACACCTCTCCATCCAAGTAAACTATCCTCTTTGAATAGGTTGGATTCAGTAACCCAATTTTTTTCTGCATAAAATAAAAATAAACTTAGAACCATTTCAAGTATAACAATCACGATAGTAATATACAATATAATAATAAGAAGGTTTTTTGTTATTTTTTTCATTTTATCTATACGAAGAACTATAGTAATCTAACTTCTTCCTTAATAATTCCTTTACAAATATAGCACCTTCTTTAGAGAAATGTTTGTCAAAATTTTTTGTTAAACTTTTCTCTTTATTTCTTTCCATAAATTCTTCATAAGGGTAAATATAATCAATATCATTTTTTTTCAATATATCTTCTACATTCTTCATAATTTCAAAGTACTTATTTTTATATCCATAAAATTTTTCCAATCTTTTTAATTTCTCTATAAGATCTTCCTGATAGGTGAATTCTGATGGTATCATGAAAATTAATAATTCACATTTTTTTCTTTCACATTCAAACTTTATTTTTTGGATTAATTTTTCGTAAATTTTAAGAGCAGTGTTCATATCATTAAAATTTGGGATGTCCCATTCAGGTTTCATAAATTCTGGTATATCCATCAAATTTTTTTCATAAAGCCTTTTTCCAATTGAGTTATATTGTAAATAAGAAATTGCGAATTTAAAAATATTTGAAAAATATAACATCCTTTTTATTGAGGATGATAATCTATATCTAAGATTAAAGTTATTTACAGGAGATCTCTCTTTTATTTCTACATATTTTTCTTTCTTTACAGGATAATTGACCAACACAAGAGTATCATCTTTTATTATAAATCTTGGTTTTGGTTTATATGGAGTTTTTAAATTATCATTTAATATATCCCGTAGATCATTTATATAAAACAAAAACACCACAACAGAACTATCCTCAACTGTCTCTTTGAATAAAAGGTATTCCTGATCCGTTCCATATCCAACCATCCCATAATTTTTTACCTCAACATTCAACTCCTTTGACAACATACTCGATATCAACTCATCGTTATTTAAATGGTATCCCCATAAAAACGAATCTCCATACATCAAAATCTTTTTACCCTTATTCGTGTTTTCAGAATTGATAGTGTTTCTAAAACCTGATGAGTCGGTCTCAACAAAAAATTTACTCTCAAATGTCTTTACCATCACCTTCCTGTTAGGAACACCTCTCCATCCAAGTAAACTATCCTCTTTGAATAGGTTGGATCTTTCTTCCCAACTTGAATACTTTTCGAAAAACATCAAAAAAATTTTTAATCCAAGTTCAACTGCGATAAAAACAAGAAATATGTACAATAAAACTGTTAAAAATTTTTTCATGTTGACAATTATAACCATATTAATATAATTTTCAATAAAGGAGTTTACAATGAAAGGGAAAATAGTTACAATCATCTTTGTTTTTCTTTTTATTTCTCTTTTTTCTCAAACGAAAACTGATAACTTTCTCCATTTCGATTTTGTGTTTTCAAAACCAGCGAATACAACATCTTACATTGGAACATTTGGCGTTTCCTATGGTTTGGATATAAAAGAGATGTTTGAAGTTAAAAATTTGAGTTTAAGACCTCAAATAGGTATCTCAATGGGTGGAGGTGTTGTAAAAGAAAGAATTGGACTTATAAATGTAGAATCGAATTGTTTATATTCTTTGATAATACCTGATCTTTCATTTTACTATTATTTAAGAGAGTTAAAAGAAACAGTAAAACAGGGAATTCTTTTTTATATAGGTGGTGGAATACTCATGCCTATTAAAATAGTTTCTTACTCCGATGATAGATTTGATGATATATTCACAAACGATTTTCCATTCCCTTCAATCAAAATTGGAATGATCATAAAAAGAAAATATGATATCCAGTTGAACTTTTCTGCACCATCTTCAATATCATTTGGATTTATTTTTTAGCCACGAAAAAGGATAAAACAAATATTTAAAAGTATAAATAAAAACACAAAAAATCCAATAATATAAAATGTGAATTTTTGCATCTTCAACCCCTTCAAGTTTATTATACTAACCTATTTTATTTTGTCAACTATTTTTTAATTTTAGTAAAATGTTTTTGTTTGTTGACTGAGAAAGATAAATTTTTATAATATGTTTTATATGAAAAAAATATCCATATTCATCTTTATTATATTTTTTTCAATCAAATTTTTCACCCAGGGGATAATGGATTTTTTTTCAAACTCTCTGGACTCTTTAGAGTTTTATATTGAAAAAAATGATACGATAAAAAGTTTAAAATTTTTTCAAATCTTGAAAGAGTTAGATTCAACAAAATATGAACCCTACTATCTTGTTGGTTATCTATATTATAAAAATAAAAATTTTGATAAATCTATTCATTACCTGAAAATTGCTTCAACTCTTAAAAACGATGAAGAAGTTTTATACCTTTTGAACAGATCTCTACTCGAAAAAGATGATGCTAATTTTTTGGAAAGTGTAAACAAATCTATAAAAAATTTCCCGAGAAGTGTAAAGTTGAAAAAATTAAAACTTTTTTATTTCGAGGGAAAAAATTTAAATGATTCTATCTTTGCTTTAGCACAAAATATAATATCCATTGACGATAACGATGTTGACGCTTTGTTTTCGTTAGCAAAACATTATTACAGGATTAAAAATTATAACCTTGCTGAAAATTATATCATGCAGGTTTTAAAAATTGATAACAAAAATAAAAATTACAATTTTCTATCAGGTAAAATTTTTAGTGGGTTAAAAAAGTATGAGCAAAGCAATAAGATTTTTAAAAACCTTTTAAACAGCGAGTATGACTTTTATGCCTTAAATAGTATTATAGATAATTTTTATGAAGAAAACTTTTACGATTCCGCAAAATCATACTGTCTTAACGCATTGAAAAGTTATCCAGACTCAATGATCATTTTAAAAAAACTTATTAACATATACAACAGAACAAAAGATTTTTCTATACTTTTAAATCTGGATTCGACTTTGACCAATACTGAAAAATATGATCAGGAAATTTTTGAAAATCTTGGAAGAGAGTTTTTTAAGATCGATTCTTTAAATCTCTCAAAAAAATATTATGATAAAATTTTAGAAAAAAACCCAAAATATTTTTCAAAGGAATCAGTTCAAAATTATATCCTATTAAATGAACTTGATACATCGGAAAAAATAATTTCAAGAATGGATTTAAAGAATTTTACTGATTCAATCTTTTTCTTGAAGTTCAAAGGTATTATAAAATACAAAAAAAATGAAAACGACTCATCAGAATTTTATTTTGAAAAACTTTATCTTTTAAATGATAAAGATACCACAAATATCAAATACCTCACAACCATCTATAGCAAAAATAAAAAATTTTTAAAATTGTCTGATCTTATCGAAAGTATAAAACATGTTTATCCTGAATTATATGAGAGATTAAAAGCAAAATATATCCATTAAAAAATCACTCGACTGTTACACTCAAATAGGTTTTATGATCTTTATATTTTGCCTTGATACAGAATGTTCCCTTTTTAATTCCTTTAACCTTTAAAAAATTTTTCTCTTTCTTTTCGATTATATAGATGTTATCTCCCTGCAATTCCCATTCAACATTTTTGATTGCAGATGAATTTTTCAATACCGATGAATTCTGATCGTAACCCACGATATTGAATATTGCTGTTTCTCCTATAGAAATTTTCGATGGCCCATTGATACCAATCAAATAGCAGTTGACATCTTGAATCTCCCCTGTTTTTGCACAAGATACCAAAAAAAGAATTAGAAAAATTTTTAACATATTCTTTTTTGACATCTTCCCCCCTTTTCTTTTTATATGATAAAACTAAAATTTTTTCTGTCAATAAAAAAAATTTTAATTTTTCCTATTGAATTTATAAAAAAAAAATATATAATACCTTCAAAACAGGAGTTTTGTATGTGTCTTTTTTTATGTAGGTATCAGTTAAACCCTTTAACTTCAGATTATGGAGGTATGAAAGAATGCAAGCCCTAGGTAAACACATTCTTGCTGAGTTCTATAAATGTGACTCAGCGATTTTAAACGATGTTGCTCAAATAGAACAACTCATGGTTGAAGCAGCAAAAAGAGCAAGAGCAACAGTCATATCAAGTTCTTTTCATCACTTTTCACCTTTCGGAGTTAGCGGAGTTGTAGTCATAGCCGAATCCCACCTCACGATTCACACCTGGCCAGAATATGGATACGCATCTATAGATATCTACACCTGCGGAAACACTCTTGACCCCTGGATCTCGTTCAAATACCTTGTAAAAAAATTGAAAGCGAAAGAAACTTCTATGATGGAAGTTAAAAGAGGACTTTTTGATGTTGATGGAACATTGAAACACAAAACTGATAAAAGTTCAACAGAAAAAATAGGAGTTTAAAATGAACCTTTTCACTCCCAAAAGATTTTTCTTTGTTGCGGGGCATTCAGAAGGTTTTTCAAAATTGAATTCTTTTGATTGTGCTTTACTCAACGCAAAAATAGGAAATATGAATCTTATTAAGATATCTTCGATAATCCCACCTTATTGTAAAAATGTTAAATTCATAAAGATTCCACAGGGAAGTTTTATTCCAGTTGCGTATGCTTCAATAACATCAGATATGACAGGACAATACATCTCGGCTGGTGTTGCAGCAGCAAAACCTGATGATGATTCTTTACCCGGAGTAATAATGGAATACTCATCTAATGGAAGAAAAAAAGATATTGAGGATATTGTAAGAAGTATGGCAGAAGAAGCGATGAAAGTAAGAGGAGTTTCGAATTTTACACTTCAAAGTAAAGCGTGTGAACATAGAGTTAAAAGAATCGGAACTGCATTCGCAGCCGTGGTTTTGTGGGAGTAAAAATGAAAGAGTTCAACACTTCCGGACAAACTGAAATCTGGTTTACAGAGTACCATACAAAAAATACTGGAATCACATTCAAAGTCAAAGAGACACTTTATAGAAAAAAAACTCCATATCAGGATCTTGTGATACTTGACACTTACGAATATGGTAAAGTGATGATCTTGGATGGATTGGTAATGCTTACAGAAAGAGATGAATTCTTTTACCATGAGATGATAACTCATATACCAATAAATATAAATCCTTCTATAGAAAATGTTCTGATAATCGGTGGTGGGGATTGTGGTACTTTAAGAGAAGTTTCAAAATACAAACATATAAAAAAAATAAAAATGGTCGAAATCGATGGTGAAGTTGTTAAATCATCTAAAAAATTTTTCCCTCAGTTAAACAAAAATCTATCAAAAAATGCTAACATCATAATAGGAGATGGAATCGAGTTTGTGAACAAAACAGAAGAAAGATTTGATTTGATAATAATCGATTCTTCTGATCCTGTAGGACCAGGTGAAGGACTTTTTACTGAAAAATTTTATAAAAACTGTCATAGGATTTTGAGTAAAAATGGATTTCTAACCGTTCAAGCTGAAAGTCCATACCTTCACAAAGAATCCGTTAAAATAATATTTGAAAGGATGAAAAAAGTTTTTAAAGATGTAAAACCTTATCTTGCTTTCATACCAACTTATCCCTCTGGAATGTGGAATTTTATGATATGCTCAAAAGAAAAATTTGACATAGAAATAAAAGATAAAAATTTAATAAAACCTTTTGAAAAAAGTTTAAACTATTACAACCACGAGATTCACAAAGGTTCGTTCGCTTTGCCAAACTTTGTAAAAAAGATCTATGATCTATAATTTTCTCGAATCATCTGAAGATAGAAAAAATTCTGAAATAATTATCGTCGGTTATCCATTCGATTCTACATCATCTTTTAGATCTGGCTCGAGAAATGGGCCAAATTCGTTAAGATTTTTTTCATGGAACCTTGAGACATTTTCAAACTATCAAAAAAAAGATATCCATACTAAAAATTATTTTGATATGGGTGATATCGAATTACCTCTTGGGAATATCAAGAAAACAAATGAAATAATATTTAAAACAACAAAAAAACTTTTAAAATCAAACAAAAAAATAATTTCTCTCGGTGGAGAACATTCAATTACTTACCCTATCATAAAAGCGTTCAACGACTTTTATGACGATTTTATTTTGATAGTTTTTGATGCTCATGCGGATTTACGAGAAGAATATATGGGAACAGCATTTTCACATGCGTGTGTAACAAGAAACTGTGCAAAATTGATTGGCGAAAGAAGGATATGTCAGTTAGGGATCAGATCTTATACAGAAGAAGAATACGAATTTTCAAAGAAACTTCTCTTTTTCAATGAACGACTTGATTCTTTTGATTTCGATCTTATAAAAAATAAAAAAATTTATATTTCAGTAGATCTTGATGTTCTTGATCCTTCGATTCTTCCCGGAACAGGTACACCAGAAGCGGGCGGATTGAATTTCAAAGAGTTTATAGATTTTCTCTTAAAATTTAAAAATTTTGAAATCATCGGTACCGATATCGTCGAACTTTCTCCTGAACATGATGTATCAGGAATATCTTCTGCAGCTGCTGCCAAAATAGTTAGAGAACTTATACTTCTTTTATAAAAAATTTTCTGTTAACGATCTCATAAATTCCAAGATATAATGTTAACAAAGAAAAATTATAGAAAAAATCCTCAACGGGAATAGTTCCAATTCTTAGATTTGTAATCGCACTTTTGGAGTAGAAAACGATCGGGATCCCAGTCAATAAAGAATTAAAAATGAAAAAGAGTACAAAGGTAATAACAAGAAAGATATAGTAATGAACATTTTCAAGAAGAAAGTTAAAACAATAAGATAACATTATAAATGTCAGTCCTGTAACAAAAAACACTGTTGAAGTGTAGGGAGTAAAAATAAAATATACACCCAAAAGAATAAATGTTAATCCAGTTGATGTAGTCATGATGTTGGGCAACCGTTTCATCTTTGTATCAAAAACAAAAAACTTTATTCCTTCATAGAGAAATAAACATGCGTATGGAACAGTTAAAAAGAAAAGTATTTCTTCTAATGGTAGATCAAAAATTCTTGTAGTGTTAACATATTTTGAATTGAAATACCAGTCTCCCCTTTTTGTTGCTACCGAATCCCATATTATAAAGGGAATTCCAACTGAAAGGAAAGATATAAAAAATGAAACCAATTTTTTTAATGTATATTTGTGGAAAAGAATTGAACCTATCAATGGGAAAATTATAATGATGATATTGATCAGAAGATATCTACTCATTCAACAACCTTATGAGTTTTAAATTTTCATCATCTTTCAATCTTCTTGTTGATATAATATATTTTATCATATCAACCTGAATTTTTCGAGGAACAAATGAAAAATCTTTATGGAGTAGATAATTGAAGACAAACTTTAAATCCTCATTTCTCTTTTTTGAAACATTAAAATAATCAGGGAGATTTTCATAAAATGAAAATCTTAAAAATCTGATTTCGAGACAATCAGGGAACCTGTTAACAGAACTGTCGATTATTGAAATCGCCTTAAAAACAAATTTAACTTTTTTGGGAATGTTTTTTTCAAACTTCCCTTCAAGACCTTTTAAACATGCGTAGTAAGACATGAGTATTGGATTGTATTTTGAAACATCTGTTCCAAAATTTTTTTCCATATAATTTTGCAAAAATTTTGTCGTATCAGGATTATCGATCGCTATATAATATTTTTCTCTTATAAAGTTTAATTTTTCATAATCGATTTCCTCTTTATATGGATTATTGGGAAAGACATTTATGGTAAAAACATATATAAGAACTAAAAGAAGTTTTTTCATATTAAAAAGTATTAAAAATATTTTTTACACCGGTAAAAACAATCCTTCTGATCCTGGGCTTAACCTTGATCTTATAAACAATGAAAGGATCATCATAAATTCTTTTAGCAGTATATTTATACATATCTGATGCTGTTTTGATTGGAACCATAAGATATTTTGGAATATATCTGTAACCTTTTTCTCCAACACTCTGCCACTTAAAATAAAGATCCAATTGTTCTCTCAAAAAACCTTTAAATTTTTCTTCCTTTTTTGAGACCTCTTCATAGGTTAAAGAATTTAGATCATATTTTTTCAAGATATCGAGTGGAAGATACAATCTTCCAAGTTGATTATCCTCATTTATATCTCTTATAAAATTTATATATTGCATCGCTCTGCCTAAATTTCTTGCATAGTGGTATGACTCTTCTGTAAGTCCCATAATTTTACACATCATAATACCTATGACTTCTGCTGATCCATACATATATTTTATAGTTTCATCGAGATTGAAATATGTTTTTTTATTTATATCCATCTCCATAGAACCGAGAAAGGAATCAACCCATTCTTTTTTGATATCAAATTTTTTCATAAGAGAAACAAAACTTTCTATAACCACATCTTCAACTTTCTCCCCTTTCAATCTCTTATAAAAATCATTTTTGAACCTGTAAAAACCATCCTTATCCTGAGGAACAGAATCAACAAAATTGTCTGCTTTTCTTACAAAACTGTAAAGAATAAAAACCCGGCTTCTAACAGTTATTGGGAAAAATACACTTGAATAAAAGTATGTTTTTGACCCATTTTTAAAAATTTGATAAGCGGTTTTATTGATTATCATAAATTTCTTTGATAATTTTCGATAAAACTTCTCCAGCGATCGTTACCATCGGAACTCCGATTCCTGGATGAGTGTAATGCCCAACAAAAAACAGGTTGTTAACTTTTTTACTTCTATATGGTAATCTAAAAATTGCAGTTTGAAATTTGGCATGGGAAAGACCAAGAGCGTTACCTTTATATGAATTGTAATCTTCTATAAAATCGTTTATAGAATATATCTTTTTTACCAGAATATTCTCTTTTAAATCAAAACCGGCTAATTTTGAAATTCTGTCAACTATCTTTTCAAAAAATTCTTCTCTTAACTTATCATTGTCTTCAATACCCGATGCAATCGGAACAAGGATGAAGAGATTCTCATAATTTTCAGGTGCTGTCGTTTTATCAGTTTTTGAAGTAACGGATATATAGAATGATGGATTTTCAGGCATTTTTTGTATATCAAAAATCGTCTTAAAATGAGTTTCCCAGTCGTTAACAAGATAAAGGTTGTGATGTTTTAATTTTTCTATTTTTTTCTTGATCCCAAGGAAAATTAAGAAAGCTGATGGACCCAAAATCTTTCTGTTCCAGTATCTTTCATCGAAGCTTTTAAAGGAAGGTTCAAGCAGAGAGTTTTCAGTAAAATAAAAATCTGCATTCGAAACGATGATATCAGCATCAAAAAATCCGTTGTTTGTTTCAACACCTTTTGCTGTTCCATTTTTAACAACGATCTTTTTAACTTCATTGTTAAGGAGAATTTTACAACCAAAAGTTTGAGCAACTTCTGCATAAGATTGCGCGACTTTAGAGAAACCCTCAAAAGGATAATAAACTCCGGATTTGAAATCAACGTAACTCATAATGGAATAGAACGCAGGTGTATTGTATGGAGAAGAACCAAGAAAAACTGTTGTGTATTCGAGAATCTGTCTCAATTTTTTGTTCTTAAAAAACCTTTTTACATAACCATCCATGTAATGAAAAATATTGAGTTTTATTCCATCCGTTAAAAGTTTCAAATCAATAACATCTTTAACACTATCATATTTTCTATATAGAAATTTATCTATCAGATTGTATTGATATGTAGCACTGGAAATATATTCTTCCAATCTCTTAGAACTCCCTTTTTCTAAACTCTCGAAAATCTCTTTTATCGATTCGATGTTTGATGGTATATCTATTACCTGACCATCCTCAAAAAATAATCTGTAGTTTGGATCAAGTTTTACAAGTTTATAGTAATCAAAAAAATTTTTATTAAAATTTTTAAAGAACCTTTCAAAAATCTCAGGCATCAGATACCATGAAGGTCCTTTGTCAAAGAGAAAACCTTTTTCCTTATATGTTGAAGCTCTTCCACCCACCTGATCATTTTTTTCCAACACTGTTACTTCAAATCCGTATTTTGAAAGAAAAGCAGCGGTCGAAAGGCCTCCAAAACCAGCTCCAACTATTATCACTTTTTTCAACTTTTCGCTCCTTTAAAATTTATACCAACCGAAAAATATTGGAAATTTTCATAATTTTTACCATAACTCGAAAAGATTGTAAATCTTTCTGAAAAATTGTATAAAAAAGAAATCTGAAATTTTTCAGAAAAAGTGTTTAGTATAAAAGTAATATTTTTATAATTGTAATCTAACTCCAATGATGGAGAAAAAGAAACAGATTTGTACACGAATGTATATCCATCGTTAAGATATGTTAAAAAGTTAAGAAGTATGGATATTTTAAAAGATGATTCATCTTTATTGAAAAGTTTTGAAAAACCAACTTTTCCCTGTGGTTCAAAAAGGTATTCATAACTTTCACCAAAATTTTGTACAGGAAACAAATCGTAGAATGTTAATAAAAGAGAATAATCGGACAATTTCTTTTCTAAACTTAAAGAGTTAGTCAATAAGATTGGATTTTTTGAAAAATTTAAATAGTCGAAATTCAGGTTGAACAGAAAATTCAAAAAGTTTGTTTTTTTACCAATAAAAAAAGTAAAACTGAATTTATTTAGATTTTCATTTTTAATTATGTATGGATAATTGATAGGAGAAGGTTCGCTGGTTGTATCTAAAACAGTTGTATAATCGACAGTGCCATAATTAACAACCTTTATACCAAGTCCAGTTAAAAAGTCCCTGTTCCATAGATAGAGTAAATTAAAAGAATTTGAAAGTTGTGATGTAGTAAAGTTTGTATTTATCCCTTGATCTAAATAATCAAAATATTTATAATCAAAACTTGCATCGGGTAAAACTATTTGAGAATATATACCGGTAAAAATCGTTAGGATACAACAAAATAGTATGTTTTTCCTGATAAATGTTCTTCTTTTCATCTGTTAATTTTGTAATTCTGTGGTATTAAAAATTCCCTCTCAAAGTTATCTTTTTGATAACTCAAAAGTTGCATACCAACATTAAGATCGTTTCCATTAAAAAGTTTAAACAAAACAGGAATACCTCCATAAATAGAATCGAATATGATCTCAAAATCAAGATCCAGATAACTTTTTAAAATTTTGTTATACCTTTTGATCATTTTTGATAGGTCAAAGGTTTCTTTTGTTACAAAAAGTGTAATCCTTTTTGAAGAATCTATATCCATACTTAAGTATTTAACTTGAATATTTGATAAAACAGTATCCTTAACAAAATTCATCTTTTTATTTTTAAGGATATTCGCATCCAGATATGATGAAAAGAAATCAAAAAACTCAAAAGAAAGAACAGTCACCGTTTTATTTTCATCATCAACCATATAAAATGTATCACTATTTTCTTTGAAAATATATCTAATACCCTTACTTTTAAAAGCGATACTGTTTTCTTTAGTAAGAATATCAAAATTTATTGAAGATGAATCGTTCTCAAAATATTCTTTTAAATTGTATGAAAATTTGTAATCACCAAAAAGAAATGTGATTAGAAATAAAGACAAAAAGAAAATATTAATTTTACTCGATCTTACAAAGTTTCTGATTCTTGACAACTCTTTCTCCTTCTTTTACATAAATTTCTTTTATTTCCCCTTCCACTTTCGAATAGATTCTGTTTTTCATTTTCATCGCTTCAAGTATCATCAATACGGTTCCACTTGAAACCTTATCTTTTTCTTTAACAAAAATTTTCGTAATGATTCCAGGTATCGGGGATCTTACTTCAAATGGATCTTCAAGAGTTGTATCTATAGGTAATTTATAATCCTGTGGAATATTCGTTGGATACTGATCAAAATCAACAGATAAATTATTTTTTTTCTTTTCCATAATTACACCGGCATATTTGAATGTTTTTTGCCTGGAAGGTGTTCTTTTTTATCCTCAGTTATTTCAAAAGCACTTATAAGCATATTTCTTATCTCATCAGGATTTATAACTGAATCAATATAACCTTTTGATGCAGCAACAAAAGGATTGGCAAACTTTTCAATATACTCCTGAATTTTTAACTGTCTTGTTTTTTCTTTATCTTCACTTTCGTCAATTTCCTTCTTAAATATTATATTCGCTGCACCTTCAGGACCCATTACTGCAATTTCAGCTGTTGGTAAAGCGAAAACAAGATCAGCCCCCAAATGTTTTGAACACATCGCGATGTAACCACCACCATATGCTTTTCTTAAAATCAAAGTTATTTTTGGAACAGTTGCTTCAGAGTAAGCATACAACAACTTCGCACCGTGTCTAATCACTCCTGCATATTCCTGATCTATCCCTGGTAAATAACCCGGCATATCAACAAGTGTCAAAAGAGGTATGTTGAAAGCATCACAGAATCTAACGAATCTTGCAGCTTTATCGGAAGAGTTAACATCAAGAACACCTGCAAGAACATCAGGCTGGTTTGCGACTATTCCAACACTCCTTCCATCTATTCTTGCAAAACCTATAACAATGTTTTCAGCCCAACCTGATTGAACTTCAAAAAATTCGGAATCATCAACGATACTGTATATCACATCTTTTACATCATACGGTTCTTTCGAATCATGAGGAATAATTTCTTCTATACTTTTTGTTTCCTTTGGAGGTTTCGGTTCAATCCTTTTTGGTTTCTCATAACAGTTATCCGGGATATATGAAAGGAGTTTTTGCACCTGAAAAAATGACTCGTATTCATTTGATGCGAAGAAATGTATATTACCTGTTTTGGTATGGTGCGTGTAAGCACCGCCAAGTTCTTCCATCGAGATGTCTTCTCCGATCACAGTTTTTATGACCTGAGGTCCTGTTATAAACATTTTTGAAAGATCGTTAACCATAAAAACGAAATCCATCAAAGCTGGAGAATAAACAGCACCACCAGCACATGGACCAAGAATAACCGAGATCTGCGGAATAACTCCTGACAACCTTGCATTTCTAAAAAATATATTTCCATAACCAGCCAGAGCAGAAACACCTTCCTGTATCCTTGCTCCTCCAGAATCGTTTAATCCAATGAGAGGGACTCCCATCTTGGCTGCAAGATCCATAATTTTTGTAATCTTCAATGCATGCATTTCACCGAGGGAACCACCTGCAACAGTAAAGTCCTGTGCAAAGATACAAACTTTTCTTCCGTTTATTTTTCCATAACCTGTTATTACACCATCACCGGCAAGTGATTTTTTTGACAAACCAAAATCTTTTGCACTGTGTTCCACAAAAAGATCGGTTTCGACAAAACTATCTTTATCAAGGAGTAACTCAATTCTATCTCTTGCAAACAGTTTACCACTCTGGATCTGTTTTTCGATCGCCTGTTCCCCACCACCTTCCAACAAAACTTTCTTTTTGTTAAACCATTTGGCCATTCTTTCAATAAACTTCATTTAATACTCCTCTTTTACTATTTATCAATTATATAAAGTTGATTCAACATGTCAATAAACAGACATTTTTTTTGTTGATTACATAAAGATTTAAAATATAATTTAAAATCAAAAAAAGGAGAAAAAATGGATAAATATCAACATTTTGTAAAAACTTACCCTCTAATTTCAGCCTTCCTTCAATTTGCAATACTAGGATTTTTAGGTGAAGTTATTTCATACTCTTTAAGAAAACGATTAAAAAATATCGGAAACTTTTTTCAAATAATTTTAAAAATTTTAGGATGGGGAATTTTGGGTATCATAATAAAAATGGGTTTTACTGGAAGCAAAGGTAGTTTGAAAGCATTAATCGCAAACAATATGTTGCCCAACATAATAGAAGGGACATTCTTATACGCTTTTTCTCTTTCCGTGTTAACCAATCTTTTTTTCGGGCCACAGATGATGTTGTTCCATCGGCTTGAAGAAAATTTGATAATGGGTAAAAAAGATTTTAAAGGTATCGAATTTTCTCTATTTTCCTTAATCTGGTTCTGGATACCAGCACATACTCTCACATTCTTATTACCCAAAGATTATCAAATCGGTATTGCCGCTTTATGGTCTATAGTTCTTGGTATAATTTTGAGTTTTAAAAAATAAATTACTTGAAAACTTTTTTAAACTCTTTTCTGTTCAAAAAAAGTAAAAATGATGTTGATGCACAAATAAGTCCAAGAACAAGTAAAGTTTTAGAGATTCCAAGAACATTTTGCTTTATCAAAAATCCCGCGATCAAACTACCAATAGGAGCAGAACCCAAAAAAGCCATATTGTACAAACTCATCACTCTTCCTCTTTTTTTATCATCAACAAAAAGTTGAATCAAGGTATTTCCAGATGAAACCTGAGATACTACTCCAAAACCCAATATAAACAAAAAAATATAAAGAAAATATATATTACGAACAAAAGAGATTGAAATCAATGAGATTCCAAAAATAAGTCCCGCAAGAAAAAACTGTCTCATAACAACACTTATATTTTTTAAAGAAGCTATAAAGATTGCACCAGTTAAAGCTCCTATACCTATAAAAGAAAGGAGAAATCCTAAAGTATCACCACCTTTTTTCAGAATCTCCTTCACATATACGGGAAGAACAACAGGATAACTCATTCCAAAAATTGAAATTATCACAACTATAATAAGTATGGAAAGGATTCCCTTGTGTTTAAAAGTATAATCTAAACCTTCTTTAAACTCATCGATAAAATTGATTGTTTTTAGTTTTATCCTTTCATGTTTTTCAAGTTTCATAAAGAATAGAGCGATCAAAACCGCTATAAAACTGATTCCGTTGATCAAAAAACAAACACCTTCATTCCACTTTGCAAGAACTATACCCGCAAATGTCGGGCCAAAAAATCTTGCACCATTGAACATTGCACTGTTTAAAGCGATAGCATTGGGTAAATCGATCTTATCAGAAACTATATCATAAACGAATGCCTGTCTTGCGGGAGCATCAAGAGCATTCATAATCCCCGTATACAAAGAAAGAATCAAAATGATTGGATATGAGACATATCCTTTACCTTTAAAATAAAAATATGTTAAAAGAAATGCTGATAACATCATGTTGATCTGAGTAAAATACAAAATTTTCCTTCGATCGATCCTATCAGCAATCACTCCACTGAAAGGTGTAACAAATATGTTGGGACTTAATGCTACAAATGATGTTAAACCAAGCAAAAAAGGTGAATTCGTGATTCTGTAAACAAGCCATGGAGAAGCTACCTGTTGCATCCATGTTCCGATCAATGATATTCCCTGTCCGAGGAAAAATAATCGGTAATTATAATATTTGAACGATCTGAATGTATTTTTTAAAAATTTAAACATAAGATACTCCTATAAAGAATCATTATCTATATGAAATTCGAACTTTAAGTTTTTTAAATTTTCGCAAAGTTTAAAAACATTTCTAAAATCTTTATAGAATATAAATATTTCGGTTCTATAATAGTTTTTAACTTTTTCGATAAAGTTAAAACCTGGGGGGAAAATTTTTATATCGTTGTAAGAATTTGACTGTTCCAATATATCGTGTATCCTTTTAATGTTTTTCCATGCTTCTTCTCTGTTTTTATTTTTATGACTTATCTTTAATACTCTTTTATAAGGTGGAAAATTCCTTTCCTTTCTTTTCTCGTTCTCGATATCAAGAAACCTTTGATAATCGAGATTCTGAATAATATCAAAAATTTGTTGATTCTTTATACCAGTTTCGATTATTATCTTCCCCCGTTTTTCCCTTCTACCAGCTCTTCCGGAGGTTTGAATCAAAAGTTGCATAAACCTTTCCATGCTTCTTATATCTGGAAGATTTATTGTAGAATCAAAATTTAAAATAAGAACCGTTGATACATTTGGTACATCATAACCTTTTGAAACCATCTGTGTCCCAACAAGGATGTCAATTTTGTGATTCATAAAATTTTCAATTATTCTGTTTCTTTCACCTTTTCTTGATGTTGAATCGATATCAAATCTTTCTATTGTTTTATCTTTATATATTTTTTTAAAAATCGACTCAACCATCTCTGTTCCCCAGATTCCAGCAGAGACCAACCTGCCACCACAGGTTTTACATCTTGAATCAAATGGTTTTTCATCAAGACAGTAATGACAAATAAAACTATTGCTTGATCTGTGGAAAGAATATGAAACCGAACAATTTTCACACTTAAAATATTCTCCACAATCTACACATCTATAAAGATTCAAATAACCTCTTCGATTTAGAAAAACGATAACCTGTTCACCATCATCAAGAGAATTTGATATCTCGTCTAATGCTATCTGGGAAATCTTTTTACCATCATTCTCGTTAAAAACGATTTTTACTTCAGGTTTTTCTGTTCCAAGGAATCTTTTTTCAAGTTTTAAAAGTTCATACTTCTTATTCAAAACATTGTAATAGGTTTCAAGGGATGGGGTTGCAGAAACAAGAAGAACTGGAGAAGAAAAAAGTTTGCCTAAATATATTGAACAATCCCTCGCATTGTAAAACGGTGCCATATCATATTGTTTATATGAAATATCCTGTTCCTCATCAACCACAACAGTCCCAAGATTTTTGAAAGGCAAAAAGATAGCTGATCTTGTGCCTATTATTATTCTCTTCTCTTGAGAATTTATTTTTTCAAAAAGAAAATTGAATTCACCTTTTGAAAGTTCCGAGTGTATCTTTGCTATATTTAATGAACCAAACAATTTCGAAAATATCTTGTAAACCTGTTCAACGAGGCCAATTTCGGGAAGTAAAATCAGAATCTGTTTATTTGAATTTTCAAAAACATATTTTACAAATCTTATGTAAACTTCGGTTTTCCCTGTTGCTGGTTGACCATACAGCAAAAATGTTTTAAATACTCGTTTATCAAAAGAGTTTCTTAATATTGAAAAGGCATTTTCCTGTTCATCAGTTAAAACCTTTTTATCATAATTCTCTTCGATATATGGAAAAAGGTCTTCTTTTATCACATTTTTTTCAATCAGAAGATCTAATTTTTCTTTTGATATTTTTTCAATCTCACTTTTTGAGAGTGCTCTTTTTTTTGTTTCATAAAATAGTTCAGTATATTCATAATCTTTCGAGATACATACATACTTTTTGGGGATCGAAATATTGTATGGTAAATAATTTTTAATGATCAATCCTTTTGAAACGAAATAATATTTTGATAGCCACTCAATAAATTCAAATAACTTATCAGATATAACATTTTCATATACTTTTTGTTCTATCGGCTTAATATCTTTTATCTCACTATGATCTGAAAAACCATATACTAAACCAAAATATTTTTTATTCCTAAAATTAACCAGAACTATATCTCCTTTGGAAAGATTCAAAGTGAAATTTTCGGGTAAACAATAATCAAAGGTTTTATCAAGATCAACAGGTAAAAGTACTTTAACAATTTTCATTTTGAAAACAAAATATAAAAAGTCGATTTAGGAATTATTAAAAAAAGTTTTACTCCATAAATAATAAATAGATAGAAAAAAAAGATAAAGAAAAATAGTGAAACAAGTATGAGAAGATATGAAATGATTGGGTATCTTTCAAGATCAGGTTGCTTCACAAACAGGATGTCCTTGATTGTTGCAGAAAGAAATTGTGAAAAAAAGAATCCAGAAAAGAAAAAAAGGAAACTCATATATCTTTCTTTTATAAAAAATGTAAGCAATATAAAAAAAATTGAAAACAAAGGTATAGTGTAAGGAGAGAGAGCAACAATAGGATTAATTTTTTCTGTTTTTATCAATCCTCCACTTTTTGATGATGCTTTAAAAGAATAAATATTTTTAAAGGTTATAAATGCAAAAAACATATGTGTCATTTCATGTTGAAAAGTTTCAAAAAAACTTATATTTTCTTTCAACGGTTTTACAAAAAACCTTATAACAAGATACAGCAAAAAACCAACGATAAAGTTGTAATGGGCGGGAACGAAAGAGAAAGAAAAATCTCTATTGGCAAAGATGAAAACCCCATAACAAAATGAATAAAAAAATATTGTTGAATATACAAAAATTGAAAGTATCATCTTTTCAGGAGAGCTTTTGCATGCTTTAGTGCTGTTTCGTATGATTCAGAACTTCCAAGAAGTCTTGCTATTTCTTTAACTCTTTCATCATCGTTAAGTTCTTTTACCTTTATACTCTTGTCATCCTTTGAAACAAAAATATGATTGTCCGCCTTTGCTGCTATCTGTGGGAGATGAGTTATGGTGATAATCTGTTTGAATTTTGAAATGTTTTTCATAAGTTCAGCAACTTTAAAAGCTGTATCTCCACTGATTCCTACATCTATTTCATCAAATATCATGGTCATAACAGGATCGTTTTTTCTCAAAAAATCTTTAATACTTAACATAATCCTTGAAATTTCTCCACCGGAAGCGATCTTTTTTAACGGTTGTCCTTCCTGATTGAATCTATTGATAATAAAAAACTCTATATCATCATAACCCATTTCGTTGAAGTTTTCCAATGAAAAATCGATTTTGATCTTAAGTTTAGTATCTTTCATATTCAAATTTTTCAAACATTCATTTACATATTCCTCAAATTTTTTAGAACCTACAACTCTTTTTTTATGAAGTATCGACCCAAGTTCATCGAGTTGCTTTTTTAACTCGATCAACATATTCTCTTGAATTTTCAACTCTCCCTCAGGATCCTGCGCTATTTTTAACTTTGAAGAAATCTCTTCCTTAAATTTTATCAAACCAGGAAGATCCCTAACATATTTTCTTTTTAAACTCTCAAGCCTGTCATAAGTATTTCTCAGATTTTCAAGTTCATTCTTATCGTAAGATAAGGTTTCTCCATAATTATAAAGTTCTTTATAAAGATCAGAAACATTTTCGATTATGATATCGATATTCTCTGTTATCTTTGAAATTTTTGAACTCTTATTCGAGATATCCTTAAGATTTTTTCTGAGATCCGATAAAAGAAGATTTATATTTATCTCATTCTCTTCAAGCAATTTTAAAGAATAATCGATCCTCTCTTTGATGTTTTCAAAGTTTTCCATTTCTGATAGTGAATCTTTTAGTTTTACCTCATCAATTTTTTCTATATCAATTTCTTCTAACTCTTTAAGAGCAAACTCATAAAATTCTTTCTCTTTCAAAAAGGAATCAACTTGCTCTTTTAAGTGGTTGAAATTTTTTAACTGTTCGTTGTATTCTCTATATTTTGAAATAAACTCTGACAGTATTTCCTCACTATCTGAAATTCTATCGATAATTTTGATATGATTTTCTTTTCTCAAAAGAAGTTGATGGTCGTACTGTCCATGTAAATCGAAAAGAAGTGCTCCTATTTTTTTTAGAGTCGTTGAACTTATTGCAGAATCATTCAGATAAATTGAGTGCTTACCGTTAGGTTTTATAACCTTTCTTATTATAAGTTCATCTTCAACATATATATCTATATTTTTCAACTCTTCCGATATTTCATCAGAAATTTCGAAAACTCCAGTGATTGTAGCATCCTTATTTTTGTTACGAATTGTAACATCAATTTTTTCCCCAACAAGATTTAAAAGCGTGTTCACAAGAACAGTTTTCCCTGCACCAGTTTCCCCTGTTATAACGTTGAAACCTTTTTTGAATTCAATTCTGTTGTCCTCAAAAAAAAGAAGGTTTTCTATAATAAGTTCCCTTATCATATTCTCGGATCCTTTCCAAGATGGAATTTTTCTTTCAAAATATCAAAAAGGTCAAAATCTTCAAATTTGATGATTTTTATTTTTTCTGAATAGTTTGAAAGAATAACCTTCTGATTTTCAGAAATTTTTAATACTTTTTGAGAATCAGCAGAGATTATAGCATTTTTGGAAATTGGGATAAGAGTTATTTTGGATGAACTCTTTACGATTATCGGTCTTTGAACCAGTAAATGTGGACATATGGGTGTTATGATGAATGCATCTATATCAGGATACACGATAGGGCCACCAGCAGCGAGAGAATATGCTGTTGAACCAAGTGGAGTTGAAACTATAACACCATCCGCAGAGATTGTGGAGATCTCCTTATCATCAACAAGAACTTTTATTTTAATCATCCGATGAATATCCTCTGATTTCATAACAATATCGTTAAGACCGGTAAGAAAAATACCTCTAATTTTCGTAGATAGAAGGTTACATAACTGTAAATAATAGTTTTTATTTTTCACCATATCAAGTCGCTTTTCAAGTTCATTCTCTCGTATATTTGAAAGGAATCCGAGCGAACCAAGGTTAACTCCCATTATTGGAAGGGAATATGGAACAGCCATTTTTGCTGCAGAAAGCATCGTTCCATCTCCACCGAAGGAAATTACAAAAGAATCTTTGAGTTTACCTTTAAAAATTTTTAAAGTTTCAATAGGATAAACATCAACCCTATTATGGTTACACCATCTTTTTAATCTATCGAGTGCCTGCGCACATCCCCTCTTTTCCTCATTTAAAAAATAGAATATCCTTTTCATAGTTTTTTAAAAAATATCACTCTCTTTATTCCCGAAAGATCTTTTAGAAATTTTATATCTTTATATTTTCTGGTCTCTTTTACCAACTTTTCAACCTGTTCACTCTGGTCATATCCAATCTCTATAAGACAGACACCATCCTTTTTAAGATATTTATATGCGGAATTCACAATCGTTCTGATGATTTGCAGTCCATCATTTCCACCATCAAGTGAGACGAGAGGTTCATAAAACCTTATCTCTTCTGGAAGTTTCAAAATAACTGCTGATGGAATATAGGGAGGATTTGAAAGGATCATATCATATTTAAAACTGCTGTTTAAAGAAGAAAATCCATTCGATTGAATGAAAATTATGTCCTTATCAACCCCATTTATTTTAGCATTCTCTTTCGCGATAAGTAATGCTCCTCTTGAAAGATCTATAGCATAATATTTTAGATTTGGAGAATATTTTGCAAGTGAAACTATTATGTTTCCACTTCCCGTTCCAAAATCCAGAATCCTGTAGTTTGAATCTTTTTTATTTTCAAGAGAATATTTTATAGCGAATTCAACAAGAGTTTCAGTATCAGGGCGAGGGATCAACACATTTTTGTTGACTTTAAAAGTAAGACCCATAAATTCAGTTTTACCGATAATGTATTGGACAGGTTCTTTTTTAATTCTTCTCCTTATAAGTGATCTAAAAAGATTCTGTTCGATTTTTGTTAAACTTTTGTTATAATTTTCATAAAGATATATCCTATCCCCATTCATACAATGGGACATTATGAGTTCAGCGTTCAGTTTTGCTTCCTTTATTTTATGCTTTTTTAAAATGAGAATCGATTCTGTTATCAGATCTTTAGGAGTGACATTAACCTTTCTCATAAAACTCCTGTAATTTAATCCTCATATCCTCATCCTTTAAAGGTTGAATCAGAAGATCAAGGTTACCATCGAGTATCTCTTCCAATCTGTATAGGGTTAAATTTATTCGGTGATCTGTTACCCTTCTTTCAGGAAAGTTGTATGTTCTTATCCTTTCTGATCTATCACCAGTTCCAACAAGATTTTTTCTATTCTGAGAAATCTTTTCCTGCTGTTCTTTCAGAATCTTTTCATACAATCGTGCTTTAAGAATCCTCATCGCTTTTTCTCTGTTTTTATGTTGACTCCTTTCATCCTGACACACAACAACAGTGTTTGTTGGCAGATGTGTAATTCTAACAGCCGTAGCAACTTTGTTAACATTCTGTCCACCAGCACCTGACGAATGGAATATATCGATTCTGAGATCCTTTTCGTTTATTTCAAGTTCAACATCCTCTACCTCAGGAAGAACAGCTACCGTTACAGCGGATGTGTGAATTCTGCCATTTGCCTCTGTTTCAGGGATTCTTTGTACTCGATGCACACCACTCTCGAATTTAAAATTACCATAAGCATTTTTTCCTTTTAATGCAAATATCATCTCTTTATAACCACCCAGTTCTGTCGGATGAAAATCTATATGTTCAAATACATATCCTTTACTCTCAGCATATCTTTTGTACATCCTGTAAAGATCAGCAACAAAAAGTGCCGCTTCCTCTCCTCCGGTTCCCGCTCTTATCTCAAAGATAATATTTTTTTCGTCCTCAGGATCTTTTGGTAACAGAAGAACTTTGAGTTCCTCTTCTAATTTATTTATCTTTTCATTTATTTCTCTAATTTCCTGATTTATCAACTCTTTCATTTCAATATCTTTTTCCTGTTTTAAAAGTTGTAAATTTTCCTCAAGTTGTTCAAGAGTTTTATAATATTCGTTAGTTTTCTGAACAAGCGCTCCCATCTCAGAATACCTTTTTGAAATCTCTTTATATTTTTTGTTATCTGAAACTATCGAAGGATCGGAAAGCATATTTTCCATTTCTTTATATTCTTTTAACTTTACCTCTAACGCTTCTTTAAGCATTCTCACTCCTTAAGGTCATATTTTAAAGATTCTTTTAAAGAAATTATTGATACCTCTAACATGTCATCTGTTGGTTCTTTCGTTGTAATATATTGGAAAAGTAAACCAGGGAATATGAGAATTTTAACGAAAACGTTGTTCGAAAATTTCTCTGCAAGAAAAAGCAGTTCGTAAGAGATCGTTGCAACAATTGGTAAAAAGATAATATGATTAAGAAACCTGTTTACAGGAGAATTTGTTATTTTAAAAATAGAAAACACAAAAGTATCTACTATAGAGTAAAAAATTATTGCAAATGCAAGAGTTATAAACAAAAAACTTGTTCCACAACGGGGATGTTTTGTTGAATATTTTTTCGCGTTCTCAACTGTCAAATCATCACCATTTTCATATGCAAAAACAGTTTTATGTTCAGCTCCATGGTACATAAAAATTCTTTTTATATCTTTTATCTGAGATATCGATATCAGATAAACGATAAAAAAGATAAATCTTACAGAACCTATTAAAATGTTAAAGTAAAATTGATTGTTGATTTTCAACAGTTGAACTATTTGAATTGGTATATAGAGAAACACAAAAAACCCAATTAAAGTTGCAATAAAAAAAGCAAAAAAAGTTTCAAAAAAATTTTTTATACTTTTATTTTCCTGAACTTTTGTGTCGTAATAGATATCAGCACTTCTGTTTAAACTATCAAAACCGATTTTTAAGGTTTCAACGAAAGTTATGATTCCCCTCACTGGGAAAAAATTTAAATATCTGTTCTTTTTAACAGTTTTCTGGAAAGGTTTTGATTCTGTTATTATACTCCCATCCTTTTTCCTCACACTCAAAGCATAGCCATTTTCTGACATCATCAAAACACCTTCAATGAGTGCCTGTCCTCCAGCTTTTCTTTTTTTATTCTCCATATTTCTCCTTTAAGGAAACATATTTCAGATATTCTTCGAGATTTGTTAAATTGGTGATAATTATTTTATCGTTATAAATTTTTATCAGATTTGACTTTTCAAGATTTTCAATCAACCTCTTTAACTTATCGACGCCCATTCCCACAATTGGTGCAATGTTTTCATATCTAAAATCTATATTAATAAGATAACTCCCATCCTGTTGTTTTATTCCTTCATCCTGCGCTTTCATTATCAAAAAAGCGATCAATCTCTTTTCGTCTCCTTTTATCATCAAAAATTTTATCTGTTCATCAGCCCTTCTTAATCTTTTTGACAATTCAGTTATTATGTATTCGATCAAAGGCTCTTCGCCTATTTTTTTTCTAAAAGCAACTTTGTCAAAAGTTATCAGTTCAGTATCCCCTTCTGCTATCGCTGTAGCAGATCTTGGACTACCATCGATCAATGCCATCTCTCCAAAAAAATCTCCCTCTGATAGCACTGCAAGAACTTTCATCTCATCTCCAATTTTCTGAACAATTTTTATCTTTCCAGATTTTATCAAATACATCTCATCACCAACCTCACCTTCTCTAAAAAGAACCTCACCGTCTTTTAAAACTTTTTCAATTTTGCTGTTCTCTCCCATAAAATCTCCTTTTATATTTTTAAAATTTTTGGTAATTCTCTTTTGAATCGATTTTTTTCAAAACTTGAAAGAACTTTTAATATTTTTTCCTTCTCTATACCCAGCTTTTCGATTTTTTTTAAAGTATACTTTTTGTCAAAATACAGATAAGATATAATATCGACCGTTTTGTAATCTATTCCCATCTCACCTTCATCTGTCTGTCCAACCCAGAGGTCAGCAGAAGGTTTTTTCAAAATTATCCTTTCAGGTATATTTAAAAATTTGGCAAATTCAAAGATCTGTGTTTTAAAAAGTTTTCCAATGGGATTGATTGAACAGGCAAGATCTCCAAAAATAGTTCCATAACCCATTATAATCTCTGATCTGTTACTTGTTCCGATCACAAGTGCTTTATACTTGAGAGCTCTATCGAAAAGCACTGACATCCTTTCCCTTGCACATTTGTTTCCAATTCTCAATTTCAACATATAATCATCTGGTTTTTCTTTTTCACTGTTAAAATACGCATCGATTTGAGGTGTTATGTCTACGGTTTCATATTTGATACCAAATTTTTTTGTTAAAATTTCAACGTCCTCATAAGAAGTTTTGGAAGTTGTTCTATAAGGCATAAAAATGGGTTTTATATTTTTTCTATCAAAAGTTTCTACAAGGATCGCAAGAACAACTGAAGAATCAATCCCTCCTGAAAGGCCTATCACACTGTTTTCAAAATTTCTTTTCTTAAATTCCTTTCTTAGTCCCTTTACAATTTTTTCTAAAATTTCTTCCCAGCTTTTTGTAATTATCTCTTTTAAAATTTTTTCTTTATCCATAGTTTTTTATTTTAAATCATTAAAAATTTTAGTCAATATTAAGTTCAATTTTAAGGTTTTGAATTGAGAAAAACTACACCGAATAAAAGTAAAATAAAAATAACATACTGTTTAAAAGGTGGTCTCATTCTCCAAAAGATTATATCAGAAAAAATACCTCCCAACACAACTCCTCCACCAAGAAACGGATACGCAATAGATGCGGGAATACATTTTAAAGATTTAAGAAAAAAGAACGACATGAACTGGTTAGGGATTCCTATAATGAACCCATAAAGTATGTTTTTAAAACTAATTTTTTCTTTTACGATAAGAAAAAAAATAAAATTAGCAATAAATGCTGACAAAAAAAGAATAGATAAAAAAAAGGAGTTATCATTTTTGCCATAAACATCAAAAAATTTAAGACCTGATTCTGATATACCTGTATTAAAAAATAATAGAAATAATAAAAATATGTTTATTTTATTTTTTAACTTTCCGATCATAAGGAGTGCAAGAATGATAAAAAGTGTTCCTAATAGCAAATTGATAGTCAATCTTTCTTTAAAAAGAAAAATTGAGAGAAATAATGGGATAATAAGAGAAACTCTCATAATGGATATCGATAAAGATATACCATTTTCTTTCACATTTTCATTGTAAATTAAAAAATTTATAAAATAAAGCACTCCAACAATGACAGCAAGTATTATATCGATAAAATTTACAGTAATTATAAAAAAATTTGATTGAATAGTACTTATACAGGTTGCTATAAAATAGTTTGAAAGAAGTGTTGAAAGTATTGAAAATTCTTTATCTTTTTGAAAGAGTTTTAATAGATTCCCTATCGTTACAGATGAAACAATGCTTAAAATTAAAAAGAACATTTTTAAAACAGTTTTTCAATCCTTACCTTTAAACTTTCAAATTCTTCTTTTTTAAAACCCTTTTTTATTTTTTCGAAAATCTCTTCAATATTTTTTTCAATTTCCGGTTTTATTTTCTCATATTTTTCTTCACCTTTATCTTTGAGTTCATTCAATTTTAGATTCAAATATTCAATCAACTCTTTAATCCTTTCATCAGATTTCAAAGAATCTATTTTTTCATTTAATCTCAATGAAAAAAGTTTTAAATAGTAATCGAGTTCATTTCCACCTTTAAAAATCTTTTCCTCATCAAAATTGTTGAAACCTTTTGAAGGATCATCAAGAACAACAATCTTCGCATCAGAGTCGGAGTCGATCAGATAAAAATAAGGATTATAATTTAAAATTTCCTCTTTTTCAGTTATTTTTATATGAACAAGATAATTTGAATCAAGTGACTCAATCTTATAGACAAAGCCAACAGAATCATTTTCAAAAATAACAGGTGATTTTGGTTTTAAATTCCCAATCCTGTTGAAACTTACCTTTATATCGTTGTTTGAACAACCAAAAATTATAAAAAGTAACATTGACAACAGAATGAATCTATAAATTCTTTTCATCATTTTCGCCCTCTTCCTTTTCAAAACTCAAAATGTTTTTAAAACTTTTTTCAGTTTTCGAAAAAGATTTCTGCAATGTTTCATAACTTTTATTCAACTCGTTAACTTTTTTTTCAAGGTTCTGTAAATTCAAAGAATTCTCTTCTAAATTTTTACTCAACTTTTCAACATTTTTGATAATCTCCTTTGAAATCTCAACAAATCTGTACTGTTTTAAACCTGCAAGGATAACATTCAAAAAAGCAAAAAATGTTGAAGGTCCTGCAAGAAGCACTCTTTTCTTCAAAAGGGTTTCAAAAAGATCGTTCTTTTCACCATTAGGATAAGTTTGTTGTATCGCTTCAATATAAATAGAATCTGAAGGAATAAAAATGATCGCAAAATCTGATGTTCCATCTTCGGGTTTTATATATTTTGAACTAACTGATTCTCCTATCTTTTTCAACTGATTTACAAAAATTTTAAAATAATCGTTTTTGAGTTTTTCATCTTTTTCAAAATAGTATCTTTTATAATCCTCAGATGGAAATTTCGAATCGATTGGTATCAAAAGATCCCTGTACTTTATAACCAGATCAACTATATAACTATTTGGTAGTTTGAACTGTTCTTCATACATGTTTGAAGGTAAGATTTCAGAAACCAGTTCCTTTAAAATAACCTCTCCAAATCCCCCCCGGAGTTTTGGCCGATCGAAAAAATATTTTAAATCCTTTGAAAGTTCATTTGCAACTTTCTGGTCCTCACTAATTTTACTTAAAGAATCGGATAAATTATTGATTACTTTGAACGTTTCAAGAGCGTTTGTTGAAATGAGATCCTTTGTCCTTTCAATTTTCTCAATGTTTTGATTCAACGATTGAATTATCTGATCTTTAAAATAACTTTCATTCTCTTTTATCTTTGAAACTATCTTCAATTCAAAGAATTTAAAGAAAATAAAATTGATTATCACCAAAACAAGAACGACCAAAACGAATAAAAAAATTTGCATAAAAAAATTATAATAGATTTTTTGAAATTAACAAGTATAATAGAGAAAAAGGAGTGTTTTTATGGAAAGAAGAATTGATAAACTCAACTGGAGAGATATTAAAAAACTGAAAGAAAAATGTGATATCGCTTTTCTTCCAATCGGAACCCTTGAAGCACATTCTATAACCTCAAACGGGACCGATACCATTATCCCCGAATATATTTGTGAAAAACTCGCTGAAAAACTAAATGGACTTATCTACCCTCCGGTTAATTATTCGATCACATCTTCACTTTTACCATATCCAGGGTCAGTTACATTGAGAGATGAAACTTTTGAAAACTTAATTCTTGATATCGCTTTATCGTTGAAAAAAGAAAAATTTAAATATCTGATAATCATAAATGGACATGGTGGGAACAATAAGGTCTTATCAAATTTAAAGAAAAAAATCTTCCTGGAAACGGGAATGTTTGTATTCATTATACACTGGTGGATTATCGGATATCCTGTATGTAAAAAGGTTTTTGGAAAAGAAGGTGGACATGGTGGAGTTGATGAAACAGCGATGGTAAAAGTCATAGATGAAAAACAGGTGAATCAAAAATACATTAAAGAAAAAAACCTTTACAACATTTCAATAGAGGGATTTGAATCGATACCTTCTCCCGCATCAACAATACTTTATTCTGAAAATGGTGGGAAGATCGATCTTGATAAAACAAAATGTAAAAAATATGCAGAACTTGTGATACAGAAAATTGAAAAATTGATCAAAGATAATGTTCAAAAGATCGAAGAACAATTTTTTTAAAATTTTTCAATAAAAAAGGGGGTTATGAAACCCCCATTGAAATTTTGTTCTTTTTAAACTTTTTAATTTTTTTTCGTGTTGTTAGCGATCATTGCGATCGCTTTAAACTGCTCAGATAAAAACCTTGTTACAATTATTATCAAAAAACTGATAACAGGCATTAAAACAATGAATACAAAATTCAAACTCAAAAAATCAAGTTTCAAACTCTGCATAAAATAACTACCTTCTTCTCCTAAAATCAAAGATACAAGTAAAGAACTTAAAAAACCAACGATACCAAGCCATGTCCCAATCCATTCACCTACTGTTTGTAAAAAATGCGAAAATATTGGAATCACAACAAAGTCGTCTCCTATTTTTGAGATTGAAACAACTTTAAACCTTCTATCCCACCACAACTGGAAACTAACCCAACTTGCAAATGTAATTATCAACCACACTGTAAGAAATATAAAAACATATTTTGCACCACCATCAAAAATTTTATTATCGATAGCAACATAAAGAATGTATATTGGTACAATCAGATTGACCAAAGCCAAGAACGTGTAAAGCCATAAAAAAGGTTTTTTAAAAAAATCTCCATTGTCGATGAATTTTAGATAAGGGTTTATGAAAGCGAAGAATTTATTGTTCATATCACCTCCTTGTTAATTTATTTCCAGAATTTTTAAATATCAAAAATAGTTTAATAAAAATCGGGGTGACTGGACTTGAACCAGCGACCTCTTGGTCCCGAACCAAGCGCGCTTCCATCTGCGCTACACCCCGTTTTCAAAAAATCCATATTTCCCAAGTAAAGGCACAAATCTACAGTAGTCGTATTTTTCAACCTTTATTTCACCATTTGACTTAATAACTTTTGTTAAGATCTGTAATGATATATCTCCAAATGGCAAAACCATTATACCTTTATCTGACAACTGGTCAACAAGGTTTTTTGGTATCTGTGGAGATGCTGCAGTCACAATGATTTTATCAAAAGGTGAATAATTTGATAAACCGATGGTTCCATCACCTGTAATCAAAAAAACATTTTTTATATCAAGTTTTTTTAAATTTGACTCTGCAAATTTTTTTAATTCTGGTATCCTTTCGATTGTAAAAACAACTTTTCCAAGTTTTGAAAGTATCGCTGCCTGATAACCTGAGCCTGTTCCAATTTCAAGAATCTTATCACTTTTTTTCACCTCTAAAAGTTCAGTCATTTTTGCAACGATATAAGGTTGTGAAATCGTCTGTCCAAAACCGATGGGAACAGGAGAATCATCATAAGCAAGGTTAACAAGTTCTTTTGGTAAAAAAAATTCTCTTGGTATCTCTTCAAATACCTTTAAAAGTTCTTCGTCCTTTATACCTCTTCTTTTTAACTGTTGTTCTACCATCTTTTTACGCAAATCATCAAAAGACATTTTTCGCTACCTTTTTGATTTTAGCAAGTATTTTAAAATCCGTAAGATCAAATGTAATCGGTGTTATAGAAACATAACCTTTTTCGATCGCCTCAAAATCTGTTCCCTTTTTTATCTTGTATGTAGGTTTCTCTCCACCTATCCAGTAATATTTTTTCCCTCTCGGATCAATTTTTGTTATGAGTGAGTCAGAATATATCCTGCTTCCAAGTTTTGTTATCTTATAACCTTTTATAGATCTGTTTGGAATATTCACATTCAAAAGCAACCTTTTTTTCTTACCAACGAGTTTTAAAAGTTCTATTATCTTTGGTATTACATCTTTTGCATAAGCAAAATCAACATTTTCAAATGCAGCCATAGAAAAAGCAACAGAGGGTATATTCATCAAAACTCCCTCCATTGCGGCCGCAACAGTTCCAGAGTATATCACATCCTCTCCCATATTCGGTCCATGGTTTATCCCTGAAAAAACATAATCAAATTTCTCTTTTATCAATCCATGGGTTGCTATCAGAACACAATCTGTTGGTGTTCCGGTTGTTATATATTCATTTTTACTAATTCTGTTGATCCTCAAAGGAATCGTTAAAGTCAAAGAATGACTCGTTGCTGACTGATTCTGGGATGGAGCAACTATATAAACCTGATGTCCAAGAGAGATTAAAATCTCTTTCAAGGTTTTCAGACCTTCAGCGTAAAAACCATCATCGTTCGATAGAAGAATTTTTAAAGACATAACATCTCCAAACACATCCTTATGAATCTTAATGTATCAAGAATTTTGTTTATTTTTGATTTTTCATCTCCATAAATAGTTTTTATATCAACATAACCTATGTCCATCTTCATCCTGCCAGCCTTTATAAGCATCTCCGATTCGATTTGAAACCTCTTGTATTTCAGGTTCAACTTCTTCATCGATTCGACCTTAACCATTCTGAAGCCCGATTGTGAATCGAAAACTCTCTTTGTAGCAAGAAGAGATGTTACAAGGGTGGTTGTTCTATTTGTAAGATATCTATCAAAAGGCATATTTTGAAAATTCATTTTTCTTTTTCCGATCAACATATCATATTTTTCATAATCTTGTTTAAGAAAATTTTTTATATCATCTGGAGAATGTTGATAATCACCATCCATAAGAATAATATACTCCGATTTTCCTAAAGCGAAATTTATACCATCTATTATCGATTGACCTTTCCCCTGATTCTGAGTATGTCTTATTACATGATCAGCGACCTTTTGAGCTTCCTCAAAAGTTTTATCGTTTGAACCATCATCCACAACTATAACCTTGAATCCATATTTTTGTTTTATCTCATCGATCAGTTTTCCAATAAATCTTTCCTCATTGCACACGGGAATCAAAACCATCACTTTTTCCATAAAGACCTCTTTTGTATTCATACATTTTTAAAGCATCTGGAAATAAAAATTTCTCATCCAGATTCCGATCAAAATCTCTTCCACCCTCACCTACAATAAAGAATTCATTTTTTTTAATAAAACTACTAACCTGCTCACCTGAAAGTTCAAAATTTTTGGATAATCTTTTAAAGTTATTCTTATGTAAAAACAAGGAAAGAGAATAAGAATTTTTTCTGATCTTCAGGATTGAAAGTATTCTTTTATCACTTTTGACTGAAAATGATAGCACATCGTGAGGATTCAATTTAATGATCTTATTTCCATCATCACCTAACACAAGACCTTTTGCAAATGCTTCACCTATTCTCATACCTGTGAGTTTTCCTACTTCAGAAAGTATAACAACATTTTTTAAAATATTGTTTTTAAAAATATTTTTTATATCGTCGTTATCAAAAATTTCAGGAAGTTCGATCAGAAAATCTTTATCTTCGATTTTTTTAAAAATGTTAATTTCGTCACCAACCAATAATACCGAAAGTTGTGAAGTCACAGATGAAATATAAACATCTAACATACAACCCTTACCTTTCTTTTTTCATCCTGTATCTCAAAAAAAATTTTTATCAAATGATAATCAACAAGATCGATATGATCAAGGATTTCAGGCCATTCGATAAAAGTAAAATCTGAATCCTCAAAAAGATGAAATATGTCAAGTTCAAGAACATAATTTATATTTGTTATGCGATAGAGATCTATATGACTTATCCTGACTTTTTCGTTTTCATATATATGAACAATGTTGAAAGTTGGGCTCGAAACATTTTCGATTTTGAAATGTTTGGCGAACATTCTAACCAATTCTGTTTTCCCTGCGCCAAGATTACCGTAGAGAAGTACCACAGGAGATTTTAAATTCATGTTTAAAATTAAATCAACTATTTCTCTCAACTCATCAACATTTTTTACAAAAAAAATCTTTTCCATATTCGTTTATCGCTTTTAACAAAAAATCTTGATCAAAATTTGCATCTTTAATAAAATCTTTTAAAAGAAATGAGTTACCACCTGTTATCAAAATCTCAGGATCCTTTAAAACCTTTTTACCAAAACCAATAAAAGTTAATACTCCAGAAAGCCATTGCAAAAAAATTCCGTTCTTTAACGCCTGTTCGGTATTTTTTCCAATTTTTTCATCAAAGGTGAAGGTATCGACTTTAAAAAGATTGTCTGTTCTTTTTTCAAGAGCGAATGAAATCGTCTGTAATCCTGCTGAAATGAACCCTCCAAGATGTTTTCCTTTTTCATCAATAAAATCGTAAGTGTCTGCAGTTCCAAGGTCAAGGATCAACGATGGATAAAACTTACTTTTTATAGCATAATAAACTGAAACGAACCTGTCGATACCAATGTTGTCAAAAGAGTAATCGGATTCAAAAAGGTCCTTTTTCTTTTCAAGAAAAATCACATTGAAATCAAATTTTTTTGCAAACGTCTCTTCAAATAATTTTTTGTTTTTTTTGTTTACAGAGATAGCGTATATTCTCTCAGGAAAAAATTTTAAAATTTTTTCTGAAACTTTCTGGTCAAATGTATAAACTTTTTTCACAACACCTTTTGAAAACAAACCAACTTTTATTTTTGAATTTCCAATATCAACAGCAACTGTTTTCATTTTAACTTTTCCCGTGTGATTCTATCGAGAATCAAAAAAAGTTTTTTTATTTCCCTATCATCAATACTTTTTGATATCTTATGGATCAATTTTGTATCCCGTCTTACAGATGGTCCTGTTATCACATCCTTAATTTTTTTCGAACCGAGTTTTTTTATAAGAGTTTGCAATGCAGGTAAAAAGGGTTTTATTTCAAAGTTTTGAGATGTTGAAATCTGAAATAAATTCTCGGAAATCGAAAGAAGTGTGAGTGTATAGTTTAAAGCAAACATCGAAGATAAATGATATTTTTTTCTATCTATATCTTTTAATCTTAAAAGTTTAATACTGTTTCTCTCACAAAATTCATCAATAAAATTTGACTTTTTATCAGATTCACAGGTAGCATAAATATTTTTGAATATTTCAGGTTTATCATTATTCTGAAATGACTGAATCGGATGAAAAATTGACACATTCGATGCTCTCTTCAAAATTTTCCTTGCATGTTTCAACTCATATGAGCCGGAAACAAGTATAACCTCTTTATCGAAATCTTTTATGATCTTTAAAACTTCTGTAATCGAATCATCATTCACAGATACCAGAATTATATCGGATGAAAAAAGTTTAGAAAGATTTAGATTCCTTTTAAATCTCTTATCGTAGATATAAAAAATTCTCTTTCCTTCAAAACATTTCTCATAATTTTTCCTAAAAATTTTTCCAAATCTTCCAAATCCTATAATAGATAACTTTTCCATAAAAATTATAAAAAATTAGTTCTGATAAATTTTGAATATCTTTTGGGTATGTAAAATTTTATATTATTTTTAAGATCACTTTTCATTTCAACGATTATTCCAAATCTGTTTACATATTTCAGGATTTTTTCCAACATTTCATCATCACAGGAAATTTCAAAATAATCAAGAGAATTATAAAACTTTTCGAAAATAACCTTTTTCAACATTTCAAAATTGTCTCCAGTTTTTGCTGAGATAAAAATTGAATTTTTATAAACATCACTATAATAGTTTATTCTATTATAATTTAAAAGTAAATCGATTTTATTAAAAACATATACAATTTCCCCTCTGTTCAACTTTAACTGTTCGATCACCTCTGCCATATCTTCAAGAACAAGATCTATGAACTGATCTGATATATCGACAACGAAAAGTTTCAAATCTGAGTCCGATGCTTCTTCTATAGTTAATTTAAAAGATTCAATTATCTCATGAGGTAAATCACCCAGAAAACCTACAGTATCGGTAACAACTATGAATCTTTCAAGTTTTCTGGTCACTGTATCAAGTGTGGTGAAAAGTTTATCGTCAGTATAAAATCTGTTCCTTGTTAACCTGTTCATTATTGTTGTCTTACCTGCATTCGTATATCCAAAAAGTGTAACCTTGAAAAGATTCTTTCTCTTCTCACTTTTAACTTTAACACTCTTTTGATACTCTTTTATCTTGTTTTTTAAAATTTCGATTCTTTTTTCTATGTACCTTTTCTCAACTTCCAATTTTTTTTCACCAGGTCCTCTTGTTCCTATTCCACCACCGGTTTGAGACATCGATATTCCTTTCCCGGTCAACCTGGGCAACATATAAATCCATTTTGCGAGTTCACTTTCAAGTTTTGAAATCGTTGTTTTCGCATTCCTTTCAAAAATTCTTAAAATTAACTCTGTTCTATCGATAACATTCACGTTAAGATATTTTTCTAAATTTCTCTTTTGCAAAGGTGACAACTCGTTTGAGAATATAACAGAATCAACTTTTAATTTTTCAACCATCTGATGAATTTCATCTACCTTCCCTTTTCCAATATAGAAAGCAGGGTTTATTTTTTCAATTTTTTGAATCACATCTTCTTTACTGACCATATTTAGAGATAAAGAGAGATCTTTCATCTCAAGTATTGTTTTGTTGATTCTATCTTCAGACTCATTTTTAGAAAACGTTCCAACGATAATACAACTACTTTTCATATCTTTTTGATTTAAAAATTTCTGTCAGATATACTATTAAAAGAATCAAAGACGCAATAATAACTCCAATCTTCCCCATAAAAATGAAAATCGAAACTATTACAGAAGCAAGTAGGATACCCAGAGTTATCGCTAAAAGAGATCTTTTAAAATCGAGATTCAAAATAACCGCAGCAAGTGAACCAGTCCAAGCACCTGTTCCTGGAAGAGGTATACCTACAAAAATTACAAGTCCCCAGAATTCATACTTCTTAATATCTTTAGATTTTTTTTCAGTTCTTTCAATCACCCAATCAAAAAATTTTTTTACAGGTGTAACCTTCTCAAAAACCTTATAAGCACCTTTCAAGAGTAAAAGAATTGGTATCACGGGAAGAAAATTTCCCAAAAGGGAAAATAAGAGCGCATTGAAATAGTTCATTTTAAAAAGTGTCATCGCTAAAGGCAGTCCTAACCTCAACTCGAAAACAGGCAACATAGATATAATAACCACTATAAAACTATGTGGAATGTTTTTCTCTTTCATAAAATCTATAATTCTGTTGCTATTCTCAGCGGAAAATAAAATGGAACAGAAAAACAGGATGATCAGAAAAATAAATATTTTGTTCCTCATCATTTTTCCTTTAGTAAAACTATTGAAACAGCACAGATACCTTCTCCTCTACCTGTAAAACCCATATACTCAGTTGTTGTTGCTTTCACTGAAACCTTTTCTTTTTCAATTCCAAGTGTCTGTGCGATCCTTTCAACCATTTTATCCATATAGTTTAAAAGTTTTGGTTTTTGACATATAATAACCGTATCAAGGTTAATAATTTCAAAACTGAATTTTTCTTTTATCTTTTCAAGTAAGAGTATAGAATAAATCCCTCGATATTTCTCTTCTGAATCGGGGAAAATCCTTCCAATATCTCCTTTTCCGAGTGCACCTAAAATCGAATCGATTACAGCATGTATTAAAACATCAGCATCAGAATGGCCATCAAGTCCCATCTCATAAGGGATCTCAATCCCTCCAAGGATAAGTTTTCTATCCCTGGAAAACCTATGAGCATCAATACCTATTCCTACTTTCATTTATCCATCCTTTGTAAATTGTTTCAATGATATTTATATCCTGCGGGTTTGTTATCTTCACATTGTTTCTATCGCCTTCAACAAACTCAACCTCTATTCCTTCCTTAATTAGATATTCTAAATCATCCGTTAAAAAAATTTTGTTTTCTATGTTCCTTTTTAAAATCGGAACATATAAACTTTTTTTTACAACCTGTGGTGTCTGAATAAGCATAACTTTGTCTCTATCAAGTGTTCTTACATACCCATCCTCTATGATTCTAACAGTATCGATCGGTGTTATGTAAGGTGCAATCGGTTTTTTTGATTCTTTGAACTTCTTATAAAGTAAAAATAAAAGTTGTTCACTTAAAAAAGGTCTTGCACAGTCATGGATAAAAACAGTTTCATTCGAACTTTTTAAAAGCCCATTTAGAACTGATGCTGGTCTTTCCTCACCACCTTCAACGAGTTTAACATCACTAAAATTATAATAATCTAACGATTCTTCGATTTCCTGTTTATCCTCTCTTGAATGAACAAATATTATTTCGACTCTTTCTTTGAATACGGTTTTTATGTTCTTCAATAAAAAAATAAAAACCGGAGTTTGACCGTTGATCTTGTAAAAAATCTTTTTTTTGTGATGCAAAAATCTCTTCGATTTCCCAGCACCAACTACTACAAAAGATAAACGATCAATAGATTCTTCTAACATATATTATCCTTTTTTGTGGAGATTCAAAAATACTTTCAACTTCAACATCCAACTCCTCCTCTTCGTTTAAAGGATATTCACCATCTTTCAAAAATATTATTACTTCTTTTTGATCGATTCTCTTGCAGTAATAACCATCTTCGGTTTTTTCCATCATTTTAACCTTGAATCTTAAACCTTTATACTCTTCATCCTTTTTGTTTTCAAAAGATGAAAGATCAATAATTTTAATGTTGAACATCTTCAATAGATTTTTTGGTATCTTTTCTTCGGTAATTATCAAAATCAAATTATTTTTATATGAATAGGACAATATATCGGAGATTCTGTTATCAACATTTGAATAAAAAATTGTTCCTTTTTTCTTTAAAAATTGAATCGTTTTTAGGGTGAATTCGTTATAGTTATCAATGTTCTCTTTTGATGGTATAAAAAATTCACCTTCCAAAACATTCGCACTTAAAAGATCATAAAGTAATTTGTTGGATAAAGATGAAGATGTAATAAAATACTTTTTATGGTTATTTGTTCTATTTTCTTTTTTCAAAAAAAGATATATTTTAGAAAGAAAAAGTAATAAGAGTAAAACGGTTGCAAAAATTTCTAAATGGAATATTAAAAGTATTATCGAAACAACAATCAAAAGTAATTCGAAGATCATCTGATCCTCTCTAAAATTCTCTCTTCCATCTCTTCAACACTTTTAACGATTTCATCATCTCTTAAAACTTCTCTTGAAATTTTCGAATCAAGAGACAGGATACTTTTGCAGAATCTCTTATAAAGATGAAGTTTGCCACTTCCTTCTGTTGAATCGAGTTTTGTACTGATACATATATCAGCATCCTTTAAATATTCAGATAAACTTTCAAATGGTATCTTTTCAAGAAATATGATTCTGTCATTATATTCCTTAAATTTTTTTTTCATATTTCTACTTATTGGAAACGATATTATATAGAAAACTATATCATTCTTTTTATTAGCAATATTTTTTGCGATTTCAAGAAAACTTTTTAAATTTTGAACCTTAGTGTTGATTCCAACCCATACGATTTTAAACAATTTATTTTTGTTCTCTTCCTTTATAATTTTTTTATCCTCATCAAAAAAATCATCGTCTATATAAAGTTTATTTTTCTTTTCTGATTTTTTAAAATTAAAATTAGTGTTGTAGATTATTCCAAAACTCTTTTTCTCAACTATTTTTTCGATAAATCGAATTATAAAAGAGAATGGGGGAAATCGAAAGACAGGATTCGAAGTTATCATCTCAGAGTAAAGTGAACCCTGATAATCAAGAATATACTCTTTACCGTATAGAAATTTAACAATCAGGGAGATTATTCCCGCTTCATGTGTGAAAGACAGAATATAATCGTATTCTTTCTTTTGTAGCATATTCAAAGTTTTAAAAAACATTTTAACATCAAAAAAAATTTTTAAAGGATGGAACCCAACTGGATCAAAATCTTTGAAAAATCTGCCGATTCTAAATATTTTAAATCCGTTTATATCTCTTCCATAAGAATATGTGAGTATGTCGATAGTGTTACACTCTTTTTCCATATATTTTAAAATCTTTAAAATCCTTGTATGACAACCACGATCGTTGAAAAATGCTGTTGTACATAAAGCAAGGATATTTTTATTTTTTATCATCACCCAAGAATCTTTTCACTCTGTAAATTCCTTTCCTTGTTGTCTCAAAATATGTTCTTATTATAATTTCACTTAAAAGGCCAATCATTAAAAGTTGAACAGAAATCAAAAGTAGGAAAACCGATATCAGGAGTAGAGGATTACCGGTCATGTCAACATTCTGAAAGATTTTCATAAGAACCAGTAAAATAAAAGAAATTATCCCAAAAATGAAAGATAAAAATGATAGTCCTCCAATGATGTATATCGGATTTGTTGAAAAATCGTTTAGAAATTTTACAGTTAAAAGATCGAGTAAAACATTTATTATTCTTGAAAACCCATATTTACTCTTTCCTTTAAACCTTTTTCTATGGTTAACTTCAATCTCACCGATTCTATAACCTTTTGAATACAAAAGGTATGGGATGAACCTATGCATCTGTCCATAAAGGTTTAGATCCATTAAAATTGACCTTTTGAAAACTTTCAAAGTACATCCTGTATCGTGAATTTTAAGTTTTAAAAAAGATGAAATTATCCTGTTTGCGATAAGTGAAGGAATTTTTTTCGAAAAGAACGGATCCTGTCTTTTTCTTCTCCAACCAACAACCATATCATAGTCATTTTCTAAAAGGTGGTCTATCATCAAAGGGATATCTTTTGGATCGTTTTGAAGATCTCCATCTATCGTTATAATGATATCATTTTTTGCACTGTCAAAACCCGCCTGAAAAGCGGCCGACTGGCCAAAATTCCTTGCAAGTTGAATTACTTTTACATTAGAATCCTTTAAAGCTAAACTTTCAAGTATTTTAAAAGAACTATCGGTCGAACCATCATCAACAAATATTATCTCATATTCATAATCTTTTAAATTATACTTGAGTTCTTCATAAAGTTTTTCAATGTTCCCATCTTCGTTGAAGATGGGAACAACAACTGAAATTCTTATGTCCCTTCTTCCCATGATTTTAAATATTCTTCCTGTTCCTTTGTAAGTTTATCGTACTTAACCCCCATAGATTTCAACTTTCTTCTTGCGATATCAACATCTATCTCATCAGGTAGTTTATAAACTTTTTTTGAAAGTTTTGAATGGTTTTCTTTTATGTATTTTACTGACAGCGCCTGATTTGCAAAAGACATGTCCATCACACATGCAGGATGACCCTCTGCTGATGCAAGGTTTATCAATCTTCCTTCAGCCAGAAGATAAACTTTCTTTTCATCTTTCAAAGTATGTTCTACAAGAAATGGTCTTATCTCTTTTTTTCTTGCTGTCAACTTTTCGAGAGCTTTTTTGTTTATCTCAACATCAAAATGACCTGAATTAGCAACAATACAGTTATTTTTCATCATTTTGAAATGTTTTTCATCTACCACATTTATATCACCTGTTAAGGTAACTATAAAATCAGCTTCTTTACATGCATCATCCATCTTCATCACTCTGAAACCATCCATCAACGCCTCAAGTGCTTTAATCGGATCAACTTCGGTCACTATAACATTCGCTCCAAGACCTCTCGCTTTAAAAGCAAGACCCCTGCCACACCAGCCATAACCTGCAACCACAAATGTTGAACCAGCAAGCAACCTGTTGGTCGCTCGAAGTATACCATCTATGGTTGACTGCCCTGTACCGTACCTGTTATCAAACATAAATTTTGTGTACGAATCGTTCACAGCAACTATGGGGTATCTCAGGATTCCATTTTTCTCCATACTTTTTAACCTGATCACACCTGTCGTAGTTTCCTCTGTTCCACCAATAATTTTTTTCGAAAGTTGAACAAACTCTTTATGAAGCATCGTTACAAGATCAGCACCATCATCCATTGTAACATTTGGCTCGTTCAGAAGAACACTCTTTATATGATTGTAATATCCTTTATCATCTATTCCTTTTTTTGCAAAAACTGGAATTTTGAAATCCTTAACAAGCGATGCTGCAACATCATCCTGTGTAGATAAAGGATTTGAAGCACATAAAAAAACCTCAGCACCACCGGCTTTCAACACTCTCATAAGATTTGCAGTTTCAGAGGTAACATGTAAACAAGCACCTATCTTCAAATTCTTCAGTGGCTTATTTTTTGAAAATTCATCATGGATGCTTTTTAAAACAGGCATATCCTGATAAGCCCATTCGATCCTTTTTAAACCTTTCTCAGCAAGTTTAATATCTTTTATATCATATTTCATCTTCACCTCTTTATTTTAAAATCTTTTTTATCTCATCGACTTTATCACAAACTTCCCATGTGAAACCTTCTTCCTCTCTTCCAAAATGTCCATAAGCAGCCGTCTTTTTGTATATCGGTCTTCTGAGTTTTAACTGGTCTATTATTCCGTTTGGTGTCAGATCAAAAATTTCTCTTATAACTTTTACGATTTTTTCATCATCATATTTTGAAGTGTTGAAAGTATCAACCGCAATTGAAACAGGTTCTGCTATACCGATGGCATAAGCAACCTGGATTTCAACTTTTTTCGCAACACCTGCAGCAACAAGATTTTTTGCAATATATCTGCACATATACGCTGCTGATCTATCAACCTTTGATGGATCTTTACCTGAAAAGCATCCACCACCATGTTTCGCCATTCCACCATAGGTGTCAACGATTATTTTACGACCGGTCAAACCTGTATCAGCAAGTGGACCTCCAACTACGAACCTTCCGGTTGGATTAACAAAAATTTTTGTCCTGGAATCTATAAGTTTACTATCGATAACCTCATTTATCACACGATTCTTCATATCTTTCTCTATTGTCTTTCTGTCAACATCAGGATTATGCTGAACACTTAAAACTATGGCATCTATTCTCGTTGGAACACCATCATCATACTCAACGGTCACCTGTGATTTTCCATCAGGTCGAAGATAATCAAGATCCCCGAATTTCCTGAGTTCAGCAACTTTTTTTATAAGTTTATGAGCATAAGATATTGTCATTGGCATAAGTTCCGGTGTCTCATCTGTTGCATAACCAAACATCATTCCCTGATCACCTGCTCCACCGATGTTTACGCCCATCGCTATATCGGGAGACTGTTCCTGTATCGATGTAACAACCGCACAGGTTTGATAATCTAAACCATAATCAGGATCCGTGTATCCAACCTCTTTAACCACATTTCTGACAAGTTTTTGAGTATCAACATAACAGGTTGTTGTAATTTCTCCCGTTATAATGATCATACCTGTTGCTGCCATCGTCTCAGCTGCAACCCTTGCGTTTGGATCCTGTTCGAGTATGGAATCAAGCAGGGAATCAGATATGATATCACAGAGTTTATCGGGATGCCCTTCTGCAACCGATTCTGAAGTTAAAAACCTTTTCATCTTTTACTCCTTTTTTATTTTTTTATTATTGTGTTTTCACCACAGATTATCGAACCTTTGAAGTTCTCCAAATTCGAATTATCACCTATTATTGAGTTTTTTATTTTACAATTTTTCAAAACAACATTGTTTCCAACTATTGAATTCTCCATCTTTGTGTCGTTTATTTTAACATTTTTGAAAATCGAACAATTCTTTGAAATCTTTGAATTTTCGATATCAGAAGAAGGATCTATAAAATTCTTTCTTTTTTCGATTTTTAACAACAAACTGTTTGCTTTCAAAAGAGTTTCAAAATCACCACAGTCGATCCATTTTTTTACATCACCGTATTCAACCTTTTCTCCATCATCTATCATTTTTTTTATACCATCTGTAAGCTGTATCTCTCCTCTTGTTCTTATATTATTTTCATAAAGATAATTTAGTGATTCAAAAAGTTTTTTTGAAGATTTAAAGTAGTAAAAACCAACTATCGCTTTATTTGAAATATAATGCTCCGGTTTTTCAACAACATCCACAACAAAATCTTCAGAAACTTTTGCAACCCCAAATCGTTTTGGATCTTCAACTTCCATCAAAGCGATTTTTGAATTTTTTGTCTTTAAGAATCTTTTTACATCAAGATCTATTATCGTATCCGAAAGTAAAACAACTAAAGGGTAATCTTTCCCTTCAATCTCTTTTAACCCTTTAAAAACTGCATCCCCAAGTCCAGATTGTTTTTCCTGTTCTACAAATGTAAATTTTTTGTCAGGATAATTTTTTAAAAGGTGTTCTTTCAACATCTCTTTTTTGTATCCAACAATGACAATGTATTCATCTATTTCAACTTCAGACAGGGAAAGAATAACATAATCTATTATCCTTTTACTTCCAACATAGAATAATGGCTTTGGTAAAAAGAATGTAAGAGGTTGTAGCCTTTTCCCTATGCCCGCTGCCGGTATTATTGCTTTCATCTTTTCATCCTTTCTTTTAGAGTGTCTATCCTCTCGATTTTCATAGGATCAACTCCATTTTCTAAAGCAAGATAAAATGATATAAGATCAAAAGTGATTATACTGTCAATAATGTTGAAAATTTTATTATCATCATCAAACTCAAATATCATAGTTTCGAAACCATTATCTCTTAGAATCTCATTTGTTATCATCGTTCTTTTTTTATTTCTTTCATTCATCTGTTTAAAGATCAAAAACAAAATGTAGATTTTCGATTTTATAAATTCAGGCTTTTCAAGCCCAACTATTTCATTATGATCCATTTCAGGCAAAAAGTTGAAATGAGAAAAATGTTTTGAGTTTTCGTGAAGTTGGTTCGCAAACCTTCTGGCAACAGATGAAAAATCTGAATCGGTATAAATATTTACAATTCTATTTTTTAAAACTTTTGCAACCTTCTTTGCATTCCCCTCATCAAAAGAATATTCAGTTAGTTTAAGAATAGTATCATTCATTTCCTTTTCAAAATTATCATCCTTTAAAATGTAAATCATCTTTTTTAACAAAGCCCCAAGGGTCATCCCAAGTGCTGCTCTCGGAGGACAATCGAGTTTTAGTTTGATGCTCTTTATTCGATTTTTCTTTGATAGTTTTTCCAAGTCACCACCACTGGAAAGAGTTAAAATTTTTGCTCTTCTTTTGAGTCCTTCTTTAAAGCATTTCAAGGTTTCCTCAGTGTTTCCAGAAAAGGATGAGACTATTAAAAAGGTTTTCTCGTTAACATAATTTGGAAGATCATAATTTCTGACAACTTCAAAAGGAACTGGGGAGAATGGGTAGATAAGTTCTTTTAAAATATCTCCAGCGATCGCACTACCTCCCATTCCAGTATATACGATGTTTTCTATTCTTTTCAATTCGATCCTTTCATGATCAAGATTGAATCCATCAACAAAAAAGGATGGGAAACTTTTTATAAGTGATAGCATATCATTATTTGTCATAGAACTCTCCAAGGAAATATTTTATAAGGTTTGGGAATTTTTCAGAAATTATTCCTTTCATATACTCTCTCACCTTTTCAGACGACTTCAAAAGTAAAGCGTTTTTTGCGATCTCTTTTGTTTCCTCATATGAAAGTTGTTTGATTATCATTTTGATCTCTGGTATGAAAATAGGAGACATCGATAGTTCATCAACTCCAAGTCCTACAAGTATCGGTATAGCTATTGGATCAGACGATAGTTCCCCGCATACTCCAGCCCATATGTTTGCTTCATGCGCAGCATCGATCGTGAACTTGATAAGTTTTAAAACAGCAGGATCAAGAGAATCAAAATATGAGGAAACGTTGTTGTTGTTTCTATCAACTGCAAGAGTATATTGTGTAAGATCGTTTGTACCCAATGAAAAGAAATCCACATACTTTGCAAACTCTTCAGCCATTATTGCAGCAGATGGAACTTCAACCATTATACCAAGTTCAATATCCTTATCAAAATCGATCTGCTGGTTGAAGAGTTCTTTTTTTATATCATCAAGAACCATTTTTGCTTTTATAACTTCGTCAATTTTTGAAACCATGGGAAGCATTATCTTCAAATTTTTTTTGGAACTTGCCTTCAATATCGCTTTGAACTGGTCCCTCAAGATTTTTTCATTTCCAAGAGAAACTCTGATTCCTCTAAAACCTAAAAATGGATTCTCCTCTTTGTTCCTAACATAGATCGGTTTATCACCTCCGATATCAACAGTTCTTATAATTACAGAATCGGGAAAAACCGTTTCTGCTATCCTTCTGTAAATGTTTTCCTGCTTTTCTACAGTTGGATATCCGTTCTCTTCAAGAAATATGAACTCGGTTCGAAAAAGTCCTATTCCCCTTCCACCATACTTTTTAACTTCACCAAGTTCCTCGAGAAGTTCTATATTTGCTGATAGATCTATATTTCTGCCATCTATGGTAACAGATTCTTCATCCTTCATTTCCATTAACTTCAGATTGTAATTTTTGTATTCCTCTTTTCGTTTTTTAAAAGTTTTTTCAGAATTTTCATCTGGATCGATGATCACCGTTCCAGTATAACCATCAACAATAACAATATCACCATCGTTGACATTTGAAAGAAAATTTTTAACATTTACCACAGCAGGAATGTTAAGTGCCCTTGCGAGTATCGATGAATGACTCGTCATCCCTCCACTTTCTGTTACGATCCCCAGTATACTATTTTTATCGAATTTCATCGTTTCGGCTGGAGTCAGGTTGAACGCTCCTATTATTATTTCTTCAAAAGATTTTATAGATTCTTCATCCCTGTTTTTTAACCTTTTTAAAACTCTGTTCATAACATCTATTATATCGAAACTTCTCTCTTTAAGATATTTGTTATCCGTCTTCTGCATTTTTTCAAGTATTTCGGATACAACATTTTTATAAACCGATTCAGCATTCTTTTTTGTTTCCCTTATATTCTTTATACTTTTTTCTATAACACTTTTATCCTCAAGTGCAAGGATCTGTGCTTCAAAAATTTCCTCGTACTGGTTACCAACCGTCTCCTTAATGTTTTTTTTACTCTCAAGAAGTTCTTTCTTTGATTCTTCTATAGCAGTTAAAAATCTTTCAACCTCTTTTTCTATATCTTTAATATCATATTCCTGTATAACCTCTATTTTGTTACTCAAAATTTTGATTTTACCTTTCACAAGACCTGGAGATGCAGGATAACCTCTTAAAATTATATTACTCTTCATAAAACCTCTTCTCAAAAAGTTCCTCTACAGCATCCATCGCATCCTTCTCATCAGCCCCGTCGATTCTGAATATCAGTTTTGCACCCTGTTCCGCAGCAAGCATCATGATACCCATAATCGATTTTCCATCAACCAGCAGATCATCTCGTTGAATTTCTACTTTTGACTCGAATTTACCCAAACTTTTAACAAGAAGAGCCGCTGGTCTTGCATGAAGTCCAAGTTTATTTTTTACAATTACTTCTTTTTCGATCATCACATTAAAACCTTAAATAGTACTTCTAATACAACTCCTAATATAAACAAAAAAATATAGGCAAACTCTTTAAAAGAAATGTTTACCCATACACATAATAAAAAAATTATAACATATATACCTATCGAATTCAATATTTTTAAGTTTAAAAATAGTAAAAAGATTGTAAAGAATCCAAACAAGAAATATTTTATTTTTGGAAGAAAAAATCTAAAATTTTTGAAGAAAAAAGAAGAATAAAAATTACTTAGAGTTTCACTATTTTTTGCTCCATAATCATAACCGAAAAACCTTAAAGTATTAGTTGAAAAAAAATATAGTACAAAAGGAATTAAAAGAAAATGATAATCGATTCGAAATATATAAACCAACAAAGACACCATTAAAGTTATAGGTTTCAAATTGTTCCAGAATAGGTCATCTCCAATAAACGCAGAAATACTTGCAAAAATTTCTACTCTTTTTAGATCATCAACTTTTGAGATAAACCCTGAAACGATAGTTGCTAAATAGGGGTTTGAGTTTATGTGATGGTTGAATTTACCATTTGTAAGTAATTTATAACCAGGCATTTGCATCTCTTCTTCATTCAACAGAACCTGAACGAAAAGTGATTTTAAAAAAAGTTTATGTTTATCTTTAAACATAAAAATAGTCCTATCAAAGTTCCCACAAAAAATAAAATGGTCCCCAACTTTTTATTTACTTTCGTATATTTTATCTGTGCGAGTATCAAAAAAATAGAAATTATAAGAATACTATCTTTTTGTATTTTAAACATGTGAAAGTTTTTTAATAAAAAATATTCCAGTAAAAGAAAAAACAGATAGGAAAAAAAGGTTATCAATATTGAGAGAATTAAAGCAAGTTTTATTTCAAAATTTTTTGATAGATAAAAATTGATTTTTCTTTTTAAAACATAAAAATACCCAAAAATCAACGAAGAAAAAATACCAACAAGGATTGAGAACGAGAGAGGATATTTTAAAAAACTGTAAGTTAATAAAGAAGACACAAAACCCATTTGAAAGTTAGGAGGAGAAACTTTTCCAAGTTGGAGAGAAAAAATCGATAATGTTTGGAAAATTAACAACAAAAACAATAAAGAGTGATCAAAATTTATTTTTAAAAAGAATGAAAGAACTGGAAAGATAAATACAGGTTCACTGATCAAAGATTGAAATAACATCCTATTATCAAGGAGTAAAATAGAAGATATAAGAATCAGATAATAGGTTCTATCCGTTTCGAATCCTCCATGTTGAAATAATGGAATTTATTTTTATTGAAATAGATTTTATAACTCTCTCCAATTTTAAACCTTTTATGTAAAGTCGTTTTTAAAACAACAGTTTTGTTGAGAATGTTAACATAAAGAAATGTAACATCACCTAAAGATTCAGCAAGTTCAACGATCCCTTCCCTGAATATCTCAGTTTCTTTATCTATATAAATGTCTTCAGGTCTTACACCAATATATACATTTTTTAAATCTTTAACATCAAAACCTATTTTAAAATTGAAGAAATCTGATCTTATTTGACGATTTTCGTAGACATTTTCAAAAATGTTCATTTGAGGTGAACCGATGAATGTTGCACAGAAAAGGTTTGCGGGTCTATTGTAAAGTGTATCGGGATCAGCGATCTGCATTATCTCTCCATTGTTCATTACAACGATCTTTGAACCCATCGTCATCGCTTCTGTCTGATCATGTGTAACATATATTATTGTCGTATTTATCTTCTTATGTAATTTCGAAATTTCCGATCTCATTGAAACTCTCATTTTTGCATCAAGGTTTGAGAGTGGTTCATCAAAAAGAAAAACTTTTGGTTCTCTTACAATCGCTCTTCCGATTGCAACCCTCTGTCTTTGTCCACCTGATAGTTCCCTCGGTTTACTCTTTGCATATTTTTCTATACCGAGGATTTCAAGTGCTTCTTTAACCTTTTTATCTATATCTTCTTTTAAATACCCTCTAGTTCTCAAACCAAAAGCAACATTATCATAAACACTCATATGAGGATAGAGAGCATAATTTTGAAAAACCATAGCGACATCTCTATCTTTCGGATGGACATCGTTGACAACCTGCCGATCGATGATTATCTCACCTTCAGTTACCTGCTCAAGGCCGGCTATACATCTTAAAAGTGTGGTTTTCCCACAACCTGAAGGTCCAACAAAAACCACAAACTCTTTATCCTCAATTTCAAGGTTGATATTTTTTAATGCGACATAACCGTTTGGAAAAATTTTTGTTACATTTTTTAGAATAACATCAGCCACTTTTCACTCCTATTCTTTTCCAATTTTGAAATAAATATTTGGTTTCCCGGATTTTTCTGTTGCGATATCAGAATTATCGATAACAAAATATAACTTTTTATTTTCAAAGATATAAAACCTTTCATCGATAAAAGATTTTGAAACAAAAGTCAAAGGATACTCAAAATATTCTGAATAAAGTTTTGATGAATCTTTAAAAAGATCAAAACCTTTCTTCGAAGAGAAGAAGAAAATGTCAATAACATAATCAGAATTCAATAGAACTGAATAGAAACCTGGTTCAATTATAATAGAATCAGCAATGATCTCTCCTATTTCCATAGTTTTTGAAACCTCATAAACTGTAGGATAAAAGAGTGAACATCCTGATATAAAAACAAAAATTATAACCCAAAGTAATCTATTCGTTCTTAACAACATAAAGATGTGCTCCTTCGACTCTTACGATTCTAACAAAATCATCTTTTTCGATAACCTTTCCATCATCAGAATATGCTCTCCATCTTACACCATCTATCTCACATACACCTTGATCTTTTGAGTTATCTATGGTTGTAACAACTTTACAAACTCTTCCGATATAAGAATCAACATTTGTTTTCAAACCACCTCTGTCATCTTTTGAAAGGTATTTTATAAAAATTTTTCTTATCGTGAAAGCAAAAATGATCGAAAGAAAAACAAATATAAAAATCTGTAAAAAAACAAGTTTCGGAAAAAACAAAGAGAAAAGTGATGAAATCAATGCGGCAAAAGAAAATAGGACAAACAGAAAAAATGGTGTTAAGACCTCGATTATAAACATAATAACAGCAACGATTATCCAGAAAAGTGATGGAGACATAACTCCTCCTTATCTTTCTTTTCTTAAGTACTCAGCAGTATAAGAGTTTTTACATTTTAAGAAATCATCATATCTACCCTGAAAAAGAAGTTTTCCGCCTTCATCTCCTCCTTCAGGACCTAGATCAATAATCCAGTCAGCAAATTTTATGATATCAATGTTGTGCTCTATCACAACTAAAGTATTACCTTTTTTAACCAACTTGTCAAGAACTTTAAGTAAAAGTTTAACATCATAAAAATGGAGTCCAGTTGAGGGTTCATCGAGTATGTATAGAGTTCTTCCAGTATCGGTTCTTGAAAGTTCTTTTGCAAGTTTTATCCTTTGTGCTTCTCCTCCAGAAAGAGAAACCGCAGGTTGTCCAAGTCTAATGTAACCAAGTCCAACCTCGTTTAAAATTTCCAACTTTTTAACGATTCTGGGGACATCTTTAAAAAGTTCCATAGCGTTTATCACTGTCATGTTCAAAACATCTGAAATATTTTTCCCTTTGTATTTAACCTGCAAAGTTTCCTCGTTGAATCTTTTCCCATTACAAACATCACACTGGACATAAACTGGAGGAAGGAAATACATTTCAATCTTTTTGTATCCATCACCTTCACACGACTCACATCTTCCACCTGGAACATTGAAGGAAAATCTACCAGGTTTGTATCCTCTCATCTTTGATTCTTTCAACTGTGAAAAGAAATCTCTGATGTATGTAAAAACACCAGTATAGGTCGCTGGATTTGACCTCGGAGTTCTTCCAATAGGTGATTGATCTATATTTATAACCTTATCTATAAAATGCAAATTTTCAATTCCATCATGTTTTCCGGGTTTGATTCTCGAAATTTTTAAATATCTTTTGACAGCATTGTAAAGAATATCATTTACGAGAGTCGATTTCCCGCTACCGGAAACCCCGGTTACACACACAAAACAGCCAAGAGGAATCTTGACATCAATATTTTTTAAATTGTGTTCAGAGGCATTTTTTATCAAAATAAAATTATTTTCGTCAAATTTTCTTTCTTCTTTTCTTTCAAAAACTTTTTCTTTACCGGTCAAAAATTTTCCTGTCAGAGAATCGTTTGATTTTAAAATTTCATCATAACTTCCTTGAAAAACTATGTCCCCTCCAAAATCTCCGGCTCCAGGGCCAAAATCTATTATATGATCACTCTCTTTTATAAAATTCTTATCATGTTCAACAACTATCACTGTGTTATCTCTGTCCCTGAGATCTTTTAAAGTTTTGATAAGCAACCTAACATCCCTCTGATGAAGACCGATTGATGGTTCATCAAGAACATACAAAACATCGTTTAATCCACTTCCGATCTGGGTTGCAAGATGTACCCTCTGCGCTTCTCCACCTGATAGAGTTTCTACTGATCTTTCCAGTGTCAGGTAACCAACACCAACGTTTATGAGAAATTCCAGTCTCTTAACTATTTCCTTGATAAGATCTTTTGAAATCTCCTTCTTTGTTTCGTCAAAAGAAATTTTATTTTTAAAAAAATCAAGAGAGTCGGAAATATTCATCAGGGTTATCTCATATATGTTCAAACCGTTAATCCTGACTGAAAGGTATTCTTTTTTCAATCTCGCACCATTGCATACTTTACATTTTGCGAATATCAGATATTTACCCATTTCCTGTTGCATCCAATCAGAATCTGTGGAATGGTAGATCCTTTTTAAATATTCTGTTATCGACTCAAACGAGAAATTTTCTGGAATATTGAACGATCCATAATCATCATCATCTATTCCATAAAAAAGTATTCTTTTAAAAAAACCTGGTAAATCTTTGTAATTTTTCTTTAGATCAATCTTTAAAATTTTTGCAAGTTCTAAAAGATCTGTTCTTTTTGATATATCAGTCCAAAGATGAATCGCTCCTTCCCATAACGAAAGATCCTCGTTTGCAATTATGAGTTCTTCATCTGCTTCTATACTATATCCAAGCCCATGACATGCCGGACATGCACCTATAGGAGAGTTGAATGAGAAACTTCTTGGAGAGATTTCACCATAAGAGATGTTACAAAATGGACATGAAAGTGATGTATTGAATATCCTTTCAGGACCATCTTCTGGTAAAATTGAAACGATTCCTGAAGATTCTTTCAACGCTAATTCAAGAGATTGTGTCAATCGCATCCTGCTTACATTTTCGATCTTTATTCTGTCTATAATTATGGAAATATTATGCAACCTGTTTTTTTCAAGTATTATATCCTCTTCAAGCCGTCTTGGCTGTCCGTCAACCAAAACTTTTGTATATCCCTTCTTCATCAAATTTTTAAAAAATTCCTTGAACTCTCCTTTTTTGTTTCTAACAACAGGTGAAAGGATCGTTATAACTTTTTCTTCGTTCATGAGTATTTCATCGACTATCTGATCAACACTCATCTTTTTAACAGGTCTTGAACAGTTATAGCAATATATATCTCCAACTCGTGCAAAAAGAACTCTCAAATAATCATATATTTCTGTAATCGTAGCAACAGTTGATCTTGGATTTTTTGAAATATTTCTTTGTTCAATTGAAATAGCAGGTGAAAGTCCATCGATCCTTTCAACTTCAGGTTTTTCAAGGACTCCTAAAAATTGCCTCGCATAGGAAGATAGTGATTCAACATACCTTCTTTGACCTTCAGCATAGAGAGTATCAAAAGCAAAAGATGATTTCCCTGACCCGCTCACTCCGGTAATAACTATGAATTTTCTTTTAGGGATTTCGCAGGATATATTTTTAAGGTTGTGGACCTTGGCACCTTTAACAACTATTTTTTCCATTCATCAAATCAGGTCGTTTTTATGTTTGTTGTTCTCTTCAAGTATACTGTTGGCTATTTCAAAAATTTCTCTATCTATGATCCTCTCATGCTTACCTTCAACTCTTCTTTCCTCAATTAAAACAGGTTTCCTCTTGTTTTTTTCGGTTTCGATGTACTTATAGTAGTTGTAGGACAGAAAACCTATATAGAACTTGTTCGTCAAAATGTTGTACAACGCCTGTCTTGAAAAGATCTTTCCCCTTTTTGTTCTTATATTGTTCTCCTGAAGATATTCTTTTAACCTCCCAAGAGATTTGAACTCTATATATTTGTTGAAGATAAGTTTCACTATTTCTGCTTCTTCCTTTACCACAACGATTCTTTTATCGTTGACTTTTCCAACATATTTATATCCTAATGGACAATTTCCACTCGACTTCAATCTTTTTTCAACTGTTCTTAACACTCTATGTGCTGCAAGTTTGTTGGGAAGTTTTTCCTTTTCATACCTTGCAAATGCCCCTATAATTTTTTCCCTTAAAATTTCATATTCGATAGAATCAGATATTTTTTCATCAATGTATCTAACAGTAACACCATACTTGATGAGTTCCTTTTCAACCCACATCGTAAAGACATCATCCAAAGAAATATTCTCTCTTGAATATGCAAGTATCTTTTTAACACTCTCATTAACCCTTGCATAATTGAAGAGTTTAGCAAGCCCTCGATCCTCAGAATCAGGGTCATCAGTAAATTTTTTTATCACTCTGTAAATTTTTTGTTCATCTAAAAACTTTTGAACTTTTTCTTCAATCTTTTTATCTTCTTTTTCATCTTTTGAAAATCTTAAATAGAGATAAACATCTATAGATTTCAAATACACTCCTTTTTTTTAAATGTTATAACAATTTGTCAAAAAATCAATATCCAATTTTACTTGACAATTTTTTTTTTATCGTTATAAAATAGAAAGTAAAGAAAATAAAAAAGGAAGAGAACAATGAAGAAATCGTTTTTGTTTTTATTTTTAATTTCAATTTTTCTGTTTTCATTTTCAGCAAACCTTCTTCAAAACAGCGATTTTGAGAACTGGACTGATAACAACCATCCTTTAAACTGGTTTCCAGATTCTCTATTTCCAGATTCCTTCTATATCGAAAGATCCACATTTTCATTTTCCGGGAATTACAGTTTAAAGTCAAACGTTTTTACAAAAAATCAATCTCTTACGGATGTTGTATCTGAATATGTTCCAGTTCTCCCAAATAAGGTATACAGAGTCAAATCTTTTGTTTACGATAATGACCAGTATCTATATGCAAAAATTTATCTTAATTATTATAGTTCAACATATACTTTTCTTTCGAACAACTTCACTCTGGATTCTGTGGGGAACTCAAACTTATGGCAATCTTTCCCAGAAACACTGATCACAACACCTGCGAACTGTTATTATGTCAGAGTAGGATTCAGGTTCTACGATTTAGCCGGTTTTGCAGGATATGGAACAATCTATATCGATTCAGTTTATTTTGGGGACACTCTTTCAACAACATCATCTCCAGTTATCTCAAATGTTCAAAGAACACCGTTAACTGTAACGCCCCAGGATATCGTGATAGTTTCAGCAGATATAACGGATGATGTTACAGTTTCAACAGATTCATTGTATTATAGAGTTAATGATGGAATCTGGTCAACAGTCTTTCATGATAGTATTAAAGTTTCTAAAAGATTTTTTACTATTCCTCCACAAACGTCTGGAACAGTGGATTATTTTATAATAGCAAGGGATAATGAAAACAACAGAACTGTAAGTTCGACATACTCTTATACAATTTCTCTTCCAACAAAAGTTAAAAAAGTTTTATTCGACTATACAAAAAATCAAACAGCAGGAAACGCTGATTGGGTAATCGATAGAGATTATCCAACTCCCCTCCCTCAGAATCCGACAAATGAAACCGATTGGGATGGAGCGATATCCGCATGGGGATTTGAACTTGATACCGCATATATCACCAATTCAATAACTGGAGAAATTATCACATTTCAAATTTTTACATTACCCCCCGATTCCCCTATTAGATACAATTCATCAAGTCCACTTGATCTGAAAAATTTTGATCTATACATAGTATGTGAACCACAAAATCCTTTCACATCAACAGAAAAAACGAATATTTTTAATTATATACGCGATGGAGGATCGCTCTTTATGATCGCAGACCATGTATCATCCGATAGAGATGGAGATGGTTGGGATTCGCCAGAGATATGGCAGGACTTTGGTTCAGATTCATTTGGAATACATTTTCAACAGGTTGGAGAAGGATTCAATAATATTTCTGATTCAACGAATTCATTTTCAACAACTAACGATACGATAACAAATGGTCCTTTTGGAAATGTTTCTGGATACTTTTATTTTCATGCTGGGACAATGATACCGAAATCTTTAAAGTCAACAGCGATTGCACTTTACGGAACAAATTATTCTATGTTAACTATTTCAAGATACGGAAAAGGCAAAGTTGCAGGTTGTGGAGATTCATCTCCTTTTGACGATGGAACAGGTAACCCTTCAGATGTTTTATACGATGGATGGAACGAAGGTGTTTCAAGAAAACTCTTACTGAACACTACATACTGGCTTGTTATAGATTCAACAGATTTACTAGGGTTGAATGAAATTTCCTATTTTTTCAAACAGATAGATGAAACACTTTTTGTAACTATAAATCCAGATAAAGATTATAAAGAGATAAAACTCTATAAAAATGTAAAAAACAACTATAAACTTATAGACAGTTCAAAATTCAAAAAAACTATTGTTTTGAAAGATAAAAATTTTAAAGAGAGATCAGGTTACAAAATAGATTTTGTTTCTGATAACGGAGTAACTGAAAAAACGATAAACTTTTTCTTCTCTCCCAAAGATTTAACAAATGAAAAAGTGGTTTTTGATTCCCAAACTAACCTAATAACCTTTAAAGATAGTATACAGAAAAATGTCAAAATTATTGATATTTCTGGAAAAACTATTTTAGAATGTAACGCAAAAGAATATGTTGATGTAAAAAGATTGAATAAAGGTTTATACTTTGTTATTGTTGAAAATAAACCTGTTTTAAAATTCTTAAAATTAAGATGAAAGTTTTACAAAAAAATAAAAAAGTTTTTTTCGATTATGAGGTATTGGAGGACTTCGAGGCAGGGATTGTGCTAAAAGGTGATGAGGTCAAATCGATCAGAAGAGGTGCATTTTCGATCAAAGAAGCGTACTGTAAAATAGATAAAGAAAAAATTGAAATTTATATCCATGATATGACGATCGACAAAAATCCATTTGGAACACATACGAATATTGATCCCAAAAGAAAAAGAAAACTTCTGATGCATAAAAATGAGATCAAAAGATTATTGCGAAAAGTTGAAGAAAAAGGTTTGACTTTAAAACCTGTTGAAGTATACTTAAATGAAAGGAACATTGTAAAAGTTAAAATCGCTTTATGTAAAGGTAAAAAGTTGTACGACAAAAAAGAAGTTATAAAGAGAAAAGATTATGAAAGAGAGATTTCAAGAGATCTTAAAAAGTACAGGTAATTTTTTTAGAACATATTTTTTTATTTTGACTTTAATTTTAATTTCACAAAACATTTATTCAGAGAATTTTTTTGAAATCATAAAAAACGGAATCTCCGATTCATTAGAGATAACCAAATTTGACGAAATAGAGTATATAGATCTCAACATCTTCATAAACTCCATAAACGGTAAGATAAAATTTAAAAAGGTTCAGGAAGAGATCACAATTGAAACAAACAGGAACTATGCTATTTTACTTATAAATTCTCCCTATGTAAAAATAGGTGGTTCCACCTATAAAATATCATACACTCCCATCCTAAAAGATCAACAGATCTTCCTACCAGTCAAAAGTATAAAACAAATATTCGAAAAACTTTTACCTGAAGATACATACTACACCGATTACATTATCAAATATGTTGAAAAGATACATTTAAAAAAAGTTAAAGAAAACGAAAACAGTATTACACTTTTTTTCAACAAAACCCCGCAAACAGATTATGAGTTAACCCAAAGGGACTTAATATTATTCTTTAAAAATTGTTTTATCCGAGAGGACTCATTTAAATTTAAAAATTCTAAAAATCTCATAAGAGTTGCAGAAGCGATCAATGATAATGATGGATCAACATACATCATCACATTTTCTCCAGAATTTTTATTCGATACTCTCATTCTATTTGAGGATTCGATCAGGATAAATTTCATTAAATTAAAAAAAAATGATAACAATAATGAACCACAAACTATAAAAACTATCATTATCGATCCCGGGCATGGCGGAAAAGACCCAGGTGCGATTGGATACAATGGGACAAAAGAAAAAAATTTGAATCTTGATATATCTTTAAGGTTAAAAGAAAAAATAAAATCAAATTTGAGTTATGTTGATGTAGTTTTAACAAGATACGACGATAGATTTCTTTCGCTCAAGGAAAGGACAAATTTTGCAAACAAATACAAAAATGCGATTTTCGTGTCAATACATTGTAATGCGTCTAAAAACAGTGAAGCAAAAGGATTTGAAACATACTTCCTTTCAACAGCAAAAACTGATTGGGAAAGAGCCGTAGAAGCAAGAGAAAACGCCTCGGTCACATTTGATCTGCCAGAGGCAGAAAAAAAAGGATTGGATTTTATATTCTTTGATTTAGCTCAAAACGAATTTTTAAATGAATCATCAAGGTTAGCAGAACTCATCCAAACAAAATATGAGAAAAAATACAAAGATTCTGAAAGAGGAGTAAAACAAGCCGGATTCTATGTTTTAAAGGGAAATTTTATGCCCGCGATACTTATAGAATGTGGTTACATTTCAAACAAAGAAGAGGAAAAGAGATTAAACAACAAAAGTTACAGGGATGAACTTTCTCAGGTAATATTTGAAGGTATAAGGGATTTTATAAAGGAATATGAAAAAAAATTTGCAAAATAAACCGATAGGGATATTCGATTCGGGAATCGGCGGTCTGACAGTTTTGAAAGAAATACGAAAAGTTTTACCGCATGAGGATTTAATATATTTTGGTGATACCGCAAGGGTTCCATACGGAATCAAATCTGTTGAAACGATTCGGAAATACGCACTTCAGGACACAAACTTTTTACTCCACAAAGATGTAAAACTCATAGTTGTTGCTTGTAATACTGTTTCATCAAACGCGATGGATATATTAAAATCCAGATATAGAAATATACCATTTGTAGATGTTCTGATACCAAACGCTTTGTACGCTTCACAGATAACAAACAATCTAAAAATAGGAGTCATTGGAACTCCAGCAACAATCGGTTCGGGGTCATACAGAAAAGTTTTAAAGAGATTCAATCCTAAGATAAAAGTTTTTTCAAAGATGACTCCACTCCTTGTCCCGTTAGCGGAAGAGGGTTTTTTCAAAGGAGAGATCGTAAGATTGGTACTAAAAAATTATCTAACAGAACTCATAAACAAAAATATCGACACACTCATTCTTGGATGTACTCATTACCCATTATTTGAAAAAGAGATTTCAAAAATCTGTGGTAAAAAAATCTCAATAGTAAATTCTGCAAGACAAACAGCAAGAACGGTTAAACATATTCTTGAAGATAATAACATAGAAAATACAAAAGAATTCTCTGGAGAAATAAAACTTTATCTTTCAGATATACCTGCACACTTTTCTAAAATAGTTTACAGGTTTCTCAAGATCGATTTAAAAGACAAAATAGAAAAAGTTGATATTGAAAAATATTAATCAGTAGATGTCTTTTCTCCTTGAAGGAAAAATACTTCCAACCTTTCTCCTGTCATATCTTTTGTTGTCACGGGAATGGAGTCCTGATTGAAGCCTATAACAGTATATTTTTTCACTTCAAGTTTTATAGATTCTAATTTTTTTATTTCTTCTTTTGTTTTGTTTGGCTTATTAGCAAGTTCGTTGTAAGTGGCAAGATCTGGAATAAAAAAACCTATAGCAAAAGTTCCCGGTGTTCCCCTCTGTGATCCATGTTTACCTGAAAGAGTGTTATCCACTATATCAAGAGTGTTTTCAAGATTATATATTTTTATATCTCCTTCTTTGTATTCCTCATTTGTGTATGGATTCTTTATGTTGAACTCTTTTAAATATTGATATATCTTGTTGTCAATTTTATCGGGAAGCTCTCCATTGTTATCAAGCGCAACATATTTTTCATATGCTGCTCTTAAAGCATATATATTGGAAATCATATTATAATTGTTGTTCGTTTCTTTATTTTTAACATATCCAGGATATATTAAAATGTAAAGAAGAATTGCTGTTGCTATTATAATTCCTATCTCTAAAAATGGAAATTTTTTCATCTGTTTACTCCTGTTTTTTAGGTTTTATTATATTAAAAGGATGAATTTTGTCAACATCTTTCTAAAATCAGTTATAGGAAAGGTGGTTTAAATCTTTTATGATTTTTTTGAAGAATGTTCTCTGTCGTTTTACAAGCGAAAGAGTGTTTTTTACAATTTGTTCTTTCATCTTTTCTTTCGATATAAGACCTTTAATATAATCGAGTGTTTCGAAATAACCTATAACAGGTTTTTCATAAAAAATCTGTTCCCCATACAGAACTTTTATTCTTTGAACTTCTTCAACAAGTCCTGAAGAGACCATTCGTTCAACCCTTTGAACTATCCTTTCATGTAATTCTTTTCTATCTTTATAAAGATATTCTATTTTTTCGAGTTTAAAGCCGATTTTTTTTCTTTTTCTATAGAATGAACTTATCGGTTTTTTTGTTTCAAAGTAAACTTCAAGTGCCCTTGTAATTCTCTGTTTATCGTTTTTGTTCAATTCCTGTGCCCTCTGTGGATCCACTCTATTCAAAAGATCATAAAGATAAGGAAGACCTTTTTCTTTCAACATAACTTGTACCTTTTCCCTTGTTTCCTTTGAAACTTCTGGAATATCATCAAGTCCGTAAATAATCGAATTCAGATAAAATGGCGTTCCAACACTTAAAATTATCCTTCTATCCTCTCTGTTTAAATATTCATTAAAATTTCTTAAAAAATCTCCTGCTGAAAAATTTTGATCATATTCAACAATATCTATAAAATAATGAAAAACCTTATCCAGAAAATCTCTATCAGGTTTTGCTGTTCCTATATCAAGGAATTTGTATATCTGTCTTGAATCACAATTAAAAACAACAAAATTTTCTTTTTTAGATCTTTCCTTTAAGTATTCGGTTTTCCCTGATGCTGTTTCTCCGAGTAAAAGTTCTATCTTCTTTTGAACCATCTTTCAAAATCATCTGTTTCAAAAATAATGAAAGTCGGCCTACCATGAGGACATGAGTGAGGATTTTCACAACTGAAAAGCTGGTTGAATATCTCTTCCATCTCATTAACATTTAACTTTTTACCTGCTTTTATTGAAGATTTACATGCAATAATTTTTAAAATTTCATCGAACTCTGATCCAAAACCAACATTATAGATTTCATTGATAAAATCTTCAAAATCTTCTTTGTTGAAATCCTCTTCTATTATTGAAGGTATAGATTCAACAAGAATTTTGTTGTTATCAAAAACCCTTATCGAAAAACCTAAATTTTCAAATCTTTCGATATTCTCATTTACGAAAAGATAAATTTCGGAATTCAATCGCAGAGTAAGAGGAAATAAAAGTTTTTGAGAAGTGATTTTTGATTTTTCTTTTAAAAGTTTTTCATATGCGATCCTTTCCGCTGCAGCGTGCTGGTCTATTATATACAGTTTATTTTTAACCGAAGCAAAAATGTATGAATTTTGAAATTGCCAGAATTTTGAACTCTCTTGACCCTGAACTACATTTTTTTTCTCAGAAAGATAAAAGTCAACCTCTGAAAATAGTTTTTCCTCTCTTACAAAAATATCCGGTTTAGAAAAATCAACATCACTTTCTTTTTTTTCAAATTCAACTGATTTTTTATCAACCGTCAATCCACTCTTGACTGCTCGGTTCACCACATAAAAAAGATCATTCTCCGAAGAGAATTTAACCTCTTTTTTCATCGGATGAACATTAAAATCAACCAGTTCTGGTGATATCTCTATATAAACGATATACGGAGTAAAACCCTTTTTCAGTTGAGTTCCAAAAGCACTAAAAATTGCTTTTTTTATCTGGGGGAAATTTATATACCTTCTGTTTACGAATACGATACCAACTTTATATTTTAAATCGTTGAAAAGGTTTGGATTCCCGACAAACCCCTTAACCCGTATACCCTTTTCAAAATAGTCCACAAGAAAACTATTTTTTACAAAAGTTTCACCTTTCAATTCTTTAACTCTTTCTTTTAAATCTTTTGATTTTAAATTGTAAACGATGTGACCATCGACTATGAGTTTAAAATTTATCTCAGGGTTTGCTAAGGAATGGTAAACGAATTCTTCTTCAACTTTTTTTTGTTCATAAAGATCAGATTTTAAGAATTTTCTCCTTGCAGGAATATTTTTAAAAAGATCTTTTACAACTATACTTGTTCCTTTCTCAATCGATGACTTTTCTATTCCTATAAGATTTCCAGAATCTATCCTTATCGAATTACCTATCTCGTCTTCTTTAACTTTCGATTCTATAAACAACTCTGATACAAGACCTATCGAATATAAAGCTTCTCCCCTGAAACCGTAAGTGTTCAAATTTTTAAGATCATCGATCGTACTGATTTTACTTGTAGCGTGTTTCTTCGTTGCAAAAATCAGATCTTCTCGATCCATCCCTTCACCATCATCGATAACATTTATTAACTCCTTCCCACCTTTATTTATAGAAACAGTTATATTTGTTGAAAAAGCATCTATTGAATTTTGAACCAATTCCCTTACAACTGAGGAAGGCCTATCGATAACCTCACCTGCCGCTATGAAAGAGTAGACCGACTCAGGTAAAAGTTTTATCTTCACTTTAACTTTTAATTTTTATTTTGGGGAAAGGATTTTCAGGGATAGCGATAAAGAAGCCCTGCCCGTATTTTATACCTATACTCTTCAAGGTTTCAAATTCCTCTTCAGTTTCGATACCTTCGGCTATTATTTCCGAGCCCAATCTTTCAGTAAAAGGAATAAGAGTTTCAAGAAGATCTTTTTTGATCAGATTTTTATGAATATCCCTGATCAGAGCCATATCGTATTTTAAAAAGTTTGGTTTCAACTCTGATATAGTTCTTAAAGAAGAGTATCCTGCGCCCATATCATCTATCGCTATCTTGAAACCTTTATCTTTTAAAATTTTTACTGATTTGTCAAACGATTGATAATCGGTAACAGCAAGTTTTTCGGTTATCTCTATGACAACATTTTCTTTGGGAATAGAGTGCTCTTCAAGGAAGTTCTCAAATTTTTTTGACTTGAACTCAGGGTCATAGATACCTTTTGCACTCGAATTCAAAAAAAGTAATTTGCCATTTAATTTTTCCGGTAAATGCAGAACAGCGTTTGTTCTACAGATTCTTTCAAGATCAAGAAGCATATCTGTTTCAACAGCATAGGAAAAAAGAATCTCAGAGTTTGAAAGAAACGAGTCGTTGGTTATCCTCGATAAAGCTTCATATCCAAGAATTTCACCATTTTTTAAATTGATTATCGGCTGATACACAGTGCTTATCTCATTGTTTGCAATTATGTACTCAAGGTTTAAATCCCTGTCGAGTCGTGCCTCCTCTTTCTGCCTTTCAATGATTCTTCTTGCTTTATCGATCGCCTGAAAAATTGTTCTCTCCATTCTTCTTGTAGGACTTTTCGTGAAAAATGAATATCCTGTTCTAAAAACTTTTGTCGCAAATATATAGTTCGGTTCCCATCCCGGGAGTTCATTCTCTATTTTTGATTTGATTCTTCTTTCGATTTTTTCAACATCATCGTTGGAAAGTATGTTTCCGTTTTTATCGGTTGAAAGAAAAAGAAGTATCTCTCCACTTCTAACACCGGTAAGTGTGATGATGGTATTTTCGGGAAGAATATCTTTTTTCAAAAATGATATCGAATTGACCGTCTGTCTAATCAACTTATCATACATCTGCCATCCATACAGCGACTCTATATCTTTGGTAATATCGATGTAGATCACAACAACTTTACCATAATCATCTGAGAGTTTTCTGATATCCTCTATCACGAGAGGAAGAACAGGCAATCCTGTATTCATATCGAAAAGACAGCTTTTATACCTTAACCATTCAGTATGCATCTGAAAATAATCTTTTTCGTTCATCAAAACTCCATCAGTTTAAAATTTTAAATATTTTGTTAACTCTTGTTATCAACTCCTCAGGTGAGAATGGTTTTGTTATATAATCTATTGCTCCCTCCTGAAGACCGGTCAACTTATCCCTAACATCGGTTTTGCAGGTTAACATTGCAACAGGGATTTTTCTCGTTTTTTCATCAGTATGGAGCATCTTCATAACTTCCCATCCATCAGTTCCAGGCATCATTATATCAAGCAGGATTAGATCAGGTTTTTCTTTCAAAGCCATCTTGATACCTTCATCACCACTCAAAGCCCCTATAACGGTGTAACTCTCATTTTCAAGTATGATCCTGATCAAACTTATTATATCCTCATCATCATCAATTATCAGTATTTTTTTTACCTTTTCATCTTTTTGTTTCATTTTCCCCTCCTTTAACCTTTAAAGGTAAAACTATCTTCACATTTGTCCCCTTTCCAACAACAGAAGATACATCTATAGTTCCATAATGAGCATTAATGATCGTTTTTACTATTGAAAGACCAAGACCCATTCCTGGATACTTTTTCGAACTCATTTGTTCAACCTGGTAGAACCTATCAAATATTTTATCGATTTTATCTGCCGGGATTCCTATTCCAGTATCCTCAACTCTGATCACAGCATAAAGGTTGTTGTTATCCATTTTTTCGTATCCTGTTATAGTAATATTACCATCCTTTTGAGTGAATTTCAAGGCATTATTTATTATGTTATCGAATGCTTCGATAAGAGCATTCCTGTCAGCATATATTGGTGTTTCAAGATTATTTACTTCAAGAACAATTTTTATATTTTTTTCTGTTGCGATAGGGATATAAGTATCAACTATATCTTTTAAAACTTTTTTAAGATCGAAAATTTCCCTTTCAAGGTTTATGTACTCTGACTTTGCATATTTTATAATTTTGTCGATCTGGTTTAATATCGAGTTTACATTTTTTATAACAACCGTTAAAGCATCCTTCTGGGATGGCTGCAGTTCACCCATTTTTTCAGAATACATATATTCAAGATATCCTTTGATCTTCGTTAACGGAGTTTTCAGTTCATGTGAAATATTTTCGATTACATTTGATTTTGCACTGTCCATTTCCTTCAAGGAAAAATTTTGATCTTTTAAAATACTTATAACTCCTTTCAACCTTTCAATTTCACTTTCTCTCTTTTTTACAATCTCATTTATAGTTGAAAATAAATCGTAGAACTCATCGCCGACATCTTTATTTTCAAGTTCTCCATTTTTTATCGAATCGATAATACTCAAAATATTTTTTTGCCTTCTATCTTTTAAAACAAAGATAAAATAAAGGATAAATGCGAACAATGCACTTCCAAAAATAAACTGTAAAATTAAAGCGAATCTAAATTTCGACTGGGTCTCTTTATAAACAAAAAGTATCGATCTATTCTCATTTGGAAGATTGTACTTATAAATTTTGGGATAGGACGAAAGATCTTTCATATCAAACATTTCATCTTTATAGATTATACTATTTTGATAGAAATTTTCGTTATCAAAAACGATCACAGCAACAAGATCCTCATCGATTAAGGAAATCTCTTGTTTTGTGAGTGTTTGCTGAAGATATCTCTCACTTTTATTTTTAAGATGTATATCAACAAGTTTATCAAGTATTAGATTTACAAGAACTGAAACGAAAAACCAGAAAACTAAAAAGGAAAATAGAAAAACCAGAAGATAAAAAAAAGTTTTATCCTTTTTCATTATAATGATTATAAAACTTTTTTGTTGAAAAGACAATAGAATAGTTAGAATCTAAACAGAGTCCAGAAACCCAAACTTATAAGTTGTCTTTTATCTCCCCTTTTTCTATCCTCACTTCTTGAAAATGTAAAGTTAATACCACCTGATATATTGTTTGTAAAATTGTAATCTGCTCTCGGTTTGATATCATAAAGGATTTTATCCTCAACAAGGTTGTTGTTTGTGATATCAAGATCCTGCACTTTCGTATAAGAAAAATCTATTCCAGTATTCAAAGTTGATTTGAATTTTATCATCTTATTTATAATAGGGATGTTGATGCCCGATGGGGAAGAAAAAGCATAATTGAAAGATAGAGTGTTGGAGTATGTTTTATTTTCTCTTGAGATTTCAACACCTGAATAAGAATTGGAAAGTGATTTTGTATAGTTAAAATTGTAATTGAAATTTAAATTGAAAAATGTTGCTCCTGATAATCCTATAAGTGGATAAAAATCAAGAGAATTACTATTTCTGTTTAAAATAGTATCGTTCATGAATGAAAATATTTCTCCATTAGAAACACTTGTCGTAGCGTTCAAATATCTGAAAAACTTTTCAAGAGGTTTTATCTGCTCTACATTTGACACTGTCAAAGAGATGTTTGGCCATTTTTTATTTGTGTCTTTGATTATATTCTGGTTCTGCGCGCTCCTGTTATACGAAAAAGAATATGATCCTCTGATATCAAAATTCCATATGGATACACCCGATGAGAAAGAATATGAATAGTTGTTGTTGTTTCTTACCTGAGAATATGAAGAAAAGTAATCTGATGGCAAACTGTCAGAAATTCCTAATTTGAACAAAAATGATGGATTCTCTTTAACATAGTTGAACGATAAAGTTCTATTTGTAGAAAGTGAATAGTTTAGACCAGAAAAATTGTTCAAAAATCTTTCAAGGTAAATAGCGATCCAGTGAGGAGAACCTGTCAATGCGATAGAATCTTTTGATTCATCCCTGATCTGAGTTATAAGTTTTAACAATTTTGCATAATCAAAATTCCCGTTCAAAGATAATCTTGTGTTCTGGGAAAGATCTGTTGAAAATAAAGAATCGAGAGAGTAAAGATTACTGTTGTTCCTTTCCGAATAACTTGTTGAAATATTTAATGAGTGAGTTAACTGTTTTATAAAAACCGGTGTGTAGTTTATATTAACATTATTGTTTTCTCCAACCTTTTTTCCTAAAAATCCCAAAAATTCATTATCCTTCTGTAAAAAGTCATGTATTTTACTTTCCGAATAGTTCAGTTCGAGGGATCTAAAAATCTTGTATCTTGTCGAAAAGGATCTGTTGAAATTCTTCAAAAAATTTTCTCCTACATTTACGAAACCATTCTCACCGAGCAGAAATGACTTCGTTTCATTCGTTGAATAGGAAAGATTGTAATTGATGTTTGAAGGGAAATAATAAAATTCAAAATTTCTGAAAATTTTTATTGGCACAATGTTAAAGTTATAGCCAAAATTTGAAGATAAAGAATTTGTTTTTGTTGAATCGGTTCTGTTATACGTTAAATTGTTTGATGATGAGTTTGCATAGGACAGTGAAGGTATATCAAAAATATAATGTAGAAATCTGTTTGTAAAATTGTTAGATCTTTTAATACTTGCACTGAAATTTGTAGATGTTGTGAAATTTGAAAACCTTTTAATCTCTTGATCTGTAAGAGTATAATCTGAACCGATATAGTAAACCGGTCTGTTGGTCGATTTTGAATAGGAAAAAGTTACGGGTGAAACGATACCAAAAAATTCTGGTAAAAGTTTTTCACCGTTCAATGAGAAAGAAAATCTATAGTTGTTGTTGAAATTACCTGAACCATATTTATCACTAATAGTTTTAAAGTATGGATTTTTTATCCCGCTTAAAAATGATATGTTTAAAAGTTCAGGGATTTCAAGATTGGATGATATATCTCCCGCATAACCCAATTCGTTCTTTGGATTAATCACCATTATATCATCAACCCAGATCTCTGTAGATTCAGCACTATTTCCAATATTTTGAACATAGAGTTCAAGATAACCAATATTTGTTAAAGATGGAGAACCAGAAAATCCATATATATCTTTTTCAGCAAAAGATTTATCAAGGTTGTTCTTCTTCAAATTCACAAGTGAATCGAGAAACACCGTAACCGTATCCCATTTGGTCGTTGGAGTATACTTTATGAAATAGTAGTTTAAAGAATCACCTCCAAATTTTAAATAGAAATTGAACGAATCAGAATTTGTAGATCTGATATAAAACTGAAGCATCTGATACCTTTCATAACTCTCTCTTACTGGCAAAACTTTGTAAACTTTTCCAGACTCGTTGTGATAAAAATTGTTACAATAGATAACCATCGATTGTTCTCTTTTGGGTTTACCGTTAAAATCAACTCCTGGATTGTAAGGTGGATAATAATCAGGATCGGTTTGATTGTTTTTTGCTCCAAAGAAAAATTTGGAACTATCACCGTTTACAATCCTGCTTTTCCACTTGTTTGTTATCATCGAAATCTGATAGATTGAGAGCGTATCACTTCTTGAAACTCCATACCAATAAAGACGGGCATATTTTATGTATTTCAAATCGGGATTTCCAATTTTCTCAACTGAGGATGATTGTATGGGGATTCTGTAAAGTTTCCAGTTTGTGATTGGATTTTTGTAAACAAGGTTTTCATCAGAGGTTAAATTTATCGTAAATCTATAATAGTCATCTCTATTGTTCAAAGAACCATCCCTATCAAGATCCTCAGTATCAAAAAGATTGTTATTTTCTATTCCATTTATTTTTTCATAGTAATATTGTTGAGACAATGAATAATAATAATCATCGTTACCATCATCACCTGGAACATTCAAAGAGTCAGAACCGTAAACACCATCAAGTCCAGTATCCTCATTAACATCAAGTATTCCATCATTGTTTTTATCCTCAGTTTGTAAAATACCATCTGGACCAGTAAGAGTTTTATCCTTTCTTCTTCTGATCATATCTTCAGGAATATTTTTACCTACTTCTAAAACAACATTACCTTCATCACCTTTAACCCAGATTTCCAAAAACATCATATCTGTAAGATCGATTCCAGTTCTTGAGATGATTTGGTTCAAAGAGACGAATGTGTTCGTAGAGGAAACTGAATTGTCCATAAAAATCTTCATCACTGAAACATCTTTTGTTTTCTCTACATCTGGTAACAATGAATTTATATTACCATTTAGTTCAATCGCGTTATACCAATAATACTTGTAAGAAAGATCGTTTGGATCAAAACCAAAAGGTAAAGAACCAAAAACCCATGATTTCCTATCTATAGACAGATCGTTTGAAACAATAACCGATTCCATATTTTCGATCGATGCTTTTTTAGCACTGTTGTTTTCAGGTTTCGAAAGAGCCATTTTTGAAACAACTGAAAATTTTGATGGAGAAGTAGTATTGTAGAATGGTAAAAAGTTTGCAAGATCACTTAAAGAATAAAAATTTTCATTGTATGAAATATCACCCTCTCCAAGAAGTATCTCCTGCGGTTCCTCTCCTATTTTTGGGTAATCTTCAAGATTGTATGAAAGAGTGTTGTATAGCCAGTTTGAGTTTGCAAAAAGTTTATCAGAAAGTTGATAATCAAAATGCATTCCCAAAAGGTTTTTAGACGTTAGAGAAAGAAATGGCGAGTACTGATAATCTATTGTTATCTGTGCGTTTGGGGAGTTTACAACATCAGTTAAAAAATTCACTATCCCATATTCATAATCGATAGTGTAATCCTTATCTCTTGTTAAAGTCACCCCGTTAACTCTAACAATTTCAGATCCTTCGATTATGTTAAAAGTTCCCAGTGAATAGACGGATTGACTACCACTATATTTGATATCAAGATAATATTTTCTTCCAACAGAAGTTCCACTTTCTATTGTCCAGTAGATAATAGAATCCTTATCGATCAAACTATCTGAATCGAAAGGATAAAGAGATGGGAAAATCAAAAAACCCCTATTGAAATCTACATAGTTTAAATCAACTTTACCATCACTATTTTGATCGAGTCCCAAAAGTTTAAGATAGGTTGTATTCCCCTGTAATTCATAATCCTCTCCAGATCCTGTGTTAACTTTTTTTATCGAAAGTTTAAAACTTTCTGGAATGATATTTTTAGAGTTGAAAGAATAAACATTCTTCATCATATATTCCCAGGTTGGAGAAAAAGGATAGTCGTCCTTCTGTTTTATTATTTTTAAAACCAATGTATCAACATATCCAAAATTCCCAACAGTATCGATCTTTCCATCAGACCTTTTAACGATATAAGAGATTCCGATCACTTCTGAAGATGCAAGTGTAGAAGTGAATTCTATGAACTGTCCATTCTTATAATAGATGTAGTCCTTATCTTCCCCCGGTATCATCAAAGAAAAATTACCAACAAAAAGAAGTGAATCCCCAGTTAATGGATTTAAATATAGTTTCGCTGGTAACACTCCCTCTTCATCGTTATTTGTCCCTATACCATCATCTTTATACACATTCAGAAGTATTATAGAATCTGAAGAAGAAAGACCCAAAAGAAAAAATCTATTTTTTTGATAATCTATATCATATATTCTAATAGAATCAACACTCGTATTTCCGACGAACTGTTTCTGTTCATTCTCTCCAGATTCTTTTGAAGCAACAAAAGTGAAATTCAATCCTCCGAGTTGTCCACTTCCCTTTATTCCAAAAAGTCCTTTGTGTTGAGGTGTTCCACCGATAAGTTTTATTCCGGGTAGAGTCAATGAAACATCTCCCGCTTGAACGGTTTGGAGGATATCATCATCGAGCCCTTTATATTCAAGAACAACAGTGTTATCAGATTTTTTTTCAGTTTCACTGTTATGTTTCAGGTTGACCTTTATCCTTTCTCCAACACTTCCAGTCACATTTACTATGAGTTGTTGTTTAAGCATGAACTCAGGGATCCATGAAATATTTGCGGTTCCCTTTTCAATTGCGGTTAGATCGAAAGTTTTGCTACCTGAATAATCGATTCTCTCAGATCCTTCTACAACAAGTTTTCCACCTTCACCGAAAAATGATGTCATCTTCCCAAAAGTAATAGGAATATCTATATCACCAATAAGACCAGTTGAAGTTGAAGTTTTAAACGATTCTTTGAAATTCGCAGTCAACATATCTCTGACAATTTTTTCATTTTTCTGTGAAAAATAGAGTTCTTTTGTTTTTATCGAATCAATTCCTAAAAAATAATCTTTGTAAAAACTTTTGAATATAACGAGGTTGTTCACCTCATCAAATTCGATCGTCTGTTTATATCCATCAAACTCCTTTTTGTATTCCAGAAATTTTTTTTCAAGATTCAAGATCTCTTGAGAGAAAACGGATATGAAGAATATAAGTGGGAGAAAAAACTTTAAAATTTTCATAACAGAGAATACAAAATTTTTAAATCGTGCTCATAATCTGAAACATCACCTGGAACTTCGAGAATCATCGGATGATCTTTAAACCTTTTATCCTTTAAAAGGATTTCAAAAGATTTTAATCCCAAAAATCCTTTTCCGATGAACTCATGTCTATCCTTTCTCATATTCAGGTCGTATTTGGAATCATTCAAATGAAAAAGTTTTAATTTTTTCAAACCTATAACACTGTTAAAAGTTGCAAATGTTTTTTCAAAAACATCCTGTTCTCTGATATCATAACCTGCTTCAAAAGTATGACATGTATCATAACATACAAACAATCTCTTTTCATATTTTGTTTTAGAGATTATATCCCTTAAATGTTCGAATCTGTATCCTATCGAACTTCCCTGTCCTGCTGTCGTTTCAAGAAGTATATTTCCATAATCGATCTTTTCAAATATTATATCAAGTCCTTCTGCAACTCTTTTTATCCCATACTCTTCCCCTTCTCCCATATGGTTACCAGGATGGAAAACAACATCATCTATTCCGAGTTTCTCGGCCCTTTTAAGATCATCAATTAGATTCTCAATACTCTTTTTGAAAATCTCTTTATCTTTTGATGCAAGATTTAAAAGGTAAGAAGCGTGTATGTTCACATATTTAACATCAGAAGATTTAAAACCTTTCTTGAAATATTCTATTTCCTCTAAATCAAAAAACTTACTTTCCCATCTCCTCTGATTTTTCGCAAATATTTGAACCGCTGAACATTTGATCATGTCAGCGGTTTCAAACATTTTTAAAAAACCTTCAGAAACTGAGAGGTGTGCCCCTAAAAATGGCATATAATTCCTATTGACTTATTAAAGTTTCGACACTTTCTTCTTTTAAATCTTTATCATTTTTATCATCACCTAAAGTTTTGTGTCCTTTTCTTTTAACCCACATTTTTACCTCTTCTCTTATCTGCTGTATCTGTTCATCTCCTGGTTTTATAATATCCCAAAGATCAAGCAATCTAGTTAAAATTTCAGGTTCTTCTTTTTCCATATAGAAGAATCCAATAACATTTCCGAGAAGTTGTAAATCGGTTTTTAAATTTTGAACGATACTTTCAAAATTTACACTATCCCCTTGCTTATAATACACTTTTAAAAGACCAGATAAAAACATCGCATTTTTTGGATCCTTATCAACATACTTTTTGAATATTTCCAAAGATTTTTGATAATCGTTTAATTTTAAATATATTTGTCCAAGAAGGAAATCGAATATCTCTGTCTTTTCTCCCTTTTTATCGATTGATTTACCATATAATATCTCTCTCTCAGCCTCTTCATATTTACCTAAATCCATAAGAAATCTTGTGATCTGCAAAGTAACTGCGTTTCTATCATAAACATAAAATTTTCTTCCCTCTCTTAAATACTCGATCGATTTTTCAAGGGAATCTATCTGTGCATAGTATATCCCAAGTTGTAAAAATCCAGCAGCATAGTTAGTCATTATTCTATCGATGTTATCATCTTTAACAATTTTTTCGTCAAGAATATATTTGTATTTATAAACGTTATAGATATTATGTTTCGTTCTTTCAACATCTATCAGATAAGGATACTTCTTTGCTTCTTCAGTAGAAACGATTCTGTATGCTAATCCTTCAAGAACAGAATTCTGTTTGTAACCCATTCTTGCATCATCCGAAACCGTAACCGAAAAATATATTTCTATAGAATCTGCCTTGTAATTATCAAGAACTTTCGTTTTAAATTCCTGTGTGCTAGAATAAAGAATATCCTTTGTACATTTTATTCCAGAAGTTGTACACATCATATTCCTTATCGCAAGATCTCTAACATAAAGTACCTCTCCATTAGGTAATCTGACGGGCATAAGATTATCTATCTCTTCATCAGTAAAACTTATTGGAACACCAAAAGATTTCATCTGTTTTATATACCAAGGAGTATTCAAAAGTGAAAGGTTACATACCATAACACCTTTTCGATTTTTACGGTCGAGTGTTCTATAATTTCTCACTACCTGTTCAAACCAGAGCGGATATGTATCATTATCACCATTTGTAAAGATAACAGCGTTATCCCTCGGTGTGTCAAGCATATTTTTCGCATATTCATCTGCGATCCAATTGTTTCTTCTGTTTGCGTTTGATCTTATATTCGCAAAAATTGGTGAAATCGATATTATTACAAGAAAGATTATCAAAAATATTGATATAAAGTTCATGCTATTTTTGTTGTTTTTTGCTCTTTCAAAAAATTCTCTTATTCCAAAAGCGAAGAAAAAGAAAAAGAGAAAATAGGAAGGAGCATAGAAATAATCCCTTTCTCTGACTTCTTTTTCAACATGTAAAGGATTTGGGTCTGATGGTGAATATTTCAGATTTAGATATGTTATTAGCCCAAACGAAAGAAGAAGCAAAACTATACCTATAAGAATAAAAGTTTTTTTCTCTTTTTTGTAATGAACATATATACCATAAAACCCTATTATCGAAGTGATTGAAACTATAAGTGATGAAAGAATTTTTAATAGGACAGATGGATTTAAAACTTCTTCAGGTCTATATATTGGTGAGAATTGCCAAGAATAATATCTTATAAAAACTTTAATCTGCTCAATATATGCAGGAATCGTTCCAATGCCATAATCAGTTTTTCTTGGTAAAAGGTTCATCGGACCATACTGTTTTCTGTTAAAGACATCCCATAGATCTCTCAATGTAACTGGTGCTGCTATGTTTATATATGGATTTTGTTTTGCTCTTATTATCAAAACAGCGTAAGTTGATACAGCAACGAGAATCAGAAATGTGTAAATTCCAAGATATGAAAAAACTTTTTTATAATTTACTTTTCTTTGAGAATTGAAAGAATCGATCATCACAACCGTAATAACAGACAAAAACAAACCAACTATCAGAAGAACCATATTTTCTTTTGTAACAGCAAGATAAAGGAATGAAAATAAAACACCAAAAGAAATGAGAGAAACTGAAAGATCATAATATTTTCTCCAAGCAACAACGATAAAAAATATTAAAGCAGCAGGTAAAGCTAAAAGTGAAAGCATGTGGATACCTATAGAAAGCAAAGTTATATAGATCACAAGCATAACATACCTATCATCATTTTTATCATCTAATTTATCCCACCATACAAGACATAAGAAAATTGAGATCAGGATCATCAAAACAGCTGGATTATAAACTTCCGCCTCAATAGCTGACTGCCAGAACGAATATATTAAAGAAGCAAAAAGAGAAGAGAAAAATGCTGAAATGTAATTCCATTTTTCATCTTTAAAAGTTTCAACTCTTCTGAAGACCTTCAAAATTATAAAGAAAAGAAAAACAGATGCGAGTGCACTTGAAATCGAAGAGAAAAGGTTCACTCTTAAAGCGACCTCTTTAACAAAGAAAAGTATTCTTATAATCATGTTTCCAAGAAGTATCATCAAAGGAGTTCCTGGAGGATGGGGAACGCCCAAAGAGTAGGAACAGGAAATAAATTCCCCACAATCCCAGAATGGAAGCGTTGGAGTAACAGTATAAAGATAAACTGAAAAAACTATTATGAAAAGTAAAAGTCCTAACAGATAATCAAACTTTTTCATCCATCCTCCTATATTTTATCTTTCAAACCTTAACTTCCAAAAATCTTTAAAATCAGGTAGATAACCTATAGTTTCAACAAGATTATAAAGCATATTATCTTTTTTCACAAGATTTTTTTCGATTAATGGATATATGTTAATATTAATATAAAACTCATATCCAGCCATATATATCCACCACGGCCATTTAGTATAATATTCTGAGTTTCGAAACATTTCTCTATTAAAAGACCAATAAAAAGTGACATTTTCAAGGTATCCATAATGTTTAAGCAAAGCGTTGAAAACTCCTAAAATGTTTGCTGAAAGATCAAAAATATCAAAACCCTCTCCTTTCTGGTGACCATCCATATACTCCTCAAGAACTCCAAATCCAATTACAACAGAAGAAGAAAGAACAACAGACCAGTTTGAAATTTTTTTATGGATTTTACCTGTCGTCATTATGTTGTATGAACGATCAAAAAGTGTCGCAAGAGGTATGACTGGAAGATATGAAAATATAAAATGAACACCTTTATCACATTGTGTCTCCTGAGCTATCTGTTCCGACCATGGTTTAAAATAAAAATCTCTTGCCTGAGAGGGATCAGCATGGTTTGGGCTTGTGAACCTTGTCCATCGATCAGCGAAATACCATCTCAAATCTTTGTTAAGAGAGATCAGAACAACTCCTCCTACAACTATCGTTGGAACTGCGATCTTCATAATATCTGAAAAATATTGATTGTTGAAAACAGTTAAGGTGTCCTCAAAATTTTCATCTTTGTTGTAAAATGAAAAAATGTTTATACATACAAAAGAGACAAGAAGTATTTTAAAGATAAAATCTTGAAATCTCTTTTTCAAGGGTTTGGGAATCAACATCTCTTTTCAAAACTCCTTTTTCCGCGATCGAAATCATTCTTCTTTCCTCTGAAATTACTATCACTAGTGCATCTGTTTCCTCTGAAAGTCCAAGTGCAGCCCTATGTCTTGTTCCAAGAGTAACTCCCTGTATCGGATTTTCAGATAAAGGTAAAATAGCTGATGCAGCAACTATCCTTTCATCTTTTATTATCAAGGCACCATCATGGAGTGGAGATTTTGGAGAAAAGATTGAAACTATCAGGTCAGAATTTATCGCAGAGTTTAAACTTGTCCCGGTTTCATAAAAATGTTTAAGTCCAACATCTCCTTCAAGAACTATAAGTCCTCCAAGCCCTCTGTCAACAAGTTTTTGAACACTTTTAACTATTTCGTCTATATAGGTTTTTCTTTCCTCTTTTATAAAGTATCTCACAAACTTCGATTTACCAAGAACAGTTAATACCCTTCTGATTTCTGGCTGAAAAACAACTATGAAAAATATTATCCATATCGATTTAAGGCCGTTCAATATCCAGGTTAAACCTCGAAAGTTCAAAAAATCGGAAACGAAAGTTACAAGAAAGATCAGGAATATTCCAATAAACATCTGAACAGCTCTTGTGCCTTTCAGAAACCTTAAGGCCTGATAAACAATTGCAGAAACTATAATGATATCGAGTAAATCAAGTATACCAATCTTTATCAATGACACAAAACCTCCGATGCGATTTTTAGAGCATCATAATTTTCCTTAACATTGTGAACTCTGAAAATTTTTGCACCATTAAAAAAACCACAAACATTTGCTCCAACTGTTCCATACAATCTTTCCTGTGATTCCCTGTTCAAAATTTTTCCTATAAAACTTTTGTTTGAAACCCCAAGTGTTATGGGTTTTTTCAGGGATCTAAAAATTTCAAGATTGTTCAAAATTTTTAGATTATCCTCAACGGTTTTACCAAAACCAATACCAGGGTCAACAGAAATTTTTAATGGATCAATACCTGAAGAAAGAGCATTTTCGATACTTTTTTCAAGATACTCAACTATATCAAGAAGAAGATCTTCATAGGTTGGATTCACTTGCATATCTTTCGGGGTTCCTTTTATATGCATCAAAATCACAGATGAATTTTTTTTTGCAACAACATTTTTCATCTCAGGATCAAAGTTTAAACCACTTATATCGTTTACTATCCTGACTCCCGCTGATAAAGCATAAGATGCTGTTTTTGAGTTGTATGTATCGATAGAAAGCAAAAGTTCTGGAAACCGTTTTAAAATATTTTCAATAACAGGCAAAACCCTTTTTATCTCTTCATCAACACTTACAGGTTCACTGAAAGGTCTTGTCGATTGACCACCAACATCTATAATGTCAACGCCCTCCTCGATCATCTGTTCAACTCTTATCAACGCTTTTTCAATATTATTAAATTTTCCTCCATCGTAGAACGAATCAGGTGTAACATTCAAAATCCCCATGATCAGAAAATTTTTTTCAGACAACAAATCTTTACCATCAACAAAAAAACAATCTTTGTACTCAATCATTTCAATAATTTGATTCATACTTTTTTCGAGTGAAAATGGTTGTCCTTTCAATTTCTCTTTCATCTTGATAATCTGAGATAATGTTGCTGAGAGTAGAATATCCGATTTATCAGTTTTTCCAGAAATAACATCTTTTGCAATAGAGCAATCACATCCAACAGAAAGAGCCGTTTGTTTTAAAATATTTGCGAATTCGATTTTTGCATCCTTAAAAAAAACAAGGTATGAATATGTTTTCTTTTCCATCAATTCAACAGAATAGGGATCACATTTTGTTTTTTCGATCCAGTCCTTATAACTTTTTTTATCCTTTTTCAAAATGTATATTTTCATCTACTCTCACCTGCTTTTATCAGGTTCAACGCTTCTTCCCTTGTGATAGGTTTTTTCATCACACCTCTTATCGCACTCGTTGTGGTATAGACACCAGGTTTTTTTATTCCCCTCATATAAAGACACATCTGCTGTGCTTCAACAATAACTAAAATACCCATCGGTTTTAAAAGTTTGTTGAGAGTATCCGCAATATCTGTTGTCATTCTTTCCTGTATCTGTGGTCTCTTGGCAATCGTATCAACCACCTCTAAAAGATTAGAAAAGCCGGTTATCTTGTTGTTAGCAGGGATGTATGCTATATGGACATATCCGAAAAAAGGTAGAAGATGGTGCTCGCACATTGAAAAAAAAGGAATATATCTTAACACTATCATCTCATCCTGATTTTTGGTTTCTATAAGTTTGATCTCCTTGTTCACATCTTTGAACAAACCTGAAAATATCTCCTCATACATCAAAGCAACTCTTTTGGGAGTATCTTTCATCCCCTCTTTGTTTATTTTTTCGCCAAGTGCATCGATTATAAGTTGAACACCCTTTTCTATCTTTTTTAAATCTATACTTCTTTTAGACGACCTCTTCATTTTTTACCTCATTTTTTTCATTATCTTTTTTCAATGGTTCAAGTTCTTCTCCTCTCATTATTCTGTCGATATCTTCACTATCGAGTGTTTCCCTTTCAAGAAGATAATTTGCCATTTTGTTCAATTTATCAAGGTTGTTTTTAAGTATATCGAGTGCTCTTTGCATCGCTTCATCAACTATCTTTTTCACTTCTGAATCTATCAACCTTGCAGTTTCCTCTGAAAAATCTTTCCTCTGAGTTATCTCACGGCCAAGGAAAATCGAATCATGTGGGTTTGAATATTGTATCGTTCCAACCTTCTCACTCATTCCCCATTCACAAACCATTTTATGTGCGATTTCGGTTGCTTTTTCAATATCGTTGCTTGCACCTGTTGTTATATCACCTAAAGCAAGGATCTCTGCTGCTCTTCCACCAAGAAGTGAAGCAAGATTATCAAGAAGATAATTTTTCGAATACATATGTCTATCATCTATTGGTAAAAACTGTGTTACTCCCAAAGCCATACCTCGCGGGATAACGGTTACTTTAAACACTGGGTCAACATTTTTCAAATTTTTTGAGACGATAACATGACCAGATTCATGATATGCGCTTATTCTTCTCTCATTCTCAGATATCACAGCCGACTTCCTTGCAAGTCCCATGAGGATTTTATCCTTTGCTTCCTCAAATTCCTCCATGTTCACTTCATTTTTATCTTTTCTTGCAGCAAGGAGTGCCGCTTCGTTTACCATATTAGCGATATCTGCACCTGTAAAACCTGGAGTCGCTTTTGCAAGGATTGAAAAATCAACATCTTTTCCAAGTGGAATCTTTCTTGTATGAATTACAAAAATTTCCTCTCTCCCTTTTACATCCGGTCTATCGATAACGATTCTTCGATCAAACCTCCCAGGTCTTAGAAGTGCCGGATCAAGTATGTCAGGTCTATTTGTAGCAGCCATAACTATCACTGCTTCATCCGTCTGAAATCCATCCATTTCAACGAGTAGTTGGTTCAACGTCTGCTCTCTTTCATCATGTCCACCACCTATACCTGCTCCTCTGTGTCTTCCAACAGCATCTATTTCATCGATGAAAACTATACAAGGTGAATTGGCTTTTGCTCTTTGAAACAGATCCCTTACTCTTGAAGCACCAACTCCCACAAACATTTCAACAAAATCTGATCCGGATATTGAAAAGAACGGGACTTTTGCTTCACCAGCGACAGCTTTTGCCATCAATGTTTTTCCTGTTCCAGGAGAACCTAAAAGTAGAACTCCTTTGGGAATTCTACCACCCAAACGGATGTATTTACCTGGATGTTTTAAAAAATCTATTATCTCCTGTAATTCTTCCTTTGCTTCTTTAGCACCAGCAACATCGTTGAAAGTAACTTTTGGTGTTAAAACCATCACAGCGTTTGATCTTCCAAAAGTGAAAGCACGATTCTGACTGTTTGAAATCGATCGTGTAAAGAAATAGAATAGAACAAAAAATGTGATCAATGGAATAACATAAGGTAAAACTTCCCCCCAGAAATTTGAAGGGATTTTAACTGTTATATTCACATTCTGTTCAACCATCTTTTGAACAAGATTGTTATCATCATAAGGAATTATCGTCTTAAACTGTCCACCATCTTTATACTCTCCAGATATATTCCTCTCAACGATCGTTACACTCTTAATCTTTCCGCTCATCAACTCATTGTAAAAAGTGGAATAATCTATCTGTTTCACCTGTGAAGTGAAGAACCCTATTATGTTCGGTAAAAAAAGCAAAAGAAGAAGTGTTATTATCCAGATAGTCCATTTGGCTTTATCCTCATTCCCTTTGTATATTTTTTTTATGTTCCTTTTCTTCATAAACTTATTCCTCCTTTAAGATACCAATATATGGCAGATTTCTGTACATCTGTTTATAATCGAGACCATAACCAACAACAAAATGGTCATCGATAACAAAACACGAATAATCAGGGTTTTCATCTACCTTTCTTTTACATTTTTTATCAAGAAGTGTGACAAGTTTTAAACTTTTTGGAGAGTTCGCAAGAAGTTTTAATTTTAAATGTTTATAGGTTAAACCTGTGTCTATGATATCCTCAACAACAACTACATCCCTACGTTCAATATCTATACTGATGTCCTCTTCAATCCTCACCTTCCCGGAACTCATTTTTTCACCTTCGTAAGAACTTATTATCATAAAATCGACATTCAAAGGAAAATTCAATTTTGTGATAAGGTTGGCAGCGAAAATAAAAGCTCCTTTTAGAATAACTATGAATACAGGTTTTTTATCTTTGTATTCTTGATTCAAAATCTTTGCCAATTCATCTATCTTTTTTTTGATCTCATCTTCTGTTATAAAAACTTCAACATATTCTTTTGACATAAAATTGTATACACTCCTTTTCTTTCTGAAGATCAACAACATAAAGGTTACTTCTTTTCAAATCACCCAATACCAAAACCTCATTTTTTTCGTTTATGATAACAGGTAATCTTTCTCTCAAACTTTTTTCAACTTTCAAATCCAGAAAAATTTTGCTTATTTTCTTTTCATAATCACAATTAAACAATGTCATTCTATAACCTCTTTCATATCTTTTTAAAAAGAATCTTTTTCCACAATCAAGTGTAAAATAGAATCTATTTTTATCAAACCTGACATTTTCTGATTTGACTTTTTTCATAGAAACTTCGAAACCGTTGAAATAAACTTTTCTGTTCAACTTTATTTCACAGAAATCTTTTAAATCTTCTTTCTCCTCTTTTGATTTATATACCAATATAATGTTATACTTTTTTTCTAAATAAAAATCTCCTATCTTTTTTTCAATGTTTTTTTTACTGGATGCTATTATCTTTTCAACCTCATCGATGATATTTCTGTTAACATAAAAAAACTTTGAAAGAGCAATGTATATTAAAATTTTTCTTAATTTTTTATTATAAACCAAAACTTTTGAAATATCAATAACAAGTGAACCATTTTCATATTGAAAAATTTTTAAATATTCAAATAAAAGTTGTTCAAACCCATTTTCAAATTCTTTCAGGTTGTTAAAAAAAACTTTGAAATGGTATATACCATCTTTCAACGAATTTTCAAGAACAGGGATAAGATCATGTCTTATTCTGTTTCTTAAAATATTTTTGTTTAAATTGGTGGGATCTTCGATGTATTCTATACCTTCTTTTTTTAACATGTTCAATATATCATTCTTTTTTAAAAACAGTAAAGGCCTTACAAAAACATTTTCTACTGGATCTATAGACGACGCACCTCTAATTCCAGTATTCCTCTGGAGGTTTATAAAAAATGTTTCAACGGCATCAGTTAAATTATGTCCGGTAAAAATATAGTCAAACTTTTTCTTTTTTAAAATATCGAAAAGATATTTTTTTCGAACTTCCCTTGCTGCCCTTTCAAAACCCAACTTTTTCGTTTCTTTTAAATCCAACACTTTTTCACTTCTGTAATTCAATCTGATATTGTTATCTTTACATATCTTTTTTACAAAATTTTCCTCTTTTAAAACATCTTCCCTTTCATTATGGTTAAGATAAAAACATTCAAAATAAATGTTGAACTTCTTTTGGCAGTAAAGCAAAAAATAAAACAATAAAGTAGAATCGGGTCCCCCTGAAAAACTCAAAAGTACCCTTTTATCTTTTAATTCAACACTGTTATCTTTTAAAAATTCTAAAATTTCCTCAAAAAGTTTCATTTTATTAGTATAATTCAAAATAGTGTAATATCAATAGGAAGTGATCATATATTATATTAAAAATTCTTTTTTAATTGTTGACTTTTAGAAATGACATTTGATTTGTGGACACTTTTAGTAAATTTAAAAGGGCGAGTTTCTCACCCTCTTCATCAAAAAATTATCCTGTTTCCTCTTATCTTTCTATCACTCACGTAAAGATCTCTAAGTGTTAAAATCGATGATTCCCCATATTTGTTTTTTATCATTTCAATATATTCCTTCAACCTTTCTCGTTTATCAAAATCTCCGTTAAACGCTAACTCCTGATAAATCCCTCTATTTCTTATCCCACCTACCGATATTCCAACCAATCTCACAGGTAAAGTCAAAATTATTTTTTCAAATATTTTTTTTGTTTCTTCAAAAATATCCTTCCACTCATGTATGTATCTTTCAAGTTTTTTCTGTTTTGTAAATGTTTGAAAGTTTGAATATCTCACAGTTAAGGTTATCCTGTTTCCCTCAAAAAAATCATCAAGCAACCTTTTTTCTATATGTTTTGAAATCAAAGAAATATAAGATAAAATCTTTTCTTTTTCAAAAGTATCTTCTGAGAATGTGTGTGTGTTACCAACAGATTTTACTATATCAATCCTTTTATATATATCATCATTTATCTTTAAACATGTTAATTCTTTTAAAAAATAGGCATAATGTTTAAAAAGTTTTTTCAAAACAGAAAAAGGAATTTCATCGATTTGTTTAACATAAAATATACCATACGATTTCAATTTTTTTTCAATCTTTCTTCCTATACCTGGAACTTTTTCTATCTCCTTTTCTTTTATATAATTCAAAGGATCATCAACCACAAAAAAACCATTAGGTTTGTTCTCATCCGATGCTATTTTTGCAACGATTTTTTTTGTTGATATACCACATGATGCTGTGATTTTCAGTTTCTCTTTTATCGTTTTTTTTATCATCAGTGATTTTACAATCAAATCATCTTTTATGGTCGAACAAAAAAAACATTCATCTATAGAATAAGGGAAAACATTCCCTGCTATATCCTGAACTATTTTAAAAACCTCTTTCGATATTGAAAGATATTTTTCCATATCAGGTTTTATAACTATCAGATGTGGGCATCTTGACAATGCCTCATAAACAGGCATTCCCGCCTTTATACCATACTCTCTGGCTTTATAGGATGCGGATGTTATAACGGTTCTTGAATGTTCACTTCCACCAACAGCAAGAGGTAGCCCCTTATAATATGGTCTTGATGCGATTTCAACTGAAGCGAAAAAAGAATCGATATCAAGATGAGTCCACCAGATCATACTATAGCACTCTCCACATCTATAAGGTACCATCTGTTCGTTGAAAGTGAGTAAACAATATGATAATAAAAAGAACCTGATATAGTTGAAAAGTGTATCTTTATTCCATCCTCATCAACTGTTTTCCATGAATAAGTCAACTTCTCTACCTTTATAGTTTTACCTTTCCAAAAAAATGTTTTTGGAACTATTTTACCTTTTCCAAAATAAGCAAGAACAAAAATTTGCTCTCTATTCATAACTTCTTTAAAACTCCAATCACCTTTCCAAAAGGTTGAAAATCATCACCATTTTTTATCTCTATAAGAGGATATTTTGGATTTTCTGCTTTTAGATAAGTTTTACCTTTTTCAAAGATAAACCTTTTCAATGTGAATTCACCATTCAAAAAAGCAACTATAATATCCTTATTTTTTACACTTTCACTTTTTTCAACAAGGACCATATCACCATCGTATATCATAGCACCTTCCATACTATCACCTTTAACTTTAAGAAAAAACTTCCCTTCAACATTATCAGGGAAAAGAAAACTATCTTCTATATTTTCTTCGGAGATCACAGGTTTTCCAGCGGATATATTACCTAAGACAGAGAGCATCTCCATTCTGAAATATTTTTTTATTTTTATTCCCCTGGATAGACCTTTCAACCTTTCAATGTATCCTTTCTTTTCGAGATTCAAAAGATGAACAAAAACACCTTTTGTGCTTTTTTTCTTTAACCCAGTACATATCTCTCTTACAGTTGGGGGATATCCATTCTTTTTATTATAAGAGTTTATGAACTCCAAAACCTCTTTTTCTTTCTCACTCAACAAAACCATAAAAACTCCTATGTAAACATTTGTTTACATTATCAACATTTTTTGAAAAAAGTCAAGATCTATTGACCTGTACCTTTTTGGATATATAATTTTTTCTTATGGAAAATAAAATTTCCTATTTCTACAAAAAACTTGATAACAAAAAGGTTCAATGCACACTCTGTCCCCATTTTTGTACACTCTCTCCAGGTCAAACTGGTTTATGTTTTGGAAGAGAAAATATAGATGGAGAACTGATAGCGATAAATTATGGTAAGGTCATGACTATAGCAGATGATCCAATCGAAAAAAAACCTCTTTACCATTTCCATCCAAAAGAGTATATAATATCGGTTGCACAGTTTGGTTGTAATCTGAAATGCCCATTCTGTCAAAACTATAACATATCCCAAAACTATTTTGATGCCGAATTCATTCCAGTTGATGGGCTTTACAGGTTGATAAAAAACAAAGGTAGAAAAAGAATAGCGTTCACATACACTGAACCTTTGATGTGGTATGAATACATTCATGATTTTGGTCAATCATATTCAAAACAGATAGATATAGTTCTTGTAACAAATGGAACGATAAATGAAGAACCAGCAAAAAAACTGTTACCTTTTATAAAAGCAGCAAACATAGATTTGAAATCTTTCAACAGCGACTTTTATAAAAAAGAACTCAAAGGTGATCTTGAAAGTGTAAAAAATTTTATTAAGTTATCATACGAAATGGGAGTCCATATAGAAATCACAAACCTTCTGATCCCACAAAAAAACGATAATCTTGAAGAATTTAAACTTATGGTTGATTTTATAAGTTCAGTTTCAAACAGAATCCCTTTTCATATATCAAGATACTTTCCAAACTATAAATATAAAATTCCCCCAACACCACCTGAAAAGATGTTTGAATTTTATAATTTAGCAAAAGAAAAACTCCAATATGTATATTTAGGAAACCTGTTTGATAACAACTATTCAAACACATATTGTCCTGTTTGTTCCAATCTGTTAATAGAAAGAAACTTTTACGATATAAACCTGATAGGGATCAGTGATAAAAAATGTTCAAAATGTAATTCTCCAGTCGATATAATACTATGAAAAATTTTTCATAGTTTTTCAAAAATATTATCTTTTTATAAAAATTCTTCTGTTAAACCACTAAAAAATAATGACTTAAAAATAAAAATTCTGGCATAAAATTTGCTTTTTTTATTTCAAAAAGGAGTTTTGTATGGCAAGAAAAGGGTTTACAATGATAGAAACGCTTGTTGTTATAGTTATAATAGGAATGATTCTTGGTTTTGCTGTTCCTCGATTCAATTCCAGACAGGCGAAGTTTAATAGCACAGTTAACAACATCATTGACCAGTTGAATATGGCAAGGCAGGAAGCAGCGACAAAAAATATTACAACTACCTTCTACCTTTCAAAAGATTCCTTTCAATACGGTAACAATGTTTACAGATTTCCATCAAGAGTTTTTACATACGATTTTATAAATGAACAGGAATTTTCTTTTGACTCCCCTATAGAGTTTATGCCTGGAGGCAAAACTGATGCTGTATATGCTATACAGGTTATCGATTCTGCAACATCAAGACAGAGTATGATTTACATTTTCCCATCCGGTTATATTTTAAAAGGAACAGAATAGGAGGAATAATGAAAAAAGGTTTTACACTTCTTGAACTTTTAGTTTCTTCGATAATACTTGCAATCGGAATTCTTGGACTTGCTGCACTCTTCCCTGCTGCGATGAGATCAACATTATTAACAAGACAAAACACGCAGGCGATAGAAATTTGTCAATCAACAATAGAATATTTAAGAACTCTACCTATCACATCCGATGAACTTGCAGAAGGAACACATGGGCCAGATACAATAGATTCAAAATTTGTTAGAACATACACTGTTACGGATAACCATCCTGCAACGAATATGAAATTTGTTGAAGTTACGGTTTCATGGCAACAGGTTGGTGGAAGTGGTGGATTAAACCACTCCCAAACAATGAAAACCTATATTTCTAAATAGTAAGGAGATATTATGAAAAAGAAAGGTTTCACTTTACTTGAACTCCTTCTGGCAATCACAATTTTTTCAATAATAGTTGGTGCTGCTATCACAGTTTTTGTGAACTCCCAAAACTCAAAACAAAAAGTTGATCTTATGACACAGGCACAACAATCAGCGCGAATCGCAGTTGATTACATGATAAGGGATATAAGAGCAGCGGGTTATAGTATCGATGTTGATGAAACTTCAACATCACCTCAAAGAAGGCTGGTTTACGCTTCACCTTATGAACTGATTTTCAACGCAAACCTTTTACCTTATCAGGACACCCCTGATAATCCACAGGAACCAAGAGCGATGAAAGTTACATCATCTCTTGAGGAAAGACCTGCGCATTATTATCCTCCAATGCAATATCAAACAGGTGCTGAAACTGTTGTTTATACACTTGATTGGAACAATGATGGTATAATAAATCAGGATGATCGAGACAACTCCCCTGCATCGTTAACAAAAAATCCTAACGATTATTGTATGGTTAAAAGAGTTTATGGGCTTTACGATTCGGGTTTGAATATTGAATATATTTTACCACCAGGTTCACCATTTGACTGGTCAAACCATCAGGTTGTTTCCATCGTTGCTGGTCCAGACAGATATCCTGCACAGACAACTGGAACTCCAATTTTCCATTACTGGTATGATGACGATGGAGATCCAACAACTCCATTAAAACTCTATGGTGATGCAAACAATGATGGAGAACTAAGTCAAAATGAGGCAAACGCATTAGCACCGATAACCGACTATGAAATGCTTGATAGAATTCAAATAGTTACAGTAAAAATAACCGGAGTATCACAGACACCTTTCAGAGGAAAATATTTAACATCTTCTGTTCAGACAGATGTTAACATAACAAGAAATACTTCAATAGATGTATTCGTTGTAAAAGGTCATGTTTATGTTGATGAGAATAAGAATGGTGAATACGATTCTGGAGAGGATGGTATAGAAGGGATGAAAATAAAACTTTCAACAGGAGAAGTCGCTCTAACAGATGAAAATGGTTTATGGGTTTACGCTGTAGTTCCAGGTGTTTACACTGCTTCAATAACACCACAACTTTTCTATAGGCCAACAACTCCATCAAATTTTGATTTCACAATAACAAACTCTTCAAGAGATTTTACAGATGAAGAGGATTATAAAAAATTCTTTGGAATGGAAGAGACCCCTGCTGCAAAAGTTTCAGGAATCGTGTTTGAAGACCTTAACGCTGATGGTTTCTGGCAACAGGACTCAGAACCAGGTGTTCCAGATTTAGAAGTCGCTGTCTGGAACAACAGTACAAAATCTTATTCTTCACCAGCAGATTCTGTTGGTATATTCCATCTTGATGTTAACGCTGGAGAGTCATTGTATATATGGGTAGCACCGAATGATAGTTTTGGACCAAGTAATGTTGACCTTAACGACCAACTCGGATTTACTCAGGGAACACCTCTTCTTTCAATACTTTCAACTTCCGCTGTTTTAGGATATCTTGATGAAGGAGAGGAAGGTTATATCGCTTTTGGAATGCTTAAAGCAACGGGGACAAGACCAACTTTAAGAGTTGTTGTCCCAAACGGTGGAGAATTATGGCATACAGGATCATCTTATGATATAAAAGTTTATGCTACATCAAACGATTCTGGAGAAGTTATAAAAAAGTTGATCTATTATTATTCTGTTGATGGAGGAGATAACTGGAGATACATTGATGAACAATCTTATCCAACACCATCATCAGGTGATACTTTATACACTTATTATTGGACAATACCTGACTCAGTCCAAGGAAGTCAGATATGTCTTGTTAAGGTTATATGTATAGATGAAGGAAACTGGTCTGTTTATGATATGTCAGATAACTATTTTATGATCGTCAACCAGGCAGGGTATACATATCTTTTCTTAACAAACGAATATGTTGATTCTTTATATGACGACACTTTATATCTTTACGCTTTCGGTGGGACATATTATTCTGGTGTTGGAACATCAGGGCAATATCCGCTCCCAAGATATATGAATACAGTAAACTCAAGAGTTATGGGCATCGCTGGTGATTCTATTCAGACTTTTAATGTCTTAATACATAAACCTTTTGTAACTCAAATAGGTATGAAAGCAGAATGGATAACAAAAAAAGGTATACCTTATGCTGATACTATATATCCAGGTATATGGAGATTCGTTGGTTATGGAGTAACAGATGATCCAGATGTTGAAACAAAACCAAAATATTTTGATATAGAAGTTTACAAAACCGACTCTTTCGGTTCAAAAACATCAAGAGTGTTACTCTTTTCAACTCTAAACGCTGCAACTTACGATTCAATAAAAAGAACAGGATCCATAATGAATGAAGAAGATGAGTCATCAATGGACATCTACATAAACCATGGATTCTCAATGACAAGAGCCGATAGATTATATATAAAAGTTTACTATTCAGGTAATTTTTCCAATACAGGTGGACCTTCTGGAACTATTTCTCCAAAAATATGGATGACTTTTGGGGAAACAAGAGGAACAAAACTTTCACTTCCACCTAAAAATTAAAGGAGTTTTTTATGGAAAAGAAAGGAATTGCACTCGTTACTACAATAATGATCCTTTTGATGTTATCACTCCTTGCAGCAGGAATGTTTTTTACAATAAAAAATGAGACCGCGATATCTATCTACCAGGCACAATCGGTTCAGGTCATATCTGTTGCTGAGTCAGCACTAGATGAGATCAAGCATAGAATGAATCTACCTCCTTCAGATCCAGCATTTATAGGAGATACATCTGTACCTTTGAATCCAAACTGGAAAACCGTTATACTTTTTGAAGATCATTCCGATCAGGATGATTCAATTACTGGAATTTTTTATAAGACATCACTTCAAACAGAACTTGATGATTTCGATCCTGATAATCCTGAGATGGATTATACAACAAAAGAGTATGAGGAAGGGGTTTCTTTAACGATAAGGCACAAAACGAATGAGGACAAAACTCAAATATATTATTATGATTCAAAGACAGAAAAACAATTTTTAGGACCTCCATCACTTGTTGTTGAATATCCCCCTGTTGAACTTGTTGAAATAACAGCACGTTCAGGTAAAGCGGTAAAAAAGATTCTTGCAGAGATTTCAAAACAGGAAGTTAACATAAAAGTTCAATCAGCATTATCATCCTCAACGATAGCATGGCAGATGACAGGTAATACTGATGTTTATGTTTGTGGACACAATCACCTTCTTTCAACACCATTTAATGTTTGTCCTTTTGACCCAACAACCGCTGCACCTCATCAACCAGGATCTTCAACACCTGCTGTTTCATGCTGGGCAGTTCAGTCGGGAACCGGTTCATACGCAACAGGAAAACCTTTATACCATGTTGAGATAGATTCTGTTGATTCACATCCTGGAAAGAACCATTATTTCTATAACTATTATAAACACACATGGAATATAAACCGCCTTGAATATGACCCTTATTGCACAAGAGCAGGATGTCTTGCGGGTATTGCAACAACTTCATCAAGTGTTGGCAACTATGGAGCAACAAAATCACACATTTTCGGAAATCCAGATATCATAATCAAATATGATCTTGTGATTCCCGAACTTTACGAAGTATTGGGATATGCATCTGAGGCAGAAATGAATGAAGCTATCAACTGGGAGACATCACTTGTGAGTGATCCGGTGAACATCAGATATTTCAAGTTAGGTTCAGGACCAGGTTCAGTAATAGAGATACCGACAATCAATTCTCAGACAGTTGGAATAATCTGGGTCAACGGAAGTGTGAGATTGAGAGCTGGTTCAAGGAGTTTTCAACATAAAGGGCTCCTCTACATTCAGGGAGATCTTTTAGAAACATCAACACCAGGAGGTAACTACGATTTCTGGGTTTTGGGTGCTATGATGGTTAAGGGTTATATCGATGATATACATACATCAGGAAACAAAAGAATGTTTTTCATGTATTCGAAAGATGCTCTGTCACAAACAGTTGAGCAGGACTTAAGATTCTATAAACTTATCGGGTGGAAAGAGGTCTATTGATGCATAACTATTTGCAGGACGAGCTCAACCTTTACGGTGAATTCGTTGAAGAGGTTGATATAGCAAAATTTATTATACAGGCAAATTCAGGGCCTTTCCATATTTTAAGGGAAAGGCCTGATTTAAAATATATAGGTGAAAAAATAAAAAATGAGTTTCTTTCAAACCATCAGATGATAAGATCAAATGAAATTTTTCAACAGATTTCAGACAAATGTACGCGTGTTCATATAACACCTTTTTTGAGAAAGTATAAATCGGCAAAACTCTTGGCTGAACTTTTTTTACAAAATTTTGATTTTTATTCTGACGAGTATCTTCTTCCAATAGATGAAAACTATATAAACTTAGTTTTATCACAGATAGAAAACTATAATACGGACATAATAAAAAATCTTTTGATAAAATACAACAAAGAAGGATTCGTCCCTCACCATTCTGAAAGATACAAAAACAATGTTCATCCTTCATATCTTGTGTTTTTAAATGAGGTGATCAAGCAAAATATAACAATTTTATGAAAAATCAAAAATTTTATTTTTTAATCGTCATATTTTTAGCCCTTCTTTCTGTAATATATTTAACATATTCGAAATATCTAAATCGACCGATTCTTGTTATTGAAGACAAAAAATTTTCGTTTGAGTATTTTTTTAAATACAAAGAGTTTTATAAAAGAATCAACTCACTCGACCATGTTCTCGATTGTAATATAGTTGATGAAATAGTTAAAAACTATGTTTTCTTCAAAATTGCAAAAGAGGAAGGTATAGATGTTTCTAACAAAAGTATAGATTTTTATTTTAACATGCATAAAAATGATTTAAAAATTGATTTTGAAAAAATTGAAAAAGTTTTTAAGGAGGAAGAATTTTTCGAATTTTTTAAAAAACCTTTTGTTGTGAAAAATCTTCTGATTGAAAAAATAAAATACGATTCAACAGTTATACAAAAAGAAAGATATGCATATTCAAAAAAAGTTTTGAACGAATGGGATGGAAAAACCGTTGATAAAAACTTTTTAAACGAATTTACAGAATATGTTGAACAGCATTTTGAAAAAGATGGTAAAAATGAATTTGAAACAGGTAAAAAAAATTTTTCTGAGGATGATGGATTTTATTATGTTTTTTCTTCTAACAAAAATACACTTTTTGGCTATAGAGTTTACAAAGTTTCATCTGATGAATATTTAAAAAAGAAATATCAAAAAAAATTTATATTGAAATTTCTGGATGATAAAGACAGGAGAGCATTTTTGTTGGTCAACAAAGATAAACTTCTTGGCACAATAGTTGAAGTCAGATGAAAGATATTTTTTTCACTGAAGAGTTTATAAAATTTTTCAAACTTTCAAAAATTGAGACGGATGCTTTTCTGTACCCATTTTTAACCGTTGATTTCAATGGATATAAATCTATTTCCTCTCTTGGTTATCAGGGGGTCTTGATCAAAAAAAAAAATTATTCAGACGATGAATTTAAAGAGTTTTATACTGAATTAAAAAATTTTAGAAAAGAAAATAAAATCGTATGTGAGTTCATAAGGTATAATCCATTTTTAAACAGTATACTTAAACTTGAACCCCAAAATCAATCATCAACATTCTTTGTGATAGAAACCGATAAAAATCCCTCTTCATATTTTGAAAACCTTCCATCAAGAACAAGGTATTCTATTAAAAAAGCAAAAGAAAAAATAAAAGTGAAGAGTGATAAAAATCTTGGGATTTTAAAAGGTGCTTTAAATTTTAAAAATGAATTTTTCTATGATGAAGAAAGTTTAAAAAATTTACTCAATGCACCTTTCAGTATCAAATTTTCAGCATTCTTTAACGATGAGGAAGTCGCTTCAAGTTTATTCTTTTATTCAGAAGACACTTCTTACTATATCGCTAACTTTTCGACCGAACTAGGCAAAAAAAATAATGCAAATATATTTTTGATTTACGAATTTTATCGATTCTGTTTTGAAAGAAAGATAAAATATATGGGACTGGGTGGAGGTCTTAATGATAACGATTCATTATCATTTTTTAAAAGTCAATTTTCAACCCATACAAAAAAAATTATCCATTCAAAATTAATACATGATCAAAAAACCTATGATAAACTTAACGAAAACTTAAAAGAAAACTACTTTCCACCCTACCTTTCAGAACAAAATCTGTTAAAACTTTCCAATAGCAGCAGCAAAAGCGATTGACATCATTTTATTTTTTTCATTATCAGATCTTGAAATCAAAACTATAGGTGCTTTTGCTCCGACAATAACACCTGCAAATTTACAATCTGTCCAGTAGATAAGTGTTTTCGCCATAATGTTTCCACACGCTATATCAGGAACAACCATTATATCAGCATCCCCCGCAACATCACTTGTAACTTTCTTATGTTTTGCTGATTCTTTTGAAACTGTTACATCAAAGGATAAAGGTCCATCAACAATACAATCTTTTATCTGTCCTTCCCTGTTCATCTTTTTTAGATTTTCAGCATCAACAGTTTCGATCATATCTGGATTGACTTTTTCGATAGCAGCAAGGACTGAAACTTTTGGATTTTGAACACCAAATTTTTTCATAACCATGACCGCGTTGTTAATTATGTTTACTTTCATCGCAAGATCAGGTTTTATAATAAAACCACTATCGGTCAATATGAAAGGTTTATGATACCTATCGATTTCAAAAAGTGAAACATGCGAAAGCACATTGCCTGTTCTCAAACCCCATTCTTTGTTCAGAACCGCCTTTCCAAGAACGGATGTGTCAACAAACCCTTTCATCAAAAAATCGGCTTTATCATCTCTGACAAGTTTAACCGCTTTTTCACATGCTAAAACTCTATCCTTTTCATCAACTATTTCAAACAGGTTTTTTTCAAGATTGTTTTTCTCAATGATCTCGTTGATCTTTTCTTTATCTCCTACCAATATTGAAGTACACAAGTTTTCTTTGTATGCATCATAACATGCTTTGATAACAGTTTCATCATCAGCACAGGCAACCGATAAAACTTTTTTACTCTCTTTCGCTTTTATTACGATATCGTTAAATTTCATTTAAAACCTCCTTTAACTTTTGAAGAAAGATTTTATTCCCCTTATCTGTAGAAGTTGTTACTCTTAAAAATGTATCAAGACCATAATTATCTATAGGTCTTACGATAACTCCCTTTTTTTGTAATTTTTCAAATATCATTTTTCCACTATATCTACAGTCAAAAGTTACAAAATTAGTATAACTATCGATAACATAAAATCCCATTTCCTTTAATTTTTCAGTTAAAAACTTTAATCCTTTATCGTTTAAATTTTTACTTTTCCTTATATGTTCCTTATCATCCAAAGCAGCGAGTGCCGCCCTTTGGGCAAGAAGGTTAACATTGAAAGGTAATCTAACCTTTTGAAGAATTGAAACTATTTCACTGTTTGAAATACCATATCCAACCCTTAAACCTGCAAGTCCATAAATTTTTGAAAATGTTCTTAATATAACAAGGTTTTTATACTTTTTCAAAAATTTTGTTGAATCTATCCTTACATTTTCATCGAGATAATCGTTGTATGCTTCATCGAGTAAAACCAATGTATCGGAGGGAATATTTTTCAGTAAAAATTTGAGTTCGTCTTCAAAAATCATACTCCCAAGAGGGTTGTTTGGGTTATCAAGATATACAATTTTAAATTTTGCTTTTTTTAACATGCTGACGATCGAAGAAACATCCGTTTTAAAATTTTTATGTTGAACATCAAAGACCTTACACCCATTTAAAATACCTGAAATCTTAAACATTATGAATGAAGGTGTTGGTCGTAAGACTTTATCATTTTTTTCAGTAAAAGAAAACACAAGGTTGTTTATTATCTCAACCGAGCCATTTCCTAAAACGATCATATCCTGGCCAACCCCAATTTTTTCAGATAATCTTTTTTTCAAATAAAAATTGTTATCATCAGGATAAAAATTCAAATCTTTTAAAGATTCTTTTACAACCTTTAACGCTTTTGGAGAAATTCCTAAAGGGTTCTCGTTCGAAGCGAGTTTATATACTTCTCCTTTCAAGTTAAGTTCCCGCTTGACCTCTTCTATAGGTTTACCTGGAATGTAATTTTGAATATTTTGAAGTTGTTTTTTAAACTTTATCATTTTTACTCCATTGAAATTTATTTTTTATCGCTTCAGCTATATTGGTTATATGGTCTCCACATCTTTCGTATGAAGTCAAAATATCTGTAAAAATCGCTGCTGAATCACTTGAACATGATTTGTTTGAAACTCTCAAAAGATGTGTTCTGTTATACCTTTTTTCAAAATCGTTCAATTTCTCTTCAAGAACAAAAATTTCGTTGACCCTTTCGAGAGAGAGATCCTCTATCGCATGATATGCCTCTTTCATCATTTTTTGTAAAACTTCACTCATACTTTTTATCTCTTCGTATGCCTCTTTTGGAAATTCGATTCTATTATCTCTTATCATCGATGCAAATTCTAAGATGTTTATCGAATGATCACCCACTCTCTCAATGTCGTTAATAGAATGAATTAAAACTGGAATCTGTGAAAACTCCTGATCGGTTAGATCCTCTTTTGAAATCGAAATAAGATAGTTGGTAATCTCATTTTGAAGTATATCCGTCTTCATCTCAAGTTTTCTTACCTGCTCAACAAATTCCTGATTCCCTTCAAGCAAAGTTTTTGTTGCAAGTTCAATCGATTGTGAAGCAACCTCGATCATCTCCATCATTTCCTTCTTCACATTGAAAAGTGCAAGATGTGGGTTCAAAAGAAGATTTTTATCAAGATATTTTGGTGCAAAGAAGTTATCTTTAACACCTTTTTTATCCTTAATTATAAATTTACTGATACTTTCCAAAACTCCTGCAAATGGTAGGAACACTAACGTATTAAATACATTGAAAAATGTATGAGAATTCGCAAGATACCTTTGAATATTCTCCCCTGCAAAATTGTTGCCAGGGGTTATCAACTCAAGAAATTTATAATACAAAGGAACTCCGTTTATTTTAACAAAGTATATACCTATCATCATATAAAAAACACCTATAACGTTGAACAGAGAATGTATTATAGCAGCCCTTTTTCCGTTTATGTTTGACGAGAGTGATGCAAGAAGTGCGGTTATCGTTGTGCCAATATTTTCTCCCAAAATCAGCGGAACAGCGGTGTTGATCCCTATTAACCCCTGAACAGCGAGCACCATCGTTAGACCAACGGTTGCCGAAGATGATTGGATGATCATGGTTATTATCATACCTGTCAACATTGAAAGTATTGGAGAATCTTCAAATTTCATCATGAATTCAACAAGTTTATGTGATTCTTTCAAAGGAGATATAGATGATGACATCAAACTGATCCCATAGAATAAAAGCCCGAAACCAAAGATCGTTTCACCGGCGATCTTGATTCTTCTCGATCCAAAAAGTATCATCAAAACACCAGCGGTGATAGCAGGTAAGGCAAGAGATTCAAATTTGAAGGCTATCAGTTGTGCTGTCATCGTTGTTCCAATGTTTGCTCCCATAATTATTCCAATAGATTGTGTTAAAGTCATAAGTCCAGCATTTACAAGACCAACAACAATGACAGTAGTCGCAGAGGATGACTGAATAAACGAGGTCACTATTCCACCTGTTAACACACCAAAAAAAGTATTCTTTGTCATTTTTGTTATGAAAAACTTTATTCTCTCACCTGCAAAATTCTGCAAAGAGTCCGACATAAATTTCATTCCGAAAAGGAATAAACCAAGTCCTCCCAGAAGTATCACTATTATTTCTATCCAGTTCAAGCCAACAACTTTGAAATCAAACTTATCAACCTGATAATTTTTGTAAAAAATGTTCGCTCTCAATATGTTTGTTCCCATCTTTTTTCCAACTTTTGGGTAAACACTGATTTCTCCATCTTCAAACTTCAAACTCTCCGGTTCAACTTCTATATCACCATAAACCTTTTCAAAAATAACAAGAAAATCGTTTTCATCTATCGAATCCTGTTTTTCATAATAAAGTTTTATTTTTATGGGCTCTTTTAAAATCGAACTCGTTGGGCAATCGAATTTGTTTTTTTCAACTTTTATCTCATAGGGAAAAAGAAAATTAAAAGAAACTATAAAAATGAAAAGAACAAGTAATTTTTTCATCTTACATTTTCCTCCATATTATTGAAATATTTCTTTTATCTATGTCCCCTTCCCTATAAGAGAAAAGTACATCTTTTCTACATACATTACAAAGTTCTATGTTTTCAACATCAGATCTTTGTTTTAAAAGATCAACCACTATCTTTCTTAAATCTATTGAAAATTTTTTATCAACAGGTTTTATATAACTTTCTCCAAACCTTTTTTCAAAAAGTTTTTTAACATCTTCCTCAACAATAAAATGTTTATCACATATGCCCTGTAACACCAATGTTCTTGTATCCTTTTTGAAAAATTTTAAACTTTCTTCAACGATACCTTCTATTATTCCTTTCCATCCAGCATGTATGCATCCAAAAATATTTCCATTATCAGTTGTAAAAAATATGTTATAACAATCAGCTGTTAAAAGATACAGAGCATAATTTTTATCATCTGAAAATAAACCATCTCCTTCTTTTGTGATATCTTTTTCGGCTTTATGTATCAATTTTGAATGTATCTGTTTGTTACGAACTTTAAAAAGATTTTCGATTTTCAAATTTGAAAAAAATCTTTCTCTATTCTCTTGATTTTCCTGAAAATTAAAACTCATATCATTTTCATTTATAAAGTTTTTATCTCTCAATGATATTGCTATATTATAATCAGAAAAAACATCTTCAAAAATCCAAAAATCTTTTTCTCTTTTCATAACTCTGACTCCATTATATCAATTATTCTTAACTGCAATAGTATTTTCCCGCTATACTCATTTTTCATTATGTTATAGACAACATCAAACTGTTTTCCCGGTTGAGTCAATTTTGAGATCATCTCTTTTCCATTGTTGAACCAGATAGCATCATAAGAATAATTTTCCTGTTTAAAACATAACCTTAAATGTTTATCCTTAAGCATCAATGGATAACCTACAACGTTGACATTTTTTGAAAGAAAAACAGGTTGGGGATTCATATAACCAAATGGCTCAAGTTTTTCAAGTTTTTCATAGAATTCAAGGTCTATTTTATCCATCGGCAAAATACAATCTATATCAAGTTTTCTTTCGTAATTTTTACCATCATTCAAAACACTTGCATACTCTTCAAATCTTCTTTTAAATTCATCTATTCTATCCTTTTTCAGTGTGATACCAGCAGCAAGACGATGCCCTCCGAAAGATAGAAGAATATCTTCAAGATCTTTTAAAGCGTTATATAGATGAAAATTTTGTGTAGATCTTCCTGAACCCTTACCTATATCATCAACTATCGAAATCATAATAGTTGGTTTGTTGTACTTTTCAACTATTCTGCTTGCGACTATACCTATAACTCCTTCGTGCCAATTCTCTTTTGCTATAACTATCGTTTGTTTTTTGTGTAGAGATTCTTTTTCTATCATCTCCACCGCCTCGTCAAAAACATCCTGATCAACTTCCTGTCTTAATCTATTCTTTTTGTTCAACTCTCTCGCTAACTCTTCAGCTTCTTTCCTGTCATCGGTTATCAAAAGATTAACAGCTTTTGTTGCATTATCCATCCTACCCATAGCGTTAATCCTTGGAGCAAGAATAAAACCGACATGATAGGAGTTGATTAGATCTTTCTGTAAATCCGAAACCTCAATTAAACATCTCAGTCCATAGGTCTTAACATTCTTTAAATGTTTCAGTCCTATTGAGGCAATCGTTCTGTTTTCATCTATGAGTGGAACAACATCTGCGATAGTTCCAAGTGTTACAAAATCGATAAAATTATCCAGAATCGAGAAATCAACATTTAAACATTTTCCCAACGCCTGTAAAAGTTTAAAGACAACACCACAACCAGCAAGCGATCTGAAGGGATAAGTTTCATCATCCCTGTTGGGATTTATTATTGAATAGGCAGGAGGTGTTTTATCTGAAAACTCATGATGATCTGTGACTATAACATCTATACCTTTTCTTCTCGCATAATCTATCTCATCGAACGCAGTTATTCCACAATCAACAGTTATCATCAGTGTAACATTTTTACTTAAAGCATAATCGATTCCATTTTTTGACACACCGTATCCTTCTTCAAGACGATGTGGGATAAAAAAATATGGGGTCATCCCAACCATCTTAAAAAACCTGTAAAGCATCGCTGTTGAAGTTATACCATCAGCATCATAGTCACCATATATGAGAATCTTCTCATCTTTCTCGATCGCTTTTTTGATCCTTTCAACACTCTCTTTTATTCCGATCATTAAAAAAGGATCATAAAAATTTTTCTCATCAGGATTTAAGAACTGCTCAAACTTTTCAGGTTCAATACCTCTGTTTAAAAGTATTTTTAATATGTATTCATCGGTATTCAATCTTTCAGCAAAATCTTTTAAATCAAGATCATTTTCTATCTCTTTATATACCCAGTTGAATATCATACGATTTCCTTAATCTCTTTAATATTTTTTATTTTTACAACTTCAATATCCGTCTGTATCTTTTCTACATAAGGAATGAAGACCTTTTTTATTCCAATATTTTTTAAATGTTTTATTCTCATCTCAATATTACTGCTTGCTCTCAAATCCCCTGTTAAACCAACTTCACCAATAAAAGCGTTTTCCTTACTAACGATTTTATTTTTGAAAGAAGATAACATTGAAACCATTATCGGTAGATCTATCTGTGGATCTTTTATCGTTAAGCCATTTGAAACATTTATAAAAATATCCATATTCCCAAAACCTACCCCAAGATACTTTTCACATATTCCAACAAGCATCTGCATCCTTCTTATGTTTATTCCCGTTGGGACTCTCTGAGGAACTCCATATTTTGAATAGAAAATCAATGACTCTATTTCTAAAGCAAGAGGCATACTACCTTCAACGGTACAAGATATTGCCCTTCCCACTTTATCCCCATTTGTAAGATTTATCCTGTCAATGTTATCTAAACTCAAAAGTCCATCCTCTTCCATTTTGAATATTGCCATCTCGTCGGTTGAACCAAACCTGTTTTTGTTTGATTTAAGTATTCTTAGATTTTCGTGCTCTATAGAGTCAAGATAGAGTATCACATCCACAAGATGTTCGAGAGTTTTTGGTCCTGCAACACTTCCATCTTTAGTTATATGTCCTATTACGATAACTGTAATGTTCTTTTGTTTGGCAATTTTTATCAACTCTCCCATTATGTATTTAACAGTTGTTGGAGAGCCAGGGATCGTTGGAATATTTTCCGATCCGACCATCTGGATCGAATCGATAATCATAACATCCGTTGATTTTAAAATGTTTTCATTATCAACCAGATCCTCAAAAAGATTTGAAGAGATTATCTTGAATTTTTTGTTTTTCAAAACTCTTACAGATCTCAATTTTATCTGTTCAAATGATTCTTCAGAAGAAAAATAAAGCACATTAATATCATCGGGTAATTTTTCTATTATTTTCAAAGATAGTGTTGATTTCCCGGCCCCTGGATTCCCGGCAAGAAGAACGATTGAACCTTTTACAAGGCCACCACCAAAAACTCTATTTAAAGAGTTATCCGAAAATTTAATTCTTGAAAAATTTTCAAGTTTTATTTCATCAATGGATATAGGTTTTACATCCCTTTCCTTTTTAATATCATCTTTCTCAACGATAAAAGTATCCCACATACCACATTCTGGACATCTACCTAACCATTTAACACTTTTAAAACCGCATTCTGAACAAACAAAACTTTTACTTCCCTTTTTGCTCACAGACATCCCTTTACTATTTTATTTTTTTCAATCTCATCAAGAATCCTGTTCAACTTTTTCAAACTCTCATTCAATCTTATATAAACAGTATCCTCTCTGAGTATCCTTTTTACACTTCCACTTCCTTCGGAAAATATTTCTATCTCTTTCTTCAAAGACAACATCGCAGGATATAAAGAATCAACTATCATACTGACTTTATCTGAACTGTATGAAAGTTTCGTAACTATACCGTTTATATCCTTATCATTCTTTTCAACCAGATCGTTTATCTTCTTCAATGCTGAAAAAAGTGTGTCAACTATCTCTTCAACTCTTTCTTTTGATGGAATAGCGTTGAAGACCATCTCCCTGATATCCGAGATTATTATCCCAATTTCAGAAATGTTAAAATCTCTGTTAACTCCAACAAGTGTATCATAGGGATACCTGTAGAGTGTATCTCCGGAAGGTTGAACGAATATATATTTGGTTCCGCCGATTATTCCAAGATCCTGTATAGCAACAAAAGAATTCTTTCCAACTTTAAAATCTTTTCTCAACCATAATTTTAAAAGCACATAATCCCTTGTTAAAACAACATCGACAACCGTCCCACACTTTACACCTCTATATCTCACCTCATCGTTTACCTTTACACCATCAGCATGAGCAAATTTCACCAGAACATAGTTGTTGTCAGTAAAAAATCTCACCTTGTTCATGAAAAAACTTAAAAAAATCAATATGGAAATACCTATAAACACTGTAAGACCGATAATAAAAATTTTTTTATCTTCCATTTTGCCCCGCCATTTTTAAATAAGATTTTGCTATCTCGTTATCAAATAAAAAAAAATCTTCCTTTGTGCCCCAGAAAATTTCTTTCCCATTATCAAGCAAAAGGATATGATCAATAAAATCGATAAAACCTCTCAAATCGTGTGTAATAACCACTGTTGTTTTTTTCAATTTTATATGTATCTCTTTTATAAGTTCTATTATTTTGTTCCCCGTTAAAGGATCAAGTCCGGTTATCGGTTCATCATAAAAAAGTATTGAAGGGTTTGTTATCAAAGATCTTGCAATAGCCACCCTTTTTTGCATTCCACCCGAAAGGTCTTTTATTTCTTTATTCCTGACATCAGGTAATGAAAGTAGTGTAAGAATATTCAATACCTCTTGATTTAAAGTATCAAGATCATAGTCAGGATTATTATAAACAACAGGTAAAGAAACATTTTCAAAAACATTCATGGAATCAAATAAAGCATTGTTTTGAAAAAGAACTCCCATCTTTTCTCTCACATGTTTTAAATCTGAATATTTTGCTTTGTGAACATTAACTCCATCTATATAAACTTCTCCTTTATCGGGTTTTATTAATCCCAGAATGTTTTTTAAAAGTAAACTTTTACCTGACCCACTTTTACCAATTATTGCACATATTGTTCCCTTCTCAATAGAAAGGTTGATATCATATATACCTTCTTTTCCAAAACTTTTTGTAAGGTTTTTGACCTCTACCATAAAAATAGAATCCTTGTTATAAAATAATCGAGAATAATAACTGAAATTGAAGATACAGTGACAGATGATGTTGTTGCTTTACCTACAGATTTCGCACCAGTTTTTGCTTTCATGCCAAAAAAGCAAGCAACCATCGTTACGAAGATTCCAAAAACTATCGATTTAAAAAGACCTCCATACAACTGATAAAAATAGAAACTCCTTTTTGTACCTTCGAGAAATTCGTTAGGGGAAATGCCTAAAGTTGCAACCGATATTATAAATGAACCAAAAACTACCGAAAATTCACATATCAAAGTTAAAAAAGGGATTATGATCATCGTTGCAACAACTTTTGGCATAACAAGGTATTCAACGGGATCGATCGACATAAGTTCCAGAGCGTCGAGTTGATCAGTTATTTTCATCGAAGATATTTCAGCTGATATTTGACTTGCAACTTTACCTGAAAATCCAATTCCTGCAAGAAGAGGACCTATTTCAAGTATGACAGCCTGAGTGATAAGCGTTGGAATATATATTAAAGGTAAAAAGTTCCGTGCCTGATATGCTGTTTGATAAGCAGCAACCATACCTGCAAAAAGAGATGCAAGAACGAATATCCCTAAAGATTCATTTATTATTTCAAACATTTCATAAACAACAATTTTTCTATTTTTAAACACTTTTTTTATCGACTTTATAACTTTCCAGAAGAGTATGAAGAATTCACCAAAACTTATTATAAATTCTTTAAAAAATAATTTCATAATCACACTTTTTGTTTAAAGAGAGTTCTTGCTGAATCGAATAGAAGTTCAATTTCTCCTGTTGGGCCATTCCTTTGTTTTGCAACTATCAAAGTAGCGTCATCAAGGGTGGTACCGGGCTTAAACTTTCTATGTATAAATATAACAACATCAGCATCCTGTTCAATACTCCCTGAATCTCTTATATCGGAGAGTATCGGTTTTTCCTTTCTCTTTTCGGTTGATCTTGAAAGTTGTGCCAGTGCGATTACAGGGATATGTAGTTCTTTTGCGAGCAATTTCAACGACCTGGAAATTTCAGATATTTCAACCTGTTTATTTTCAACTTTTTTATCAAGATGCATCATCTGAATATAATCGATAACTATAAAATCTATCTTCTTATCGAGAACCATCCTTCTCGATTTTGCCCTTATATCAAGAGGAGTTCCTTTTGTTGAGTCATCTATATAGATTTCCGATTGAGAGAAATGCTTGTACGCAACAGAAAGATTGTGAATATCTTCTTTTTTTAAAATTCCCTGTCTTAACGCTGTTCCAGTTATATTCGCATAAGAACACAACATTCTTTGTATCAACTGCTCAGATGTCATTTCCAGTGAAAATATCAACCCCTTCTTCTTTTCCTCATCAGGATTCGTTTTTACGCATTGGTTGATCAAAATGTTTAAAGCAAAACTTGTTTTTCCAACTCCAGGTCTTGCCGCGATAACTATAAAATCACCTTTCTGGAAACCTGTTGTCATCTTATCAAGATCTGAAAAGCCGGTTGGAAGACCCGTTACAGGTTCTTTTCTCGAAATATAGAAATTTATCATTTTTTCAATTTCACCTATTTTTTCAGAGACGGGTACAATATCTGATTTGTATCTTCCCTCTCTAACTTTAAATATCTCATTTTCAGCCTGTTCAATTATTGTATCAACTTCAAGATCACTTGCACAACTATCACTTATGAGTTTTGCTGTTTTCAAAAGATGTCTTAAAACATAATGTTCTTCAACAATCTTTATGTATTCATCTATATGAGGTAAAAGATCAAGTTGATCGACCAGTTTCTGTAAATACTCATCCCCACCAATTTCATTTAAAATGTTTTCCCTTTTTAAACGATTCTTCAATGTTACTATATCAACTTTCTCTGAATTGTTGTACATCTTGACTATCGTTGAATATATTTTTCTATTTTCACTGAAATAAAAATGTTCTTCTTTGAGTTTAGGTATTATATCGTTCAAAATGTTCTGAGCATCAAGTATAATCCCACCAAGAACAGCCATTTCAGCTTCCCTTGAAAAAAAACTTTTTTCTCTCAACATAATTGTTCGATCCTCGATTTTAATCTTTTCATATCCTTTGCTATCTGCTCTCTTATGGTTTTCAACCTTTCACCTTTTGAATGTAAAAGCACTGCCGGGTGATATGTCGCCACAACAGGAATTTCGGAAAAAATGGAAACAAGATCCCGATCCAGATAATCAGCCATTTTTAAAGATTTTTCCCCTGTAACTACACTCGCGGCATACCTTCCCAAGGTCAAAATTATTTTTGGTTTTATACTTTCAACCTGTTTTTTAAGAAATGGGAAGCAGTTTGATATCTGTTCTGGCTCTGGATCAGCGTTTCCTGGAGGTCTGCATTTCAAGATGTTTGCAATAAAAACATCTTTCCTGTTTATACCTATATATTCAAGCATTTTGGTCAACTTCTCTCCAGCCCTTCCAACAAAAGGTAAACCTTCTCTATCTTCATCAGCACCAGGGGCTTCCCCGATTATCATAAGTTTTGCATCAAAGGGCCCTGATCCAAAAACTTTATTTTTTATCGTTTTTTGTATCGGACAACTTCTGCAGTTCAAGACTTCTTCTTTTAAAATCTCCATCGGAGAAACAGAAAAAATATCCTCGGTTAAAATCAATTTTCTATTATAAAATTTTTTTTCAAACTTTAATATATCAATTATATTTTTTAAAATTTTATCCATTCAAAAACCTTTAAAGCGATTTCAAATTTGTCAAGATCTTCAATTTTTAAAGAACCACCATCTTTTGAAATGATCGTAACGGTTCCTGAAGTTTTCCCCAGATTGTTTTGATCATTTATAATTATGTAGTCCAGATTTTTTTCTCTCATTTTTTTCAACCCATTTTCAAGATGATTTTCACTTTCAAGTGCAAACCCAATTTTTATTATTTTTTTATCTTTATAAGATTTTAAAATATCCTCGCTTGCGTGAAGTTTTAACTCTAAACCATCTTTCTTTTTAATTTTATTTTTGCTAAACTCAGGTTTGAAATCTGTAACAGCAGCAGCCATAACAAGCATGTCATATTCATCGATTCTCTCATCCAAAATTTTTTTCATATCCTCTGAACTTTCAACCTTTATGTTTTCAGAAAAATGATAAGGTTTTTCATCGATTCTACCATGAACGAAAAGAATTTTTTCGGCTTTGTTAAAATATGCTGCTTTGGCAAAAGAGAGAGCCATTTTACCTGACGAAAGATTTGTCAACACTCTGACAGGATCAACTTTTTCAAAAGTTCCACCACCTGTTATTATTATCTTTTTCCCTTTTAAAACTTCCCCAGGATAAAGCAACCTCTTTGTCAAAAGAAAAATCTTTTCGATTTCAGGGAACCTTCCCTTCCCTTCCTCTCCACATGCAAGGAAACCTTCATCGGGTTCCATTACAGATATTCCCCTCTCTTTCAACTTTTCTATATTTTCGACAATGGCTTTATTCTCATACATCGTTTTGTTCATCGTTGGAACCACTAAAATCTTCTTGTCAAAAGAGAGAAAGGTTGTTGAAAGGAGATCATCAGCGATCCCGGAGGCAAATTTACCTATAATGTTTGCTGATGCAGGAGCAACCACAAGTATATCAGCCCATCTGCTCAAACTTATATGTTCAGTTGACCATTCATTTTCATCATCGAAAAGTGAAGTGTAAACTTTGTTTTCTGAAAGAGTTCTCAAAGTTAAAGGTGTAATAAATCTTGCACCGTTAGGAGTAAGTATAACTTTTACCTCATCACCACTCTTTTTGAACTCTCTTATCAGCGAAGCAGATTTGTAAGCAGAAATACAACCGGTTATACCTAAAAGGATTTTACTCATAATCTTTTATTCTTTCGTCAAGTAAACCATCGAAGAAATCGTTAAAAGCATCTTTTACAGGTTCATTTTTAATAAGATTTGCTGGTTGTTTTTCGTTTTTTGAATTAAAATACAAATAGTTTTCCTGATTGTATTTTTTTGCTCTTTTTGCAATAAGAACAACAGCGAGATACTTGTTTTTCACTTTTTTATAAATCTCATCGATTGGAACAACTTTCATCTATATCCTCCTTTTTCTTTTTCTTTTTCTATAATTTCTTTTATACTCTGGAAAGCTTCATCTATGTTCCTGTTGATAACAGTATATTTAAAATGCTTTGAGAATTCAATCTCTTTTTTTGCATTCTCAAGTCGTAACCTGATATCTTCAACTCCATCCCTACTTCTTTTTTTTAGTCGTTCCTCAAGTTCCTCCAAAGAAGGAGGCATTATAAAAATCGAAACAGAATTTGGATATTTTTTCATAATGTTGATCGCTCCAATAACATCAATATCCATAACAACGATTTTTCCTTTTTCTATCATTTCATCCAAAAATTTTTTTGGTGTTCCATACCTTTTCCCATGAACGAATGCAGTTTCAGCAAAAAAACCTTCTTTTTCTTTCTGTAAAAACTCCTCCTCGGTCAAAAAATAATAGTCCTTTCCATCGGTTTCACCTTTTCTTTTTTCCCTTGTTGTCGCTGAAACCGAGTAAACTGTATCTTTGATATTTTCGAGTATCATCTTGCACAAGGTTGTTTTTCCACCACCTGATGGTGATGACAGAATAAGTAAAAAACCTTTACTCGACATTAGCTACCTGCTCTTTCATCTTTTCGATTATCTCTTTTATCCTTATAACCTTTTCTATAATTCTTACATCCTCTGATTTGGATGAAATCGTATTCGCTTCCCTCTGTAGTTCCTGGAGTATGAATGTTATCGACGAACCCGACTCTTCCTTTTTTAATCTCCTGAGATGAATTTTAAATCTATCTATCTCTTCTGTGATATCAACCTTATCAGCGTAAAGTATCAACTCATTTTTTAACTGTTCATTGTATTCGCCAAGAAGTTTTTTAAGTTTTTCTTTTTTTTCTTTTACTATATTTTTCGAAAGGTTTTTGATCGAATTTATGTTTGAATTCAAAATCTTTATATACTGATGGATTATCTTTTTTATCTCCATTCCCTCTTCCTCTCTATATTTTATAAACGATGAAAGTGAAAGTTTAAAAAGTTTTACAATTGATAGGAGTGTGTCCCTTTCAACCTTTTTTACAAGTGGTATATAGTTTGATACATCAGAATACACAAGAGGCAAAAATTTTTCATATTTCTCCATCCCCATAACTTTCTCAAGTGATTTTATTCTTGTTTCAACAAAATTTTGAATGTAATCGCTTGAATAGTTAACAAAAAAATTTACTGAAATGTTTCCTTTTTTAATCTTTTTTGAAATTATTTTTCTAAGGTCATTTTCAAGAGTTGAAAGTTCGTAAGGTAATTTAAAAGTTGTATTAAGCCCCTTTCCGTTAACAGATCTGATCTCACAGGTAACACTCCCATAACCTTTTATACTCTTTGAAAGTTTAACATAACCTGTCATACTCTTCATCAGAACTCCAGAATAAATGTTGCTGGTCCATCGTTTATAAGATGAACTTTCATATATTCGCCAAAACTTCCCTTTTCAGTTTTTATCCTCTCATTAAATTTTTCATACAGTTTTTCAAAAAGAATCTTTGCTTCCTCATATCGGAGAGAATCATCAAAAGATGGTCTGTTGCCATCAAAATTCCTGCTTGCAAGTGTGAACTGTGAAACGAGCATGATCTCTCCTTTTACATCATCGATCGATCTGTTGAACTTCCTGTTCTCATCTTCAAAAATCCGAAAATTTATAACTTTTTTTACAACTTTATCAAAATCTGGTTGATTTTTCAAATCATCCTTTTTGAAACATACAAAAATCAAGAGTCCTCTACCTATAGATGAAAAAAGTTTTTCTTCTACAAAAATTTTACTTTCCAGAACCCTTTGAATTAAAAGTACCATTGTAAAGTTCAAAAAATTTTGTGATCAGAAGATCAAGGTTGTTATTGGTTTGTGTAGTTATAAGGTTTTTAGATGAAACTATGTCTCTATCTACATACTTAATTTTTATATCTTTTACCTTTTCATACAAAACATAGATGTCTGTCATCGTTATATATTTACCATCGGTAACACCAGCTTTTACGAGCAAAACGGGAGCAAAACCTATGGCTATGATAAATTTTTTATTCTCATCAGAATCTTTTATGAGTTTCAGAAGTTTTCTGTTCTCAATCTCATTTAAAATTCCTTTACCACCAAGTATAACAAGATAATCAAAATCTGAACTTTTTATGGAGTCAATAGATGTATGTGGTAAAATCTTTTCAAAGGTCTCAGACATACATGTATCGATCTTGTTTGAAAAAGTAAAATAGTTTAAATTCAAAGAATCAAAAGTTGAGGTAAATTTAAAATAATCAACATAAGAAAACATTTTTTGTGGAATATATATTGCACCGACTGAATTTTCGATCTTCGAACCGGTCAATGCGAATAAATTTGTTAAAACAACTAATAAGATTATCATTAAATTTAATTTTTTCATAAAAAATTATTATATTTAATCTTATACAAACAGTCAAGAATTTTTAAAATAATTTTATAAGTCCTCTTCTAAAACTTCTTCTCTTTTATCGCCTCTTAACCTTTTCCTTTCAAGTGATGATAAAATCTTTTTTCTCAATCTTATCGACTTTGGAGTCACCTCAATCATCTCATCATCTTTAATAAATTCCATCGCCTTTTCCAATGTCATCGGAATCACAGGTGTTAAAACTATTGACTCATCCTTTGAAACGGATCTCATATTCGATAACCTTTTTTCTTTTGTCGGATTAACGTTAAGATCATTCTCTTTACTGTGTTCTCCAATTATCATTCCCTCGTAAACAGGATCGTTTGGGACTATGAAAAGCCTGCCCCTCTCTTCGAGATATGATAAAGCATAAGCAACAGCCCTTCCTTCATTTTCCGAAACGAGTGATCCTGTTGTTCTTGATGGTATGTCACCTTTATACTCTTCATACCCTTTCAGATAGCCGTTCATAATACCTGTTCCTCTTGTATCAGTAAGGAATTCTGATCTGTAACCTATAAGACCCCTTGAAGGGATCATAAATTCTATTCTTACTCTTCCATTGGCATTTGTTGAAAGGTTGTACATAATACCTTTTCTTAAAGATAATTTTTCTGTGACTATACCAACATATTTATCTTCAGTGTCTATGAATATATGTTCAATAGGTTCAAAAGTTTTTCCATCTTTATATTTGAAAATAACTTTTGGTCTTCCGACTGTCAGTTCAAACCCCTCTCTTCTCATACTCTCTATCAATATGGATAATTGGAGTTCACCTCTTCCTTTCACTATAAATGTGTTTGGCTCAATCCCATCTTCAACCTGTATTCCAACATTCTTTAAGGTCTCCTTATTCAATCTTTCTCTCAATTTTCCTGACTGAACATTTATGCCTTCCTTTCCGGCAAGTGGGGAAGTGTTCACTGTAAAAATCATGGATATCGCTGGTTCATCTATGAATATTCCAGGTAAACTTTGCGGGAAATCTTTGTTACAGATTGTATCGCCGATTTTTACCTCGTCAACCCCGGCGAGAACTATTATCTCACCACTTTCAACTCCATCCACCTCTTTTATTCTGTTACCTTCATAAACCTGAAGTTTTGTGACGGTTAAAGGGATAATCTTTTTTTCAGAATTTATACAGACAAGTTGATCGTTTTTCTTCACATTTCCATTAACAACTTTTCCAATAGCTAACCTACCAAGATAATCTGAATATGATAGATCACAAACAAGCATCTGGAATATTTCATCATCTTTGTATACTGGAGCTGGGATATAGTTACAGATGGTTTCAAAAAGTGGGGTAAGATCTTTTGAATCGTCATCAACTCTTCTTTTCGCTATTCCATCTCTACCAATAGCGTATAAAACCGGATAATCGAGTTGTTCATCTGTTGCATCGAGTGATATGAAAAGTTCAAATATTTCATCGGAAACTTCTTTAATCCTTGCATCTTTTCTATCAATTTTATTGATAACAACGATAATTTTTAAATTTTTTTCAAGTGCTTTTTTCAAAACAAACCTTGTTTGAGGTAAAGGACCTTCAGATGCATCAACAAGTAGTATCGCTCCATCAACCATAAAAAGAGCCCTTTCCACTTCACTTCCAAAATCAGCGTGCCCTGGAGTATCGATTATATTTATTTTAACATCCTTATAATTTATAGAACAATTTTTTGCAGCAATCGTTATTCCCCTCTCCCTTTCAAGATCGAGGGAATCCATTATCCTTTCTTCAATCCCATCTCTTACTTTAAACATACCACTCTGTTTAAACATTGAATCAACAAGAGTTGTTTTCCCATGATCAACATGAGCGATTATCGCAATGTTTCTGATGTTTTTGTTAAATTTCATAAAACCTCTTCTGGAACAGATTAAATTTTTTAAATTTTGAAATCCGGATTTTCAAGTTTTAACAGAAATTCCTTCACTTTAATTTTTCCAGCGAAACCTCTTAAACCACCATCCTTGCCAATGATCCTATGACATGGAATGATTATCGGGACGTTGTTCTGTCTTAAAGCATTTCCAACAGCTCTAACCGCTTTTGGATTTCCAACCAACTTTGCTATATCCGAATATGTAGCGGTTTTCCCATAAGGTATCTTGCAGATTGTTTTCAAAACTTTTTTTTGAAACTCGGTTCCACTGAAAAGAACCTTGATCGAAAAATTTTTTCTTTTCTTTTTGAAATACTGATCAAGTTGTTCTAAAACTTTCTTTAAAAGTTCACTTTTATGAGTATTTTTTTTAACTTTTTTTTTGTTAACAAAATCAAGTTTTGTTATAACTCCATCATTCTCCTCTATAAGTATAAAACCAATTGGGGATTTGTAGTAAACAAAATTTTTCATAAAGTATGCTCCATCAAAATTTTTATTCCAATACCGATAAGTATCAAACCACCTACAAGTTCTGATTTGTTGTTTAAGAGTTTATTGAAGAATCTTCCAAGTATGGTAAACATTAGAGAATCAAAAAATGTTACAATGCCGATTAAAATGGTCGTTTTTAGAACATCAAAACTTAACAAAGCAAATGATATTCCTACAGCAAGAGAATCTATACTGGTTGCGATAGAAAGTGTTAAAAGAACAAAAATTGAATCTGTATCAAAACATTTTTTTTCTTCTCTTTTCAACGATTCATACAACATTTTTCCTCCAACCGAAAGTAAAAGCAAAAAGGCGATCCAGTGATCGAAACTACTTATTAGAATCGAAAATCCAAAGCCAACAAAATAACCAATAACAAACATCAACGATTGAAAAAATCCGAAAAAGGCTCCGAGTTTTATCGATAGGAGGAATCGACTTCTCTTTTCATTTAAACCACAGACAAGAGAAACAGCGGAAGCATCAAGAGAAAGTCCAAAAGCAACCAAAAGAACAGTTAAAAAATTCATACTTTTTCCTTATCAAGATCTATCAATTTGTAATCTTTTAAACTTTCCCATTTTTTGGGAAATGTTATTATAACCTGCGGATACGACTCAAAGATTTCAAGAAGTTTACCTGTTTTAACCTTATCGAGTTCAGAGAAAGCATCATCGATCAGTATAACAGGATATTCCCCTATGTTTTCATAAATAAGGTTCAGCTCAGCGATCTTCAGAGTTATTCCAAGTAATGTTTTTTCTCCCTCACTTCCAAAATCACTTATCGGTTTTCCTTCAACAGTTATAATTACATCATCAAGGTGTGGACCAAAAATTGTTCTTCTTTTTTCCTTTTCAAGAGAAAGATTTGATTTAAATTTTTCGAAAAGAGAAATATTTTTAAAATCACCATTATCTTTAGAGGAAAAATATTTCACATTCACGAGACCTTTTTTTTCAAAAACCTTTTCATACAATCTGTTTAAAAGATCCTCAAAATAAGAGATAAACTCTATTCTTCTTTCATAAATATACTCAGATTTTTCTGAAAGTTGAAAAGAGTATGTCTCAAGCAACCTTTTATCACCACCCTCTTTAAGAATAAAATTCTTTCTTTTTAAAATTGAATGATACTGGATTAGATTTTCAAAATATTCGTTGTCGATAGTTGATATCAATCTATCCATAAATTTTCTTCGATATATAGCCATTCTATCGGAAAGAAGTTTGTCGTATGTTGAAAAAATTACCGAAATAAAGAAGCCAAAACCTTCGGTTAATTTAACCGATCGATTACCATTTATAGACAAAACTTTTTTGTTGTCTTTATATAAAAGTCCGATAGAAAAATCCTCCCCTTCTCTTTCTCCTTCAATATTTACAATAAAATGGTCCTCTCCTAACTTTACTATTTTTTTGTCATTTCCTGTTCTGAAAGATTTAAAGTTTGTCAAATAGTATATCGCTTCAATAATAGATGTCTTCCCGGAACCGTTCATTCCAGTGATCAAAGTTCTTTTATCAAAAGAAAAAACTTTACTTGAAAAATTTCGAAAATTAACTATACTTAATTTTTTAATAATCATTAACAAAGATTACCAAAATTTTGTAAAAATTCAACTCCAAAAAGGAGAAAAAGATGAAAAAAAATTTTAAAAACCTGAATTTTGAAATAACAGGATGGGATGATTTAAAAGAGTATTATGATGATATTCTGAACAGAAAAATAAATAATGACCAGGACCTTTTAGAGTTACTTGAAGATTTTTCTTCAATATCTGAGTTTATCTCTGAATCTTACGGCTGGGCTTATATAAACATGACAAGGGATACACAGAACAAAGAATACCGAGAAAGATTTCTTGTTTTCAACGATCAGATTGAACCAAAATTGAAAGAAGTAAATTTTGAAATTTTGAAAAAGATCGTTAACTGTGAACAACTCTCAAAACTTGATCAACCAAAATGGGGACTTTTGATCAAAAGGTTCAAAAATGAGGTTGAAATATTTCGAAAAGAGAATGTTCAGATAGACACAGAGATAACTAAAAAAACTATGGAATATCAACAAACGATCGGTAGTATGATTATAAATTTTAGAGGGAAAGAATACACTCTTCCGCAGATGGCATTGTTTTTACAGAGTAAAGACAGGGATGAACGGAAAGAAGCTTTTGACGCAGTTGTACAAAAAAGAATGGAATACGCTGATAGGATAGAAAACATTCTATCAGAACTAACTGCAATGAGAAACCAAAAAGCAAAAAATGCAAACTTCAAAAACTATGTTGAACTCAGATTCAGAGAACTCGAAAGGTTTGATTATGGAATCAAAGAATGTGAGGAGTTTCATAATTCTGTTTTAGAGGTCGTTACTCCAATCTATGGCGAGATAATCAAAGAAAAAACAAAGAAGTTGAATCTTGAAAGAATAAAACCATACGATCTATCGGCTACATTGTCCGACGAGGTTCTTTTAAAACCTTTTGAAAACACTGAAGATTTTATAGAAAAATCAAAAAAAGTGTTTTATTCTGTAGACAAAAGGTTTGGAGAAGTTTTTGAAAAGATTGTTGAAAAAAAACATTTAGATCTTGAATCAAGAAAAGGAAAAGCTCCGGGAGGGTACAATTATCCTTTATACAAGACAGGTTTACCTTTTATATTCATGAACAGTTCAGGTGTCCACTCCGATATGAAAACACTCATGCATGAAACAGGACATGCTGTTCATACTTTAGCAGTCAAAGATCTTTTTACATACTTTTATAAAAGCACTCCATCTGAAATCGCTGAATTCGCTTCTATGGGGATGGAACTCCTGACATATGATAGATGGGACATTTTTTACAAAGATCAGCAGTCATTGAAACAGGCAAAGAAAAAACATTTGGAGAACATTATAGGTTTTTTCCCGTGGTGTGCTGTTGTTGATAAGTTTCAACACTTTATTTACTCAAAGGAAAATATATCCTCATCTGAAAGAAAGGAATATTTCAAAAGCATTTACAATGAATTTTCAGAAAAATTTGTAGATTGGTCAGATTACGATGAGTATTTGAAAATATCATACCATAAACAGTTGCACATTTTTGAAATGCCTTTCTATTATATTGAATACGGTATCGCACAACTTGGTGCTTTACAACTCTGGATAAACTACAGAGAAAATCCAGAAAAAACTATAGATGATTACCTTTCAGCTTTACGGGTTGGTTCTTCATTGCCGATTTCTGAAGTTTACAGAATAGCGAATGTTAAATTTGATTTTTCCAGAGATATGGTTGAAAAATTGATCAGATTCACTTTTGATGAATACAAAAAGGTTGCCTGTTGACAATTGGTATAAGGAAGTTAGAATTATTTTATGTTATCTAAAATATTCTTTTTTGTATCAACATCATTTTATATTTTAATGATCTTTTTTCAGTTTAAAAAAAGAGGGCTTTCTGAAAATAAAAAACTTTCAAACTATATCATTTTTATATTTCTTCTCGTAATTTCATTATTTTTAATTTTATCCTTTTTTAACTATGATATCCATAACACTCAGAGTGAAAACAGAGAAAAAAATCTTGGAGGCCTGGTAGGTTATTTTATATCTGAAAAAACATTTCAATTTTTTGGAATCGTTGCTTTTTTCTTACCAACATTTTTACTCTATTCCGGACTTGGTTTGATTCTAAATTTCAAAAATATTTTTTTCCCTTCGATCCTTTCTGTGATCCAGATAATTTTATTCCCAATCTTAATTGGTAATATCACAAATAACCCCGAACTGAGTGGATTCTGGGGTGACAGAACATCAGCTAAACTCTCCCAATATTTTGGAAATATTGGTTTGACCTTGATAATATCTTTTGTTTTAATCATTTCAACAGTTCTTTTAACAAATCCAGATTATATATTCGAATTCGTTAGCAGGATGCATCAGAAAATCTCAAAAAATAAAGATGAAGAAAGTAAAACACATCCAGATGATGAGAATTATGAAGAAGAAAATCAAGAAAAAGAAGAGGAACCTTCTGTTGAAGAGAATAAAAGAAAAGAGAAAAAAAGAAAAAAAGTTTCAATAAGTTCACAATTGAAGCAGGAGATAGATTACAAAGAACTTTTAAACGACCAGTTCAAAAAAGAGTTTTTGGATTATCTTGAAGATCCTCCCAAAATAAAAGAGGGAGCGAATGAGGAAGAGATCAATCAGAATATAAAAATTTTAGAAGAAAAGTTGAAGTACTTCTCAGTAGATGGAAAGGTTGTGAATGTCAACGTTGGTCCCGTTATAACAACTTATGAGTTTGAACCAGCACCGGGAATCAAAGTTAACAAGATTACATCACTCTCAGACGATCTTGCACTTGCGATGAAAGCAAAATCGATAAGGGTTTTAGGACATATACCCGGTAAATCAGCGGTAGGGATCGAAATTCCGAACAGAAACAGAGTAACAGTTTTTCTTAAAGGTCTCTTAACTGAAAAAGAGTTTTTAGAAAATCCTGATCCAACAACCGTTGTCATCGGTAGAGATACTGAAAACAATCCAATTTTTGCGCAAATTTCATCAATGCCACATCTTCTTATCGCTGGAACAACTGGGAGCGGAAAATCTGTATGTATAAATGGAATAATAGCATCCATACTGTTCAAATCTCAACCTGAAGAGGTTAGATTTTTGATGGTAGATCCAAAAAGAATAGAACTATCGATTTATAATGGAATACCACATCTCGAAAGGCCTGTCATAACAGATTCGAAAGAAGCTGTTTTGATGCTTAAAGAGTTAACCGAATGGATGGATTTAAGATACAAAGCCTTTGCAAAACTGGGAGTCAGGGATATAACCGAATTCAACAAAAAAAGTGATAAGAAAAAGCCATACATAATTGTAATCATCGACGAGATGGCTGATCTTATGATGACGGGTTCAAAAGAAATAGAAACACATATAATAAGGTTAGCACAGATGTCAAGAGCTGTTGGAATACATCTGATACTTGCAACACAGAGACCATCTGTTAACATCATCACCGGATCTATAAAAGCCAACTTTCCTGTAAGAATATCATTCAAAGTTCCTTCAAAAGCTGATTCAAAAACGATAATCGATACATCCGGCGCTGAAAAACTTCTTGGAAAAGGTGATATGCTCTATATCCCACCTCAAAAAGGAGTAATCGTTAGAGCACACGGTGCTTACATAAAAACAGAGGAGGCAACAAATATAGTGAATCTCTGGGCAGAGACATATATGAAAAAACTTTTTGAACAACAGGTAAAAGATCCTTCTAAACTCGCAAAATTAATAATCGAAAATGAACTGATCCAGTGTATAGCGAACCCCTCAAATACTCCAGGTTGTGAGTACAGAATAGAAGAGTTTGTCGAACAATACTCCGATGAACTACAGATCGAAAAAGAGAAACTAACGGAGATCTTAACACAGACGGTCTACCATATCCCTATCGAAGAATCAGGTTATACTCAAAATATCAGAAACTCTCAAAATTTTGAAGGGGATTTCCAAAATGATGATGAACTTGACCCTCTGTTCGAACAGGTCAAAGAATTTGTTTTAAAACATAAGGAGATTTCCACAAGTATGATCCAATCATATTTTAAACTTGGATATCCAAGGGCTGCAAAGATTACAAGACAACTTGAAAAAAACGGAATAATCGGCCCTGCAAACGGTTCAAAACCAAGAAAAGTTCTTTTGAACAATGAAAAAAATGATTGATCTATACACCTTCTTACTGTAAAACAATTTATTCTTTTAATTCTTCAATTTTCTTTTTTATCTCATTTAAAAATAAGAGAGATTCAATCGGAGTGATGTTTTCCAAATCTTTCTCAGAGATCATCCTGATGATATCTTCAAATCTTTCCTTTTTCTCATCATTTTTGAAAAGCGAAAGTTGGGAAACGACCCTCATCTTTTCTTTCACATTCATCTCACTTTCTTTAAGAAGTAACAGGATCTGGGAAGCATTCTCGATTATTTTTGAAGGGAGGCCGGCCATCTTTGCAACCTCAATCCCATAACTTTCATCCGAACTTCCTTCAACAATCTTTTTTAAAAAAACAATTTTATCCTCATACTTTCTTACCTTTGCGGTCATATTGAACATTTTTGGTAACTTCGATCTCAACTCTGTTAACTCATGGTAATGTGTAGCGAACAAAGTTTTAGGAGATCTTTCAAGATCGTGTATGTATTCAATTATCGCCCATGCTATCGACAATCCATCAAATGTCGATGTTCCCCTTCCAATTTCATCGAGGACTATAAAACTTTTTTCCGTCATGTTTTCAATGATGTTTGAACATTCAAGCATTTCAGCCATAAATGTTGAAACACCTTTTGAAAGATCATCACTTGCTCCTATCCTTGTAAATATTCTATCCGTTAGTGGTATCTTCGCTTTTTTAGCAGGGACAAATAGTCCTATATGAGCCATCAATATAATCAAAGCGTTTTGCCTGAGATAGGTCGACTTACCTGACATATTGGGACCTGTTAAAAGAATCAGAGATCTTTTTTCGTCCATATAAAGAGAGTTTGGAACAAATCTTTCATTTCTGTTCACCATCTCTATCACGGGGTGTCTTCCATCTTCAATATACAGTTCATAAAAATCGCCTATCTGGGGTCTTGTATAATCATTCTCATATGATAGAACAGTATAGGAATACAAAAGATCTATTTTCCCAATGTAGATCGAAACTTTTTTTAACTCAACATAGTACAACGATAACCTTTCTATAAGTTTTTCATAAAGTTCTTTTTCAAGTTTGTTCAACCTTTCTTCAGCAGTTAAAATTTCTATCTCATACTTTTTCAATTTTTCGTTAACAAACCTTTCTGCATTTTTCAAAGTCTGTTTCCTTATATAATCTTTTGGCACTTTATCAAGATTTGAGTTTGTGATCTCTATATAGTATCCCATCACGGTTGAATAACCGATCCTCAGATTGTTTATACCTGTTCTTCTTTTTTCTTCATCTTCCATCATAAATATAGATTTTGAGCCCTCCAAAGATAATTCTTTCAATCTATCATATTCCGGATCAAATCCTTTTTTAAAAAATTTCTCTTTTTCTCCATCAAGAACAATGTTTTCATCTATAGAAATATCTATCAACTGTATGATCTTTTCTACAAGATCTTTTTCAATCTCAAAAATATCAATGGAGAGATCTTTAACAATATCCGTAATTCTGATAAAACTTTTTAAAGATTTTTTAAGGTTTATAAGATCCCTTGGAGTTGCCTTTTTGGAAGCGATCCTTGCATTGATCCTTTCAACATCTCCAACTTCTGATAGAAGAGTTCCAAGAGATTTCACAAGATCAAATTTTAAGACCATTTTTTCAATGTTGTCATAAATTTTATTTATCGTGTTCAGATCATTGTAGGGTGATTTCAAAATTTCCCTTAAAGTTCTACCGCCCATTGGAGTTTTCGTTCTGTCAATAGCAAAAAGAAATGAATTTTCATACTCTCCATTACTTCTTGTGAATATTTCAAGGTTTCTTAATGTCTGGCTATCAAGAACCATCCTTTTTGATAGATCTATATACTCAAAATTTTTTACCTGTTGTAAATCTGTCGAGTAAGTTTCTTTGATAAACAGTAATAACGCTCCAGTAGCTCTTATGAGTTTTTCATCAAGATTTTTAATTCTTTCAACTTTTTCTATACCAAACTGTGTTTTCAATACTTCCAGACAATCATCCAGATCAAAAAAATTTTTATCTATAACCTTTATTTCCTTTTCTTCGACTCTCAACTTTTCATTTGAAACTATCTCTTTTATATCTTTACTTTTTAGAAAATGGATAATATTCTCACCATTTTTAAAATCATAAATGAACATATCTCCAGTTGAGATATCGAGAGTTGTTACAATAGTTTTTTCATCAAAAATATATACAAGAGCAAAATAGTTGTTTTCTTTTTCTGAAAGTAAAGATTCCCTCATTATCGTTCCGGGAGTAATCACCTCAACCACTCCCCTTTTTACAAGTTTTACATTTTTTGAAGGTTCTTCAAGTTGATCGGCTATTGCTATCTTTTTTCCGGTTGAGACCAACCTCCTTATATAATTATCAGCTGACTTTATCGGGAAACCAGCAAGAGGGATCTTTTCTTCTCCATATTCTCTTGATGTCAGGGTTATGTTGAGTATCGATGCTATAAATTTTGCATCATCATAAAAAGTTTCATAAAAATCACCCATTCGAAAAAGCAAAATGGAATCTTGAAAATTCGATTTTATCTCTTTATACTGTTTCAATATTGGAACATCTTTCTCCTTCATATCATTCTCCATAAACTATCCATGCGGGTACGGTTTCAGCTTTTTGAAAAATTTTTAAAAAACTTTTCGCATCCTGTTCGTTTTTAAACTTTCCGATTCGTACTTTGTATAGATTCTCTTCAAAAACAATAAAAACATCATAACTCTTATCTTTATACTTTTTAAAAAGATTTTCAGCGTTCTCCTTATTTCTAAAAGATCCTATCTGGATCGAATAAAATTTATCTTTTATTTGAGAATGTTTCGATTTTTCCATTGTTGAAAAATACTTTAAAAAAGGACTGGATCCAACTTCGTTTGCAAAACTTGAGATCCAGTAATTGGCATTGTTTATATCAGCATAATTTTCATATATCCCTATTATTCCCAGATAAGCGTATTCTATTGTCCTGCTATCTTTTAAAGAAACCAATTTTCTATAATATGTCAACGCTTTTGAACTATCCTTTGAAAGTGTGTAATATTTTGCAATTCGAAGAAGTGTTAAAGGATAAAAAGGTGAATCTTTATATTTTTCTTCAATGACTCTGTAATAATTCAAAGATAATGTCACATCGTTAGAAAGTTCAGCAATATAAAAATAGAGAGAACTTGGCACCTGACCATTCTCTTTAACAGAATCGAGTAGCGATTTTAATGTTTTGTAATCACCCTTTAAATAAAGTTCTCGTAAATCTGCTGTAAAAGAAGAATTAAAAATCAAAATTATACCAAAAATAATAATAAAATTTTTCATATTCACCTCATCTTTACTCCATAAGGAGTTATTCCTTTTATTTCCAATATTTTTACTATCACCTTATCTCCAATACCTATATTTTCGCCTGTCAAAACAACACTCCTGTTGTGTTTGTCCCTTCCATAAAATTCCTTTATGTTTTTTTTGCTTAATTTTTCTATTATAACCTCAACTTCCTTACCAACAAGTTGTTTTAATTTTTTATCTTTCAACAACCGCTGTGCCTGTATGATTTTTTTTAACCTTTCGGAAGAAACTCTTTTATCACAATCATCCATAAAATAAGAAAGAGTATTTTTCCTTCTTGAAAATCTATACATGAAAGCATCATCGAATTCAATTTCCTGAATTAGTTTAAGAGTTTGATTAAAATCTTCCTCCTCCTCATATGGAAGACCAACCATAATATCTGTAGTTATCGAAATATCTTTAACTATTTGCCGTGATATTTCAATTTTGTTTCTGTAATCTTTTACAGTATAATCCCTATGGAGAAGTTTCAAAAGTTTATCCGATCCTGTTTGAACAGGCAGGTGAAGATGAGGACAGATGTTCTCATAATCCGCCATCAGTTTAACTATATCGGGTGAAAAATCTTTTGGATGTGAAGTTAAAAATCTTATTCTTAAATCTTTAAACTGTTTTGCAACATCTTCAAGAATTTTAACAAAATTATAAGAACCATGTTTGTAAGAATTCACATTTTGTCCAAGGAGCATTATCTCTCTGGTTTTTTCATTTCTATTCAATTTTATATTTTTTATAACATCTTCTCTGCTGAAAGATATCTCCTGTCCTCTAAGGTAAGGAACTATACAATAAGAACAGAAATTGTTACACCCTTTCATAATTGGAATACTTAAGGTAAAACCAGTATCCCTTAAAACATAAGAGTAATTCCCTTCTGAAACTATTTCAAACTCTTTAAAATTTTGACTCTTTATCAATTCTGGGAGTTTTTCATATTCCGTTGAAACTATAAAGGATTCATCGACAAGGATATTTTCATTCTCAAGTGCTTTCGCAAGACAACCTGCAATTATAAACCTTTTCCTCTTTTTTTTACCTTTCAAACTCTGGATGAATCCTAATGCTCTTTTATGTGCATGTTCTCGTACAGAACAACCGTTAACAATAACAAAATTTGCATCCTCTATATCAGAAACTTCAAGAAAACCACTCTTTCTGAGTATCGCACTTATGGCCTGACTGTCATAATCGTTCATCTCACAGCCATAAGTTACAATTTTAAAAGTTTCTTTCTTCACAGAAGACCTTCCCATCAACAAAATCTAAAACTTTCACTTTAATAATATCACCTTTTTGAAATTTATTATCATACTTCAAATATCCATCAAAATACCTTTCACTCTTTCCTTTGATCATATCATCTTTAAAACTTTCGAAAATTATAGTTTCGTTGATACCCTTTAACGATTTCAAAAACTCTTCTTTTTTCTCTTTATGTAGTTTTCTCATAATTTCCATTTTCTCTTCTACCTGTATTTTCGTATCTTTTACATTTTCGAAATAATATGCTAAACTTTCCTTTCTCCTCGAGAAAGGAAAAATATGAAAATGCGAAAAATAACTTTCTTTAAAGAACTCTACCATTTCGATAAAATCTTGATCAGTTTCAAATGGAAAACCAACTATGATGTCACAACCAAGCATCGGTCTATCAAAATTTTCTTTGAAAGCGATCATGATTTCTTTGATCCTTTGAACATTATATTTTCTTTTCATCATCTTCAAAACTTTTTGTGAGATATGTTGTAATGATAAATGAAAAAATGGAACAAGTTTTTTTACTTTCGCCATTCTTTCGATACCCTTTTCATCGATTTCATTTATATCAAGTGATGATAACCTTATCCTTTCAATCGGTTTTTCAGCAACAAGATTCACAAGATCTACAAGATTTTTCCCTTCATTACTGAATCGTCCAATATGAACCCCTGTTAACACTATCTCTTTTATGTTATTCTTTGACAATTCTTCAACCTCTTTTAAAATCATTTTCACATCTCTACTTTTCTCCTCACCCCTGTAATAAGGAACAATACAGTAAGAGCAAAAACTGTTACAGCCGATCTGTATGGGTATTTCAACTCTTGTTCTGTTAATATAAAATGTGTTTGAATGAAAAGCATCATTTTGATCTATATATTCTATATTTTCATTAAGAAGATTTACATCGTAACATCCTATAACTTTAATTTTTTTTTCAGGGAATCTTTTACTCATTCTTTTCAAAATTGTTTCGAACTGTTTCTGTGAGGTTTCAGTGACAATACACGATGAAAGAAGAATAATATCAGCATCATTTGGGTTATCACAAAAAGTGTGTCCATCTACTAAATTCTTCCCTATATATTTTTTTGTCAAAGTTTGATTCAACTTACATCCCATCTGATAGAAAAATATCTTCATCCTTTCAAATCCACCTTTAAAAAATATTCCAGAGATTCTTTCCAAAACTTCATAAGGTTTATCCCATCATCTTTTAAAACTCTATTCTCGAGAACAGAATATGAAGGTCTTTCAGGATAAAGGCCTTTTGAATCTCTCGTTTTTATTTTTATTCTAAGTTTCATAATCTTTTTTATCATAAGAGCGAAACCGTACCAGCTCGTTTCTCCTTCATCCGTTGAATGGATAATACCGGAAAGATCATAATCTATGATCTTCTCAACCTGTCTTGCTATATTGTAAGTATAGGTTGGAGTTAATACCTGATCGTTTACAACCGATACATCTTCTTTATTTTCAGCCTTTTTTAAAATAAATGAAACAAAATTGTATCCTTTTGATTTGCTCTCGCACCTTCCATATAACCCGCTAACCCTCAAAATTTTTGCATCAGGATTGTTTTCAAGTATCATACGCTCGCCAATATATTTTGATAAACCATAATTGTTCAAAGGATTACATCGATCACCTTCAATATATGGTTTTTTCTTTTTACCATCGAAAACATAATCAGTAGAAAAATGAAAAAACTTAATTTTATTTTTATAACAGAATTTTGCCATAACTGTTGGAAGATTAGAATTCATCAAAAAAGCATCTTTGATAAATCTTTCACTTGATACAACATCAAGATATGCTGAACAGTTTATCAAAATATCGTATCTGTTTTTTATAAAACTCAAAAAATCATCAATTTTCCTTATATCAAATTTTTCTTTGCCACCACCATCAACAAGATATTTTTTGGAGAGTACCCTTTCAAGGTCATAACCCAGTTGTCCATTTTTCCCGATAATGTAAATTTTCATAAAGAGAATACCTTAAAAAGATCTTCGACAGAATCACATACAATATCTATATCAAGATTTGAATTCTTATAATCTTCAAGTTTGGTTTCACCTGAAAGCACTAATACCGATATGACCCTTGCGTCAACAGCCATCCTCATATCTGTGTACAATCTGTCACCAACCATAACCGCATCATTGTTCTCGATTGAATAAAACTTTAAAATGTTTGAAAGCATTTCAACATTCGGTTTTCCGACGATCTCAGGTAACCTGTTGGTACATTTTTCAAACATACTGATAAAACAACCTATATCCGGAATAAATCCATCTTCTGTTGGACAGAGTATATCAGGATGTGTTGCTATGTACCTTTTTCCCTTTATCAAAAATTTGTAAGCTTTTTCAATCTTTTCATAAGTTAAAGTTTTATCAAAACCGAGTAAAACAACTTCAGGATCCTTATCCGTTATTATAAAACCATTCTCTATTAATTCCTCTTCAAACGAAGGCGTTCCAAGAGGAAAAATTTTTATAATATTCTCCCTTTTCATCTTCAAAATCGTTGCATTCAAAGATGTAAAAATTTCGTCGATCGAAACTTCAAAACCCATCCTTTTCAATTTCAAATAATAATCTTTTCTGTTCTTTGAAGAATTGTTTGATAAAAAAACTCTTTTTATCTCCATTTCCTTTAATCTGTTCAAAAACTGAACTGAACCATCGATAAGTTTATCTCCAAGATAGAGAGTACCATCCATATCAAAGAAAAATATTTTGGGAAAGTTATTCCCATTCGATAGTTGAAGGTGGTTTTGATGATATATCATATACTACCCTATTCACTCCTTTCACTTCGTTTATTATTCTGTTAGAAATTTTTTGTACAATTTCCCTTTCAAACCAATAAAAATCAGCAGTCATTCCATCGGTCGAAGTAACAGCCCTAAGTGCTATCACATTCTCATAAGTTCTTTCATCACCCATAACACCAACACTTTGAACCGGTAAAAAAACAGCGAACGCCTGCCATATTTCATCATAAATTTTATTTTTTTTCAGCTCTTCTATGTATATAGCATCAACTTTTCTTAAAATCTCGAGTTTATCCTCGGTTACTTCTCCGATTATTCTTATCGCAAGACCTGGACCAGGGAAAGGATGTCTGTTTATAAAGTTTGATGGTATCCCAAGTTTTAAACCTATCATTCTGACTTCATCTTTGAAAAGATCTTTCAAAGGTTCTACCAGTTTAAAATTCATCCTTTCAGGCAAACCACCAACATTATGATGACTCTTTATAACTGCTGAAGGCCCTTTTGTCGATTTTGATTCAATTCTATCGGGGTATATAGTCCCCTGTAATAAAAATTTTGCATTCTTAATTTTTTTTGCCTCATCCTCAAACGATTCTATAAAAAGTTTTCCTATTATTTTCCTTTTCTTTTCAGGATCGGTAATTCCCTTCAAATTATTCAAAAAAACTTTACTCTTATCTACATATTTTACATCAAGTTTTAATTTCTTATTATAAAGTTCTATAACTTCCTTTCCTTCGTTCATCCTTAAAAGACCTGTATCTATCAGAAAACCTTTCAACCTGTTTCCAATTGCCTTTTTTACAAGCATTGCAGCAACAGTTGAGTCAACTCCACCGGATAACCCTCCAATAACATAACCATCACCAACTTCTTCTTGTATATTCTCAACTATACTTGTTATAAGATGCTTGCTAGTCCAATTCTTTTTCGCATCACATACTTCAAAAACAAAATTTTTCAAAATTTCTTTTCCATAATCTGTATGGTATACCTCAGGATGGAACTGCAAACCAAAAATTTTTCCATTTTTACTCTCCATCGAGCCATATTTACAGTTATGACTGTACCCTGTTCTATAAAAATTTTCAGGTAATTTTACAACATTGTCCGAATGTGACATCCACACATTTATCTGTTTAGGAATATTTTTAAAAAGTTTTTCACCTTTTAATATGTTAAATTTTGCAAACCCAAACTCTCTTTTTTTTGATCTTTCAACTTTTCCATTATATTTTTTCGCTAAAAGTTGCATCCCATAACATATTCCTAAAACTGGAATATCAAGTTTTATAATATCAAGTTTTATATCGGGAGAATCCTTGTCGTATACGGAATTCGGTCCACCTGACAGAATCAGACCGTAATAGTTTTTCAATTCAACATCTTTTATTCCATCAGGATGAACTATTTCTGAAAAAACCTCAAGTTCCCTGATCCTTCTTGCAATCAGTTGGGTATACTGTGAACCAAAGTCAACTATAAGAATTCCTTTCTTATCCATCTATAATCCTCTTTAAATTTTTTCTTATATCTCCATTAAAAAGATAGGAACCCGAAACGATCCAATCAGCACCTGCTTTTATAGCATCTTTCGCAATTTTATCGTTTATCCCTCCATCGATTTCGATTCTATAATCTCTGTTTCCTCTTAAGATTTTCAATTCCCTGACTTTTTCTAAAGTGTATTTCAAAAACTTTTGACCCGCGAAACCCGGATGAACTGACATCACAAGCACATAATCAACATGATCAAGATATGGTGTTATCCTTTCAAGTTTTGTTTCAGGGTTTAAGACGATCCCTGCTTTTACTTTTCTTTTCTTTAATCTTTTGATAAGAAGAACAGGATTTTTTGTTGTTTCGATATGAAACGATATGTGAGTGGCACCGGAATCAACGAACCTATCATAATATTTATCAGGATTTTCTATCATAAGATGAATATCAAGATCCCTGTCGGTTAACTCTCTGACAACTTTTACAAAATGTGGACCAAAAGTTATATTATCGACAAAATGCCCATCCATAACATCAAGATGTAAAATTTTTACAGAAGAAGGTATAGATGATATACTTTTTTTTAGATTCTTTATATCTATCGATAACAAAGATGGTATTACCTGAATATCTCTATCCATCATTTTCCTTTCAAAATCAACTTTAAAGTATCATCTTTTTTCAGATACTGTCCGCTGTCAGGGATCTGTTTTATAACATAGAAATTTTCCTGCTTTCCTTTGATCGTGTCGATTTTCAGATTAATGTACCTTAAAAGTTTTGAGGAGATTATCAAAGCTGAATCTGAAGATAATCCAACAAAATTTGGAATCTGAACATAATTTTCTATCCTTCCCTTTGAAACATAAAGAGATATCGTTCCACCTTTTGAAATCAAACTATTTTCAGCAGGTTCACTTCCTACCACTATATTCTCAGCATAGTTGTTATCAAAAACATAATTCGTGTCGTTTACAACTATACCATTTTTTAAAAGTAAATCTGCTGCGTTCGAAATATGTAAACCTTTAACGAATGGGACCTTTATTTTTTCCGTTCCCTTTGAAACGATAACCTCAACTATTTTGTTGAACTTTATCGAACTGTTTGGTAAAGGATTTTGAGAAATTACTATACCACTTGGAACATTCTCTGAATACTCTTCCCCTGCAATCCTCATATCAAGACCGGCAAGTTCAAGGTTGGTTCTCGCCTGACTTATTGTTATACCTGTAACATCAGGAACTTTTATTTCCTTTGATGTTTTTAACAGAACAGGCATAATTATTTGACCTAAAAATAATCCTACGAAAACAAAAAATATTGCAAAGAGTGTCAACAAACATCCCCACTTTTTACCTCTGTTATCAATATCAAGATTTTTCACTTCGTTCTTTATTTCGTTGACTTTAAAAAAAGATAATCTCATTCTCTTTCCTTGTTTATCCATATTTTTACACCTGTACCTTTTTTAACTTTTGTTCCAGGTGCTGGTTGTTGTTTTATCACTATATCAAAAGGATATTCAACATCGGTGACATATATAATCTCCTCAACAAAAAGTCCAGCATTTGTAATTTTTAGTTTTGCATCATCCTTTGTTAAAGAGTTAACATTTGGAACAACAACATTCACAACACCTTTTGAAACATTGAGATTCACAGCAGATCCAGCCGGTATCTTTACCCCTCCAACTGGATCGGTTGAAACGACAACATCGGTTCGATATTTCTCATCATCAACATATTTTACATCTCCTATTTTCAGCCCAAGATTTATTATTTCCCTTTTAACCTCATCTATATTCAATCCAACAAAATAAGGAAGAGTTACAAGTTTTTGAGAATCAATTTTTGATTGTTCCACAATTTCCTTTCCAGAACTTATCACCACATTGATCACACTATTTTTCATAACACTTGTTCCAGCAAAAGGTGATTGTGAAAGAATTGTTCCCTTTTCCTTATCACTCATTTTTTCCGATTCCACAAAAAGGTTCAAACTTTTGTTCAAAAGAATAATCTTTGCTTTTTCATAATCAAGACCTTCTACCAATGGCACCTCTACCATTTCAACTGAACTCTTTTCTGAATCTTTTTTAAAATCATGTAAAAGAGGCGTTATGAAAATTACAGCAACAGTTGATACGATAACAGAAACTATGATTGAAACTATGAGAGATATCGTGATGATCTTACCCGTATTATCGAACATTTCATCCTCCTGTTTTTCTTAGAAGTGCTCCATAACCACCGTTGAACGGATCTCCAAATGTAAAAAACTGACTTATAAGTTTATAATCTTTATTTTTTTTCAAAAAATTTTGAATCACTTCATGGTTTTCTTCTTTAAATATCGAACATGTGATGTATAAAAGCAAGCCATCCTCTTTAACGAATTCTTCAGCTTTTTCAACCATTCTGTTCTGTATTTCAACAAGTTCATCTATTTTCTTTTTATAGTTGTATTTAACATCAGGGTTTTTCCTTATGGTACCCGTGGAAGTGCATGGAACATCAAGTATCACAAGATCGAAAAGTTTATCAAGATTCAATTTGAAAAGATCTGTAGCAAAAGTTGTAATGTTCCTTAATTTTAACCTTTTAATGTTTCTGTTCATCATTTCTATCCTTTCTGGATCTTTATCTATCGCTACGATTTTTGATTTTGGTAGAAAAGATTTCACAAGAAAACTTTTTCCACCAGGTGCAGCACATAGATCCAAAACTTCATCTATTGTTTCTTCGAGTTGTAATGATCTAAAAATGTTAAGATAAACAGGATCAAGGATATACTCTTTTTTTGTCAACCTTTCATTATCCTTAAACTCCCTGTATTCAAGTTCATCTATTCTGAAAGCGTATGTGGAAGGTTTTGAGTTATAAAATTCAAGGAGTTGTTTTGTTCTTTCAAGCCCAACCTCCTGCATCAGATATTCTATGAAATGTTCTGGAAAAGAATACTTTATAGATAAACTCGATAAAGAATCATCATCAGGTATCGATATTTTATCTCTGTTTCTCAAAAATTCCCTTAAAACCCAGTTAACAAATTTTTCATTATTTTTTGCCTGTGACTTTGCGATCTCAACTATTGTTGAAAGAACCGCATAATCTTTATGGTTCATGTACAAAATTTCATATATAGCCATTCTGATAAGGTTCTGCGTTTTTTTTGAAAGATCATGTACATTTTTACCTGTTGTCTGTTGAATTATATGATCGAGTAAATATTTGTTTCTTACAACACCATACACAAGTTCTTTAATATAAGAAGCAGTTTTCTTATCTTTTCCCAACACCCTTGTCTCATAAGATTTTTTAAGAGGAATGTTTTTCGTAAAAACATCCTCTAAAATATTGTAAGAGATCAATCTTCTATCTTCCATGTTACCCCATCTTTTAAATCGTTTACGACTATCTTTCTTTTTTTGAGTTCTTCCCTTATGAAATCCGATATTTCATAATTTTTGTTCTTTTTCATCATCTCCCTCACCTTTAAAAGAATATCGATCAATTGTTCGACAAGATCGTTTTTATCCTTCTTTTCAAAAGTAAAACCAAGTTCTCTATACATTTTTGATATTGTATTTTTTAAAATTGTTTCATCCTTTTCCTTTCTATTAATCATGTTGACTGATTCAAAAAGTATTCCAACAGCTTCCGGTGTGTTCAAATCATCAAACAGAGATTCCTTAAATTTTTTGTAAACATCTTCATCTATTAGATTTTCATCAGAATCATCTCTTAGGTATGGGGTTAACCTTTTAAAAGCTGATTTTGCTTCTTCCAACCTTTCAGATGAAAATTCGATATCCTTTCGATAATGTGTTTTCAAAAGAAACAATCTTATAACATTCGGTCCATAATTTTCCAGCAACTCTTTTGCTTTAAAAACATTGCCTAATGATTTTGACATCTTTTCACCTTTTAGATTTACCATACCATTGTGTATCCAGTATTTTGCAAATTTTTTTTCTGTTGCACACTCAGATTGTGCGATCTCATTTTCATGATGTGGAAAAATCAGATCCTGTCCTCCAGCATGGATATCAAAAGATTCCCCCAAATATTTCATACTCATAGCAGAACATTCTATATGCCATCCGGGTCTACCTTTTCCAAAAGGCGAATACCAATAGGGTTCACCTTCTTTTACTCCCTTCCATAAAACAAAATCGAGAGGGTTTTCTTTATTCTCATTTATTTCAACCCTTTTCCCCTCTATAAGATCATCCAACCTTTTCCCTGAAAGTTTGCCGTAATCCTTGAATTTTGATACACGAAAATAAATATCGTCTCCTGATTTGTAAGCATAACCTTTTTCGATCAACTTTGAAATCAAATCTATTATCTCTTCTATATGCCCTGTCGCACGGGGATAAACATCAAACTCAAGTACATTCAAACTTCTAAACACTTCAAAAAACTCATCAATATTTTTCTGTGATATGACCCTATAATCAATTCCAGTTTCACTCATCTTTTTTATAAGTTTGTCATCAATATCTGTAAAATTGTAAACTGAAAAAACCTGATATCCATCAAGTTTTAGAACTCTTCTTAAAATATCAACTGTGATCAATGCTCGTATATGTCCTATATGAGGAGTATCCTGAACAGTCATTCCACAGGAGTAGATTCTAACGATTCCATCCTGTGATAGGGGTTGAAAATCTTCAACATTTTTTGAAAAAGTATTGTAGAGTTTTAACATCTATCATTTCTCCTTGTCAACTATCGCTGCTGTTAATTCACCTTCACAGACAACTTTCTCCTCAACATAAGATTTACATTCAAGAACGAAGAAGTTCCCTTTGTGCTCTTTTAAAACACATTCGTTTTTCAATACATCTCCAGGAAGTACCGGCTTTCTGAACTTTACTCTATCGATTTTCACAAAATATGGGACCTTTTCATCAATGTTTTCTATATAGTATGAGATTAACATTGCCCCTGTTTGCGCCAATGATTCGATTATTAAAACTCCGGGCATAACAGGATGTTCAGGGTAGTGTCCCTGAAAAAAATGTTCATCCATTGAAACACATTTTTTGCCAACAACCCTTTTCTCATCGATTTCGATGATTCTGTCAACAAGAAGCATCGGATATCTGTGTGGGATCACTTTCATTATTTTTATGATATCCATTTCTTTATTTTTTTCTTCCATAACACCTCACTTTTTAAGTATCAATTTTATTTCGGAGATAATTTCTGATATCTTATTGTTAAATTCAATATCGTTTTCTGCTTCCTTATTGATAGTTTGAACAATCCTTCTATTTTTTACATCATAAACTGAGACCTCAGCGATGATTTTCCCTGAAACCATTTTTACTTTTCCTGTGAAACAATAATCAGCATTCAAAGTGAAAGCATAACTTATAGCATCAACAGGTTTTAAATTTTCAATATTTGTTACTCCCATCTTCTGTAGATAAGAATTAACCTCATTGATACTTATCGGCTCAAACTTGTTTTCAATCTTCAAAGATTGATACAGAGCTTTTGCCAGTTTTATATGATACTGTTCATTTCTTGTTTCCTTATCCTCAGCAACAAAATCGTAAACTATGTACCTTTGTAAAACTGATACAGGAACAAAAAAGTCCTTGTTGAGTTCCTCAATCACTCTATCAGTTAAATCTATCTCTTTTTTTGCATAGAGTATATTACCATCTGCAAAATCAAGTATTATCGTAAAACCTTCCTCATCACCGATCCTTTTTATAATCGAATTGATCTTATCAACAACAGGTTTAAACATCTGCTGGTTTATCGTTGACGATTTACCACCTTCTCCATATATTTCTTTAATGAATTTATTAAGGGAGTCCTTCTTATCGTTAATCTCTTTCTGTTTTCTTGAACTCAACTCTTCTGAAAGCATTTCCTTTTGCTCATTGTAAACCCTTTCAAGTGAATCTATCTCCTGTTGAAGAATATTTATTTTTCTTTTCCATTCTGACAACTCTTTTTCGACTTCTTTGTTGATATCGTTTAATCCTTTATATTCCTGAAAAATCCTTTTTGAATCTATATACCCTATCTTTTCAGCGTAGAATTTTATTGAGAAAACTAAAATTATGATAAAAACAAAAAACCTTTTCATCAAACCTCCTAAAAAGAAGTCCCGATTTGAAAATGTGGTTCCCATCTCTGACCATATCCATTCTCCGTCTTCGAGAATCCATAACCCAGGTCAATCCCCATAATTCCAACCATCGGTATCTGCAACCTCACTCCAAGACCCATGCCCGAATAGAGCGGAAGAAACCTATTCTTGAAACCTTCTGAAATACTGGTATAACTGTTTCCAATATCATAGAAAAGAATAAGGTATGCCATCTCGTTCAACTGGAATCTCAACTCAGAATTTAAAAGCATCGCTCCCCTTCCACCAACAACATATCCATCGAGTGTATAACCGATACTTCGATCTGGATAACCTCTGAGTCCCCAATTTCCAACACCTCCAAGAACAAACCTCTCAGATAAAGGAATGTTTTCAATATCTTTGTAAGAATCTATGAATCCATAAGCAAACCTTTCCATTATTACAAACTTCCAGAAAAGTTTTCTATAGATCCTAAAATCAAGATTCATTTTATAATAATCTATCTGTCCACCTAAATACCCACCAGCAAAACCTGTGTAAACACCCAGAAGTTCACCGTTGTCAGGGAAAAAATCACTATTTCGAGAATCTCTAACTATTGACGGAGATATTTCTGAAAGTATCCTTTTATCACCTAAAAATTGTTTTATCCATGGGTCGAGAACTGAAAGATATGAAGAGTCAGCATAAGTATATACCTGTTCAAGTTTGTATGTTGTATAAAACCTTGTCATCAACCTTTCAGACAAAAAGAATCCTGTTGTTAAACTACCACCTATCCTTTGATCGTAATAGTATGTTCTATCCTTTGTTGTATAATAAACTCTTGTTCCAACAACAACAGGATAACCCAAAAGATATGGTTCTGTGAAACTGAATGAGAAATTTGATATCGAGGCACCTTTTTCAAGTAAAAACTCTGTGGATAATCCTTTTCCAAGAATATTTTTTATCTTTATGGTAACATTTCCTGTAAGTCCATCGACCTGATTGTATGAACCACCTATGTTAAACTCTCCAGTTTGCTTCTCTTTAACCAAAAACTCGATGTTCACCTTTTCTTCAGATTCTGTCTGTTTTGGATTTATCTGAACATTTTCAAAATATCCTGTTCTTGAAAGGTTAGAAAAACTCAAAACAAGATCTTTTCTTTTAAATATATCTCCTGGTCTTGAAAGGATCTCTCTTCTGATAACGAAATCTTCTGTCTTTTCATTACCCGATATTATTATCTCATTGATGTAAGCGAGTTTATTTTCAACAATTTTAAAATCTATATCCAGAATCCCATCTTTTCTTAAATACTCCTCTCTCACATTAACATTTATGTAACCTTTATCCATATACATTTCATAAATTGCTGACAGAGTTGAAGTGACCTTACTATAAGAATATGGTTCCCCTTCTTTGAATTTTATCTGCTTTTCTATTTCATTAGATTTTATGTTTTCATTTCCTGAAAAAGAAATCTTTCCAAACTTATAAAAATCGTTCAAAGTCACATATATTTTTAAAAATAAAAATCTGTTGTCATAAGAGAATTCTTTAACAACCGAATCGAGTGTTGCATCGATAAATCCCTTATCCTTCAAAATATTCACTATCAGAATTTTATCCTCTTCAAAATCCTCTTCTTTGAAGAGACCATCCTGTAAAAAACCTTTTTCTTTGGTTTTCATCTTTGATTTTATCTCTTTATCGGTAACCTTATAGTTCCCTATAATTTCAATCTTTTTTATCCTGACCGACTCATTCTCTCTGATAAAAATGAAAAGGTTCACCTGTCCATTTTCAGCATCTCCAAGAGAATCATTTATTTCGACATTCAAAAAACCTTTTTTAAAATAGATATTTTTAAGTTCTCTTTTTATTTTAAAAATCGCATAGTCATTTAAAAAATCATTCTCTTTTACCGTTAGAGAATCCAAGAGTTCCTTTTCTTTGACCTTTTTGTTACCTTTTAAAATTATTTTTTTCAACCTTAAATTCTCAACAACAAGAATCTTTACAATATCTTTAAAATCTTTTTTCTCATGTGTAATTTCAACCTGTTGAAAAAAACCTGTTGAAAAAAGATTTTTGATTCCATTTTCGATATCTTTATAGGTAAGGGGCGAACCAATGTAGATACCAGATCTATTGATTATAAATTCTTTTGAAGTAAAATTGTTACCTTCAACCTCAATATCATAAATCCTTTCAGATATAATTTCCTGTGAAAACAGAATCGTTGAAATAAAAATAAATAGAAGAACCAGATAAAATTTCTTCAATTTTCCTCCTCATGCTGTTTTATGATCTCTCCATAAAAAACCTGTATCCTATCGTTTACAACATCAAAAAAGATTTCATTGTGAGTTGTGAATTTATCATGAAGGATCTCATCGGTTATATAATTTTCAATATTCTCCTGTATAACCCTTGAAACGTTCCTTGCACCAAAATTTCTATCAAATCCTTTTTTTGAAAGATAATCAACCACTCTATGTGAGAATGAAATATTATAACCTTTTTTAGAATAGATTTCCGAGAGGTTCTGTAAATTTTTAAATGTTATCTCTTTTATGTTTTCTTCAGTTAAACTGTTGAATACGATTATCATATCGAGCCTGTTCAAAAATTCTGTTCTAAAATTCTTTTTTACTTCTTCCATTATAGATTTCTGGAATTTTTCTTCGTCATAATCTTTTTCTGAAAAACCTATATCCTTTTTGAAAATATTTTCCGATGTTCCTATGTTGGAAGTAAAAACTATAATCGTGTTCTTAAAATCTATAGTTCTATGGTAAGAATCCGTTAAAATTCCATCATCGAGTATCTGTAAAAAGATATTATAAACATTTGGATGTGCTTTTTCTATCTCATCAAAAAGAAGGAGTGAGAAAGGATTTCTTTTTACAAACTCTGTCAACCTTCCCCCCTCCTCATAACCAACATATCCGGGAGGTGAACCAATAAGTTTTTGAACCTCATGCTCCAACGAATATTCCGACATATCAAATCTCATAAAGGAATCTTTTTTTGTGAAGAGAATCTGAGCAATTTTCTTCGCAAAGAAAGTTTTTCCCACACCAGATGGTCCCAAAAACAACATCGAGATTCTCGGTTTAACAGGGTCTTTTATCCCGAGAAGTGTCAATTTTATCGCTTTTGAAACTTTTGTAATCACATGTTCCTGTCCAACTATATCCTTTCTAAATTCCTGTTCAAGTTTTATAAGGTCGTTCTGTATATCCATATTGAGTTTATCAACAGGGATTCCAGTCCACTGCGAAATAACCTCTTTTATAACCTTTTCACTGACCTTCAATCTATGAGTTCTTTTCGAGATTCCCTCTTTTAACTGTCTTATCTTTTCTTCGATTTCGAGTTGCTTTGTTCTCTTTTCTCCTGCGAGTTTGAATTTGTTAACTGAAGTGAAAAACTCTTTTTCCTTTATGGTTTCATTCAATTCGTTGTTCAAAATCTCAATCTGTTTATTTATTTTAAAGGAAAAATCCATGTTAACTTTTGAACCCGCTTCATCTATAACATCAATCGCTTTATCAGGTAAAACTCTATCGGTAATGTAAATCTCAGATAAATAGACGGCACTCTTTAAAGCATCATCGGTATACTCAACATTATGAAAATCTTCATATTTGTTTTTTATATGGTATAAAACTTCGAGAGTTTTTTCAGGTGTCATCTCTTTTATATCAACCGGCTGAAATCTTCTTTCCAGAGCACCATCTTTTTCAATATACTTATGATACTCTGAAAGAGTTGTTGCACCTATACACTGGATATCACCTCTTGAAAGTTGAGGTTTCAACATATTCGCAGCATCAATTGAACCTTCAGCAGCACCAGTTCCAATTATCACATGGAGTTCATCTATGAAAAGAATTATATTTTTATTCTCTTCAATCTCTTTTATCAGATTTTTCAACCTTTCTTCAAATTGCCCTCTATATTTTGTTCCAGCGACAAGCATTCCAACATCAAGCGAAAGTATCCTTTTATTTTTAAGATTCTCAGGAACCATATTTTTCACGATTCTATCGGCGAGTGCTTCAACGATTGCAGTTTTACCAGCACCAGGTTTTCCTATGAGAACAGGATTATTTTTTTTCCTTCTTCCAAGAATTTGAATTATTCTCGCGATCTCTTCTTCTCTACCATATACAGGGTCGAGTTTGTTTTCCTTTGCAAGTTTTGTTAAATCCTTACAAAGATAATCAGCAAGAGGTGTTGGACTCGTTTCATCCAAACCTATTCCACTTTTTTCTTCCTCATCTTTTATTTTCATTCTGAAACTTGGATTTTTAACAAGATTTTTAAACGTTTGAATACTGAAACCTATCGAATCGAGTGATTCTTTCGATTCATGGTTTAAATGGTAAATAGCGATCACAAAATGCTCTGGTTCAATGTATACTTCTCCATTTTCAAGTGCTATCTTTTCCGCCTCATTGAAAACCCTTTTTGTTTCTTCAGAATCTGTTACATCAAAGGTTATGTTCTCGATATTCTCTTCATTTTTTCTTACATACTGTCTCAAGATACCTTTTAAAATGTCTAAAACCTCTGGGTTTTTACTTTTTGTTGAGTTTATGATGTAATTGTTAGTTGCAAGATCCCTATCAGAAACAATTGTCAAAAGAATATCATAAGGTTCGACTTTTGACCTGTTAAGCCCTCTCGTTCGCTGTTCACTCTTTTTCAAAATAATACTCATCCTTCTTGAAAAATTCAGTTCCATACATCTCCTATTTTAGATATATATAATAACAGAAAACCTTTAAATATTCAATAATTAAGTTAACCTTGAGTTAAAAAATCAAACTATTTATCCCTTAAACTCCCTTATTATTTTTTCCGCTTTTTCTTCCTGGTTCGGGAAAAGGTCAATTGGAACATTCTCTTTTCCTATAGCAGTTGAAACTTTAAACCTTGCACATTTTTCGTATTCATTTTTGCAATAGTTTCTTTTATAGATGTTACTCATTGAAGGCATATCCTTCAACCTATCGTTGAAAAAAGGACAAATGTTGATATGAGGACAATCCATAACCCCTCCTTATTTGATAATATTTTTCAGATTAAGGTTTAACCCCTCTATCCAGAAAAGAGTTTTTTCACCATCAAGAACTATAATGGTCGGAGTCACATAAACATCAAAATCCTTAAAAAGATCTTTTGACAATCTGAAAATATTTATCTTTTCGTTTCCAAAACCTTTTAAAAGATTATTCTCTTCGTTTACAAAAATATAAACAAAACCATCAAAATTTTTTATAAACTCCTTATTGTTCAGAAAGGTAGAAATCGATTCTTCATTGTTCAAGTCAAGAAAAACCAGCATTTTTTTCCCATCGCTCAAAGTTTTAAAAGTTGAAAGTTTTTCAAAATTTTTAAAACTTTTAGAAGAAGCCCTATTTGACTCAAAAAAATCTTTTAAACTATCGAGTGAAACACTCATAGTGTCTGAAGTGATTTTTTTAATATACCCAAAAGATGAACCTGTTTTATCTCTTAAACCGTATATCAGATAATAATCGTTCTCATCGAGTTCAATTTTTATCAAAGAATCTGAATTCTCAACTGTCTCTGGCTCAAATATATCAGGATTATTTACAAACTTTTCAATCGAATAATCCTCATAAATATTTTTTTCTTTCGATACATTTTTGTCGTTTTCATAAAATTTCAGAAAAACAAATTTTTTATAATTATTTCTTTCTTCTAAACTTTTGTCTATCCACCCATTTTTAGAATAGAATGAAACTATTTTCATATCCCAGTTAAGTTTTGCCGGAATATTCAAACTTCTCATTATTGCAACTTTCAAAATATTTTTTTCAAGTTCACTACCTTTTTTCAAGATGTAAGTTTCAAGAGGTGTTTTGATCGTTTTATAGAAGTTTTTTGAATGATCATCTTTAATATTTTTTTCTATCCATTTTGAAATTTTTTGATATGTTTTTTCTGGATCAGAGTTTTTAAATTTTTTAAACCCTTTTGAAAGTTCATACCTGTAAAAACTTATAGGTTCATAGTTGATCCTTTGTGTTAAGATATAATTTTCAACGATACTATCCTCAAAATCTTTTACGGGGAAATTTATCGCTTTTATCTCTTTATATAGTCCAGCAGTATCAAGAGAAACAAGATCTTTTGATGAAAAGTTTTTCAAAAACATTTTAAAAATAACTTTTTGATCATCATTAAGGATTTCATAAAATTTCAAAATTTTTTGGAAATTCCCCCTTGATTCTTTAAGTATACTGTTTAACAAACTATCTTTTGTATCACCCTCATATTCAAGTTTTTCAAAATTATCTTTTCTTATGATATTTAAAGAATCAAAATTCGGCTTATAAAAAAAATCTTTTTCCTCTCTTTCAACATCGGATACTTTTAAAACGAATGACATATCTTCAATGCTATCTTTATCAAATTTAAGATAGATTGTTGTATCAGAAAAAAGATCGACTATTTTATAATTAATTTTCCCTTGTTTATAACCAAACAAAAAATATGAATTTTTTCCGAGTTCAAATTCTAAACTATCAAAAAGTGTATCAATTAGTATTGGTAACAACCCAGAAAAATTAAAAACTGAAACCGAAACAATACCATTCTTTTCACCTTTTAATTTTAACTTCAGAGGAGAAAAATAATTTCTTGATACATTCAAAAGATCAAAACCGTTCTGACCTTTACCAAAAACTGGAGAAAGAACAACACCAGTTCTTCTAACTTCATCTTTAAACCAGGAGTTGTTAAGATCAGATGGTTCAGCACCACCCAAAAAATACCATTTACCATCAACCCAAACCTCACACCATGCATGGTTACTGTTTGTGAATGGCCAGTAAGGTGTATACACTTCTCTTGCTGGAATCCCAACTGTTCTTAAAGATTTTATAAACAAAATCATCATCTCTTCACATCTTCCAAAACCTCTTCTTAATGTTGTGAGAGCGTTCTGATCGTAAGGTTCAGTTGGCTTATACTCGATTTTTGTATAACACCATTCGTTTATTTTAAATACGGCATCTTTCATCGAAAGGTTTTTTACAAGTTCATAGAGTGTATCCTTGTAAATCTCATAAAAATTTTCGAGTGGTTCCTGTGATACTCTTAAAGGAATAACATAATGAAAAAGTAATGAATCATCGATCTTGTCTTTCCAACTGACCCTGTTTAGATTTTCCCTTATTGAAAGAAGGTTGTTTATAAAATTATTTCTGTTAAAATTCAAAATGTCAACATCTTCCGAGTTTTTTAAAATAAATTCTGCCCAAACTTTAACGCCATATTTTTCGCTTTCTTTTAAAAGTTGCTTCTTCTTTTTTTCAACTGAAAAGTTACAGAAAAGCAAAAAAATGATGAAAAAAAAGAAAAAATTTTTAATAAACCTTTTCATAAAAATCTCTCACTTAAAAAGTTTTACATCTTTCAAAACGCCAACAGAAACGCTCCCAAACAGACCATACCCATTTTCAAACGATGAGAACTTTTCATCGGTCATATATTTAAAATATGAAGAATCACAAGAGATCACAAAAAAATCATAAGTTCCAGTATCAGGGAAAAGATACGAAAGGTTAAAAATCGGAAGAAATGTATCATTCTCAACGCCTGTTTGAAACAGAAAAAAACTTCCATACTCGTTTTTCTGGTTTATCTGAACCATATAAAAACCGATACCTGAACTATTCCAGATTAATATAAGAGAACTATCAATCTTGATTTGTGCAGAATCAGAGTATACTAAAAAATTCAAATTTTTGGGAGTGGAAGTTTTTGCAGTGAAAATTTTATCATCAACTTTTACCTCTATCTCATAATTGTTTTCGGGGAGAACATTTTCATCGAGCACATACACATATTTGTAACCAAAACTATCAGAATTAAGAGTTTCAAGATAAGCTGCTGTTCCATTTATCTTCACATCTGCATCTATAACAAAGTTATTTTCTGTATTCAACGAATCTTTTATCGAAAGTGTAGAATCAACAATAACTCTTATCCTGTCATCCCCTACTTTCAAAACTGAAAAAATATAGTATCCTGTGTTATACTCTCCTTTTTCGATAATCGAACATGATACAAGAAGAATTATAAAAATTAAAAATAAAAATTTTTTAAAACTCACATTGAACTCCAACTGTTGGAATTATCGGAAACATGTTGAAATCCTCTCTTCTTGATGGAGAAACAGAATGATCGTAATAGTAAAAATATACATTTTTAAAGTTGAACAGGTTTATAATATTCAAAGATAACCCCAGATTGAATTTGTTAAATTTGAACTTTTTTGAAACTCCAACATCAACCCTTTTGTATGGTGGAAATCTTGCTCCATTAAAATCTGATTCTATTTCTTTCCACCATCCTCTATAATATTCACCAGTTATTGGATCAAAGGTATAATCCATATATTTCCCGACTACAGCAGTATAAGGTAAACCACTTCCATAGTTTATAACAAGATTAAAATTTATTCCATTCTTTAAAAGATAGGAAATGCTCAGTACAAAAGAGTTTGTTCTATCATAATAGGTTGGGTAATAGATTGAATCTTTGAGCATTCTTACCCTTGAAAACGAATAACCAACCCAACCTGTGAGATTACCAGAACTTTTTTTCAAAAGTATTTCAAGCCCCTCACTATAACCTTTTGTGGTTTTATAACCTTTAACAGGATCATCAAGGTTATAAAAAATATCCATCAGAGTCGTGTAAACAAGATTTTTATAATCTTTATAATAGATTTCAAAATTCAACGACAAATCGTTTGAAAACCATTTTTCGTATCCTGCTATGTAATGTGAACATCTTAAAGGTTCAAAATTTTCAGGTACAGGCAACCATGTCTCGCCAAAAATCGAAGAGAAATCACCTGTTTCCTGTTTTACTGAGGTTATAAACTGATAATAATCTCCAACACTAAAAGTAAACGATGAGTTCTGATCAATAAAGTATTTGAAAGAGCCCCTTAGGTTTGGGAAAAATTTTCTGTTGAACTGGTATCTGTCTAACCTTATACCAAAGCCAAAAATATAAAAACCAGTTCTTTTGTAAGAGTAATTTAAAAATGTTGAAAAATAATAAGGATTGTTTTTGAAATTCAAAAGTTCACCTGTATCTGAAATCGTGAAGAGATAATCGAAACTATCCCTGTAAAATTCAAAACCTGTATAAAAATTGTTTTCACCGAATTTTTTCTCAAATTTTGTTTTCCCACCATACTGATAGATATACGAATGTATATGGACCAAATTTAAAAAATCCATCCTGTTTTTGTAATCTGAATAATAGATGTTTGAAACGATGTTTGAACTGTTGTTCAAAAGAAAAGAGTGTTCAAGAGAAACCATCCTGTTACCCCATCTCACATCAGCAACAGACACAGTATCAAGATTTATATCAAGTATATCCTGATCAAGAAAAAACGATAATTTCAAATTGTTTTTTTCGTTTATTCTATAATTTAAAGCGGAAGTAATATCATAAAAATAGTATGGGAAATCGAATCTGATAAGTTTTAGAAGTTGATCAAAATATGTTCTTCTGAATGAAACAAAAAAAGAAAAACCTTTATAAACTTTTGACTGGAAATGTAGTTTTGAAGATAACATCGATACATCGATAACAGTGTGACTTTTTTCCTCTTTTGGAGTGATACTTTTCATATCTATCACAGATGATAATCTGTTTCCAAAACTTGAGGGAAAACCACCAGCATAAAAGGTCACATTGTCTATAGAGTTTATTTCAAATGTTGAAAAAAGACCGCCGAGATGAAATGGATTAAATATTAAGGCGTTATCAAAAAGGATAAGGTTCTGATCAGGTGCTCCACCTCTTACATAAAGTGCTGATGAAAAATCTGATGATGCGGTAACAGAAGGGAGTAACTGAAAGGATCTCATAATGTCATTTTCAACAAGAGGAACTGAAATTTTTAACTCTTCCCTTTTATAAATTTTCTTGCTTATGGAGATTTCATTTTTGAATTCACTTTTTTCCGCTGTAATTTCACTTCCCTTATAAACCAAACTTTTTATTTTCAATTTGAAATTGTTTTTTACCTTTATGTCCTCACCTTTTGAATAAACTTTCAATGTTTCACTATGAAAACCTATGAGGTTAACAATAAGATAATATTCTCCAGAAGGGATATCTTTTAATATATAAAAACCTGTTTCATCTGTTAGATCACCTTTTACAATTTCTTTATCTTTGTTAACCATATACACATTACAAAACATTAAGGGTTCATTCTTTTCTTCTTCAAAAACATACCCATAAAAATCATCTGAGAAAATTGTTGAAAAGAAAACCAAAAAAATAAATAAAAAAAATGAAATTTTCATACTTATATGTTAAAATACGAACTAATAAAGTCAATATATTCGTTAGAAATTTTATATTCAGTTAATTTAAACAAAAATTAACCCAATCAATTTTTTATGAAAAAAGTTTTATGGATTTTCAATTTTAATATTTATGATTATTTAATAACCTCAACTTTTTTAATAAATTCAGTATTGTTATCTTTTAATTTAACTATATAAAATCCAGAATTCAATTCTTTTAAATCATAGACATAATTTCCTACTTTTTTATTAACCTCTTTATCAACAACTCTTCCCATAATATCAAAAATTACAAATTCATTATTTTCACTTTTAATAGAATAACTGATCTGATTGAGCGTTACCATTAATTTAGGATCATAATTCTCATTTTTATTAAATGGATTTTTATCATCAACACCTGTTAAAGCAAAATCTAAAATATAAAAACTTTCTTCATCAACAAGATAAATATAACCATTTGAAACAGACAAACTTCGGGCTCTTTCATTCGGAATATAATAACCAACTTCATAAGGATTAACTGGATCTTCTATATTACAGATTCTCAAACCTCCATACCCATCAGCAATATATGCGTAACTTCCTTCAACATATATATCAATTGCTTCTCCTGGTGTATCAAAAAAGCCTATTTCAAAAGGATTGGATAAATCTGAAATATCAATTATTCTCATCCCTTCATATCCATCAGCGATATAGGCATAACTTCCTGAAAGATATACATCGAAGGCCTCACCTGGTGTATCATAAGATACTATTTTTATTGGATTTTTAGGATCTTTTACATCAATTATTTGTAATCCTGAATCACCACAAGCAAGAAAAAGATAACTTCCTCTAACATCTAAATTATAACTTGTTGTATTTAAATAAAAAGAAGTAATACGCATTGGATCTAATGGATTTGATATATCAAATATTCGTAAAAAATCTGACGATGTAAAATAAGCATAAATTCCGGATATTTTTATTCCATAAAATTCATCATATAAATATTCTGTTTTTAATACTGGGAAATAAGGGTTTGTTATATCAACTATATCAAAACCACGGTTATGGGCGAGATAAGCATAATTACTTGATAATAATATTTGGGTGTTCCAGTAACCTGCATAACAGAAACTTACTTCTTTAGGATTAGAAGCAATAGAAACATCCAATACTCGCATTTTATAACATTTATCAGCGATATATGCAAAATTTCCTGAAATACAGATTCCATACGGTAATCCTCTTAAACCTATTGAAGAATAAATTTCAATTGGGCTTTCAGGATTTTTTACATCAAGAATTATCAATTCACCGGTAAGACCAACTATATAAGCATAACTCTCTAAAACGTAAACATTTTTTACATAGAGAAAAGGAATTGAGTAACATCCAGTTTCTTGAGGATCAGTTGGATTAGAAACATCAATTATTCTTAAACCAGATATTCCATCGGCTATATATACATAATTATTTAAGACATATAAGCCATAAGCATTCCCAGGAGTATCAAAATATCCAACTTCTTGCATATTCGCTGGATTCGATATGTCAATAACTTTTAAACCTTTATTTATACAAGTGATATATGCATAGTTACCTTGTAAAAAAATATCTGAGAATGAAAAATTATTTATAACATAACATCCGATTTCCTTTGGATTTGTTGGATCAGATACATCAACTGCCAATAAACCATAATTTTCAACTCCTACATAAGCAATATTGTTTGATACATATACACTGTTGGGATTACCTGATGTATAATAACAACCAACTCTTTGAGGACTTGCAGGATTTGTTACATCCAATATTATAAAACCTGAATCCATATCAGTAATATAAAGATAATTGTTCAATACAAAAAGATCAGTCCCATATTTGAATTGTTCAAAAGATCCTTCAGTTATTGGTTTAGTTGGGTCTGAAATATTTACTATCATTAAACTTGATGTATCTTCATCAGTATAAAAGGGTTCACTTTTTAGCATAACATAAGCATACTTTCCAGATACGACCAGTCTATTCGCGATCCATTCATATCTTGAAAAAAAGTCAACATCACCAACATAAACTGGTTTTGATGGATTTTTAACATTAAAAATTACCAGGTTATTTTCAATACAAGTATACTCTAATGAATCGATTACAAATACATCTTCTGAATTACCAAAATATGGAACTCTTGAAACCATTTTGACATTCAAACTATCTTTGACCCATTTAGAATTATCCTTATCTCCTCTAAATTCTAATTCTGGTATCGTTAAAAAAGTTTTATTTTCTAATGAGAAAACAAAATTATACAAAAAACCTATCAAAAAAATTATGAAAAGTTTTTTCATATTTTCTCCTGAGTTATTTTTTTATTTTATATTTTTTTTGAAGTACGATTTTACCACAATATTTTTCTAACAAATTTCATACCAAATTAAATAGCAATAATTTCATAAGTTAAACAAAACATTTTTTTGTATTTTGCAAAACGAAAACTCTTTTTAACAAATTTGTTCAATAAAAATCTCCTATTTATTTTATCAGTACTATCTTTCTGGTTATCGTTTTACTCCCCGTTTGCAACTTCACAAAATATATCCCATTCTTTAATCCACTTATATCCGTCTTATATTCACCCAACATATCCCTCCCCTCCCTTATTATCTCCCTTCCACTTATATCATATATAACCAACACACCTCTCCCTTTGGTATTCCATATCACATTTTGCTTCAATATTTCAATCTCTATGTCTACATTCCTTACCAATAATTCTTCCTCTCCTATCCCCGTCGGTCCAAAACTACCACTTATCACTATCGGTTCACTTATCGCATACGTCGGATACTCAAAACTCCTTATCGTCACTCCATCTGGATATATCGTATCTCCAACCATCACTGTCGGCTTCGATATTATCTCTGTTAACTCTATATACAAAACACTCTTACCACCCTCTATCTCCCATCTGCATGTGTCCAGATACCTCCCATTCGCTAAATAACTGTGCCCACCTGATAATCTCAATATACTATCTATATTACTCTTATCTATCTTCGGCTCATTCGTCAAACCACCGAACTCTATCCTGATATAATCATCATAATCCACTCCCTCTCCTACCACCATCCCATCACTCGCATCTGCCTTCACCATCTCTGGTGCCTCTGGATCTCTCTCAGGATCCCCCTCTATTACCCTCGTTATATTACCAGTCAATCCACATCCACTAAATATTATCTCCTCTATCCCATTCCTGTTAAAATCATAACAACTTATACAACTCTCCGTAGTATAATTTGTCGGATCCGTCCATTCCCAGATCCTCTCTAACTCATTATCCCCAATACCTTTCCATACCTCAATATGTCGCCCTCCACATATCACCAATTCCTCTCCTCCATCTCCATCTACATCTCCATAATCCATACCTCCTCCACAACTGTATATATAATCCGTCCATACAAGAAAATCCCTACTCCAGATTGTATCATACACTCCTGTCCCGATTGTATCCTCCATTATCGCATATCCATACGACACCCACCCTGCCAAACCCACCACAGGCTGTAAATAATAAATTTGAGATTTTATTATCTCATTAACTCCGTCATCATCTATATCCGGTAATATCAACCATTGTAAAGGGGCATATCCTCCCTCTGTTAAGGAATCTTTTTTTATAAAACAAGTATCCATTAAATCTGCAGATTCATAAAAATACAGATAGTTGTTCGGTGATGTTATTATTATATCTGTTAATCCATCTTTATCTATATCACCTATGTCCATCGCTCCACCAACTCGTGTTTCCTCCATAAATGTATCTCTTATCTCATATTGATTATCCCCTGTGCAGGTATAATAATACCATCCATACGCTTTCGATGGAGTTGTTAACCATGGTATCCCCGCTCCATATATCCTCTCCACTCCATCATGCTTCAGTTTATCGGTTATTCCTAAATAATGTAAGGATTTGTAAATTGTATCTGATATCCATACAAGAGAATCAAAAAATGATGTCCGTTCTGATTGTTCATATATCCATAATCTGTAACTCCCTGTTTTCCATACTATTATATCTTTTAAACTATCTCCATCAAAATCTCCTATTCCTAATGACATAATATAAGGATAATTCGGATCTGGGAACACTTCTTTTATTAAATTAAAATCATTGTTTCCACTATATTCATAAAATAGTATAGCATAATTATTAAGGATTAATTCGTTTCTTCCATTTCGATTGTAATCAACATCTTTTTGTCTTAATGAATTTAGTGATGAACAATCTCCTTTATCCAAATACGCATATTGATAAAATACCAAAGAATTAACTTCTTCAACTATCATCAAATCCATCACCAATAGAATTACTATAGAAAAAACTTTTTTCATATTCGATGGAGCAAAATCTACTTTTGCTCCATCTCCTCCTTCTCTTACTTTATTATACTTATTTTCCTTATCTCTTTACTCCCACCACTCTTAATCACCACAAAATAAATCCCAGCATTCTCTATTCCATTAAGCAGCACTCTATTAAACCCTACTTTCACCTCTCTCCTCCAATCCTTTATCATGCCCCCTCTTACATCATACACCTCTATCTCTATATCCTTAACACCACTCGATAGATAATCAATATACACTTCATCCTTACCCGTAAACACATGCTTCGTCTTCTTTTCCGTTTCATCGTTATTCATTACAGGTGCAAGTATCTCCTTCTCATTCCCTGCCGCTATCACTCCTCCTTCTCTCTCATATTGATATACTATCACCTCTGCAACCCTGTTCGGATTCCCCTTCTTCCTGTCTATACTCACAACAACTCTCTTATCACCATATACCTCTTTCGGTAATATTATCTCCGTTGTATCTACTCTATTCGCTCCTCCCCTCACCACTCCATATACCTCTCCATCTATCTCTATCACCTGTGCCATCACGGGATTATTATCAGATGTCAACACCTTTATCGTATAACTCATCTCCGGATTTAGACCATCTATAGTTGTGTTTAGCCTCTCCACTGGAACTTTATATGGTATGTATTCATACAATGGTGTTGTCACTACTCTCTCTATCGTATCCTGTGGCTCACTTACTATATACGGAACCACCTCACCTTTGTATTGCACCTCTTTCATCTTTATCCTGTATTCCCCATTACTCCCCTCTGTCCATGCAAACAACGCTTTCTTCGATAAAAGTGTCTCTTTCATATTCACTTCATAACTATATATCGAATCTCCACTCAACACAACAACATTCTGTAAACTTGTTAATCCATATCCGGGCTGCGATATTATCTTATTGTAATTATTAACATAACTAACAAGATAATTGTTCCTGACTTTCGGATTCCTGTTTAGACCACTATATATGTTCACTCTCTCAGGAGTCCCTATCACTCCATCAACCATCTTCACCACCCAGATATCCCTCGTATTGTCCACATTCATAACCTCATACCCAAATGTCGTTACCTCTCCATAATAATCAGCAACAGGAGCATTGCATCTCTGTCCAAGATTATTTAATATCTCAAAATCAGACCACTTTTTAGTCTCTATATTATATCGACTCACAACATATTGAAAAGATGTATCTATAAATCCTATAAGATGGGATATATTCCGTTCAAGTTGGTTATAATACAGTGAATATACTGGCGATTTCATGGGAACTTTATTGTACTCCCCCCGATATGAAACCACTGTATCATAGTATATATCATCTGTATTCAACTCTTCCATACTCGCAAGTATATAGTCCCCTCTCTCCATCTGAAGATATCTGTTATTAATGTACCCAATATATGTCCTCCCTGCCGTATAATTGTAGCCAAGCACCGGTTCACTCAACCATATCACCGGATTCACCAAGGTATCCGATGGTGTCCATGGGCTCGATTTTATCGCATAACTGTATGAACTTATACCATTCCGCCAGATCGCTATCAATCCACTACCAGTCCTCACTAACACAGGATCCACTCCCGATCCCAATACCTCTAATTCCCATATCTTCCCAAAATCTTCACTCCTCCCATACACCACATCTTCGCCCGTTGTATACACCATCTCCATCTCATCAGTGTTCGGCTTCCTCACTATATGCTCCTGATTGTTCTTACCAAATGCATCTTGTGTATTGCTCCATAAGTATACATCTATTGTTGAGGTGTATGGAACATATCCGATTCCATCTATTGTTAAATATAAACTCCTGTTACTCTTTAAATATGCAGGTATAATAACCTGTCCCCAATTATCTGTAAGTCCTTTAAAATAAAAACCACCAGGTTGGCTATCCGTTAATAGAACTTCAAGTCCAGAAATTGCTTTTATTGTATCAACATTATCGAAAACTCTTATGTAAATTTCTGTATCTTTTAACACCGGTAGATCTTTAGGTTTTACAACATTTTTAATCATTTTGTAGTCAACTTTTATTTCAAAAGTGTCTACTTGCCCTTTTGCAATCAAATTGCTTATTATCAGTTTGTGTGGGAAAGTATCTGAAGGAATAACTGATAAAATCGCTGATCCTGAAGCGTTAATTTTAGCAGAATCTATAAGTTTGTAATTATGATCAAACAGTTTTACAATAGCATTGTTAATAAATGGCTCCAGTGTATCACTATATTTTTTCAAGTTCAATGTTATAGTATTGGGCTCCTCATATTTCAACTTACTAAATGTAAGTTTATTGTAAAAATAATCATTAAGATCGTAATTTATAGCAAAATTCTCGAGGGAAAGAGAAACATTTTGTGCATTATCATTATAATTTTCACCATAAATAGAAAAACTGCAATTCATCACTTTGCCAGAAATGTAAACAGTGCCTAAAATAGATTGTCCATCATGTAATATATAGGTTGAATCTTTTAAATGTATTATTCTTATTTCTCGTCCTGAAAAATTTTCACTAGTACAACTACTCCTTCCTATAATACTATCATTGAAAAGCGCTATGAAATTTAACTTGGGAGTATAAATACCTTTATTTTCAAAAAAGAATACAATTTGTATATCACCTGTTGTAAAATCTATTTTAAAATTACCTTTGGCTCTTGTCGTTCCATTTACTAATGAGTCCCAATAAGGAATACCCTTTAAATTCAAAGCGAAATAATCGTTATCATTCTGGTGAAAATTATTTTGAATTATTTCGGGCATTAACTGAGTTACTTTTATATAACCTGTATCAATAATAGAATCAAAATAAAGTTTTAAATCTAATAATCCACTCTTTTCGGTAACCGTTCCAGGTCCATCTAAAATTTGAACATTCCATTTAGGATCAATTATTCCATCTTCGAAATAATCGCTGACAAATAAGTCAGAGAATGTTTTTAATGGAAATACAAACATAAATAAAACTAACAGCAGTAAATGTAAGTATCGGGGGGGGCGATAGTTATACTTTTAAAATTTTTTTTCAAAATACCTCCTTGTTGACTAATACAAATTTTAAATAACACTTTTAAAAAAGTCAATAATCCTTTTTAGGTAAGGGAATAGTAGCCATTGATGTTTGAAAAACCAGTTTGATGAAACATTTAATTTGGATAGATTTTAATTTATAAAATAGCTTTTTAGGAAAAATAACTAAAAAACACATATTCTTTTATTATTTAATTTTTAAAACAACATTCATATCCATTGAATTTGTATCTTTTAGGATTATAATTTATTAAATTGGAGGTTATATGAAAAAATTTTTTCCATTTATGATTTTTGTATTCTCTTTCATTTTCTTGTTAGCAAACGAAAATTATTTCACTTTCAACAATGAACAAAATGTTGTAAAAATTTATCCTCTTTACGAAAAAGGTTTTCTGAATGTTTTCTTCCATAAAATCCAATTCGGAAAAGATTGTACATATTTCAACTATGTGAAAGATGGAAATCAAAGTAATCTCTACCCATTTGAAAGGTATTCAGTTGAAATCGCAATAAACGAAAAACATATCCTAACATTTCTATATCAACCATTGACATTAAAAACAGAAGCATTTCTATTCGATACAATATTGGTTGATTCTGTTATCTTCCCGAAAAATTCAAATATGGAATTTGTTTACAGTTTCGATTTTTACAGAGTTTCATATATGTATAATGTTTTAACTTTCAAAACAAATAAAATATATGCTGGTTTATCATTCCAATTAAGAAATGCTTTCATATCATTTTCTGATGGTAAAAATCTTATTACAAATTCTAATATCGGTCCGGTTCCAATTTTTAAACTAAAAACCGAATCTGAACTTGGCACAAAATTTTTTGTTGAAAATGAATTAGACGGATTTTATGCATCAGGGAAATATATCACAGGGTCAAAATATGATTTTGTTGGAGCAATTTTTGATATGTCATCAAGAGTTGTATACAATGTCAACTCTTTTTCAAAAATATTTTTAAATTTCAGATACCTTGGCGGAGGCGCTGAAGGAACAAACAAAGATGAAAATTCAAGATATGATGGGTATGTAAAAAATTGGTTACATACATTTTCTGTGACTTTGGGAATAAAATTGAAATGAATTATGGAAAATTTTGAAAATCTATTTTTTCCAAAAACATTAAGGAAAATCTATTCTCCCGATTTAAAAGATTATACTATTGAAGGGACGGTTACATTTACTGATATTTCAGGTTTCACTCAACTTTCTGAAAATCTTATGTCCGAGGGCTATGAAGGTGCGGAAAAGATCAGGGATATAATACAATTTTATTTCAAAAATTTTACGGATATAATAGATAATTTTAACGGTGATATATTAAACTACAGTGGTGATGCGATACTCGCATATTTTTCGAATTTAAATGATGGTATGAGAAGTTTTGAAAAGATGGTTGAATTTACAAAAAGAGAGGGAAATGTTTTGAGTATCAGAGCAGGGATTGCAGATGGAGAAATAAAGATTCACCTTTTTGAAAACAATGGAGGTATTATCCCACTATTTTACGGTGAAACTGTAAGATCAGCACTCGAAGAGGAAAAAAAAGCAAAAATTTTTGAGTACAGTTTAAAACAAACAAGGAATACAGATGAAAAAATAAGGAATGATTTTGAAAAAAGTTTAAAACTTGATCCCGATGTAAAAAAATTATTTATGGAAAAGGGAAAAGATTTTGGATCCTTCTCGTATGTTTCAGTTCTCTTTATCTACACACAGGATATAAAAACTACAGAAGAAATTTTAAAATTGAACTATGGTAGGATTCACATAAATAAAATCGAACATTATGAAGATGGAATAAGATTGATGTGTGTTTCAGGTATCCCATTTGCTAAAAGTTCTCCATCTTTGATCATGGGTGACTTCATATTTGATATTTTAAAAAGTAAACATATAGAGAATATAAAAGGTGGGGCAACTTCAGGTTATATCTTCAACGGGTTTTCAGATGGAACAAAAAGATTGGAGTACAACCTTATTGGAAAAACTATCAACAGAGCAGCACGGATATCAACCGAAGCAGATTTCGGGGAAATTTTGATAGATAAGGATATCATGGAGGATAACAGATTTTTAGATGTTGAATTCAAAAAAAATTCGAATCTTAAAGGTATAGGGAAAATAAACTTATATATTCCTAAAAGTTATAACAAAAACAGGGTTCCTCTTTATAATCCATATTATGATAGGAACTCCTATCTTGAAAAGGTTGAAAATATTTTAAAAGAAAAAGATCTCTTGATAATTGGAGGAGATGAAGGAACAGGAAAAACACATCTGGTTTCATCCTATATTTTTAAAAATAACCTGAGTGCTGAATATTTTCAATTCAATTATCTTGAAGGAGAAAAAAATATACTTTTAAAAAATTTCTCTCAAATAAAAATAGATGAGGATATACAAAAAGATCTTGGAATTCAGATTTTTAAAGAGAGTTTGAAAAATTCTGATTACGATATTTTCATATTTGACAATTGTGAATACCTTGACTCTAATTCTCTTGAACTGATCAAAAATCTAAAAACAACAAGTTTTTCAAAAAAAGTTATTTTTCTTTTTAACAAAAAATTTGGAGATATCATTCTTGATTTTCCTGAAAAAGAGGAACTGTTTGAACTTTTGTTTATAAGAACCGGAATAAAACCATCAAGAAAGGTTGTAGAACATCTGTACGATCTTACCAAAGGAAACATCTTTTTAATCACAACAATATTCAAAGAACTTGTTGAAAAAGGTAAAATAACTATAAATTTTTTTGGTGAGTGGGACTTTTCTTCAGATACCGATCTTGTATCGAAAGATATAAGTTCAATTTCTCAGATAATATTTTCCGATCTTAAACAAAATCAGTTCACTTTTTTGAAGTATCTATCTTTTTTTGAAAAACCTATAAAAATCAAAGATTTTCTTGAAATTTTCAAAAAACTGGAAGAAAATAGTATCAACGATCTAATTGAAAGAAACTTTATAGAAAAAAATGGTGATATTATAACTTTCAAAAACAAAATATTAAAAAGCCATCTGTACCATTCAATACCTTTAAAAGAAAGAAAAAATACACATAACACGATAGGAGAATTCTATTTAAAAATAGGAGAAAATTTTGAAGCAGGTTTACATTTTTATAAATCAAGCGATTATCAAAAAACTCTGCAACTTTTAAATTCACTAAAAGAAATACAACCTTTCAAATTGAACTATTCACACATCGTTTATTTTAAAATACTCAACAGTTTAAAAAAGGACCCTGAAATCGTTAAAACCATTTTTTACATTCTCCTTAAAGAAGGAAGAATCGATGAGATGAAGGAGATTTTAAAAGAAAACAAAGAACTTCTGGACGAAGACACTTACAGATACTTTATGCTTGAAATTTTTTTCAAAGAGGGGAAACTAGAAAAAATAAAAGAAGAAATTTCTTCTTTTTCTGTTGAAAAAATCATAGATCCAAAACTAAGGATAAAAACCCTTGATATTATCACATATGTGATGGTTTTAACTAATGATGAAAAAGCAAAAGAATATATAGAAAAAACTTTAAAAGAATACCAGCATATCGATCTTGAAACAAAAGTTTCTTTACGCCTACCATCAACTTTGATTCAAATTGGAGATTATGAAAACTCTGAAAAAATATTCAAAGATATAGCCGGTGAATATTTTAAAAAAGATGATAAATTAAACGGATATTCAACACTTGTTAAAATGTTTTTCCTTTTCCCTTTGGGTAAATACAATATATTAGATGCAATCGATGTTGGGAAAAAATATCTCAAAGAGATAGAGAATTTGAATCTACCTCTTGAAAAATTCAGAGTTTTGCATTCGATAGCAACAAACCTGAGAGAGTTTGGACAGATAGATGATTCTCTTTCATTTGAACTTGAAGCATTAAAACTTGCAGAACTTTTAAACCTCTCATCAGAAAGGGCAACCATTTATATCATACTTGGGAGAATATTTTTCAACAAAGGCGATATAAAAAAAAGTATCGATTATTACCACAAAGGAATTGAAATCGCACAGATGAGTAAGTCCAATTTACTTCTTGAAACCATAACCGGAAACCTTGGAGTATGTTACCATGTACTTAAAGATTACAAGAACGCTTACGATTTCTATGAAAAAGCACTCGATCTATCAATAAAAGTTCCATATTCAAACACAAGTTTTATCTGGATACTCAACCTTGCCCTCCTTTCAACTGAAAATAGAGATTTTGAAACAGCAAAAATTTATATAGATATGGCAAAAGAAGAGATCAAAAAGAATAAACTTGAAGAAAGATGGATCGATGTTTTTCAGATAGAAGGAAACTGTTATTTTTTACAGGGTGAATATGAAAAATGTTTAGAGGTTTTAAAACCGGTTATTGAAGAATCTTTAAAGAAAAACCTCCTTGAAATCCATTATGAATCACTCCCCTATTATGCTGGGGCACTCATTTTAACAGGGAAAATTGAGGAAGGGAAAAAACTTTTAGAAAAAGTCAAAGATTGGTTGAAGGACAAGGATTATAAAAACATTGAAGATAATTTAAATGAGGTTTTAGAAAGAATCGAAAAAAAATAAGACATCTGTAACTTTTCCAATACACTTTCCATAGTATAAATGTCCTAAAAATAATAATTTATTTTGGCACAATAGATGCACCTTACTTTACCAAAGAAGTGAGGTGTATATGAAAAAAATAAAAATTATAATTTTCTGTCTTCTTTTGTTAATTTCATCTATCGTATTTTCAAAAGAAAAGAACACCTCATCAGCATCGATCCAAATAATTTTGAAACTACCTAAACAGGATAAAAATCAATCAACCACCTCAAACCTTCATCTCTCCTCCATCCCATATACCCCTCCCGTAAATATCCCCCAAAATTTTGAGGTGGTTGATATTAAAGTAGAAAAAGGTTTAAACTTGAAAATAAAGAATAAAATTGATTCTAAAAATAGAATAAAAGTTTCAGTTAACATAGTTAACAGAAAACAGGGCAATAATATTACCAAACAATACGATATAATACTTGGCGAACAGAAAACTTATTCTATAAAACTCAAAAATGAGATTTTTTATGGTCTTGAAGGTAAAACGATGTTTGTTGTGATCTCAGATGAAAATGGAAACGCCTGTTCTTATGGATTCAGTCAATGAAAATTTTCAAGAATCTTTATGGTTGATTTTAAAACAATCATAATTAAAATTATAAAAAAATTTTTTCTATATGGATAACAAAAAGATAGTAAAAATTTAAGAAAAAGTATAACCAGAATTTTTTTATTTTTGATCTTATTAAATTCGATCTTCCCAATCGTTTTGTCAATATTATTTCGATCAAAAAGAGGTTCAATTCTATAACCTAAACCTTTACAATATTCCATTCCATCAAAATAACCCACAAGAAAGTCATTATACCTTATCCTTCTATCAAAAAAACCTCCGAAATGTTTTAAAATCTCTCCACCGAGTTCTTCAGAAGGTTTCTCTGGTGATATAATATCAATTTCAATGATCTTTTTACCTGTTGATAAATCTTTACCAAGATCCTTTACATCAAGACAGGAACCTCTCAAAAATTTTTCAACAACCTTTTTTTCATCTTCATTCAAATTTTCAAAAGATTCTTTTATTTTTTTTCTTAAATCTGAAAGTTTTTTCTCGATTCTGTTAAATTCAAAAGATAACTTTAGATCAGAATAATATGACTGGTAAAAAGTTGCGTCAAAAAGTTTCAAAATTGAATCAAAAAAATCTCCCTTATCCGTTGATTGTAAATTTTCAATTATTGACTTCAAATCATCGGGATGAGGAACTATTAAAATTATTTTTTCACTATCTTTGATGTTATCAAAAATGATTTTCAACGGTAAATTCTGTGTAACTCCACCATCAGTTAACTCTATTTCAATTTTTTTATCCTTATAAAAATCAGAAAACTCAATAAGATCTTCATCTTTGAACACATATTTCACAGAAGGGAAGAATAGTGGAAACGAAGCAGAGGATTTTAAAATTTTAAAGAGTTTTTTTTCAGAAACATTTTTCATATCAAATACGAAAGAACAGTTGTGTGTCCTCAAAGTGAAAACTTTTGAAAACACTGTATCTTTAATATCTTTCAAAATTGGTTGTAGAGTTGTAACATTGAAAACCATTTTGATATCGGAATCGGTTTTTGTTGCACATACTTTATCTTTACAGAATTTTAAAGATCTATATTTTTTGCACTCTTCACAACCATAATTAAATTCACATCTATTTTTTTCACCTATTGATTCTTCAAAAATATGAACCAGATTGTCAAAATCAAGAACATATCTGTCATCTTTTGACACAAGATTTTTGATATCAGCATTTTTTATTATAGAATCAGCCATAAAATATGGATTTTTTCCATAAAAAACTGAAACAACAAACAGAAATGTTGAAATTGCTCCTGCTGAAGAACCACCAATTACTTCAAATTTTACATCATCATTTTCGAGAAACAACTGATAAAAAGAAGTTAAAACTCCAACCTCATATGTACAGAGTGAAACGCCTCCTGAAACTATAAAAGAAATTTTACTCATTGAGTATTATTTCAAATATAAGATATTCAGAATCAACTCTTTTCAAAATTGATCCTGTTGATCTAACCATAAGGTAGGCATTTATAAATGAGGCATATCTTTCATCGGATATATATATGGACTTTTTCAGGATATCATCAATCTTGTCTTTATCAAAGTTTTTTGCAGTTGATTCGATACGAAGTACCATTCTCCCGTCATTCTCATAAGTTTCAACTAAAATCCTTTTTATATGGGTAGTGCTCATTTCTAAAATAACAAAATTTAGAATATTGTGAAATATTGTTGATAAAACCCTGTATTCGAAAACAACATCTCTTAAATTTTCATTAAGTTTTGACTCTATGTTTATCGTATATTTGTATTCGGTGTTTGTTATATAGAAAAAAAGTTCCTGTTTTACAAAATCGTTCAAAGAAAAGTTTGTCTTCCCCTCTTCATATTCATACTTAATCTTATTGTTCAAAATTTTAAAAGATTCCATCAGTTTAGCAACACCAACATCTGTCAGATTCAAAGTTTTCTGTAAAAGGTTAATCTTTTCTTCAAAAATACTTTTCAATTGAACCTGTTTCTTTGTATGGATGTGTTTGTCTAGTTCATCAATATTGTCAAGGATATAATCAAAGCCAGCTCTTATGACTGAAATCATTGAAAAAGAGTTGTGGGCAAAACCCTTTAAAAAATCGTACATCTTCTTATACTGGTTTTGAATATTGAACTGGTATATCCTATCAAGGAGTGAGTTGAACACAAAATTCGTATACTCTTTTGACATCTTTTCAAGTATTTTGACATTTGTATAGTTGAAAAGTATAAACATCTCAAAATTTGTAAAACCACTTCTGACCTTTCTTTTTTCTATTATCAGATTGTATTCCCTTTTCCCAATCAAAAACTCTCTGTTAAAAAAACTGTCATATTCAAGTTCTTCAAGAAGACCTTTGTTCTGTTCAAACCACTTTTCAAGAGTTGTTTCTTCATTCGACAAAAGTTGTCTGAAAAAATTATTACAATCCAATCTCCCTTTTGGATCGAGTGTCACTATTCCAAAATCAAAATTGTTAATTATTACATCTGTATCAAAGGTTTTTACTATATTCAATCGTTTTGACTGAAAAAAATCAAAAAAAACAAAAACGGGAGTTAAGAACAGAATTAAATATAAAAGAATCAAAATTAAAAAATTTAAAATTCCAAAACCAATAAAAATATAGAAAACTAAATGGAACAAAGCGATAAAGATAAAAAATATTCTTTTCTGAAAAATCGCAAAAATTAGAATTATTGTATAAAAAGGAAAAATGAAAAAAGAAAAATATTCAAGTTCATTTAAAAATTTATCGATAAAAAAGATTTTTTCAGGACAGGTTATATCAAGAAAGACCGGTGAAAGTATGTATAAAAAAGCAGAAACAATAAAAGCAAAAATAGGATAAAAAATCTTAACACCAACATTTTTTATATTCTTTTCAAAATAAAAGAAAAAAAGGAAATAGTTGTAGAAGAGGAAAAATAGAAAAAGTAAAGAATATGTTACTTTAAATCCTTGCCCAAAAAAAGTCAGATTGAGCATGAATGTTGTCAGTGAAATAAAAGAGAATGTTGCTAAAAAGAATAAAAAATTATTTTTTTCAGATTTGAGATCTTTTCTGAAAAAAACCACAAAAGAAAAAAATACAGATAAAAGAAAAGAAAAAAGCGAAAATATATTCAAAGTATACATTATCAATTCAATTTTGAGAGATTCTTTTTCGCATCTTCTTTAAATTTGATAACTGTCTGTTTGATCAGATTCCTTCTCCCCACATCTATTTTCAAATTAAAGAGATAATCAACGATCGAATCTGAAAAGAGGGTGAAGATCAAATCACCCCCCTCTTTTTCCAACTTTTTTCTTCTTGAGTTTGTATAAGGGATTTTACCTGTCAACTCAGAGAATATTTTATTGAAATCGATTTTAGGATCCTCAGAATAAATTTTTAACGCTTCAACAAGTAAAGTGATCAGGTTGAACCAATCCTCATAATTTCTTTTAAAAAGATTTTTTCTATCTTCAAGTTCAAGCAAAGGTATATAATACCTTGTAATCGCATCTATGTCATAATTAAAATTTGAAACCGCTTTACTCATATTTTCCTTAAAGAAATTATATCACAATTGTTTCTTTAATCAACTGGTTATTTTCAAACCTTTCAAATTTTAAATCTTCAACTTCTTTTATTGTTTTAAATTCGCCAGTCAAAATCTTTTCAGCAACAGATAAACCGACTCCAGGGGCTTCCATAACACCGTGTCCTGAAAATCCAGTAGAGATGAAAAGGTTTTTGAGTTTTGAATGAAAACCTATTATACCATTTTTATCCTTCGTGTTATGTTCATACAATCCACCCCACATAGATTGGGGAGAGATTATCCTGCAATACTCCATTCCTGGAATCCTTGCTGCCATATAATAGTTCATCTGCTCTTCGTAATATTTTGGATCTGGAGTATAATCATAACCAAAAGGTTGATCTGGATCAGCCCTTCCAACTATCAAATTCCCCTTTTCTGGATGGAAATATACACCGTTATCGATTATCGTCATGGGTATCTTTTCAAAGCCATCAATGTTTGGCATCTTAACTGTAAAAAGCATCCTTTTCCATGGAACAACAGGAATATGATAATTTTCATCATCAACAGATCTTTTCAAAATATCTCCAGAAAATGCTCCAGCTGCAAGAATAACAATATCACCTTCAATGATCGTTCCATCAATAAGTTCAACACCTACAGTTTTTTCTCCACTGAAAATTATCTTTTTCACTTCACTGTTCAATTTTATTTCAACTTTTTGAGGATACTTTTCTTTTGTGTATTCAAAATATCTGTTGGATGCAGTTGTTGGGTTGAAAATACCACAGTCAGGGCCCAAAAGTCCACCTGCTATTGGCTTCATATTTAAAACTTCGTTCACCTCTGGGTCGATATGATCGATCGTTGGAACAAAACCTGGCACATAATTTTTTATTTCCTCTGGTTTCAAAAGTTCAGTTCTTACTCCATTTTCATCCCAGACATGTTTGAAATCCTTTATCGCTTGAAATTCCTTTTCATAATAGGTAAACAGATATCCTATCTGCTCAAAACCAATATTTGTTCCCAACTCTTCGTGAAAATTTTTGTAAGCGTTTATCGAATAGTTTGTCAACTTTAAGTTAACTTTTGTTGACCATATATTTCTAAAAGCACCTGCAGAAAGTGATGTTGATTCTTGAGAGAGTTGACTCCTTCTTTCAAGAACAACAACTTTTCCCTGATAACCTTCTCTATAGAGGTGGTAAAGGATTGAACCACCGATTATTCCACCACCGATTATTATTATTTTATCCATCATTACTCCTTTTATTAATTTTGAAAGTAAGTTTTAACATTCGAGAATGTTTTTAAAATCTCTTTCCTTTTATTCTCTGAAACTATCATTAAAACTGTTGCCAGACAATCAGCCAAACTACCGTTATCAGCGATAACAGTTACAGAATGTATTTTTGATGCTGGATTACCAGTTTTTGGATCAACGATATGGCAATACTTTTTCCCTTTAATAGTATAAAATCTAAAGTAGTCACCGCTTGTTACGATTGAACCGTTCGATAATTCTTCAACCTTTACGATACTATCATCTTTAAAACTTCTCACTCCTATCTTAAAAGGTTTATTGTCAAGATAGTTAAAGCAAACTATATCTCCTCCAAGGTTGATAAGTGCTTTTTTTATTCCATTTTTTAGTAGCATCTCTTTTACCAGATCTCCGAAGTATCCTTTTGCTATTCCACCAAAATCAACAGATACATATTTGTTCTTTTTATATATCTTATCTTTTTTTAAGATCACCTGATTGTTCTGGTTTATCAACTCAACAAAAAATCTGATCGAATCACTTACAGGTTCTCTACTCTGTTGCTCACATCTTTTATAGTATGAAAGCAGAGGTTCTATAAAAACATTAAAATAACCATCGGTTAACCTTTTCAAAGAGTCACTGATGGTCAGTAACTTTAAAAACTCATCATTTTTCTCAATAAAGTTTTCACAACTGTTGAACCGGTAAACATAAGATTCTTTATTGTATTTCGAAAAGAAATTATCAAGTTTTTTTAAAGTATCTTCAACACTTTTAAAAATTTTTTCAAAATCAAAATCTTTTTCACCAAAAAGAACTATTTCAACATTGACATTCCCAAAAAAAAGAAAATTTTTTCTCTTTTCAACCACAGTTGAACAGTTGACAAAAAGAATAAAAAAAATTATTAAGTATATTTTTAATATTTTTATACTTTTCATCACATTTTCACAAGACCTGTAAATCCAAAAAAGGCAAGTGACATCAATCCTGCTGTGATGATACCTATCGCAGGACCTTTAAAAGGTTCAGGTATATCAGCCCATTCAAGTTTTTCCCTTATACCAGCAAAAAGGTATATTGCGATAAAATATCCTATTCCCGTTGAAAGTGAAAAAACTATCGTTTCGATGAGATTATAATTTTTCTGGATGTTCAATATTGCAACACCTAAAATCGTACAGTTTGTAGTTATGAGTGGAAGATAAATCCCTAATGCTTCAAACAAGGCAGGTGCTATCTTTTTCATTGTAATCTCCACTATCTGAACAAGAGCCGCGATAACAAAAATAAAAACTATCGTTTGAAGATACTCTAATTTTAAAGGGTTCAGGACATAGATCTGTAACAGGTATGATATGAGTGTTGCCATCACCATAACAAAGATAACCGCAAAGCCCATTCCTGCGGCTGTTTCCTGTTTTTTCGAAACACCGATGTAAGGACAAATACCTAAAAATCTCATCAAAACTATATTTGAAATCAACATCGAATCGATTGCGATAATCAATAATTTTAACATATTACTTTACCTCTTTTTGAATTTTTAACTTTTCTTTTTCAAGTTTCTGTTTCATCTTTTCTCTCTCTTTATTTTTGATATTTACAAAGTTCATACCTCCAAGCATCAAACCTATGGTCAAAAAAGCTCCAGGAGGAAGAATCGCAACGATCGCTGGAGAATATGACTCTCCAAAAAGTTTTACTCCCCAAAATGTCCCATTACCAATAACTTCTCTTATCGCAGCGAGAACTGAAATCGTCAACAAAAATCCTATCCCCATACCAAGTCCATCAAGAAAAGAATCAAAAACATTGTTTTTCGATGCAAACGCTTCAGCTCTACCAAAAACAATGCAGTTTACAACTATGAGAGGTATAAAAACTCCAAGTGACTTATGGAGTTTTGGAAAATATCCATAAACAACAAGATCAACTATTGTAACAAAAGTTGCAATAACTATTATAAAAACTGGTATCCTCATTTTGTTCGGAACAAATTTTCTTATCGATGAGATCACTATGTTGGAGGATATCAAAACAAAGGTTGCAGCGAATGCCATTCCAACTGCGTTATTCACTGTTGTAGAAACAGCAAGTGTTGGACAGAAACCAAGTAAAACTACCAGAACAGGATTGTTTGTCCATATTCCATTGAATATTTTTTTCAAACTATTCATTTATAACCTCCCCTGTTTTAGAGGAATCTGAAACTTCTTTTTTGAAATTGTATTCGATTACTTTTAATCCTCTTTCCAGACAATCACCCACTGCTCTTGAGGTTATCGTTGCAGAAGTTATCGCCTGAATATCACCACCATCATTCTTTACTTTGAAATTGAAGTTTGACAAAGATTTTGAAAGGAACTGATCTTTAAAACTCTTTTCAGTCATTTTTGTTCCAAGTCCAGGTGTTTCAGAAAATTCGAGTGGATATACACCGGTAATTTTAAAGTCCTTATCAACACCAACCATTATAGTTATAGTTCCACCATAACCTTTTTTTGTATAGGAAAGAATTGAATAAGCATGGATAGAAGAATCTGGATTGAGTATAAGATAAGCCCTTAACGGAATAGATTCAACATCTGATATAAGAAAAGTATCCCTTATTATCATCTGATCAGATATACCGGGAACTATACTTTTGATAGCTTCCATTATCTCAGCATTCTTTGCTTTTTCGATCGGTTCTTTAGTTACAGAGTATACATAAGAGAGTAAAAATGCTGAAACAACCGCAACAACAAAAAGTTTGATGATTTGAACTATGTTATCTTTCATATCACTCTCCAAATTTTTTATTTTTTGTGAACTTCTCTATCGTTGGGGACAAAGCTTCCATGATCAGTATTGCAAAAGACACACCTTCAGGATAAGCACCAAAAAGCCTTATAAGAGAAGTTATCAAACCACATCCAAAAGCAAATACCATTTTCCCCTTTTTGGTTATCGGTGTGGTTACCATATCTGTAGCCATAAAGAAAGCTCCAAGGAAAAGTCCACCTGTAACCATATGGAAAAATGGAGAAGCATATTTTGCTGGATCTATCATGTTGAATATCGCAGTAAAAACAAAAACTGTTGAAATGTAAATCAAAGGGATAAAAAATGGAATGATTTTCCTGAATATCAACAACAAGCCACCTATAAGAATAGCGAATTCAGAGATCTCTCCAATCGAACCACCACCAACACCATCGATTGGAAATCCAAAAAATAGTTTCCAGTAATCAAGATTTGAAACGGATGATAGCCCTTGAGTTTTTAGCATTCCAAGTGGTGTTGCAAAAGTTTGAGTCGTCAGGTTGACACCAACAGTCCACCGAGTCATTATTGATGGAAACGATAAAAGAAGGAAAACTCTTGCCACAAGAGCAGGATTGAAAGGATTGTTTCCAAGTCCACCAAAAACATGTTTTCCAAAAAGCATCGCAACAAAAGAACCAACTGCACACATCCACCATGGTGAGGTTGACGGAAGATTTAAAGCAAGAAGTAGTCCTGTAATAAAAGCACTTCCATCAAAAGCCCTTTCAAAAAGATTTTTTACTCCTCTTATCTTCAAAAAGATTATCTCAAAAATCTGAGTGAAAATTATACATGACAAAATAACTGTTAACGCTCTGTATCTATAAAGATAGATCGCCCATAGAGTGGTTGGCAAAAGAGCAACAACCACTGTCCACATGATGCTTTTAATATCCTCTTTCCCCCTGAGAAATGGAGCACTTTTCAAGACAAATCTGTTTTCTTGCATCATTTACCTCTCTTCAAATATTTTGTGTATTTCTGTTTACCTTTAACTATACTTGCTGCAAGATCTCTTGAAGCAGGACATATAAATGAACATGAACCACATTCGATACAGTCAAGAACATCATCCATCTTCTCATATTCTCTTCTGTCAGATGCCTCCTTCAAGTATGTTGGGTTAAGTCCCATCGGACAAACAGATAGACATTTTGAACATCTGATACACGCACTTTCCTCTTCGATGCTTACCTCTTCTTCAGTTAAAAATAAAAGCCCTGATGTTGTTTTTGTTATTGGTAATTGAATATCTGTAAAAGGTTTTCCCATCATAGGACCACCGTTTACAAGGTATTTACAATCATCCTTTATTCCACCACAAAAATCTGCAACCTCAGAAACTGTAACTCCAATTGGAGCAAGGATATTTTTGGGTTCAGAAATACCTTTACCAGAACATGTTAAAACCCTTTCTGTTAAAGGCCTGTTATATACTATAAGATCGTATATCGCTTTAACTGTTGAAACATTTTGAACTATTACACCTACCTCAAAAGGTAACTTCCTTATAGGTACAACCCTTCTGGTCAAAGCGAATATCAACTGTTTTTCAGCACCCTGAGGATATTTCGTTTTCAAAAGTTTAAACTCAATCCTTTTATCTGTATTAACCTTCTTTAACTCTTCAAAAGCTTCCTCTTTGTTTTCCTCTATACCAACAATCGATTTGGGGATACCAAGATTATCAAGAATCAAACTTATACCATTTAAAAATTCATTTTTATATTCAAGCATCACTCTGTAATCGTTTGTAAGGTATGGCTCACACTCAGCAGCGTTAACTATGAAAATATCTATTTTTTTGTCCTTTGGAGGATTCATTTTCACATAAGTTGGGAAACCAGCACCTCCCATTCCTATTATTCCTCCATTTTTTATTTCACTTATAAAATTCTCTCTATCAGTTTTAAACTCTCTTTTCTCCTCTGTTCCCGCGACTTTTTCATATTTAAAGTCGTTTTTTATTACCAGAACATCATTTTTTATTTCACCAGGGAAAACCATACTTTTTGTTTGAACCACCTCTCCGGACACTGGTGAATGAACCATAGATGTTACTCCACCATCTCCTGATGCAACAACCTGATTTTTTAAAACTCTATCACCTTCTTTCACCAGAACTTTTGCTGGAGAACCAATATGCTGGTTAACCGCAAGAAAGACAAACTCTTTAGCATCCAGTTTTTCAATCTTTTTATTTTCAGTGTATTCTTTTCTCTCCTCAGGGAAAACTCCACTTTTTCCAAAAGTATAAAGTTTAGCCATTTGATACTCCTTCTTTCTTCTTTTTCAAAATCTCCCTGATCTTGTTTGCAACCTCATCTTTGCCAACAGGGCATATCTTGTAAAGTTCTCCTTTTTTTGCCATTTCAACTGCAAAATTTTCACAACCCGGGAAACCACATGCCCCACAGTTAACACCTGGAAGAACAGATAGAATTTCATCAACAGCTGGATCCCTTTTGACTTCAAAAACTTTCATAGTTATGAGAATTAAAACTCCAAGTAGTATTGAAAGTCCACCCATAACTAACACTGGAAACAAAATCTCTTTTATCATTTTAATACCCTCACTATTTTATGGTTAAATTGATTTTTTTTCCTTTTACTGAATATAAATATGAAAATCAGAGAAAAGAGAAAACCCAGAAATCCAGACAATGCTGTAAAACCTTCTCCTTTGTTTATCAAATAACCTATCAACGAAAACAAGGAAATCAACAGAGTTGGAATAAGATAAAAAACTATTGAAAGAATAAGGATCTTTTTCTGTTCAATCTTTAACTCAACGACATCACCTTTTTGAACATCTTCACAGGATACATTCTCACATTCAACGATTTTATTTTGATCTTTATGAAAAATTGAACATTCTTCTGAGTGAGAACAAGAAGAACATGAAGATTGGAGATCAATTTTTATGAAAATTTTACCATCTTTTATATCAACAACTTCTCCTAAAATTTTTTCCTCCATAATATTTTGATATATTATACTTTTAGCCCTTTTTGTCAATAGATTGATGGTAGGTAGGTATTGAAAATTTTAATTTTTACTATATTATTCTCATTATGGGAAGGAGAATTAATCTTTTAATAATCGATGATGAACCACTTTTTTCAGCAACATTAAAGGATGCAATTTCAGCAAACTATAATTTCAACATCATTCAGGCATTCTCAGGATTTAAAGCGATTGAGATATTTGAACAGACAAACATAGATATCTGTTTTCTCGATGTACATTTGCCTGATATCAATGGATTCGATTTGATAAAAAAGATCAAAAGTTTTTCACCAGATTGTGAAATTATAATCATGACAGCATATGGGGAACTTGAACAAACGAAACTTGCATTAAAGGAGGGGGCTTATTTTCTACCAAAACCCTTTAAAATTGAAGATATCAAAACAATTCTGTCGAAAATCAATAAAAATATTGAACAATCAGATTACGAAAAGATCAAAGAGGAAGAGGAACAAATTGAAATAAAAACCAACAGTAAGAAAATGAAGGAGATTTTAAGAAAAGCCGAAAAGTATGCGAAAAGTGATTTACCGGTTCTTTTACTTGGTTCAACCGGAACAGGTAAAGATACGATGGCAAAATATATACATCAGAAATCTGATCGAAAAAATGAAATTTTTATTATGCAGAATTGTGCTTCTTTACCTGAAACACTTATTGAAAGCGAACTCTTCGGATATGAAAAAGGTGCTTTCACAGGAGCATATACAAGAAAATATGGCTTGTTTGAAATCGCAAACAGAGGAACGATTTTTTTGAATGAGATAGGAGAACTTCCTCTGTCGAGTCAGGCCAAAATACTGCATATCATAGAAAATAAAAGTTTTCGAAGGATTGGAGGTGTAAACGATATTTTTGTTGATACAAGAATAATAGCAGCAACAAACAAAAAAATCGAGGATCTTTTAAAATCAGGTAAAATAAGAGAGGATCTTTTTTTCAGATTGGAAACTCTACATATTGAACTACCTGATCTTAAAGATCGACTTGAGGATATTCCTTTGATAATAGAATCGTTACTTAAAAAAAGAAAAATAGACCCAAAAGAGTTTCAAATAGATGAAGAGATCTATACTCTGTTTCAGAATTACTCCTGGCCCGGGAACATAAGAGAACTCGAAAATGTTATCGATAGATCGATAATTTTAACTGAAGGTAAAGGGATCTTTACCGATACACTTCCATATTCGATATTAAAGATAAAAAACAGTATAAAAAAAGAATCTTTAAAAGATCTGGAAAAAGAAGAAATTTTAAAAACCTTAAATTCTGTTGGTGGAAACAAAACAAAAGCAGCCAAAATTCTTGGAATCGATCGAAAAACACTCTATAGAAAATTGAAAAATTGGGGAATTTAAAAAATTTTGTCCCATTTTGCCACACTTTTTGTATCTTTTATTTTTATATAATCTTTAAGTTAATTTAAACAGGGAATTTAAAATATTTAATTTTTGGCATAATTATTGCAATTATAGAATTGTATGAAAAAAATATCTGTGCTTTCATCTGACAAATCTTTCATAAAGGAAATGAATAAGAGAATAGAAAATTTTAACCATTTTATTGATTCGATATCTCTTCTTACTTTCGCACTTGTGAATAAACCTGACATAATTATATTAGATACACTTGACCTTCCATTTATGAATGAAAATAAGGTTATAAAATGTTTAAATGAAATAATTCCTCAATCAAGAATAATAGTTCTTTTAAGAAATAGTGATGATTTCGAGTTTTTAAAAATGTTAAGAAAAAACAACAATATCTTTTATTCTTTCAATTATCCTTCAGAATTTTTACAGATATGCGAAGTTATTGAGAATATGGTTAAAGATGATCAAAAAGTGGGGTTAGAATATGAATAGATTGGTTATTTTAACTTTTATTTTTTTGCCTATCTTTCTATTTTCAGGTTACAGTGTAGAAACTGATGTTAAATTTGAAAATCAGGAGATTCTACTTCTTGAACTTTCTTCTTCAAGTATTGATCTGGGTGAGATAAAACCAGATATGAAAGAGATAGTCAAACTCAAAGGAATAACTGTAAAAGTAAAAAGCAATGTCAAATGGGTTTTGACAGTTGAACCACTCGATAACCTTGTTTCAACTGATGGAGATATAATAGATATTGAACGACTTGAAATAAGAGGGAAAAAAGGTAACTTTACTCCTCTATCACTCTCAAAACCTATAACTGTGGGATCTGGAGATAGAACTGGAGATAACGGTTACGATATCGATCTTGATTTTAGAATGAAAATAAAATGGGACGATCCATCTGGAAGATACAACACAAAATTGAGATTCACTTTAAACTCAATATACTAAGGAGGTATTATGAAAAAACTTCTAACAACCTTAACAGCACTTTTTGTGCTTTCACTTCTTGTTTTACCGATTTTTGCTGCCACAGCATCAGACAATGTTGATGTTCAAATTTTGATTCCAGCAAGAGTTGGTATAAACATAAACAATACAGGTGCTTTGTTATTTGACCTGACTTCAGTTACTATTCCAACAACTTTCCCAGGATACTATTTCCCAAATGGAACAGAGACAGAGATCCTCATGGACATTTTCTGTAACGCAAGAAATGGTTACAATTTAGAAGTTCAGGCTTCAGGCGATTTTGACCCAGATATTCCAGTTTCACAACTTTACTTTGCACCATCAGGAACCCCAATAACAAGTGAAGGAACAGCAAACCCAGCAGCACCATGGACACCATTTTCAACTTCTACTGTAACTGTTGAATCTGGACCAAAACTTACTGGATGGACTTCTAAAAATCAGGCAATAGAGTTCAAATGGGAAGATTCTGATCCTGAGATTGATCCAGCAGCAACCGTTACGCTTACCTATACGATAACAAGTTTATAAAAATTTGTGGAGGTGGGATGTTAAAACTTGTTAAAATAATTTTGATTTTAAGTTTGTTTATAAACATTTTCCCCCAGATCGGTTTTAACATCTCACCTCCCAAATATGAATTTACTGTAAGACCTGAGGAGATCAAAAATTTTACGATCAATGTTCAAAATACAACAGATTCGATCCTTCATGTTAAAATATACGCTGTTGATTGGAGCCTGGATATCGATAACAATGTTAAATATTTTTCAGCAGGTAAATTGAAAAACTCCTGTTCTAACTGGATATATGTTAATCCACAGGAGTTCAACATAAAACCGAACTCTTCTGAAGATATCAGATTTACACTCTCTGTCCCTAAAAATGTTTTTGGGGATTACTGGTCGATGATATTTTTCGAATCAACACCTTTCAATCCAACAGGATCAAGCATGTTGCTTGTTGCAGGAAGAGTCGGTTGTACAATATACTCGACTATCGCAGGGACAACTGTAAAAAATGGTGATCTTACAGGTCTTGAGTTTGATAAAAAAGAATACAGTGTTAAAGCGATATTTGAAAATACAGGTAATGTTCACCTGAGAGTTAAAGCAACGATGAAAATTTTTAAAGATGAAAAAATGGTTTATCAAACGGAGATTCCTGAAAAAGTGTCTCTTCCAGAAACAAGAACAACAATTTCTTTTCCAGTTGAAACACAACTTTTAAAAGGTGATTATACGATAAAAGTTAATATAGATTATGGGGGGAACGAACTTCTTGAGGGGGAGAAAAGGATTACGATTAATTAGGGAATGAAAAAATTTTTTTCTTTTTTTACATTTCTATTTTTCATAGGAGTTTTCGCTGAAAACTATTACAACATTTCGATTGAAAATTTTCTGTATTCAAATTCAGAGTACTATTCTCCATACATAAATATTCAATATTTTTCTGATGAGGAAAATTCAAAAAAAGATTTTTATATTCAACTCTACAGATATTTCCCTTTAACTCTGTATTTTTCAACAATAAATTTTTTTGATAAAAAAAATGGTTTTCTTATGTTTGAAGCAGGTGATATATCCCCTTACAGGTTTTTATATTTTGATTTTCGAGGTTTCAGATTTTCATCAAGGTTAAAATTCTCAGGGTTTGAATTTTTTATTGGCAAAGAAAACAATTTTTTGAACCAGAATTCTGGAAAAGATAATTTAAATAGAATTGTAACTGGAGTTTTATTACCTTTATCGATAACAAAAAATGATACAACAAAATTTTTTATTTTTTCAAGAGAGGATAGATTTTTTTACTCACCTTTTGTATCACAAAATGTAATGGGAATAAACCAGTATTTAAAATTTTTTAATAGGTTAAATTTTGACATAACATTAAAAAAACATGTAAACCATACATTATACGACTCCACCTTTTCAAACATATCATATTCAATAAAAACTTATCTTTTAACAAAATATCTTTCAACATCCTTATCCTTTCAAAATGATCCTGAAAAATTTTCTGACTTTTCAATGTTTTATAGAGAAAACAAAAAAACATATTTAAACTTTTTCCAATCGATCAGGATTTTAAACTTTACATCTTTGTTTTTAAACTATACAAGATACAATATAAACACTTCTGACAACTCCTCTTATGAAAGATTTGGAGTAAAGAATTCTTTGAGTTTATCGTTTTTCCCAAAGATCGATATTTCCTATGATATATACAGGAATCTGAGTCAAAAAAATCCATTTGGAAAAGTTTTAACTTTAAACATTTCCAGATGGTATAAAAACTTTTATTTCAATTCGAATTTTACAAAAAACAATTTTGAAAATTATAAAAGTTTAAATTTTTATTCAAATATTTCATACAACTTTTACAATGGAACAAACATCGGTTCAATATTCAAACTAACAAAAAAGGATAGCATAAACGATTATTTTCTAACAAACTATGTAAGATGGAAGTTGGAGAAAATTTTTTCATTCGAATATGGGGTTGATTTTGGAAATATGTACCAGATATCATTCCTTGGAAACCATTTCGATTTTTCAATTGACTACAAAAATTATAATTTCAGTAACAGATTTAATATCAGATATTTTGAGAGCGTCCAATTTGAAATCCAGACAAAACTCAAAATAACAGGGGTTCTCGATAACATTTACACTGGAATTCTAAACGGAAGAGTTTTCTACGATAAAAATAATAATGAAATATTCGACGGTGATGATAAACCTATAAACAATCTATCGATTGTTTTAAACGATTCGATTGTAACAAAAAGTGATAAGAATGGTTTTTATACCTTTAAATTTTTAAAACCAGGCAGATATAAAATCTCAATCGATAAAAAAAAGTTACCTGCATATTTTGATATAAAAGAGTACTATTTTGTTCAGGTTGAAAATTTCACAAAAAAAAGTGTAGACATACCTCTTATCAAGTTAGGATCAATATCTGGATATGTTTTTATAGATTTAAACAAAGATGGTGTAAAGGATGAGAATGAGATAGGAGTAGCAGGAATAATTGTAAAAATCAAAGATTCCGATAAATATACATATACTGATATGAACGGATTCTATACGATAGCAAATCTTCCAATGGGTGCTTACATAGTTGAAGTCCCACAACTACCAAAAGGATATCAATTCGTTTTCCCAAACCTTATAATGTATATAAATGTTGATAAACTTAAATCGGATTTTACAGTTGATTTTGGAATAATAGAAGAATCAAAACCTGTTAGAAAAAAGGTGTTTTAAAATTTTTTTTCTTTCTTTTAAAAGATCCTCTTTATCATATAAAAGAACTTTTCCGTTATATTTTAAAGGTCTCCCTTTAGAAAAAACATATTTTATATTTTCAGGATAGATTGAAAATATAAAAGATGAAGCCGCATCATTAACAAAGGAAGAAACATTTATATCATCTTCTATCAAAATAAAATCAGCATCAAACCCATCTTTAATGAGTCCAAGATCATTCTCGAGTTTAAGTGCTTTTGCACCATTTATCGTTGCCATTTCAAAAATTTTTGCGGATGATATCCCTTTTTCTCCGTACCTAATGTTTTGAAAAAGTTTTGCCAATCTCATCTCTATAATTTGATTCATATTGTTATTACAAGGTGCTCCATCCGATCCTAACCCGACATTTATATTCTGTTCATGAAAACCTGTAACATCAGCAATACCGTTTTTCAACTTTCCATTTGCGGATGGACAATGCGCGACATTGATCTTTTTTTTCTTTAAAATTTCTATGTCTTTTTTGTTTAAAAAAATACAATGTGCAAGAATAACATTTCCTTCAAAAAGTCCAACTCTATCAAAAAATTCTATATTTGACATATCGTATCGTTTTAATGTAAAGAGATTCTCCTCCAAAGTTTCCGAAGAGTGTGTATGAACAAAAAGATCATATTCATCTCTCAATTTTAGAAGTGTTTTAATACCCTCCTTTGTTACACCCGGGACAAACCTCGGGCATAATACATATTTTACATTTTTGTAATCCTTTATCTTTTCCAATAGATCTTTCGTGTAATTTTCATATCTTTTTATTTCAGTTTTGAAACCTCCAAACTTTCTGTCCATAAAAACGTTACCTGAAAATCCCCTTATATTTGAATTTTCTATCTCTTCAAAAATTATTTCCTGATTTTCAAAAGTTCCCATATCAAGTATCGTTGTTGTTCCTGAATCTATAAGTTCATAAAGGGAAAGTTTACACGATAATGATAATATATCTTTCTTTAATTTTTTTTCATAAGGGATTATCCTCTTTTGTAACCATTCATACAACCCCATCTCCTCTGCAAAACCTTTTGCAAGATTTTGACAGATATGCGTGTGTATTTGAATAAAAGATGGGAAAAGTATAAACCTGGAACAATCAAAAAATTTTAGACCTTTACATTTGTTTTCGTCTTCATCAAATGAAAATTTCCCATCCCTTATAAAAATCTTATCTTTAAAAATAATTGAACTTTTAACAGTATCGTAATATTTTACGTTTTTAAGAATAAAATTTTTATTTTTCAATTTTGTACTCCTTTATTTTCTCAAGTAAACTCCTGTAACTAATCTTTAAAATTTTAGCCGCTTTCATCTTATTCCAGTTGACCAATTTTAAAGTTTTCAAAATTTCTTCTTTCTCAAATTCCTCCGTTTTTTCTTTTATAAGATCTTTTAATCCAAAATTTTTTTTGTTAAAGTTCGGCTCAATTTCTTTTTCCAACAGATAATTTTCAATGAGGTTTTCAAGTTCCTTCACATTCCCTTCAAATTCCAATCCCAATATTTTTTCTATAAAAGAACCATAATCACTTCTTTTTCCTAAAGACAACCTTTTTCCAACTTTTTCGATCAAAAATTCTGCCAAAATTGGAATGTCCTCTTTTCTTTCCTTTAAAGGTAAAATTTTAATTCTGAAAACATTCAATCTAAACAGAAGATCTTTTCTTAACAGATTCTTTTCGACAAGAGTATCAGGTTCTTCAGAAAAAACTGAAATTATTCTTACATCAATTTTTTCTTCTCTGTTTGAACCAACGGGATAAAAAGATTTTGTATCAAGAAATCTTAGAATTTTTCCCTGTATCATAAAATCAACTTCTTCAATATTTTTCAGGACAATCGTTCCTCCATCTGACTTTTTTAAAAGACCATCTCTTGATAAATATGCACCTGTAAATGCTCCCTTCGCTACACCAAAGAGTTCACTTTCGATAAGATTTCTGTTGAAGGAAGCGAAATCGATCTCTATCAGTTTTTTTTCATTTCTGTTGGAATACTTATGTATGAGTTCAGATACGAGTGTTTTCCCCGAACCAACAGGGCCAACGATTATCACACTGACATCACTTGAAGCACACTTCTTTATGTTTTCTCTTATCTCGCTACTATTTTTTGAAATTCCAAGATATTCTTTTTCAATCCCTTCAAATAAATTATCCTTCAAAATATTTTTCACTTTTTCTTTCAAAATATCATAATCTATAGGTTTTTGCCAGAAATCGATTGCCCCTTTTCTAATACATTCGATCGCAAGAGGAATATCTCCATAGGCAGTTAGTATAACAACTTTAACCTGATCATCTTCGTTCCTGATTTTTTTCAACACATCAACTCCACTCCCATCTGGTAACTTAATATCAAGGATTACAAGGGAATACCTAAACTTTGCGAACATATGGTCAAATTCAAAAATCGATTTTACTTCATCTATATCATAATCTTCCTTTAAACTTTCCTTAAGAAAAATTCTAAACGATGTATTGTCTTCAACGATCAGAATTCTTTTTTTCATTTTTGAAGATAAAGACAACTTTTCCTCTATTGTTAAAATTCGAAAAATTATAATCTAAATCAAGCACAGTACATATCTTTATTATCGTTGGAATTCCAAGCCCAGTTCCTTTAGCATCCTCATTGAATGGACTATAAAGTTTTTCCAGAATATTATCAGGGAAACCCGGGCCAGAATCTTTTATCTCCAGTTCAATTTTTTCAATCAGGTTCTTGATAACAAGTTCGACTTTCTTCCCTTGAGAATACTTATCGATATTGTCGAATATGTTAAAAAGAACCTGTTCAAAAAGAACAGGATCAGTGTTTACAGTTACCTTTTCTTCAGGGAAATCTTCAACATATTCAAGTGGGAATCTTTCAATAGAATTTTTAACTATTTCCTTTAAATCAACTTCAACAAAATATGGTTTTTCATCTTTTGAAAACTCGATAAATTTTTTTGTGAACAAAGAAAGTTTTTTCAAATCTTCGATAACAGTTTTTACAAGATCCATATCGTTGTTTTCGAGGCCCTTCTGTAAAAGTCCTATCGTGGATCCAAGATAGTTATTTAACTGGTGAGCGATTCCTGATGTTATCTCTGAGATTTTCATTAAGCCCCTTCTTAAACTGTAACTCTCTTCCAATTCTTTTATTCTGTTTTTTAAAATTAAGTTAGCATCCTTTTCTATTTTTTGAGTTTCAACAAGATTTTCAAGTGAGTCCTTAAAAACTTTTACAAAACTGTCAGGATTATCATAGTTAAGATCCATTCTCAAAAGCTTGACTATTTCCTTCATTTTTTCTATTGGTCTTTCTATACTTTTCAACAACGATATGATACTTATCAAAGTTAGAATCAGAAGTATGAATTTATAGATCAGAAAATAAAAAAGAATTCTCTTCAAAAAGTAATTGTTACTTCTGAAATTCAATATTATAAAAAAATCTTTATTTTTCCCGTTGGTAATTTTAAAAGTATAAATATCCATATCTTTAAAGAAGAATCTCATACTGATATTCTCTTTTAAAAGAGGTAGTAAAAAATATCTTATCTGATTTTCAGTGAATAAAAAATTTTTTGAAACAATAAAAGGATAGAGTGAAGAATCGGTTATAAAATATGATTGAAGATTTAAAGAGTTTAAATCTTTCTGGAAAAAATCCTGTTTCTTCAAAAGAAATTCCTGCAAAGAATTGAAATTTGAAAACTCTTTATCATATTTTTTCTTGAAATCAGTTATCTTTCTGTAATTGTCATTCAAATAATCATCTTCATAATAATTTATAATAACATTTAGATAGATGGAAAATATCATATCTGATAGAATCAAAAAGATTAAAAAAATCGAAAGAAAGACCCTTTTCCCTAAAATCGATTTAAATTCCATTTTTTTATTATATATAAAATAATGGATGCTGACAATAACTTATTTTACAAAGAATGAAAGTAAAATTCCTGCTGCTATTGCTGAACCAATTACACCTGCTACATTTGGTCCCATCGCGTGCATCAAAAGATGGTTTTCAGGATCATCTTTAAGCCCCATCATTTCTGAAACTCTTGCGGAATCGGGAACTGCAGATACCCCAGCAGAACCGATCAATGGGTTTATCTTATCTTCAGGTTTTAAAAAGAGATTCAAAAATTTTGCAAAAAGTATTCCTCCCGCTGAAGAGAAAGCAAAAGCCAGTGCACCAAGAATGAAAATCTTAATCGATTGTGATGTTAAAAAAACATCTGCCTGTGTTGATGCACCAACACATATCCCTATCATGATGGTACATATATCGATAAGAGCAGATGATGCAGTTTTTGCTAACCTTGTTGTTACTCCACTCTCTCTCAATAGATTACCAAAAAATAACATCCCCAGAAGAGGTATAGCTGCTGGAACTATCATTGCTGTTATGATAAAACCTGCAACCGGAAAAATTATTTTTTCAGTTTTTTTAACCGGTCTAGGTTTCTTCATTCTTATTAACCTTTCCTTTTTTGTCGTCAAAAGCATCATGATAGGTGGCTGAATTACCGGAACGAGAGCCATATATGAATATGCTGCTATCGCAATCGGACCTAAAAGTTTTGGAGCAAGTTTTGAAGTCAAAAATATTGCTGTGGGACCATCAGCACCACCGATGATTCCAATCGAACCTGCTTCTGGAAGTGTGAATCCTAAAAGATGAGCCCCAATGAAAGTGGTAAAAATTCCAAGTTGTGCTGCTGCTCCAAGAAGTAGAGTTTTTGGATTTGAAAGAAGATTCGAAAAATCTGTCATCGCCCCTATTCCAAGAAAAATCAAAGGGGGATAAATTCCCTGCAGAACTCCAAAATAAAGATAATTCAAAACACTTCCAGTTTCATAGATTCCAATCTTTAAACCTAACATAATAGGAATATTACCTATGAGTATTCCAAAACCTATAGGAAGAAGTAGAAGTGGTTCATACTCTTTTGTGACAGCAAGGTATATGAAAAATATTCCTACAAAAATCATTACAAGATATCTATAGTCAAGATTTGCAAAACCTGTCATCGAAAAAAAAGTTTTAAAGATATGACCCATTTTTATTCTCCTATCACAACAAGTACATCTCCCTCAGCTATCGTATCATCCTTTTTCACATTTATTTTTAAAACCTTGCCAGAGTATGGAGAATGTATAGCATTTTCCATTTTCATCGCTTCCATGATCAGAAGATCCTGCCCCTCTTTAACTTGATCACCCTCTTTTACCAAAACGTTCAAAACAACTCCAGGAAGTGGAGCGAGAACTTTTTTAACAGATTCACCATCGCTTTTTTTCTCACTTTGTAATACAGGTTTATCGGTTGATTGTGAAGGGGTAACCTTTTTTATAGTTTGTTCAACACTTCCGATCTGTCTGAAATTCACCTTGTAATTTTTGCCGTTTATCTCTATATCTGCTACATTCTCTTCAAGAGAGTTCACCTTCACTTTATAATCTTTTCCGTTTATGTTTAAAACATATTCACCCATTTTTACTCCTTGCGTAAAACCAATATGGAGGTTTATCCTCCCATTTTATTGTTAATTTATCCTTTGATAATGTATGATGAAGTTTGTACTCAAGTACAAGGGCGGTCGATATTGCAACCAATTCCTCTTCATCAAGTTCTATTTTTTCAAGAATACTCTTGTTGAAATCTTCCACCTTTTTATCTTTAAAACCTTTCTGTGGTGGGTTTAAAATCTTTTTTAAAATATTTATGAAAACCTGAATCAGAATAAGTCCCGTGAAAACTGCTACAAGACCAACAACTGGAAGAAAGTATGGGTTAACTTCCATATCGCTGGACTCTGAACCGGAAAGTAGAAAAACTGTACTAAGAACAGAAAGGATTATGATGAATTTTATTGTTAACTTTTTCATAATCTTTATAAAGGTATGTTTCCATGTTTTCTTGGTGGATTTGTATCCATCTTATTTTTACAGAGTTCTAATGCTCTTATTATTCTGAACCTTGTTGTTTTTGGTTCTATTACATCTTCTATATAACCTCTAACGGCAGCCGAATAAGGGTTAGCGAATTTCTCCCTGTATTCAGCTTCAAATTTTTCCTCTGCTTCCTCTTTGTTTTCAGCTTTCATTATCTCTTTTGCAAAGATTATTTCAACAGCACCTTTAGGCCCCATCACAGCAATCTCAGCTGTTGGCCAGGCATAATTTATATCGCCTCTTATATGTTTTGAAGACATAACACAATACGCGCCACCATACGCTTTTCTTAAAATTATCGTGATCTTTGGAACCGTTGCCTCTGCAAAGGCATAAAGGAGTTTCGCTCCACTCTTTATTATTCCTCCATATTCCTGCTGGGTTCCAGGTAAAAATCCTGGGACATCTTCAAGGATAACAAGCGGGATGTTGAAAGCATCACAGAACCTGACAAATCTTGCTCCCTTTTCAGATGCGTTGATATCAAGAACTCCAGCAAGAGATTTCGGCTGGTTTGCAACTATTCCAACAGGTCTTCCGTTAAACCTTGCAAAACCTATAACAAGGTTAGTTGCAAAATATGGCTGGACCTCAAAGAAATCTCCATTATCAACTATGATGTTGATGATCTCTTTTATGTCGTAAGGTTTATTCGGATTGTCAGGAACAATCGTATTCAATCTTATATCCTCTCTGTTTATAGGGTCATCATTTTTTATCACAGGTGGGTTTTCCTTGTTACTCAAAGGAAGGAAAGAGAAAAGTTTTCTTATATTTTTTAAAACCTCTTCATCAGTATCAAAAACAAAATGTGCAACACCAGATTTTGTTGAATGTATTGAAGCACCTCCAAGCGATTCCTCATCAACGTCTTCGTTTGTTACAGTTTTTACAACCTTGGGACCGGTTAAAAACATGTAGGAAGTTTTTTTAACCATAAATATAAAATCCGTTATCGCCGGTGAATAAACTGCACCACCAGCACAGGGACCCATAATTGCTGATATCTGTGGGATCACTCCGGAATACATGACATTTCTTAAAAAAATTTCGGCATAACCGGCTAAAGATTCTATGCCTTCCTGGATCCTTGCACCACCTGAATCGTTGAGTCCAATAACCGGGACTCCATTTTTCGCAGCCATATCCATTATCTTACAGATCTTTTCAGCAAAAGTTTCAGATAATGAACCACCAAAAACCGTAAAATCCTGTGAGAAAACGAAAACAGGCCTTCCGTCAATAGTTCCATACCCTGTAACAACTCCATCCCCCGGGATTTTTGTTTTGTCTATTCCAAAATTTGTGCATCTGTGCTCAACGAACATATCAAACTCTTCAAAAGATCCTTCATCGAGCAAAAGATTGATCCTTTCTCTTGCTGTGAGTTTTCCTTTCTCATGTTGTTTTTTTATTCTTTCCTCTCCACCACCAAGTAATGCTTTTTCTCTTCTATTTTTAAGATTTAACAATTTTTCTTCAAGAGTCATTTTAACTCCTTTTTCAATTTATAATAGATTTTAATATTATCAAAAAAAACAATTATGTCAATAAATTAACCTTTTATCACACCAACAGGTAAAAGTTTTACCACAGGGATCGAGAGTCCCGCACCTTTTACAGTTTCTATTACATCGTCAACATTTTTATACGCCTGTGGGATCTCTTCCACAATCGTTCTGTTGCTCTGTGATAGAACAAGAACTCCACTATCATTTATCTGTTTAAAAACATCCGTTTTTCTTGAGAACCTGATAGCCTGTTTTCTTGATAATGTTCTTCCAGCTCCATGACATGTTGAACAAAAACTTTCATAAACACTCTTCTCACCACCAACGAGTATATATCCTCCTGAAATCATATCTCCTGGTATTAAAACAGGTTGCCCCGTGTCTTTAAAAATGGATGGAAGTTCTCCATGCCCTTTTGGAAATGATCTTGTAGCACCCTTCCTGTGAACAACAAGTGTTTTCTTTTTACCATCTATCTCATAATCCTCGATTTTAGCAATGTTATGAGCTACATCGTACAAAAGTTCCACCTTTAAATCTTTTTCTGAACTTTTAAAAAAGTTTAAAATCGTTTTCTTTATCAGATAGCCAATTATCTGCCTGTTACAAAAAGCATAATTCGCAGCACCAACCATCGCCTGATAATACATTCTACCAGAATTTGAACTGAAGGGTGCATAAACGAGTTGTTTATCAGGTAAAATTTTGTTCTCTTTTCTAAACTCTTTTGAAAAAGAAAGGACATAATCTGTGCATATCTGATGCCCAAAACCTCTTGATCCTGTATGTAACATTATAACGATCTGGTTTTCAAAAAGTCCAAATTTTTCAGCAATATTTTGGTCAAAAATTTTAGAAATGTAATCTATTTCAAGAAAATGGTTTCCACTTCCTAAAGTCCCCTGTTGTGATATTCCTCTTTCAAAAGCTTCGTCACTTATACATTCATAATCTCCACCATCTATACATCCATAAGATTCTATCTTTTCGATTTCATCTTTATCTCCAAAACCATTTTCAATAGCCCATCTTGCACCCTTTAAAACTATTCTTTTGAGATCATTCTTGCTCAACTTAATATTACCATCACTCCCAACTCCTGAAGGGACTTCAAGAAAAATTTTTGTCAGAAGTTCTTTGATACAACCAATTATATCATCTTTTGTCAAACTCGTTTTGATACATCTGACACCACAATTTATATCATATCCAACTCCACCAGGAGAAATGATGCCAGTTTTTACATCAAAGGCCGCTACTCCACCGATAGGAAAACCGTATCCTGAATGTATATCAGGCATAGCAATACTATTCTTCACTATTCCTGGCAACTTTGAAACATTGACTATCTGTTTTATTGAGTCATCCTCTACGATCTTCTCAAGTTCTCTGTTAATAAAAATTACACAATCAACATTCATCCCATCAACAGAACCTTTGGGAATGATAACTTTGTTTTCATCAATCCTTTTAAAAAAATCTTTATAACTCATAGGTCAAAATACAATCTTATTTTTTTATATTTTTTTTTATCTTTAAACTCAAGATTATGGTACGTGGCTGATTTTAAAACATTCCTTACCAAATGTTTTGATGGATCAAATTTTTCACCGAATATTTTATATTTTAATCTATACCTGTTATCTTTAATGCAAAAATCGACTTTCAAAATTTTCCCAACAATCTTTTTACATTCAAAAATTAAAATTATCCTGTTCGAAAACTTTACAATCAGGTCTTCAATAGTATCCTCAACCAAAAAATTCCTTTCAACAAGCGAAATGTTTACATTTTTGTTTTCAACGATAAGATCAAAAATCGAGTTCCCAAGATTTTCAAAAAGATTTAAAAAATCGTATCCTTTTACTTCTATACCAAGATCACCTGTATCATCGAGTAAAATGTAGTCCATATTTTATATTTTAGATGGGTTTAAAAATTTTTCAATCTATTTGATTTTTTTGTAAAAAAATTGTATAATCAAATCAATGATACATATTGTAGAAATTATTGTATTGTGCTTTTTATCAATCTTTCCTTTTCTCTTTTTAAAATCAAAAAATAAAGGTTACAAATTCTCAACAGCAATTTTACTGATCACACTTTTTTCCCTAAGATACATTTTAAATCCCTTTTTAAACGGAAGATTAAAAATACTTTTTTTGATCGTTGTAATCTTTTTTTCAATCTTTATTTTTATATCACAAAAAAAATTTTATAATATCTATTCAGTACTGTCAGAAAAGAATTATGTTATTCTAATCTTTCAGTTTATAACAACAATTACGATCTTTCTAGGAATGTTAGAATTCACTTTTTACTGGTTAATTTATTTTAATAAAATTAAACTTTACTCTCCAATATACACTCTTAAAATTTCAGATAATATTGAAGATATCTCGGTTATAAATGAAAGGTTTAAAGATATAGATACAAAACTTTTAACAAATGATATAGACCTTCTGATCAAAATTACAGATAATTCCCATCTGATATTCAATCCTATTTTCTTCTGGGAACCGATAAAGGGCGAATATCCTTATAACAGGTTTGGTTTTAAAGGTGATCTTCAGAATATAAAGAAAGTTAAAGATGAGGTTAGAATCTTTTTTATAGGTGATTCCAACACTGAAGGTGAAGATCTCCATTCTTTCCCATACATTCTTCAAAAAAGATTTGAAAAAGAAGGAAGAAATAATATCAAAGTTATAAATGCTGGAGTAACAGGTTACACTTCCTATCAGGGGCTTTTAAGGTTTAAACATTATATATTAAAATTTTCTCCAGATATCTTAGTCGTTTCATTTGGATGGAATGATGCCTCCACATTTTTTTATGGGTATGACAGACATAGACAATTTCCACCTGGATTGTTATATCTTTATGATCATCTAAAAAACTATAATTTCGTTAAATTCATTATATCACAGAAAATAAAAATATCTTCAAAAAAGGGGCTCGATGATCTTCCGAGAGTATCACCTCAGGACTACGAAAACAATATTCTTGAATTTTTAAACTTATCTAAAAACAGGAAATTTGAAATTATTTTACTCACAAGACCTTACAACATAAATCAATACAAAAGTGAAAAAGATTTTCGAAAAAATGTTACCATTTATAATGAGATTTTGAGGAAAATTTCAAAAGAATATCGAATAAAACTAATAGATCTTGAGAAATTTTTTAACGAGAAAGAGGATAAGAGTAGATATTTTGTAGATGACTGTCACAACAACTATCTGGGATTTGAACTCATTTCTGAACTCTTATATGATTCTTTACAAAATTTTCTAAAATAAAATTCTTGATATTTAAGAAAATTTAAGGTAAAATTTTGATTATTATAATAAAAGGAGTTATTTATGATAAATTATGAAGAACTTTTTTCAGATAACATTAAATCGATGAAAAGATCGGTCATAAGAGAACTGTTAAAATTGACACAAAAAGATGGGATTATATCTTTTGCCGGTGGACTCCCATCAACAGAATCGTTCCCTGTTGAAGAACTGAAAACGATAACACAGGAAGTTTATGACAAATATGGAGCAAAGGCGTTGCAATACGGCTCAACAGAAGGACTTCCGATGCTTCTTTCGGAACTGATAAAACTTATGAAAGAGAGTGAAAATGTATCTGTAAAAGAGGAGAATATAAGTATAACGATTGCAAGTCAGCAGGGACTTGATCTTGTCGGTAAAATTTTTCTGAATCCACAGGATACATGTATAGTTGAATCTCCAACCTATGTTGGTGCTATAAGCGCTTTCAACAGTTATAGAAGCAGAATGGTTGATGTTGAACTAGACGAAGAGGGTATCAAAACAGATCTTCTTGACCTGACGATCAACAGGTTAAAAAAAGAGAATATAAAACCAAAATTCATCTATGTTATTCCCGATTTTCACAATCCTGCAGGTGTAACAATGTCATTAAAACGAAGAAAAGAATTACTTGAAATCGCAACAAGAGAAAAGATTATGATAATAGAGGATTCTCCATACAGAATGATAAGATATCGAAACGAGAACATTCCTTCACTTCTTTCACTTGACAAAAATAACCTTGTTATCGCTTTGTTCACATTCAGTAAAATATTTGTTCCGGGCTTTAGATTGGGATGGGCTGTTGCACCAAAAGAGATAATCGATAAATTCATAGTTGCAAAACAGGCAACAGATCTATGTACCCCCCCATTCAACCAGTTCATAGCAGCATTATTTTTGAACAGAGGACTTTTGAAAAAAACAGTTGAAAGGACCATATCAATCTATAAGGAAAAGAATGAACTTATGCTTGAATCACTTGAAAAGTATATGCCAAAAGACAAAGGAATAAAATGGACAAAACCTGATGGTGGATTGTTTTTGTGGGTTTCATTACCTGAGGGCTATGATTGTGATGAGATGTTCAAATTTGCAATAGAAAAAAATGTAGCATACGTTGTGGGAAGTGCTTTCTATGCACATGGAAACAAAAAGAATTCGTTCAGAGTTAACTTCTCATACCCAACAAAAGAAGAGATAGTTGAAGGTGTCAAAAGACTTGCTGATGTTATATCAGATTATGTGAAATAATTATATTCCCAATAATGATATAGAGAGGTAAATCCTCTCTATATCTGATCCCACATTTTTCTAATAATATTTTTCTTGTTTTTCCAATCAGGTGAAACTTTAACAACAAGTTCAAGAAAAACAGATCTTCCCAAAAAATCTTCTATAAGTTTTCTTGATTCAATTCCAACATTTTTTATCATCCTTCCTTTTTCACCGATAAGAATTTTCTTCTGTGATTCCCTTTCTACAAGTAGGATAATTTTTATGTAATCCTTTCCATCTCCCCTTTCTTTAAATTCATCAACAATTACACCTGTTGAATACGGGATCTCCTGTCCATAAGTTTCAAAGATAACCTGTCTTACAAATTCGGCAACAAAAAATCTTTCAGGTTTTTCACTTATTATATCTTCAGGATAAAATAAGGTGTCATGGGGAAGTTTAGATTTGATCTCCTCTATCAACCTATCGATGTTGTATCCTGTTAAAGCTGAAACAGGTATGACTTCAAGGGAATATTTTTCCCTTAGATTATCTAAAATTATGTTTGCCTCTTCCTGGGTAATCAGGTCAATTTTATTCAAAACAACGAGTTCAACAGCATCCTTCTTTTTTTTAAAATCGATTCTATCATCTACCCAGTTTTTGATATCGTGAATATAGATTATTATATCGGATCCCTTGATCACTTTTTCTATATCTTTCATCATCTCTTCTTCTAAAAGATTTTTACTCTTTATTATTCCTGGAGTATCATAAAAGATTATCTGTGAAGTTTCATCGTTATATATTCCAAGAACAGCAGATCTCGTTGTCTGCGCTTTTTTACTTACAGCGGAAATGTTAACTTTCAAAATCCTGTTCAAAAGTGTTGATTTACCTGTGTTGGGTTTACCTATTATAGAAACATATCCTGACTTTTTCATCATGCACCAAACTTCTTCAATTTTGATGAAGCGGCAAGCATTAAAACTATAAGTTCTTTTGAATAGATTTTTCCAATCGATCCTTTCAAACACTCCTTTTCAGAAAAACCTGTTACATCAACGGGTCTTGGGTATTTATTGATGAAAAGCAAAGGAACATAATGGTATGAGTGTCCTTTCATGACCGATGGGGTTGAATGATCTGAAGTTATAGCAACAACTTCAAAACCAAGAGATAGTATTTCTGGAAGAAGTTTATCAAACTCTTCTATAACTTTCACCTTATTTTCAAAATCACCATCCTCTCCGTAGGAATCGGTTTTTTTTACATGGAAAAAGAAGAAATCATACTTATCATAACTTTCCTTTAAAGTTTCAATTTGATCTTTTAAACTTTCCCCTGTTTTTAAAATATCCATTTTCACGAGTGATGCCAACCCCTTGTACATTGGATATGTTGCTATACAAGCTGGTTTTAAACCATAGCGTTCCTGAAATGGCTCTATTGACGGCATTTTTGAGATACCCCTGAAAAGTATGCAGTTTGCCTTTTTTTCATCTTTTAAAATTTTCAAACCTTTTTCAAAGATCTCATTTATGATGTTAGCACATTCTTCACTATCCCCTTTAATCGATTTCGCTTTTAAGGGTTTCTCCATAACAACCTGAGGATCCGTATCGTTAACATAAGCATCCTTTTCAATCCCTCTTATCACAACAACGAACCTGTGCTCTTTTCCTGAATAGAATTCAACTTTATATTTCCCAAAATCTTTGAAATTCTCATTCAATTTTTTTACCAACCTTAGATTCTCTTCACTCGATATCCTTCCAGCTCTCCTGTCGATTATTTTACCTTCTGCATCTATTGTAGCGAAGTTGCACCTTGCAGTAACGGTTTTTTCATCTATCCTTATATCGAGTCCCAACGCTTCAAGAATACCTCTACCGATAGGATACTCTGTTGGCTCATATCCAAATACAGCAAGATGACCCGGGCCACTTCCTGGCGTTATACCTATATCAACTGGAACCATATAACCAAGATCGTTTTTCTTTGCAAGTTCATCCATATTTTTTTTGTTCGCTTTTTCAAGTTCAGTCATTTTTGAATCATCAGGTATTCCTCCAACTCCATCGAGTATCACAAGAAGCATCTTTTTATCGTTCTGTTGAATCAAACTCTTTAAAAGTTCAATATTCATAGATTCCTCCATGCATTATAGAATTCCTCAAAATTCAAACTGTTCAAACCATATTTCTGGTATTCTCCATCTCCGTGAAAATCTGTACCACCTGTTATCAACAGAGAATTTTTAAACGCCTTTTCGCGCAGAAAGTCGATGTTGAACTGATTATTCTTTGGTGAAAAAACTTCTATGCCATCTATATCAAAATCTATTATCTCGTCGATGAACTCAACAACATTATTTTCATAAGGATGTGCGAGAATGGCTAAACCTTTATAATTATGTATCATATCAACAGTTTCTTTAACGGTGAACTCTTTTTTTGGTACATAACACGGTTTATCATCCCCTATATATTTTTCAAATGCTTCTTTTAGATTCGATACAAAACCTCTTTTCACCATAACCCTTGCAAGATGAGGTCTTCCGATTGATTCAGAATACTTCGCTTCGAAAAAGAGATCCTCTTTTTCTATATGAATGTTGAAATTTTTCAAAAGCTCAACCATTTTCAATATTCTTGAAAATCTATCATTTTTTCTCAACTCAAGTTCTTTTCCGATCTCAACCATGTTTTTCCCATAAAAGAGGATATGGACCTGTCTTTTTTTATGAACTGTTGAGAACTCGATTCCAGGGAAATATTCAAGTTCATATCTTTTAGAGTTCAACTTTGCATCATCATAAGATCTGTTTGAATCATGATCGGTTATCGAAAAATATTTTATCCCTTTTATCTTTAAAAGTTTACATATATCTTCAACGGAAAGATTACCATCAGAATAATTTGAGTGGATATGTAAATCTGCAACGATATTATTCATTTCAAGCCCATATCCGAAGATATCTGTTTGATTATATCCTCATCGATGAACTTTTTCTTCTCAATAAAAGCTTCAAGTAAAGCGTTATCACAAATAGTGTTGATCAACCTTGGTTTACCTTTTGAAAAGGTATGGATGAGTTTCAAAGCACCTTCAGAAAAGAGAGGTTCTTCTCTTCCTGCTATTTTGATCCTGTGGTTTATATATCCTATGGTTGATTCAAGATCAAGAGGATTCAATGTCAATTTCACACTTATCCTTTCGTAAAGTGGTGGATCGAGTTTCAAATTCTCTTCGGTTTCAGGCATACCAAACAGAAGGAATGTGATCAGATGTCCATCGTTATCAACTATATTTAAAAGTCCTCTCAGCTCTTCCATTATCTCTTTGCTCTTTAACATATTCGCTTCATCTATCATAACAACAGGTCTTTTTCTTTTCTCTTTAAGATAGGAGAGTTGCTTGTAAACATGTCCTATTATATCTATCTTGTTATCGGTTTCAACTCTGGCACCAAGTTGGATAGCAATCTTTTTCAAAAGCCAACCTGCTGTTATCTCAGAATGTATTATCACAAGAAGTGAAACTTCAAAAACATCACTCTTTGAGGAAAAATAGTCAAGAAGTTTTCTTGATATCATTGTTTTTCCTGTTCCGATATCTCCTATCAAAACAGCAAGACCCCTTCTCTGTTCAACAACATGTAAAAGTTTGATTATCGCTTTTGAATGATAGGGAGAATTGTAGTAGAATCTCTCATCAGGAGAACTTGAAAACGGTGCTAAATTAAAACCAAAATAATTGTTGTAATCCATATCACATATAACTTATCTTGTTATTTTTTCCTTTATCACTTTTTGAATCATCAAAAGAGTCGATGTTGAAATCATCAACATTAAAATCATCAAGATTGAAATCTTCTCCTATTTCCTGTTTTAAAATTGAGGAGAAATCAATGAACTCTTCCTTTTTCGTTTCTTCTTTTTTATCTGAAACTTCTATTTTAGGTTTTTCGACCTGCTTTGTTAAATTTTTCAAAGTGTTTATCCTTTTCTCTACATCTTCAAATTTTGAATCAACAGCATAAATTTCATTGTAGAGTTTTAGCGCTTCTTTGAACATATTTTTTCTTTCATAAAGTTTCCCAATAGTATATTTTATACCAAGATATTCAATTTCGGCTTTTCCTTTCATCGAAAGTGCTTTAATCAAACTTTCTTCTGCTAGTTCAAGTTCACCTTTTTCAAGGAAACATTGCCCAAGCATTTCAAGTGATTTCATTTCAAAATCTTTATTCTTTACGGATTTTTGAAATTCCTCGATAGCCATATCGTAAAGTCCCATCTCCTTAAAGGATAAACCGAGATCATAATGGCTCGACACATCCTCTTCTGAAATATTTTGATTGAGACCATCTTTCAGCTCATCAAGCAATTCCTGTAAAGACCAGAACGACTCATCTTTGGTTTCTTTTTGTCCTTCCTCAACTTTGAATTTTGGTCTACCACCTTCATTTTTCCCTTTCAAAATATCCGCTGCTGTTAAATGTTCACTCTCTTTAAAAATATCCAAACTTTCAGATTCTTTTAAAACATCCTCTTTAAAAGATGAAAGAAAGTCCTCAACTTTTTCTTCTTTCTGCTGTTTTGGAACTTCTGTGTGTTGAATTTTTTCAACTGGTTTTTTCGGCTCCTCAAAAACAGGTCTTTCAAAAACAGCAGGTCCCCGTTCAATTTCGCTTTTTATCTTTAATGCTTCTTTATTCGTTGGGTCAACTCTCAAAATCGTATCTATGTAATATTTTGCTTTTTCTTTTGATTCATTTTTAACCTTGTTCGCATAATAAAGAAAAACCATTATAGCACCTTTAAAATCACCTGTCTTGTTCGAAAGTTCAATAATTTTTTCAGAAGCTATTTTCTGTTCATTATCAAGTTCAAATATTCTTGTATAAATTTCAAGTGCTCTTTTTAAATTCCCGGCATTATAATATGCTTCAGCACCCTGATAATAATATTCTATAGCACTCTTTATATCGAGATCTTCCTGAAGTTTCCCAAGTTCAACATACGATTCTATACTTGTAGCATCCTCTTTGAATATTGATGAGATGTCTTCAACTTTTTCCTCTTCAAGATTCTTTTTCTCTTCCTTCCGTTCCGACTTTGTTTCGAAAACATCACCAGAGAATGTTTCATCAAGTTGTTTTGCTAAATCTTCGGTGAGTTCAGTTAGGTCGACTTCAAGATTCTCTTCAACAATCTCTTTCTTTTTTTCTTCAAACTTTGGAGGTTCTTTTATCGGTTCTTTTATTTCCTCTTTTCTTATTCCAAGTTTCGATTCTATCTGGGAGATCCTTTTCCGTGTCATGGATGCCTGTGGTAAATCTCCCCTTTTTAAATAAAATGATTCTACATCTTTTAAATATTCGAGAGCAAACTCAAGGTTGTTTTCCTGAATATAAAGATCTATAAGTTTCTCTTTTATCTCGACCTTCTCTGGAACGAGTTCAAGTGTCTTTTTGAAACCTTCTATGGCCATCGTGATATTTTTTTGCTGAATCGCTTTTTCTGCAAAAAGAATATAAGAATTCAACGCTTCTCCAATTGATCCAGCTTTTTTCTGGAGATCAGCAACAGTTTCATACATTTCAAGTTGATCGGGGTCAAGTTTGATGATCTTTTTCGCCATCGCTATCGCAAGAGGAAACCATGTCTGTTGAACATAAATATTCATCGCCATCCTGTAGTTTTCAATAGCTTCAGATTTTTTCTTTAGATTGTTAATATAAAGATCACCAATTTTGTTATATATTGCAGGATCCGGTTGCCCCTTTGTCGCGGCAATAATTTTCATATAGATTTTTATAGCATCCTCATATCTTCCACTCTTTTCAAGTTGTAACGCTTTTTCCTTCGCTTCACTTAAAGTTGCCATAGATTTTACCTCTTACAACTCCCTTTTAAAGTTTCCAAACTGCTTTTTAAGACCAAGAGATTCAGACACCTCTTCTATCATCATTGAATCAATTGGGACCCTCTGCAAAAAAGCTGCTTCAAGAAGAGCATTATCACAAATAGTATTTATCAACCTTGGTCGTCCATTTGAGTATGAATGAATAAGATCTATACTATCGGGTGTAAAAATAGATGAGATGTTCGCTCCAACAACAGATAACCGGTACTTTATATAACCATAAGTTTCTTCTCTTGAAAGTGATTTCAGATAGGTTCTCGCTGCAATCCTTTGCTGTAAAGATTCGTTCTGAAGTATATGTCTTTCAAGTTCAGGAACTCCTATGAGTATAAAGGTTATGATCCTTCGATCGTTCAGTTCAAGGTTTAAAAAACCTCTGATCTGCTCAACTATTCTGCTATCTGAAAGTTTGTTCGCTTCATCTATAAGAATCACAGTTTTTTTACCTTCTCTATCGAGATTTATAAGTTGTCTCGTGAGAATGTTCATCGGATCCTTCATAAGGTTCGTTGTATCCTTTAATCCTATTATCTGTGCTATCCTTGTAAAAAGCCATTCTTCAGAAAAATTTTCATGTGTAAGAACTATAAGACCTGTTTGAAATTTTGGATTTCTTGTAAGATATGTTAGAAGTTTTCTTGCAACCGTAGTTTTGCCTGTTCCCACATCTCCAACAAGAAGAGCAAAACCTCTCATCTTGTCAGCAGCATGCATCAACCTTAAAAGAGCCATCCTGTGTTGATTCGTTTCAAAAAAGAACCTTGTATCCGGGATATTTGCAAAAGGTTCAAAGGACATTTGAAAGAATGACTCATAATTCATAAATCCTCACTTATAAAAAGTGAATATGATTTTCATTTTGATCTTCTCTTTGAAGATCAAAAGTGTCTTCAGTATTTTTAATATTATACTCTTTTCTTTGATTTGTCAATTTACTTATTTTCTCCTGAACATCGAGAAAGTCCGGATCATATTTCAAAATTTTTTCATAAACCTGTAATGCTTTCATGCCATCTTGCGACTCATAAATTGAAGCGAGTTTATACATGAGTTGAAGAAAATCACTATCGAGCTGGTTTATATGATAAGTCAAAATCTCTATAGATCTTTCCTCTTTCCGCTCCTTTAAAAGGATATCAGAGTATCTTAATATCACTCTGATTTTTGCTTCACCCGATGAATAATCTATCGCTTTTCTAAAAAATGTATCATTTATTTCACTATCAATCAGACCTCTCGATCTGACAGCAAGTTCATAGTAAGAAGAACCCATAACATCTTTTTTTTGACTCAACAGATTCAGATCTTTTTTTATCTCTTCAATATTTTTATTTGAAAAATTTTCGGGCAACCGATACTTTAAAGATAAAGAAAAAAAGTCATTTTCTCTCTCTTTTAGGTATCTTAAAAAATTTAAACTTTCTTCATAAAGCTTTAAATGTAAAAAATGGTTGAACAGATGAAATATAACCTGAAATCTGTCATCAAAAATATCGAAAAGATTATAAAGAACTATTATCGATCCATAATAATCTCTGTATTTTACTTTAGAGAAAAGGTCTATAAAAAATTCACTTCTTTGTGTTAACGATTCAATATTTTTGCCTTCATAAACCAAATCTTTAAATTTTTCCAAAATCCAACATCTCCCCTTTTAAAATAACAAGATCAGGTTGATCATCTCCCGTGAAATAGAATAGTTCTTTAAAATCATCTCTCTTAAACATTAAAATATCAGCATCCTTTCCCTCATGGAGGGAACCTTTGTTTTTTAGATCGAGTGAAAAAGCAGGATTTAAAGTTATTCCATAAATGAGTTCCTCATATGTTAAACCATAATTTATCATCCCAATGGTTGCTGAGAGAAGTAACGAATAACATGGAGAGGAACCAGGATTAAAATCTGTTGATATAGCGATGATATTCCCCACTTCCCTCATCTTTTCGATCGGTGGTCTACCTTTTAATTTTAAAAAGAAGTTTGTAGCAGGAAGAAGTGTTATTACAGTGTTGTTTTCTTTAAGGTATTGTAAATCTTGTTCATCGGGAAAATTAAAATGATCGACCGATTTTGCTTTCAATTTTCTTGCAACAAAAGAACCACCGGAGTTTTCAATCTCATCCGCATGAACTCTCGCTTTTAATCCATATTCGATTCCCTTTTCAAGAATCTCAATCGCCTCATCTTTTGTAAAAACACCTTTTTCACAAAAAACATCGATAAAATCTGCAAGTCCTTCCTGTGCAACAAAAGGTATCATCTCTTCTTTTAAAAATTTTAAATAGTACTCTCTTTTATCTTTAAACTCCTCAGGTATCTCATGTGCACCCAGAAATGTGGATCTGATCTCGATAGGAAAAATTTTTTTCAACTCTTTGATCACTTTCAACTGTTTTATCTCTGTATCCCTGTCGAGCCCATATCCAGATTTTATTTCAATCGATGTTATCCCCTTTTTCAAAAATTTTTTAAGGCGCTCTTTTGATTCCTCTAAAAGATTTTCAAAACTGACATCTCTTGTGAACCTTACGCTTTTTTTTATTCCACCACCACTTTTTGCAATCTCCTTATAAGCAACTCCCTGTGCTCTCATCAAAAACTCATCTGCTCTTGAACCTGAGAAAACAAGATGTGAGTGAGATTCGACAAATCCGGGAGTCACAATAAATGAAGAGCAATCTATCGTTTTATCTGCTTTTTCTTCAATATCTTTCCCAATCCTTTTTATTTTTCCGTTTTCTATCACTATCGTATTTGCTGAAGATAGAGGTGAATTAAAATTGTCAAGAGTAACAAAACCCCTTTTATCATAACATGAAACGATCTGTTTGATATTTTTTAAAATAGTTCTCATGATCTATTGATCGAGCATTGGCATTTTTATCTTTTCTTTTTTTGCTGTATCTATAGCTATCTGATAACCTGCATCAGCATGTCTTACAACACCAAGCCCGGGATCGTTTGTTAAAACCCTTTCAATCTTCTTCTCCTGAAGTTCTGTTCCATCAGCAAGTATAACCTGCCCAGCATGTATCGAATAACCTATTCCAACACCACCCCCATGGTGCAAAGAAACCCATGTGGCTCCAGATGCAACATTAAGCATCGCGTTTAAAACAGGCCAATCAGCAATAGCGTCCGAACCATCCTTCATCGCCTCTGTCTCTCGGTTTGGTGATGCAGCACCACCGGTATCATGATGATCTCTACCGATCACAACAGGGCCAGATAATCTTCCCTTTTTGACCATATCGTTTATCATAAGACCAAATCTGGCTCTTTCTCCTTGTTTCAGCCAGCAGATCCTTGCAGGTAGTCCCTGAAATCTCACCAATTTTTCAGCCATCTCAATCCATTTCCTTAAATGTTCATCATCAGGGAAAATTTCAAGAAGCGCCTTATCAGTTTCAAAAATATCTTTTTCATTCCCTGTCAAAGCTACCCACCTGAAAGGACCACTACCTTCTGAGAAAAGATCCCTTATGTAAGCAGGCATATAACCAACTATTTTAAAAGCATCTTTCACTCCATTATCAAAAGCTCTTTGCCTTAAATTGTTTCCATATTCAAAAACGTTAACTCCCTTTTCCTGCATTTTTAACATCGCTTCCACATGTTTTGATATCGAATCGTAAACCTTTTTCAAATATTCATTTCTATCCTTTTCCCTAAGAACAGCCGCTTCTTCAACAGAATAACCTGATGGAATATAACCATACAAAGGGTCATGTGCTGCTGTTTGATCTGTCAAAACATCGGGATATATTTCCCTTCTTACAAGTTCAGGCAAAATATCGGCGATATTTCCTAAAAGTCCAATCGAAAGTGGTTTCTTTTCTTTGAGTGCCTGATCTTTCATCTTTAACGCCTCATCGAGTGACTTTGCTTTGACATCACAATATCTTTGTGCTATCTTTCGATCTATATGTGATTCATCAACCTCAACAACAATAACAACTCCATCGTTCATAACAGCAGCAAGTGGTTGTGCTCCTCCCATCTCTCCAAGTCCAGCTGTTAAAACCCATTTTCCTTTCAATGTCCCACCATAAAGTTTTTTTGCTATAGCATAAAATGTTTCATAAGTTCCCTGGAGTATTCCCTGAGTTCCAATATAGATCCATGAACCAGCAGTCATCTGCCCATAACATGTGAGTCCCATCGATTCCAATCTTAAAAACTCCTCAAGTGTTGCCCATTTCGGAACAAGTAAAGAGTTTGTTATTAAAACTCTCGGTGCCCATTCATGTGTTTTGAAAACAGCAACCGGTTTTCCTGATTGCATTATCAACGTTTCATCGTTATCCATATTCTGTAATGTCTCTATTATCTTATAATATGATTCCCAGTTTCTTGCCGCTTTTCCTCTTCCACCATAAACTATTAGATTTTCAGGATCCTTGGCAACATCCGGATCAAGATTGTTCATAAGCATTCTCATCGGTGCTTCAAGTTGCCATGATTTGCAGGAAAGTTTTGTTCCTCTTGGGGCATGTATTGGTTTATACTCTCTCATAAATACTCCTATTTTAATTTCAAATAATTTTCAACTTTTTCCACAACTTTACCTGAGTATGTCAGTTCGAATATCTTTTCAACATCCTTATAGAAAGCTCTATCACCATCGATAGGTTTTATATTTTCAAAAAACCAAACCATCAGTTCATTTAAAGGTTTTGAACTTAAAAGGGGCCTTCTTAAATACAAAGCTGTCATAGCAGCAAAAAGTTCTATCGAAAGTATATAAAAACTATTTTCAATAACATCTCTGAGTTTTCTCGCAGAAATCGTTCCCATTGATACATGATCCTCCTGTCCCAGTGATGTTGGAATAGAATCAACACTTGCAGGATGCGCAAGCACTTTATTCTCGGATACAAGGGATGCTGTTGTTACCTGCAACATCATAAAACCACTGTTTATACCAACATCCTTTATTAAAAATGGATAAAGTCCAGTCTGCACAGGATCAAGTAATCTGTACAATCTTCTATCGGAAATGTTCCCGAGTTCACACAAACCTATTTTCAAAGAGTCCAAAACTGTTGCGATTATCTGACCATGAAAATTCCCGCCGGAAATTACTTCTTTCTCTTTTATAAACACGAGGGGGTTATCAGTTGAAGAGTTGAACTCTTTCTCTACCACACCTTTAGCAAAATAATAAACTTCTCTCGCTGCACCATGAACCTGCGGTATACATCTGATCGAATATGGATCCTGAACCTTGGAACAATTCCTGTGAGATTTTCTTATCTGGGATCCTTTTAAAAGATTAAAAATATTATAAGCACTATCAGCCTGTCCCTGATGATTTCTGATATCCGAAATCCTTTTTTCAAATGGGATATCCGTTGATAACAATGCATCGGCCGATGCTGCTGCAACGATATCTGAAAGTTTCAACAGTATCTCACCTTTCACAAGAGAATACCCTGCAATTGATGTCATCATCTGAGTTCCATTTATCAAGGCAAGCCCTTCTTTTGGTTTCAGTTTAACAGGTTTAATTTTATTTTTATTTAACACGTTTATACTCTTCACTCTTTTACCATTTTCTATACATTCGCCCTCACCTATTAAAACCAATGCTATATGGGCAAGTGGTGCAAGATCACCACTTGCTCCAACAGAACCTTTCTGTGGAACGTATGGATATATTTTTTTGTTCAAAATCTGAATCAAACCATCCAGAGTATCAATGGAAACCCCACTGTTCCCTCTAATGATCGTATTGATTCTCAAAAGGATCGCTCCTCTGACTTCATAAAAGGAAAATGGCTCCCCAACGCCAACAGAATGTGATCTTAGAATGTTTTCCTGTAAAATTTCTATTTTATTTTTCGGAATAGTCACATCAACAAGTTTTCCAAAACCTGTTGTAACCCCATAAACCCTTTTGTTTTCTTTCACGATTTTTTCAATGATACTATATGACTCTTTTACTCTTTTTAAAGCGGAATCAGATATTTTTACCTCTTCAAGATCAAAAACAATCCTTTTGAATTTAACAAGATCAAGGTTAAAACCATCAAGTAAAACCATTTTTCTCCTTTTTTAATTTATTAATTTGGTTTTTTATTATAATTGAGATTCTTTAAATAATCAAGAATCAAAATGTCACATTGTAGATTATGAGATTCGATCGCTTTCTGAAAGTTTTTGCCTTTAAAATTACTGTATCTTTTAAGATCATCATCTGTTTAAACTCTAAAAACTGTTTTTCATCCTTTTTTACACCTATACATATAGAGTCATTCAATATCAATTCTGCAAATTCGCTTCCCTCAACATCAAGAAACATTTTCAAATTCCTGTATTTTGTAATAAAATTTTTTAGTTTTACATAAGAAAGATCTGACATCCGTAAAGACAGATAATGTGAAAAAGGAGAATAGGTTTTAATGTTCAGATCAATGAATCTATCCTTAGAGAATTCAACAATATCGTTCGATATTATAACCTGTTCAAAAAAGTTTTTTTCTGTTCTATCATAATTTTTCAAAGGTATAAACACAACAAAAAAAATAATCGATATAGCAACTAATGAAAAATTTTTCAAAAAATTTACAGGTTTGGTTGATATAACTTTGTCTCTTTCTCTTAATAATAAAACAAAGAGTATGAATGTAGAAAAAAATGATATGAATGAAAAAATTAAAAAAATGGTTTTATCAAAAAAATTAAAAAAGAAAAAAATCAGATTCATTATGGAGACAAAATAGAAGAGTAAAAATAAAAATTTATATTCTTTACTTTTTCCATCAATCGAAAGAAATAAAAAAAACAGAGGGTAAAGTATATGATTCTCTCTTAATCCGATCATAAAATTGAACCAGATCAAAGAGAATAAAGATAATTTTTTAAATATACTTCCATTCGCAAAAAAACCTATAAAAATCGATATGGAGATTACCAGTAGCAGAGAATAGGAAGTTAAAGATATGTTAAAGAAATTTTTTACTGGATCCAAAACATGATTGTAGGAAATGATTGAAAGCAGGTTAAAAGAATAACCTGAAAATGGTAACATGTACGTTGAATTTTCATATATCAACCTCAAAGTTTTAAAAAACCTTCCTGCAACAACGAATGGAAGAAATATTAAAAATGTCGTTCCTAAAAATGTTAAAAGGGTTTTAAAGAAAAAAGTTTTATTAAAATTTTTTTTAAAATAATGCAAAAATATAAGCAACACAAAAAAAGGTGCTGTTTGTTTACTGAAAAAAAGTAAAGTTAAGATAAAAGTCCCACAAACAAAATCTTTTCTTTCAAATAAGAAGATAGTAACAAACATAAAAAACAGAATAATTATATCAAATTGGCCATTTGATACGATCGAAATATAGAAAGGAACAATCAAAATTACAATTTTAAACAAAGATAGTTTATCTTTATAAAGAAAAAGAAACAGAGAAAGGAGGATAACGAGAGGAAAAATTTTATAAAAATTCAAATAGGGAACCGACATAAGTTTCAAAGGAGTAAAAAATGAAATTATTCTTCCCTGAAAAATTGCGATGTAAGATCCAAAAGGAAGATAATCACAGAATCTGTCAAAATAGTTGTTTCTGTTATAAATTTCATCGAGTCCATACTTTAAGGAGTTGTATGCCCAGACATGGTATGAATATACATCATACTGAAATATGAAAAGAAAAGGTATAACAAAAAAAAGTATAGATAAGAGAACAAGAGCAAATCTTTTCATATATAAATTATAAAAACAAAAAATTTTCAGTCAACAAACAAAAAATCTTGACAAAAATATTTTTTCGATTATACTTAAAAAAAAGTTTATATAAGGATTTCTTTATATAAGTAAAATTTTATAAAATGTGCTTATAATTAGAATCTGGAGGTTCATCGATGAAATATAGTGACAGGGTTTTAAAAAAATTGAAAGCACTTTCAGATAAAACAAGGTTGGAGATAGTTTCTTTATTGATCGATAAAAAAATATGTGTTTGCGAATTATCCAAAATTTTAAAAATGTCACAACCGAGGATATCAAGACATTTAAAAATCTTAACAGAAAGTGGTATATTAAAATATGAAAAGGTAGCCCAAAAAGTTTTCTACTATATAAACAGAAAAGATAAAACAAATAAATCGATCATAAACCTTATTGAAAGGGAGTTGTATGAAGAAAGAAAAAATAAAAGTCCTGTTTGCGTGTGTAGAAAATAGTTTTAGGAGTCAGATAGCAGAAGGAGTTGCGAAAAAATTTTTTTCTGATTACATTGAAGCATATTCTGCTGGTTCAAAACCTACTCATACGATAAACCCTAAGGCAAAAATAGTGCTTGAAGAGATAGGTTTTGATACATCAACATTAAAACCAAAAGGTTTTTTTGATCTACCGGAAGTTGAGTTTGATTACCTGGTGACGATGGGTTGTAAAGAGGTCTGTCCAATATTCCCTTCCAAAAAAAGTTTAAACTGGGAACTTGATGATATAAAAAACGATCCAATCGAAAAAATTCGTGAAATGAGAGAACTTATAAAAAGTAAAATTCAAGAAATTGTTGATGAGGAGTTTAAAAATTAAAATCTGAATTTTTCAAAAATATTTGTAAAACAAAAATTTTAGGAGTAAGAAAATGAGTGAAGATTTAAAAAAGTTATTTTTGATGATCTTTATTTTTTTGTCAGCATACTTTTTACCGTTAAATTCAAAGACAATTCAGGATGCGATATTATCCTCCTTCTTTCTCTTACAGGATTATGCTCAAAAACATGTGATTTTATGTCTCATTCCTGCATTTTTTATAGCGGGTGCTATGGGTGTTTTCATATCATCGGATACTGTTTTAAAATATCTTGGAAGTAAAGCAAATCAAATTGTTGCATACTTTATAGCTTCAGTTTCTGGAGCGATACTTGCAGTTTGTTCATGCACCGTTCTTCCACTATTCGCAGGCATATATAAAAAAGGTGCGGGACTTGGGCCTGCTATTGCATTTTTGTATTCAGGGCCTGCTATAAATATTCTTGCGATAATTCTAACCGCTAAAGTTCTTGGATTTCAGATGGGTCTTTTTAGAGCAATATTTGCTGTATCACTTTCGATAATCATAGGTCTTCTTATGTCTTTAACTTTTAGAGAAAAAAAGGAAACATCTGATAAAAACGATTCTACTGAGAAAAATATTGACAGAAAAAGATATTTTCTCTTGAATATGATCCATTTTATCGCAATGATTGGAATACTTGTTTTCTCGAACTGGGCAAAAACTGATAATCTAACAGGACTCTGGTTTTTTGTTTACAAAATAAAATGGATTTTGGTTTCTGTTTTTACAATACTTTTGGGTTTTTCATTAAACAAACTTTTAAATATAAAAGTATTATACCTTTTAATTTCTTCCGTCGTTCTTTTAATCATTTATTTAACATTTAAATCTCCAATTATAACTTTTACAACAGGAATAATAATCCTTGTTTTACTTTTACTCAAAGGTAACGAAAAATCTCAAATCTGGCTTGATACCACAAAAGATTTCGCTTTCCAAATAATGCCGCTTCTTTTTTCAGGTATACTTATCGCCGGATTTTTGCTTGGAACACCTGATGGGAGGATTGGTCTTATTCCAAAACATTGGATCTCAAAACTCGTCGGTGGGAATTCGATCTTTTCAAACCTTTTCGCTTCAGTTGTTGGAGCTTTTATGTATTTTGCAACTTTAACAGAAGTCCCAATAATACAGGGCCTTATGAACTCAGGAATGGGAAAAGGTCCAGCTTTATCTCTTCTTTTAGCAGGTCCCGCTCTTTCCTTACCTAATATGCTTGTTATAAGAAGTATACTTGGAACGAGAAAAACTTTTTTTTATGTAGGTTATGTTATAGTTCTTTCAACTATAGCAGGATTTGTTTTTGGTTTTACAAATTAAAAGGAGGTCTGGTATGAAAATTCAGATTTTAGGGAAAGGTTGTCCAAAATGTAAAAAACTTGAAGAAAACACCATAATTGCAGCAAAAGAGTTAAATCTTGAATACGATATTGAAAAGGTTCAAGAGATTACTAAAATTGTAGAGATGGGAGTAACTATAACACCAGCACTGGCAATCGATGGAAAGGTTTTAATATCAGGGCAAGTTTTATCACCAGAAGCGATTAAAAAAATTTTAAAAGAGCATTTAAACCTTTGAATATGGAACATCAATCCCATTTCCATCAGAATTCAATCGATGATAAAGATCGACAAAACATCGATCGTAACATAGTTTTTAAATTTACCATAACAATATTCTTAAACCTTCTGATAACAATTTTTGAAATACTTGGTGGGTTTATTTCCGGATCCCTGATGTTAATTTCAGACAGTTTACATAACTTTGCTGATTCATTTTCGTTGTTCCTTTCTTTTTTCGCTATAAAAATATCAAAAAAAGAAAAAAATAAAAGAAAAACTTTCGGGTATAAAAGAGCTGAGATCATCGTTTCACTATTCAACTCATCCTTCCTTTTGATAATCTCTTTTTCTATAATCTGGGAAAGTATTAAAAGGTTCATAAGACCAGAAATCATAGATTCGAACATCCTTCTTTTCGTTTCATCTGTTGGATTTCTGGGAAACCTGATTTCAGTTTTCATTTTACATAAAGATTCTTCGAAAAGTTTAAACATAAGATCCAGTTATCTTCATCTTTTTTCTGATACTTTGAGTTCCGTTGGCGTAATCATCGGAGCCATTTTCATTAAACTTTATAAAATCTATTTCGTTGATTCAATTCTTTCATTCTTAATATCCTTATATATAATTTTTCAAACTTATTCCATATTTAAAAAATCGATAGATATACTTATGCAATCGTCAGTTGAACTTGATTATGACTCTATAAAACACGATATAGAAAAGATCGATGGAGTCAAAAATATTCATCATGTACATACATGGATGACAAATGAAACGACATTCTATTTTGAAGCGCATGTAGAACTTGAAGACATGATGTTATCTCAAACATGTAGAATCTTGGAAGAAATCGAAAAACTTCTAAAAGAAAAATATGGAATAAATCACACAACAATTCAGTTTGAAACAAACAAATGCGAAAAAAAAACTATGTTTTAAGGATTCTATCAAAGTCAATTTTTTGAGATTCATCCAGTATATTCTTAAACATTCTATTCAAACAGAAGGTGTATTTTATTTTACCATTTTTCTCTTCTATTATTTTTTTCATGATTTTGATTGCTCTGTTTCCTCCCATCCAGCTAAAAGGAAAAGCCATTGTTACAAACAAGATAAAATTTTTCTCTTGAATATTTTTTAGCCCTTTTAGAAAAGTTAACACAGGATAATTTATTCCAAAAGCCCAAACAGGTCCACCAACAATTATCAGATCGAATTTTTCAATAGAAGGATATGAAACAATTTTAAATTCGCTTTTTATATTTTTTTCTGAAAGTTTTGGTTCAGTTTGTAACTCAAAAACTTCAACAGAGTTATTTTTTTCTAGTTTTTCTTTAAAAATTTCAACAACTTTTTTTGTTATTCCAGACAAAGAGTAGTAAACGATTAAAATTTTCATAGAACTCCCTTTTTTAAATTACTATCAAAAATCTTTTTAAAAATTTCAAAAGTTGTATCATCGTATAACACCAGATAGATTTTTTCGAAAACTTTACCATTCTTTTCTAAGAAATCAAAAATTGATTTAAAAGCGATTTTTGCTGCTTCATCCTTCGGGTACCTGTAAGCTCCCGTTGAGATGGCAGGGAAAGCGATGGTTTTTAGATTATACTCGTTTGCTAATTTTAAAGAATTGTAAAAGGCATTATAAAGCAGTTTATCCTCTCCACTCTTTCCATTTGAATAGATGGGGCCAACAGTATGTATTACATATTTTGCTTTCAATCTGTAACCTTTTGTTATTTTTGCTTCCCCTGTTTTGCAACCATTTAACTTTTTACATTCCTTTAAAAGTTCAGGACCTGCTTTTCTATGTATAGCACCATCAACACCTCCTCCTCCGAGAAGTGTTGTGTTTGCTGCATTCACTATACAATCAACATCTATTTCTGTTATATCACCTTTTATGATCACAACGTTTTCCATATTTTAATTTTACCACCAAAAATAAAATTTACCAGTAGTAATTATCGTTAGCAAGATCGTTCGAAATCGGATAAGGTTCTTCCTGATAATTGTCAACATACCAGAAATCATATCCCCAATCTCCATCAAGATCGTTGCCATCCCAGACTGATGCTATACCATAAACACAAATATAATCATAAGTAAACCATTTGTACCAAAAAACATAGTATAAATACCTTGATTTTTGTGGAAATTTGAAAGGAAGTTTTTCAAGTTCGATATCTTCAGGATAACAACTGTTGTCAGGATTCACAACAAGGTAACCCCAATAATCACCATTATCTGGAAAGTAAAGACCTGTTTCAAAAAAATTCAACCTTTCATAATTGTAAACCGTTTTAATCGCATGTTTCATAATCGTTTGTCTGACAATACCTCTGACTCTCATAAAAGATGGTATCGATAAGGAAACAAGAATACCAAGTATTGCGATAACTACTGTTAACTCAACAAGAGTGAAACCTTTTTTTTCTTTCAACATAATTCCCTCCTTTATTTCTGTACAATTATTCCTTTAGCTGAAAATGCTGGAGATTTTATGGAATCGTTTTTGATTTTCAGTATAAATCCAAAATTTTCATCCTTTTTGTAATAAAGATGTCTGGGTTCAGAAACATTATAACTTTTAGAAACTTCCTCTAAATTTTCAGGGAAAAATTTTTTGTTTTTTCCATAATCTAGGATCAACCTGTTGAAAAGTATCAATTCCTGATACGGGTTTAAAGAATCCATCTGAAGAAGAGTTACTTTTTCAATCTGGTTTGAAAGTTGTTTTGAATGGGTTCCCTTATAAAAAAATAATATAAAAATTTCAAACAGGATTATCGGAATACTCAAAAAAATGAAAATATAAACGAACGAGAATCGTTTTTTCCTGTTTTTCGTTTCCTTTGATTTTTCAAACTCATCCGCTCTCTTTTCCGCTTCCTCTATTAAAGTTTTGTAATCTCTTTCCAAATTTCCACTATCCCATTTGGATTTTTTTTCATCTTCCATAACACCTCCTTTTCAAAAATCTTAAAACATAAATTGTGCCAGATATTAAATCTTATCTTTTTTTACTTATAGAAATTTCTCATAAAAAAAATATGTTTTATCCATTACACTGTAATAGAATCTTTACATTTTCTATTGACTTAGATTTAATACAAATATAAAATAACCAAAAGGATTTATTATGATGGAGTATACATTTTATTTGATCGCTTCTATCTCATTATCTTTTTCACTCTTTATAATCTTCAAACTCATACCGATTACAGGTTTTTTCATCCCCGGTATGATGGGTTTTGTTTTTACAGCATCGATGATTTTTCTTTTGTTTGAAAAGAAAATAATTTTAGGTTTTAAAAATAATTTTAAAACTGGTCTATTATTATCGATTCCATCGGTTGGATTTTACATTTTATTATTATTCCAGTTGAAATTTTTTGATCCATTTACAATAATCTTTATACTTTTCTTATCCTATAAAATTTCATCGGAACAATTTTTAAGAAAAAAATATGACATTATTTATGTTTTAATCATGTTGGTGATTTTTATATTTTTGAACAAACTTTACATGGATTTAAAACTTTTCGCTCACTCTTTTATTTCTTTTGTTATTCAGATTCTTCTTTTCAAACTTTTGAAAAAAACTCAAAAGTTCAATATATCTCCTGTTGAAAAAATATTTTATCCTTATCTTTCAGGTGCAATAGTTTTAACCACATTATATTTTTTCAATAAACCAGAACAAACCCCCGAAATTAACCAATTGAATCAGATATTTTTATCCATTTACGTTTTTATATCAAATTTTTTACTCTCATTATTTATGATAAAATTTGAAGATCTGGATTTAAAAAAAATAAATAAGGATTTTCTTTTCTCCTGTGCTCTATTTTTTACTCTATTTCTGTTTTTGAATATTCCAAACATTATTCTTTTCTTTTTGGTTCTCATCTTAGTGATAAAAGAATTTTTCTTAAAGAAAAGAATGAAAAAAGGTTTTGGTGTTAGTGAATATATTGCTATACTAACAATGGCTGCAATAATTTTTTCTCTTCTGATTCCATCGATCAAAATAGTTAAAAACAAGATTGTTGCGATGCATGACTGCGAAAAATTGAACAACAGTAAAGGTGATTTAAGAAATGTATATCAAATAGATGGTATCTATATAAAATTTATCAACAGAAAGCCTTCATTCATATACACAAAAACAAAAGATAGATTCAGATACCTCTCTATCCAATAATTTTATAAACATCATCCTTCACTTTTTCACATCTTTCTTTTATCTGGTCAAGAATACTTTTTGCCTTTGTTTTTGTACTCTCTTTATATTCTGAATCATCGAGATTTTTTAAATTGATAAGAATATTCATATATGCACCTTCAGCACATGAGAGAAGATTCAAAGATGCTACACCCGCATCAGAGATTGAGTTTACATTCCCGATCTTTGTTATCTTTTCAAGATAGGGTAAAAGTTCATTTATGGTTTCCAATGTCTTCATCGGAACATCTATGGCTTTTTTTGTAGCATCCTTCAATTTTTCATCCCTGATCCTTTTTTCTTCCTCACTCTTTTTAGGCAATTTAAAAACCTCCATATAATAGTTGAAAGCTTCGGTATCAAGATCGATAAGTTCGAGCATCAGATCCTTTATCCTTTGCGATTGAGAAGAAATCTCTTGAGTATCTTCGTTATATTTTTCATATCCTTTCTTTCCGAAAGTCAAATTAGCAACCATTGAAACAAGGGATGCAGATATAGAACCTGACAATGCAGCGACACTACCTCCACCAGGGGCTGGAGAATCCGTCGAAAGTTCATCACAAAAATCTTTCAAATTCATATCGATAAGTTTTTTCTTTTTCATCTTACTTTCATAAGCATACTCTATAACTTTTTTGTTTACATCAAATGGATAAAGAGTATCGAGTCCTAAAGATTTAATCGCTATATAAAGGATCTCCTTTTCAGGAATACCTATAGATTTTCCCTGCTTTTTCAGATAAAATTTACCTGCCTCAATTAAAGCATTTTTCGGTATCAAACCAACAAGTTCTGAACCGGTTACTTTAACACCGATTTTATTTGCTTCCTCTGTTGCTTTTTCATAAGCGATATGAGGAGGAGTAACTTTCCAGTTCGTTAGATTTATTGATATCTGTGCAATATTATAATCATCAACAAACCAGCCGATAGCTCTACACTCTTTTAAGAGGCCAGGGACATAAACCGTATTCCCATTTTCATCTTTTACGATTTTCCCATTCTCATCCTTTTTAGGATATCCTTTCTCTCTTATAACATTTGCGATCTGCGTTGCAAGTTTAGCATCTTTCGTGTTAAGGTTTATATTGTATGCGATCAAAAAATCCCTGACACCTATGACGGTGGCACCACTTTTTGGGTTGAATTCAGCCTTACCAAAATCTGGTTTCCAGTTTGGATCTTTTATTTTATCTTTAAGTCCCTCGTATTCACCTTCTCTTATATTCGCCAAAGATTTTCTTTTTGGTTCAGTTGCAGCATATTCATAAAGATAAACTGGAATGTTCAACTCGTTTGCAACCCTTTCTCCAAGTTTTCTTGCAAGTTGAACACATTCTTCAACACTGATTTCACTCACTGGAACAAAGGGACAAACATCACATGCTCCCATTCTTGGATGTTCTCCTTTATGTTTTGACATATCTATAAGTTCCGAACCCTTTTTTATAGCAAGAAATGCTGATTCAAGAACAGATTCAGGAGTTCCAATGAAAGTTATCACTGTTCTGTTTGTCGCTGCTCCGGGATCAACATCAAGAAGGATTGTTCCACTTACTGATTCTATAGCATCAGTTATCTGTTTTATAACATTCATATCTTTACCTTCAGAAAAATTTGGTACACATTCAACTAATTTCATTTTTCCTCCTCAATTTTATCGTTCTTTCTTTCAATATTGTATTCTTTTAGTTTATAATGTAAAGTTCTTAAACTGATTCCCAGAACCTCTGCTGTTTTTTTCCTTGAATAATCGTTTTCCCTCAACACATTTAAAATATGTTCTTTTTCAACATCCTTTAACTTTTTTGAATAGAATTCCCTTTTTATTTTTCTTTTATTCAGAATTTCTTCAGGTATATCATCGATAGTGATTATATCATGTTGAGCCATAACTATAGCATGCTGTATCACATTTTCAAGTTCTCTTATATTCCCTGGCCAGTCATATTTAAGTAGTGCTGCCATCGCCTCACTTGACACTCCTTCAATATTCTTATTTTTCCCACTCAATTTGTGGATAAGATACTTAACGAGAATCGGAATGTCTTCAATCCTCTCACGTAAAGGTGGTATTACTATTTTTACAACCTTTAATCGATAATAAAGATCTTCTCTGAAAGTGCCTTTCTTCACCTCTTCTTCAAGAACTCTGTTTGTAGCTGAGATTATTCTGACATCAACATTTCTGTCTTCTGTATCCCCAAGTCGCCTGATCTTATGTTCCTGTAAAACTCTTAAAAGTTTTGTTTGGGTGGAAATCGTAAGATCTCCGACCTCATCAAGAAAAAATGTCCCACCATCTGCAGCTTCAAAAAGTCCCATCTTATCAGTTAAAGCTCCTGTGAATGCTCCTTTCACATAACCAAAGAGTTCACTTTCAAGCAAAGTTTCAGGTAAAGCACCACAATACTGTGTTATGAATTTTTTATCTTTTCGTGGAGAATTAAAATGGATCGCTCTTGCGATAAGGCCTTTCCCGGTTCCACTTTCACCCTCAAGAAGAACAGGGACATCACTATTTATAACTTTTTCGATCAATCTTAAAACATCCCTCATCTTTTTACTTGTTCCAATAATATCCTCAAAATTGTATAAAGACGAAATTTCCCTTTTTAAACTTAAATTTTCCATTGCAAGTGAGTTTGTCAATTTAGCGTTCTCTATACTCAAAACAGCGAGGTTTGCAAATGCATTCATAAACTCTATCTCTTCTTCAGAAAAAATCTTTTTGTTTGTCTGGGTATCGAGGTATATGACTCCAATTATTCTGTTCAACCTCTTTAATGGAACAACCAAAATCGAGCGAAGATTGTAAAGTGCTATCGATTGTGATTGTGAAAAACGCGGATCAGTTTTCGCATCTGAAGTTAAAACGATCTCTCCCTCCTGCAATGCTTTATATACTGATGTCATAGAAATCTCTTTTGAGTTTATGATGTTTTCCTTATGAAGGTTTCTGGCGACTTCTACTTTCATCTCCCCACTTTTATCTTCAAGTATCATCAAAAATCCTCTTTCAGCTTCAAGAACATTCAAAGTTATATCCATTATCTTTTCAAGGAGTTCATTGTAATCTCTTATTGAGTTGATAATCTCACTTGCTTCATAGAGAGATTTTAAAACTTTCACATTTTCCGGTAAATTTTTTGCCATAGAAACTCCTTTATTGTGAAAAAAATCTTACAGAGTTTTCTGAAAAATTTCCAAAAAGATCATAAACCCTGACAACAAATCTATATCCACCTTCTTTAAGGATCTGATCATAAACAAACAGAGTATCATAAATTGAACAAGTATCAGAGAAAATTATACTATCGTTTTCATCTTTTATCGAGAGGTTTATATAAGAAGAATAGTAGGGTTTATCGGTTCTGAACCTGAAAATGTATGGATAATCCATCTGTTGTTCCTCATCTGGATAATAGATAGAAGGTATATACTCAACAAACCTTATAAGTGACAGATTTTTGACACTCAAACTTTCTCCGTAACCATCTATGATTTTAACGGAAGCATTCTCTCCTATCAGATCATAGATGTTTAATGGTGAACTTATTTTGTTGAAATTCAAAGAACATTTGATAAAATCCCCTTCATAAATTTTGATAAAAGAGTACTCTCCAAAATCGAATTTTATTGAAGCGACAGAAATATCATCTATCGAATCTTTTTCCTGAATCTTTACTATAAAATTCACATCGTAACTTAAACTATCGAGTATATCATATGTTCTTTTAACAGAAGAATAAACATACGATGTTTCAACTTGAGGTATGAAATTCAAATATTCTACCAATTCAAGGGGAATACCTGAAGCAAGGAAAGTATCAAGATATAATGTTGAATATCCCTCTTTATAAAATTTTATTTTTATATCACCTTTCAAAATGTTTGAAAAAGAAACATAACCATTAATATCGGTTACCTTTGATAATGTATCGTTAATAATTACTTCAACTTCTGGGAGTGGGTTATGGAAATGATCATAACATAATATTTTAACTGTACTTTTTCCAAATCGATTTTCAGGATCCAGTAACGCTTCATGAGGTTGATCTATATAACAACCCTGATATAAAAAAATACAAAAAATAAAAATTTTCAAAAATTTTTTTACCATACAATATCAAAAATGTTAAAAATATAAACAGAAAACGAGATATCAAGAAAAAACCGATTAACTTTCGACCAGCTGTTATAAATATTGTAATTCTTTATGGCTTCATCTTCAGTAGTTGATTTCATATACATATCCTTCATATTCAGAGTAAAAATATAAGAAGTTACACTTCCTATAACAGAAGAAAGAAAAATCGATCCCAAAACAATCGACTTATTTTTCTCCCCAATAGACATCTGTCCCCATCCAGGGAATACCATCGATTTAATGATAATACCTTTCTTATTTATATTCGAATTGTTTTCTGTTTCAATTTTAAAATATGATGGTGTTTCCTTTATCAAAAAATTTATCCTTTCTTTTGCTTTCAAGAAAACCTGAACTATTTTAGGAGAAACAAATTCTTCATTCAAAGTATAATTGTTATCAAGAGTTAAAATATTTTCAAAATATCTCTGACCGTTTATCGTATCCCCTAAAGCGATATAAGAAAATGCTATATATGTTTGCAGATTGATAAGATCATCTTTACCCATATCATCTTTAAAATCTTTTAATATTCTTTCTCCTTCTGAGATAACCTTATCATATTCTCCAGTTTCATAATAAATTATTATATCGTTGATCGTAGTTGAAAATATGAAGAATGGAATGAGCAAAATCAAAAGGAATAGATTTTTTTTAATAATTCCTCCTCTTTAATGAAAATTTCATCCTCTATCGTTTGATACGCCGGATTTTCAATTTTGATCCTATGTGGACCGATCAAAAGTTTAATAGAATCACCGATTGGGGTAAGTCCAATAAAGTTATCATCTATGGTCACCTTTCCCCATGGTCTTACAACTATTTTTAGATAACCAAATGCTTTTTCAAGTTCAACATCAATTTTTGAAACTTTATCTTTTTCAATAAAAATCTCTTTTGAATACTCTTTTCTGTTAGGATGTTTCAACTTTATCAAATGTTTTCCAGTTTTCAGTTTAATATTTTTCGAAAGGGGTGTTCGATCGATAAAAATATCATCTATATAAAGATCAGCCCATGGGACCACATTTACAGCAAGATAACCATACTCTTCTTTGATCTCCTTCTTTTTCATTTCAAAAAATATTGAATCATTTTTTGTAAGTTCAAAATTCGTATCTATTTTTTCATATTCTGGATTCAAAGATGAAATTCTGTATTTACCTTTTTCGAGAGAAATTTTTTGAGGTGTTAATACAACTATGGAATCGTTTATTGATATCTGAATATCTTTCGGTTGAGTTACTATGAAAAGAGAAAATTTTTCAACCTGTTGTTCCTTTACATAGATAGTTTTTATTCTTTCATTTTTTGTAAAAAAGTAGAATTGATAAAAGATAAGGGACAAAAGAACGAAAAGTAAAAAAATAAAGATAACCAATTCTGTATATTTACCTTTCTTTTTTATCTTAACTTTGATATAGGATTTAAAATGTTGATTCTGTTCTTTTTGAGAAAAAACAAACTCTTTTAAATCATTTTTTGTAATTGGGATTTGGAATTTATCTATCTTCTCAATTATTTCATCACAGGAAGAAGGTCTTTTGGATGGATCCCTGTTTAACATCAAATTTATGAGTTCTATAAAAAGTGGTGGGATATTATTGGGATCATAATCAAAATCCAATTTTCTAAAATAAAGAATATTGTTTATCGTTTCAAATTGATCTTTTCCTTCAAAAGGATTTTTACCTGTTATCATTTCAACAACCGTGATTCCAAGAGAAAATATATCTGATGAAACGGTTATCTCTCTTCCAGAAAGTTGTTCTGGAGGGAAGTATGCAGGGGTTCCAATATATGTTCCAGGATTGGTGACATTAATAAGTTCTTTTCCAAATGCGAGTCCAAAATCTGTAATTTTAACGGTTCCATCATCAGATAGCATTATATTATCAGGTTTTAAATCTCTATGTAAAATCTGTTGTGAATGGATATATGATAACCCCTTTAAGACCTCTTTTAAAATAAAAATTGTATATTCAAAAGGTATCGTTTTCTTCTCATTTATAAGACTTTTTAAAGATTTACCTTTTATATACTCCAGAACAATGAATTTATCATCATCTTTTTCATAAAAATCGATAATTGAAACTATATTTTCATGTTTCAATTTTCCAAGGATCGATGCTTCCCTTTTAAATCTTTTTACAAAATTTGCATCCTGACTTAAATGTGGGTGCAATTTTTTAATCACAACTTCCCGGTTGAGAGAAATTTGCACACCCTTATATATTGTTGCCATTCCTCCTGTTGCAATTGTTTCCTTTATAATATATTTATTTTCATTCATATTCATGTTTATGTTTTTAATTTTAACATCACAAAGAAAATAGTCAATAAATCGATTTCACAATCAATAAAAGGTTATTCCAAACCAATCGTATCTATCGTTTCTATTTTTATCAAAGGTTATAAAATCAATCTGTTTGTTCTTCACTGATAATAAACCATTCCCATATGTTCCAACCAGGAACTCTTCAGTTTCACCATCGGAATAATGAACAAGCACTTTTATTCCATCAGAATCTTTCAATACTCTGTAATCATCAAAAAAAGATACTTTTATTTTTTCAAAATTTTTTTCTTTAACTTTTACTGTATCAATAATTTTCGAAAGAATAACAATTTCACTCCTTATAAAAGCCAACTTTTCCTTATAAGCAAGAAAATTAGGGTTTCCATTTTTTAAAAATAAATATGCTGTATGAGATATAGAAAAGTCGTTTCCAAAAGAGAACGGTAAAACACCATAAAGATCGGTATAATAACCACAACGATTAATTTTTGATAAAGTTTTAAAGAAAAAATTGTTTAAAGATTCACTATTGAGAGGTTTTAAATGAACTATGAAATCTTTATCCGGGCTATACATCCTTTCAAGGTCTGAAATATAAACAAGAGAAGATTCTGGTAAAGAAGTCGATAATCTTTTTAAAGGTTTCAACCCATTTCTTTCAGCTACATACCTATAACCCCACTCACCGATAAAATATCCATTTTCGGTTTTGTTAAATTTTAAATTTCTGTAGCCGTTTGTTGTCAAAAGATCAGAATATAGCAGGAAAAATATTAGAACGAATGTCGAAAAAAAAGAAAAATTTAAATTAAGATTTTTAAAAAATAATTTTGAAAAAATTAGAAAATAAAAAAAGTAGGAGATGTAAAGATATCTTCCAATTATCATTGGTGACAGTGATATTATTGCTAATGAAAACAAAGCAAAAAATATTTTCATTTTTCTATCATCACTCTCAAACATAACTCTGTAAATTGAAAATAGACCAATCGAGAGCAATAGTGTTCCAATGAGAATATTGACTATATTCTGCTCTATAACGATGAAATAAATTAGCGAAATAACAGTTGATAGATAAAGTAATGGATTTTTCAAATCCCAAAAGGATATAAAAGGCAATGTAAAAAGACCGATCCATAAACTATAACCGATAATTTTTTTTAAAGTTTTATGATAGTTTAAAAACCTCTCAGATCCTTCCCATTTTAAAGACCGAAAAATATCTGCACCCAGATGGAAAACTTTGATAAAAAGGAGAAGGGAAATTAAAAAGATCAAAAAACCAATAAAGTATCCTTTTCTTAATTTTTTTAACTGAAAAAAAAATATAAGAACTAAAAAAAGATTTATGTAAGATAAAAGAATGGAAAATGAAAAAAAGAAAAGAAATATTAAAAAACTTTTTATATTCTGCCTTTCAAAAAAGTTTTCAAGTAAAATATAAGACACAAGAAATGAAAGGAAAAACAAACCATCCATCATAAAAGAATTGTAATATATAGCGAACGCTGGAGTTAAAGTGAAAAGAAACGCAATAAAATCATGATCGTCTATTTTTGATTTTTTCAGATAAAAAGATATTAAAACAAATATCAAAACAGCGATAGAATAATACAAAAGATGTAAGATCACTATCTTTCCATTGCATATCTTATAAAAAAAATGAAAAATCAGATAAGGCAAAACAGTATGTGTTCCATCAGAAGGTGTCCGTTCTAAGCCGTTGAAAACAAATTCTGTTTTTTGAAATTCAAAAATATTTTTGTTCTCTAAAATGTTGGAAGAAAAAAAATAAAGATAATCATCATAGTTCACATATCTACTTGAGAATATAGATAAAAAGATTATAATAAGAAATATGAAAAAAAATTTTTTCATTTTTAAATGAATTATAACTTTCTAAACATATTTAGTCAATAATAAGGAGTTTTTATGATGATAGATCAAAGAATAAAAAAATGGGCAAAAACCCTCGTTGATTATTCAACTGGTATAAAAAAAGGCGAAAAAGTTTTTTTGAGAGGTTCAAGTGAAACCATACCACTTTTAAAAGAAGTGTATAGAGAGATAACCAAAAGAGATGCATTCTGCGAAGTTAAAATTGTTGATAACGAATTCACAGAAATATTCTATAAGGAAGCAAGTGAAACTTTGATTGAATTCGTTTCACCTATCGATGAATATATATTCAAAAATTTTGATGTTTTAATCTCCATAGGTGGCGAGAAAAACTCTAAAACACTTTCAGGTGTTGATCCATCAAAAATAAGAAAATCTATGAAAGCACGGGAAAATTTGAACAAGATTTTTTCTGAAAGGGTTTCAAAAGGAAATATGAGATGGGTTTTAACATACTATCCAACTTATGCCGGTGCACAGGAAGCGAATATGTCTTTATCTGAACTTGAGGATTTTGTAATCGATGCATGTTTTTTAAACAAAGATGATCCAGCAAAAGAATGGAAAAGGATACACAAAGAGCAGAACAAAATAATAGATTTTTTATCAAAAAAGAAGAATTTCAGAATGATCGCTAAAGATACGGATTTATATTTTTCAACAAACGGAAGAAGATGGATAAACTCTGATGGACATAACAATTTCCCCTCAGGAGAAGTTTTCACAAGCCCGGTTGAAAACAGTGTTAATGGAAAAATAAGGTTCACTTTTCCAGGTATTTATATGGGGAAAGAGATAGAGGATATATATCTTGAATTCAAAAATGGAAAGATCGTAAAATATAAAGCTAAAACTGGAGAGGGACTTTTAAAAGAACTGATAAAAGTCGATGACGGAGCTTCAATCGTTGGAGAAGCAGCGATAGGAACAAATTATGGAATTAAAAAATTTATAAAGAATATGCTTTTCGATGAAAAGATTGGTGGAACAATACATCTAGCTTTAGGTAATGGGTTTAAAGAAGCGGGATCAAAAAATTTCTCTTCACTCCACTGGGATCTTTTATGTGATATGAGAGAATTTGGAGAAATATATGCTGATGGCAAACTGTTTTATAAGAATGGAAAATTCTTAATAGAAGGAGTTAAATTATGAATGAAAAAAACATAAATATCAAAATCGATAAAGAAGTCGCAGAGGGAGAATATGCAAACCTTGTGTTGACAGTTCATTCATCATCAGAATTTATTTTTGATTTTGCGAAACTTTTACCAGGCATTACTGAAGCAAACATTCATACGAGGATAATCATGACTCCTGCCCATGCGAAGATGTTCTATAAATCATTGAAGGATAGTATCGAAAAATATGAACAAAATTTTGGTGAGATAAAGATCGAAGAGGATCTTAAGCAGAAAAATATCGGTTTTAACAAAAACAACGGTTGATTTTTAAAATCACATAAAGAAAAATTATTGAAGAAAAAATGAATGAGGATTTATACTTTTTGTAAAACAATGTGATTAAACTCAACTCCCAGAAAACAAAGATAAAAAGGTCAATCTGAAATTCATACATCAAAAACATTTTCTCAGAACAAGATACAACCTTTTCAATAAACTTAAAAATATAAATAACGGGGTATTCAAGAAAACCAAATAATGGCAAAAGTGAAATTAAAGATAAAGGTATAAAAAATGAAAAAGGAAGATAGAGCACTGTTGTGAAAATAGGTGACCCAATAGATATATATTTAAACTGATACATCATATAAGGTGTAGTCAAAATTAAAACCACAAAAGAAGTTAATAAAATTTTTAAAAGTCCTCCTTTTAGGTTTAAAACTTCGTTTGAAATATAGATACCATAAACAGCAAGGAAGGATAGAGAAAACCCATTATCTTTAAAATTACTATCGTTGAACACCAGCATAAAAATCAATGTTAAAAAAATTAAACTCTCTTTATCAACCCTTTTCTCCAGTAATTCTCCAAGAAGAAAAATGGTTATAAAAATAACAGATCTCACGACTGGTGGATTATTGTATGTCAAAAAAGAGTAAAAGATAAGAACAAGTATCGATATGATCACTTTTATTTTTTTCTTGATCGGTAAAAAATAAAGGAGAAAAAAAAGAAAAGAATAAATTATCAAAACATGTTGACCACTTATGGCCAGAAGATGGATAACTCCAGAATTTATGAAATCTTTTTTCAAATGTGAATCGAGATCCTTTCGATAACCAAAGATAACTGAATTTATAAAACCTGAAATCTTAGTATCAAAATATTTTTCTTTTACTCTGTTAACGAGAATCGTTCTTAATCTTTCAACCGACTTTTCACTTTTAACAGAATCTATCTGTAAAATTGTAGATTTAAAAAAAACATCATAAGTTTCAAGAAATTTTTCATCATCATTTTTAAAATCTATCTTTTCAATTTTGAATTTTCCATATATATTATCACCTTCAAGAAAATTCAGATCACTATTTAAAAAAATTTTCATACCTTCACTATCGGTTATATAACCGTATTTGAACCCTCTCTTCACAGAAAGTTCGAGTTCATAAAAACCTTCATTCAAATTAATATTTTCTTTTAAACCTAAAATATGACCTGATAAAAAAACTATCAACAACGATAATGAAAATAAAAATTTTTTTAGGGATAAAGTATAAAATATTAAAAATAATACAGGAATGATCAAAAAATTGTTTGTGTTATAGAAATAACCAAAATATATCGAAAATATGTATAGAAAAAAATAGAAAGTCATCAACTATAAAGAACAGGTGAGAGCTCTCCTGCAAGTCTTTTGATCTCATATCTTGCAAGCCCAACATTCTGTTCTTTTCCAGTTAAAGCGTAATAGATATAGTAATCCTTCCCTATCATTCCTGTAACAATCGTCATTTTCCCAGTAATGAGTATTATTTCAGCCATCTCACCAGCACCTATCTCCTTCGAGATTTTTTCTGCTGTGATCGCAAGTGTTGCGAGCTCTGCATCGGCAAGAGATAGATCCGCCTGAGGATATTTCGTATAGGAAGCAAGCGCTATACCATCAGTCCCAACAAGTGAAACAGCTACACATCCAGTTATCTTTTCTCCACTATCTTTTAGAATCGAATCAAAATCCATCACTTCCTCCCTAAAATTATATCGAGTAAACTTCTCTTCTTTTTAAAATATTTTTGTTTTATAAGAAAAGCCCTTTTACTTTTAGGGTTTAAGTTCAAAGCCAATTTAAAAAGTTCTTTCGCCTTTTCATCTTTACCCATTTCAAAATATGCTTCAACAAGATTTAAAATTATTTCCTGATCGGAAAAATTGGAAGAAGTCAAAGAACTGTCCATAAATTCTATGCCTTTCTTTTTATCGACTCCCGAAAAGAATAAAGAATAACCATAAAGAGAAAAGAATTCATCAGATGGTTTCTTGTTTTTGTACTTATAATGCATTTCCAGCTTTTTAAATAGATCGATTGCTTCCTTGAATTTTTTTTCTTTAATTTTCTTTTTCGCTTTCAGATAATAATTTTCAAACTTTTCATCATTTTTCTTTTCCTCTAAATTTATCCCCTCTTTAAATTTTTTCAGTTTTTCATCATACTCTTCTCTTTTTTTATCATCAGACAGAACATCGTATGCTTCTGCGATATCTGCAAATATGTTCTCATCTTTGTTTCCCTCCTGAGCAAGTTTGTCAGGATGATATTTTTTTGCAAGAGCAAAATAAGCCTTCTTTATATCGGCTTTTGAAGCATTCTCAGGAACATTTAAAATTTCATAATAATTTTTCATAAAAAATATTATATTGTTAAGAATTTTTAAGTCAACAAAATGTTAAAAAATACCTAACTCGGTTTTGACCTTTGTGAGTTTTTCTTTCGGTATCTCTTTGAATTGCAAAAACTCCATATTGAAAACACCTCTTCCCTGAGTTAAGGTTCTTAAATCGTTCATGTAACCGAACATTTCGGAAAGAGGAACTTCACAATCTATCGTTGTCATTCCATTCCCTTTTGAAATACCTTTTATCGTAGCATATCTTGAATTTATATCGTTGATAACAACTCCGACAAACTCATCCGGAACAAATATATCCACCTTCATTATCGGTTCAAGGAGATAGTTTGGAACCTTTTTTAAAGCATCTTTGAATGCCATTGAAGCTGCGAAATTAAACGATTGCTCGTTTGATGAATTGATATCATATTTTGCTTCAACAAGAATTACCTTTATGTTCACCACAGGAAATCCAGCTATTATTCCGCTTGAACTTGTTGATTTTACTCCATCCTCAACAGCTTTGATGAATTCAAGAGGTAAGATGTCTTTAGAAACTCTTGATTCAAATGAGAAATAATCTTTTTCATTTTTCTCAATCAGTAATTTAACATAGGCGAAAACTGTTTTCTGCCCTATAACCTTGTTTAACTCGTATTCACCTTCTGTTCTATCCTTTATCGTTTCACGATAGGTGACTATGGGTTTTCCGACTCTTGGATCCACATTGTATTCTCTTTTCAACCTATCAACAACTATTTCAAGATGTAATTCTCCCATTCCTGAGATCAACAGTTGTCCTGTATCTTTATTCATAAATACTTTGAATGTTGGATCCATTTCCTGCATATTCTTCAACGCTTCATTCAGTTTTTCTTCTTCATCCTTTCTTCTCGGTTCAACTGAAATTGAAACTACAGGTTCAGGAAAGATCGGCTTTTCTAGTGCAATAGGATGTTTTGGATCTGATAGAGTTGATCCAGTGATTGAACTTTTCAATCCAACCACACCGCAGATATCGCCAGCTTCACATTTTTCAACTTCTATCCTCTTATTGGAATGTATCATAAAGATCTTTGTGATCCTCACTTTCTCGTTAAAAGTTGTATCCAGCACCTGATCTTTCAATTCAAGTTTTCCGGAATATACTCTCATATACCCAAGTTTCCCAAAATGCTTATCTATTTCAATTTTATATATTAAACCACAGAATGGGTTTTTTTTGTCAAGATGTCTTAAAATCTCCTCTCCTGTTTTCGGGTTGATCCCTGCGATTGGAGGTCTGTCAAGAGGAGAAGGTAAAAAATAACATATCGCATCGAGTAACATATGAACACATTTGTTCTTTTTAGAAGAACCTGCAAAAACCGGAACTATCTTACAACTTATTACTCCTTTTCTGATAGAATTGATGATCTCTTGTTCAGTTATGTTTTTACCATCAACAACTTTTTCAAGAATCTCATTATCAAAGTTAGCCAACCTTTCTATCAACAATTCTCTTTCATTTTGACTTTTTTCTTTCAAATCGGCAGGTATTTCTGTCACGATATATTTATGTTCATCAAGTGGGTCATTGTATAAATAAGCTTTCATTTCGATCAGATCAACAACACCTACAAATTCTTCTTCTTTACCAATCGGGATCTGTAGTGGTAATATTTCTGAAGAAAACTTTTCTTTCATACTTTCAACAACTCTATAAAAATCAGCACCACTTCTATCCATTTTGTTTATGTACGAGATCCTTGGAACATTATATCTATCAGCCTGTCTCCAGACAGTTTCAGATTGCGGTTCAACACCTTCAACACCACTGAAAATAACAAGAGCACCATCGAGAACTCTTAAAGACCTTTCAACTTCTGCAGTAAAATCGATGTGCCCTGGAGTATCTATGATATTTATCCTGTAATCTTTCCAGTTAACAGATGTAACTGCGGATGTTATAGTTATTCCTCTCTCTTTTTCCTGTTCCATCCAATCCATCGTTGCAGTTGCATCATCAACTTCCCCAATCCTATGTATTTTACCTGTATAAAAAAGAATCCTTTCGGTAGTTGTTGTTTTACCTGCATCTATATGGGCTATGATTCCAATGTTTCTTATAATGTTCTGTTCCATATAAAAAAAAAGCCCATTGTTGAATGGGCTTTTCAAAAATATAAAAAATTAAAATCTGAAATGAGCGTAGGCCTTGTTCGCTTCTGCCATTCTATGAGTATCTTCACGTTTCTTCAAAGCTGCACTGTTCTCTTTCTTATAGCATGCTAAAAGTTCATTCGCCAGTTTTTCCGCCATGGAATGATCGTTTCTTGCATGAGCAGCTTCAAGAATCCATCTTATCGCAAGAGCAAGTTTTCTTTCCGGTTTAACTTCCATCGGAACCTGATATGTGGCTCCACCGATCCTTTTCGGTCTAACTTCGACAACAGGTTTAACGTTGTTTAAAGCTTTTTCAAAAACCTGATAACCATCTTCTCCTGTTTTTTTTGCAAGGATTTCTAAAGCATCATAAAAAATTTTAAGTGCTACAGATTTTTTTCCTTTTTTCATAATATTGTTGATGAATTTACCCGCAGTTAAACTCTTGTATCTTGGATCAGCATACTCTCTCTTTGGCAGAACTCTAATTCTTCTTGGCATATTTTAAAACCCCCTTTATGTTGTTTGTTTTGGTTTTTTTGCACCGTAAAGGGACCTTGATCTTCTTCTATTTTCAACTCCAGCGGAATCGTAAACACCTCTTATAACATGGTATCTTACTCCAGGAAGATCTTTAACCCTTCCACCTCTTATCAAAACAACAGAGTGTTCTTGAAGATTGTGACCTTCACCGGGAATATATGCTGTGACCTCATACCCATTTGATAATCTAACTCTTGCAACCTTTCTTAAAGCTGAGTTTGGTTTCTTAGGTTTGGTTGTGTAAACTCTTACACATATCCCTCTTTTCTGAGGTGCCGCTTTCAAAGCCGGTGATTTTGTCTTTTTGGTTACCTTTTTCCTTTTACTTCTTACAAGTTGATTAATTGTTGGCATACAATTTACTCCTCCGTTACAGATGTTTGTTGATAAAGTTCATTATCTGTAGAAATTTCTTCTATATCCTCTTCTTCAATTTTTCTAAATTTCCTGAAACCGGTTCCAGCAGGTAACAGGTTTCCAATTATAACATTCTCTTTTAAACCATTTAAATAATCTATGCTACCATTTATTGCTGCGTCTGTCAATACTCTTGTTGTTTCCTGGAAAGATGCAGCCGATATGAATGACTTCGCGTTCAAGGATGCTTTTGTGATACCCATCAACAATCTTGTGTAAAGAGCAGGTCTTTCTCCCCTTTCTCTTACCCTTTCATTCTCAAGATCTACATCTTTCTTTTCAACTATTTCCCCCTGAATAAAATCTGTTTCACCGGGATCGGTAATTTTCACATATTTTATCATCTGTCTGATAATAACTGAAATATGTTTGTTATCGATGTTAACTCCCTGTGCTCTGTAAACTTCCTGTATCTGGTTCATCAAAAAGTTCGCAACATCACCGATATCTTTGATTCTCATCAGATCATGTGGATCAACAGATCCATCGCAGAGTTTATCACCCGCTTTAACCTCTTCACCTTCATAAACGAGAATATGTTTACCTCTTGGAATCCTGTACTCTTTTTTACTTCCATTCGGTGTTATAACATAAACTATCTGCTCTCCTGTTCCCTTCTTTGTTTCTCCAATTTCAACTACTCCATCAACTTCTGAGATCACCGCTTTCTCTTTTGGTACCCTCGCATCAAACAGTTCTGTCACTCTTGGAAGTCCACCGGTTATATCACTCGCTGTTGCCTTTGCTTTAGGAGTTTTCAATATTATAGTCCCGGGCTCAACTTTCATTCCATTTTTGACCATTATGTATGAACCGACTTTCACCGAAACGCTTCTCAAAACATTGTTATTTGCTTTATCTATTATTTCAACTCGAGGATTCAAACTTTTATCCTTTGTTCCAATTACAACAAAGATCTCATCGTTACCAATTATTTCACTTCTAACATTGTACTCTTCTTTAATATCTTTAAATCTTACGATTCCAGAATAGTTCGCAAGTTCCACCGTTGAATAAGGATCCCTTGTGAAAAGTTCAGTATCCTTTGTTACCATCTGTCCATCTTTGACAAGAATATGTGAGGCAGGTGGAACACTAAGATCGTATTTAACCTTGTTGTTTTCATCAAGTATCTGTATCTTTGCATCCTTACCAGCACTTATATCTTCACCTCTTTCATTTTTCAAAATCTTCAGATGAACAAATTTTACTTTTCCTTCCTCTTTCGCTTTTATTGAGGTTTCTTCAGCCAATCCTCCAGCAGTTCCACCGATATGGAAGGTTTTCAATGTTAACTGTGTTCCCGGCTCTCCAATCGATTGTGCAGCCATGACTCCCACCGCTTCGCCGATCTCAACCAATCTTCCTGTTGCAAGATTTCTTCCATAACATTTCTGACAGAGTCCATGTTTCGCTTCACATGTTAGAACTGATCTTATCTTTATCTTTTCTATTCCTTCTTCGTCCAATCTTAATGCCTTTTCATGAGTGATCTCTTCATTCTCATGAACGATTATTCCCTTTTCAATATCCTTTCCATAAACATCTTCAAGTGAGAATCTTCCTTCAACAAGTTCGCTCAACTTTTTAACAACACCTTTTTCTCTTATAGGTGTTACCTCAATACCGAGTATCGTTCCACAGTCCTCTTCTGTGATAATAACATCCTGTGCAACATCGACAAGTTTCCTTGTGAGATAACCTGCTTCAGCGGTCTTTAACGCTGTATCGGTTAAACCTTTTCTTGAACCGTGTGTTGAAATAAAGTATTCAACAACCTGTAATCCTTCTTTGAAGTTTGATTTCACCGGAGTTTCAATAACCTCTTCACCGGTTAATTTTTTTTGTGGTCTCTGCATCAAACCTCTTATACCGATCAACTGTCTGACCTGTTCTATATTTCCTCTCGCTCCCGAACCAACGATCATATGTATCGGATTGAAACCATTTTTATCCTCTTTTAACCTTTTTTCAACGATCTTCTGAATGTCATCTGTTGCTTTTAACCAGGCACTCTTTACCCTTTCATATCTTTCCTTTTCAGTTGTTGTTCCACCTTTACTGTGTTCTTTGTTTATCCTATCAACCTCTCTCTGTGTTCTTTCGATTATCTCGTCCTTTTCTTTTGGAACGATCATATCATCGATTCCAAAAGTCAAACCTGAGATCGTTGAGAAATAGAATCCTTTTTCCTTTATGTTGTCAAGAAGTTCTATCATTTCCCTGTTGGAAACATTCCAGAAAGCGTTGTAAAGAAGTTGTTGTAATTTCTTCTTATCGACTGTGTCGTTTATAAATCTTAACTTCTCAGGTAAAAAACTGTTAAATATTATTCTACCAACAGTGGTTTCCAATATCTGGTTTTTGTACACAAATTTCACAGGAGTATGAATTTTCAAAATTTTATTTTCATAAAGATAGTATGCTTCATCAAAACTATCAAGAATCTTTTCCCCAACTTCTTTTTTCAATTCATCCTTTTTAGCAGTAAGATAGTACATCCCCACAACCATATCGTGTGTAGGAGTTACAATTGGACCACCATGCGCTGGTGACAAAAGATTGTTTGCAGAAAGCATTAAAAGTTGTGCTTCAATTCTTGCTTCATACGAAAGTGGAATATGAACAGCCATCTGATCACCATCGAAATCAGCGTTGAACGCGGTACAAACGAGAGGATGCAATCTTATCGCTTTACCTTCGATCAAGACCGGCTGGAACGCCTGAATGCCCAATCTGTGTAAAGTTGGGGCTCTGTTGAGAAGAACAGGATGATCTTCGATTATCTCTTCGAGAATTTTCCAGACCTCTTTTGATTCTGCATCTATGATCTTTTTAGCATTTTTTATTCCACTTGCTATTTTCCTTTCCTCAAGTTTTTGTATTATAAATGGCTTGAAAAGTTCAAGAGCCATCTCTTTTGGAAGTCCACATTGATAGATTTTCAATTCAGGGCCAACAACGATAACACTTCTTCCGGAATAGTCGACTCTCTTTCCTAAAAGATTCTGTCTGAATCTACCATTCTTACCTTTTAATGAATCTGTCAGAGATTTTAACGCTCTGTTTCCTCTACCTTTTATCGGTTTTCCTCTCTTTGTGTTATCTAAAAGTGCATCAACAGCTTCCTGTAACATCCTTTTTTCATTTTTCAAAATTATATCTGGAGCATTCGTCTGGATAAGATTTTTCAATCTATTGTTTCTTGAGATCACTCTTCTGTAAAGATCGTTAAGATCACTTGTCGCGAACCTTCCACCATCGAGAGCTACAAGGGGTCTCAGATCTGGTGGAATAACAGGTAATCTGAAAAGGATCATCCATTCTGGTTTATTTCCGGATTTTCTGAACGCTTCAACGAGTCGCAACCTTTTCAAAATCTTTTTCTTTTTATCTGAACTATCACTTCCACTCTCGTTCCTTACCTGCATTCTCAACTCTAAAGAAAGTTCATCAAGATTTAAATCTTTCAAAAGTTCGTAAATCGCTTCAGCACCCATCAACGCTTTAAAAGTATCTCCATACTCATCCAGAAGTTGCTGATATTTTTCTTCTGTTATCACATCACCTTTTGCAAGTCCAGTTTTTCCGGGATCTATTATAGCATAAGCATTATAGTAAAGGATCTTTTCGAGATCCTGAGTTTTCATATTTAAAAGAATACCTATTCTACATGGAGTTGACTTATAAAACCATACATGCGCTATTGGAACAGCAAGTTCAATATGTCCCATCCTTTCCCTTCTGACTTTAGATAAGGTTACTTCAACTCCGCATCTTTCACAAACGATACCTCTATATCTTACATGTTTATATTTACCACAGTTACACTCATAGTCCTTTACAGGTCCAAATATCCTCTCACAGAAAAGCCCATCTCTTTCCGGTTTTTGAGTTCTATAATTTATGGTTTCAGCTTTTAAAACTTCACCACTTGAAAGTTGTAGAATTTTTTCAGGTGATAAAAGTTTTAACTGTATATAATCAAAATCTATAGGTCTGAGGATTTTTTTCTGTTTGATTTTATCTTCAGCCATTTTTTTCTCCTTTTTATTCTAAAGGTTCTTTTCTCTCGTTACGTTCGTTTTTCAGATCTTCCTCTTTTCCTAAAATAACATCAAGACACAATCCGTTCATCTCTTTTACAAGGACATTGAACGCTGCAGGTAGTCCTGGTTCTGGTGGATTTTTTCCTTTTACTATGGATTCGTATAGATCGGTTCTTCCTTTGACATCATCTGATTTGACTGTCAACATCTCTTGTAGTGTGTATGCGGCTCCATATGCTTCAAGAGCCCACACCTCCATTTCACCGAACCTCTGACCTCCAAACTGTGCTTTTCCTCCAAGGGGTTGCTGGCTGATTAACGAATAAGGACCAGTAGCTCTTGCATGTATTTTATCTTCAACCATATGAGAAAGTTTCAACATGTACATGTTTCCAACCGTAACGGGCTCATCAAACGGCTCACCTGTTTTTCCATCATACAAAACCATTTTTCCAGTTGGATTTCCAACCTCACTTAAAAGTTTTTTTATTTCATCGATTGTTGCACCTTCAAAAACGGGTGAGGAATATTTTTCACCTTTTTTGTATCCTACATAACCGAGTAAAGTTTCAAGCACCTGTCCGATATTCATTCTGCTTGACACTCCAAGTGGATTTAAAACTATATCTATCGGTGTTCCATCAGCCATGTATGGCATATCTTCAACAGGCACTATTTTGGCTATCACACCCTTGTTACCATGTCTTCCTGCAAGTTTATCCCCAACCTGTATGTTTCTTTTCTGTGCGATAAACACTTTGACAACCTTTAAAACACCGTTTGGTAACTCATCCCCATGTAATTGATCTATCGAGTCCTCTCCGATCCTATTTTTTATTTTGTTTATTGCATTACTTGCATCCCTAATTATTTTGTTAACTTTTTTATAATCATCAGGTAGAACTTCCTTATCGAATATTATCTTTGAGAAATCAAGTTTTTTGATCATCTCAGGAGTTATTCTGGTACCTTTTCTAACAACAACTTTACCATAAATATCTTTTAAAGATTCATTCAATTTTTTATCAACGAGAAGTTCTTTTAAGTACTCATTTCTTTTCTTTATAATTCTTTTAATCTTTTCTTCAACTTCTTTTATCAGTTGTTTTTCAACCATCTCTTTCTTTTTGCTTTCTCTTGAAAGAACTCTAACATCAACGACAACTCCACTGATTCCTGGTGGAACTTTGAGTGAAGTGTCTCTAACATCACTCGCCTTTTCTCCAAATATCGCTCTTAAAAGTTTTTCTTCGGGAGTGAGTTCAATTTCTCCTTTTGGAGTAACTTTACCGACAAGGATATCTCCAGGTTGTACTTTTGAACCTATCATTATTATTCCATTGGCATCAAGGTTTGCAACAGCATCTTCGCTTACACTTGGAAGTTCTCTTGTGAACTCTTCTGGTCCAAGTTTTGTTTCCCTTAAAACGATTTCAAGTTCTTTTATGTGTATCGAAGTGAAAGCATCTTCGGTTAACAACCTTTCAGAAACAACAATGGCATCCTCAAAATTGTAACCATACCATGGCAAAAACGCTACAAGAACATTCTGTCCCAAAGCGAGTTCGCCTTTCTCACATGAATGTCCATCAGCGAGTATATCTCCCGCCTTTACTTTCTGACCAACATTTACAAGTGGTCTTTGAATTATCGTTGTGTCCTGGTTGGTTCTTTCAAAATTTTTCAACCTGTATATATCATATCCAGCTTCCTCATCGAAAATATTTTCTGTTGTTCTGTTATCAAGTTTAATTTTTATATAGTCAGCGGTTACCTCTTCAACAACCCCATCATTTTTTGCTATAACTAAAGCACCGGAATCGATCGCAATCTGTTTTTCAACTCCAGTTCCCACTATCGGTGAAGATGGTTTCAACAAAGGAACCGCCTGTCTTTGCATGTTTGATCCCATCAACGCTCTGTTCGCATCATCATGCTCTAAAAATGGTATGAGCGATGTTGAAGGACTTACTATCTGTTTTGGAGAAACATCTATATAGTCAACCTCTTCAGCCGGTACAAGAGGATACTCACCTTTTTTTCTACAAAGAACCATTTTGTTTTTAAATGTCCCGTCTTCATTCAAAGGTGAGTTCGCCTGTGCTATAAAATATTTATCTTCTTGATCAGCTGTTAAATATTCAACGGTGTTCGTTACTTTACCTTTTACAACCTTTCTATAAGGTGTCTCAATAAATCCATACTCATTGATTCTTGCATAAGTTGAAAGTGAAGTGATAAGTCCTATGTTCTGCCCTTCAGGTGTTTCGATAGGACAGATTCTACCATAATGTGAATGGTGGACATCACGAACCTCAAATCCAGCAGTTTCTCTTGTTAAACCACCTGGACCTAACGCTGAGATCCTTCTTTTATGTGTCAGTTCAGCAAGTGGGTTTGTTTGTTCCAAGAATTGTGATAACTGACTTGTTGAGAAGAATGAAAGAATCGTTGAAGATACAAGTCTTGCATTTATAAGTTCTTTTGGTGTAACCTGTTCCTTCATCATCATTCTTTCCCTGATATTTTTAGCCATCTTTGCAAATGCCTGTTCGAATTGGTTTTCGAGTAGTTCCCCAACCCTTCTTATCCTTCTACTTCCAAGATGATCTATATCATCAAATTCAAACTGGTTTTTCTGATCAACAGCATAAAGTAATTTTTTGATCGAATGTATCAGATCCTCTTTTGTAAGAGCAAAATTGTTGGGATCAATTTTATGTTCCAATTTTTCATTCAATTTCAATCTTCCAACTTTTCCTAGTTCATACCTTTCAACAGTAAAAAATGCTGCTTCAAAAAATTTCTGTGCGATTTCCGTTGTCGCTGGATTTGTACCTTTTAGATAAAAGAAGATTTTTTCAAGGGCATCTTCCATTCCCGTTGTTGGATCCTTTTTAAGAGTATTCAAAACAACGTTTAACGCTGTTTCATTTTCAGTTTTTACAACTTTTATTTTGGAAATTTCTCTATCAAGTAACGAATTCAGAACTGCTGGAGTGATAACGGTTCCAGCTTCAAAAAGAACTTCACCCGTTTTCTTATCGATTATATTTGAAAACAAAATTTTCGAATTGAATTCCTGCCCAAAATTTTTTACATCTTTTTCTGTAAAAGACAATTCTTCTTTTGAAAATAATAGACCAAAAATCTTTTCAACACTATCATAACCAAACGCTTTTAAAAGAATCGTCGCAGGAAACTTTTTCTTTCGATCAAGGTTTGCATACATTATCTCATTTGTATCAACATTGAATTCAAGCCAGGACCCTTTGTTTGGTAATATCTGCGCTGTATAATAATATTTCCCACCCTCCATCTCATCCATGGTAAAAAATATTCCAGGTGATCTATGAATCTGACTCACAACGACCCTTTCAATACCGTTTATCAAAAAAGTGCCGTTTTCTCCCATCAATGGAATACTACACAAAAATACATCCTGTTCGATAACATCCTTAATGGTTCCGGTTGGTTCACCGGTTTTTTCGTTGAAGTTTTTATATATCATTTTCAATGTAACTTTCAAAGGTGCAGCATATGTTAACCCTTTATATTTGCATTCTTCAAAAGAATATATCGGTTCTTCGAGTTCATATTTTACAAAATCCAAACTGAACCTTGAATTCGTATCATCTATTGGGAACGCATCTTTAAGGACCTTTTGTAATCCCTGATACTTTCTCTTATCAGCAGGAACATCTGCCTGTAAAAATTGTTCAAAAGATTCCTTTTGTATCGTCAACAGATATGGTAATTTCACATTTGAATTAAACTTTGCAAAAGATATTCTTTTCATTTAACCACAACTCCTTTTTTGTTGTGAAGGAGGGGTTAAAAACCCCCTCCTTTAAAAAGTTTTACTTCAACTCTACAACTGCTCCTGCCTGTTCAAGTTGTTCTTTTATCTTTTCAGCTTCCTCCATTGGAACATTTTTCTTTATCTCTTTTGGTGCAGCATCAACTATTTCTTTTGCCTCTTTGAGTTCTATGTTGAGAATCGCTTTAACAACCTTTATCACCTGGAGTTTCGATTGTCCTGCTGAATGTAAAACTACTGTTGCTGTTGTTTTTTCAGCTTCTGCTGCCTGCTGTCCACCACCCTGTGCTACCTGAGCAACTGCAACTGGAGCTGCTGCTGTAACCCCAAATTTTTCCTTTAATGCTTCAACTAGTTCTGCAAGTTCAAGAACCGTCATCTTCTCGATCATCTCTATGATTTTTTCTTTATTTTCAGACATTTTTCCTCCTTACTGATTATTCTCTTTTTTTTGTTTGATAGCTTCAACCGTATAAACGAACTCACTGATGATGCCGTTTAGAGTCCAGACAAAATTGTAGATGGGTGCCTGGATTGAACCGACAAGATTGGAAAGCAATTCCTCTTTTGATGGAATCTCCGCAAGTTTGTCAACCGCTTTTTGATCGAAAAATTTCCCATCAACAATTGCCATCTTCGCTTTCGGATTTTTATATTTTTTGAAAAACTCTTTTATCGTCTTAGCAGGTGTGACTGGATCTCCATATGAGAAAGCAACAGATGTGTTTCCTTTTAGAGCAATATCGATGTTTTCCTGTGGGAAGACCTCTTTGAAAGCAAAATAGAGTGTACTGTTTTTTATCACTTTGTACTCTATTTTGTCTTTATCAAAAGTTCTTCTCAACTCGTTTACCTGTTCAACAGTCATACCTTTAAAATCCGAAAGATAGACCCCTTTTGCATCTTTCAGTTTTTGAGCAATCGTTTTTACGGTTTCCTTTTTGAGTTCTAATTTTTTAGGATTGCCCATTTTTACTCCTTACTTGATTGAATTTATTTCCCCTGTATCGAGAGGAACTCCTACACCCATGGTTGTCGACAATGTGACACTTTTGAAATAAGTGCCTTTGGCTGACTGAGGTTTTGCGCGTTTTATCTCAGTCAGGAGATGGATTATATTTTCTTTTAACTGTTCCTTACTGAAAGAAATTTTTCCAACGATCGTATGAAGGTTTGCATTTTTATCGATCTTATATTGAACTCTTCCCTTTTTTGCCTCAGTAACAACCTTTGAGATATCGTTTGTTACAGTTCCAACCTTTGGATTTGGCATTAAACCTTTTACTCCAAGGATCTTTCCAAGTTTTCCGATCTTTTTCATAAGATCTGGTGTTGAAATAACAAGATCAAAATCCATAAATCCGTTGGAAATTTTTTCGATGAGATCATCTTCTCCAACATAATCAGCTCCTGCTTCAACCGCTTCTTTTGCTTTATCTCCGTTAGCAAAAACAAGTACTTTAACTTTTTTGCCTGTTCCATGAGGAAGAGTTGTAGCACCTCTAACCATCTGATCCGATTTCTTTGGATCAACCCCAAGAAGTATGGCAAGTTCAACAGTTTCATCAAATTTTGCTTTTTTACTGCTTTTCAAGATATCTATAGCTTCATCTATAGAATACCTTTTCGTTTTATCAACAAGTTTTTTGTTTTCAATGACTCTCTTTCCTCTTTTCATCATTCCTCCACTGTGATGCCCATACTACGAGCTGTTCCTTTGATCATTTTTATTGCACCTTCAAGATCTTTCGCATTAAGATCTGGCATTTTCAACTCAGCAATTTTTTTCACATCCTCAAGTTTAACCTTTCCAACCTTCTGTTTGTTTGGAACACCTGAACCTTTTTCAAGTCCAGCCGCTTTCAAAAGAAGAACAGAAGCTGGAGGGGTCTTAGTGATAAATGTGAAAGATTTATCCTGATAAACAGTTACAACAACTGGAATTATCAAACCTTTCTGCTTTTCTGTTTTTGCATTGAAATTTTTACAGAACTGCATCAGGTTTATTCCATGTTGTCCAAGTATAGGTCCAACCGGTGGTGCTGGAGTTGCGGCTCCTCCGGGAACCTGTAATTTTACGATAGCAACTACTTTTTTTGCCATTTATCTCCCCCTTGCTTTTATTTGCCTATCAATTCGGCCTGTGTGAATGATAGTTCAACAGGTGTTGATCTACCAAAAATTGTTACTGTTACCTTCATCTTTTCTTTATCCTTATCTATTTCTTCAACTACACCATTAAAATCCCTAAAAGGACCCGAAATTATCTTCACATTATCACCTATTCTGAAAGGAATTTCGAGAACCTCTCTAACATTATCCTTGTTGTTCAAAAGTTCATCTATTTTTTTTGCATCCTCTGTTTTCAACTTTACAGGTTTCTTTCTTCCTGATATGAATGTTGTCTGTGCACATATCTGTGTTAAAAACTGGATCATCTCTTTTGAATCCTCCATATGGATAAAAACATATCCAGGGAACAGATTTTTTTCAAGAACCACTTTTTTACTTTTTCTGATCCTGACAACATTTTCAACAGGTATGAAAATCTGATCAACTTTATCCTGAAGATCTTTTATTTTCAACTCTTCTTCAATCAACTTTTTCGCTCTTTTTTCATACCCAGTATAAACTTGCAACATAAACCAATCCATAATTACCTCGTAAATAGACTAAAAATTTTCGAAATAAGAAGATCAAATCCTCCTACAACAAAACCTAAAACGATTGAAACAACTATAACAACAAGTGTTGATCCCCAGAGAGATTTTGAATCAGGTAAAACAACCTTTTTCAACTCGATTTTAACTTCTCTGAGATACTCAATAAAATTTTTCCACCATTTCATAAATTCTCCTTTTATTCAGGGCAGGAGGGACTCGAACCCCCAACATTCGGTTTTGGAGACCGACGCTCTACCAATTGGAGCTACTGCCCTAAACATTTATTTTGCCTCTTTATGAAGCGTATGTTTTCTACAAAATTTACAATACTTTTTTAGTTCAAGTTTATCTGTCTGTTTTTTCTTATTCTTTGTTGTCATATAGTTTTTTCTTTTACATTCTGAACAAACCATTGTTATTATCTCTCTCATCTTTTCCTCTTTATTCTAATATTTCAGTTACAACACCGGCACCAACAGTTCTTCCACCCTCTCTTATAGCAAACCTTAACTCCTTCTCCATCGCTATCGGTGTTATCAATTCAACTATAAACTCTGTGTTCTCCCCTGGCTTCACAAACTCCTGTCCAGGTGCCAACTCTATCGACCCTGTAACATCTGTAGTCCTGAAGAAAAATTGCGGCCTGTATCCACTCTTGAACGATGTACTCCTTCCACCTTCCTCTTTCGTCAACACATACACCTGACATTTAAACTTCTTGTGTGGTGTAACCGTCCCTGGCTTCGCCAACACCATACCCCTCTCTACTTCATCCTTATCTATACCCCTCAACAAAACTCCCACATTGTCCCCCGCCTCAGCATAATCCAGTATCTTCTTAAACATCTCCAACGATGTAGCCACCGTCTTCTTGTGTGCACCCAATCCTATTATCTCCACTTCATCTCCTGCCTTTATCTGCCCTCTCTCCACTCTTCCAGTAGCCACAGTACCCCTTCCAGTTATACTGAATACATCCTCTATACTCATCAAAAATGGCTTATCCTTCTCTCTCACTGGATCTGGAAAATAATTGTCCACCGCATCCATTAATTCCAATATACATTTATACTCAGGTGCATTTATGTCCTGACTAGTACTCTCCAACGCCTTCAACGCACTTCCCCTGATCACAGGTATCTCATCACCCGGAAACTTGTTCGCCTTCAATGTGTCCCTTATGTCCATCTCCACTACATCCAATATCTCCGGATCATCCACCATATCAACCTTGTTCATAAACACTACTATACTCGGAACATTAACCTGCCTCGCCAACAATATATGCTCCCTCGTCTGGGGCATCGTTCCATCATTCGCACTCACCACCAATATAGCCCCATCCATCTGTGCAGCCCCCGTTATCATGTTCTTTATATAGTCAGCATGCCCAGGACAATCAACATGCGCATAATGCCTCTTATCCGTCTGGTACTCTATGTGTGCAACATTTATCGTTATACCCCTAGCCTTCTCCTCCGGTGCCTTATCTATCTGATCGTACGCTGTAAACTCAGCATACTTCTTCAAAGATAACACCTTCGTGATCGCAGCTGTCAACGTCGTCTTACCATGATCCACATGCCCGATCGTCCCTATGTTCATATGAATCTTCGTCCTTTCAAATTTCTCCTTCGCCATTTAATCCTCCTTTTTTAAGCCCATGACCAGGATTGAACTGGTGACCTCATCCTTACCAAGGATGTGCTCTACCAACTGAGCTACATGGGCATGTTTTTAGTTTTTTTATCTATATAAAAAAAAACATTCCTCAAACAGTTCAACCCTTTTGAGGTTTTTAAAAGAGCGGGAGACGGGATTCGAACCCGCGACATTCTGCTTGGAAGGCAGAAGCTCTACCAACTGAGCTACTCCCGCGATTTTAGTGTGGAGAGAGTAGGATTCGAACCTACGAAGACATCAGCCAGCAGATTTACAGTCTGCCCCCTTTGACCGCTCGGGAATCTCTCCACATAGCTGGTGGAGGGATTTGAACCCCCGACCAGTGGTTTACAAAACCACTGCTCTACCCCTGAGCTACACCAGCAAGCTGTCTTGAATTTTTTAGTATATATTTTTTTTTAAATTTGTCAAGTATTTATATCATTCTGTTTTATGTATGAGATAAGAGTAAGAGGTTGTGTTTTTTCTTTTAGGTTACCACTCTGGTAAAGTTTTACACAATCCTCTTTTAAATCACCTTTTAAGATATCTATATTATCGTAAAAATATTTATCAAGAGTTTCCATAAGTATGGGGTTTTTCTTCATCCATTTATCCCAAGGATTTTTAGAAGGTCTGTAACCTAAAAGCATCGTCGCTAACTTTTTCTTAGATTTTCTTAAAAAGATCTCAAAACTTGAACCGCTTACTTTAGCACCAGCTATATGTTCCCAAGGATAATTTATATTTGGTATCTTTTTCAAAACCCATTTTCTGTATATATAAGCGTTATATTTCAGTGTTGGATCTATCTTCATTATGTACTCAAGAGTTGGAGCATACAAAGAAGGTGAAGAAAATTCTGTGAAATGTTCTATATTTCTGAAAGCGTTATACATTCCATTCACACATTTTTCATAGAAAGCGAGTTCTTCCATCGTTTCATATTTTTTAGAAAGTTCTTCCAGTATATGTTCAACTTTCTTGATCAATTTTGAAGAGTAAAAAATTCTTTCTATTTTGTCTTTCGATGGTTTTTCATGATAATCATATTTCAAAGAAGTGTAGAGCACTTCATTTCCTGCAACACCTGTGTGAAGTAGACCATAATTGGTGAAATTCAACAATGAAAACATTTCATACATGTAAGATGAACCAGAATAGAATATTAGACCATCGTTTGCTTTAACAGGATTTTCAATATCCATAAGGTATTTACCATTGTTTAAAGAATAAAACATATAATAATCTAAAAAATCTGAGGCAATTTTTTTAGATATCTTCTCATCAAGATAATCGTTCTCTGAAAAGCATAAACATAAAACATCTTTATAACCTAAACGATGTGCTGTTAAAAGATTTGTTCTTGAATCAAGCCCACCAGAAAGTGTTGCAACATGCTTGTATCCATAATCAATATCTTTGTTATATTCTGCCTTTACGGATTCTATAAAGAGATTATCAAGTTCTTCAATGATAACCTTTTCATCTTTTTTCCCAATAGGGTAAGAAGATATTTTGAAGAAAATGTCTTCTTCAATCATCTCTCCATCAAATTTAAAAATGGTTGCTGGTTTAAGTTTATTTACATTTTTAACAAGGGTTCTCTCTCCAATCATGTAACCAACAGTTATCAAACAGTATGCTCCATCTTGATCAAGTTCAACCTCATACCCGTTGGATTTCATAACCTCAATCACATATCTTAAACTGTTTCCAAAAATCAAAAATTTTTCTTTATCATCATAAAAATAGAAAAGTGTTTTTGTTCCATTTTGACATGTAAAAAGATATATTTTGTTTTCCCTTTTATCATAGATAAAACCTGTATAATTACCGTACACCTTTGACAGAAAAGAATTTTTCGATTCATAAAAAAGTTTTTTCAACAAAGAAAAATTATCATTTACAGAATTCTCTTTTCTCAGTTCATTATGATTAAAAAATAAACCCTCAAAACATATAAAAATATCCTCATCTTCAAAAAAAACTTTATCATCTAAAAATTTGTTCAAACTGTTCTGAAAAATAAATCCTTTTTGAAATTCTTTTCTTCTTTTAACAATGTTAGTTGAAATCAACTCTTCCAATTCAACCTTTTTAAAATTTTTACCGAATGACCACACTCCCCAAAATCCAGGCATTTTGCCTCCTTTTTAAATTTCTTCAAAAATTTTTAAAAGGTAATCCTTATATTCAGAGTTGGGATATCTGTTAACCAACTTTAAAAATTTTCTTCTACTCAAAAACCCCATTCTCAAACACACCTCTTCTATACAACCAATCTTGAGATTCTGTCTCTGTTCGATAGTCCCGATGAAAGAACTCGCCTCAAGCATCGAACGTGGAGTTCCTGTATCAAGCCATGCTATCCCTCTGCCCATAATCTCCAGTTTCAACTCTTTTCTTTCAAGATAAATTTTGTTAAGATCGGTTATTTCAAGTTCTCCCCTGTTAGACGGTTTTAGTTTTTTTGCATACTTTGAGCAATTTGAATCGTATATGTAAAGACCACAGACAGCATAGTTACTTTTTGGTTTTTTAGGTTTCTCTTCAATAGATATTATATTTTTGTTATCATCGAATTCTATCACTCCATATCTTTCAGGATCGGAAACATAGTATCCAAAAATTGTTGCATGTTGATTTTCTATCCGTGCTTTTCTTAAAAAATCCATATCACCATAAAAAATGTTATCGCCGAGTATAAGCATAACATCATCTTTACCGATAAAGTTTTCTCCAATGATCAAAGATTCTGCTATCCCTTTCGGTTTCTCCTGAACAGCATAATCTATCTTTAAACCAAAATCTTTACCATCATGAAAAAGATTTTTGAAAAGTGGAATGCTCTTTGCTTTTGAGATTATTAAGATCTCGTTGATACCAGATAGAATCAAGGTTGATAATGGATAGTATATCAGAGGTTTATCATAAATTGTTATGAGTTGTTTTGTGTATATACTTGTAGTTGGAAACAACCTCGTTCCCTCTCCACCTGCAAGAACTATTCCCTTAGTTCTTTTCATCGAATTTCTCCCTGTAATTTTTCACATAATATTTTTTAAAATCTTCATCAAGACATTTTTCAACCCATTTAAGATTTTTTTTATACCATTTAACAGTTCTTTCAAGTGATGGATAAAAATCAAAAATGTTTTTGTGTTTCAACTCTTTTTCGATCTTTGAACAATCAAGTGAATATCTCCTGTCATGTGCTGGTCTATCTTTTACAAATGTTATAAGTTTTTCATCCTTTTTTAAAATTTTCAAAATCATTTTAACAAGTTTTATGTTCTCTATCTCATTGTTTCCACCAATGTTATAGATATTCCCGATTTTACCATTTTCAAAAACATTCAAAATCCCTCTAACATTATCTTCAACATATATCCAATCTCTCACATTTTTTCCATCACCATAAACTGGTATCTTTTCGTTTTTCATTGCCTTCAAAATTGTAAGTGGAATCAACTTTTCAGGGAACTGGAATGGGCCAAAATTGTTCGATGATCTTGTTATCACAATGTCCAATCCATATGTTTTATTATACGAAAGCGCTATAAGATCAGCTGATGCTTTTGAAGAAGAGTATGGGGAGTTTGGTTTTAAGATCGAGTTCTCTGTAAACTTTTCTTTTGAATCAAGTTGAAGATCACCATAAACCTCATCGGTTGAAATCTGTAAAAATCTTTTAAAAAATCCCATTCTGAAAATTTCTAAAAGGTTAACAACTCCCAAAATATTTGTTTCTATAAAATCTCTTGGAGATATTATACTTCTATCAACATGTGATTGCGCTGCAAAATTGATCACACCATAAACATCTCTTTCTTTCTTAAAAAATTGTAACAGAAAATCAAAATCCCTAATATCGCCCTTTACAAACTCATATCTTTTTTCTTTCGTAAACTCTTTTATATTTTCTTTACTACCCGAAAGAAGTAAAAGATCAATGTTTACAATGGAATAATCCCTGTTTTTCAAAATATATCTTATGAAGTTTGATCCAATAAATCCCGCTCCACCAGTTACAACGATTTTTTTCATAATGTTTTAAGTTTAATTAAAAAAATAACTCAGTCAATAATCTTTTTATAAAATCTTATAGTTCCATAACCACTGGTGGATAATGAATCATATTGAAAAAAATTTTTTTCTGCGTACCGTTGTGTTTTATTATAAAATGTAACAAAATCGTTTAACGACCCTTCTTTTTCCTTTTTATTTGAAACACCGGTAACTCCTTCTGTTAAATAATCACTGATCACAATATAGTCGACTTTATTCGATTTTATCAAAGAATCCAGAGTTTTAAATTCTGTCAACTTGTAATATGTATAATCATTATAGAATTCGTTATCCTTAAACGGAAAATAAAAAACGATATTCGAAAGAACCACTTTACCTTTTTCAACATTTTTTTCGCAATATTTTTCGATCAGAGAATATGAAGTCAGATCCCTGTCCCTGTACATCAGATAAGATATTGCAAGAAAATTGTTAACAAGATAAACAGAAGAAAGAAGAATAAAAACAGTTTTAAATTTCCTGTTCTGTAATTTTTTATAGATCATAGTTAACACAAGAATCGAATAAAGTATTATAGATATAAAACCTCTTGTAACAAACCTTTCCATAAACAAAAAACCAAGAATAAAATAGAAAAATCCTATAAGGGAAACGATTTTTAACATTCTATCTTTTCTAAAGAATATTAAACCAAAAGGGAAAATCAAAATTTCAAACAAAAATATGTACAACCTTTTTAAACCTAAAGCGTAATCGTTGTAAAGGTTTTTCATTTTGAAAAATATTTCGCCAAACAAAGAGCCCTTGTATGCTGAAAGCCTTCTTCCGTAAAGAAAATAGAATTCTTCAAAAGAGGATTTTTTTATGAAATATAAAAAATAAAGATAAAAAAGAGAACACAAGATTACAACAGATAAAAAATAGAACACAGGTCTAAAATTTTTTTGTTTTATCGAATAGATTGTGATTATTATAAAAAATATTAGTGTAAAAAATATTTCATCAGGATGGGTAAGTACACCACACAAAGAAAAGAATGTTGAAATAATAAAATATTTTTCATCTCCCTTTAAACCTTTTATGAGAAAAATTAAAGAGAGCAGTGAAAATAGAATTTTTAATGCTTCAGGTCTTACTGTTCTATACACCAGAAATACTGTTGAAGAGAAGAGAAAAAATGTTAAAAAAATAATTTTCTCCTGTTTCCCAAAGGATAATTCTTCTGCAAGAAAAAAGAAAAAGGTTAAAAATAAAATTCCGAGGAGATATGAAAAGATTTTTGAAACTAAAAGATTACATCCGAAAAATTTATAAAAAATTCCCAAAAACAGAGTATATCCAAAAAGATAATCACCACCGTAAAGTCCAATTACATTTTGATTCGTAAAACCCAGACCTTTTGAAAAATTGTATGCTGTCCCAGCATACCAGACCTCATCGACCCAAACTTTTGGAACCCTATCTATAAGAGGCAACTCTAATAATGTGAATATTGTTAAGAAAACAAACAAGATTATAAGGTTTTCAGATCTCTTCATAAAAGAACCTACCTAACCTTAACATGTTCGAATTGTTTTTTAGAGCCAGAATGTAATCGTCACTCATCCCCATTGAGAGTATATTAAAATTTGTAAAAGATTCTTTTAACATCAAAAAAATTTCATTACCTTTTTTAAAAGATTCCTCAATCATTCTTTTGTCTTGAGTATTTGGCCCAATACACATCATACCCTTTAAATTCAAAAAATCAAATTTTACAAGATTTTCTTTCAAATATTTTAACTCTGAAAAATCAAATCCATGTTTCGTTTTTTCATCTGAAATTTTTATTTCAACAAGTACATCTATAACTCTATTTTTCTTTTTATAAAAATCGTTAACAACACTTGCTTTTTCATAAGAATCTATCGACTGAATCAGGTCAACATTTTCAAAAAGATATTTCAATTTATTACTTTGAATGTTTCCAATAAAAGACAATTTTATATCTTCCTTTGAATAGAAAAAATTTTTATCTCGAATTTCCTGAGCAATGTTTTCTGCAAAATGTCTAAAACCTTCTTCATAAAGAATATTTATCTTTTCCAAACTCTGTTTTTTCGAAACGACAACAATTTCAACAGGTCTGTTAACAGCGTATAGTTCAATTTCTTCATAAAGTTTTTTTATTTTATCTTTTAACCTATTTAAAGATCGTTTTTCCAACATAGGTATAACTCCCTTTCTGATCTAATAAAGATTGGTTTGAAAAGATACAGAAACCTAAAACAGGGTATTTGTACAACTCTTTCACATTGTTTACCATGTTATAAATTGTTTGATTGTAAGATGCAACTCCAACAACAATTTTCGAGAGTACAGTTTTTGCCTGAATCTTGTCGAGTTGTTTTTTTATAACTGAAAGAGAAGGTGAATACGCCATTATGTTCACATAATCGATATAACCTTCATTCAACCATTCCCACCAATTCTGATAAAAACTCATACCTGCGATATCAACATCTGCAAAGACCGCAGATGATAACTGGATGTTCGGATTATGATTTTTAACAAGAAAATAGATATCTTTTATCAGTTTGTTGAGTTCCTCTTTTGGGAAATTTTGCCATTCATTCAAAAGCGCGTTGACTCCCTTTTCACCAAAAAGTTTTAAAGATAGATCACTCTTTATCTCAAAAGGATCCACAAAATATTTTTCGATGAAATTGGATCTTAAAAAAACATCATAAACAAACTCTCTTCCGGGGAACCTTGAATAATCAAGATGTATTCCATCGATATTGTAATTCAAAAGTATTTCATCTATTAAAAAGAGTATATAATCTTTAACTATGTCTGAAGAAGGTGAAACAAAAAATCCTTCTATGTTTCTTATTTTCATCTTTTCGATCGAATAATCGAGCAAGGAAATATTTTTATCATCAACAAGCACAGAAGTTGGATATCTTTTTAGAATATGTTTTTCATCATCCACCATCTCTCTTCTATCCCACATGTAAAGAAGGTTTATCCATGCATGGACTTTAATGTTCTTTGAGTGTGCTTTCTGGATAAATATTTCAAGTGGATCAAAATCTTTATATTTTACTGGCGCTATCTTTGAATTAAAAAAAGCATAACCTGATCCATATACCTGAACATAAGCATCACTCACATTAGCGATGGATAAAGAATCGAGTATACATTCTATTTTTTCTGGAGAATACAAGTCCCACCTTGTGATCCAGACACCTTTTATTTCAAAAGATTTAAGATTCAAAAATGAAAGAATAGATAACAAAAAAGCCCATAAAAATGGGCTTTTTTTTAAAAAAAACATATTCCTATTTCTTTTTCTCTTTTTTCTCTTTTTCTTTCTTTTCGGGTTTTTCAACAAGTTCAAGAATCGCTGTTGATGCTCCATCTCCCCTTCTGACTCCAAGATTGATGACTCTTGTGTAACCACCTTTTCTCATCTTATATCTTGGGGCTATCTCTTCAAAAAGTTTTTGAACAATTTTTCTTGATTTCAACCTTTTTGCGACCTCTCTTCTTGAGGATACAGAGTCATCATTTTTTGCAAAAGTTATAAGTTTTTCTGCAAGTTTTCTTGCTTCTTTTGCCTTTGCCGTTGTAGTTATAACAACGTTCTTTTCAAAAAGTGAGGTTACAAGATTGTTAAGCATAGCATTTCTATGCTCAGCGGTTCTTGAAAGTTTCTTTACTTTATCATTATGACGCATTTTTCCCCCTTAACTGTTATCATCCTTAAAATATTTTGAAACATCCATTCCAAAATGAAGCCCAAGTTCTTTCAATTTTTCTTCAAGTTCAGTTAACGATTGTTTTCCAAAATTTTTGTATTTCAACATTTCATCTTTTCTTTTTGAAACGAGATCCTTTAATGTCTGAATATTGTTTGCCTCAAGACAATTTTTTGCTCTAACTTTAAGTTCAAGGTCTGTCACCTTCTTCATAAGAAGTTCTCTCATCTTCAAAACATTATCATCTTCAAACTCTTCTGTAATAACAGGCAACTTTTTATCTTCGATTTCAAAAACCTGCAGGTGTCCTTTTAAAATTATCGCCGACTGTTTCAAAGCATCACGAGGAGATATTGTTCCATCCGTGAAAATCTCAAGAACAAGTTTATCATAGTCAGTTCTCTGCCCAACTCTCATGTTCTCTACGGAGGTAACAACTCTTTTTATAGGAGAGAAGAAAGCATCAAGTTGAATAGTTTTTATACTCTTATCTGGAACTATGTATTGGGATTGCAGATAACCTCTCCCCCATTCAAGGTATATATCTATCTTGACTCCAACATTTTTAGTTATTGTGAAAAGGTAAAGATCTTTATTTACAACTTCAACACCAGGTGGAGTGATTATATCACCTGATACCACTTCTTTGGGACCTTTTATCTGGAATGTGATCTTCACATCATCAAGATCCTCATCCATTTTAAATCTGATCTTTTTTATATTAAGAACGATATCGGCAACATTCTCTTTAACTCCATCTATCGTTGTAAACTCATGGTTTGCATTTTCAAACACAAGTTTTGTGACACCAACTCCATGGATACTCGAAAGGAGTATTCTTCTAAAAACATTACCCATGGTTATTCCAAAACCTCTTTCAAAAGGACCAATGATGTATTTTGCGTAATTTTCTTTTTCATCCACAACCTCTATTTTTTGTGGAATCTGAAAAGGTTTTATCTTCATTTGTTAACCCCTTCCGTTAATTGTTATTTTGAATATAGCTCTATTATCAACTGCTCTTTTATATCAGCATCTATATGGTATCTCTGAGGCAATTGAACAACTTTCGCACTCATTTTTGGAAGATCGAGTGACAACCATTCAGGTGTCTGTGCTTTACTCTTTGTGATAGTTTCATTTATCATATCAATGGTTCTCGATTTTTCCCTTACGGAAATCTCATCGTTTTCATTCACAAGATAACTTGGAATGTTAACGCTCTTTCCATTTACAAGAATATGTCCATGATTTACAAGTTGTCTTGCTGCTGCTCTCGATGGAGCGAATTTCAATCTGTAAACGACATTATCCAATCTTCTCTCAAGTAACTGCAAAAGTATCTCACCTGTAACACCTTTCTTTCTTGATGCTATAAGGTAATACCTTTTGAACTGTCTCTCATTAACACCATACATCCTTTTAACTTTCTGTTTTTCTCTTAACTGAATTGCATAACCTGATAGTTTTTTCCTGATCTTTTTTGCCACTTCTCCAGGTGTATTCTTTTTCCTTTCAAGAGAACATTTATCTGTCAAACATCTATCACCTTTCAAAAAAAGTTTTACTCTTTCCCTTCTGCAAAGTTTACATTTCGCCTCTATATATCTTGACATTTAGCTCCTCCTTAAACTCTTCTTCTTTTTGGTGGTCTGCATCCATTATGTGGAATAGGTGTTACATCCTTTATCGCTGTTATTTTAAATCCTAAATTGTGTAAAGCTCTTATAGCTGTTTCTCTTCCTCCACCAGGGCCTTTTATCCAGACCTCAAGTTTTTTTATTCCAAGGTTCAAAGCATTTTTTCCAGCTTTTTCAGCAGCTACCTGTGCTGCAAATGGAGTGGATTTTTTTGTCCCTTTATATCCTACATTTCCCGCGGAGGACCATGTAACAACATTTCCCTTTGAATCGGTTATCGTAACTATCGTATTGTTGAATGAAGAGTGAACATGACATATACCTTGAGATTCTACACTTTTAACTTTCTTTTTAACTCTTTTACGAGTTTTCTTTTCCGCAGCCACTATATCCTCCTTTTATTTCTTAGGTGCTTTTTTCTTCAAAGCGATACTACCTTTAGATGGGCCCTTTCTCGTTCTTGCATTCGTTCTTGTTCTCTGTCCTCTTACAGGAAGTCCTTTTATATGTCTTATACCCCTGTAACATTGTATCTCTTTTAACCTCTTTATATTTTCCGCAATTTCAGCTTTGAGCATTCCTTCGACTTTGTAATCCTTTTCTATTATCTTCCTTATCTTTTCAACATCTTCATCTTTCAAATCTTTAACTTTGATCGAAGGATCAACGTTAGCTTCTTTTAAAATTTTTAAAGAGGATGATAGCCCAATACCGTAAATATAAGTCAAAGCTATCTCAATCCTTTTATTTTTAGGCAAATCAACACCTGCTATACGAGCCAAATTAACCTCCTTTAACCTTGTCTTTGCTTATGTTTTGGATTTTCACAAATAACTTTTACAACACCTTTTCTTTTTATTACCTTACATTTATTACATATTTTCTTAACAGAAGATCTGACTTTCATTTTTCCTCCATCATTTGAATCTATAAATTATTCTTCCTTTTGACAGGTCATAGGGAGAAAGTTCAACTGTCACCCTATCACCTTTTGCTATCTTAATGTAGTTCATTCTCATCTTTCCAGATATGTGTCCAATGACTATATGGTTGTTGTCGAGTTGAACTTTAAAACAAGCATCAGGTAAAAGATCTATAATTGTTCCTTCAACGAGAATACCCTTTTTTGCCATATTTAAAGAACCACCTCTTTTATTTGTTCAAAAATCTCTTCAGGTTTTCTATTTCCATCTATTCTGATGAGTTTTCCTTTTTTTTCATAATAATCAAGAAGTTCTAAGGTTTCCTCTTGATAAACTTTTATCCTGTTTTTTATAACATCGATGTTATCATCGGTTCTTTTTATAAGTTTGTTATGACAAATAAAACACTCATCATCATCATAGGTCCCAGGATAAATCTTTTTGCAACCCGAACAGACCAACCTGTTCGACAACCTTTCAATTATTGTTTGTTCATCAACATCAATAAGAATCGCACAGTCGATTCCACTTTGATTTTTTGAAAGTTCTTCTTCGAGTTTTTCCGCCTGGAAATTTCTTCTTGGAAAACCGTCAAAAACCACATTCTTTCTATAAAGATCATTCTTTTTTATATAGTCAAGAATAAAATCTACTATCAAACTGTCCGGCACGAGTAAACCTTTATCGATATAATTTTTTATCTCTTTACCAAACTCGGTTTTGTTTGATATTTCATTTCTCAAAAGATCACCCGTTGCAAGATGCACAAAATTCTCTTTTAAACTTAAAAGTTCTGCCTGTGTTCCTTTTCCTGAACCGGGAGGCCCAAGCAAAACTATTTTCTTCATCAAAATCTTCCTTTTATTTTTCCTTTCTTTAAAAAACCTTCATAACTTCTCATCATCAGATATGATTCTATCTGAGAAACCGTCTCAAGTATAACTCCAACAACTATCAGTATAGATGTTCCACCGAAATATACAGGTATTCTCATCCTGTCTATAACTATAATTGGAAGTATAGCGATCAGAGCAAAAAAGATAGCACCAGGTAAAGTTATCCTTGTTACAACTCTGTCTATATAATCCCTCGTAGGTTTTCCCGGTCTTATTCCAGGTATGAAACCACCATATTTTTTCATATTCTCAGACATATCCTGTGGATTTATGACAACCGAAGTATAAAAGAATCCAAAGAATATTATCAAAAGTCCATACAATGTTAAATAAACTGGATGTGATGGTTTGAATATCTCAAGGATGAAATTTGATACCGAACTGTTTTTAAAAAAGTTTGCGAGTGTTGAAGGAAACATTATTATAGATTGTGCAAAGATTATTGGAATAACACCTGCAGCGTTAACATTCAAGGGAATGTATGTTGCCTGTCCACCGTAAACTTTTCTTCCAACAACTCTTTTTGCATACTGAACCGGGATCCTTCTCTGCGCCTGTGTAACAAGAACAACAGCAGCGGTTATTCCAACAGCCAGTGCTAAAAATATTATCACAAAAACTATGTTCAAAGTTCCAGCGAACACAAGTCGGGCTACATCCATTATTTCTTGTGGCATCCTTGCAACGATACCAACAAGGATTATTATTGAAATACCATTACCTATTCCTTTTTCAGTAATTCTTTCTCCAAGCCACATAACAAACATCGTTCCGGATGTAAGAGTTATGAGAGTGAGCATTCTAAAACCGAATCCAGGATTTGGAACGATTCTATAACCTGAAAGTGCAAGTCCTTCAAGAAAAATAGAGATACCATAAGATTCTATCATCGCTATAAAAATTGTTAGATATCTTGTATACTGTGTTATCTTCTTTCTACCTTCTTCACCTTCCTGCTGGAGTTTCTGCAAATATGGCCAGATCGCCCCGAGGAGTTGCAGGATGATAGAAGCAGATATATAAGGCATTATTCCAAGAGCAAAAATCGTTGCTCTTTGAAGGTTTCCACCTGCAAAAACATCATACAATCCAAGTATTCCACCTGCTTGAGAGGTAAACCAGTTGGAAAGTGTTGTAATATCAATCCCTGGCAAAGGAATATGACTACCGATTCTATAAACTCCAAGTAGAATCAAAGTATAGATGATTTTTTTTCTCAGTTCAGGAATCTTAAAGGTGTTTTGAAATGTGGATATAAGATTTATCAACCTTCACCTCCAAAACTTTTCTTCTTTTCAGAAATATGAACTTTTCCACCTTTTTGTTCTACAACTTCCTTTGCCTTTTGAGAACATTTTTCTACATATATTTCCAGTTTCTTTTCAAGATTACCATCACCTAAAAGTTTCACCGGTTTTTCAAGAGAAGATATCAAATTGTTCTCTTTTAGATTTTCCTTCCTTATGATATCACCATCGTTGAATATGTTCAAATCTTCCACATTAACAACCTGATAAATTTTCTTGTTAAAATTTTTAAAACCTCTTTTTGGTATCCTTCTGATAAGGGGCATCTGACCACCTTCAAAACCCCATTTCGCAGAATAACCACTTCTTGCTTTTTGACCTTTTTCTCCCCTTCCAGCAGTTTTTCCATTACCACTCCCAGGGCCCTGTCCCTTTCTTTTTCTATCTTTTACTGCACCTTTTGGTGGATGTAATTCGTTCAACTTCATTTTAAACTCCATCTTTAATTTCTTCAACTTTTACAAGATGTTTAACCTTTTCTATCATTCCTCTTATCGATGGTGTATCTTCTTTGATCACAGAATGATGAAGTTTTTTAAGACCTAAAGCTTTTATCGTTCTTTTCTGCGTTATATCGTAATCGATTTCACTTCTTATTTGAGTTATTTTCAATTTAGCCATTTACAACCTCCTTCTCAACATCTGAAACCTTGCCTTTTTTCATACTGTAAATCTCCTCAGGTGAGAGCACAGAAGTTATAGCGTTTAAAGTTGCTTTTGCTAAATTGACGGTTGTGTTTGAACCAAGAGATTTTGTCAATATGTTCCTTATACCTGCAAGTTCGAGAATATTTCTTACTATCTCGGTCGCTATAATTCCAGTTCCTTCAACAGCAGGTTTTAAGAGAATCTTTGATGCACCATGTTTACCGACAACTTCGTAAGGTATACTTCCATTTTCACTGTTTATATAAACTTTCACAATATTTTTTCTTGCTGCTTCAGTTGCTTTTTTTATAGCATCAGCTGTTTCTGTTGCTTTCCCGATTCCTATTCCAACATAACCATTTTTGTTACCAACAGCCACAAGTGCTCTGAGTTTAAATCTCCTTCCACCTTTCACAACTTTCGCAACCCTTTTTATATCCAGAACCGATTCTGTTAAATCTAAAGTTGTTAGATCGATTTTAGTTCTTAAATTCTTTTTCACTTTTCCTCCAATTTTTTAAAAATCGAGTCCACTTTTTCTTGCACCATCGGCTAAACTTTTAACCCTTCCATGATATTTGTAACCATTTCTATCAAAAACGATCTGTTTTATACCCTTTTCAAGAGCTCTCTTTGCAAGTATTTCACCCACTTTAAACGCTTTCGCTTTTTTATCACCTTCAACTTTTGGAAAATCTTTATCAAGTGTTGAAGCGGAACACAGAGTTACACCTTTTGAATCATCGATTATCTGAGCGTATATATGTTTCAAACTTCTAAAAACAACCAACCTTGGTCTTTTTGAATAAACAAGAATTTTCCCTTTTATTCTTCTGTGTCTTTTCTCTTTCTTGATTCTTTTTTCAATGTTCTTATCCATTTTTATACTCCAGTCTTTCTCTCTTTCTTTCTAACTTTTTCGCCTTTATATTTTATACCTTTACTTATATATGGTTCCCATTTTCTTAATTTTTTAATTTTATCCGAAATTAGTCCTACAACCTGTTTATCTATTCCTGAAACTATTACTCTCTTCTCTTCTGGAACTTCAAATTTTATACCTTCAACCGCCTGAATCGTTATCGGATGAGAAAATCCTAAGGAGAGTTTTAAATTCTTTCCTTCAAGTTGTGCCTTGTATTCTCTTGCTTCGAGTATGAGTTCTTTTGAAAAACCGTTTGTCACGCCTAAAACCATGTTGTTGATAAGAGATCTCATCGTTCCCTGATTCATGTTCGATATTTTAGATTTTTCTACATCTTCAACGATTATATTATCATTTTCAACTTTGACTTTAAGCCCGGGTAAAATATCTTTTTTCAACGTGCCCAGTTTACCTTTTACGATAATCACATTGTCTTTAACCTCTACTGTAACTTCCTGCGGTTTACTTATAGGTAATTTTCCTAATCTTGACATTTTTCCTCCTGTTACCAGATCCTGCAAATAACTTCACCACCGACTTTCTTTCTTCTTGCCTCTTTATCAGTTATCAATCCCTGATTCGTTGATACTATCGAAATCCCCATACCACCCATAACAGGTTTCAACTCTTTATAGGATTTGTATATTCTAATACCAGGTTTTGAAATCTTCTCGATCGAATGGATAACTGGATACCCGTTTTTGTCATATTTCAAAAATATTTCCAAAAACTTTCTTTTTCCTTCTGCCTTTTCGATCTCTTTGAAATCCTTTATGTAACCTTCTCTTTTGACGATTTCAAGAATCGATTTTTTTATTTTAGAGCTATTAACTATAACCTTATCTAATTTTGCTCTCTGTGCATTTCTTATTACAGTAAGCATATCAGCAATTGGATCAGTAATCGTCATCTAAATCCTCCTTACCAACTTGACTTTTTAACGCCAGGAAGCAAACCTTTATGTGCCATCTCTCTTAAACATATCCTGCACAAACCAAAATCCCTGTAATATCCTCTCGGTCTTCCACATACCTGACATCTATTTCTCTTTCTGATTTTAAATTTTCTATCTCTTTCATTTTTGATAATTAAACTTTTTTTCGCCATCAAATTCCTCCATCACTTTTTAAAGGGCATCCCGAGTTTTTTAAGTAAAGCGTAAGAATGTTGATCATTTTTTGATTTTATAACGAAAGTTATATTCATTCCAAAAGAATATTTTATCTTATCATATTCTATTTCCGGAAAAATCACATGGTCTGTTATGCCGAGGTTAAAATTGCCTCTTCCATCAAAAGAATCGTTCGATATACCCCTAAAATCTCTTATCCTTGGGATCGCAGCGTTGAAAAATCTTTCCATAAACTCATACATTCTATTTCTTCTTAGAGTAACTTTTAAACCGACCTTTGCCCCTTTTCTCAATTTAAAATTGGATATCGATTTCCTTGCTGTTGTGACAAGTGGTTTTTGTCCACATATTGCTGAAAGATCCTTTATCGCTTCATCAAGCATCGCCTTATCAGCTATCGCTTTTCCAAGTCCCATTGAAATAACGATCTTCTCAATCTTTGGAACTTCATTTATATTTTTCAATTTCAACTCTTTCATCAACTCTTTTTTGATCTTGCTGTCATAAAGTTTTTTTAATTCCGACATATTTACCTCACTATCATCTCTCTGCAATTTTTACAGTATCTTACACTCTTATTTTCACTTTTTGTATGTCCAACTCTTGTTGGTGTATTACATTTTGGACAAACAAGCATCAAATTAGATAAACTCACCGGTGCTTCTTTTTCGATTATTCCACTCTTTTCGCCCTGTTTTCTTGCTCTCTGATGTTTTTTTACGATGTTGACTCCTTCAACTATAGCTTTTCTTTTCTCTCTTAATACTTTTAAAACTTTTCCTTTTTTTCCTTTATCTTCACCCTTGATCACCATAACAAGATCATCTTTTCTGATATTAAACTTTTCCATTTATACTACCTCCGGTGCGAGTGAGACGATTTTCATGAACTTTTTTTCTCTCAACTCTCTTGCAACTGGGCCAAATATTCTTGTTCCTTTTGGCTCACCAGCATTATCGATTATCACGCATGCGTTATCATCAAATCTTATGTATGATCCATCTTTTCTTCTGTGTTCTTTATGGACTCTTACGATGACAGCTCTGACCTTATCACCTTTTTTTATCTGTGATTCAGGTATAGCATCAACAACCGAGGCAATTATAACATCACCTAGAAATCCATATTTTTTTCTTGTTCCACCTAAAACTTTTATACATTTAACCCTTTTGACTCCAGTGTTATCAGCGATATTAAGGCGAGAATATTCCTGTATCATTGTTCCTCACTTTTTAATCAACTGTTTGGGCCTTTTTTACTATTTCTATCAAACGGAATCTTTTCCTTTTAGATAAAGGCCTTGTTTCCTGCACTTTCACTATATCTCCAATCTGAGCTTCATTCTTTTCATCATGTGCCATCAATTTGTATTTTCTGTTAATATACTTTTTATATAAAGGATGCATTTTTTTTCTGTTCACAAGAACAACTATAGATTTGTTCATCCTGTTGGAAACAACCTCTCCAGTATAAACTTTTCTTTTTACATTTTCCATTTTAACTCCTATTTTCTCTCTCTCTTTTAACTGTAAGAATTCTTGCTATATCTTTTCTTAAATTTCTGAACTGTGCATTATTAGTGATTTCAGTTGTTTTCGCTTTTATTCTCAACAGAAAAAGTTGTTCCTGAAGTTCATGTAATTTTGAATCAAGTTCTTTAAGGTTCATCTCTCTTATATCTTTAATTTTCATCACAAAACTCCTTCTCTTTTAACAAATCTTATTCTGACAGGCAGTTTATGGGAACACAACTCTGCTGCCTTTTTTGCCATCTCTTCAGAAATACCCGCCATTTCAAACATAACCTTCCCAGGTTTAACAACAGCAACCCAGAACTCTGGAGCACCTTTTCCTTTACCCATTCTTGTTTCCGCAGGTTTTTTTGTTACAGGTTTATCCGGGAATATTCTTATCCACAATTTTCCATCTTTCTGTAAAACTCTCTGTATCGCAACTCTTGCCGCTTCTATCTGCCTTGCTGTAACCCATCCACAATCGGTTGCCTGAACACCATAGTCACCAAAAGCAACGGTATAACCACCCTTGGCAGATCCTTTCATCCTTCCTCTCTGCTGTTTTCTAAACTTGACCCTTTTTGGCATCAACATAAAATATTCTCCTTATTTATTTTTTCTTTTTAATCTTAACATTCACTTCATCGCTTTGAATTCTATCTGTCGGTATCTCTCCTCTATAGATCCATACTTTCACTCCAATAGCTCCCGCTGTGGTTCTGGATATTTCATAGCCATAATCTATATCCGATCTTAATGTTTGCAATGGAACTCTTCCCTCTCTGTACCATTCTGTTCTCGCAATTTCTGCTCCATTCAATCTACCACCACAGGAGACCTTTATTCCTTCAGCACCTGCTTTCAACGCATTCTGAACAGCTTTTTTCATAGCCCTTTTGTAGGCAACTCTTTTTTCTATCTGTCTTGCAATGTTCTCAGCTACGAGTTGTGCATCGAGTGCAGAATTTTCTATTTCGTTTATGTTAATGTCAACCTCTTCTTTATTAAAATATTTTTTGATTTCCTCTTTTAAAGTATCAACAACCTCTCCTTTGTTTCCGATTATTAAACCGGGTTTGGAGGTGAATATTATGATTTTAACTTTTTTCGATTTCCTTTCGATAACAATCCTCGAAATACCTGTCGTGTAGCCCTTTTTCTCAAGTTTTAAAGCTTCCTGTTCAGCTTTTGATCTAACATATTTCCTTATCTCGTTATCCTCTTTTAAAAGTTGAGGATAATCTCTAAGGTTGAACCATCTTGAATGCCAGTTTTTGTTTATTCCAACTCTAAAACCATAAGGATGAACTTTCTGTCCCAAAAATAACCTCCGTTTATTTGTTTTCCACTATTACTGTTATATGACTCGTTCTTTTTCTTATAAGAAAAGCCCTTCCTCTTGCTCTGGGCATATTCCTTTTCATCATCGGTCCACAGTTGACTTTTATCTCTTTGATATAAAGATCATCTTCTGTCAGATTTTCTGCACCTTTCTGACTCAAAGCGTTTGCTGCAGCCGAATGGATAAGTTTGTAAAGAATCCTTGCACTCTTTTTAGGTGTAAACTGTAATGTATAGAGTGCCTGGGTAACATTCATCCCTCTTACAAGATCAGCAGCAAGAACCGCTTTTTTTGAAGATATTCTAATATATTTCGCTTGTGCTATCGCCTGCATTTTTACTCCTTTATGAAGCTGTTACCTTTCCTTCTTTTCTATCTCCCGAATGCTGCCTGAATGTTCTTGTTGGTGCGAACTCACCGAGTCGATGTCCGACCATATTCTCGGTGATAAAAACTGGTATAAACTTTTTCCCGTTATGTATCGCAATTGTGTGTCCAACAAATTCAGGAGAAATCATAGAAGCCCTTTTATATGTTTTAATAACTTTTTTCTCGTTTTTCTCATTCATCATGATTATTTTTTTTCTTAATCTCTCATCAATATAAGGACCTTTTTTTAATGAACGTGTCAAGGTTATCCTCCTATTTTTTTCTTCTTGCTATAATATATTTATCAGAATATTTTTTCTTCTTTCTTGTTTTATAACCTTTTGCAGGAAGACCATTTTCACTGCAGGGGTGTCTACCACCACTTGTCCTTCCTTCTCCACCACCCATCGGATGATCCACAGGATTCTTCGCAACAGCTCTCACTCTTGGTCTTATCCCTCTATGTCTTGATGAACCCGCTTTACCTATTACAACGGATGACCATTCCGAATTACCCACCTTTCCAACTGTTGCGAAATTGTCCCCCCTTATAAGACGAACCTCTCCAGAAGGGAGTTTCACATGACACCAATCACCTTCTTTTGCAAGGATCTGTGCAGCTGAACCTGCAGAACGAACTATCTGTCCCCCTTTTCCTTTGTTCAATTCTATGTTATGTATATCAAGTCCAACTGGAATATTTTTTAACGGAAGAGCATTACCAAGTTTTGCGGGAACATTTAACCCAGAAATAATCTCATCGCCAACTTTCAATCCTTCAGGTGCGATTATATATCTTTTTTCACCATCAGGATAAACGATTAGTGCGATGAAGGATGTTCTGTTGGGATCGTACTCTATGGATTTCACCTTTCCCGGGATATCGTATTTGTCCCTTTTAAAATCAATCAATCTGTACCTCTGTTTTGAACCACCACCGATGAATTTGTTCGTTACCCTTCCAAGGTTGTTTCTTCCACCTGTTTTCTTAAGGTGTACAGTCAAAGATTTTTCAGGTTCTTTTTTGGTTATCTCTTCATATGAAAGATTCTTTTTAAATCTGAAACCTGGTGTGATCGGTTTATAACTTTTGAGTCCCATAATTATCAAGCTCCTTCAAATATTTCTATTCTTTGATTTTCTTTTAAAGTAACATATGCTTTCTTAATATCCTTCTGTTTTCCCAACACCATTCTTGTTCTTTTGATTTTTCCCTTTTCTATGAGAGTGTTTACATTTTCGACTTTAACATTAAAAAGTTTTTCCACCGCACTTTTTATCTCTTTTTTGTTTGCCTTTTTATCAACTTCAAAAACGTATGTTCTTTTTTTACCTTCCACAAACACAGCTTTCTCTGTGATGAGTGGAGAAATAATTATTTTTCTTGGATCTTTCATAATGAAAACACCTCTTCTAATTTTTTTAATCCACTCTCAGTAAAAATAAGGTAATCTGAGTTCATCACAAAATATGGATTTATCTCGTGTGACATGATAACAAAAGTTCCATCCATATTTCTTACTGAATAGTAGAAGTTTTTGTTAAATTTTTCGTTAACAAAAAGTTTTTTATCAGTTTTTTCCATTTTCAACTTCTTCGTGAGTTCAGAAAAAGTTTTTGTTTTAGGTTTATCGATATCAACATTTTCTATCACAAATATTCTATTCTCTTTAGCCTTTAAGGTTAAAGCTGATTTTAATGCTAATCTTTTGACTTTTTTGTTTGTTTTATAATACCAATCTTTCGGTTGTGGTCCAAAAGTTGTTCCACCACCTACCCAGAGAGGTGACCTTATACTTCCAGCTCTTGCTCTACCTGTTCCTTTCTGCCTCCAAGGTTTTTTACCACCACCCGAAACATCACCCCTTGTTTTCGTTTTAACGGTCCCCTGTCTCTGGTTGTTGAGATACTCTCTAATAGCTTCATATAGAGCATGCTCGTTAACTTCGACATTAAAAATATTTTCTGGAAGTTCTATTTTTCCTTTCTCTTCACCTTTCAATGAATAAACTACTACTTGCATCTTATCTCCTTATGCCTGCTTTATTATAACAAGTGAATTCATATGACCAGGTACAGCACCTTTCACCGCGAGTAAATTTTTTTCTTTATCTATTTTTACAATATTTAAATTTAAAACTGTTACAGTTTCATTTCCAAAATGTCCTGCCATTCTTTTTCCCTTATAAACTCTTCCAGGGAATGTATTTGAACCTATCGAACCAGGATGTCTATGCACCTCGTGAGCACCATGTGAATCAGGTGCACCTGAAAAACCATGCCTTTTCATCCATCCAGCAAAACCTCTACCTTTACTTTTACCAGTAACATTTACTTTTTTTGAGGGATCAAGAATCGTAAGATCTATTTTCTCCCCGACATTTACACTGTCGATTATATTTTTATCAAATTTAATTTCTTTTATTATTCTCAAGGGATTAACACCAATTTTTTTGAACTGTCCAAGATCGGGTTTGTTCGTTCTACTTTCTTTCTTTTCCTCGATTCCAAGTTTTAAAGCGTTGTAACCAAATTTATCTTCTGTTTTCTTTTCAAGCACAGTGTTAGGTTCTACATAGATCAATGTCACCGGAACAACGTTACCTGAATCATCAAAAACCTGTGTCATTCCCACTTTTTTTCCAAGCAAACCTTTCATCTTATCCTCTCTTCTAATTTTCAAATGTAACTATCTCAATATCAACTCCAGCAGGAATATCAAGTCGTGTCAAGGCCTCCATCGTTTGTGGTGTTGATTTTGAAACGAATATTGCTCTTTTATGAACTCTTATTTCAAACTGTTCTCTCGATTTTTTATCGATATTGCTTGCTCTGTTAACCGTATAAACAGTTCTTTTTGTTGGTAATGGTATTGGACCAATTATTTCAGCATTAGTTTTTTTGGCTGTTTTCACAATATCTTTTGCTGCCTGATCGAGAAGTTGATGGTCGTAAGATTTCAGTTTTATTTTGTAATCGATTTTTTTTGCAACCATTATTCCACCTTATTCTAATATTTCAGTTACAACACCGGCACCAACAGTTCTTCCACCTTCTCTTATAGCAAACCTTAACTCCTTCTCCATCGCTATCGGTGTTATCAATTCAACTATAAACTCTGTGTTCTCCCCTGGCTTCACAAACTCCTGTCCAGGTGCCAACTCTATCGACCCTGTAACATCTGTAGTCCTGAAGAAAAATTGCGGCCTGTATCCACTCTTGAACGATGTACTCCTTCCACCTTCCTCTTTCGTCAACACATACACCTGACATTTAAACTTCTTGTGTGGTGTAACCGTCCCTGGCTTCGCCAACACCATACCCCTCTCTACTTCATCCTTATCTATACCCCTCAACAAAACTCCCACATTGTCCCCCGCCTCAGCATAATCCAGTATCTTCTTAAACATCTCCAACGATGTAGCCACCGTCTTCTTGTGTGCACCCAATCCTATTATCTCCACTTCATCTCCTGCCTTTATCTGCCCTCTCTCCACTCTTCCAGTAGCCACAGTACCCCTTCCAGTTATACTGAATACATCCTCTATACTCATCAAAAATGGCTTATCCTTCTCTCTCACTGGATCTGGAAAATAATTGTCCACCGCATCCATTAATTCCAATATACATTTATACTCAGGTGCATTTATGTCCTGACTAGTACTCTCCAACGCCTTCAACGCACTTCCCCTGATCACAGGTATCTCATCACCCGGAAACTTGTTCGCCTTCAATGTGTCCCTTATGTCCATCTCCACTACATCCAATATCTCCGGATCATCCACCATATCAACCTTGTTCATAAACACTACTATACTCGGAACATTAACCTGCCTCGCCAACAATATATGCTCCCTCGTCTGGGGCATCGTTCCATCATTCGCACTCACCACCAATATAGCCCCATCCATCTGTGCAGCCCCCGTTATCATGTTCTTTATATAGTCAGCATGCCCAGGACAATCAACATGCGCATAATGCCTCTTATCCGTCTGGTACTCTATGTGTGCAACATTTATCGTTATACCCCTAGCCTTCTCCTCCGGTGCCTTATCTATCTGATCGTACGCTGTAAACTCAGCATACTTCTTCAAAGATAACACCTTCGTGATCGCAGCTGTCAACGTCGTCTTACCATGATCCACATGCCCGATCGTCCCTATGTTCATATGAATCTTCGTCCTTTCAAATTTCTCCTTCGCCATTTAATCCTCCTTAAAAGATTAAATAATTTTTTTACTTGTAGAAACACTTAACCAAAAAATTTTTAGAATTTGAAATATATACATTTTTTTTCATTTTGTCAAGAGGTAAATTAAAAAAATATGGAGAGTTATTTCTAAATAGTGAAAATTCAATATGTTAATCGAGAAATAAAAAAAGGTATCCAGTTTGAAATAAGGAAAACTTTTTATATTACCAGTAAAATTTCAACTTAAAAAAAAATGTTGACAGTTTACTGTCAATAGTTTATAATTGTTATATGCAGAAAAAAAATATCATCTCACTCACTGAAATGCAAGAGGAAACAAAAACTTCAAAGGAGTTTTTGCTTAAACTGATTCAAAAAAAAATCATTTTTCCTGCCCAAAAAAATCCTGAACTATTTTTTTTTAATAAAGATATTCAGAAAATCAAGAAAATAGTTGAACTGAAACAGCTGGGATTCACAGATTACGAAATTACAAAAATAGCAAGAGAAGTAGGTTTTCCTCAGGAAAGAGAGGAGAGTGGTGAAAAATTGTATTCTATCGGTGAATTCTGTAAAAAATATAATCTTTCATCAAGAAGAATTAAATATTGGGAGGCACTTGGTCTGTTTTTCCCAGCTGTGAGATCAAAAGGAGGAGTTCGACTTTACAAGGATTCGTTGATAATTCATATCAAATTTATAAACAACCTTCAAAAGATTGGATTCGAACTTGATGAAATAAAATCGATAATTGAAAATTCAGATACTCAAAAAATTGAAAATAGGATTAAAGAACTTTATAATATAATAAATGAAATAAAACCAATAATAAAAAATATAAAAAAGTTAAAATGAAAATATTTCTTTTTTAACTTTTTTTACAACATTTCTAAAAATTTTTTCATCAAAAGATATTTCGTTTAAAAATGAATATCTATCTTTTCTCAACTCTTTTGCTTTCTTTAAAGATTCAAAAATTTTTTCTTCATCCTGAAAAATATTTTTTAACTCTTCAATTATCCCAAAAGAACTGAAACAGGAAAATATTTTGTTGTATTCTTTCTTATCTCTTAAAAAAGAGATCAGAAGATGTCCGGCTCCAACTTTTTCTCCATGTAAAAAAGTATTATCTGGATACAAAAGGTCATACGCATGGGAAAAATTGTGTTCAGCACCTGATGCAGGTCTTGAAGATCCTGCGATCTCCATCGCTATTCCTGAAAGAACAAGACCGTTCAAAAGAATTTTTATAAACTCCTCTTTATACACATTTTTTTCATCATAGTTCAAAACACTTTCAGCCGCTGAGAATGCAATCGCTTTAGAAAATCCATTATATTTTATTTCATAACCTTTTCTGTATGCAAGTTCCCAATCGTTTATTGCCGAAATGTTAGAAATCAAATCCATGATTCCAGAGAATATGAACCTTTTGGGAGCATTTTTGATAACTTCAATATCAACAACTATTCCAATAGGCATCGATGCTCCGACCGACATTCTTTTTCCATCTATAATGATGGATGCAACAGGAGATGCTATTCCATCATGTGAAGGTAATGTAGGAATACTCAAAAAATATCCTCCATATCTGAAAGATGCGAATTTCCCTATGTCGAGTGCCTTCCCACCGCCAACACCTATTATGAAATCAGATTTTAAACTTCTTGCAAATTTCTCAACTCTTTTAACCTCCTCATAAGTGTTTTCATTAACGAAAACAAATCTCTCTTTTTTGATTTTCAACTTTTTTCCCACTATTAAAGCATAATCATAGGATTTCCCGGTATCGGTTACGATAACTGGATTGTTGATAAAAAGGTTTGCTTTTTCAAGAATTCTTTTTATGTTGTTTAAAGCATCATTCTCTATGGTTATGAATAAAGGAACATCTATACTGTTATACATCTTCACCCCTCTGTTCATTTTTCAAAAAGATTTTATTAACTTTCAGAGTTAAGTTATAATTTTTAGATTCATCTTCTATCTTTTCTAAAAAATCCTCACTCTCATTCAATTCTTTATCCTTTATAAGATATAAAAATTTTACAATATCTCTTCTGTCAACTTTAAAAATGTAAGATTTTATCTTTTGATCTTGAATAAACAGTTTCATGTATGATCTTTTTGAAAGTAAGGTTTTTCTTATATACTCATGATCTACAAGATCAGATTCCTCTCCAAAAAGGAATAACAGGTTGACCTTATATTTTTCAAGAAGTGACTGGATCACAAAAATTTGATCGAGTGGGCTATAGTTTAGAATATTTAAATATTTGAACCTGATTCCTTCAAATATTTTCCTGTTATCAAGGATCCATATAAGATTGCCATTATCCTCTTTGGATACGACGAAAACTGTTTTGATCTCATTTCTTTCAAGTAACTTCATAATATTTGAAACAGTGTTCTTTTCACCAGGCCTTATATGTTTTAAAAAGAGAACAGCAAAACTTTTTTCTCTTTTGATGGCTTTATATGCTGGTTCCATTATAGCAGCAAAAGGTATAAGAAGCACAAGTTGCAACGCTTCCTGTGCCCAAACTGCAGTATAGATTGAAGCGATAAGGTATACAACCGATATTCCCGGCAAAGCGAAGGATATTATTCTCAAAAATTTATCCTCTATATGGATAGCCCTTGAAAGTGAAAAAGATATGATATAGATGTAGATCAAAAGAAGAATGAAAACACCACCAATTCCTATTTCAAGGATAAACGTTGGAAGGGAGATAGAGGGTTCAAAAACCATTTCATACTCTTTCATAAAATTCGATGTTCCAAAATTTTTCGAAATTGCAACCGTACCCGGGCCATTCCCAAAAGTGAGTGTTAATATGTCCCTTGTAAGATACTGGTAAGCGAAAAGAAGATTACTCAACCTTCTAAGTTTACCTTCTGTATATGTACCAACCATATCCTTTTTTATATTTTCCGTCGATGAAATCGTTTGCAGCGTTTTTGCTGTATCAGGTTCAAATATTGGAACAATATAGATCAAGGTTACATAAAAGATCAAAAAAATTAGTACTATTCCAACGATCGTAAAAAAAATTGAGTAAACTGAAGTGTATTTCACATGAAACATATAGATAAGAAACATAAAAATTATAGATATTCCAAAGAAAATGAATCCAGCTCGTGCGGATGAAAGAACGAGTGGAATCATAAAGAAAGCTGAGTACAAAAGATATTTTAATCTTATCCTGTCAACGATCATCATTCCAAGAATTATCAAAAACATAGAAGCCATCAAAACAGCATTTATACCACTCCCATACCTTGCAAGAAAACCACCACACCAGTCAGGTCTATTACCATTCAAAAACTGGAAAATTGAAGTTGGAACCTGCAAAAATGACATAAAGATTATAAATTTAATCAAATTTTTGTAACTTTCAGTTTTTATATTCAATCTCATTAAAGCGATAAAAAGGACAGGATATCTTATATACATTATAAGACCTTTCAACTTCAAAGGTAACGATTCTCTTCCAAGAGCAGTTGAAATCAGTAAAAATACAATATAGAACATAAACAGTATTTCTATCCTGTTTATCTTCTTTTTACCATTTAATAAACTGTATAAAAACAACATATATATTATAAGATCGTACAAAAAAACTATCTTTCCAGGCAAGTGATAAACTTCAACAACAAAATTGAAAGTATATCCTGAAAATATAAGTATCATAAGTGCAAGTTCAAGATTTGTAACAACTATAACACTCAAAAGCAAAACACCAACGAGTGCGATTTTTAAGGTGTCTGCTTTACCTAAAAAGAGTATAAATAAAAGAAGGATTAAAATAAAAACAATTCTCAAAAATTTATTCTCTATCGCAAAATTCATCTTTCCTCACAAAAAAGTTTTTCTCTGTAAAAATTATAAACCTTTTTAGCAATGATGTCATAAGAAAAATTGTTTCTAACATGATCTGATAATTTTAATGATTCTTTCTTATAAAATTCTTCGTTTTCAAAAAAATGCTTGAATGCATGATAAAGATTTTCCCATGAGATTGGATCATAGAGAACATACCCATTTATATTCTCAGGCAAAACATCGATATGTGGTTTAATTTTTGAAAGCACAATGGGTTTTCCCATCGCCATATACTCCATAACCTTTAAAGAACTCGCTCCCTTCCACCATATTAGGTCAGGTAAAGGGGAAACACAAACATCCGCGATACTTATGTATCCAGGGACCTCTTCATATTTCACAGGTGGAAGTACAATGTTACCTGAACCGATAATCGCATTTTCGATTTCTTTATCACCAGAACCCACAACAAAAAGAATAATGTTTCTATTTTCTTCTTTTAACCTATCAACAGATAATATCAACTCTTCAAGACCTCTCTGTTTTGAAATCGAACCATGATAAAAAATGATCTTTTTGTTTTCAAGGTTATATTTTTTTAAGATTGAAAAACTTTTGTCTTTACTTTGAAAAATCTCCGTATTTACACCTGAAGGGTAAACAACATAGTTTCTAAATTTTTTCTTAATATAACTTTCACAAATACTTTTTGTTTCCTCAGTTATAAAAGATAAACCATCAAAGAAAAAATATGCAGCCCAGAGGACATGTTTAAATTTCATCATCTCTCTTTTTGTTGGATCAACTACTGGAATAGATCTTACATCTAAAACAAATTTCTGTTGTCCTCCAAGAATTTTTCTAAAGAAATAATTTGGTAAAAAGATTATTAAAGAGTTTGGATCAAAAACCAAGACCACTTTTTCTTTTCTAAATTTAAAAAGATAAAATGCAATTTTTAATTTTATGAGTATCGTTATATCTTTGAAAGAATTGAAAAGTTTTACAAATTCTGGTTCATCATCCTTTTTACCGAAAGCCACAAGTTCAGAATCGATATTTAATTTGTTAAAAGATCTAACGATTTCCCTTTCACTCGATATATAAAATCTTTTCCGAAAATCCTGAAACCTTATATAAATAATCTTCATTTAAAAGAATCCTCCAGTATTGAAATGAAATGATCAAAATTAAATTTTTCAATTATTATTTTTCTTGCATTAATACCTTTTACTTTGACCTTATCATAATTTTCAACAATAAAATCGAGTGTTTTGGCAAGTTGATTGGAATCGATCTTTTCCAGTCCAAAGTATGAATTCTCGTCAAAATATCTTTCCATAGAACAGGTTTTCTTACAAACAACTATCCTTGCGGAAGAAAACGCTTCAAGTATCGACTGTGCGAACGCTGGTTCAAAAGGCGAAGGATAAACAAATATATGATGTATTGAAATGACTTCTTTAACATTTTTAGTTGGAGGATTTATTTTAACAGTATCAAAAAGAGCAAGTTTTTCAACAAGTTTTTCGATTTTCTCTCTATAATCTCCATCTCCAAACAGGGAAACAAAAATCTTTTTCCGATTTTCCTTTTTCATCTTATGAACAGCTTTAATAAGTATATCAGGTCTTTTAAAACCGTTATACTTACCAAGATAATATACACCCAATCTTTCATCAGATTCAGGTAAAGGTAGATCATAATCTTTCTGTTCAATCGGATTGGGTGTTGGAATCAATCTTTTGGGGTTAACTTTAAAAACTTTTACAAACTGTTTCTCTTCCATTCCTTTTGCAATAAATAGATCAGTTAGTTTTGAAGATATTTTGTTATAAACATAAACAATTTTACTCTCATGTTCTTTCAGATGATATACAGAACTTGTAGGCCAGAGGACAACAGTTTTTATCGAAAAGATCTTACCCAGTAAAATAGCTGGGAACATAACCGCTTCAGCATAATGAATATTTATAATATCAACTCTTTCTTTGTATATAATTTTCAAAACAAATAGAAATCCCAAAACAATATCAACCAATTCTTTTAGAATCTTTTTTTTCGAAAAAATATCATACATTTTTTCAAACCTTCCAATGTTGTAAAAAAGAGCTTTACTGTTTAATCTTTCATTGTTTCCCTTAATGCAGAAAAGTACGACAGAGTTCCCTCTATTTATAAGGTAATCTATTATATATCTTGAAGTTTTTTCAGATCCTGATTCATAAGGATAAAAATATTTTGAAACGATTAAAATTTTTTTCTTTTTCAAAAACGCTCCTTTATAATCTTTGCAGGTACACCTGCAACAATAACTTTTTCAGGCACATCCTTTGTCACAACAGCCCCTGCCGCAACGATCGAACCTTTTCCTATTCTCACGCCATCAAGAATTTTCGCACCACTTCCTATCCAGACATCTTCTTCAATGGTGATACCTGTACCATGAACTCCCTGTTCAAAAATTTTTCGTTCAGGATCTTCAAAGATATGATTCCCTGAAATTATAAGTGTTTGAGGACCTATCCTCACAAAATCTTTTATAACAATATCACCTTTTGAAATGATCATCGAAAAACTGTTAAGTGAACAATTTTTACCAATGACTACTTTCCCACCCGAAACCCTTATTATCGTATATGGTTGTATATGACAATTTTCTCCGATAATCAAAGAATCTTTTTCTTTTGAAGCACTAAGTGTTACATTATGATATATTATAGTTTTAGCACCGATAAAAATATTTTCCGGATGAGAAAGATAAGGGATATCGTAAAAAGTAACAATACCATTTGTTTTTAAAAGGAATTTTGAACATGCATAGGATAAAACGATCTTTTTCAATTTTCTATAATTTTGAACTATCTTTGTTAGTATCATAGTTTTACAAAAAAAAGTTTCATTTTTCTAAACATCTGATTAACTATATCTTTCTCATCGGTTTCAAATGGATTGACGATTTTTGAAAGAACATAGAACGATAATATTCCTAAAATAAATGTTAAAATTATAAAAATGTATGCCTGTAAAGGTACATTGAAAACAAAAAACTTTTTTATAAAAGAGATAAAAAAGTATATTAATAAAGAAATAAATGTCGTCCTCAACAACGACATAATTGGAAACGAAAGTTTTACATACTTTCTCAAAAGAACAACTATTATCAAATTTTTCATCAGAATGGAAGTCCCAAGAATAACAGCAACACCGATGATACCAAAATATTTAATAATCACAATAGATCCCATTATGTTAAAAACCAACGAGATTTTACTTATAAGATTTATTTCAAGTTTTTCAAGGGAAAGAACAACAAAAGCGAGTGGGACCTGAAAAGCGTTGAAAAGAGTGAACATAAAGATGATATCCGTTATCCTTTTTGAATCCATATATTTTGGATCAAAAACAAACCTGATAACAAGATCTGATACTGAAATAAAATAAAAACAGAGAAATGAGAAAACCCAGAAAAAAAATTTGTAAAGAAAAACATACATCCTGTTCAGATATTCTTTATCATCCTGTTTATTCACATATTTCATAAAAAAAATTGGTTTTAAAACATTCGCTATCTGATCGATTGGAAATATCTTCATAAAAAGATCGTTGATTTTGTAAGCAAAAGAATATTTCCCAAGTTCAACAGGATTCGACATCGATGAGATCACATAATAACTTGTCGATTTGTTTATCATACCAGCACCAACTTCATTAAAAAATGATAAAACACCATATCTAAATATCCTTTTTCTTAGATTCTCGATTTTTTCTTTTGACTCATGATATATGTTCTTCTTTATGAATTTGAATATCACCAAAAAATAGATCTGGAAAGAGTTAAAAAAACTTGTGAATGATTCTATCAGAAAAATTTTTTTAAGATCTATTTCGAAAATAAAAATACCATAAACAAGAACTCTAACGACAGATGCGATTATATTCATCACTGCTGTCTCTTTTTGAAGAAGAGTGGATGAAGATATCGCTCTAACATAAAGTAAAACAATATATCCAAAAAGAAAAAGGATTATCTCGGCTCTGTAATGCATTATATCAGGTAAATTGAAAAAAGATGAGAATTGCTTTGAAAAAATGTAAAAGACGATCGAGATTAGAATTAACGAAACAAAAACTATGACAAAAGAATATTCAAGCAGTTTTTTTAAAATCGAGAACCTTTTTTTTTCAATAAGTTCCGGGATAAATCTGTTGAGTATCGTTGAAACACTTGAAAGTGAAAAGATTTGAACGAAAGAGAATGACCCAAGGATAAAACTGTACAAGCCAAATTCTTCTATCGTTAATTTTCTTATTATGTAAATCGATATCAGAAGATTTGATAGAGAGACAAAAAGATTGCCTATATATAAAAACAGGGTGTTTTTAACAGCATAATCGATAGCGATTTCTTTTTTCATCAAACATTATTCTTTAAGTTTTCCAGATCACTATCAACCATCATGTTGACAAGTTCTTTGAAGGAAACAGTTGGTTCCCATCCAAGAATCTTTTTCGCTTTTGAATAATCTCCAACAAGTTGGTCAACCTCTGCGGGTCTAAAAAGATCTTTATCGATAACAACATATTTTTCATAATCAAGTCCAACCCTTTCAAAAGCCAGTCTAACGAACTCCCTTACACTATGTGTCTCTCCAGTTGCGATAACATAATCTGAAGGATTATCCTGTTGAAGCATCATATACATCGCTTTAACATAATCACCTGCAAATCCCCAATCCCTTTTTGCCTCAAGGTTTCCAAGATACAATTTATCCTGTAACCCCAGTTTAATTTTTGCAACACCTTCACTTATCTTTCGTGTAACAAACTCTCTTCCCCTTCTTGGACTCTCATGGTTAAAAAGTATTCCAGAACATGCAAAGATTCCATAACTTTCTCTGTAGTTGACTGTTATGAAATGTCCATAAACTTTTGCAACACCATATGGAGACCTCGGATAAAACGGGGTCGTCTCTTTTTGTGGTATTTCAAGCACTTTGCCAAACATTTCACTCGATGATGCCTGATAGAATCTTATCCTTTTATCAACAAGTTTTATTGCTTCCAACAATCTTGTAACACCAAGTGCTGTAAACTCCCCAGTTAAAATCGGCTGCTTCCATGATGTTGGAACAAAAGATTGTGCAGCGAGATTATAGATTTCATCTGGTCTGATCTCATCAACCATCTCTATCAAAGAAGAGAAATCGAGCAGATCAGCATGATAAAATTTGATCTTATCTTTTATGTGCTCGATTCTTTCAAAATTTTCAGTTGAAGATCTTCTAACCATTCCATAAACTTCATATCCCAAAGAAAGCAGAAATTCAGCAAGATATGAACCATCCTGCCCTGTTATTCCTGTTATAATCGCTTTTTTCATAATTCACCTACTCCATAATATTTTTTATAGTAAACAGAATAGTATGATGAAACCTCTGTTTTTGAACTGTTAAGTATAACACCTAGTATCTTTCTTTTTACAGGTACAAGAAGTTTTCGCGCATGCCTTAAATCTTTTCTTTTTACTTTTCCAGGTGAAACGACCCATAAGAGTTTATCCGCATAGTTGGCAAGAATTATTGGATCAGTAACAACGTTAACAGGTGGAGCATCTATGAGAACATAATCGTATTCATTCTTTGCTATTTCAAGCAACTCTTTTGTTTTGTTACTCTCAAGAAGTTCTGAAGGATTTACAGGTCTTGTTCCATATGTTATAACCGTAAGATTATCAACTTCAGTTTTTCTTTTTATCTCTTCATATGTAGCTTTTCCATTTATGTAATGTGCAAGACCTGTTCCATTTTTTACATTGAAAATTTTGTGTATTACAGGTTTTCTCATATCGGCATCAATCAACACCACCTTTTTCCCAAGGTTAGCCATCGTTATTCCAAGGTTTGATATTGTTGTTGATTTTCCTTCACCAGGAATCGATGATGTGAAAACATAAACGAGTTTTTCTCCCTCTTTACTTCTATATTTAATCTGTGTCCTAATACTCCTATACGCTTCCGCTATTGGTGCATGAGGTTCCATATTTATTATCAATTTTTTCCTCATCTTATCTACCATCTCATCCTCTGAAAGTTTTCTATCAACTTTACTCTTTTCCTTTTTTCCATTACCACCAATATATGTTATTATCCCAAGTATCTGCTCTCCTGTATAATGTTCTACCTCTTCTGTTGTTCTGATCGACTCATCGAGGAAGAAGAGTATGAAAGCCACAGTTATTCCAAAAAATATTCCCAAGATTATACCAAGCATAAAATTCTTTTCTTTGTTTGGACTTATAGGTATAGTTGATACAACAGCTGTATCTATTATTGATACATTTCCAACCTCTGCAACCTCCTGAAGTTTTGCTTCCTCATATCTCCTTTTAAGCATAAGATAAATATCTTCGTTGACCTTTGCATTTCTTTCAAGTCTTACAAGTTGAATCGATTGATCGGGAACATTTTCAAGTTTACTGTTGTAAACATCAATAATTTTTTTCAACGCTTCTGCTTTTGCCTGTAAAAGTGAAACATTGTTGTTTATCTCAAGTATCTGCTGGGCTATTTCGCCTGAGTATTTAAATGGATCTTTCTGAACAGTTTTTTCTTTAAACGATTTTTCGGTTTCCTCTTTTAACTGTGTTTTCAGATTTTCAATCTTTGAATTTATTTGAATGATTTTCGGATGTTCATTAGAATATCCCTGAGATAGATAGTACGCTTTATCAGTTTCAAGTTTTGAAATCTCAGCAAAAATGTTTTCCATCACATTTGATTTATAGCTTGAAATATTCTCGATCATGTCTTTTTGTGTCTGGTCAAGTTCTTTTAATAGATATTCTTTCTGTTTTGTATAACTGTCTATGTTTAAAAGTATTCCTTTATAATCGGTTTCAAATTGTGAAACCTGGTTTATCAAAATTCTTGTTTCATCTTCAAGGTTGGAAATCTTATTGCTCTTTTTATAGTCCCTCAAAAGAATTTCTGAGTGGTTGAGTTCACTTTCTATCTTTTTCAACTGTTCTTCAAGGAATATTCTAACCTGTGAAACGGTCATTCTCATCGCATCAAGGTTCATCCTGTAATATTCTCTTGCTATTTTGTTCGTTATGTATGCTGCAAGGAAAGGATCTGTACTTTTATAACTCACTTCAATAATATAGGTATCCTGAATTTTATTTATAGAGAGATTCTGTCTTGATGCAGAAACCTTTGTATAACCTTTCTGTTTTAAAATCGTATCTTCTTTTAAAGAAAGGTTGACCCTTTCCATTAAAGATCTTGATTTAAGAATCTGGGTTTGATTGTTCAACAATGCAACCATTCCAAGAGGATCCGTCACAGGAAAAAATGTTGAACCAGTATTTACCCTTTCAAACATTAGAACAGTTTTTGCAGTATATTTTGGTTTTTCAAGTAAAGTTAAAACAACGGAAAGAAAAAATATAATCGCTGCTATAACTATTATCAATAACCTGTATTTTGATACTATCGCTAAATAATCGTTAAGCGATAGCTTCTCCTGTTCCTGAAGATCTTCTAACATAAAAACCCCTTATTTTGTGATATAAGTGTAGAGAATAAAAACTGTGTTCGCAATAACCGCAACGTTGTAAATATCCCTTAAATATCTTGTGAGATGGTATATAAAATCACCACCTATTCTCACAGTATCTCCTGGTTTTAGAATCGGATTGTGTTTTCTTGATTTTTCATTTTTGAATTTTGCAAGATCACATATCTCTCTTGAACCATCAGAATGTATAATAACCACACTATTCAAATTGGCGTTCTCTTTGGGACCTCCAGCATACGATATTGCTGTAATCAAATCCGTTCCATCAGGAACAAGAACAGTTGTAGGATTGTTAACATATCCCCAGATGTTAACCCTTATCATCAAAACATTTTCCTCATTTGGTGAATAATAATAACTCCTAAATTCCTGAGAAAAGATTGCAATCGATAGAACTAAAATAAAAAATATAAAAATCCTTTTCATTGATTCTCCTTTCAAGAATTTTATTATATTATATAATAGCATTAAATTCAATAAAAAAATTTACAAACTTTCAAAAAATGCTCTATAAGCTCTGTATGTTTCATAAAGATCAACTTTTGAAACAAGTTCAAATGGAGAATGCATACCCAAAAGCGCTGGGCCACAGTCGATCACATTTGGATTGAAAAATGCCAAAAACGCTGCAATCGTTCCACCTCCACCTGCATCAACTTTACCGAGTTCAGCGACCTGCCATGAAACATCATTTTTATTAAAAATCTCCTTTATTTTAAAAAGGTATTCAGCGTTAGCATCGTTTGCTCCACCTTTTCCACCTGACCCTGTGAACTTTGTAATAACTACACCATAACCGATCTTTGCTCCATTCTGTTGTTCATGAACTTCAGGGAAATCAGGATCTATTCCGGCTGAAACATCAGCAGAAATAAAATCAGAATTCTTTAAAACTTCTCTTATATTTTTATAGGTTGGCTCTATTTTTGATCTTTTTAAAATTTCAATTATCACATCTTCAAGAAACAAAGATTTTGCTCCAGTTGCACCGTTTGATCCAACCTCTTCTTTATCGAAAAGAATTGAACACACCGTGAATTTATTTTTTGCATCGAAAAGAGCGGTTGTGGAGGTATAGGAACATATTCTATCATCATGTCCGTAACCACCGATAAAAGATCTGTCAAAACCAACATCGAATACGCTCCCCTGAGGAACTATCTCAAGTTCAGATGAAATAAAATCTTCTTCAACTATACCATACTTTTCATTTAAAATTTTTAGAACCATCTTTTTCACAGGATTTTCTTTTTCACCTTTCAAAGGTATCGAACCAACTATTATATTTAATTTTTCACCCTCGAAAGCGTCTCTCACAGTTTTTTCATATTGGTTTTTTGAAAGATGCGGTAAAAGATCATTTATTGTAAAAACCGGATCACCATCATTGTCACCTATCGAAATTTCTACGGTTTTACCATCTTTTTTTATTACAACTCCATATAATGAAAGCGGTCTTGCAAGATAATGGTATTTTTTTATTCCACCATAATAATGTGTCTTAAAATGTGCTATCTCTTCTTTTTCATACAAAGGGTTTTGTTTTAGATCTATCCTCGGGACATCAGCATGGCTGCCTATTAGTTTTATACCCTTTAATGGTGATATCTTACCCAAACTTACAAAAGCGATTGTTTTATTCTTGTTAACTATATAGAATTTTTCTTTTCCATCCTCTGTAAAATTTTTTTTCTCTGCAAGATTTTTCATATACTTTAAAGTCAATCTTTCGGTTTTCGAATTTTTCAAAAATTCAACATACTTTTTTCCATAATCGAAAATATCTTTTATCCCTTTTTCATCATACTTTTCCCATACATTTTTTCTTGAATACAAAATCTCATCCTTCATTTTATCTCCTTTTTAAATATTTTCAGTTAAAATTTCGAACCCCTCCTTACAAACAAGCACAGTGTTCTCATAATGTGCTGAAAGTTTACCATCCTCTGTTACTGCAGTCCACCCATCATTTAGAATTTTCACCCTATAACTCCCCTGGTTTACCATCGGTTCGATGGCAAGACACATTCCTTTTTTCAACAGAGGACCTTTCCCTAACTCTCCCACATTCTGAAAAAATGGTTCCTCATGCAATTTTTTTCCAACACCATGACTTACAAAATCTCTTACAAGAGAAAATCCCTGACTTTCAACAGTCTTTTGTATCATATATGAAATATCATAAAGATGGTTTCCTTCAACTGCCATTTTTGCACCTTCAAAGAATGATTTTTTTGTAATCTCAACAAGTTTTTTCGTTTCCTGAGAAACTTCGCCAACAATAAAAGTTCTTGCCGCATCGGTTATGAATCCTTTATATATCACTCCCATATCCACCGAAACAATATCCCCGTTTTTGATAACATATTCTGATGGTATACCATGCACAACAACCTCATTCACTGAAATACAACTAACAGCGGGATAACCTTTATAACCAAGAAAAGGGGATTTTACTTTAAATTTTTTTAAAAGTTTTCTTAACTCCATCTCAATCTCAAAGGTTGTTGTTCCTGCAACTATCCTTTCTTCGATTTCAAGTAATATTTCTGAAAGTATTCTTCCAGAATCTCTCATCAATAAAATTTCTTTTTCACTTTTTATCGGTATATTCACTCAAAAACTCCAGAACTATATTTTTTTTGTCATCCTTTGTTTCTATAACAACAAAGGTATCCCTTGAAATTTTATTCAGAATATCTTTATATATTTCAAAATCCTGTTTTAAAAAGTTATGCTGGTCTGTGATTCTATCATTTGAATGTAGGTGCAAAACTTTTATATGTTCCTTGAACTCCTCAAAAATTTTTAAAGGTTCTTTAAAGGTTAACAAAGAATGACCAAAATCAAAACATAGGTCAAATCCGTTATCAATGAAAAACTTTATTTCCTTTTCGTAACTACACAGATATCCTGATGGTAAATTTTCAACAAGAATCTCTACATCGAAAATTTTTCCAGTTTCTTTTATTTCTATCAAAGATTCAAGTGATTTTTTTAAACTTTCTATTCTTGTACTTTCACGATTAAGTTTTGAGGAAGGATGAACCACAGCATATCTGATGTTCAACCTTTTTGCTATAGGAATCGATTTTTCAACCTCTCTAATCGATTTCACTCTTTCCCATTGATTCATAGATGAGATGTCTATATTCTCAAAAGTTGAATGTATCAAAAAATTTAAATTTTCTTTTTTAAACGAATCAAAATTTAAAAGATCGTAATCTTTTATCAATCGATCGCTTCTCAACTCTATTCCCTCGAAGTATTTTAAAACAAAATCATAATCAAAATCGTTTCCCTTGAAAAAAATCTGTGAGATAAAAAATTTTATCATCTTTTTACCTTTTCGATAATCTTTTCGCCTATACGTTTGAAATGTTCCACGAATTGAGAATCTTTAAATTTTTCTATATAAGGGACCCCGAGATCAACCGAAACAAGAAGGTTTCTATCAAAAGGAATCCTTTCTATTATTTCCACATTGTAAATCGAAAGAAGATTTTCTAAACTCTCCCTTCTGTAAAGTTCAAGTACTGACTTACAGTTGGGACACACTATATTAATCATATTCTCAACGACACCGATTATTGGAATGTTGTATTGATTAGCAAATATTATTGATCTTTCAGTATCTATAAGTGTTATATCCTGACTACTTGTAATTATCAAAGCTCCATCGATCCTTTTGATTTTATCCACAAGAGTTAACCCACCATCGGAAAAACTTGCAGGGAAATCAACAAAAATATAATCGAAATCTGACCAATCGGTATCAACAACAAACTGTTCTGTAATCAATCTCTCCTGTACACCTCTTAATATAACAGGAAGTTTCTTATCGGTAAGGAAGAAACCGTATGATGCAAGATAAAGATTTGAAAGTATTTTTACAGGTAAAAGTTTTTTATTCTGTATACCCATTTTTCTATTTTCAACACCAAAAATCGATGGTAGATCTGGATTGTAAAAATCCATATCTATGACTCCAACCTTTTTATTCTCATTTGTTGAAAAAAGGTAAGCGATATTTGCAAGCATAGTAGATTTTCCTGTTCCACCCTTATTACTCAAAAAGAGTACTATTTTTGTTTTTTCTTCAATCATATTAACCTCTTAAAAGTTTCATACGCTTCAAAACTGGATCTAACAAATATTCCAGATACAACTTTTTTTATTCCAAAGTTCTCTGCTTTTTCTTTTAATCTATCGAATTCCTTTTGTGAATAGTATTTTACAACCTTATGGTGCTTTGGAGAAGGTGAAATATACTGACCTATCGTGAGTATATCAACTGAGACATCGCTTAGATCTTTAAAAAGTTTTTCAAGTTGTTCTTCAGTTTCACCCAGTCCAACCATAATTCCACTTTTTGTTGTAACTTTAAATTTTTTCACCTCAAAAAGCATTCTTAAAGAAAAATCGTATGAAGCATTTATTCTAACTTCTCTATAAAGTTCTTTGACAGTTTCAAGGTTATGGTTGAAAACATCGATTTTTGAAAAATTTAAACTGCTGAGGTTTTTTAAATCCTGTTTAAAATCAGGCACAAGGACCTCAATTTTTATATCTGGAAAAGTTTTTTTTATACTCTCAACAACAATGTTGAAATAAAAAGCACCACCATCTTCAAGATCGTCTCTTGTAACCGATGTTATAACAACATAATCGAGTTTAAGTTCCTCTATAGCTTTTATTATCTCTTCAATTTCATCCTTGTCCAACGGTAAAGGTTTACCCTTTTTTATAGCGCAAAAAGAACAATTTCTGGTACATATATCTCCCATCACAAGGAAAGTAGCTGTTCTTTTTGAAAAGCATAATCCTCTGTTCGGGCATTTTGCTTCTTCACAAACAGTGTGAATATGTGAAGTGTTTCTTAGGAATTTTTTTACACTGTCTTCCTTCGTTTTAGTATAAAGAAAATCCTTATATTCCTTTGGTAAACTCATCTTTTATCTCATTTTTTTGATCAAGTACAATTATTTTCGCTTTATAATCTTTCAGTTCATCGGAATTGAACAAACCGAAAGACATGATTATCAATCTATCCCCTTTCTGAACAAGTCGTGCTGCTCCTCCATTAACTCCAATAACTTTCGAGTTTCTTTTGCCTTTAATTACATAAGTTTCAAACCTTTCCCCATTCTCAACATCGATCACAAGAACTTTTTCGTTTGGCAGAATATCCACTCTTTCCATTATATCAGGATCTATCTCTATACTTCCCTCATAGTTTACCTCGGCTTTTGTAACGATTGCATTATGAATTTTTGATTTTAACATAATTTTGAACATAACACATCCTTTTTAGATTTATTATTATAATTTAAAAAAGTTTCAAGTCAATCAATTAAGTGTTACTTCTGTTCCTTATTAATTTTAAAAACTTCTTTGAGGAAAAGTAAAAAGGAGACGAAATAGATTGATTTAAAGAATATTATAAAGAAATTTCTTTCTAAAAATTTAAAAAAAACATACCCGTTCTCGAAAAAATCCATTTTTGCAACTAAGATAAGAAGAGAGTTCAGAATTATAACGGGTAAAAAAATCTGAACCAACTGTTTCAATATCGTTAAAACATTCAATTGCTTCTCATCAAGTTTTTTGTAAATTACAAACAAAAAAAAATTAGAAAAATTCAACATCAAAAATTCAAAAAAATAGATTACTCTTACGGTATCATAATTCACATTTACCTTCTCATATTTTACATTTATCAAAAGATGAAGAAAAATTAAAAACAGAATAAAACTCTGTAAAACTCCGTTAAGGAAAGAAATAAAAGTTAAAAACTTATAAAATCTCTTAATCTTAAAAAAAAGAAAAAAAACCAAAGCAATATAAATTAAAAATACTGCAAGAAATATCATTCTATACCTTTTAAAAATTCTATTCTTGTTTTTATGTATCCATACAGATCCTCAAAATATCCTACCTTTATAAATCTAATTGTACCGTTTTTATCGATTATGAAAATAGTTGGAACACCTTCAATCTTTAAACTGTCCATCAATAAACTTCCATTTGGAAAGACAGTGTAAGAGAATTTTGTTTCATTGATAAACTTGTTCAGAGATTCAGTCTTGTTATCCGAAGCTATTGCTAAAAATTCAAAGTTTTTATTCTTCTTGTATGTCTCTCTGATTTCGTTTAAAAAGTTTATTTCTTTTTTACAGTATGGACAGGTTGATGAGAAAAAGTTCAAAATGGTAATTTTCCCATTAACGATTTTTGATAGTTTTATTTTTTGCCCATCCATGCTTTCAATTTCAAATTCAGGTAATTTTAAAGTATCCATTTTAGATTTAAGATAAGTGTAAACTTTTTTTTCAATATCCTTTTTTTTGATTCCCAAATTTTTTTCCACAAGTTTTAAAACTTTTTCATCGTATAAATTTTCACTCAACAGTTTGATACCATAACTTTCAATCTTTTTTTTATCATTGGTTTCGACCGCAAGATCAAACCCGGTTTTAAAAACATCCATATCCTCAAGGTTGTATTCCTTTTCAACTATTTCAAGATATTTAGCACTCTGTTCGTAATCTTTTAAGATCAAATAGCCTTTTGCAAGATAAAAGTTAAGCCAATCACCATAATCATAATATATTTCACTTTCAGAAAGATTTAAAAGGTTGTTTACCGATTTTTCAACAGAATATCTTTTTTCGATAAAAAACGCTGACACGGAAAACCTTAAATCATCCGATATCTGCTGATCTAAAAGTTTTTCCATTTTTGACAGTATTTCATCTTTTAAAATACCCTTTTCATAAAAATCAATACACTGATACAAAATATAAATAAAATCTTCATTTTTATAAAAATTTTCAAATGTAAAATCGATGAGTTTTTTGAGTGAAGGTAAATCAATTTTTTCATAATCAAATACAAGTTCAACAGCAATATTGAAAGAAATATATGAAGAATCAAGGATACCTATAGCTTTTTTTAAAATATTGAAAGCTTTTTCATTCTCGTTTAAATCCTTAAAAACCAAACTATTCTTGTATATCACATTCAGATTGGTACTGTCGTTCAAATAGTAAAAATCTAACAAACTATCCAAATTTTGGTATTTTTTCTCATAAAGAAAGTCTACAAGTTTTGAATATGAGTCATAATCTTTTTTCAATCTATAATTTTTTTCCAGATAAACTAAAAGTGAATCATCCATATCGTAGTTTTGAAATATACCAATCTTATATTCCAATAGACCTTCTTTATCGAGGTTTTTAGAAAAATAAAAGTTTAGAAGATTTTTTGAATCATCTTCAAATATTATAACAGAATCGTTTTTTTCAGTTTTTACCAAAAATTCCTTATTTTTAGAAGGTTTCAATGAAACTTTTGAAGAGAAGTCAAAATTTTTTATTACAAAAATCGAGTCCTTTTCACATTTTATTTTTAGATAAGAGCCATTTTTGAAATAGTTTTCTGTGTTTACAAAAATAAAAGAAATTAGAAAAAAAAATAAAAATAACAATTTTTTCATTTTTCACTCCATTTTGATATCTTTAAAATCTTTTTCCCATCTATCTCTTCCCCGGCTTTTTTGCCTAAAAGTTTTTGTGCTAGGGGTGACAGGTAAGAGATTATCCCATTATCAGGATCAGCATCGAATGGCCCTAAAATAGCATACTTTTTTATTTTCTTTTCAGTAATATCTTCGAACTCAACCACCACACCAATTTCAACTTTGTCCCCACTGATTTTTTTAAAGTTGATTGGAAAGGTTTTTTCAAGTTCTTTTCTCAATTCTTCAGCTTTTGTTGAGAAAAATGAATACTGCTCCCTGGCAAATTTGTATTCGGAATTTTCACTAAGATCACCAAGTGCTGCTGCTTCCCCTATCATTTTTGAGAGTTGTGGTAGTTTAACATTTACTATTTCCTCAAATTCTTTCCTTTTCTTTTCTATACCTTCTCTTGTAGAGTAAACCACATCATCATTTTCAAGTTTTAAAAATGTTGGATAAAGTTCATAGATGTCTCTTTTTAAAAGATCCTTCTGATGATCCGTTAAATAGGAAATCTTTTCTATCTCATCAAAAATTATTTTTGCAGATTCCTCTTTGAAGTTCTTTAGATAGTATATGATACCTTTATTTTTGGACTGAAAAAACATTCTTTTAACAGAGTTAACAAACCATTCGTTATCCTTCTTCGAATAAAGTTCATTGGCGATGCTCAAAGATCTGAATATTATGTAATCAAGATCAAATTTTAACAATTTTTCATCAAGATGATAGTTCAGATACCAATCAAAAAAGTTCAAGGGTCTTCCCAATCTGATCGATTTCTCTGTAATTTCTATAATTTTGCTTTTAAATCCATCATTCAAATTTTTGAAAACATTTTCAATACGATCCTTTTCAAAATCTTTCATAAATTTTTCTGGATCAAAATCTCTTCCTTCTTTAACAGCTTTGATCAAAAGAGATTCTTTGAAGAAAGGATTTTCAAATCTATCATAGTTTTCAAAATCGTTTAAATTCAAATATTTCTGATCACCCGTTATCACAAAATTTATTTCATTTTTGAGTTTATCACATTTTTCATTTACAAGATCTAAAATCTCCGTTAAATTTTCTTCATCTGTTTTTCGCGTTTTCAATATATTAAAAATGTATTGTCTTACGGATTGTTCATCCTTCAAATTCGTTATAATTCTTGACAGATCGTTGTCCTGCATACTTTTTAGAACATATCTTGTTGGTTCTTCATATATAACTTCAATCAGTTCACATTTTTCTATATCTTTCTTTTTCTTATTCAGGACAGAACCTGCTTCTTTTCCATAAATAAAAGATAATTCGGTTTTTAACTGCTCTTTTGTCAGCCCACTATTTTTATACTTTAAAATTGAGACGATCAGTTCACAGATATCGATATTTTTTCCTTTTTCAGGGTCAAAGAATTTTAAAACTCTGAAATCGTTTTCATCTATCGGGGATGTTTTAAGCATCAATTCTTTTGCTTCAATCCTCTTTACTCTACCAAGTTTGTCTTTAAGTGTAAAAATCCTTAAAGATTGATCGAAATTTTCTATCCTGTTGATATCGTTGTTATATATAACAAAAGTATTTTTCTTGAAACTCAAACCTTTCAAAAAATTTGAAAAAGATTCTTCGTCATCTTTGTCCTTTAAAAAGATTTCATAGGAAATTTCGGCAGTTGGAAACACATTACTTAACTCTTTCAATTTTGAAGCAAAATCTTTTCCGAGAATCAACCTTGAAACAAAACTTATCAAAAGATTTTTATCATCGGTCAGATTCTTTACATAATCGACAACTATACTTTTATTTTTGTTTTTTAAGAGAAACTCAAGCAGTCCTTCATCCGAAAAGATTGCTCCTTCTCTTTCAAGAAAAATTATCATAAAATCATCATATAGATCTTTTCTATCTTTTGTGATTATCATTTTGAACATTTTCTTGCATTCTTCCTGATCAAAATTCCTGTCAAAAAGAAATCTGTTAAACAAAAAATCGATATCATTTTTAATTTCGTTATTTTTTGAAGATACGAGATCAAAAACTTTCAGATTTTTTCGGTTGGCTGCTCTAAAAAATAATCTCAACCGATGGATATCCTCTTCATCTTTAAAGTTCTCAACGAAATATTTCACAAAAAGTTCATATTCTCCTTTTTCATAAACTTTTTCAAGTTCTTCAAAATTCATTTGTGATACTTCTCCTTATTGAGTATGGTTAAACCTCTATAGATCTGTTCCATAAGAACAATTCTTGCGATCTTATGTGGAAAAGTCATTTTCGAGAGTGAAAGCACAAGATCAACATTTTTGTAAACATCTTCTGTTACCCCAAAAACACCACCGATTATAAAAGCAATCTTTTCTTTTTCAAGAAGTTTTGTAAACGAAAGCGAATCGAACATTTTTCCTTCTTTCGCAAGAAGAATTTTAAAACTATCAATACTTTTGAGGTTATCCAGAATAATTCTTGATTCTTTTTCCATCATTTTACTTTTATCCTCTTTCAACTCTCCATAATCTTTAACATATTTTATTTCAATACTTCTGTATTTTTTAACCCTTTCAACATACTCATAGAAAATATCTGAAAAGACATCATTTTTATTCTTCCCAACAGTTAAAACAGTTATTCCCATAAACCATACCCTGAAATATTTTCTTCTCTTTTGCTCTCCGAAACAGTTTTTCATAAAAGAATCTATCCATTGTCCATAAAGGAGCCACAAGATTAATAGGGATCATAGAAGATTTGACCCTATGTATGATTTTTTCTTTAGGAATTATCTTTAAAAGTTCCAGAAAAATATCGATGTACTCCATTTCAGACAAAAGTTTTATTTTCCCACTTTCAAACTGTCTGTAAATCAAAGAATCTCTAACTATATACAGATGATGAAACTTTATACCATCACATCTGGAAAGTAAAAAGAACTTTACCGTATTTTCATAATCATAAAAATCTTCATCTGGAAGTCCTATTATTACATGAGCGACCAGATGGCTTTCAGGAATTAATTCTTTTATTCTTTCACAACTCTTTAAAAAAGTTTTAGATTCATCTTTTCTATTTATCTTTTCAAGTGTGATATCGTTTGAGCTTTCAAGGCCAAGTTCTATCTGAATAAAAAACCTCGAACTTTTTTCTTTAAGGTATTTCAGAATCTCTTCATCAACAGTGTCCGGTCTTGTAGCTATCGATATGCCTATTATCCTCTCATATTTTGAGATGAGTTCGATCTGTTCAATAAGCCAATCTTTATTTTTATACATATTTGAAAACGATTGAAAATATGCTATTAACCTGTTTCCTTTTTTTACATTCGAAAGAAAATTTTCGATCTGTTCTTTAACACTTTTATAAGTTTCTTTACCACTACCGAATGATGAACAGTATATACACCCACCATAACCTTTTGTTCCATCCCTGTTTGGACATGTTCCTCCAGTTGCAAGAGAAATTTTATAAATCTCTTCGTTAAACATTTCTTTTAGAAATTTTGAATAGGAGTAGTAAAAATTACTCCTTATCCCGAAACCATCTTGATAGATCATCTAATTCAAACTTCTCCCTTTCGGTTAAAGAGTTATAACCTGATTCGGATATTTTATCCAGAAGTTCGTTCAACCTTTCCCTTCTTCTATCATTTTCCATCTCTTCAAAATTTTTATATATTCTGTTTCTTTTTAAACCAGACATGTTGCTTAAAATAAATCTTTCAAGTTTAAGATAAACAAGACCTGTCAGAAGACCTCCAAGATGAGCGAAATGTGCTATACCTGATGATGTTCCACTCAATCCAAACAGAAGTTCCATCACTCCGAAAATTATAACAGCATACTTTGCTTTAACAGGGATAAAAAAATTTATATAAAGTATAGATTCAGGAAAAGTCAAACCATAAGCGAGCAAAATCCCATAAATGGCTCCAGAAGCACCGATTGAAGGTATAGGGGAACTTGGGTTAATGATATAATGTAAAAGCCCTCCTCCAAGACCAGAAACGATATAATAGGAAATGAATTTTTTACTTCCCCAGATGGATTCAAGGTTTACACCAAAAATAAACAGAGCGAACATGTTAAAAAACAGATGAAAAAAATTTCCATGTAAAAACATATGTGTAAAAAATTGCCAGAAGAAAAACTTCTTTGTGACAAAAATTGGAATTAAAGAAAAATAGTATATAAAAAAGTCAGGGAAAATTTGCTGTGCAATAAAAACAAGTAGATTTATAAAAATTAAAGTCGGGACTATTCTTCTTGACTCATATCGATATGGATCATAATACATTTTCAAACTTCTCCTTCAATTTAGATTCGACATACGGTGGGACCATATCCTTTATATCAGCTTTCAACTTTGCAAGTTCTTTAACCATACTGCTTGAAAGATACATATATTTTATATCGGTCATAAAAAATATTGTCTCAAAATCCTTATTTAACTCTCTGTTTGTCAAAGCCATCTGGAACTCATATTCAAAATCTGAAACCGCTCTCAATCCTCTTATCACTCCATCCACATTATTTTTTTTGATATAATCCACAAGCAATCCTGAATAAGAGTCGACATCAACGTTTTTGTACTCTTTAACAACCTCTTTTATGATTCCCAACCTTTCTTCTACCGTAAAAAGAGTTTTTTTCCAGGGATGAAAAGAAACGAGTATGGTTACCCTTCCAAAAAGTTTAATGCCTCTATTCAAAACATCTATATGTCCGTTGGTTATTGGATCAAATGTCCCAGGATAAATGATTTTCATGTTTTACTCCTTTAAGAAAGAAATTTTTGTAATCCCAAACTTTTTTTCCTTAAAAATTTTAAACCTTTCAACATCTATCTTTTCTGAAATGTAAGATAGATATACAATTAAACCATCCTTGTTCAAAATATTTTTTTCACTCAATATTTTTAACGGTTTATAAACAGTGTTCAACCGATATGGAGGATCAAGAAAGATCAGATCAAATTTTTCTTTTTTTTCATCAAGAACTCTAACAGCTTTCTCAAAATCGGTATTGTAAAAAAAACTTTTTTCAAGCAGATTCAGTCTTTCAAGATTCTCTTTAAGATTTTCTATTAGATATCTATCCTTTTCAATGAAAATAACTTTTCGCGCACCTCTTGAGATCGATTCTATTCCAAGAATTCCTGAACCTGCAAAAAGATCAAGTACAGTGAAACCTTTTATTTCACCAAGCGAATCGAAAATCGATTTCCTAACTATTGCCGTTGTTGGTCTTACAAACTCTTTTTTGATTCCTTTTCTCAGTAATTCTCTATTTTTTAGATCACCGCCGATTATTCTGATACCCATCAATTTTTATTCAGTTTAATGAACATATCTTTTATATCTTTTGAACCTTCAAACAATTCTAACGATTTTTTCACAAGGAAATCGTTCTGTAAATACACCTTATAGAAAAGTGTTTCACCTCCAATCTCTCTTGCAAACTCGTACAACAGTTGGTCTTTTACATTTTTTAAAATCGTAGAATCATTTTTTATTTCACTAACATTTATATTTTTTTGTGATAGAAAAGCAAGATATTCTTCAAAAACCTTATCGTTAAAATTTAATACGAACTTTTGATCAACTTTTCTCTGTGATAAATATTTCGAAACGAATTCCATCAATACCTGTTTAGTTAAAATATCTATTTCGACTTTCGATAATATCCTTTCCTGATAAACATAATCAGGTATTATCCCTCCTGATCCTGGTACCACCCTTTTCAATTCACCAAGAGTGTAATACTTGTTTGTATCCGCTTTCGATTTTTCATATTTGATCAATTCTCTGTCTATCGATCTCCCTGATGGAGTGAAATATCTTGCGGTCGTAAATTTTAAAATCCCTTTATCATTCTTATCATTTTTTGAAAAATCTATAACGGATTGAACAGAACCCTTTCCATATGTTGTATCTCCCAGAATTAAAGCCCTATCCCAATCCTGTAAAGCACCAGCAACTATTTCAGATGCACTAGCTGAACCATCATCCACAAGAACTATCAAAGGGAAAAAACCTCTGTAAATAGGTTGTGTTGCTTTAAAAACATAATCCATCGCAGAATTTTTTGATCTGGTCGAAACTATATCTGCACCTTTTGGTAAAAATATATCAGATATCGATATCGCACTGTTGAGGAGTCCCCCGGGGTTCTGTCTGAGATCTATGATAAGTTTTTTTGCACCTTTTTTTTCGAACAACTCTTTAACACAGGAGAAAAATTCACTTTCAACATTTTCAGTAAACTGTGTAAGTTTAATATATCCAACAGAATCTGATATCATCCCGTAATATGGTATCGATTTTATAACTATTATCTCTCTTGTTATATCAAAATCGATTATAGTTCCATACCTGTTAACTTTTAATTTTACTTTTGTTCCCGGTTGACCTCTCATCAAAGAAACAGCCATATCAACATCCATCCCCTCTGTGGATATTGTGTCTATCATCATGATGATATCTCCCGCTTTAATTCCTGCTCTTGAAGCCGGGGTATTCTCTATTGGAGATATAACGGTTATGTATCCATCTTTAACTCCAACTCTGAAACCTATACCCCCAAAGGTTCCTGTTGTTTGGGTATAAAAATTCTGAAGGTCTTTATCTTTATAAATATAAACTGAGTGAGGATCAAGAGTTTTTAACATACCATTTATCGCTTCATCAAGAAGTTCAGAATCTGAAACCTCTCTATAATATGAATCCTTTAGAAGTTGAAGAATTTGAACAAATTTTCTCATCTCAGGGTTGAAAAAGATATTCAAAGATGTCGTATTTTTATTATCCTGTCCATATGCAACAACGAACCATCCGATAACGGAAACCGTCATGGATATCATGAGTAAGACAACAATAATATTTTTTTTCATCAAAAACTCCTAAATAAAATTTAAAACTATATTCACAATCTCTTTGTGAATCTGTTCAATAGGTTGTGAACCATCTATTATTTTGAACCTTTCTTTATTTTCTCTCGCTAATGACAGAAAGGCACCCCTTACTCGTTTATGAAACTCTATATCCTGACTTTCCATTCTATCTATCCCTTTTCTTCCCTTGATCCTTTCGATGCCTTTTTCAACATCAATATCTATTAGAAAAGTAACATGAGGTATCAAACCACCAGTTGCGAAATTGTTAATCTCTATAACCTTCTGTTTTGGAATATTTCTTCCCTCTCCTTGATAAGCAAGAGTTGAATCAAAGTATCTATCACAGATAACAACTTTTCCACTTTTCAATGAAGGTATTATTTTTTCAAAAGTATGCTGTGATCTGCTTGCAAGATAAAGAAAAAGTTCTGTCAGATAAACCATTTCACTATTCTCTTTATCAAGCAGAATCTCTCTTATCTTTTCAGATATAGGCGTCCCGCCCGGTTCATAGGTCAGGACGCATTCTATATTTTTTTTTATAAAGAACTCATAAAGTAGTTTCGCCTGAGTTGTTTTTCCACAACCTTCGATGCCTTCAAAGGTGATAAAAAGTCCTTCCATACTATTTCTGAGAATATTTAGAGATATACTCTTCTGTCTTCTTTCTACATATCGAATCCGGGAATTGAACTGGCGGAGATTTCATGAAGTATGAGGAAGGTTCAATTTGAGGGCCAGAAAGTTTGTTATCAAGAGCAAGTTTCAAACATCTAATAGCATCAATTATAACTCCTGCAGAGTTTGGAGAATCCCATACTTCAAGTTTCAATTCAAGATTCAGTGGGACCTCTCCAAAAGTCGTTCCCTCCATTCTCAAGAAACACCACTTTCTATCTTTCAGCCATGCAACATAATCTGATGGTCCGATATGAATGTTTTCTTCATCTATTTTATATGGAAGAATAGATGTTACCGCTTGTGTCTTTGAAATCTTTTTACTCTCAAGTCGTTCTCTTTCAAGCATGTTCAGAAAATCGGTATTTCCACCTATGTTCAACTGATAGGTTCTATCAAGACGAACTCCTCTATCAACAAAGAGGGACGTTAAAACCCTGTGTGTAATCGTTGCACCGACCTGTGATTTTATATCATCACCGATTATCGGCAGATTTGCATCTTTGAACCTTTTTGCCCAGTAATCAGATGATGCGATGAAAACTGGAATCGCATTTATAAAACCAACTTTTGCCTGGAGTGCCTGTTCGACATACCATTTTGTTGCCTCTTCACTACCAACAGGAAGGTAGTTTATAACCATATCGGTTTTTGTATCCTTTAAGAGTTGAACAATATCCGCTGTCTTTCCAGGTGCTTTTTCTATTATATCAGCCAGATATTTCCCGATACCATCGTGTGTCATTCCCCTTTCAACTTTTACTCCCAGTTTTGGTACATCAGTAAATTTGAAAGTGTTGTTGGGATAAGCAAAAATCGCTTCAGAAAGATCTTTTCCAACTTTTGTTTTGTTGATATCGATAGCACACGAAAATTCGATATCAGAGATATGGTATCCACCAAGATTAACATGCATCAATCCAGGGATCATATCGTTTTCTCTCGCATTCTTATAAAATTCAACACCCTGAACAAGAGATGAAGCACAATTTCCTACACCTATGATCCCAACCCTTATCTTTTTACTTTTCTTTGCCATTTTTTATAACCTCCTTCTTTTTTATTCCATTTTTAACGATAAAAATTCTTTGAATAACAGTTATAAAAGTAAGGAATGTAAATAATGATATCATAAATTTATAAATATTCAATGGTAAAAAAGATATAAGTATCAAAAATACCATCCTCTCAACCCTTCCCATCAAACCTTCTTTACATTCGATTCCCAATCCTTCTGATCTTGCTCTCGTATAACTGACCATAATCGATGAAAACATTCCAAAGATTGTCACAAGAGCATATATTTCCATTCGACTTTTAAAGAAAAAAAGTGCAATACCTGTTAAAACAAAAAACTCGTTAAACCTGTCAAGCGTTGAATCGAGAAACGCTCCAAAACTGCTCACCATATTCCTTTTTCTTGCAACCATTCCATCAAAAGTATCGTAAAGTGAACCAAACGCAAGGATCAGTCCACCGTATATAAAAGAACCCTTTGCATATAAAAAACCTGCTAAAAATGAGATCAAACTACCAGTAATCGTTAAAACATTCGGATGTATTTTTAGTAAAATGAAAATATTTACCAGAGGATCAAAAAATGATCTAAAAAGATTTTTTACTCTATCATTTATCATCTTTATTACCCTCTATCAACAAAACTATTTCACCTTTTCTAACCCACTCTTTCTTTAAAACATTTTCAGCAGTTCCTCTTATGAACTCTTCAAAAGTTTTTGTTAACTCTCTTGCTATAACTATATTTCTTTCAGGATCGATATCTGAAATATTCTTTAAGGTTTCATCAATTCTATAAGGAGATTCGTAAAATATCGATGTTTCACTTCTTGATAACGCTTCTTTTAATTTTTTTTCCTTTTTTCCTTTCTTCTTTGGGAGAAAACCATAAAAGGTAAAAGAATCTGTTGGAAGTCCAGAAGCGACAAGAGCCGTTATAAAAGCAGAAGGACCTGGCAAGGGAACGATTCGTATATTCTCTTTTATAGCTTCTCTCACAAGATAAAAACCAGGATCGGAAACAAGTGGCATTCCAGAATCACTCAAAAGGCCACATACTTCGCCCTGGTTAATCTTATTTATAATAATTGGTGTCTTTTTAGTTTGATTGTGTTCTGTAAAAGAGATGTATTCTTTTTTTTCTATACCAAGTTTTTTAACGAATGCTCCAACAACTCTTGTATCCTCACAAACTATAAAATCACACTCCTCTATCGTCTTTTTAACTCTTAAAGAAACATCTTCAATATTTCCTATATCCTTTGGAATAATGTAAAGTTTATTCATCTTTAAACATCGTATAGTTAAAAAATCCAAGAGATTTTAAAGCGAATCTAAAATCCTTTAAAGATTTTCTAAAAATTTCCTCTTTGATTTTATCGTTACATATAACATCATAGGTTTTCATAAACCTGTTCACGAATTCAGCCATAGCTTTAACAAACTCATCTTTTGAGGCAAGAACATCTCCAGAAAGTTCTATTCCTGATATGGTTATATCTTTCATAAATTTGAAATCCTCATCGATATGTGATTTTGCTATGAGAGCGCCTTTCTTTGCAAATGTTGGTCCATATGAAACCGCAAACTCCTTTATTATGTTGTTAACACTTTTTAAAAGTAATTGTATCGTCGGAGGTGTTGCCTGCTCTATCTTTTCGGGGAGTTTATCGAATAGAGAAAATTTTACATTCGTTCCATCCTTTGATGTTGATTTTAAAATCTGTAGTAACAACGATGGAGTTATCGTAACATTGAGTTTGTCACCAAAATATCCTCTTGTTGGTAAACCGTTTTCAAAAATCGAATAGAAGAACTCGTTTCCTTTTTTGATCTCAAGAAAACCTGAGAATTTTTCTATACCGAGTTGGCCGATCATCTTTTCAACAGAAATTTCTGTATGATCTTTATCCTTTAAAATTGGAGACAGAGTGAAAGTGGAAACCATTAGTAAAACAAGTTCTTCCGGGACTTCATATATGTTTATTATTCCCACATTCGCTTCTTTTACCCTTTTCACAACCTCGCTTATCGATATAAGTTTTCTTGAATTCTGTGAAAACCTTGCAGCATTTATCGGTTCACCCATAGATAAAAATATCAGGTCAACATCTGAAGGGTATATCAAAGAAACGTAACCATGAATCCTGTGTGACCTTTCCCTTTTTCCTGCATGAAGGATATTATCAAAATTTATAAATTCGATATTTGTATTTTCAAGAAGAGCCCTACCTCTTGGAAACCTCATACCTCATCCTTTTTCTGTTCAACCTGTTCAAAAACGATATATGAAAGATCAGAGAATTCAAGAAATATTTCCCTGATGAAAAAAAGGAGTGATAATCTTCTTTTTCTCTTTTTTTCATCACTATCGTTAACGAGAACATTATCAAAAAATTTATCTATCGGATCCCTTAAAGATAAAAGATTATTCAAAATGGCATCATAATCCTTTTTCTCAAAAAGTATCCTGTTTTTTTCCAGAACGGTTTTCCCATCTTCATAAAGTTTCTTTTCATAATCGTTATCAAAATCGAAATCTGTGATTTGAATTTTTTCAAGACCTTTTAAAATATTTGTCACCCTTTTTTGACCTTCAACCATGATCCTGAAATTTTCATCGTTTTTCAAAGATATAACTTTTTCGCTTCTTATTTTTATATCAAACGGATCTATATTTTCATTCTGTAAAAATGATCTTGAAATATCATAATCGATGTTGTAACAATCTTTAAAGAAGATCTCTATTCTTTTTTTAATATAGGATATGATCTCATCGAAAAATTGTTCACCTTTAAGAAGGGAAGTCGACAGTTTAAAAAGTTTATACAAAGATATCGAGATATTATCTGTGATCAAAAATGAGATCAAAGAGAGTGTGTCCCTTCTCACATACATTATATCTTTACTTCCTGTGGGTTTATTGCCTGAAACGAAGGCAGATGTTATGTTATCAACTTTATCTGCTATGGAAAAAATTTTACCAAGTTTTGTTGTTGGATTTTTATCAAGAGATGTAACAGGCATATAATGCTCATAGGAAACTTTTGCGATATCATCATCAAAATTTTTCAACCTTGCATAATGGTAACCTATTATACCCTGTAATTTTGTGAATTCTTTCCCATCCTTTATCATATCCGTCGTTATATCAAACTTGCTTATTATTCCAACCTGTTTTAAATCCATATTCTTAAGATCATCAAAACCAAGTATGTCTATAAGATATTTTGAAATTTCAACATCTCTTTCAACTTTATCATAAAAAGATCCAAGCCCTTCGCAAAAAAGCGTTTCTTTCAGTCGTTTTTCATAATCTTTCATACTCCTTGAAACATCGTTTTCAAAGTAAAATTGAGCATCCTCGAGTCTTGACCTTATTATTCTCTGGTTGTTGTTAACAATATCATCAGTTTGAGCAAAAGGTGAGTTCGAAATGAATACAAAATAGTTTGATAAGTTACCATCTTTTGTTTGTAGTGTAAAATATCTCTGATGTTGTTTTAACGCAGCTATTATAATCTCTTTCGGGAGTTTCAAAAAATCTTTTTCAAACTCTCCCCTGAATACTACAGGATACTCAACAAGGTAGCAAACCTCATCAAGAAGTTCTTCATCGTGAGTTAAAACCATTCCATCATCTCTTATAATATCTTTTATTCCTTCAAGTATCATCTCCCTTCTCTTTTCATAAGATGGTTCAACATAGTTTTCTCTCACTTTTTCAAGCCAATCATCACCGTTGAAAACTGGAATTTTAAGATTTCCTGTATTCCTGTTACCAAAGGTGAAGTTGCTACTTTTCAGATTTCCAATCTTTATTTCAAGTTGTTGGTTGTTGAAAAATGAAGTCACCCATCTGATCGGTCTTGGGAAGGTTATTTTTGAATCATCCCATCTCATCCTTTTTTCAAATTCTAAAGAATCGATTATATTAAAAATGTTTTCAGAAAAAATTTTCCAGACCTCAACTCCTTCCTCTTCCTTTTTATACCATACATATCCATCCTTTATCTGGATATCATCCTCTTTGATGTTTCTCGAATTTAAAAAACCTTTTCCAAGTTCAGTTATCTGACCTTCTTTGTAGAACAATCTTTCCTGAGGGCCTTTCAAAAGTTTAACACTTTTTTCAGTTTTTTCAGGTACATTCTCAATAAAAAATGCCAGCCTTCTTGGAGTGAGATATATTTTCAGTTCAAAATCTTTTATGCCTTTTGAAATCAAAAACTCTTTTAACCTTATCGGGAAATCATTTTCAATTTTTTTCAAAGCTGAAAATGGTAACTCTTCAAAACCTATCTCAAAAAATATTTTATTTTTCATGATTTTCTCTTCTCTCAACATACTTTTTGGCAACCTTTTTAGCGAGATTTCTTATTCTCATAATATAGTTTGCTCTTTCTTTTTGTGAGATCACACCTCTTGCATCAAGGAGATTGAAAAAATGTGAACATTTTATAACATAGTCGTAAGCTGGATATATAAGATTTTCTTCGAGTAATCGATCAACTTCTTTTTCAGATCTCAAAAATTGATCCATTATGAAATCTGGATCAGATTTTTTGAAATTGAAAATACAGAACTCTTTTTCCTGTTCAAGCATAACATCTTTCCAGGTTAACTCATCATTCCATTTCATATCAAGAATCGAATTTTTTTTCTGCACAAACATCGAAATCCTTTCTAGTCCATATGTTATTTCAACAGGTATAACTTTTAACTGCAAAGATCCAACTTGCTGGAAATATGTGAACTGTGTTATTTCCATACCATCCAGCCACACTTCCCATCCAAGTCCTTTGGCACCAAGAGTTGGAGATTCCCAGTCATCCTCTACAAACCTAATATCATGTTTTTTAAGTTCGATTCCTATATATTCAAGACTTTTAACATAGATATCTATAACATCTGACGGTGCAGGTTGTAAAATCACCTGATACTGGTAAAACTGTTGAAATCTGTTCGGGTTTTCACCATACCTGCCATCTTTTGGTCTTTTGGAGATTTCAAGATATGCAACATTCCACTTACCATTATCAAGGACTTTTAAAAATGTCGCTGGATTAAAAGTTCCAGCCCCAACCTCACTGTTGTAAGGTTGGTATATCAAAGCTCCATTTGATGCCCAATACTGGGACAATTTTAAAAAAATGTCCTGAAAATTCATCTTTTCTCCTTCTTCAATATCGGAGCGACTGGATTTGAACCAGCGACCCCCAGCCCCCCATGCTGGTGCGCTAAACCGGGCTGCGCTACGCTCCGATATTTTTAAAAGTATTATTATATAATATAATTTCTAAAATTCAATATATTTAAAGCAACAAAATTCACTTGAAAAGTAACTTAAAGGAAATATAATCTATCATAATTAACAGGAGATAGAAGATGAAATCAAAACTATTTTCAACTTTTTTGTTTTTAGTTATCATTTTTAATTTTCTTTTTCCAGAAAATCTTGTTGTTATCATAACCGATGGAATGAATTTTGATTGTTTATCCATCATAAGGAAAATTTCTAAAGACCCTTTAAAAGAGATCTCTTTTGACAGATTCTCTCAGATCTTTTACTGTGAAACAACTGCCGATAAAACATATATCACCGACTCAGCAGCTGCTGGCACTGCGATATTCACAGGAACAAAAACTGAAAATGGAATCGTAGGGTTAAACAGCAACAAAGTTGAAGTAGAAAACATTGTCGAATTCTGCCAAAAAAACTCGATTCTGACAGGAATCATAACTAATACAAGAGTTACACACGCAACACCAGCATCCACTTTTGCTCACCTGGACAACAGAAACAAAGAGTATGAAATAGCATACCAGTTGAGCAAAAAAAATATAGATCTGATAATGGGAGGAGGGATAAAATATTTTGAAAAGAAAAATAGATTTGATAAAATCGACCTTTTAAAAGAATTTCAAAAGAAAGGATATCTTGTGATAAAGGATAAATCTGGTTTAAAAAAAGTTACAGAGAAAAAGGTTTTTGCTCTTTTCTCAGATTCACACCTTGATTATGAACTCCAAAAGGACACAACAAAACAACCGACATTGACCGAAATGGTTGAATATGGATTGAAATATCTTGATGAAAAGGCAGAAAAAGAGAAAAAAGATTTTTTTCTGATGATTGAATCGGGAAGAATCGATCATGCTTCCCATTACACACTTTTCAGTGAACTCTATTTTGAACTTCTTGAAACTGAAAAGATGGTAAAAACAGTTTTAGATTTCGCTTCGAAAACAAATACAACAGTGATACTTGTATCGGATCATTCAACAGCAAATCCTGTGTTTATTGGAACGTTTACAGATTCTACACTCCATACGATGGATTCATATTTTGTTAAAAATTTTGATAATTCAACGAGAGAGAATACAGTAAAATCACTCGATAGTTTTAAAGTAAAATTTACAGATATCTCTGAATTTTCTGGAGAAAAAGAGGAAAGCTCATACAGAGGTGATCATACAGGTAGCGATGTTCTCGGATTTTTCTATTCCAGAAATTTCAAACTTGAAAAAATATTTTATCGAAACGATCAGATCTTTGATCTGATGAAAAAAATTTTAAAGGATTAAAAAATGAAGGAGATGTTATCATCTTTGAAGATTGTAAGTGAAAACATTTTTGTAAAAGATCTTTCCGAAGGTGGTTCGGGTAATATTTCATTTTTTTTACCTGATAAAACAAAGAAAAAAGTTTTAAATGAATTAGAACTACCGGAAAAGTTGAAGAACCTGAAAGATAAAAGTTTTATGATAACATCAACCGGTAGTAGATTCTATATGATAAAAGATGCACCTGAAAAATATATTTCACTTTTTTCAATAGATAAAGATGGAAGAAAAATTCTACTTTTGAATGATAAAAACCCATCCTCAGAGATTTTTACTCACCTTTTCATTTATGATTCTCTGTTTAAAAATGGACAAAATTCAAATTGTATTTTACATGTTCATTCAAAATACTCATTGGTATTAGTATCATTTTTATCTAAAAATTCTTTTAACATTTCAATGGAAAAAACTCATACTGAGTTTGAAGTAATCTTTAAAAGAAAAATTGAAATAGTCAAAAGGATCAAACCGGGATCTTTAGAACTGGCAAAAGAGTTGGCAAAAAAATCTTTAAATTCCGATACGATAATTTTAAAAGATCATGGAATTTTTTCTTATGGAAATAACTTGCTCGAAACCTATGATCGGATTGAGGTTCTTGAATCCATATCAAAACTATATTTTTTAAAAAAACTTTTTACGAAAACCTTTTAAATATTTCGTCAACATATTTGAGATAAAACTTTTTATCAAAAAGTTTATCAAGTTCCAAAGAAGAGCAGTATTTTAAGATATCCTTATCATTTTTTATAAGTTCTTTAAAATCTTTTCCCTTCTCCCATGATTCCATCGCGTTCTTTTGAACCAGAGAATACGCGTCTTCTCTTTTGAGTCCTTTTTCGATAAGGAAAAGCAAAACTCTCTGTGAAAAGATAAGATTGTTTGAGACAAGAAAATTTTTTTCAATATTTTTTTCATAGATCTTCATGTTCATGACTATATATGACATTTTATCAAGCATATAATCAACAAGTATGGATGCATCTGGTAATATTATTCTCTCAACAGAAGAGTGGCTTATATCCCTTTCATCCCATAATGCTATGTTTTCGAGTGAGGAGATAAGGTAGCTTCTTAAAACTCTTGATAAACCACACATCTGTTCACATAGAACAGGATTCCTCTTATGAGGCATCGCTGAAGATCCTTTTTGTCCTTCGGAGAAAGGTTCCTCAAGTTCTCTTGTTTCAGTTCTTTGAAGAAGTCGTATCTGTAACGCCAGTTTTTCTATCACAGCACCTATCCTCGTGAGGAGAAAAAGATAATCAGAGTAAACATCCCTTGAAACTATCTGTGATGAAATTTTCGAAAGATTCAAAGATAGTTTTTTTAAAGCTATCTGTTCTATCTCTGGAGGGATGTTTGCATAGTTACCAACCGCTCCCGAAATTTTCCCTCTCTGAATATTTTTTTTGAAAAATTTTATCATATCGATTATTCTATCAAGGTCATCAACGATGATCAGTAATTTTAAACCAAGTGATGTTGTTTCAGCATGAACACCATGGGTCCTTCCGACGATCGGAATATATTTTGTTTCAACAGCTCTTTTAAAAATGGTTTCTCTTAAATGTAAAACACCTTTTTCTATCTGATTGAGTGAATCCCGTAAAATCAATGCGTTTGCAGTATCAAGCATATCAGAACTTGTCATTCCCATATGTATGAATTTAGAATTCTCTCCCACATTCTCTCCTACTGCAGTCAAAAATGCTATCACATCATGTTTTACGGTTTTTTCTATCTCTTCGATTCTTTTGATATCGAATTTCGCTTTCTTTTTTATATCCTCGTATACCTCTTTGCTTATAATGTTACATTTCATATAAGCGTAAAGAACAGCAAGTTCGACTTCAAGATATTTGTTATATCTGTTTTCATCTGACCAGATAAAAGACATCTTTTCTCTTGAATACCTTTTTATCATTCTATCTCCCTTCAAAAGAGTTTTTCCAGAGATTTTCAAAATAACCTATAAAATCGAGTGCGATCTCCTCCCCTTCAAGTAGAGCATTTGCTTCATTATTTGAATTCACAGCACTGATCGTCCAGTTCGTAGAACCAACCATCACATAAAGAGAATCTATTATAAAAAGTTTACAATGGGTTGTTACAGTTAAAGGATCGTATCTTACATCTATACCATAAGATTTGAGATAGTCCCCGACTTCATGGTTCGAATTTGTAACATCATTGTTCCAATCAGATTGCTCGAGCAAAACTTTTACAACAACACCCTTTTCATGCGCAACGATAAGTTTATCGAGAAGTCTTGTGACCTCATTCTCATAATCATAACTGTTAATGTTGTACATCACACAGAATATACTCTTTTTCGAGTTTTCAAAAAGTGAATAGATCAAGGGGAAATAATCTCTATTACAAACGATCTTCGCTTTTGTTGGAACCATATTTAAACTATCGGTGTTCTGATCCTGTTCATGGTCAACCGCAGCGGGTTGACAGCCGGTAAACACAAAAACAAGAAAGAAAACAAAAATGAATTCAGTTTTTACTTTTTTCATAATCTTCTAAAAACCTTTTCACTCCAAGATCCGTCAAAGGATGTTTTATAAGTTGTATGAAAACATTGTAGGGTATAGTTGCAACATCAGCACCTAATTCAAGAGATTTCAAAATGTGTACGGGATTTCTGACGGAAGCAACTATCACTTTTGTCTGGAAATTGTAATTTTTAAATATTTTCATAACGCTCTCTATTATTTTAATCCCTTCATCAGATATATCATCAATTCTCCCAATAAATGGAGAAACATAGGTAGCTCCGGATTTAGCTGCAAGAACCGCTTGAACAGGTGTGAAAACAAGTGTAACATTTGTTTCTATACCAAGTCCTTTTAAAGTTTTTACAGCTTTTAAACCATTTTCGGTCATCGGTATTTTTATAACAATATTTTTAGAGATCGAAGAAAGTTTTTTTGCTTCTTCAACCATATCTTCATATTCAAGAGAGTTGACTTCAGCAGAAATTGGACCTGATACAACTGATGCTATCTCCTTTATTATCTCTTCAAAATTTTTGCCTGTTCTTTCCTTTTCCTTCAATATCAGTGTTGGATTTGTTGTAACTCCATCAACGATCCCTTTTTTTACAAGTTCTTTGATCTCATCTATGTTAGCACTATCTATAAAAAATTTCATAAAACCTCCTTAGTAAAATGCTTTATAGAATATCAACCCTTCTGACGGAGCAAGTTTTCCAGCATATTTTACATCTTTAATCTTTAACAGTTCATACGGTTTCATTGTTATTTTACCTCTTCCATATCCTATCGCTGTTCCAACAATAAATCTTACCATATTGTGCAAAAACCTGTCAGCACCAAATGTGAATACGATCTCTTTTCCTTTTATTTTGAAATCACTGATTTTCAGATCAACATAATTGTTTTCAAGTAGAGATTTTTTTCTACAGAATGAAGAAAAATCATGTTTCCCTTTTATCGAAAGAATAAATTCCTTTATCCTTTCAAAATCGAGAATATAATCAACCTGCCAGTGGAAAGGTCTTTTCAAAGGGCTATTTCCGTTGTATACAAAATATTTGTAAACTCTCATTTTACATGAAAATCTCGCGGAAAAATCATCGTCTACTTTTTTAATTGAGTGAAAAAAAATCCTTTTATCGATTATCGAATTCAACCCATGTAAAAATTTCATCCGGTCATCAATCTTTTTTTGAGTTTTGAAAGAGAAAGGGTACCTGAATGCTGAAACTCCCGCATCCGTTCTTCCAGCACCGACGATTCTGATTTTTTCGTTCAAAATTTTAAAAAGAGCTTCTTCTATTTTATCCTGAACAGTATTTTTTGAAGGTTGACTCTGCCATCCTTCAAAACCTCTTCCATCAAATTCACAAATGATTAGATAGTTCACTTTTTGACTATGAGATTGATCAATCTGTTTGGAACATAAAAATGTTTTTCAAGATGCCCATCCTGAAGGTATTTCTGAACAGCTGGATTTGACAGTGCCTCTTTTAAAACTTCGTCAGAAGTGGAATCTTTTTCTATTTCTATCCTCTCTCGAACCTTACCATTTATTTGAATCACAACAGTTATTTTCTCATCCTCAAGATTGTTTTTATCAAACTCAGGCCATTGTGTAAGAAATATGGAATCTTTTTCGTTGAACCCCTGATAGATCTCTTCCGATAGATGTGGAATAAAGGGAGAGATTATCTGTGTGTATTTATAGATTACAAAGTTCAGAAACTCAAAAGAAAGGTTCTGTTCTTCTTTGTATAGAAGATTCAAAAGTTCCATCAAAGAAGCGATAGCAGTATTATGGTTGAAATTTTCAATATCCTCTCCAACCTGTTTAATCGTTCTGTTCAATTTCACATAAACTTTTTTTTCTATTTCATTTTTAGGTACATATTCTTTTATCAAAATCTTGTTATATTTTGAGGCGAATTTATCAAATCTATCCAAAAATCTTGAAATTCCGGTTATTCCATCTTCAGACCATAGAGCATCTTTACCTGCAGGACCTATGAAGAGCTCTGTTCCCCTTGCAAGATCTGACCCATATTTGTCAACAAATGGGCCAACTGGAACAGCATTCCCGGCTGATTTTGACATAACTTTTCCATTCTTATCCATTATCATACCCTGATTGAATAGAGCCAGAGCGGGCTCTTCGAAAGAAAGATACCCTAAATCTTTTAAAACTTTTGTGATGAATCTAAAATATATAAGATGTCCATTTGCATGTTCAGCACCACCTATGTACATATCGACTGGCAAAAATTTATCAACGAGTTCTTTCTCGAATATTTTTTTATCATTCTTAGGATCAGCATACCTTAACTGGTACCATGAAGAATCGACAAATGTGTCCATCGTGTCGGGGTCTCTTAAAGCATTATTTCCACATTTTGGACATTTCACATTCATAAAACCTTTATGACTTCCAAGAGGGGACTCACCTTTGGGAGTGAAATCGACTTCAGAAGAGTCAGGTAGCAAAACCGGAAGATCTTTTTCAGGTACAGGCACTATCCCACAATTTTTACAATGTATCATAGGAATTGGAGCACCCCAATACCTCTGTCTTGAGATCAACCAATCTCTCAATCTATAGTTCACACTTCTTTTTCCAAAACCTTTCTCTTCAATGAAATCTGTTACCTTCTCTTTCATTACGGAAGAGTCCATATCTGAGAACTCCCCTGAATTTATTGTTATACCTTCATCAACAAAAGCCCCATTTGAAAAATCCCAGGTAGAATCTTTTGGTCTTATGACTTGAACTATTTCGATTCCATATTTTTTGGCAAATTCAAAATCCCTCTGGTCATGAGCCGGCACTCCCATCACCGCACCTGTCCCATAACCTGACAACACATAATCACAAACGAAAAGTTTTACCTCTCTGTTGTTTAAAGGATTGATACACTTATAACCTGTATAAACTCCATCCTTTTCCTTTTCTGTAGAACTCCTTTCGATCTCACTCTTTTTTATAGATTGTTCAATATACCTTTCGATCTCTTCTTTCTTTTGAGAATCAAATTCAAGTTCTTTTAAAATCTCATTTTCAGGAGCAACAGCAAGAAATGTTACTCCAAAAATCGTATCTGGTCTTGTTGTGAATACTTTAATACTTTTATCCGTATTTTTTATCCTGAATTCTATAGTTACTCCATCAGATCTGCCAATCCAGTTTTTTTGCATGGTCTTTATATTTTCGGGCCAACCCTTCAAAAGTTCCAATCCATCGAGCAATCTTTGGGCATACGAGGTTATTTTAAAATACCACTGCTCAAGTTCCTTTTTCGTTATTTCACTTCCACATCTCCAACATCTATTCTGCTCAACCTGTTCATTTGCAAGAACCGTCTGACATGACGGACACCAGTTAACATAAGATCTTTTTCTATACGCTAAACCATTCTCGTAAAGTTTTATGAATATCCATTGTGTCCATTTATAATAATCTTCTCTGCATGTTATAACTTCTCTATCCCAATCATACAAAAGTCCCATTTTTTTTAAAGTTGAAGAGGAAACAGCTATATTGTTATAAGTCCATTTATCAGGGGCAACACCTCTTTTGATCGCTGCTCCTTCTGCAGGCAAACCAAAAGCATCCCATCCAACTGGGTGTAAAACATCATATCCGTTCATTATTCTGTATCTGTAAAGCACATCACCTATAACATAGTTTCTTAAATGACCCATATGAAGATCACCTGATGGATAGGCAAACATCTCAAGCAGGTAATATTTCTTTTTATTTGGATCATTCTTGAATTTTTCGAGTGAAAGTTCTTTCCACCTTCTGTTCCACTTTTCCTGTATAGATTTTAAATCTCTCTCCATATCAACCATTCCCCATCTCTTTGAGTTTCTTTTCAAGCATCTCTATCCTTCCTGTAAGTTCAAGTTCTTTCTTTCTTTTAAGTTCAAGTCGCTGTGACAATGCTATCTCTTCCTTTCTTTTTGCAACAATCCTCTGTGTTATCTCAAATTCTTCTTTTCTCTTCTTTTCAAGATCTATATTGCTTAAACCTTCAGCTGCTGGAACCCCTTGCGGCATCTGTGATGCCTGGAGTTTCAACTGGTTGATCCTTTCAACAAGTTTCTGTTCCTCGTTTCTTTTGATTTCTATATCGTTCATTATCTGCTGCAACTGGATCTTGAAAGTGTCTATCTGGTTTTTCAACATCTTCAGTTCTTGATCAGATGATTGATTTTCCTTTACTTTATCGAGTTCTTCTTTTAGATTTTTCTGTTTTTCAATGAGTTCATTCAATTTGTTCTCATAGAATTCTATCTGTCTTCTCTTTTCGTTTATCTCCTGTTCACTCTCTTTTATGATCCTATCAACCTCATCATATTTTGATCCAGTTTCTTTTATCTTCCTTTCAAGTTCAGCGATTTTTTGTTCTTTACTTTTTATCTCATTCTGTTTTGATGCTAAAGTTTTTTGGAGTTCCTCTTCCTGTTTTCTGAGTTCATCGATCTTTGCTGATCTTAGGTTAACAAAATCAGCTCCTGACGATAATTTAGAAGATATGACGGTTGCAAAGACAACAGAAAGAACAAGTCCAATCACAAGATTCAAAATTACAGCAAGAATCGGAGTTTGTTTTTTTTCTCCACTCTTATCCTCAAAAACTACCTTTTTGATTCCTATATGAACTTCACCTCTTTTTTTATCTCCAGTTTTAATCGCCAAAGCGATATCTGAAATATTCTGATCAACGTCCTGAACCAATCTATTTTCACTCTTTAAAAGTTTGATGTTCTGGTAATTAAAAGGTTTTAGAACATTAGTCGGCTGTTTTGAATCACCGAAAACAACCCCATCTGTGTTAACAACTATCACATAATCTATAAGACCATTCGAATTTTTTACAGTGTTCATCGCAACATCCATTATAGGTGCTTCATCCTCATCAAGAAGTGGTTCAAGAACTGCTCCAGCTATAACTGACGCTATATTGAATGCCATCTCAGTTCTTTCATTTTGAAGGAGTTCTTTTGTGCTCACTTTTTCTCCAGTTGATTTCGCTGGAGCAAAGATAAAAACTATTACAGCATTTATACAAAGTATTATAAAAATCGAGATTATCAACAAAATGATAAAAGTTGATTTTTTCATAAAAACTCCTTATTTATCGTATTTTTTTAATATATTAAAATATCGTCTAAATGTCAATAGTTTTAGAATATATTAAAAACCTTAAAAGTGAACAGGAAATAAAGATTATCCTTTATCACAAAACCTTTTTCTTTGTTAAAAATAGGAATCTCAACTTTTCCATAATCTCCTATGTTGAAAACAAGGCCTGTTTGATAGAAAATATCGAGATCTTTACCAGACAATATAAAATCCTGATACAAAAAGTTAATTTTAAATCTCAATCTGTTAAAAGCATAATATGTTTTGGTTGAATCTATTAAATAACCATAACCAGAAGAAATATCTGTTAGAATGATGTTATAATTTGATATATTTTTACTTATTTTATCAAACAAAGAGCCTCTTTTCGAAAAGAGGTTTATCGATGTTTCTTTGTTACTCTGATCTTTTAAAAATTCTCCATCGTATACTATACTACCATCAAGGAATTTAAATCTGTAGTAGGATTCAAGTTGAACCTTCAATTTTGCGGATTTAAAATCTGAATATATAACCGGATTATAGATTTTTGAATCAACGTTAAACTTAAACCCCATATTTGATATATTTTTATAAACTTTGAAGTTCATGTTAAAAGAAGCGACATTTCCTTCCTCTAAGATGTATTTGAAATATTCTGAAGGTGCCAAACTTTTTCTAAACGAATAAAAAATTTCAAAAATCTGTCCGAAATCTTTTTCGTTTGTAAAATAGAAAAATTTTGGTTCAACCTTAAAATACTCTTCTGTGAGTTTGTATTCGATACCATTACCAACTTTCCCATCCTGATAAAAATTTGTTTCTCCATCAAGATAAAAAGAACGATTTTTAACATTATAACCTAAAAAAAGTTTACTTTCAAAATCACCCATGATTGAAAAATATGGAGAGGAAATCTTTGGAAGATCAAACAACATAAAATTGATTCCAAGGGAAGTTTTTTCTAAGATCGTATACTGATAAAATGGAAAAACATAAAGATTGTATGAATCTATATCAAAAATTTCTGGGGAAAGATGAACCTTCAACTTCTTTTTCAACTGATTGTTCGTATATTTAAGATCAAGTGAAGAATAGTCAGGATCAACAGTTATGTTGGACATAAAACTTTTTTCAAAATTTATGGTATCACTTTCAACTTCAACTTTTAAAAGTTTTGAACTTTTATCTTTTAAATCAATTCTGAGATCAACCGGAAGATCCAACAAAGAATTATTTCTTACAACAAATTTTATTTTCTCTTTATCCTCAGACACTTTCGATAGATAATAATCAGTATAAATATTTTCATACAAAAGATATTTCAGATAAGTTTTGTATTTCCCTTCACTTCTTTCGTTGAGAAAATTATAGAATTGATCTATAGTGGGATGGGAAAAATTATATTTTTCAAAAAACTCTTTAATGTAGATGTCAAAAGTATCCTTCCCAAAAAGATTTTCCAATTTTTTTATCACAAGGTATCCTTTTGAATAAAAAACGATATAGTTTGATTCTTTTGTATCAAAAGATGAATAGTTCATCGGAACACTCTTTTTATTTTTTTGAAGATTTAAAAAGTTTAAATAGTGTTGTGTGAAAAGATCAAATACACGTCTGTTAAAAAGGGTAACCTGATTTTTATTTCCATATTTATATTCCATATATCTGATCTCTGAATATGTCGCAAATCCCTCATCTATAAAGGGTTCCATCGCTTCATTTGAACCTATGATAAGATAGAACCATTGATGTGCTATCTCATGTGATAAAACATCCTGAACATATTTGTAATCAATAATTTTTTTGAACCTTTTATCAAGATTTATAACTGGACCCATAACTATAAACTGTGGGTACTCCATTCCTCCACCAGCCCTTAACAAACCTTCAACTATCGTTATCTTATCATAGGGATAAGGGAAGTAAAGGTTGGAATAGAAATCTATCATTTCAAAAACTTCATCAATAACATCACTGTAAACATCATAGTTTTTTCTTTCACAAACTATTTCAACCTCAAAACCATCTTTTATTTTTTTAAGATACGAAAAATCGGTTTGTAGGGAAAATGCAAGGTCATTCACATTTTTAGCTTTCACTTCTACGATTTTTGTTGTTGTATCGTTTTTGTTAAATTTGAATCTGAAATTTTTATCCTTTAAAAGTGAATCCAAAAATAAAGAATCACTTTTTTCATAATCCACTCTTCCCGTTGAAAAAAGAAAATATTTTTGTGGTATCCTTATCCTCATCGAATAATCTCCATACTCATTAAAAAATTCACTGTTTTTTTCGATTTTAAAATCTGCCCATTTTTTATCTTTATACACAGCAACTTTGGGATACCACTGTGAAATATCATATTTACCTTTTAGATGACCTTCCCGTAAAAACGGGTATGGGACCTTGTTTTTAAAATATATTTTTAAACTGATAGAATCGTTTGGAAGAAGTTTTGTTTTTAATTTCAAATAACCTATAGTTTCATCAACAACAAACGAATCATTCTTTTCTCCATTTTCAAAAATTGAATCAACAACTGTAAACCCTTCCCTTTCAGGTTTTACCTTTTCCTTGAAAAATGGACTCCCATTTTTAAAATAGTTTGCATAAAGATGCAAAACTATTTTGTCCAAAGTATCTTTAGAAAAATTTTTATAATTGATCAAAGCATAGCCGTGTATTTCTTTTTTATTATCATCAAGTTCAACATCAAAAAAATAATCGCTTCTATTTGTCTTAAATGCAAAAACTGAAATCGAATAGAAAATTGACAATAACAAAAAAGTTTTCTTAAACATTTTCAAACTCCTTTTTTGAATAAAACAACAAAGCGATAAAGGAAACTAAAGAAATAAATATACCAAGAAAAAGATCAAATGGTAAATACTTTTTTCCAGATTTTTCCAAACTTCCATCGATAGGGTTTACAGAAAAGTTGTCATCAACCAGATCGGTATGCCTTTTAAAAAGATAAAAAGGTTTCTGGGATACAAGTTCAAAATTTGAGTTTTCAAAAAGGTATGGGAAATGAAGGATTTTACCTGTTGAAAATTTTTTAACCATATATATTTTACCTTTTCCCAAAATCCTCGTCATTCCTTTTACAACGAGTAATCCAGATTTTAGATCTTGAATATTTTTCAAATACTCTTCCATAGAATCATATTCTATAACATTTTTGATTTCACCTGTATAAAATATTATGAATGTATCAGAGAAATTTTCTTTGAAATTTATCGTTAAAAAATCTTTTACATTCAAAATTATTGGTATATCGGGAACAAAAACATAATCATAATTTAAAAATAAAGGATTAAAAAGAAAATTGATATTTGAAAATCCGCCCTGCATTATCATGGGATCATCAAAAAAATCTACATACTTTTTTAATGTAAAATTCTGATAAAGATTGAAGGAATATGCGTTGTAATATATACCTCTATTTCCATAAGAAGAATACCTCTTCAAAATTTCAAGGTTATCAACTTTAAAATGATCTTTAATATAATCTTTGTAAAAAAGAACATCCTCTGGGATATAAGTTATAATATATTTGTCTTTCAGAAAATCATAACTTTCGTTTTTAAGATTTTTCAACTTTTCATATTTCAAAATTCCACCTGTTGAAAGAAAAATATCAAAAAATATTATAACAACCAGAGCAGAATATTTTATATTCGTTTGAAAATGTTTTATTGAATCTATATAAAAGAATAGAATGTATATGATAAAAAAAAGAACCTGCAAAACAAATCTTTCGATACGAAATCCTTTTATCAAAATCAAAACGAGAAAAAAGATGAAAATCAACATACTGAACAGAAGAAACTTTTTATCGATTTTTTTCAACATATCAAACACAAACAGGAACAAGAAAGAAATAACAAAAAGATAGACCGACCTTGTAGGGGTAAGAAATATTTTTAATCCCACAAAATTAAAAAAAGATAAAAATAAAAAAATCAGAGGGATTATTATCCTTTGGAAATTCTTAAACTCTTTTTTAAATAGCGTAACATACAAAAAATAGTTTAGAGTAAAGAAAAATATCAAAGAAAAATAAAAGGATGTTTCATTTATGTTGAATGCTCCGTTATATTCACTTTTAAAAATTAAAGACACTCCGCCAAAAAGATCAGGAAAAACGGTTAAAATAAGATATTTTAAAGGTAGAATATTATAGTTGAGTTCATCTCTGTAAGAGTATTTAAAAATGTTAAAAGTTGGCATCAAAACAAAAAGCGATACGAAAATTGAGAAAAAGATTACCATGAAAAAGTAAACAAGATTTCTCAAACTTCTATATTTTACAAATACGATGATAAAGGATAAAATCACAGTATAAAAAAATATCTGTGGATGACCTGCAAGCAAAAGAAGAAAAAAGAAAATAACAGTTTTTATAAAATTTTTTCTATTACTATTTTCATAAAAATCAACAAGAAAAAATATCGTATAAGGAGAAACAGACAAAGATGACAGTATTGTGTAATGTGGAATATGGGAAACAAAGAATGAGGAAAAAGTTGTAAGAAATGAGATGATAAATGAAATGTCATCTTCAACTTTTAATTTTTTTAAAAGAATGTAAATCCCAACAAAAAAGATCAACACATTTAAAAGTGTAAGAATCTGAACGATCAGAAAAATATCAAAAGGTAAGATCACAAGCCAGTTCAAAGGATAGTAAAAACAGTTCTGAATATCCTTATATATCGGGAATCCCAATCCAAAAGATTTTTCATAGAGCGGAAAAACAAATTTTGAAAAAGAATTTTTTATAAGAGCAAGTTTTGGTACATATTCATCTTGTAGATCCCCATCCAAAATTCCATATCCAGAAAAAATCTTATAGAAAAATATAAAAAAAAGGATAGCAAAAATTGATAATTTTAATTTCCTATCCATTTTTTTATTATAGGTTATTTATCTGAAAGGTCAACTTCTTTTCTTAAAACTATAAAAGATGAGATCCCAAGAGGGATCATGTGTTTTGTTGAAAGGTAAAATTCGACAAAAAAAATCTTATCGAGTAAAAAGTTGGTTATCCTGTTTATCTGTTTGACATCAGAACTTTGCTCGTATGAAAAAAACACAAAGACAAATTTCCTTAAAAAAATTATTAAAGGTAAAAAGACAAAATTCCAGTACACTTTTTCTTTTATAGAAAACCCGTATTTTTTGAATTTTTTAAAATCTTTTATTTCAAATCTTATATCGTTGTTAACTGCGATATCATGTTTTGAGTACAGAAACTTAAACATCGGTAGATTCAAAAAGACATAACCACCATCTTTCAAAACTCTGTTGTATTCAGCCATCACTTTATCAAAATCTACATCTTTGTGTTGTAAAAGGTCAAAGGAAAAGATTATTTCAAAACTCTTACTTTTAAATGGAAGTTTGTTTGCGTCTCCATTAACAAGTATTTTGCAATATCTTTTGGCTATGTTGGTTAATGCATAAAAACTGTAGTCAAGTCCAATAGAGTTTTCAATTTCTTTCAGATCCCTTCCTGTTCCACACGCAGAATCTAAGATGGTTCCGCCATTGTAATACTTGTTCAAAAAATGATGTGTCAATCTTCTTTTGTTTTTGAACCAGAAATGTGTCTCTTCAACCTGATTCACATTATCAAATTCATTATCTCTCATCTAAAGGAGTTCACTCCATCAATAACTTTTTCTATCTCCTCTTCTGTCATCTCTGGAAAAATCGGTAAAGAAAGTTCAGTCGAAGACAACCTTTCAGAATGAGGGAAAGAATAATTTTTATAGAAATATTTTTGTTTATGTATAGGATATGGATAATGTATCGCAGTTGTTATGCCTTCCTTTTCAAGATGTTTTCTTAACTGATCTCTCATTTTTGAAAATATCGGAAAAAGATGACCGTTTGAAGTTTCAAAATATCTTGAGGATGGGAGTTGTACATTCTTATTTTTGATTCCATCCCTGTATTTTTTCATTATCTTTCTCCTAATAGAATTCTTTTCCTTCAGATTTTTGATCTTTTCAAGAAGTACCAATGCTTGCAACTCATCCAACCTGCTGTTTATACCCTCCATCTGTGCAGAATAGATCTCTTTTTGCCCATAGTTTCTCATCTTTTGCAAAATCTCATAAAGATTTTTGTCATCTGTTGCAATAGCACCACCATCCCCATAACATCCAAGGTTTTTTGTTGGATAGAAAGAGAATGCTGAAAGGACTGAGAAATTTCCGGTGTGTTTGCCATCAACATAAGTATCTATCGATTGAGAACAATCTTCAACAAGTGTTATACCTTTTCTATCACATATATCTTTTAAATGATCAACATATTCTGCCTGTCCATAGAGATGGACAGCAAGTAAAACATCTATTTTTTTTCTACTCTTTTTAAACTGCTCTATATTTATAAGGCCAGTATCATCATAAGTATCAAAAAGCACCATTTCACAACCAGCCATATTTATCGCCTGTGCACATGGGAGAGGATTTGAAGCACATAGAGCAACTCTTTTCGCTTTAAGAACTCTGAATATAAGATATAAAGAATCTGTTGCATTCCCTGTTCCAACTACATATTTTTTCCCTATAAAATTTCCAAAGACCTTTTCAAACTCTTCGTTGAATTGTCCAAGAATAAATTTTCCTTTTTCGTAAAACTCATCGAGTCGTTTTTTTATTCTTCCAAACTCTTCTTTATCCCTGTTCAATTGACAAAAAGGTATCATAGATAGTATCCTTTATATTTCTGGAAATATTCATAAGTATTTTTCAAACCTTCATCAATCGAAGTTTCCTCTTTATGGTTTAAAAACTCTTTAACTTTACTGTTATCGGTTCTAAAAGATCCTACATAGATATTTTTCAACTCTTCAGGAAAAGGAATAAAGATTATTGATGATTTTGGATTGAGTTTAATAAGTTTTTCTGCAATAACTTTCAGAGAATAAGAGTTATCGGATCCAACGTTGAAAATTCCACTGCTATCAGAAACCATAGCGTTGTATATAGTTTTCACAAGATCCTTCACATACAGAAGATCTCTTAAAGTTGATCCATCTCCATAAAGTTCTATAGGATTGTTTGTGATAACCCTGTTGATAAACCAACCGATGAAAGACAACCTCTTATCCCTTATATGCATACCTTCACCATAGATATTCGACAACCTTAAAATTGTGAGGTTGAATCCATAATATTTTGAATATAGTGAATAGTACATCTCTGTTGTATATTTGTTTATTCCATTCACATCAACCGGATTTATTGAAGAATTTTCATCAACAGGGAATTTATCCTGTTTCCCATATATCTGTCGTGTGGATAGATATATGATCTTCTTGTTCTTATAATTTTTTAAAACTTCCAGAAACTTGATATGTTCAACAGTGTTGTTTTCAAGATCAAAAAGAGGATTTTTCATCGAGTCAGAATGACTTATCAAAGCAGCAAGATCAACAACGCAATCAGCATTTTTTATAATATCTTTAAATTTTTCTGCGTTTCCTATCGATTCCTCTATTATACTCACATTCTCTTTTTTCAAACTCAAAAGATGGAATTCGTTATACCCTGACGAGGTGTTTTTCGAATCAACTATGGTAATATCAAGATCTTTTTCAAGAAGATGTTTTGCAAGGTTGGATCCTATAAAACCCAATCCTCCTAAAAGAACAACAGATTTTATTTTTGTTTTTTTCATATACACCTACACTCTTTTACCTATAAGATTATACCATAAAACAATTATATATAAAAAGACAAAAAATAATCTTTTAAAATTGAAAAACTGTGAACTACCAAACTCTCTCTCATAATGGTTCACTCCAACCTGTTTAACTTTTCCATTTTTGAGTTCAATTTTTTTTATCATCTCAACACATATTGTACCTGATTTCGAGAAAAATGTTTCATCCTTGAAAATATCTTTTCTTATTATTCTGAAATCACAATCTATATCTTTTAATTTTATTCCGAAAAAAAATTTCATAAAAGTGTTGTACATTTTACCGATAATTATTCTATAGAAAGGGTCATTTCTTGTAATTTTATATCCGTTCACAAGGTCAGTATCCTCATCTAAAAGTTTTATAAGTTTTTCAATCTCTCCGGGATCATACTGACCATCTCCATCTGTATAGAAAAAGTAATCATATTTTGCATTTTTTAAACCATCAACGATCGTTGCACCATATCCCATATTCTTTTCGTGTAATATTACCTTGAGTTTAGGATTTTCTTTTGCTTTTTCAAGAAGGATTTCCCTTGCCCCATCAGTTGAAAAATCGTCAACAACAATTATCTCATAATTTTGAGTATATTTTTTTAATTTCTCTTCAACTTTATCTATCAATTTTGTAATGGTTTCCCTGTCGTTATAACAGGGAAACATCGCTGAGATATTGATCCCTTTTTTCATCTATTTTTCAATTTGTTTATAAGGATTGGTACAACTTCAAAAAGATCTCCAACTATTCCATAATCGGCAACCTGAAAAATAGGTGCGTTTGGATCTTTGTTTATCGCTACTATCACATCTGAAGATTTCATGCCTGCAAGATGTTGTATCGCTCCAGATATTCCCAAAGCAACATAAAGTTTTGGAGATACAGTTTTTCCTGTCTGCCCAACCTGGTGGGAGAATGGAAGCCATCCATCGTCTATACAGGGTCTTGAAGCACCGACAGCACCATTTAAAATTTCTGCGAGTTCAAACACGAGATTGAAATTCTCTTTACTCTTCAAACCTCTTCCACCTGAAACTATCACATCAGCATCTGAAAGATTCACCGTTTGTGTTTCATCTTTAGTAAAGGATATATATTCAACTCTTTTATCAACCATATCATCTTTGAATTCAAATTTTTCGACAACTCCATTCCTTGATTCATCAATAACCGCTTCTTTGAAAACTTTATGTCTTACAGTTGCCATCTGAGGTCTTCTGTTGGGTGTTATGATTGTTGCCATAATCGAACCACCAGCAGCAGGTCTTGTTTGTAAAAGTTTTCCATCTTCCGGGTCAATATCAAGTTCGGTGCAATCCGCAGTAAGTCCCGTTTCAAGTTTAGCAGAGACCCTTGGGAAAAGAGATCTTCCAGTATTCGTTGAACCTGCAAGAAAAATTTCCGGTTTATATTTTTTTACAACCTCAACAACAACATTTGAATAGGTTGAATCAACAAAATCTTTCAACCTTTTATCATCAACAACGATAACTCTGTCTGATCCTCTTTTTATAAGTTGATCTGAAAATCTTTCAACATCATACCCTACTATCAAACTCATAAGTTCAACATTTCTTTTATCAGCGAGTTCTCTTCCCTTATTCAAAAGTTCAAATGATACACCTTCTATCTTTCCATTTCTATTTTCAATATAAACCATAACTCCTTTATAATCTTTCAAATCCATATTTACTCCTTAGATGATAGATTTTTTCTTCAATTCGTTTATAAGATTCTCAACATTCTTTTCCTGATTTTCATCTGAAAATATTATATTCTCTTTTTCGATAGTTGGGGTAAATGCTTTTATGACCCATGTTGGAGAACCTTTTAAACCACATCTTGATAGATCAATTCCAAGAAAGTTAGCATCCCAAACAGGTATCTCTTCTTTTTTCGCTCTCATCTTTCCTCTTAAAGATGGGAGACGTGGCTCATTCAACTCTTTTATACATGTTAAAGCGACAGGTAATTTTACTTTCAAAGTTTCAAATCCATCCTCCATACTCCTTTCAGCAATTATATAACCATCTTTGATATCAACAATTTTTCTGACAAAAGTTATCTGAGGAATATCAAGAAGAGATGCTACTTCAGGCCCAACCTGTGCGGTATCACCATCAATAGCCATCTTACCAAACATTATCATATCAACATTTCCAATTTTTTTAATCGCTTCTGAAAGAACATAACTTGTAGCAAGTGTATCACTCGCAGCAAAGGATTTATCTGAAATGAGTATCGCTTTATCAACACCCATAGAGATAACTTCTCTTAAAGCATTTTCCGCCTGTTTTGGTCCCATAGATATTGCTGTTATCGTTGAATCAGGGAAGTATTTCTCCTTTATTCTTAATGCCTCTTCAACAGCATAAAGATCAAAAGGGTTAACAATATTTTCTACACCTTCCCTTTTAATGGTTTTTGTTTCAGGATCAAATTTCATCTGACTCGTGTCTGGAACCTGTTTTACACATACAACTATGTTCATAATGAATTCTCCTTCTCAATTTTTTTTATTGCAAGTTTAGCTGCCTTCTTCTCACTCTCCTTTTTAGTTTTCCCAGTAGATTGAGAATAATATTTTCCATCAAGGTAGATCTTACATTTGAATCTATCTTCCTTGTATATTTCAGTTTTAAATTCTGGTAATTTTTTATACTTTGAAAGTGATAATTCCTGTAATCTATTTTTTGCATAAAAATCATCGGACATCTCTTTTGAATTTTTCAAAATCAATTTAAAAAATTTTTTCACTGACCTTAATCCTTTTTCAATATATATAGCCCCAATGAGTGATTCTATTATATCCTCTTTTATTGAATCTGGAAGTTTTTTCAACGATTTTCTATCAACAAAGATCAAATCTTCAAATTTTAACTTGGAAAAGATGTAAGAAAGATTTTCCCTGTTAACTATTTCACTTCTTTTTTTTGATAACTCCCCCTCATCAACATTTTTTAATTTTTTGAAAAGATATTCTGACGCTAAAAAAGAGAGTATCGAATCTCCTAAAAATTCCAGCCTTTCATAAGATACATTTTCACCGAAAGATCTATGTGTTAACGACTCTTTTAAAAGTTCAACATTTTCAAAATCAATCCCAGTTATATTTTTAAATCTATCAAGCAATTCTTTATCATTCATATTTGGCAAAACCAAGTGTAACATTGTGCCCACCAAAACCGAATGAGTTCGATAAAGCGAATTTTACTTCCTTTTTCACAGCAACGTTTGGAGTATAATTCAGATCACAATTTGGATCCTTATTTTCATAGTTTATCGTTGGTGGGATTATTCCATTCTTTATAGCAAGTATCGTTGCGACCGCTTCAACTGCACTCGCAGCACCAAGAAGATGCCCGTGCATCGATTTCGTACTTGAAATGTTTATATCGTATGCTCTATCTTTAAACACTTTCTTTATCGCCAATGTTTCCATCTGATCGTTTAACTTTGTTGAAGTTCCATGTGCGTTTATATAATCAACATCTTCGATGGTTTTTCCACTCTTTTTTATAGCGAGCATCATACATTTTGCAGGACCTTCTCCGGTCTCATCAGGAGCGGTTATATGGTAAGCATCATCGTTATAACCGTATCCAGTGATCTCAGCATATATTGGAGCATTCCTTTTTAAAGCGTGTTCAAGAGATTCAAGGATGAGAATGGCACCACCTTCGGCGATAACGAATCCATCTCTTAAAGCATCAAAAGGACGCGATGCTTTTTCCGGTTGATCGTTCCTTGTTGAAAGTGCCTGAAGAGCGATAAAGCCACCAACAGAAAGTGGGGTTATCGATGCTTCAACACCACCACAAACCATAATATCAGCGTTATCAAGGATTATCTGATTATACGCATCCGCTATCGCGTGACCACTTGAAGCACACGCTGAAACAACTGAAAAATTCGGACCTTTGAGTTTATATCTGATAGCGACATTACCAGAAGATGAGTTAACGATCATCATTGGAACAAAGAAAGGACTCAACCTTTCAACACCTTCTTTCAAAAAGATGGAATGTTGATTCTCCCATGTTTCAACTCCACCTATACCAGTTGCGATTATCACCCCTGCTCGATCATGATCTATTTTATCAAGTTCCAGTTTTGAATTTTTGAGTGCTTCATCTGTTGTGTATATCGCATACTGTGTAACTCTATCCATTCTCCTTAACTCTTTTTTATTGATCACAACTTCCGGATTGAAATCTTTCACTTCTCCGGCTATCTTTGAAGCAAAGTTTGTTGTGTCAAATTTGGTTATAGTGGAGATTCCACTTTTCCCGGCAAAGAGATTTTTTGCAAACTCATCGAGATTGTTTCCTATGGATGACACAACACCAATTCCAGTAATGACAACCCTCTTCATCAGAATATCTCCTTTTTAATAAAAGAAGCGGGAAACCCCCGCTTTCTTTTCTTTTGTTATTTTGCTATTTTGCCTTCTATATATTTTGCTACATCTCCAACTGTTTTCAAATTCACATAATCTTCCTGAGGGATTTTGATCGAATAGATCTTTTCCAGTTCATTTACAAGGTCCATCAGATCAAGGGAATCAGCCCCAAGATCCTGCATGATGTTTGCGTTCTCGTTGATCTTTGCTTCATCGATCGAAAGGTTTTCTACCAAAAGTTTTTTAACTGTTTCGTAAACCTGTGACATCGAATACCTCCTTACTTGTTTTTACATCAACATTCCACCATCACAATGTATAACCTGTCCTGTAATATAACTTGCTTTTTCTGAAGAAAGAAACAAACACACATTCGCAACATCCTCAGGTTTGCCCATTCTACCAAGAGGGATAAGTTTCGCATACTCTCTTATGACCTCTTCTGGGAGTTTTTTAGTCATATCGGTTTCAATGAACCCCGGAGCAATAGCGTTTACCCTGACATTTCTTGAGCCAACCTCTTTTGCAAGTGATTTCGTAAAACCTATGATCCCTGCTTTACTCGCAGCATAATTTGATTGTCCTTTGTTCCCCATAATACCTATAACTGAGGAGATGTTTGTAATAACTCCCTTCCTTTTTTTTATCATGTATTTAACAACACTTTTAGAACAGTTGAAAGTTCCTTTCAAATTTACCGAAATGACTTTATCCCATTCTTCTTCTGTCATACTTATCAAAAGATTATCTTTTGTGATCCCTGCATTGTTGATCAAAAAATCTATATTTTCAAACTTTTTTATTACCTCTTCAACAGTCTCTTCGACTCTGGAAAAACTGGAAACATCAACTTTATAATACTCAAAAGATACTCCAAATTTTTCTATCTCACTTTTTGTTTCATTAAGATTATCATCTATAAGATCGAAGACAATAACATTTGCACCTTCGGAAGCAAAAGATAAAGATATGCTTTTCCCGATTCCTCTCAAACCACCTGTCACTATAACATTTTTTCCTTTAAATTCCATATTCACTCCTTAAAAAAATTTTTTATCTCATCCTCTTTTTCAAAAGAGTAGATCTTTTTTTCTGGAAACATCTTTCTTGCAATACCACTTAATACCTTTGATGGTCCGATTTCATAAAAGTTTTCATAACCGTTGTTAAACAGATTTTTTAAAATCTGTGTCCATTTTACCGGGCTTATGATCTGCTGTTTTAAAAGATTTTTTATTTTAACAGGATCATTTTCAAACTCTGCTGAAACATTCATTAAAACATAACAATCAGGTTTTCTGAATTCAAAATTTTCTATGAAATCCGAGAACTCTCTGTATGCATAATCCATCAAAGGTGAATGGAAAGCTCCAGAAACATTCAGTTTTATGACTCTTTTTGCTCCCTCTTCGGTCAACTTTTTTGACGCTGTTTCAACTCCATCAACAGTTCCTGATATAACCGTCTGCATATCACCGTTATAGTTTGCAACAACAACTCCATCCACTGTTGATACGACTTCCTCTATCCTTTCAGGGGTCAAACCTATTACAGCTGCCATACTACCTTTTGCTTTTTCTCCCGCCAAACTCATCAACTCTCCCCTTTTTCTAACAAGTTTTACTGCTGTTTCAAAATCGAATACACCTGCAACAAGGAGTGCTGAATACTCTCCAAGGGAGTGTCCACAAACAGCATCAAATCTTATTTTGTCTTTTAAAAGAGAATACACTGAATAAGAATGTAACAGTATAGCAACCTGCGCGTTCTTCGATTCAGTTAAGATATTTTCAGGGCCATCAAACATTATCTTTGAAATATCATCATTTATTATTTCAGAAGTTCTATCAAAAAGTTTTTTCACTTCAACATTCTGATAAAGGTCAAAACCCATTTTGACATACTGGGAACCCTGACCTGGAAACATTAGCACACTTTTCATATCACCACCTTATTACTGACGCACCCCAAGTAAACCCTGCACCAAAAGCATCGATCAAAATTATGTCACCTTTTTTTAAAAGACCGGTTCTGTTCATCTGATCGAGTGCTATTGGAATTGAACCTGCCGATGTGTTCGCAGTTTTATCGATATTCACAAAGACCTTTTCTTTTGGAACTTTAAGATATTTTGCAGTTGTATCTATTATTCTTATATTCGCCTGATGTGGAATAAACCACCTGACCTCCTCAGATTTTATATTAGCCATCATAAGTGCCTTTTCAGCAGCCATCTGCATAGTATTCACCGCATACTTATAAACTTCGTTTCCCTCCATATGTATGGTATGAAGTTTTTTTTGCACGGTTTCCACAGTTGCAGGATTTCTTGACCCACCCGCTGGTTGATGTAAAAGATTTTCCATATTTCCATCAGCACCTATGTAGATCGATAGAAGTCCGGATTCATCGTTTGACTCCTCAACAACTGCACATCCAACCCCATCTCCAAAAAGTACACATGTTGATCTATCACTCCAGTTGGTTACCTTAGAGAGTGTTTCACCTCCAAGAACAAGGATCCTTTTCATCGAGGTTGAATTTATAAGTCCATTTGCAACAGCAAGTCCATAGATAAAACCTGAACATGCAGCGGAAATATCAAACGCAGGTATATTTGGCATATTCAAAGCTTTTTGAACATATATCGCTGTCGAAGGGAAAAGTTTATCCGGTGTAACTGTCCCAAATATTATACAATCTATAGTTTTTGGATCGATATTGAAAGTTTCAAAACATCTTTTTGCTGCTATAACTCCAAGATCACTCGTTGCCTGGTCATCGGATGCTATATGTCTTTCCTTGATTCCTGTTCTCTGTGTTATCCATTCATCACTCGTATCAACAATTTTTGCAAGATCATCGTTTGTTATAACTTTTTCAGGGAGATATGAGCCAGTTGCTATTATTTTAACTCTCTTCACCTTTACTCCTTTCAAAAATAACCTTTAAATCTTCAACAAGATTTTTAGAAGCAAGATACTTGGCATTCATAATTCCACTTGCAACAGCTTTTGGATTGGATTTCCCATGACCGATAAGTACAACTCCGTTTATACCAAGAAGTGGAGCTCCACCATATTCATCATAACTTGCTTTTTTCAGAAATTTCTTTATCGAAAAATAAAAGAAAGGCAAACCCAAAAAACCTGGAGATGAAAGTGTCAAACCAAGTATAGCAACAGGTAAAGGTTTTAGTGATGTTTTAAGGTTATCTTTAACCCAGTGTATCATACCTTCAGCGAATTTCAAAACGATATTGCCAGTGAAACCATCTGTAACTATTACGTCAACCTTATCAGTGAAAAAATCACCACCTTCAATGTTTCCATAAAAATTTATGTTTTTATCTTTACTGATAAGTTCAAAAGCTTTCTGATAAATTACAGATCCTTTTGAGTCCTCTTCTCCTATTGACAACAAGCCAACAAGAGGTCTTTCGATACCCCTCATAATCTTCATATACTCACTACCAAGTAGAGCAAACTGATAAAGATTTTCAGGTTTTGGATCAGGTGTTGCCCCCAGATCGAGTATCAAAGGATGCTTTCCTATAGGGAAAGTGAAACCTAACGCAGGTCTTATAACCCCTTTTATCCTTCCAACCTTTGTTAAAGAGAAAGCGAGTATGACTCCCGTATTTCCCGGAGAGAAGAAAGCATCCGCCTTCTTTTCTTTTACAAGTTCTAGGCCTTTTGCTATCGAAGAATCTTTTTTGTTCTCAAGTGCCCATGTTGGAGTATCATCCATCGAGACATCGTTTTCAGACTCAACTATTTCATATTTTACAGAGAAATCTTTATATTTCTCTTTTAAATATTTTTCTATAAGTTTCTTGTCCCCCACAAAGATGATCGTGTCGTCTCCGCTCAGTTTCTTTGATGCTATGTAAGCACCAGCCATGTTAACTTCAATTCCTACATCCCCTCCCATAGCATCAAGAACTATTCTCACTTATACCTCTTTTTTAATAGTTATATACTCTTTACCTTTATAGTATCCACAGGATGGACAGATCGAATGTGACTTCGTCAAAGCACCACAATGGGAACAAACTGTCAGAGATGGTTTAAAAAGTTTCCAGTGAGTTCTTCTTTTTCTTCCTCTTGTTCTCGAATTTCTTCTTTTTGGTACAGCCATTTTTTCCTCCTAAATATTATTACATTTACATTTTTCATCGTTCAGATTCACTCCACATTTTGGACATATACCTTTACAATCTTCTTTGCAAAGGGTTTTTACAGGGAGTGATGTCACAACTATATCCTTGATATAATCTGTAATATCACACAGGTAATCTGTGAAGTTTATTATATCAAGTTCATCCCCAAGATAATCCTTCTTTAAAATGAAAAGAACCTTTTCAGAAAAATTTTTTTTAAATCTTTTAAGACATCTATCACAAATTAGTTCGAGTTGAAAATCGATTCTTCCTTCAAACTCTATCTGTGTTTTGTGAATATTGTTAACTCTGAATTCACCCTTGATGTAAAGATCCTCATTAAAAAATTCATACTCTTCTTTTCTTATCACCCACTGGAAACACTGATCCGATATACCAGTGGGTATGGATGAGATGTTTATATTTATCATAAGTTTTTTATTATAACAAGAAAAGTTTAATTGTCAAGTATTCAAAAAGAAAGATTGAGTTATTGACAATCCTATAAAAAAAACCCGGTTGGAAGCGAGGCCAACCGGTTAGGGAGGGAATATGAGATTGGTATTTACAGGAAATATAACGATTTTTTCTTTTTTGTCAAGAGTTCACTCATATTTTTTTTTCAAAAAAAGTTTAAATCTCCTAAAAATCAATACTTTTTTGTCAAAAAATCATAGTTTAATTTTTGATTTTTTTTGCTGACCATTTTAAGAAACAATTTAAGTTAAAAAAAATAAACACTTATAATTTTTCCACCTGAAATTTGATCTTTTGAATTCTTTTGATAAAGTTTCTATAAATATAAAAGGTATATTTATTATTATGATCTTCCCAATTTTATAAATTCAAAAAATTTCTATTGACAATTTTGAAATGATTTATATAATATTCTTTCTAAAAAATTGGGCCGTTAGCTCAGCAGGTAGAGCATCTGCCTTTTAAGCAGGGGGTCACTGGTTCGAATCCAGTACGGCTCAAGTTTTAATAAGGAGATTTTATGGAATCTCGGCTCTTTACAAATTTTGAAAAAGACGAAGTTGATAGAATACTCTCCTTTATGAGAAGAAAAAATTTTCAGGAAAACACTTTTATTTTTAAAGAGGGAGAGAGTGGTGATGAACTTTTTCTCATAGAAAAAGGAGAGGTTGAAATCTTCATCGAAAGAAAAGAAAAAAAGATTTTACTAGCGACCTTATCAAGAGGCGATTTTTTTGGAGAGATGGGAATTTTAAGAGGTGATAAAAGATCAGCTTCAGTTCTTTCAAAAACATATCTTGAAACATACACGATATCAAGAAATGAGATCGAAAAATTTCTTGATATGTCAAGTAGAATAGCAGCAAAATTTTTTATCAACCTTTCTGAAGTTCTTGCTGAAAGGATCGCAACAACAAACAGAGAAGTTGAAAACTGGTTTTTGATAAACGATGCGCTTGTAGAAAACGAAACTTTTAGAAACATATATTTTAAAACACACAAAAGATGATGTCTCCATCGTCCAGTGGTTAGGACACAGCTCTTTCAAGGCTGCGACACGGGTTCGACTCCCGTTGGAGACGATGGGCGGTTAGCTCAGATGGTCAGAGTGCTTGCTTGACATGCAAGAGGTCACTGGTTCGACTCCAGTACCGCCCACCACTTAAGATTATGATAAAAATTAATGATATAGAGTTTGAATTCAAAGAAGGGAATAGAATTTCCGATTACTTAAAAAATTCTGGGAATTTCAAAGATAAAAATTATCTTGTCTTTGAAAAAGATGGTAAAATGTATGACCTCAACACAACCGTTGAGGATGGTTCAAAAATTTTTCTCCATAACTTTGATTCTGAAAAAGGAAAAGATGTTTACTGGCATTCAACTTCACACATCCTCGCAATGGCTGTTAAAATATTCATAAAAAATTTGAAAGGTGATGAAAGGATGGTGAAACTTGCAATCGGGCCATCGATAGAAAATGGATTCTATTACGATTTCGAATTCCTCGACTACAAATTTTCAGAAGAGAACATTCTGGAAATCGAAAAGATAATGAAAGATCTTATAGATGAAGATATACCTTTCAAAAGAGTTGAAATAAAAAAAGAAGAACTTTTAAGAATTTATAAAGAAAAAGATGAAAAATTTAAAGTGGAATTGGTTGAGAATCTCGACCAGGAAAATTTAACCTATTATGAAAACCATTCAAAAAAATATGATTACACATTCTTTGATCTGTGTCGTGGTCCACATCTTCCCTCTTCAGGTTATATAAAATTTTTCAAACTGATATCAACCGCAGGTGCTTACTGGAGAGGAGATGAGAACAAAGAGATGTTAACAAGGATCTACGGAATCTCTTTTCCTGAAAAAAAATTACTCGACGAATTCATCACAAAAATAGAAGAAGCAAAGAAAAGGGATCACAGAGTTTTAGGAAAAAAATTGGGGATATTCTCAATATTTGAAGAAACAGGACCCGGACTTGTTTTCTGGAATACAAAAGGTGGAATGATCAGGGATATAATCGAAAGGTTCTGGAAGGATGAACATTTAAAAAGAGGCTATCAACTCGTTATCACACCTCATATATCGAAATCTGACTTATGGAAAAGATCTGGTCATTACGATTTTTATAAAGAAAATATGTACATTTTCAAAATCGATAACGATGAGTACGTTTTAAAGCCGATGAACTGTCCGGGGCACATTTTGATCTATAAAACAAAAATCCATTCTTACAAAGATTTACCTATAAAATTCGCAGAACTCGGGACCGTTTACAGATATGAAAGAAGTGGAACTCTACACGGACTTTTAAGAGTCAGAGGTTTCACACAGGATGATGGGCATATATTCTGTACACCGGATCAGTTAAAGGATGAGGTTGAAAAAGTTTACGATTTTGCGATCTTCATGATAAAAAAATTTGGATATGAAAAATTTTATGTTGAACTATCAACTATGGATCGAGAACATCCTGAAAATTATGCAGGAACCATCGAAGAATGGGATTTTGCACAAGAAAGTTTAAAAGAAGTTCTTTTAAAAAAACATGTTGATTTTAAAGAGATGCCCGGTGAAGCGGTTTTCTATGGTCCAAAAATAGATATTAAACTTGAGGATGCTATTGGAAGAAAATGGCAGGGACCAACGATCCAATTTGATTTCAATCTACCAAGAAGGTTTGATGTGACATATGTAGGTGACGATAACAAAGAGCATTATGTTTACATGATCCATAGAGCTTTGTTGGGTTCACTTGAAAGGTTCATCGGCGGTCTTATAGAAAATTATGCCGGGAAATTTCCTTTATGGCTTTCTCCTGTTCAGGTATCAGTGTTAACCGTTGGAGAGAATTCTGTTGACTATGCGAAAAATTTATGTAAAATATTTGAAGAAAAAAATATAAGGTACACAGTTGACTTTTCCGATGAAAAGATCAACAGCAAGATAAAAAGAGCAGAGGAAGAAAATGTTCCTTTCATGTTGATAATCGGAAAAAAAGAGATGGAAGAGAAAAAACTGAGTGTTAGAATGAAAGGACATGGAGATCTTGGAAAGAAGAGTTATGAAGAATTTTTAAAACTCTTCTATGAAAATCTTTAAAAGAAGAAGCAAAACACCGCTTCTCGCCTTAAGCATAAGCGAAAAGGCTAAATAAAAAAATTAAAGAAGGGTGGTTTTGCCATCCTTTTATTTTTTTAAGGAGGTTTTTATCAATACAAAAAATGTAAGAATCAACAATCAGATAAGAGCAAGAGAGGTTCGACTCATAGGTGAAAATGGAGAATCGTTAGGTATAGTTTCAATCGATGAAGCGTTAAGAAAAGCGGAAGAGGCAGAACTCGATCTTGTTGAAATAGCACCAAACGCGAATCCTCCTGTTGTGAGGATAATGGATTTCGGTAAGTATATGTACGAGATGACCAAAAAAGAAAAAACAGCAAAAAAGAAACAGCATCAAACTGAAATAAAAGAGATACATTTCAGACCATCAATTTTCGAACATGATCTTGATATAAAGATCAACCAGGCAAGAAAATTTTTTGAAAAGAAAAACAAAGTCAGGTTTGTTGTAATGTTCAGGGGAAGAGAGATGCAACATTTTAATGATGGGCTGAAAATACTTGAAAAGGTTAAAGAGAAAATTTCGGATATAGCAGTTGAAGATTCAGAACCAAAGATTGAAGGTAGAAGGATTTTCCAGATCTTCTCTTTCAGCAAGGATGGTTCAAAGAAAAAGAAAAAAGAGGAGGAACAAAATGCCAAAGTTGAAAACGAAAAAGACCGTAGCGAAGAGGTTTAAACTCACAAAAAGTGGGAAAGTAAAAAGACAGAGAGCTTATAAATCACATATTTTAACAAAAAAATCCTCGAAAAGAAAAAGAAAATTGAGAAGAGGAACGATAACGGACAAAACGAATGTTAAAGCGATAAAAATGGTGTTGCATAATTAATACAGGAGGATCAAATGACAAGAGTAAAGAATTCACCGGTGACAAGAGCAAGAAGAAAAAAATGGATTAAAAGAGCTTCTGGTTCTTTTGGAAAAAAATCGAATGCATATAAATCTGCAAGATCTGCTGCTACAAAAGCGCTCGTGTATGCATACAGAGATAGAAAAAAGAAAAAATCTGAAATGAGATCTTTATGGATAACAAGGATCAACATCGCATGTAGAGAAAATGATATTTCCTATTCTAAATTTATAAACGGATTGAAAAAATCAAACGTTCTGCTTGATAGAAAACAGTTATCAGAGATAGCAATACATCAACCAGATGTGTTTAAAGAACTTGTCAAAATCGCTAAATCTGTTTAGTTTTGTTTTGATCCTTCTTATCCTAACCGGATGTATAGAGCAGAAAAGGAAGGTAAAAACATTCAATCCCATGCCTTTAACTTCAGGGCAGTTTGTAGAGTATGTGAAAGATTCGATACCATACGACTCTTTACATATAAGGTTTCTTTTACTCGAACTTGACCCAAAAGGTTTTTTACTTGAAACCGATTATGTAACTCCAAAAGAAACTTTAAAGATCAAAACGTTTCATAATATAGATGATAACTATCTTATAGATACTTTTACCGTTCAATACAACAATGATACACCTTTAAAATTTATAAATCCGGGGGGCAATTTTATATTTGACTCCCCTATCTCAAACATAATGTTATGGAAAAATTATGTTGATTCAACTAACTGGAGGAGTTTCAATTTAAAAAATAAAAACTATATAGTTTTTCCTGTAAAGGTTAACTCAGATTCGGTTTACTATTGTGCTGATATACCTGTTTTCAATTTTTTGAGAATGAGGATAAAAAATCAGATCTTAACAGCTGAACGGTATGGAAACAAGGGAGAAAACTCATATTTTTCAAATGAAAAGGAAAAGGTTTTCTCCGGTGGAGATGTTGAATTACCAGAAAATTTAAAAAAAGAATTTAAACCTTGACAATGGTTTAAAATGCTCTAATATTATTATTGGAGGAAGAATGGACAATTTTCTGGAAAAACTTGATAAACTGAGCAAATATATAGAAGATTTAACTGCAAAATTGAAAGTGCTTGAAGAAGAGAATAACAGGTTGAAAAACAAACTTGAAAAGATTGAAAAAAGGGATGAAGAAGCACTTGCAAAACTTGAAGAAGTTTTAAAAAAGATTGATGATCTTTGATTTTTTCAGGGATAATAAACTATGTCTAAAAATGAAACAAGAGAATTAACTTTACATATTTTCGGTAAGGACTTTTTTATAATGACCGATGCTGATGAGGAGTACACCAAAAAGGTTGCCGAATATCTTACCGATGAGATGAACAGTATTGCAAAAAATTTTTCTGGTGAAAAATATGAAAAGATCGTTGTTATCGCATCTTTGAACATTATAGATAAATATTTCACACTGCAAAAACAGTATGAAGAGATGGAAGAAAAGCTAAACGATCTTCTTGAGAAAATAAAATAGTTTATATATCCCTGCTTTACTTGTGATCGTATATTTTGCTGAACCAACACAATGAGTTAGGGAACCGGAAACGACACTATTAGCAAAATTCCTCTTTATGGAATTGTCGTGAAAGTGTCTTAAGGTACCCACCTTTTATTAAGGGCTCAAGCAAATAATACACACGGTACAAGCGGGGATTTTTATTAAGGAGTTTAATTATGAACATGAATTTACTTTTTACAATAATTGGAACATTACTTATCATAATCCTTGGATTTGTGGGTTATGTTCTCGGTTATTATCTTGGGAAAAAGGCAATTGAAAACAGGTTGAAAAGTGCTGAAGAAAAAGCTGTTAAAATCGTTGAGGAAGCAAAAAGAGAAGCGGAAGCACAAAAAAGGTTATCACTAATAGAAGCAAAAGAAGAGATAGCGAAGAAGAATGAGCAATTTGAAAAGATCGTAAGGGACAAAAAAAATGAGATCAGAAGAGCTGAACAATCTATAGAGGACAGAGAAAAAAATCTTGAAAGAAAGAATGAAATGTTGACCAAAAAGGAAACAAACCTCTTACAGAGGGAAAGAGAGTTGCTGCTAAAAGAAAAAACAATAAAAGCAAAAAATGATCGATTGACAAAACTTATCGAAGAGGAAAATCTCAAACTCGAACAGATCGCACAGATGTCAAAAGAAGAAGCGATAAAAATTCTGATGCAAAATCTTGAAACGGAAGCAAAACTTCAGGCAGCCAACATGATAAAACAGATCAAAGAGGATGCTTTGCAAAAAGCACACAAAGAAGCGAAAGAGATCATTACACTCGCTATTCAGAGATCAGCAACAGACCATGTTGTTGAATCAACTGTAAGTGTAGTTTCACTTCCAAACGAAGAGATGAAAGGAAGAATAATCGGAAGAGAAGGAAGAAATATAAGAACTTTTGAAAACGCAACCGGAGTTGAAGTCATAATAGATGATACACCTGATGCTGTTACGATTTCAGGGTTTGACCCTGTCAGAAGAGAAATAGCAAGATTGTCTTTGATCAAGTTGATCTCTGATGGAAGGATTCACCCAACAAGGATAGAAGAGATCGTGAAAAAGACAACAGAAGAGATGGAAGAAAATATAAGAAATATAGGAGAGGAAACTCTCGCTGAACTGAACATTTCAAACATACACCCTGAAATGATCAAACTTATCGGAAGGTTGAAATACAGAACAAGTTATGGACAGAACATTTTACAACATTCAAAAGAGGTTGCATACCTTGCACAGATGATGGCTGATGAACTTGAAATCGAAAACAGTTTTCTTGCAAAGAGAGCAGGACTCTTACACGATATCGGGAAATCTGTAGACCAGAATTTTGAAGGAACACACACGAAAATCGGTGTTGAACTCGCGAAAAAATATGGTGAGGACCCAATCGTGATAAACGCTATCGAAAGTCACCATGGAGATGTTGAACCAACAAGTTTGATATCAATACTTGTTGCCGCTGCTGATGCGATTTCAGGTGCAAGACCCGGAGCAAGGAGAGAAACTCTCGAAGCGTACATCGAAAGACTCGAGAAACTTGAAGAGATAGCGAACGGATTCAACGGTGTGGAAAAAGCGTACGCTATTCAGGCCGGAAGAGAGGTCAGAGTCATAGTGATACCAGAACAGATTTCAGATGCTGAATCTGAAGAACTCTCACATCAGATCGCAAGAAAGATTGAACAGGAATTGAAATATCCAGGACAGATTAAAGTTACAGTTATAAGGGAAACCAGATCGATAGATTATGCAAAATAGTTTAAAAGTGATTTTTATCGGTGATATAATAGGTAAAGCAGGCAGGAACGCTTTACAGAAAGGTATTTTGGATTTAAAAGATTTTTATTTCCCTGATTTCATGATTGCAAACGGAGAAAACCTCGCTGGTGGTTTTGGGATCACAAAAAAAACAACAGATTTCATTTTCTCACTTGGTATAAACTGTATCACAAGTGGCAACCATATCTGGGATAACAAAGAGTACGTTGAACTTTTAAGTGACGAAAGGATTTTAAGACCTTTGAACTACCATAAAGATCTTCCTGGAAAAGGAACAAAAGTTTTTATGGTCAAAGGTATAGAGTTAGAGGTTATAAACCTTTGTGGTCGAGTGTTTATGCAACCACTTGACTGTCCTTTCAAAACCATAGATGAACATCTAAAAGATAAGAAAGAGATGATAAGGATAGTTGATTTCCATGCAGAAGCAACTGCTGAAAAACAATCTTTTGGGTTCTATCTTGATGGAAAAGTTTCCGCTGTGATCGGAACACATACACACTGTCAAACAGCCGACGAAAGGATACTTGAGAATGGTACAGGTTTTATCACGGATGTTGGTATGACAGGTAGTTTTGATTCTGTTATAGGATTTGAAAAGGAAGGTGCTTTAAAAAGAACGATATACCAGATACCACAGAGATTCGAGGTCGCTAAAAAGAATCTTGTGATTAACGGGTTGTTTCTGGAAATCGGAGTTTCAGATTTTAAAACTTTAAAAATTGAGAGGATTTTTAAATATGTATCAGATTGATGGAAAAAAGATATCAAACAAAATGATGGAGGACTCAAGAGAAAAATTTGAAAAATACAGACCAAAACTCGCTGTTGTTTTTATCGGAAACTCCCCTTCAACAATTTCTTATATAAAATCAAAATCAAAGATCGCTCAGAACTATTCAATAGATATAGAACAATTTAACTACGATGAGAATATAGCAGAGGAAATTTTTTTGAATGAACTCAATAGGATATCGAACAGAAAAGATATCGACGGTATAATAGTTGAAAAACCTTTACCTGAACATATAGACATAAAAAAAGTTTCTCAGGTTGTAGATTTTAAAAAGGATGTTGATTGTATAAATCTTATAAATTATGGTAAACTTATAACCGATGACTTTATCATCGCACCTTCAACTCCGATGGCTGTGTTAAACATTTTAAAACATGAGAACATAGATTTCGCTGGAAAGAATGTTTCAATAATAGGCAGATCAGAAATCGTTGGAAAACCTCTTGCCCTTCTTTTCTTATCTAAAAAGTTTGGAGGAGCAACCGTCACAGTTTTACATTCAAAATCAAAAGATATAAAAGAACACACCAAAAGATCCGACATCATAGTTGCTGCTTTAGGAAAACCATATTTTTTAACAAAAGATTACATTCAAAATGATCAAGTGATACTTATAGATGTTGGAATAAACAACTTTGAAGGGAAAATCGTCGGGGACATATCACCTGAAACATATCCTCTCGTTAAAGCGTACACCCCTGTACCAGGTGGAGTTGGACCCGTAACAGTTTCCACTCTCTTTAACAATCTTTTGATTTTGAAAGAGCATTATGGATGAAAAAGTTTTTACTGTAACCGAGATTACAAATATACTCAAAGAAACGATTTCAAAAAAATTCCCCTCACTTTTTAATATTACAGGTGAAATTACAAACTGGAATCCGAGTAGTTCCGGACATATCTATTTTTCACTTAAAGATGAATTCTCTTTGATCAAAAGTGTTATATGGAGATCAACGAATATAAAAAAAGATTTTAAAGATGGTGACAAAGTCATAGCAACAGGATACCTGACAATATATGAGAAACAGGGAACGTATCAGATTATAGTTGTTGACATGAAGATTTCCGGTGTCGGGGAACTTTATGAAAAATTTTTGAAACTTAAAGAAAAACTGGAAAAAGAAGGTCTGTTTGATAAAGAAAGAAAGAAAAGATTACCTGAATATCCTTTATCCGTAGGTATAATAACATCGGAAACAGGTTCAGTAATACATGATATTTTGAATATATTAAACAGAAGAGCTCCATATTTAAAAAAATATCTCTACCCTGCACTCGTTCAGGGAGAAGGGAGTGAAAAAACCATTATTAAAGGGTTACAATATTTCAACAGAGAGAAAAATGTTGATCTTATAATTATCGCCCGGGGAGGAGGATCTTTTGAGGATCTTTTCATATTCAACGATGAAACTCTTGCACGGGAGATAGCAAGATCAAAAATACCTGTTGTTTCAGCGGTCGGGCATGAAACTGATTTCACCATTTGCGATTTCGTTTCAGATCTCAGAGCCCCAACTCCATCAGCGGCAGCTGAGATAATAGTAAAGCATATAGATGATATAACATCGTTTCTTTCAAGATCAAAAAATGATCTAAAAAAAGAATTAACCGATCGTTTGAAGAAAACAAAAAAAGATTTTTTAAACCTCAGACAGAACTTCTTCATATCAGCACAGGTACCTTTGAACAAGAAAAAGGAAAGAATCGGTTTTTTACTTGAGGAGTTAGAAAACCTTCTGGAAGAAAAAATGAAAATGATCAAAAACAAAAAAGAGTTTTTAAAGAACGAAATCTTTAAAAATTCCCCTCTTGTAAAAATTCTTGAAAAAGAAAAATTTGTTGATATGATTAAAAATGAACTTGTTAACAGTTTGAGAATAAAGTTTGAGAAAGTAAAACAAAAAACAGAGATTTTGAAAACAAATCTGATAAATTTGAATCCAAAGGAGATTCTAAAAAGAGGGTTTTCTATCACTCTGAATGAAACCGGAGAAATTGTAAAATCAATAAAAAATCTAAATATCGATTCAAAAATAAATATAATCTTTATAGATGGAAATGTTAACGCTGATGTCAAAAAAATTGAAGAGGAGAAATTATGAAAGATGAAAAACTTGAGGATAAGATAAAAGAGATCGAAGAGATCGTAAAGAATCTCAAAGATGAAAATATAGATATTAAAAAATCCATAGAGATGTATGAGAAAGGAATAAAATTGATCAAAGAGGTTGAAGAACAGATAAAAGTTTTTGAAGAAAAAATAAAAAAAATAGTTGAAGAGAGTCAGGATGAATAATTTTGAAAAATATGTTCAAGAGAAAAAGAAATTCGTTGATGAAAATTTAAAAAAATATTTTCTGAAAAAAGGAAAATACTCAGAAAAACTTTATGAGGCGATGTATTACTCTATAGAAGCAGGTGGGAAACGGTTAAGACCACTGATTTTTTTGAGTGTTGCTGAAGAACTTACAGAAAAAAGAAAGATCAAAGATCTGTTGCCTGCTGCTTTATCTATAGAGATGATACACACATATTCTTTGATACATGATGATCTTCCGGCAATGGATAACGATGATCTAAGACGAGGAAAACCGACCCTGCACAAAAAATATGATGAAACAGTTGCGATTCTTGCTGGTGATGCACTTTTCGCTTATGCTATAGAAGTTTTCCTAAAAACAAAAGCAGAAGAAAAAAATCTTGTTGAAGGTTTAAAACATCTGATCAGGGCTGCTGGAATGGATGGAATGGTTGTTGGACAATTCGTTGATACAAAGAATGAATTTTACAAACAGGATGAAAAAACTCTAAAATTTATCCATACTAAAAAAACAGCAGAACTTATAAAGGTCTCTTTTTCTTTACCACCGATACTTCTTGGATATGATAAAAAAATTGTTTCTGATTTTGAAAAATTAGGAATCCATTCAGGACTCCTGTTTCAAATAGTTGATGATATACTCGATAGTACGACTCCATCAGAAATTCTTGGTAAAACAGCGGGAAAGGATGAAAAACAGAACAAATTGACCTATGTGAGTTTATACGGTCTTGAAAAAGCAAAAGAATACGCATCACAGGAAGCAAAAAAAGCTTTAAAGATTGCAAAAAAACTTGATCTTGAAAAAGGAAAGATAGATAAAATTATAGAACTCTTTTTAACAAGGATCAACTGATGTTAACTTTAAAAATTCTTCTGGTAACCCTTTTAAGTGGAATCACCGCACAGGCGATCAAGGTCATAAGTTATTTTATTGAAAACAGAAAAATAAATTTTAAAAGGTTTTTTGAAACAGGTGGAATGCCGAGTTCACACTCTTCAACATCTTCAACTCTAACTACACTTGTCGGATTTTACGGAGGATTCGATTCACTCTATTTTTCGATAGCAGCATTCTTTTCCTTTGTAATAATGTACGATGCTGCCGGACTCAGAAGAGCAGCAGGAAAACAGGCAATGGTTCTGAACAAGATAGTTGAAGATTTTAAAATAGAACATAAATTCAAAGAAAAACGGTTGATGGAACTTTTAGGGCATACTCCACTTGAAGTTTTTTATGGTGCTTTGCTCGGTATACTTATTGCTATAATCTTTAAGTAAGAGGGAAATATGGACGAAATTTTAAACAGGGTTAACAGTCCAGAGGATCTAAAAAAATTATCCATCGAAGAGTTGTATGAACTTGCAAGTGATATCAGATATTTTATCATCGAAAACACATCGAAAACTGGTGGACATCTTGCACCATCACTCGGTGCAGTTGAACTTATAATAGCGTTACATTATGTTTTCGATTCTCCAAAAGATAAGATAATTTTTGATGTTGGGCATCAATCTTACGCTCATAAAATTCTGACTGGAAGAAAAGATAGATTTTCTACATTACGAACATACAAAGGAATCAGTGGATTCAATAACATTTTTGAAAGTGAACATGATCATTTAACCGTGGGACATGCAGGAACATCACTCTCAGCAGCACTCGGAATGGCTGTTGCAAGGGATTTGAAACATGAAAATTTTGAGATAATAAATGTTATAGGTGATGGTTCGATGACGAATGGGCTTGTTTATGAAGCGTTGAACAACCTTGGAACTTTAAGAAACAAGATCATAATAGTTTTAAACGATAACAATATGTCGATATCCCAAAATGTTGGCGGGATATCACAATATTTGAATAAACTTCAAAGAACTCCCGTCTATACAAATCTGAAAAAGGATCTATGGCAACTCATGGGAAAACTCCCTGATGGTCTGAGCCAAAAAACAAGAGATATTGCAAGAAGGATGAAAGAATCTTTAAAAAACTTTTTTATCCCAACAATATTTTTTGAGGAGTTCGGAGTAAGATACATAGGTCCTCTTGATGGTCATAAACTTGAAGATCTCATCCCTACTTTCCAGTATGCAAAAAATTATCCCTTACCGATTCTGATACATGCGATCACTCAGAAAGGTAGAGGTTATATTTTTGCTGAAAAGGACCCAACAAAATTTCATGGACTCGGGAAATTTGATAAAGAAACCGGTGTTTCAGAAAAAACATCCAACAGGTTGAAATACACTGATGTTTTTGGAAAGACGATAACAGAGTTTGCAAAAGAGAATGAGAAAATTATAGGGATAACAGCAGCGATGCCTGATGGAACAGGGCTATCATACTTTCGTGATCAGATCCCTGAAAGATTCTTTGATGTTGGAATTGCGGAAGAACACGCTGTTTTATTCTCAGTCGGATTATCCTTACAGGGATATAAACCTGTTTGTGCTATCTATTCAACATTTTTACAGAGAGGTTATGACCAGTTGATACACGATGTATCTTTGATGAAAAGGAACATATTCTTTGTTCTTGACCGTGCCGGAATAGTTGGAGATGATGGTCCCACACATCATGGACTTTTTGACCTATCTTATCTGAGAACCGTTCCCGATATGGTAATAATGTCACCAAAAGATGAGGATGAACTAAGGAGTATGGTGAAACTTGGAATAGAATACAACGAAGGACCTATCGCTTTAAGATATCCAAGAGGTGAAGGTTACGGTTTAGATATAACCGGTCAGATCAAAGAGATTGAAATTGGTAAAGGAGAACTTTTGCTCGATGGAGAAAAAATCGTAATCGTCGCAATCGGTAGTATGGTTTACCCTTCAAAGAATGCGGCTTTAAAATGTAAAGAAAAATATGGATTCTATCCAACGCTCATAAATGCAAGGTTCGTCAGGCCATTTGATTCCGATCTTTTATTCTCAAAGATTAAAAACGATGAAGTCATCATAACAGTTGAGGAAAACGTTTTATCAGGTGGATTTGGAGAATATGTCAGAAGAATTTTAAGTGAGAAAAACTATAGAAACAAAATTGTTAACATTGGAATTAACGATAAGTTCGTTGAGATGGGATCAATTCAAATTTTAAAAGAGATCGAAGGACTCGATGAAAATGGAATTTTTAAAAAGATCGAGGAGATAGTTGATGAAAAACATTCTTAACATTTTTTTCCCAACATATACGCAGAAAAAATTAAAAGAGTATAAAACGATTGTTGAAAAAATAAATTCAGTTTATGAAAATTACCTGAAGGATAACTCCATCTCCCCTGTTAAAAAAACTGAGGAGTTCAGAAAAAGGATAGAATCTGGAGAGGAACTTTCATCTCTTCTTGTCGAAAGTTTTGCACTCGTCAAATATGTGATGAAAAAACTTTATGATGAGAAATACGAGTATCAGTATGAAGACATGAAATTCGTATGGGACATGGTTCCATACGATGTACAACTTATGGGTTCTGTTGGACTCTTCGAAGGAAATATTATAGAGATGGCAACAGGAGAAGGAAAAACACTCGTTGCAGTGATGCCTCTTTATCTACATTCTTTAAAAAAAGAGGGAGCATACCTTGTAACGGTAAACGATTATCTTGCAAAAAGGGACCGGGCATGGATGTACCCTGTTTATGAAAGATTGGGTGTAAGTGTTGGACTGATCCAGATGGGAATGGATTCTCATGAAAGAAGAAAAAATTATAACTGTGATATAACCTATGTTACAAACAATGAGTTCGGGTTTGATTATCTTAGAGACAACATGGCTTTCCAGAGATCAGATAAAGTTTTAAGAGAAAAATTTTACTATGCGATAATAGATGAGGTTGATTCCGTTCTTATAGATGAAGCGAGAACACCTCTCATAATCTCAGGTTTTCCGTTCGGTGACCCTTCAGAAAAAAGAACAGAACAACTTTACAGATCTTTGAATCCCTTCGTGAATCAGTTTGTAAGAAGCCAGAAAGAGATCGTCAGAAAAATATTTGAAAAGGCAAAAAAGGATTATCAGGAGAAAAATGAAGAGGAAGGTATCAAAGGTTTTTTAACCTGTAAAAGAGGGCTCCCAAAGATGAAGGAGTTGATCGAACTTATGCAGAATCCTGAAATCCTTACAAAAATGGAAAGGATGGAGAATAACCTTTTAAGGGATAAACTCCTTTTCACACTCGATACGGAACTTCTTTATTCAATAGACGAAAAAAGTGGTGCTGTAACTATAACGGATAAAGGTGAGGATTATTTTGAAAAAATCAGTCAGGATAAAGAATTCTTCAAAACACCTGAACTATCGATCGAGTTAAAAAGAATAGAAGAAGATTTTGAAGATCCTGAGGAAAGGAGTAAAAAGAAAAATGAGGTGATGCAACAGTATGTTGTAAAAAGTGAGCAGATCCATGCTTTACATCAACTTTTAAAAGCTTACACACTTTTTGAAAAAGATGTTGAGTATATAGTTCAAAATGGAAAAATAGTTATAGTTGATGAACATACGGGAAGGTTGATGCCCGGAAGAAGATTTTCAGAAGGGCTCCATTCTGCTATCGAAGCAAAAGAAGGTGTGAGGATCGAAGAGGAGACAAAAACTCTTGCAACCATAACTTTGCAAAACCTTTTTAGAATGTTTGAGAAACTCTCAGGAATGACTGGTACTGCAGAGACGGAATCTGAAGAGTTCATGCATATTTATAAATTGCCTGTAATAGTTATCCCAACAAACAAAAAAGTTATCAGAAAGGATTATAACGACCTTGTGTTCATAAGAAAAGATGAAAAGATAAAATATGTTCTTGATCTTATCGTAAAACTTCATAACGCAGGTATTCCAGTTCTTGTTGGCACAGCATCCGTTCAATCGAGTGAATATCTGGATTCATTTCTAAAAACGAGAAAGGACTTAACCGGAAGACCTTTAAAATACAACATTCTAAACGCAAGATACCATGAAAAGGAAGCGAAGATAGTCGCAGAGGCAGGATTACAGGGAGCGATCACAATAGCAACGAATATGGCTGGAAGAGGAACAGATATAAAACTTGGGAAAACTGTAAAAATGCTTCATGAGAGGAGTTGTCTGATTTGGGCACTAAAAATAAAAAATGAATTTAACAAAAACCCGATAATAATATATGGTTCTCAAAAATCAAAAGAATTTTATGAAACACTTCTGAAGGATGACTGGTATTTAAAAGATAAATCATTATATTTCACCTTTAACAAAGATGACTCTGAAAAAATAATCATAACCGACGATCAAAGTTTTAAAAACGATAAAAATAGATTCATAATAGAAACAATCGATCCCGAAAATATTGAAGAAAGAAAAGTTTACATCGATTTTGATACTTCAGGTAACCCCATAACATCTTTTCCTGAAGGGCTATTTGTTCTTGGTACAGAAAAACATGAATCCAGAAGAATCGATAGACAGTTAAGGGGAAGATCGGGAAGACAGGGTGATCCTGGTGCTTCAATGTTCACGGTTTCTCTTGAAGATGATCTCATGAGAATCTTTGGAAATGAGAGAATGAGTGAAATGATAAAACGACTTGAAAGTATCTCTTCAAGGGATGTAAACATATCACACAAACTTTTAACATCATCGATAGAGAGTGCTCAAAAGAAAATAGAGTCACTCAACTTCGAAAGAAGAAAATATCTTTTACAATACGATGATGTTATAAACAAACAGAGAGAGGTCGTTTATCAGATAAGGAACTATTTCCTTGAAAAAAAACCAACTGTTGAATTTCTCGACAAAGAACTTTTTCTCAAAACTTTGCTTGATTTCAAAGAACAATTTTCGAAAAACAATTCATCAGAATACAGAAAAAATCTTTTAAGAGAACTCTCGATTGTTTTCAACTGTGATCCTTTAAAAGATTTCAATTTCGAAAATTTTGATGAAACGATTTTCGAAAAAATTTATACGATGATTTATGAGCACTATGAGAAAAATTTCAACGAGGTGACCGGGTACATAAAGGAGAATGTTTTACAAACAGTGGAAGAGTTTTTAAATTCAAATATCGAAGAAGGTAAAAGTTTTGAAGAATGGGATAATCAGAAAGTAAACGATTTTCTACTTAACAATTTCAAGATTTCAATGAAAATTAAAGATGAAAACATAAAAAAATCTGAATTCGTTGAAAGAGTTAAAAGTGAAGTCGAAAAAATTTTTGATGAAAAATTTTCATTATTTTCGAAACGCGTTGACATCCTCCTTTTCAACATCTGCAACATCTTCATACATACTATCGATAACCTCTGGATAGAACAGTTGTATGAACTCGATGCGATAAAGGAAGGTATATCTTTAAGAGGTTATGCACAAAGAGATCCACTAATTGAATACAAAAGGGAAGCATACATTCTCTTCAACGATTTTATGGATAACCTTTTCAAACAGTTCTCTGAAAAATTCCTTTCATCTTTTGAACAGATGGAAATAAAAAGGAAAGAGATCAAAAGAATGGAAACGATCAAAGAAACGATTTCCAGCATCTCAGATGAAGAGAAAGAGGTCAAAAGTAAACCTGTTGTAAATCAGACAAAAAAGATCGGTAGAAACGACCCATGTTTCTGTGGTTCCGGGAAAAAATACAAAAACTGTCATGGTAAAGGACTATGAAGGAAAATGAAATCAAGGAAAAGATCGAGAAGTTAAGAAAAGAAATAGACAATTATGATTATCACTATTATGTTTTGAATGAACCTTTAATAGACGATTACGAGTATGATAAACTTTACCATCAACTTTTAGAACTTGAAAAGAAGTATCCCGAATTTTATTCTCCAACTTCCCCTACACAGAGAGTATCTGACAGAAATATTGAAAATTTTGAAAAATTTGAACATAAACCAAAGATGTTATCTCTTGATAACACTTACTCTGATGGTGAAATATTTGATTTTGACAAAAGGATAAAAAACATTGTTCAGGAAAATTTTTCATATGTTGTGGAGCCAAAAATAGATGGTGTTGCCGTGTCAATAATATATAAGGATGGAGTTTTCTTTAAAGGGCTCACAAGAGGTGATGGGAACATTGGTGATGATGTTTCAGAAAATATTAAAACGATAAGAGAGTTACCATTAACTTTGAAACAGGGATTCAAAGGTGAACTGATCGTAAGAGGCGAGGTTTTTTTCACAAAGGAAAGGTTCTCAAAAATTCAGGAAATCTATTCGTTTTCGAATGCAAGGAACGCTGCCTCCGGAACTTTAAAACTTTTATCACCCAGAGAGGTCAGTAAGAGAAATTTATCGATAAGGATACATACGGTTATAACCGAACTTGAAAAAACACATATAGAGAGTTTAAAAAAACTGCAAGAACTTGGAATACCGGTTGTTGAAAAATATTTTTTCGCAAAGGATATCAAACAGGTAATAGATATAAAAGAAAAATTTAAAGATGAGAGATACTCTCTCCCCTATGAAACAGATGGGATAGTGATAAAGGTAAATGAACTCTCTTTAAGAGAAAAAATCGGTTACACTTCAAAATCTCCAAGATGGGCATTTGCGTTCAAATATGAACCTGAAAGAGCGATAACAAGGCTGGTTTCAGTTTCATTTCAGGTTGGGAGGACCGGAGTTGTAACACCGGTTGCAAACCTTGAACCGGTTTTCATATCAGGTTCAACAGTTAAAAGATCAACATTACACAATTTTGATGAAATCGAACGACTCGATCTCATGGTCAACGATTATGTTCTTATAGAAAAAAGTGGAGAGATAATTCCAAAAGTCATAAAAGTTATAAAGGAGAAAAGGGGAAAAGATTGTCAGAGGATAGAAAGACCAAAAGAGTGCCCTTCATGTGGGCAACCTCTGGTCCAATATGAAAACGAGGTCGCTTTAAGATGTATCAATAAAAATTGTCCAGCACAGATAGAACTCTCCCTTTTACATTTCTGTTCGAAAAATGGAATGAACATTGAAAATCTTGGGGAGATGATGGTAAAAAAACTTCTTGAATATGAAATAGTAAAAACTGTGCCTGATATATACAGATTGAACTATGAAAAACTTTTTAAAATACCGAGAATCAAAGAAAAGAGTGCAAAAAATATTCTCGATTCAATCGAAAGATCCAAAAAAACAACATTGAAAAGGTTCATATACTCACTTGGAATAAAAAATGTTGGTGAATATCTTTCAGAAAAATTGTCAGAAAATTTTTCCAGTATCGATGAACTCATAAAATCTGACTATGAGAAAATTAGAAAAATAGAAGGTGTTGGAGATGAGACAGCAAAAAACATAATTCTCTTCTTCAAAAATCAAGAGAATCTAAAGATGATAAAAGAACTTATTGAACTTGGAATAACATTTGAAAGCAAAACCAGATCGGATGTTTTAAAAGGCAAAAATTTCGTTGTCACAGGAACTTTAAAAAATTTCAAAAGGGATGAAGTAAAAAATATAATCGTTGAAAATGGTGGTAACTTTTCTGAAAACCTTTCATCAAAAACCGATTATCTAATAGTCGGTTCAGATCCTGGCTCAAAACTTGAAAAAGCAAAAAAGTTGAATGTGAAAACGATAGATGAAGATGAATTTTTAAAAATGCTGGAGAAAAGATGAAAATAAAACTTTCCGGTTTCAATTTTGATATAGATAACAGTGAAAGTTGCAAAACTCCTGAAACGATCTGTGCTGCTTATGCAAGAATTTCAAGATCAGAAAAGAGTATTGAAGAGTTAAGGAGAGAAGCATCACAGGATATCGAAAATGCAAGAAGATCAAACGAAAAAATCGTTTTTCAACTCGGGCATTCTTCGATCGCTGAACATGCTGTTTTTAACTTTGATCTCGTTGATATTTCAAGATTTTCAATAGAATACATTCAACACCACAGGCTTGCTTCATTCACAGAAAAATCACAGAGATATGTTAATATGAACAATGGCTATTTGATACCCGAAGAACTCGAACATGACAGAGATTTAAAAACTGAATATATAAAGTTCTGTGAAAAAGCGTTTTCTTTATACAAAGAATCATTCGATTTTTTGAACAGTCAGAAAGATAGACAAACATCAAATGAGGATTCAAGATATTTTTTGCCACTTTCAACTCTGACGCAGTGCGGTATGACCGTGAATGGAAGAACACTTGAATATATGATCGCGAGATTGAAGAGCCAAAATATAAAAGAATTAGAAAAAATAGCGTGTGAACTTGAAAAGGAATCTGTGAAACTTGCACCATCGATAATCAAATACACATCTGGAAACGAAAAGTTCAAAAACTATGAAGATTTTCCAGCATACAAACTCAATGGAGGAAATGTTAAAATTTTGGACTATACAAAAAATTTTTCAGATCTTTTTGTAAACTCTTTTCTTTTTCACACTGAAGGAAAAAAATTCAAAAATAAAAAGTTCGATAAAACTTTTAAAGAACAAATCATAGATGAAATCTTTAAAAATTTAAAATCTTATGATAAACCACCCAGGGAGTTTGAACTCGCAGATTACACTTTCAGAATAATATGTTCATCCTCATGTTTTGCTCAAATCAAAAGACATAGAATAACAACGATAATCACACAGGGGTACTCAACCATATCAAAACCTGTTGTTCCTTACACACTAAAGGAAACAAAATTTGAAAAGGAACTTCTAAAACTCCAAAAAGAATCAAACCACCTTGCAAAAAAACTTTACCAAAAAAATCCATTGCTTTACAATTACGCTGTTTTAAACGCAACAAAAAGGTCTGTAATTCTAAAAATGAACGCAAGAGAGATCTATCATTTTGTAAGATTAAGATCAGATAAACATGCCCAGTGGGAGATAAGAGAAATATCGGATAAAATAACTCAACTGTTGAAAGAGAAAGAACCTGTCATGTTTAAATACCTCTCGGGAAAAGATGAATACAGAAAATGAACGATAAACCGTTAAAAATACTTTTGGTTTCAGATCCATACTATCCCTACCCATCAGGAATTTCAGAGTATACCTTCTATCTATCAAAATATCTAAAAAAACATCAAAATGAAGTTAAAATTCTAACAACACATTATAAAGGAGAACAGGAAGAAAATGATGTGATCAGGTTTGGAAAGGTTTTGATGATCCCGATGAACAAATCATACGCAACGATGGCTTTTGGAACCGATATACCATCTAGGGTTAAAAATCTTCTTTACAATAGAGATTTTGATATAATTCACTTAAACGGTCCTTTTTTCCCTTCATTATCTTTTTTTGCATTACACTATTCAAAAACCAAAAATGTTGCTGCTTTTTTGAACGCTGGTTTCAAATTTTACAATTCTGGATCGAAAATTTTTAGAGCAGTATACAAAAAATATCTTAACAAAATCCACGGTTATTTTGCTATTTCCGAAACAGCAAAACTCGCAATGCAACCATATTTCCCTGGTGATTACGAAATAATCCCTGCAGGTGTTGATGTTGAATTTTTTAACAGTGAAGGTGAAAGTTTTAAAATCGAAGGTTATCCAAAGATACTTTTTTTGGGTCGGTTGGATGAGAGAAAGGGAGTTTTAAAAATCATAAATGTATTTTCCAAACTTTTAAAAATCAAAAGGGAAGCAAAACTTATAATCGCAGGCAAAGGGCCTCTCGATTCACAGGCAAAACAGATGGCGAAAGAACTCGGCATCGAAAAATCAACCATCTTTACCGGATATGTTAAAAAAGAGGATATTCCAAAATATTACAGAACGGCTGATATTTACTGCTCTCCTGCTTTAGGTGGTGAGTCGTTTGGGATAGTTCTCCTTGAAGCGATGGCGTGTGGAACACCAGTTGTTGCCTCAAATATTCATGGTTATTCACAGGTTATAGAAAATTTAAAAGATGGAATGCTTTTCGATCCTATTTCAGATGATGATCTTCTTTCAAAACTTATTCTTCTCACTGATGATAAAAATTTGAGAGAAACCTTACAGAAAAACGGAAAGAAAAAATCTTTAGATTATTCATGGGAGAATGTGAGTAACAGAATTGAAAACTTTTATAGAAAGATACTATCAAGAGGTTAGGTTTTTTTCTTTTTTTCCTGAGATGCAGGGAATAAAACATTGTTGAGTATCAATCTGTATCCTGGAGAATTTTTAAAAAGTATAAGTTCTGTTGGTGGATCGTTGACAAAATGAAGATAATCTTCAGGATCATGTCCGGCAAGAAAAGTAAAAAAACCTTCACCGAAAAATCCATGAATATATTTTGCATAATTTTTATCATAACTGTCCGCGAGTATCACAACATCCTTTTTTATTTTCCTCTTATCGAAACTTGAAGTTCTTCCGAGAAACTCTTTTATGTTGTCAGTATGGTTTTGAGTCAACATCGCTTCAACGAGATCAAACTTTGGTGAGAAATTTTTCAACTTAAAAAATCTGTTTTCCCATTCCTGCCGGTTAAAAGGTTCATAATTGATATCATCAATCTCTATCGTTGGTTTATCGTTCAAGTTAAAATTTTCAAAAGCGATAGATTTTGTATAATCGAGTACTGGAGCATCTGTTCCATCACCATCAAGAAGTGATGGTATTATATCCTGATATCCTAACGCCAGAGCATCATCAAGTGTATTTGTTGCAGAACACATCGCGAACAAAAATCCACCTCTTGCAACATAATTTTTTATCTCTTTTGCAACATCACGTTTCATCAACCAATATTTTTCATAACCAAGAGATTTCGAAAGATTTTTTTGCATATTAAAAAGATCCTGAAACCATGTTTCATAGAAAGATGAAATATAAAACCGATCGAGTTGACCCGTGAAATCCTCATGGTGAAGATGTATCCATTCGTATTCGTAAATCTTTCCTGTGAGTATCTCCTTATCATAGATAAGATCGTACGATATTTTTGCATAGTCGAGAACAAGTGTAACTGCATCATCCCATGGCTCTTTGCCAGGTGGTGAGTAGACAGCGAGTTTTGGAGCTTTTTCAAGAAGAACGCTTTTCTCAGTTTGTGAAAGTATGAAATCCTTTTTTTCATCAGAGACATTTGAAAAATTAACACCTTCTTTTAAGCATTCATTTTCAAAAATGTCTGACATGATCAAAAAACTACCACCTCTGTAATTTAAAAGCCAGTAAACATTCACTCCATTTTTAAGTGCTCTGTAAACTATACCATACGATTTTAAATGGTCAGTTTGTGTTTCATCCATCGGAATAAAAGTGTAAGAAAAAATTTTGATATAAACCAAAAAAACAAAAAAATAAAACTTTTTCATAAATATTCTAACAATAATCCTTTCAAAGGTGTTTTACCATACTTTTTCAAATACATCTCAATATCCTCTTTTTTGATTATACCTTTTTTTACTTCAAATAAAAGTATATCACTTATGAGTTCAAAATCTTCAAACGACTCCTGTTTAAACTGTTTTGCTTCCTCAACTCTCCCATCTTCAAGAAGCATCTTATAGTAAAGAAAAGTTTTTTTCCCAACAGTTACGATAAAAGGTCTTAACTTTTCAGAATCGTTTTGAAAATAGTAAATAAAGAACTGCCCATCAGGTATTTTTTTTGAAAGGATATAAAGGTTTGCACAGTTTATTCTTACAAATATATCGATTTTTGAAGATAACAGTTTTGATAGATAATCTTTTAAATCTTTCTCGTCAGAATTTAAAAGAGAACGAAGAAAATTCAGATAATTAAGATATTCACTCTTTGTATTTTTTTTACTGTTCATGAAAATTTTAAAATTTTCATTATCCCCTAAAAAAATCAGTGATAAGGGATAAAAAAGCGAGTCATTTTCAATAGTTTCAGGTCTTTCTCCCCTTAAAATTCTTCTAAAATCTTTATACGATTTTTCATAAACTGTTCCTTCAAGTAATGATGAATAATCGTTTTCAAGATCATAAAAGGATAAAACATGTATATCTTCGGAAAATAACTTTTTGTTCACTCTTTTTGAATCTAAAAATTTCACTACTTTTATCTTTTCTTTAAGAGTTAAAATACCTGAATCAAAAATTTTTAAAATATCTTCCTGAGGAAAATCAACCAATTCCTTTGCATAAATATCTTCACCGGTTTGAATCAACAATCTTGCAGTAACAAAAAGTTTCAATTCACTTTTGTTTGATAATCTTTCATACAGGATTTTGTTGATATTTTCAAAAGAAAATTGTGCTGTAATCTTTTTGTAATCAAGATTTTTTTCGTCAACAAACCTTAAAATGTATTCTAAATATTTTTCCTGATCATCTTTTTCTTTGAAATATTTTAAAAATATCATATATTCGTTTTCAAATATCATATCTTTTCTAAAAAATGAAACATATATCTCTGGCATACCATCTCTTAAAATCAAACTCCTCAAAAAATACTCATAATCTGATTTTTTGTATTTATCCCTATTTTTGAATATCTCTTTCAAAACCTTCTCTTTATCATTGGAAGTATCAAGAGTTTCAAGGATTATTTTAAAATTACCTGTTTTTACGATCTCGGTTAAATTTTCTGAATTTAAAAAAAGAAAATTAAAAAATATTAGAATCAGAAAAATCGTTTTTAATCTATTCATTTAAAATTTCCTGTAGGTAAATTTTTATCAAAGGTATCCACTCTTTTCTTTCAAAATTTTCAACATCCTGATATTTCTTTTTTAATTGAAGATACTTTTTATAACCATAATCCTCAGGCATGATCAGTTTTGCAGGTATCTCATAATCTTTTCCCGTAAAACTCTCACGTTTTTCATCTATACCTTTTTTGTATATCGATTTTGTTATGTTCAACATCCTTTTTAACACTCTATCCTGTTTATTCAGTATCTCCTGATCAAGTTTACCTTGCTTCAAATCTTTTGCAACATCTTTCAAAGAATCAGCAAGAGTTGAAATCGCTTCCCCAACATCCTTAAAAGATTGTTCTCCCAGTTTTTTCATCTTTTCTGAAAGTGCTTCTTCCATTTTACCCAACTGGTTCAATATATCCTGTTTCATCTCACCTTTTCCAAACATCTCCCATAACATCTCGGATATATACTGTTGTTCCTTTGACAACGAAGACATCTCTTGTGCCAACCTTTCAAGTGATGAGGCACCTTCACCTTGAGGATTATCCTTTAAAAGAAAGTTTATTATGTTAACATTCTGTTCTTTCAGAGGCAGAAAATTTCCATTACTGTTTTCAGCCATAGTTTTTGCTGTTTTTAACATAATGTTGAGAGGAGATGATATATCCTCTCCAGTATAGTCGATTATCGATTGGTAAAGATCTGAAATCAGTTGAAGATTCTGGGTACTGTCTATCAGTTCATCTATGAAAAGTAATGTAGTTATAACCAGCTCTTTGTCGTACTTTTCGGTTTTTCCCGACAGTTTTTCTATATTTTCCTGTACTTTCTTTTTTAAATCCTCAAGTTTTTCTTTAACATCCTTTGTTTTAGAAAATTCTCTTTCAGATTCTTTTGATAAATTTGAAAGTTTCGAAAGGTCTTTTTCATACTCCTCAAGGTTGTCATCCTTTAAACTCTCTTTTTTCAAATCTTCAATCCTTTCGGTTACCTTTTTCTGTTCTCCAAAATTTTTTTCCTGAACTATCCTGTTTTCAAGATCTATCAGTTTTTTGAGTTCCTCATCAAATTTAGTCAAGGAAAAGATTTTGTTCAACTGTTTCAAAACTTCTTTTAATCTTGAAAGATCCTTCTCTATATTTTTACTTTCACTCTGAATCTTATCGATCAATTTTCTTTTCTCATCTTCTGAAATATTTTTCAAATCTTTTTCAAGAAGTGAAAAAAGGTTGTTTAAAATGTTCTTATCGATCTTTTCAAGTTCACTCTTCAACTCAGCCATCTTTTTATAAAGATTATCGGGCAACCTGTATTCAGATAGATCCTTCATCTCCTCTTTAACTTTTTCAAAATTGTCGCTCAAATTTTTTAACTCTTCTTTTAATTGTCTTAAATTCTCTTCTTTCTTCTGTATTTTTAGTTCATCAAGAACATTTTCAACCCTTTCAGAATATTTTTCAAGATCGTTAAAGAATTCACTCCTCAGATATGTTGAATCGATAACGGTCGAAAGATCTCCACTCTGTCCAAGTTCAATCTCGCTTGATACATCTATCTGCCTTCTAAAAGGATTGTTGTCTTTCAAAATGAAATGGATTTTTTGATACTTTTCTTTAATCGATTCAAGATTCAATCTGAAAATCAAAATAGTATCTTTTCCAGAAATTTTGTATGATTGAAAAGAGGAATCACTTTCATTTTTAAAAACTATATAGACAGAATCGTTTCCAAAATCATCTCTGCAAAGAATCGGAAGATCGACCTCATCTTTAATCTGAAGATTTTTGTCCTGAACGATTATATCAATAAAAGGTTTTTTATCTTTCATTACATTTACGATAACCGAATCAAAAATATTGCCCTTTTTGAATTTTATCACACTATCGTTAACAACAGATTTTAATTCAAAAATGTACTCTTTTTTATCGTTGAAAAAAACTTTCAGATTCAATGAGGCAAATTCAACAACATCTAAAAAATTGCCTTTAAGAGAATAACTTTTCAGTGATGTGTAAAATGGTGGTTTTACTTTTGAAACAATAGAATCTATCAGAAAACCTTTCAGAAGTTTAAAACTCAATCTGTTCGATTCAACCTTTGGACCTTTAAAAAAGAGATAAGAATCAAGTTCATAATCATGGTTTTTCTTATACCTTGAAAAATTTTTTTCACTTTCAACAAAAAGGTTTCCCGAGATTGTTCCAAGGTTGAAAGAAAGAATTTTTATATCACTTCCCTTACTTTTCAAAACAACCTGTTTTTGAGTCAGATTGAAAGAGTTTGAAACAAGGTAAGGATTTAAGATAACAAATGAAAGGAAAATGATAATTGATAAAAAGAAAAATCTTAAATTTTTATCTCTTTTATTCTCTTTAAAAAATTTTTTTCCTTTCAAATCTATTCTCTCAAATTCATTTTTTAAAATCTCAATAAAAGTGTTATCCTTTTTATTTTGATTCTCAAAGACAACAATCGGAACATTTTTCAGTTCCCTGTTTAAACTGTTAAAAATTTCTATACTTTTTCCTGTCGAAAAAATGTTTGTAAAAAAATTTTTAAAGGAAAAAAATAAAAGAGTTAAAAATGCAACGATGAAAAATAAATTTTCATGGTAAAAGATGTTGTTCAAAAAAATATGTAATATAAAAAGGAAAGTAAAAAATGAAAAAAATATCAAGAAACTATCAAGAAAACTTTCAAACAATATTTTTTGATGAATCTTTTGAAAAATCTTTTTTAACATACTTAAGGGGGACAAAATTGTCCCCCCTTTATAATCATTTGTATTCTGAGATTATACTCACGATTTCGTCTGCGATCCTTTCTTGGGCTTCAAATGTCTGAGCACCTATATGTGGTGTTGCCACAAAATTTTCAAATGTAAAAAGTTCGTTCACAACAGGTGGTTCTGTTTCAAAAACATCGAGCGCTGCTCCTCTGATCAATCCTTCTTTCAATGCTGTTATCAACGCTTTTTCATCAACGATTCCACCTCTTGCACAGGAGATAAGATATGCGCTCTTTTTCATCTTTTTGAACTGTTCAAGTGAGATCATATTTTTTGTTTCATCTGTAAGAGGAAGGTGCAAAGATATATAATCTGATTCTTTCAAAAGTGTATCAAGGTCAACTATTTTAATTGGTGGTTTCGATACCTCTTTGACATAGGGATCATAACCCAAAACATTCATTTCAAAGCCATAAAAACCTATCCTTGCTGTTTCCCTTCCAATCCTTCCAAGACCGATGATCCCTAAAGTTTTTTTATAAAGTTCATAACCTTCAAATTTTTTCTTCTCCCACTTGCCTTCCTTCATCGATTTATCAGCAACAGTTAAAGATCTCGCAAGTGAAAGCATGTGTCCTATTGCAAGTTCAGCAACAGATTCACTCGATGCAGCAGGTGTATTTTTCACTTCAATATTTTTTGTTTTCGCATACTCAACATCGATGTTATCAACTCCAACTCCACCCCTTATGATCAGTTTTAAATTTTTCCCTGCATCTATTATATTTTTCTTAACCTTTGTTGCGCTTCTTACGATTATACAATCAAAATCAACGATGACCTTTTCAAGTTCCTCGGGTGGAAGCCCTGTTTTTACAACAACATCGTGTCCCATTCCTTTCAACTGGTTGACCGCTGAATCAGAGATCTTGTCACTCACAAGTATTCTCATAATTCCTCCTTAAATTTTTAAAATATCGTTAATATCATCGAGAAGTTCTTTGATATCTGAAGGCATAAGATCGCCCATCGCTGCGATTCTGAATGTGATATCTTTCAGTTTTCCATAACCGTTTGATATAGTTTTTCCTCTTTTACCAAGTTCTTTGTTAAGGTCTGAAAGGTTGAAGTTTTTATTATTTTTCAAAGTAACAACTGTCCATGATTCATAACCTTTTTCAGGGAATGTCTCTATGCCTTTCTCTTTTGCCCAATCGAAAATCATATCTGCCATTTTTTTATGTCTTGCGAATCTGTTTTCCATACCCTCTGCAAGCATCCTGTCAAGTTGGACATTCAGAGCGTTGATGTGTGGAATCGATGGTGTTGATGGTGTCTGTCCTTTTTCATCATATTTTAACATATCAACTATATCAAAATAGTATCCCCTGTTTTCAACAGTTTTTGCTTTTTCTGCTGCTTTTTGTGAAACTGTCATCACAGCGAGTCCTGGTGGAAGTGCAAAACATTTCTGGACACCAGCAAGAATAACATCAATTCCCAGTGCATCAACATCTATTTTATAACCTGTGAGTGATGAAACAGCATCAACAGCAAAAATCACATCAGGATATTTTTTCATAACCTCTGCTATTTCCTCGATCGGGTTCTTTACTCCCGTCGATGTTTCGTTATGGACAAGAGTCACAAGATCGTATTCACCAGTTTTCAACTTTTCATCTATCATCTCCGGTTTTATAGCATAGCCCCATTCAACCTTTAAGGGATCTGTCTTTTTGCCATTCATAACCGCGATATCGTACCATCTGTCAGAGAAAGCACCACACATGCATGAGAGGATCTTTTTGTTTGAAAGATTTCTTACTACACTCTCCATACAGCCAGTTGCTGAGGATGTGAAAAGCAAAACTCTGTTTTTCGTATAGAGAACCTGTTGCAATTTTGGAATCACCTGATTGTAAAGTTCAGTGAATTCTTTCATTCTATGACCTATCATCTCACAGGCCATAGCTTCTCTTACCTCCTTTACAACTTCGGTTGGACCCGGAATAAACAATTTTTTATGCATAGTTCCTCCTTCAAAATTTAATATTTTAATTTTATTTTATAAACCTCTCTTTGTCAATATATTGACTTAAAAGTTCAACCTGTTAAAATAAGCAGATATGATAGATTTACACAACCATTCTCTTTATTCATACGATTCAAAAAGATTGATGGAAGATATCGTTGTTGAAGCGTTATCGAAAAATATAAAAATTTTAGGTTTTTCCGACCATCTCGATTTCAACCAAAATGATCCCGGGAATATGTTTTACAAAGGTGAAAGCCAGTTTGAAGAGTTTTTGTCTTTGAAAAGTAAATATCAGAAAAAAATAAAACTCTTTCTTGGAATAGAATCATCATACGAAAAAGATTATGAAGAAAAGATAGTAACAACTTTTAAAAAATTCCCTTTCGATTATATTATAGTTTCTTTACACTTTGTTGAAGGAATCGTAATTTCCGACTGGATCGTTCAGATTGAAAAAGATAAAGAAAATATTTTAGATGTTGATTACGAAAAATATTTTTTACAACTTGAAAGTATCGTTGATTTTAAAAATTTCAACATTTTAGGACATATTGACTACTATAAAAAATATTCAAAATTTTCAGACCATAAGATCACATTCAGAAGGTATGAAAAATATTATGAAAGAATCTTAAAAAAGATCATTAAAAATAACATTATCCTTGAAATAAACACAAGTGGACTCAGACACAAATGCAAAGAGCAGTTCCCATCGACCGAGATACTTTCACTTTACAGAGATTTTGGTGGAAAATATGTTTCTACAGGTTCTGACTCACACAAAACTGGAGATGTTGCTTTCGGGTTTGAAAATCTTGAAAAAATTATCAAAAATTTTAATTTTGAAATTTTTAAACCATAAGGAGAAAATATGATTCCAAAAGAAATTTTCAAAAAAAGAAGGGAAAAAGTTTTAAAATCGATGGAAAAGAATTCGGTTCTTCTTTTAGATTCGGCGTCTTTTAAAGAAAAAAATCCTGAAAACAACTACATCTACAGGCAGAGTTCAAATTTCTTTTATCTTACAGGTTACAAAGAACCTTCATCGACACTTTTGCTTTACAAAGGTGAAAAGGAAGAAAAAGAGATTCTCTTTGTCGAGGAGAACAATCCTTACTATGAGGTCTGGACTGGGAAGAAAAAATCTGATAAAGAGGTAAAAGAGGAAACTGGAATTGAAAATGTTTTTTACAATAAAGATTTTTACTTCCATTTTGGGAACTATGTTAACAGAGGGGTAATATGTTATTTTGATTTTGCAAATGAAAGAGTTTCAGAATTTCTGGGATACAATCATTACAAAATTTCAAAACTCAGAGAACATTTCCCCCAGATAAAATCTTTCTTACCAGCAAACAATCTGATATATCCCCTAAGGTCGATAAAAGATAAATATGAGATAGAATGTATAAAAAGGGCTATAGAAATAACAAAACAGGGAATAATCAACTGTATGAAAAATGCACACGAAGGAATGTTCGAATATGAGATTCAGGCAGAACTTGAGTATATATTTTTGAAAAATGGTGTTTTTGTTCCCGCTTTCCCTTCAATAGTTGCTTCTGGAAAAAATGGTGCGACTTTACACTACACATCAAACAACCAGAAAGTAAAAAAAGATGATCTCGTTCTTATAGATGTTGGGGCAGAATATGAACTCTATTCTGCTGATATAACAAGGGTTTTCCCACCAAAAAGAAAATTTTCGGAAAAGGAAAAAAGTTTGTATCAGCCATTACTTGAGATACAGGAAAAGATCATCGATTCGATAAAACCTGGTGTTAGTATGAAAGAGTTGAATGAAAAAACTAACGAACTGATCGGAAAACTGCTTGTAAAATTAAACTATATCAAAGATATTAAGGATGTAAAAAAATATTATCCGCATTCAATCGGACATATGCTGGGGCTTGATACTCATGATGTTTCATCTGTTCCAAGATATATGCCTGAACTTCAAGAAAATATGGTTTTAACGATTGAACCCGGGATCTATATTCCTGAAGAAGGGATTGGACTCAGGATTGAAGATGATATACTCGTTACAAAAAATGGATACAAAAATCTTTCAATCGAAATTCCCAAAACGATAAAAGATATTGAAAAAGTTGTTGGAGTTTAATATGCATAGAATAATTTTTCATTTCGGTAACATCACACTTTACTCGTATGGTTTAATGCAGGCGATCGGATTTCTTGCTTCACTATTTGTAATATTTCAACTTTCAAAAAAATCAAAAATCTCAAAAGATATTCTGTTTGATCTATCTGTCTGGGTTATAATAGGTGGAATAATTGGAGCGAGGATCTGGTTTGTTGTTGAAAATTTTAACATATACAAAGATGATCTTTTGTCAATAATAAAAATCTGGGAAGGAGGAATGGTATTCTACGGTGGTTTCATTGGCGGAGTGATATCAGGGATAGTTTACATCAGAAGAAACCATCTTGATCTATTAAAGGTTGGTGATATTTTTATGACCTCGTTTCCACTTGGAATATTCTTCGGTAGAATCGGTTGTTTTCTTAACGGATGCTGTTATGGTAAAATTTCTGAAACTTTTGGTTTAAGATTTCCAAGAGAAAACTTTCCACCACCTTATCAAGAACAACTTGAAAAAGGTTTAATCAAACCTGATGCGTGTTGTTCTCTTCCTGTTATCCCTACACAACTGATAGAGTCATTTACAATGCTTATAGTTTTTTTTATTCTATATTATCTTTACAATAGAAAAAAATTTTTTGATGGATTTATTTTTTATTCTTTTTTTATAATTTATGGTATCGAAAGATTTCTTGTTGATTTTTTAAGGGAGTATTCAAAAAATGCTCTGGTTTTCAAAACCTTTTCCCTTTCCCAGATAACCTCTTTTCTTATAATTCTTTTCTCTTCAATTCTTTTATTTTCAACTTATAAAAAATCAAAAAAGGTATAAAAAAAGCCCCCTTAAAAAGGGGGCTTTTTCTATATTTAGATTCTCTTATTTCAGATAGGTCATCTTCATAGTTGATTCGAATCCTGATGCAGAGAGTTTGTAGAAGTAAACACCTGCTGCGACACTCTTTCCAGAATTATCTTTACCGTCCCATTTTGCTGTATACCAGGAAACATCTTTGACTTCGTTCACAAGTGTTTTAACAAGTTTACCTGTTATATCGTAAACAGCAAGAGTAACCTTTCCTTTTACTGGAACAGCGTACTCGATAACTGTTACATCTTTGAATGGATTTGGCTGATTCTGTGAAAGAGTATAAGTTGTAGGTCTTGGTTTACCTGAAGCAACAACCTTAACAACTGGATGCTCTGTTTTCACACCATTCTTTGATACATCGGAAACTTTGTAGTAGTATACAGTTCCACCATAGACCTTTGTATCTGTGAATGTATATGTTGAAGGAGCATTCTTTGCTTCAAGTGTTCCAACCTTTTCAAAGTTGATTCCATCGACAGATCTTTCGATTATCCATGAAGCGTTATTGAATTCAGATGTTGTTGACCATTTGAGTGTTATCATATTGTTTTCAGATATTGCAGAGATTTCAGTCATCTGAACTCTTGTAAGTGTTGTAGCAGCGTCAACGACGACAACTGATCCTTCAAACGCATCACCCCAGTTAGAAGGTGTCTTTGCTGGAGAAGCATCTCTACCTCTGACCCAGATCTTTACTGTTCCTGCTGGCCATCCAACTGTTGAAGAGACAGTCGCTGTGACCTGTTCATACAGTTCATCAAACGCACCATCAACTGCTGTCATTGGATTACCTGTTCCTGCTGGTGCTGGTGTTGGGCCATAAGACCATTCAGCAGCACTGATGTTTGACATACCTGTTGATGAATCACAAACGATTGCTGTTATTGTGAATGAGGTTGGAAGTCCAAGTCCTGCGGCGTTACCAACTGGTGATGGTGTTGTCTGAATTGAACCAGCATAAACTATCGGTCCAAGATAATCACCACCAACTCTTGAAATTGTGAAGTTACCTGTTGTTGCTTCACCTGTCATTGCAGGATAAACATTTTTATCGTTTACTTTTACTTTGATTCTATACTCATTACCATTAAGTAGTGATGAAACATCCCATGTGTATGGTGAAGTTAACGTTGTTCCCTTTGTAATCAAGATCCATGAATCACCACCATTTGGTGAATAGTATAGATATGTTGTATCTATTGTTGCACCACCATAAGCGGTTGCTGTCCATGAGATTGAAATTGTATTGGTTGTATAAGTGTTTCCGGCAACTGGTGAACTTATCGTAACATCTGGATGATCATGACCGATAAGCCATATAAGGTTGTTGTTCAAAATATTGGTTCTTGTTGTTGATGTGGCATTTGCCGTATCTATCTGTGTTATTTCAAATGCATTGAATATAACTCTTGTCTTATATCCACCCCAGACACCAACACCAAGTGTTCCAAGGTTGTTCGTTGATTCCCATTTTGTTCCTACAACTGGACCTGTTGCTGCATTCCATCTCCAGACATTGGTTGAAGTTCCAGCAACGAACGCTGCTGAGACACCATACATAGAGTCACCATCAGCACCAGATCTATATGGGTTGTATGGAACACCTGCTGTGTAAGCACCTGAAATTGGATCACCAGAAACTCCATAGAGTGTGAAGTTTCCTGTTGCAACGATATCACCAACATATCTACCCATCAAATAATTTATAATAAATAGTGAATCGTTTCTGTCAGTTCCAACATAACTAAAACCTTCACTTGAAGCCATCGCCCAACCGAAATCATGACCTGTATATGCGATTCTACCACCACCTTCTTCATAAAGTTTCAATGATTCTTCCTGTGGTTTTGTGAGTGGTGGATAGTTCTCCTGACCTGACTGTAAGAATATCGCCTTGAAGTTTCTCATAAGGTTTGTGACAGGGATCTGACCGAAGTTGTTCAAAGATGTCTGATACCATGCATAATTCCATCCACCCTGTTCTATAGCATAAACCAAGAAGTCAGGATGAGCAAATAGTTCACCTTCAAGGTTATCATCTGTTACAAGAACTAAAATGTCTGCACCTGCGATATCAACTGTTGCAAACTGGTAATGTTTACCATTGTTATCATCTCTTACTGTATTTCCTTTATGATCTTTTGATTCAACATCAAAATAGTATACAGTGTTTGGTGTAAGACCTGAAACTATTATTGCCTGATCACCTGAATGATCGTAAACAAGGTTTGGATTCTCCGCTGTTTCATATCCGAGTGCTGTTGTTGGTCCATAATATACCTTTCCTGTTGTTGGCTCTGTTGTTGTCCAGGCGATGAATCCTCTTGTTCCTTCCGCTTTCTCACATCTTACATTGTAAATTGTGAATGTAGCGTTATCTATTAGAGCCCTTGCTGTAATTGTTGCCACTGGGTTTGTATCTTTGTAAACAGCCCAGATAGTATCGGTTTTGTTGACACCAAGGAAACCATCGTTGAAATTTGATGATATTGGTGCCTGATAAGCCATCTGGATTGAACCTTTGTAGATTCCCGTTATTCCTGTTACTGTAACATATTCAGTATCACCAAGTTTTGAATAAACTTTTATATTTATAAAATTAGTAGGTATGCTATCATTCATAGTATCATTATCTAAATTCATATCTGTCACAGTTATAGTAGCTATAGAATCTATAACTGAATAGACAGCTTTATCAAATTTCACATAACCGTTATTCAAATTATTAACAGAATAGGATACAACTATTGCGTATGGTTGAGGTGAAACAGGACAGTCGGTTGCAACAACTCTAACTCTCCATGTTCCTGTTGCAGGAGTTAAGCTTCTGTATTGCTCTATTGTATTTAAATGATCTGTTCCTGAAACAAGTGTTCCTGTTGGATTGTAAACCTGTAAATCAAGATCGTTTACAAGAGTTGTATCTGTAACTGTGTTATCACCAAAGAATGGTGCTGGATAATCTGTCCATACCAATGTAACTCTCAATTCGTTTGCACCATCTGTAACATTGAACTGGTATTCAACATATTCACCAGTTAAAAGTCCATCCTGATTATCATCAAAAACAACCGCTTTTGGAGATGTTGATGGAGCAACACTGAAGAGCAAGCAGTTGTTCAACTGTAACCTTCCAAAACCGTAGTTGTTGTTTGGTATCGTCTGACCACAATCGTTCGCTGAATTAACAGCGAGTGCTCTTATGAGTGCTGATGAAGGATTTGTGATCGCGTTTGCTGCTATTCTTGAACCTGTTGGATAAAATCCTTGTGCAAGATAATCTCTTATTAACGCTATTGCACCTGCTGAGAATGGTGTTGCCATTGAAGTTCCCTGCATGTTAACATAGTTTGATGTTGCTCCTGATGTTCCACCATCAGCGGACATAACATCTTCACCAGGTGTTAGAAGTGTAACACCATACCTTCCATCAGCGGTTGGACCTCTTGATGAGAATGATGAAACAGATGTTGGAGAAACCTCAGAGCATGAACCTGCTGCATAAACATCTTTTGCACATGCCGTTCCAGATATTGTTCCAGCTGCTGAACCATCGTTACCTGCTGCAAAATGGACATTGAAATCCTTATGATCCCACATGTAAGCATCTGTCAACTGACAGCCCTCATCATAAGCACCTGCAAGTTCAGGATATGATGAAACAGAAGGACCATAGGAGTTTGAAGTTATCCTTGCACCATGAACATACATCGTATCAAACATTGAATAACAATCTATTGGAATCCATAAGAAATCATCAACAGTGTTTCCAGCATCCATGAACAAAATTTTTGCTTCTTTTGCTATACCATCATAGTTTGATGTGGCAAGACGTTCATCAGAACCTGCTGCTGTTCCTGATGTGTGTGTTCCGTGGTAACTTGCCAATGCTTCATCTCCAAAGTTCAATGTATCAAGAAAATCTGGATGTGTTGGAAGATATGCGATAACCTTTCTATGTGTTGGATAGTATCCCCATGTTGTCAATGGAACCGCTGGATCATAGAACTGATAATGTCCCATCGTAATACCTGAATCAGAAACATTTATTATCTGTCCATTTCCTCTAACTCCTCTGTTCCAGATTACTGTATCCGAAGTAACCGTTGTTCCATTCATTATAATCGCTCTACCATTATCGTTTCTTGGATATTTTTTCGCATACTGCATCATAAGATAAACATCTTTAATCTTTGCAACCTCTGCGATCATATTTTCTGGAATTTCAATCAAGAATGTTGCAAGAGCGGTTGTTGGTTGTGATTTATCAAGTATCTTGGCACCAAGTTTTTTCAGGTTATCAAGTGTTTCATAATATGAACCATTTCTGAACAATCTGACAACTATCTCTCTTTTCACATCTGACTTTGAATTCAAAAATTTTGGAGATGCTTTGTAAGCAGGATGCCAGAGTGAAACAAATTTTATGTATGGGAGTTGTGAAATCTTTTCAACATCACTATCCCTCATTTTCACAATGTAACCATAATTATGAACTGGCCATTCAAACTTCACATCATAGTTTGAAAGTTCACTTTTATATTTTTCAAGAACAGGACCTGAGAACTTCAAAATGTAATAGTTTGTGCCATCTTTTGTGAGTTTTGCTTTCAATTCTGATGGAATGTTTGGCTCTCCATTTCTCACATCAAAATCATGGTATGGAAGATGGAGAATGTTGGCATCCTTCATCACTTTTACCATCTCTTTTCCCTTTGTGATGGATTTAAACCCATCAGCAAGAGGATTGAAATAAGTTCCATTATCCATTGTTGGTGCACTGTTTTCAATAACTGTCGCTTTGTTGTTCACCGATTTTGCACCAACAAAAAGAAGGATAAGGGAAACAAGAAGCATCACTGTTAAAAATCGCTTCATCTTACCTCCTTTTATCTTTTCACAAAATTTTTCAAAAACTTTCATAAGTTTACTTTAAGCAAAATTTATTCCATTAAAAGGTATAAGTATAATAAATTATTAAATATTGGTTAACTGTTCCAGGTAAAAATACAATAAACATGTGAAATTTTTGCATTTTTACAATTTAGGGTGCAAATAAATGCACCCTAAATTCCACTATAATTATTTTATTAGGGTAAAATCTTTTGTCAAAACTTCTTTTGTATTTTTGTAAACTTTCAGAATGTATTTACCTGATGAAAGTTTCGAAAGATCAACGATTTTTTCTGTTGATACATTTTCAGTCAACACATTTCTCCCTGAAAGGTCAAATATTTTTAAGTTCACAGAGTTTATTGATGATACGGAAATTTTCAAAGGTGAAACAAATTTTATGTTGATATCTTTTGAAATTTTTGAAAGTTCATCAACACCTGAGACCTTTTCAATCCAGATCGAGTCAACTGTTGGAGTTGTTTCCATTTTTGATGTTGTAAAATCGATTCTATACTGGATATAGTGATGCCCTGCCTGATTTGTTATCGAAGATATTGTTGCTAAGTTTGAAGAATAACTGTTGTATGTTGTTATAGATGGACATGATGCCCAGTCAGTTGCTGTTGCCATCGTTGAGTCGGATGATGATCTCATCTTTAAAGTGAAGGTTGTAAACGATGGTTTGTTGAATGTTATGAATACATTATAAAGATCAAAATAATCTGATACTAATACAGCATCGTATTTGTCAATGTTAATCGCAGAAGAGATAAGATATCCATTTTTGAAGTAACTGTCATAATAGATCTTTCCACCTGTGGTTGAACTTGTGGTTCCGACACCATAGGAGTGTTCTCCCAGTTTTATAAATCCAACAGCAGCAACATCTGTGATAGCATCACAAAGGGTGAATGTTGCACCATTATCTGTTGATTTATATAAAGCACCTGGATAAGTTGCTGTAACATAAATCGTTGCACCATTATCAGGTGAATAGATTCCCGTAATATCTGAAGTATCTGGAATAACGCCAGTTGTATCAAGTGTTATCCAGTTCTGTCCACAATCATCAGACCTATATAGCCCACCACCAAAAGTTCCATAACTTCCTGTATAAAGTGATGTCCCTATTTTTTCAATCGTTGTTAAAGCAAATGGCTCTCCATTATTTGTAAAATATGTATCAACAACACCTGATGGAACCCATGATCCGCCTCTATCATAGGAAATATAAACTGGCTCACCATACAAAAGATTATCACCACATGCTATCAGCGTATCACCATTATATTTTATGATTTTATTAACCAAAAGATATCCAATCGTATCGATTTTTGTATATGTTGCAAACCTATCGGTTGTTAAAAATATCTGTCCATCAAAATCTGCAGTTCCCACATCAGGATCACCACCTGCGATTAAAAATGTATCACCGTTAAGATGCACAATGTCATAAACTCTTGCAGCTTCTATTGGTTGTAAAATGCCTGTTCCAGACCATGTTTTCATATCGCCACTTTTATAGATAAAACCAAAATTTATGGCACCCCAGTATCCACCAGCAAAAATTGTATCGTTAACTTTTTCAAATGCTAAAAGTTCACAATTGTTCTGGTTTACAGGTAAAGTATCAAAACTTGTCCATGTTTGACCTTTACTTGTTGAATAAGAAAGGTTTGCTTTCTTTCCACCAACAGCAAAGATTGTATCATTAATGTTGATAAGATCATTGACAATAGTAACACTTCCTGCGGCAGCAGGAGGATATGTAGCAATCACTGCAAAATTTGTATCCTCAATAAAGTCAAGGGTTAAAGGCGTTGTTAAAAAGTGTATCCTTTCAGAAGTTAAAAACTTTGTGTTATCATCATAAACCTGCTGTCCAGGTCCACCAGCCCATGATGTCTGTTTGAAAGGATATTTCACATTAGGTCCTGTATAGGAGAAGAGCAGAATTGAAACAATTAAAAGAACAGTTAGAACAAGTAACTTTTTGAACATAAAACCTCCAGTTAAAATTTAACAATCTTTTTGATTTTTCCCCCTTCAAGTTTCTTAAAATAAACTCCCCTTTTTAAAACACCTTCAACAACTTTTCTTCCACTTAAATCATAAATTTCATTTTTATTTATAAAACTAAATTTGGATATTTCAACATCAATATCCATCTCTTTTGTTTCTCCCCCATAACTTAAAAGTTTAAGATTATAACTATTTTTACCTATTTTGGGTGTTCTGTCAAGAGCAAAGTTGTTGTAAATTTCAACTTTTTTTGAAAGAGTTTTATTGACACATTCCAGAATTCTATAATTTATATCGTTCAAAATAATTTTTACATAATTTTGATTCTTTTCAATTGAAAAAATTATCTGATCAGTTCTGACCGATTGACTCCTTAAACTTCTGAAAACATTTAAAAATCCATAACCTGTAAAAAGTTCATAATCTCTATCAACTGACACTATATCTGCACCTTTTTTTATAAGTTCATAAAGTTGATTCACATTCAAATTCGAATCAGCCTGAAGAAGTTGAACCAAAGCAACACCTGTAAAAATCGATGAATAACTTGTCCCAAAGAAAAATCCAAAAGAGTCCTTGTATCCTATACCATCACTTCCGAATTTATAACTTAAAATATATTTACCTGGAGAGTATATATCAGGTTTTAAATTGTCTTCACTCTTTGAGTTGAAAGATGAGATTGTAAAAAGTGTATCCTCACTCACAAAAAGATATGTGTTTCTTCTTGAAAGGTATGAGCCAGAAGATATCACATTTTCAATCAAAGCGGGATCACATAAAGTTTTCTTTCTGTCTCCATCAACAAAATTTTCATATGATGGTTTTACAAATGTTCCACCTCTTGAAATGAAAAATTCAACTGGATTCTCTTTCAATGTTTTAAAGATCTGGATTCCAAGGTAACTTTTGCTTTGATGTTCAAATACAAGATGTGAAAAATTTTTTTCATCGTTAAACCCAAAACCTAAGAAGAAATCTTTACCATAACAATAAAAAACCGGATTATCTTTTAAATCGATCCAATCAGAAACAAGTAAACTCCCATCTGATACAACAAAAAATCTTATCGAAAGATCGTTGTCGTTTGATATATCCAGATCAAGGTTTTTTGAAGAATCTGTAAGTATAAGAACAGAACTGTTTGAAAGAATATCCTCATTTTTTACACTATAGGTATCATAAACCTTTGCATGTATCTTCAGATTCCCGAGGTTTCCAGCAGGAACAGAGATTCCTCTTTTTGTACCGGTTAATGGAAAAAGTTTTTTGATCCCCTCTTCAAACAGATCTTGCCCATTATGGAAGCCCCAATAATAGTTTAATGGCATAAAAACAACAAACGGTTTTTGAAAATATTCACATTTCTGTACAAGATATTTTAATCCATCAAGAACATTTTTTGTGTTCAAATATGTGTTGACCGCTATTATTTTTGATTTTTTTATCAAACCCTCTGAAAAGTAGGATTCGGAAGAGAGGATCGAAAGAAGAGATGTTCCATGACCTTTAACATCCTCCATATAATAGTTCAAAACATTTAAAGAATCTATCTCTTCTCCATAACCAAAATTTTCTGGTGGGAATGGAGAAAAGCCCTTCTGGTTCCAGATAAGTTTGAACTTTGAAAGATTATCCTTTTTGAAAATTACAAGTGAGGGTAAAAAACCTTCATCTATAAAACCGATGTTTACACCTTCACCATCATATCCCATATCAACCATCTGTGAAATTCTTGTCCAGTAAGCACCACTATCAGCCGACTGGAACATCGGTTTTGAAATTTCACAAAAATTCAAAAAGTTCGAATCTGAAAGTTCTTTCAAGTGTGAAAAATCGATATAGCCCGTTATCAAAGAATCAGAGATCACAACACTTTCAAAAAGGAATGTTTTTAAACTGTTGACATCACCTTTTAATATAACTGGGATCTGCGATTTTCTATTCTTTTGAAACTCATACTGGTAGGAAATTATCGAATCTGCGTCTGGAGGATCAAAAACAAATTTTTCTTTGAGTTCACTCAAAAAGATCTCATTTCCTAAATCCTCTGAAAAATATGAGATCAAGGTGGGGTCAAGTTTGGAAAGGTTTAAAGAAAAGAGGTTGAAAAAAATAACCAGAGGAAAAATTTTAAAAAAAATTTTCATAATATTTATTGTAAACCTAAAGTTAGAGTGTTGTCAACAATTATCTTAAAACAAACTATTGACATTTAAAAATTTTTTCGTATTATTTTTGTTTTAAGCCAGGATAGCTCAGACGGTAGAGCAACGGACTGAAAATCCGTGTGTCCGCAGTTCGATTCTGCGTCCTGGCACTCTGCCGGGGTGGCGAAACTGGCAGACGCGCACGTTTGAGGGGCGTGTGGGCTTCCCGTAGGGGTTCAAGTCCCCTCCCCGGCATTAAATCAAAAGGTTGTTGGTGGTATTTCATCTTTCAAAGATTTTTTCCTCTCATTCTTTATGGCAACATATATCGAATAGAAAATATTCCCTGAAAGTATAATAAAACCTATCAAAAAGAAAAATAAAGCACCCCAGTTTATTCCTCTATATTTTTCATAAAGCACATAGATAACAGAAATAATGAAAAGAAATACAAGATATAGTTTCCCGACATTTGAAACATCTTTTAAGTTCTTTCCATTACTCACAAAAATTGAGATCAAAAGTGTTAAGAAAACAACAAGAAAACCACCTAAAATCCTCGCTGTTAAAGAATAACCTTCGTAAGGTTTTTTAAACTCGCTGAATATCGAATATGAAAGAAGCACTATCAAAAATATAGGAACAATATATTTTATCGATATCTCAAAAATTTTATCAACATTTATCTCTGAAACCGAATTTATAAAACTTCTCAACCTGTCACTACCAAAAAACCATGCAACAATAATAGTTTCCAAAAGACCAACAACCAAAAGCCCGTAGGTTAAAATCCAGTGGTCAACGATATCGAGCCATAATATTCCACTTCCAAAACAGTACAAAAGTCCAAACAAAAGATCTATACCAACTATTATTAACACAGATTTTCTTCTTGAAAAGTTGAATCTATCTTTAAGACCTGTAACAACCGCCTCTATAAGTGAAACAAGAGATGTTAAACCTAAAAATAAAAGCATCAAAAAAAATAAGACCCCAAAAATGTTAGGGAACGCTGGAATCTTCGCGATCGCTTCAGGATATGTTACAAATGCGAGTCCCGGACCTCCCAACCTTAACGAATCAATAGATACATTGTTTGAAAATGCAAGGAATCCAACAGTTGAAAAAACTGTTATTCCTGCTATAAACTCAACAAGAGAGTTCGTAAATCCAGTTATTTTAGCGTTGTTTGCTATATCGGTTTTTTCATCCCTGTAACTCGCATACGCAATAAGAATTCCAAATCCAAGAGAGAGTGTGTAAAATATCTGTGAAAACGCCTCGATCCAGACATTTAAAGAAAGAAGTTTTTTAAAATCAGGAGTGAAGAATTTTTCCACTCCATTCAAAGAACCTTTAAGAGTGATACCCCTTAAAAGAAGAACAAAAAGAATAAAAAAAGATAATGGTAACAAAAATGTGTTGAACTTCCCAAGTGTTTTGATTCCTTTTATTATTATAAAACCTGTGATCAACCATATTACAACCAGTCCTATGAATATGTTCAAATTAAAAGTTGAAAAATCAAAAGGTGTTGAGGATACATTTAAAAAATCGTTGAAGAAAAAGTTCACACTACCTGATATGTTCCACGAAAGATTTAAAGAGAAGAAAAGATAGTTCAAAGCCCATGACAGAACAACAGCATAGTATGAACAGATAACAGTTCCAACAAATATTGCAAACCATCCAAGCCATTCCCATTTTTTTGAAATCATCGAAAAAGTTTTTGCAGCCGAACCCTGAAACTTCTGTCCTATCGCTGTTTCCATCATCAACAAAGGGATCCCCGCGACAAAAAGTGCAACAAAGTATGGTATAAGAAATGCACCACCACCATTTCTATAAGCGATAAAAGGGAATCTCCACACATTACCAAGACCAACAGCGGAACCTATTGTTGAAAGCACAAAAGCGACTCTTGAACCCCACCTTTCTCTTTCCATTGAACCTCCTATTTTTGTATAACACCGGAAAGAACAACTTTATCTTCATTATATAAAACAGATATTTGGCCTGGAGTGACACCATAGATGTAATCTTTTGTTTTCACTTTAACAAGATTTCTTTGTTTTTCTATTGAACAATCAACCTCTTCGTTTCTGTATCTTATTTTCACTTTTAAATCACTTTCCTCAACTGAAAATTTTTCTATCGGATAAATAAAAAACTCCTTCACTTTTAAACCTTCCCTCTTGCATACAACTATTCGATTTTCCTGTGGTATTATTTTTTTTACAAAGAGTTTTTCATCCATTCCTCCGATCTTAACATTCTGTCCGATTGTGAATTTGAAATATCCTGAATGTTTTTTCAAAACTTTTCCTTTTTCATCCACCATCTCTCCCTCTTGATCTGAGAAATTATTTTCTTTCAAAAAAGATACATAATCGTCTTTTATAAAACAGATATCCTGACTCTCCTTTTCAAAAAATTTTATACCATAACCTGACACAAACTTTTTCACTTCATCTTTCGTTGAAAAAGATGTTATCGAATTTTCAAAAAATTTTAAGTGTTCCATTTTTACGGTTGAAACATAATAGGATTGATCCTTCCTCTTATCTTTACCTTTGTAAAGAAAACCATCCTCTACTCTTATGTAATGACCCGTACTGAATTTTTCGATTCCAAGATCTTTCGCCTTTGATAAAAAAAGAGGGAATTTTACCAATCTGTTGCATAATGCACACGGATTTGGAGTTTTTCCTTCTCTGTATGTCTTTATAAAATAATCTATGATGGTTTCTTTAAAAAATTTTCTTTTATCTTCAAAAATCAAACGGAAGCCGATATTTTTATAAATTTCTTCAACTTTATTTTTTTCAAACAAATTTTTTTCAGTTAAAATCAAAAAATATGGAAAAACTTTATAATCTAAATTTTTAAAATATAAAACTGAGGCAAGAGAATCGATACCACCTGAAACCCCGACAAGAATTTTTTTCATATCATTCAAATTTTACATAAATATAATCGACTTTCAATAGTTGGTTGTAAAAAGGTGAAAAGATTACTCTGTAATCTTTACCTTTTATCTGGGTTTCAAGTGTTATATTTTCAAGACCAAAATTTACCTTATCAAGTATATTTCTGACCTTTCCCTCTTTTCCACTTTCAAAAATTTCGTAAATATTCTTTTGGGCAAAAATTTCTTCAAAAAACTTATTTTTTACAACGATATTCCCATTTTTATCTATCACACATAAAGGTTTATCGCTATCATACCATAAAGGAAAAATTTCAGCAAAAATATCTTCTGAAACTTTCCATTCTTTAGCGGTGTTGTATTCAAAACCAAAAAGAAGGATGAAAATGTTTTCTTTATGTTCAAAAGATGTTATGTTGAAAAGAATGTTAACAATACTCTTCCCAATTTTAATCGGTATAAAAACCATTTTTGAAATTTCATTCTCTATAACAAAATTCAAAGAATCTTTAACAAAACTCGATTTCTCCTCTAAAACAAGATCAAAGAAATTTTTTTTGAATGTTACCCTGTTATTCGAAAAAAATATTTCACCATTCTCTTTTATAGTAAAAAGATATATACCCTTCGTTTTCAAGATTCCTGAAAGTATCTTTTCATAAAACTCTTTTTCAGATTCAGTAAGATTTTTTTCTTCAAAAATCTCTTTGAAAATCTCTATATCTTCACTCACCCTTTCCTGTAAATATTTTATAAAGAAAATCGCTACTATGATTATCAAAATAAATATGAGTACAATGAAAAAGGTCTGCCATCTAAAGATCGAATCAAAAATCTCTTTAACCTCCACCTCAGGAGAATAACAGTATATATACCATTTTGAACCATAAACTTCAATATGAGATTTCACAAGAATGAATTTTTCGTTTCTTTTAAAAATACCGAAAGAGTTCAACGATGATAACCTCAGTGAAATAAAATTCTGGTTTGAATCTATCAGTGAAGTATCATCTATAAAAAAGAATTTGTTGATGTTCGATATATTTTCAAACTCTTTGAAAAAATCTGGAGAATAAACTATCTTTCCATCACCGTTAAAAACGATCAAAAATGAATTTTCTGTTGGTTTTATATCTGACAGGTATTCTTCATATAAAAGGTTAAAAGGAAGAAGATAGGTAAACGCTCCATCAAAAACTCGATTTTTGAAAACTGGATGCGCAAGTGCTATTGCTTTAAAACCCTGAACTGCAAGAAACGGTTTTGAGATAACAAACCTTTTTTCTGTAAAAACTTTTTTGTTATGTTCCTGATAAAGAACATTCTGGTTTATGAACTCTTTTTGATATGGTGAGGTGTATGAGATCTTTCCTGTTCTATCGATTCTTGTGACAGCAGCATATCTTTTATGATTTATTTTCTGTATTGAATCTATTAAAAATTTTCCAAGGGGAGTCAAACTTATTATATCTTTATTTTTGCTATATATTGAAAGTTCCTCGATGTTTCTCTGTAAACAGTTGTATATACCGTGTTTTGCTGTTTCTATAAGACCTTTTGTTATCGAAAGATGGTTCTCGTATACAAGACGAATCAAAAACATATTCGTGAGTAAATACACGAACGATAATATCATTAAAAATACTATTACAAAAACAAGAAAGGATTTAAAAAGGTTTTTTATATTCCCATTCGCCATTAATAAAATTTTATGGTAGATTTAAAGTTAAGTCAATAGATTAAAATATCAAAAAAGAAGTATCACCTTTTTTGTAAAATGACATTTTATATCCGTTGTTTCCAAGTATTTCCCTTTTGATATGATCTTTTGAAAGATTTTTTATCGCTTCCGCAAGATTTTTGTAATCTTTTTCCTTTACAATTATACAGTTGAAACCATCTATCAAAACATCTTTTGAACCACCTGAGCCAGTTGCAATGATCGGTAATCTAAAAGCTCCAGCTTCAAGGTAAACTATTCCAAATCCCTCAAAATCTCCTTTATGGTAAAAAACAGGTAAAACGAAAATGTCAGATTCCTCATAGAGTTTGTAAACTTCACTGTTTTTTAAATCCGTCTTTATGAAAACTTTTTCTTCAAGTTTAAAATCTTTTATCAACTTTTCAAGTTTTTCTCTATAACTTCCATTTCCGACGATATAGTACCTAAAATCTATTTCCTCTTTTAAAGTTTCGAGAGCCTTTAAAACATACTGGATACCTTTTCTTGGAGTGAACTGTGCAACTGATATCAAATTTATCGTACATTTCTTTTTATACTCTTTTTGTTCGATCCTTTTACCTGTGTATCTTGGTGAGATTATAAAAATTTCTTTTCTGGTGATTTTTTTTAAAATACTTTCAGTGTAAGAACTTATAGTTATTATCCTGTCAACTCTGTTCAACAAAAATTTTCTTAAAATGTTTATAAAACCTGATTTTCTTTTAAGATATCGATCAAAAATGTTTACATCCGTTCCATAAGCAAAACAAACAATTTTCGTTTTGGGATAAAATTTTTTGTAAAGATATGAAAATATCGTTGTTGGTATAACCGATTCAGAGTAAATGTAATCTATCCTTCCCCTATTTTTGAAAAGAAATTTTATTATCTTAAAGTAAAAATCCAGCCGATTAAATCTCCCCTTTAGTGGAAGATTGTTTGATCTGATGATATCTCTGAAAATCCTCAAATCCTCTTCAGGTTCAGTGAAAAGAGGTGTCTGGGTTATCACGACGAGTTGATCTTTGTATTTGTATTCTTTGAAAACGCTGTAAAGATAATGTGAAATTCCACCTCTATATGGGGGAAAAGATATCGACAGTAAAACCTTTATCATTTTAACCTTAAATTTCCATCGTTATCAATTTCAATCAAATTCTTTTTAAAATCTGATTCGGTCAAACTTTTCATCAGTTTTACAACCTCATAATCTTTATCGAATATAACTCCTTTAAACTTTTCCTGTTTAAAAGGATATATTTTACCTGAAACAAAATTTCCAAGTGTATCGAGTTCAACATATAAAATAGGTGCTAATCCATTTATCCCCGAAATGTTGATTCCAGAAAATGTCATAAAATTACCAAGAGAGTAAGCGATAAGTTTTCCTCTGTAAAGTTCAAGTGCCCTCACAACGTGTGGACCATGGCCTATCACAAGATCAGCACCAGCATCTATAACCGTATGTGCAAACCTGTATATGTTCCCTCTATATTCACCATACATATATTCTACTGTATCCTTTATGTGTAGAGCATTTTTCCCTTCCTGTCCACCATGAAAAGTAACTATGACTATATCGTACAATTTTGAAAGTGAATCGATTAGATTATAACTTTTCTTTAAATCTGTAAGATCGTTCATAAGAGAGTAGTTCGAAAAACCAACAACACAAATTTTTTTATTGTTTATATCAAAAAATCCAAAGTCGTTTAAAAAGCCAGTATACTGTATCAAGTTTTCAGAAAGAACCTTTTTTGTTCTTGAAACTGAGATATCACCAAAATCTCTTATATGATTGTTCGCTATATTCAAAACATTGAATCCAGCATATTTTAATGTTTTAACATATTTTTCTGGTGTTCTGAAAGCATAACTTTTTCCCTCAACAACATTTTTTCTTAAACTTCCAGAATCAGATAGCGCGGATTCAAGATTCCCGATCCTGATATCACCTTTTTTTATTATAGATTCAGCTTCCTGAAAAAGATAGAACCCATCACCTTCTGGAACAGAAGGCGATGGATAAACTGTTCCAACCATTATGTCACCAACAGCAGTTATCTTTATCGTTTCACTCTTTAAAAGAGAAATGAAAAAAAACATGAAATATAAAATAATGTTAAATTTTTTCAAATCTAACTCCTTTTTGATCTATCAATGCATAAGTTTTTTCTTTTGAAAGAAAAAGTGAAAACGCTCCGGGATTCACAACAACCTTTCCGTTTTCAACTCTTGATTCAATTTTATGGGTATGACCATAAAAAATATATTTCGGATGCTCTTTTTGAATGTAATCCTCCAAAAAGAATGGTTCATGCATCAAAATTATATATTCAAACGGTTCCAAAAAAATTTCAAAAGGAGATGTTGAGAATGATATCGATAGATCCCTTAAAATTTTTGATGTTACAAGATCCAATCTATCATTGTTGCCCTTTACAAGATAAAACTCATCCGATAGTTCTCTTATGATCGAAAGGTTGTAAAAATCAACAACATCACCAAGATGAATCGTTGCTAAAAATCTTTCTTTTTCATATCTTTTTTTTAAAAATTTGAAGGATCCAGTATCGTTATGAGTATCAGATATCAAAAGAATTCTTTTATCTTCCATAACACCAAAAACAATCCGATCAAAAATGTGTAAATTGAAAAAAGATAAAACTTTTTGCTTCTCAACACTTTATAAAGCACAATCAGAGCCAAATAACCGGTCAAAAAAGAGACAACAATTCCAGCAAAAATTTTCATATCAAAAAAGAATTTTACATCTATAAACTCTTTGATGAAAGAACCCAAAATTATAGGCATAGCCATAAAGAAAGAGAAATCCGATGCCTTTTCAGGTTCAACACCAAGAAAAAGTGCTGTTGAGATTGTTGTTCCAGATCTTGAAATCCCAGGCAAAAGCGCTATCGTTTGAAACAACCCGATAACCATCGATTCAAAGATGTTCACACTCTTCATCCTGTTTTTTGAAAATTTTGTTGAAAAAAGGATAAGAGAGAGAATAAGATAAAAGATACCTATCAAAAAAAGATCTGTAAAAACTTTTTCAACAAAATCGTTCAACAATATTCCAACAATTGCTGCAGGGATTATTCCGATAAGGACAAGTGATGCAAAATTTATATTCTCTTTTTTTTCCCTTTTATCCTTTAAATCAAAATATATACCTTTTAAAAGATCAACTATTTTTGCTCGAAAGAAAACCAGGAGTGAAAAGAATGTTCCAAGATGTAAAGATGTTTCAAAAAAAAGATTTTTTGTTGTGAGTCCAAAGAAATTTTTCAGAATTGCTATGTGACCTGAAGAGGAAACAGGTAAAAATTCTGTGATCCCCTGAACCAACCCGAACAATGAATGGTAAAAAAGTTCTTTCATTTTCCTCCAAGAAATATCGCAAAAAGTCCAATAAGCATATCATATTTTATCAAAGAGTTTACAACTCTTTTCGTCTTTAAATCGTTGAATATATAAAAGATCAAAAGCAAAACTATTAAAATCAGATCTACACCAAAGAACGCAACAAGCATATACAATTTGTTGTATATCCCTAAAAGATAAGGGATGAAAGTTAAGATGATAAGTATGATGAAAACAACTATAGCAACAAAAAGGGAGTTCTCTTCACCCAAAACTATCGGTAATGTTCTCCTTCCAATATACTTATCACCGTTGACATCCTCAATATCCTTCAAAATTTCTCTACCGAGTGTCATAAAGAATGCAAATAGAGCAGGGAATACACCTTTTGATATATCACCGGCGATTTCAGAGCCAAAAATGAAAAGGAGTCCTGAAAGAAGTGAGATTATAAAGTTTCCCAAAAAAGGGATCCTTTTCAATTTATAAGAATAAAAGTAAAGTAATACAGTTGAGAAAAAAACTACCAGAAACAATCGGAATGATAGAAAAAAAGATATAAAAAATGATAAAATCGAAAACAAAAAATAAATGAAGTAAATAAACTTTATGTTGAACTTTGATTTAACAAGTGGCCTTTGTGGCTTGTTGATTCTGTCAGTTTCAAGGTCGAATATATCGTTTATTATGTTACCAGCGAACATTACAAAAAATACAGAAAATATGCCTAAATATAATCGAAAATCTTTTAGATTGAATTTTACAAGCAAATATGAAACAAAAACACCAAACCCACCTATCAAAGCGTTGTTGATTCTTAAAAGTTTGATTAAATCAAAAAATTTATTGCTTTTTACCATCTTCCTTAAAAAGTTCTTTTAAACTTCCCAGCGACGAGAGGATGCCTGTTGCTTCGTATGGAATGAAGATCTTTGAACCGTTTCCATTTGCAATCTTTTCAAGTGCTTCAAGATATTTTAAAGTAATAACATCATTCGTTGCCTTACCATCATGTATTGCCTGAAAAACTGACTTTATCGCCTGTGCCTGACCTAATGCAACCAAAATCTGCGCCTGTTGTTCACCTTCAGCAACTTTGATTTTACTCTCTCTTTCTCCTTCAGCGATCAAAATTTTTGATTGTTTTTCACCCTCAGCAAGAAGTATTGTGGCTCTTTTCTCTCTTTCTGCCTTCATCTGCTTTGTCATCGCTTCCTGTATCTCATCCGGTGGGTTTATGTTCTTAAGTTCAACTCTGTTAACCTTCACTCCCCACTTGTTCGTTGCATCATCAAGAATCACCTGTAGTTCGCTGTTAATCTTTGCTCTTGAAACGAGTGTCTCATCAAGTGTCAGATCTCCTATGACATTTCTTAAAGTTGTTATTGTTAACTTCTCTATAGCATAAACGATGTTGGTTATCTCATACATCGCTTTGTATGGTTCAGTTATCTGATAATAGATAACAGTATCTATCTGCATCGTTACATTGTCTTTTGTTATAACAGGTTGCGGGGGAAAATCGAGAACCTGTTCCCTTAAATCGATTCTCACAAGATATCTTGGCCCAAACGCTATCGGCCTAATCGTATCTATAATAGGTATTATCACATGGATTCCACTTTTCAGTGTTGCTCTGTATTTACCAAACCTCTCTATTATCACAACCTCTGCCTGTCGCACAATTATAACAGCTTTTGATAAAAAGATTATAACAGCAAAAATGATAAAAAACCATAAAAGTATCATACTCTCTCCTTTTTAGATTTAAAAACCAGATTCCCTTCTTTGTAAGTTTCAACTATTTTTACATCATCTTCATCAATTCTTTTATCTGTAACTATAAAATCAGCCTTAAAACCTTTTGAAAGTTTTCCAAATTTTTTTTCTTCTTGAACTATCTTTGCACTCCCCTCAGTATAACACTTGAATCCATTTATAAAATCAATCCTTTGCTCTTCAAAAAGAGCTTTCTTCAAAGAATTTAAACCATAAAGTGGTGAAGGAGGCATACAGTCAGACCCAAAACCTAATGGTATTTTCTTGTTGAAAATGTATCCAAACACATTGTTAAATTCAAAATAATTCTTACTCAACCTCTCCTCATACATCTGCCCTTTTAAACCCCAGTTTCCAATAAAATTCGGTTGCATCGAAAGGAATATCCCTTTTTCTCTGACCTGTTCTATCTGTTCTTTTGAAGAGATTTCAAAATGTTCGATTCTGTGCCCTTCTGGATTTGAAAGATTTTTGAGAACAAAATCTGTTGCCCTGTCTCCAATCGAATGTATTGCGAGTTGATAACCTTTTTCTTTTGCAAGCGAAACTATTTTTTTAAAGTTTTTTTCACTTATAAAAATTTTTCCTTTCTGTCCGTTTTTATATTTTTTATAAACAGCAGCAGTGAAAGCACCTATGGATCCATCAGTAAAAATTTTCAGACCTTTCAATTTTATTCTATCTCTATCTTTCCACTTTGAGAGTTTTTTTTCATACTCCCATGGAAAATAAAAAAATATATCAAGGACACTATCTGTTTCACTGTAAACATCAAGTGAATCAAAAGTAGCCATATCTGAAACGGATGTGATACCAAGAGATAAAAATTTTTCCTGTGCAACCCTGAACGCTTTAAAAAGTTCTTTTTTCTCAGGTTTGAAAATCGTATTCAATTTTAAAACTATACCTTCTTTCAGAACACCGTCATCATTACAATCCTGAAAATTTCCTGAATTTTTCAAAAATTTTATCGACTCACTGTTAAAAACAGCGATATGTCCACAAACTCTTCTTGCGATAACCGGAACATCTCTAAAATGTTGATCAAGAATTTTCTTGTTCAGTGTTTCTTTTTTTAAAAACTTTGTTTCATCATAACCTTCGGCTATAACAAATTTTGATTCATTGTTATCTTTTAGGTATTTTTTGATCCTTTCCACGATTTCATCAACACTTTTAACACCGGTGAGATTACACCTTAAAAGGTTGAGTCCATACCAGATAATATGTGTGTGTGAATCAAAAAAGGAAGGATAGATATATCTGTTCTTTAAAACTATGTGCTTATCAAAAACTTTACATTTTTCATTAGCTAAAGAAACAACTTTTCCATTTTCAACTATAAGAAAATTTTTAAAACCTTTTCCATCAAAAATGTTCGATTCGAATAGGATCTTCATGATTCTATATCCAGAAACGGTCTTAACATATCAGCTCTATTTTTATGAGCGAGTTTCTCAAGTGCTTTTGCCTCTATCTGCCTGACTCTTTCCCTTGTGACATCGAGTATCTCGCCGACCTCTTCGAGTGTTCTCTGGTAACCATCCTGCAAACCGAACCTCAACTTTAGAACCGTCTGCTGTCTTGGAGAAAGATCTGAAAGCACAAGATCAAGTTTTTCTCTCAACATCGAAAGCATCGCATGATGTTGTGGTGATTTCTGATCAACATCTTCGATAACATCACTGAACTTTGATTCATCACTATCTCCTATAGGTTTGTCAAGTGATATTGTTTCCTGTGCTATCTTATATACACTCTTTATCTTCTCAAGTGGCATATCAAGTTTTTCAGCGATCTCCTCCTCCGATGGTTCTCTTCCAAGTTCCTGCATCAGATTTCTTGTAACCTTAACAACCTTATGCATAACCTCGATCATATGGACTGGAACCCTTATAGTTCTTGCCTGATCTGCGATCGCTCTTGTGATCGATTGTCTGATCCACCATGTAGCGTATGTGCTGAATTTGTATCCTTTCTGATAATCAAATTTTTCCACCGCCTTCATCAAACCAACATTTCCTTCCTGTATAAGATCCATAAATTCAAGTCCTCTGTTGGTGTATCTTTTCGCTATCGAAATCACAAGTCGAACATTCGATTCCATCATCCTTTCTTTCGCTCTGTTGAGTTTTCTTTCATACTCGTTAAGATTTTTTACTATTTTGCAGAACTCATCACAATCGCATTTCAAATTCTGTTCATAATCTTTTATTTTATTGTGAATCCTCTCAATCTCAAATGAAGCATTTTTGAAATCTTCCCTTTTAATATTCTTTCTTTTATATTTCAATGGAACAGTTCCCTGTGCTTTCGCATTCTTTAAAATATCATCTATAGAAGCATCAAACCTCTTTTCGATCATTCTCAACTTTTCCTTTTCAAACTCTATCTCTTTCGATAGTTCCCTGTACTCTTTTATATACTGGTTCAAAAGCAGAGGATTCAACTGTAGTTCCTCAATATAACTTATAAGATTTTTAAAAACTTTTTCAACTTTCTGGTCAGTAGCAATTTTTTCTTCCTTTCTCATCTTGGCATAACCTTTTTTCAACTCTTTTATCTTTTTTAAACTCTCTTTAACTTTCGCATATATGTTTTTTAACCTTTGAATCTTTTTCTTCTGTGAAAGTTCTGATGAGATTTTTGGATCCTCTATGTGAAAGTATTGATCGATAGATTCACCTTCAACAACAACTTTGTTGAAGAATTCATCAAGGTAGGAAAATGTTTTTTCAACTGAAAAAAGGTTTGTCAATATTCCCCTTCTTCCTTCCTCAATCATTTTTGAAATTTCTATCTCTTCTTCCTTCGTTAGAAGATCTATCGATTTCATCTCGTTAAGATACATTTTTATCGGATCATCGTTTCTGACCTCTTCTACTTCCCTTTTTTCATCTTCACCTCTGATATAAGATTCTCCGATAGTTTTCTCGGTTTCATCCTCAACAAGAACTATTCCAAGACCTTGCATCCTCTTTATCAGTGTCTCTATAAGATCAACTCTAAAATCATCAGGCAGAATCTCGTTCAACTTCTGATAGGAAAGTTCCCCTCCATTGGAACTTTCTTTTACTATCATTTCAATAATCTCATCAAGAGGATCGTAGTTCTTGCTATTTTTTACCATTTACTTTCCCCCTTTAAGTTTTTTCTGTATAAGGATCTTTATTTCAAGTAATCTATCCCTTTCCTCTTCATCTGTACAGTTTTTTATTTGAGTTTCCAGTTCTTTTATCTTTCTTTCAAGTTTTTTCCTCTTTAATATTGAAAGAACGTCTTTTATCTTCTTTTCATCTGGAAGATTGTTTGAGTAGTAATCCATTCTTTCAATAATTTTATTTTTAAGATTATTAATTTTATCATTCTTTAACAAAAAATCAACATTGTTTTCCCACTTTTCCTCTATAGAATTGCATACAGAAACAAAAACACCTTTGAGATTCAGGTCAAGAAAATCCTCCTCTTCGATTTCAGAGCAAAAAGTTTTACACAAATTTTTATCCACAAGCATCATAGATACGATATCAACATAAACATTTATAAGACCAGCATCATTTTTTTCATCCTTTGTTTTTTTGTACTCTTTAACTTCTTCAAGATTCACTTCAAAACCCAACTCTTTTTTTACCATATCCCTGTATAAAAATTTCAGAGATTTATCCTGAATTCCATTTATTGAAGATGAAAGAAACGTTAGAAGATGTTTTCTGGAAAGCATCCTATCCTTTTCCCTTTTCAAAAAATAATCTGATGAAAATTTTATGATATCAACAAAATCTTTACGCAAAAATTCATGTGTTAACTTTTGAGTGTTTTTTACCAGTTCGTCTGGATCCTTAAAATTTTCGTTTTTATAAACCTCAACTATCAGACCTTCCTTTAAAAGTATTGGTATCGATCTCATCGTCGCATTCTGCCCTGCATCGTCTGAATCGTACATTAAAACAACCTTTTCACAGAACTTTTTTAAAATCTTTGCCTGATTTTCAGTACAGGCAGTTCCAAGTTGAGCAACAATGTTTTTTATACCACTTTTGTAAAGAGAGATAAAGTCCATATAACCTTCAACAAGGATAGCATAATTTTCCTCAGATATAAATTTTCTGCTCAAATTCAAACCATAAAGAAAATCCCCCTTTTTATAAACCGGTGTTTGTTGCGTGTTAACATATTTTGGAAGTTCATCTCCAAGCACTCTTCCACCAAACCCGAGAATATTTCCGGTTATGGAAAAAATTGGAAACATTATTCTGTTGTAAAAAACCTCTCGATATTTCCCTTCATCATTTTTTACGACCAATCCTGCTTTGATAAAATCTTCTAAATTCAATCTGTTTTCTTTTATGTTTTTCAAAAGTGTTCTCTCGCCATCAGCATATCCAAGCATAAACAAAGAAATCTCTTCTTCATTCAAACCTCTTTGTTCAAGATAGGAAAGTACATTTTTGTTTTTTTTTAAACTTTTATGATAGACATCACATGCGAATCTGTTAACTTCAAAGATGATCGATGCGATGCCCCTTTCCTGAGTTTTCAGATAATTTTTAATATCGATTCCACTTTTTCTTGCAAGTATTTCAACAGCATCCTTAAAATCAACATTTTCGATAAACTGGATAAAGGTTATAACATCACCTCCCTTACCACAACCAAAACAATGGAAAAAACCTCGCTGTGGATGAACGAAAAAGGAAGGCGTTTTTTCTGAATGGAAAGGACATAAACCCTTGAGTGAACTTCCACTCTTTTTCAACTTAACATATTCTGAAACAACAGAATCTATAGGATTTAACTCTTTTATCTTAAAAATTAGATCTTCATAGTTGAGCATAAATTTAATATAATCTTATTTTATTAAAAATCAATATTATAATTGACTATTTGGGATCATACCAATATAATAGTTTTTTATGAGAGATCTCAACCTTATTCTTTCGATCCTGTTACTATTTATAATTTCTGGAATTATGAATTTAACCGTTTCCTTTGAAATAATTAATTTTGTACAAATATTTCTTAGTTTATTTTTTACACTCTTTCTTCTATTTTATTTCATTAGATTTTTTTTCTACCCCAACCATCTCTTCTTTCTTTTACCTTTAACTTTTCTTGTACCATTTTTGAACAAAGATCTTGGGTGGTTTTTGTATTTTATCCTTGTTTCCCTTTCAACATTACTTGCGATTTTAGATTATGAAAGGAAAAAGGTTTATTTCTATTTCTTTCTCTTCACATCTTTTTTATGGATAAGAACCTCTTTTCACAACAACGACAAGATTCTATATTCAAGCGTTATAACGATAACAACTTTTTTAACTCTGCTTCTTGGTGATAAAGAAAAATCCAAAAAAAGAAATCTTGAAGAAAAGTATGAAAACCTTTCATCAAAAAACAAAATCATAGAGGTCTCTCCGTTTATGCTTGAAAAAGAACAGGTTTTAAGCGATGATCTTGAAAAAAATAAGATGATTTTAAATACCATAGATGATGCTATAGTTTCACTCCTTTCAACTTTGAAAATCCTTCTGAACAACAAAAGTGTGGTTTTTTTCCTGTTGAATAAAAAAAATGGTTATCTTTTCATTGAACAGGGACTCTCGAATGAAGATATAAATCTTAAAAAAACCGTTTCCAACAAGGAGAATTTTCTTTATTCTGTTGTCAACGATCTAAAAAATATAAAGGATAATTTTTTCACAGGGGATATTTCAAAGTTATCACTTTACAAGCAAGACACGATCGTTCGATCGATTATTTCTTTACCTGTTATCAAATCTGGAGAATGTGTTGGGGTTTTATATGTTGATGATACAGAAGAGGAAAAATTTACAGATAAGGATGTGCAGACGATTAAACTCTTTTCTGATCAGATTGGAATGATATTAAACTTTGCAGAATACGCTCAACAGGCAAAAACTGAAGCAACAGTTATCTCCATTTTAAACGAGATAACACATAAACTTTCAAAAACACTCGATTTTGAAGAGATAATCAAAATAATAACAGGTTCTTTAAAGATCATAATAGATTTTTCAAACTATTTTCTTGTTTCCTTTGAGAAATCGAATCTTAAGATTTTGATTACCGATTCGAACATAAAAAGATATCCTGAAACGATCTCAGAGAACAGTTTTTTACACCTTGCATTCAAACAGGATAACGTTTTCTATAAAACCAAACTTCTTGATAGAGATATTCCGATTTATCTTTTTCATAAAGGCGATAATATAGGACTTTTTGACTCAGCGATATCAATACCAGTTTTTCTTGATGACGAGAAAAGAATATTTTTGATTTTGATATCTGGTGAAAATCTTTCGATAGATTCGGGGAAAAATTTTCTTTTAAATTTTATCTCCGATATCGCAATAACAGCTTCAGAAAAATCTTTTTTATACCAGAAGACAAAAGATCTTGCGATCAAAGATGGGTTAACCGGAATCTATAACCATAGGTTCTTTCAGGATGAACTCACAAAAATTCTTTTGAATTCACAGCGTTCTGATAAAAAGGTCTCTCTTGGACTTTTAGATATAGATTATTTCAAGAAGTTCAACGATACTTATGGCCACCAGATAGGTGATCTTGTTTTAAAACATATTGCCACCATCTTACAGGAATCTTTGAGAAAAACTGATCTTGTTGCAAGATACGGAGGTGAAGAGTTCGTTATAGTTTTGACCAACATAAAGGATGACTCTTTTGAAAATGTTTTTGAAAATATCAGAAAAAAGATTGAGGATACTAAAATCAGAATTTCATCAAACAAAGAATTGAGCGTTACTGTTAGTATCGGTTTTTCTCTATTTCCAGATGACACAAAAGATAAAAACCTTTTGATTAACTTTGCGGATTCTGCTCTGTATAAAGCAAAAGAACTTGGAAGAAATAGGGTCGTCAGATATCAAAAATAATCTTTGATTTTAAGGTATAGAAGGTAGGTGGAAAAAACATCCATGGAACAATATTTTGCGATTTCAAGAAATTTTTCCTCTCTATAAAATTTTTCAACATCTTTTCCTGACATATTGATTTTTGGAGAAGGTATATCAAAAATTTTGCAGTATATATCAAGGGAATTCCCTTTCAAAAGACCACTCAAAGTTAAAACATCGTAGACATCATAGTGCTCCTCTTTTTTAAACCTGGGGGTGTTGATATTCCTTGAAGGTTTTACACCATTGATTATCGCTCTGAAAGTTATAAAAGGACAATCGAACCTTAACCCGTTGAAAGTGATAAACCTTGAACATCTTTTAATCCTATCGTAAAAATTTTCCAGAATTTCCTTTTCGTTTGCTATTGTGAACATTCTTTTGTAACCGTTATAATCATCGATATAACTGTTATCAAAAAGAGTATTCTGTGATGACTGGTAAAATGTTTCAATGATGTTTTTATCAACATCAAGAATCGAAAGAGCAACAATTTTTCCAGATGAAGGATATAAACCTTTTTTTTCTTTGAAATCTTTATCCTTATCTAAAAAGTATTCTAAAACTTTTTCATCGATCTTGTCATCATCTATTCCAAAAGTTTCTATATCAAAACATATCTCACCCATTTTTTTCTCCTATCAAAATTTGTTTGAGTTCGAAAACATCGTTTGCAAAAAATGTAGGTTTTATAAGTTTTTTTTCGTTTTCATCAATATAACCATAACAAACGATTATGGAATCTATAGAGTTAAAGATCGCACCATCAAAATCACTTTTCCTATCTCCAACCATAACCGTACTTGTTTTTTCAATATTGAATCTTGTTAGAATCGAATTTATCAACTCCTCTTTACTCGCATTCGATCCATCCATTTCTGTCCCCTGAACATATTTAAAGAAGTTCATAAGAGAAAAATGCTCTAAAATCTTCTGAGCGAATCTCGTTGGTTTTATAGTTGCAAGAAAAAGATTTTTTCCATTTCTGCTCAACCCATCTAAAAGTTCATATACACCATTATACAACTTATTTCTGTACATTCCTTCATCTTCAAATTTTTTTCTGTACAAACTCACAGCAAGATCTATTTTTTCTTTATCTTCGGTTTTAAGAACTTCTCTGTAAATTTTAAAAAGAGGTTCACCAATATATTTTTCCAACTTCTTTTTTTCAATTTTTATTCCAAAATGTTGAAGTGAATAATCGAGAGAATCTATGATCCCCTCTTTAGAATCCGTTAAAGTTCCATCTAGATCGAATATTATATTTTTATAATTTTTCATCGATTCAATCTCTCAATTAAACTTTCATAATGGTTTATTCTTTCCTTTAGAACAGTTTTTTTTAAATTTTCATTTTTTATCCTGTCATTCATAAAACCTTCGATTTCAAGGTAATTTTCAAGGAAATCAAAATAAACTCTTTGATTCTCTATCGATGAATTTAACCTGAAAATTGAGTTTTTTATAAGTTCATAGAGTTTTCCAACACTTTCGGTCGGATATTTCTGTTTTCTTAAAATTTTAATCATTCCAACAATTATATTAAATTTTTCCAGATCTTTCACGACACCTTCCGGGTAAAACAGTATCTGTGCTTTCGTTATAATATTAAGTTCCCTGTTCTCTTTATAAAATATTTCGAGAGAGTTAACAGAGAGTTGTTCAAGAGGTGATTGCAACCTTCTGTTTTTTCTATAAAGACCTTTCACAAGAAAATTTTTACAACCAAATATCGGTGTAAAAACTTCTATAAGTCCACTGCTTTCAAGGTACTTGTTTTTTTTGAAAACTATTCCTTCAGTTTCTATATACGAAGTTTTTATCATCTTCTCGGGAAACCTTTACCCATAACCTCATAAACATTAGATACAACAACAAAAGCATCCTTATCTATATCCTCAATGATTTTACTCAAAATCGAGATCTCTCTTCTTGCAACAACACAGTAAAGAATTGTTTTTTCTTCCTTTGAATACATCCCTTTTCCGTTGAAACCCGAAACTCCCCTTCTGAGTTTGTTTATTATTTCATTTGAAATCTCTTCAGGTTTGTTTGTGAATATGAAAACTCCCTTTGCATAGTCCTGCCCCTCCAGCACAAGATCTATCATTTTACTTGAAAGATAGAGCGAAAGATACGAGTAGAGTATCAGTTCATAACTTTTAAAAATAAGCCCCGTAAGACCGATAACTATCGAATCAACTATAAAAATAGATGTTCCTATTGAGATCGAAGTAAATCTGTTTATCATCCTTCCGATAATATCACTTCCACCTGTGGAGCCTTTTCCTTTGAATACAAAACCAAGACCTATACCTAAAATCACTCCTCCATAAAGTGTTGCGAGCAACTGGTTTCCTTCAAAAATCAGAAATTTAAAATAACTCAATATATCTGAAAAAAAACCTATCAAAAGAATTGAAATCAATGTTCTGATAACAAAAAGGGTTCCAAAAAGTTTTATACTACCGATAAGCAGAGGGATGTTTAAAACTATCATCATGATACCAAAAGGTGTTTTGAAGACATGATGTAAAACCATCGATATACCTGAGATACCACCTGTACTGATCTTTCCAGGAACAAGGAAAAAAGTATACCCAACAGAGCATAATATTATTCCTAAAGCAAGGTAAAAGATATCTTTTGTGTTTATTCTCATTTTTTGAACTCCTCGATCTTCACTTTTTTTACAACCATATTTTTAACCTCAAGAACTATTATTTTAATCTTATTATCCACAATTACAACATCATTTTTTTCAGGGAATCTTTTTAAAGTATATACTATAAACCCAGACAGTGTTGCAAAATTTTTATTTTTTATATTTACATTGTACCTTTCACAAAAATCGTCTATGGAAATATCTCCATTTTCTATACCAAGAAGATTTTCTCGTTCCTCGGTTATGTCATGCTCATCTTCAATATCTCCAAAAATCACCTCTATTATATCCTCTTTTGTAACGATACCTTCAAATCCACCATATTCATCGATTACTATTGCAAAATTTTCACCAACCGAATTCATCTCATTCAAAACACTTCCAATCGAAACAGATTCGCTTACAAATAAAGGTTTTTTTAAAACTTTTTTTATCTCAAACTCTTTCGTTTTTAAAAGATCAAATATGTTTAGAACCCCAATTATGTTGTCAATACTATCTTTGTAAACTGGTATTTTTGAGTATATTTTTTTTGAACTTCCTAAGATTTTTTTGAACTCTTCTTCTTTAACTTCATCGGAAACCATTAAAACTTCTTTTCTTTTAACAGATATATCTTTTACCCTCATATCTTTTATTTTAAAAATCCCTTTAACGATATCCTCCTCTATACCAGTATTCTCATCAAAATCAAGATTTTTTAACAACAACTCCCTTATATTTTCACTTTCAAGAATTACTTTACTCAAACCTTTTTGTTCCTTTACTATTAAGATTTGATTTACCTTCGAAATCAACTTGATCAAAGGGTAGAGTAAAAAATAGAGGTTTTTTACTGGATAAAAAAATATGATAGAATAAAACTCACTTTTCTCAGAAACTAAATATTTGGGCAGTACTTCTCCCAAAACCATTATCAAAAGCGAAATGTAAAGTGTAGAAACAAGAGGTGAAAAAATTAAATTTTTTTCAACAAAAAATTTTTCCATAAAGATAGTTACAAGGATATTACAAAAATTGTTTGATATCAGAATCGTATAAAGATAGTTTTGTGGTTTATTGAGAAAATTTAGGAGTTTCAAATAAGTTTTGTTCTTTTTTGATTTTATTTTTAAAAATATCTTATTCGATGAAACGAAAGACATTTCACTCGCTGAAAGTGAAAAGGAAAACATCAGGAAAATAAAAGCAAAAAAGAGATTATACATTTGTTATCTTTAAACCTTTCAAAATTTTGTATACTATGTCGTCGAGTGTAACTATTGAGAGAAAGATATCATCTTTAAATATAAAAACTATATGGATCTTTTTATCTATCATGATGTTCAAGATTTCATGTAATTTTTGATCATATTCAACACTTTCAAAACCTTTTATGTATAGATCAATAACTTCTCTTTCATCTTTAAAAAGGAGATCTTTGATATATAAAACTCCAACAGGATTTTCCTTCTCGAAAACAGGTATCCTTGAAAATTTTTTTTCTTTATATAATGAAAGTGCATCCCTTACAAGAGAACCTTTTTCCATTTTAACAATTTTTTCTTTCTGTGGAGCAAATTCGTAAATATTTTTATCCTTCAACTCATAATAACTCTTTAAAAACATGTATTCGTTTTCTATATTTTCTTTATGTTCTTCAAGAAAATAATATATCGACTCAAAATCTGTTTCAATTTTTTTTATCTTTATCTTCTTCTCTTTAACAAAAATCCCAAAAATGTATTGAAAAACTTTGAAAGCAGGAAAAAAGAACAAAAAACTTTTTAAAAACATACTTTTTCTGTATATGGACAAAGTTTTTGGCAAAATCTCACAGAAAAAAAGGATATAAAATAGCAGAAAAAGAATTTCAAACACTTTGTAATCTATTTTTATTTCCAGTTTACTGATGATTTTGTTAAACAGTATAACTATACCAACATTGAAAAATGTATTCAATGAAATAAGAAAAAATAAAAGCGTATTTTTTTCTTCTGAAAGTTTTTCCAAAAAACTTATTTTTTTTGAAAATTTTTTCAGTTCAAAAGTTGATAAGGAAAAGAAAGATGTTTCTATCCCAGAAATTAAAAAAGATGAAAGTGAGAAAAACAAAAAAAGTAATATATCAAACATCAAACTATAAGTGAAAGATACTTTTCTTCAAGTTCAATAAACTTTTTGAAATCATTTTCCCTTTTGTGATCATAACCAACAAGATGTAAAACTCCATGCACCATTCTTCTTAAAATATCTTTTTCGGTATCAGGTTTAATCTGCTGAACACAGATATAAACATCTCCCAGCATATTGTATGAATACTTTGTAAATTTTCCTTCTACAAGGGAAAACGATATTACATCTGTTGGTTTATCGATCCTTCTATATTTTTTATTCATCATCCTGATCTCATGTTCATCAACGAAAATGAAATTCACAACAAAACCGGTAAGGCCATTTAGAAGCAAAACATCCTCTATCCAGAGTTTTAATTCTTTAACACTTTTTTTAACTTTTCTTGGTTTCTTATAAATGTTGATTTTATTTTTTTGCAACATAATCTATCCTTGGATGGTATATACCTTTAAAAAACTCGAATGAAACCTCTTTTATCTTTTCGATATCTTTAAGTGTGATCTCAGATTCTATAAATTGATTCTCCTCGATCCTGTTATTTATAATCTTTTCGATGATTTCCTTTAAAATTTCATCATCGGTAATACTAATACTTCTTACAGCGGCTTCGATCGAATCGGAAAGCATCACTATCGTCTCCTCTTTACTTGAAGGTAAAGGCCCGGGATACCTGAACTGTTCTGGATTAAAGTTTTTCTTGGATTCTTTAGCTTTTTCGTAAAAGTATCCAACTGTTGTAGTGCCATGATGTGTTATAATAAATCTGCGTATCGTTTCAGGGAGTTTATACTTTTGGGCGAGTTTTAAACCGTTCTGAACATGTTCGATTATTATTTCAGCAGAGATCTCATAGGGAAGATTCTCATGAGGATTTACACCTTTAAACTGGTTCTCTATAAAATATTCTGGTTTTTGCATCTTTCCAATATCGTGATAGTATGAACCTACACGAACAAGTAACACATCAGCATCTATCTCCTGTGCGATCTTTTCAGCAAGTCGACTAACTATTATGCTATGATTATACGTACCTGATGTTTTTTCTGAAAGTTCTTTTAAAAGTTCGTTGTTTAGATCCGATAGTTCAAAAAGTGTTACATTCGTTAACCTCTGCAAAAGGTTTTCGATATATTTTATTGAAAACATCATCAAAACAAAAGATAAAACCGGATTAATAAAACTGTAGACCATCGATATAAAAATGTTTGACATCGATGATTCTCGATAGAGTTCTATGAAAAACGCAAGGGAAAGATTTATCACTGAAATTTTAAAAACTATACCAAAAAAGTTCTTCTTCAAATTTTCATCTTTTATAAAGAATATCGAATATATCGATGAGATCAAAACAGCAAGTAGTCCATACAACCTCATTCCAGAATACAGAATCAGGGACGTTAGAATGAATAATAGTGTTATCAACGAAAAAGTTTTACTGTAAAGGAGTGAAAGAAGAATTGAAGTCAAAATAAGTGGAACTATATACTCAATGTTTGGGAATTCATAGAGAAAACCATAAACTCCAAGATTTATCAAATAAAGAGAAGAGACAAAAAGTTTATCCCTCTTTTTTAAGTATAACTTTGAAAATTGTGTGTTTATGAAAACAAGATAGAGTATGAACGAAATTATAAGTATTAAATTTTTATATAAGGTGTTTAGAATTTTTTGCTTTAAATTTTCTTCACCTTTTAGAAATCTGTTGAGTGAATAAATTTTATCTTCAACCGTTTGATCTACAACCTGGTTGGCTTTCACAATCACTTCGCCTTTTAAAACTATACCAACTTTTTCGGAAACTTCATTTTTTGCTTTTTCTCTTCTGAATGATGTTTCATCTCTATCAAAAAGAATGTTAGGTTTTAGAAGATATTGGAACATCTCCAGACCATATTTTAGAAGGTATGAATTACCTGAATATTTTTTTATTATCTCTTTTTTCAGATACTCGTTTGCCTGGGCAAGATCAAATATTTCATTCTCATATTTTAATGTTTCCCTGTTTGATCTTTTCAAAGAAATTTTTCTATCTTTACCAAACGGTATTACACTTTTATCACCTATAACTCCAATTTCAAGTACCTTTTTCAAAGAACTTTCAACGAAATTTAAAACATTCTTCGATTGATCAGAGATAAGTATATTTATAAGATCATCAGAAAGATTTTTTATACTATCTTTTAAAACTTTTCTTTTTATATCATTTTTCCATATATTCTTATTCAAGGAATCGACAAAATTTTTTAAAGAATTAAAGTTGTTTAAAATTTCAAGGTTTCTATTTTCATCGTAAACAAGAACCGGTGGAGTGTTATCGTACGCTCTCTCTTTCTCTTTTATTAATATATCCTTATTTTTTATAATATCAAAAGTAAAGGGAGCAACTATATCCTTAGGTGAAATATCTCCCTTTTTCAACTGTGGAATCTTTGAAAAGGTTGATGGATAAAAAATATTGAAAAAGATAACGAGAATAAGGATAAGAATTATATCAAAATAGAATTTTTTCAAATTATTTTTTATTGTATGAAGAATATGCATCGATTATATCCTTTACAAGTGGATGTCTTACAACATCTTCAGATGTAAGATGAACGAATGAAATCTCCTTAATATCTTTAACTATATCCTGTAATTCGACAAGACCTGATGACGATCTTATCGACAGATCTATCTGTGTTATATCACCTGTTATTATAGCTTTTGACCTTACTCCCAACCTTGTTAAAAACATTTTCATCTGCATCGATGTTGTATTCTGTGCTTCATCAAGAAGTAGATAAGAATTTGAAAGAGTCCTTCCCCTCATGTATGCAAGCGGAGCGATCTCAACTATCCCATCCCTAATCATCCTATCGATTCGATCCTTATCAGCAAGATCATATAAAGCATCGTAGAGAGGTCTTAGATATGGATCAATTTTTTCCTTCAAATCACCTGGCAAAAATCCAAGATTTTCTCCCGCTTCAACAGCAGGTCTTGTTAAAATTATTTTTGAAACATTTTTTTTCAAAAGTTCATTCAACGCTTTTGCTACTGCAAGAAAAGTTTTTCCAGTGCCCGCTGGTCCAATTGCAACAACTATATCGTATCTATTTAAAGATTCTATATACTTTTCCTGCCCTTTTGTCCTTGCTTTTATAATCTTTTTTGGTAAATAATAAATATTTTGATCTTTTCCAAAAGAAAGATCGTTTATACTCTTTGAAATTGAACTTACAACATCTGTTCTTTCAAGATACCCTTTGTCATTTTCAATTTCAATAAGTTTTGAAACAATATTTTTCAACTTTAAAAAGTTATCTTCACTTCCCTCAAAAAAGTAATTCCCCTCTGTAAAGATTATATTACCCTTCAAATTTGAATCTATAAGATCTTTGTAATTAGGGTACCTGTTGAAAAATAATCTAATTTTTTCTTCTATTTGAAACATAACATTTGATGGGCTGTTTTTAAACAGCCCATCTGAAATTTAAACTTATGGTCTTGGAATCGTTAACTTCCAGTTTGGATATATGAGATTTGGATCCTTTATCAATCTTTTGTTTGCTCTGTAGATTTCAGGCCATCTCTTCCATCCACCCTTTCCATAAACTTCTTTATATTCGGCAAGTTTAGAAAGCCAATCACCAGGTTTTACAATATAGAATCCTCTTGTTTCTTTGAGATTGTTCAGTTCTGCTATAAGATTCTCTTTTTCTTTTCTCAAGTTCTCAACCTCTGTCATCAGTGGAGAATGAGTATTTTTGCACTCTTCAATCTTTGCGTTTGCTGCATCAAGTCTTGCCTGTTCTTTTGCTATAGCATCAAGAACATCTTTTTCAGTCATCGTCTGAGCAAAGATAACCGTTGAGAGGATCACCAATAAAACGACAATAAAAAGTTTACTTTTCATCTTTCACCTCTCTTATTTATAAATTTGTATTTCTTTCTTCAACTCTTCGATCTCTTTCAGAAGAGTTTCTTTTTCTTTTAGTAACTCTTCAACCTTTTTCTGACAATCAGCATACTGTGCTTCTGCCTGATCTGCTGCCATCTTCAATTCTTCAAGTTGAGAAAGTTGTGCCTGAGTGGCTTTCTTTGGACCACATCCAGTTATAAATAAAGAAAGGAGAAGAAGTGATAGTACCAATACAATTAAAATTTTCTTCATTTAAAACCTCCTTTGATAACATTTTACCATTTTTTATCTATATGTCAATATACAAGCGGGCAACGGGATTTGAACCCGCGACCTTCAGCTTGGGAAGCTGACACTCTACCACTGAGTTATACCCGCATTTTTCAGATACTTTTCAAAATCTTCCAGTTTATACCCTTTTCTGTCAAAAGTGAAAATTTTTTCGTCAATTTTTTCATTTAATTTTAAAACTTTAATCGTAACATTCTCTTCAAGGACGTTACCATAAAGATTTGTCAGTGTTTTTATATTTCTTGGTAAATTATCTTTATACGACTTTAAAAAAGTTTGTAAAACTATGGAATTTTTGTTATCATAGATTTCAATAATTTCAGGAAGATTTTCCTTGTTGAGTTTTACAAGAAGATTTTTCATCAAATCGTTGTTTTTGTCTTCGAATCTCAGATATGTTACTCCTTTAACATCTTTTGTTTCAACTTCTCCATTTTTAGCATATTTTACAAAAACCTTTAAAATATCAAAAAGGTTGATATTGAAAAATTTTGAGGGAAAATCCAACGAGTCCTTCCCAGTATAGTATAAAAGTTTTTTTTCAGAAGGGAGTAGTATGAATACTGTATCGTTCAAAATGAAAATATCGGTTTCAACATCAGAGGTCTTTATAACATACTTTTTTCTGTTGTTTTCAAAATCCTCATAAAAGAAAACTTTTGAAACCATATTATTTTTTGACACTTTCAACTCTTTTGTATAAGTTCCACTCATACTTTTTGTATTCAAAAATATCGAATCAATGATATCAACACACGCCAAACTTGTTGCGTGTGTTGATGTAAAAATGAAAAGACTAAAAAGATATGTGAATATCCTTTTACTCATTCAGAATAAAATTCATCCCTGTTGAATATGGTGAAACGGAAACCGTTTTCACATTGCTACCATTACTGTATGTATAACAGCAACACTGGGAAATGTTGAATGTGAATGTGAATGATGCGAATACAAAAACTGAAACAAGAATCAAAACTAAAACGATAAAAAGATTGAGTTTCATTAAAACCTCCTTTTATTTATAAGTTTATAAAATTATTTCAAAAAATCAATAGTTTTTATCCTGTAATTTTTTATATTTTCCACAATTCCTTTCAATTTATCATAAGTTGTTATCTCGACTGGGAAAAAATTGTCATCGTATCTGTAAAAGGTTGACATGATTGTATCTGTTCCTTTTATGAAAAATATTGAATCGTATAGAAAATTTTTATCAAAAAAAATTTTAACATTATCCACTTTACCATTTTTCAAAGAAAAATCAAAGCAGTTATTTTTCAATGTATACTTTGTGTTCTTAAGTTTTGTTATTGGGTTCAAGGTTGTTATTATTTCAAGATCTTCAAGAAGCGAATTATTTTTTTCATATATTTTTCTCCCATCCTTTTCCTCAAAAACACCTTTTCCGTTGTAACCTATGACAAACGACTTGTTTTTATCAACAAGAAAAAGTTTTGTTGAATCTTCTGTTAATATAACTTTACCATTTATGTTGCCAATGATTTCTCCGGAAAATAGTTTCAAATTTTTTATGAAAAAAAATTCATAATTATAAAAACTGTTTTTGTTTATTATTGAGTCAATATAAGAATCGTCTGCTGTTAGAAAAAGGGAGGACACAAGAAAAAAAAAGCCGGTTAAAACCGGCTTTATTTTATTCCTCAACAATAGCCTCTGTTGGACAATTATCTATTGCCTCATCAAGGTCGCAGGAGTCAAAATCAGCATCATCTTTAACCTGTGCTTTTGAATCATCGTTAAGTTCAAAAACATCTGGACAGGTATTGATACAAACACCACAACCTATACATTTTTCCTGATCAACTTTCACTTTCATCCTAAACTCCTTTTTTAGTGTTTTTTTTAATATAATAGAATAAAAAAATAAGTCAATACCATTTTCAAAAATCTCTTGACAAATTTTTTCTCGACAATATAATTAACATTTAAAATCGCGGGGTAGAGCAGTGGTAGCTCGTTGGGCTCATAACCCAAAGGTTGCAGGTTCGAATCCTGCCCCCGCTACCAATCATTTATATTCAAAAGTTTGAAATTTCACAGGCCTCAATATTCTGTTAAATCTTATAAATTTCCAGATTTTCCAGACAGGTTGTGTTTTATCTATAGAAAAATAGTAAAGGAATGGTGTTCCAACAATATACTTTCTATGTAAGGGTCCCCAGAACCTTGAATCATCAGAATTATCACGGTTATCTCCTAACATAAAGTAATGATCTGGAGGCACAACAACAGGACCAAAATTGTCTCTTGGGAGAATTGAAAAATATCTGTTCATATAAAACTCACCTTTTTCCCATAACTTTTGATACTCTGTGGGAGAAAGATAACCTTTATAAAAATCGTTTATATGTGGATAAACCATAGAATCTATATGTTGAACGAATGGTTCGTTGTAAGTTTTTCCATTGATATACAAAATTTTATTTCTTATCTCTATCGTATCCCCTGGAAGTCCAACACATCTTTTTACAAAAGGTCTTCCATCGTAAGGGAATTTGAAAACTACTATATCACCTCTCTTGGGATTTCTATACCTAATTATCTCCTCAGAAGTTATTGGAACATTCGTTGAATATTTCAATCTGTTAACAAAAAGGAAGTCGTTTATTTGAAGTGTGTTCAACATTGAACCTGAAAACACCATGTACGACTGGATAAAAAACGATTTCAAAAGAAATGTTGCAACAACAGCAAAAAGTATCGCATCTATCCAATCAATGATTTTTTCCTCTTTTGTTTTGACTCTTTTCTCTTTCTTATCTCTTTTAAAAAAATTCATAGCAAAAGTATAACCGACAAAAAATATAAGTCAATATCACTTGAGTTCTGAAACTATTTCTGAAAGTGTTGGATGTATAAAAACTGTTTCTTTTAAAATCTTGTAATCAAGATTATTTTGAACAAACGGTAAAAGTTGATGGATTATAACATCACTATCTTTTCCAACAATGTCAACACCTAAAATTTTATCATCTTTTGAAAGATAAACTCTTAATTCACCTGTTCTTGATTCGTATGCAGCAGCTCTTCCATTTTCCGCATAACTCGATTTTAGAACATTATACTCTATTCCCTCACACTTCAATTGATCTTCGCTTTTACCAGAATGTGAAATCGGCGGAACCGTAAAAACAGAGTATGGGATAAAACAATAATCGATTCTTTCACTTTTGATACCACAAATATTTTTTGCTGCTATCAAACCATCATAATAACCTTTGTGAGCAAGCATTGGTCCTTCTGTCACATCACCTGTTGCATATATGTTTTCAGCATCAGTTTTCTTGTATCTATCAGTTATTATAAAACCTTTTGTATCGGTTTTAATATCATAATTTTCAATCTCAACACCAACAACTGGCTTTCTTCCGATAGCGACAATGAGTTTATCAAAATTTAAACTCTCTCCTGAAGAAAGAATTACCTTTTTATTTTCTTTATCAACTGAAACAACTTTACTTGACCCTAAAAATTTTATTCCAGTTTTCTGCAAAATTTTTTTTGAACTATCTTTAATAAAACTATTCTCCGTTGAGGGAAGCGGTGTATCAAACATTTCAACAACTGAAACTTCACTTCCAAAAAAAGAAAAATATGTTGCAAACTCACAACCTATAACACCACCACCTATTATAACAAGTTTTTTGGGAATCTCTTTTAAAGAGAGAGCATCCCTTGAATTCAAAATAGTTTCACCATCAAAATCAACAAATGGTAAAGAAATATCTTTACTTCCTGTTGCTATTATCAGATCATCAAACTCAAACTTTTCACCATTTTCAGTTTCAACAATATTGTTATCTTTCAGATGTGCTGTAGAAAAAACTATATCTATCCCAAGGTTTAAAAGTTTTTTATAAAGACCTGTTTGAAGAATTTTTACAATCCTCTCTTTTCTCTCAAATATTTTTGAAAAATCAAATGAAAATGAGGTCTTTATACCAAACTTTTCTGACACATTTAAACTTTCTATCATCTCTGCTGTTGAGATAAAAGTTTTTGTTGGAATACATCCATAGTTAAGACACACTCCACCAATTTTATCCTTTTCTATTATCAAAACACTTTTTGAACTATCAAACTCTTTTATTCTTTCAGCAGCATAATAACCACCAGAACCACCACCTACGATAATAACATTATATTTTTTCATCATCTTGCTCCTTCTTTGCTCTCTTAATGATAATAATTTTTCTTAAGTGTGTCAACACTAAAAGTGAAATTTTTGCACTTAAAGTAAAACTGTTTCCGCTTCTTTTTATTTATAAATTATAATTAATCAATAATTTATACCTATAACGAAGATAAATTGTGCAATTTTTTTCGCGACTATATTCCTTAATGTATATTAACTATTGAAAATATAATGGTTTAATTGTGGTATATTTTTTGCTTTTACATCTCTCAAATTTTGAGAAAATGATAGGAGGTTAAATGAAAAAACTTTTCACATTTACATTGCTCCTTCTCTTTGTGGCTGTAGCAGTTTTTGCTGTTCCAGCAAGACCTGGTTTCAGGGTCTTTGAGCAACCGGATGGAACAAAGTTTATTGCTCAATTAAAGGGAGATGAGCATTTCCATTTTGCTGAAACTGAGGATAGGTATGCTATCATCAGAAACAGTGAGGGATGGTGGACTTATGCCAACAAAGTTGATGGAATTTTGGTTCCTTCGCTTTTCATAGTTGGAAAGGATAATCCACCATTTCCAAAAGGTTTAAGACCTGACCCGGATAAGGTTGCTGCTCTTCCAGGAAACGAGTTCAAAATGATAAACTGGACAAAACTTTTCAATATCAACGATGAGGCAGCAACAAAAGCGGGTTACACAGACAGAAAATTTTTGGTCATACTTGGATGCTTTGATGATTCATCATTTTTAGGTACAGTAAAACCAGCAACAAGATGGGATATCAACTCCTGGACATTAAGGTCTGGTTTTACTTCAGGAAGATATGGTGGAACCGCACATGATTCGTTATACTGGGATTCAGTATTCTTTTCAAACTCTCCAGGTTCCTTTAAAACATTTTTTAAAGAGATCTCTTTTGGAAGATGGCTTATCGATACTGCATGCCATGTTCAGGGACCAGTTTCATCAGGTAAAACTTATGGAGCATACGGCGATGGTGCAGAGTTGACATACATGCAAGACATTATTTACAGAAGTTCAGGAAGGATGAAAACAACACCACACAGAGCAGATCAGAATGCATATTCTGACTACGATGGTGATGGCGATGGTTATGTTGATCACTGGATTGTTGTTCGTGCTGGTGGTGAACAGTCAGCAACAGGATCTTTAAAAGACATGTGGGCAACAAAATATACAACAACTGTTTCAACAACTACTGGTGCAACAGTTAGAAACCCGACCAACGCTGGAGAGTTAACCGATTCTTTAGCAAATACATGGACTTTAACACAACTTCTTGATACACAATTTGTCAGATCATACACGATGGGTATAGGTGTTCATGCTCATGAGTCATTCCATGCTTTCAGTGCACCTGATCTTTATGATTATGGTTATGAAGGTGAACCAGCAGATGTATGGAGTTTGATGGATGGAGGATCATGGACAGGTGATGGAATACAATCAGGCTCAAGGCCACCACATCCAGGTGCAATGCTTCAGTACTCATTCAGAGGTTATCCTGAAAGTGGTGATACAACGGCAGGATTTATGCCTGATGATTGGGATCAGTTGATAACAACAAATGGAAGATATTTTGTGGTTGGTCTTGCTGCTGATTCTTCAAAAGGTGGTCCAAGATTCATCATGGCAAGAAACGCTGCAATGACAACAGCAGGAGAATATTTCTTTATTGAAAATAGATGTAATAAAGGATTCTTTGAATCATGCTTACCTGAGCATGGTTTGATTATCGTTCATTATGACCAGTCAGAAAAGGGAACATATTATAATGATGGTCCTGACTATTATACATACTGGGTAGAACAGAGGGGCTTTGATCCACAATTACATGTAACTTATCCAAATGATACAATCTATAGAGATGCAGGTCAGGCACCATATTTTGCTGGTGATGATTATGAATTCACAAACCTCACAAAAGCAGGTGCAAATGTTAACGGGTCAACAACTAACTTTGGCCCATACATAATATCAATTTCAGCACCTGGCGATACGATGTGGTTTACAATCGATAACGCAACAGTTCCAGCCACAGCATCATTTGCTTATAAATCACATACAGTTTATGATACTTTAACAAATTATTCAAATAACAATGGTACTGTTGATCCAGATGAAGTTGTTGATCTTGTGATTGCAGTGAAAAATGTTGGTGGAAACGCATCGAGTGTTGCTGCTAAGTTAAGACATAAATATGGTCTTGTAACTGTTCTTGATTCAACTGCAAACTATGGAACGATCAACTCACTTGCAACAGTTTCAAACACTGGTGATGTATTCAGAATCAAAGTAAAACCAGGTTGTCCAACAGATACAATACTCTTCTTCACACTTTACTTTACATCTTCAAACGGTTCAAACGAAGCAGAGTTTGGTATAAAACTTAATTCAACACCTCTTGTTTATACAACAACATTAAGAACCTCTGTATCGAGTTCTCTGACTGATGCTGCAGGAATTGATCTTATGTACTTCCCAGACATTAACGACTGGCTATTTATGGCTGCTGGAACTGGACTTGGAAACTTTATGGGCACAGGTGCTAAAAAGATGTTTATACTTGATCTTTCAACATGGGGAACAGTTATAAAAGATTCATTCGTGTATGCTGGTGCAAACTACCTTATGTGTATGGATCATGATGCACAGGGAAGAATCTGGTATTCTTCTGGTGACTCAGCATACTGCTATGACATTTCATCAGGTTCACCTGTTAATGTTGGAAGATTAAGATGGCCAAACTCTGATTATGCTGGAACAGTAATGAAAAGAGTCAGAGGAATAACATTTGATAACAACGACTCACTCTACGGTTACTGGCAGACATATGGAACATTTGAAGAATCAATCTATGGAGTTAGAAAGACACTTGGAACTTTATCGACAATATGGGATAGAGCAGCACTTCTTGATGGAACAAGTTATGGTGGAAAGTGGAACAACGGTAGAGGTATTGAATGGGATGGAACATGTCTCTGGTCAGTCAACATATTTGAGAATTTGATATTTAGAAAATATCCAATAAACAATCCTTCAGTTCCTTCAAACCTTGAATTCAAGACAATCAACACAATCTCCTGTCCTTCAGTTGTTGGAAGTTATCCTGCTTATGATATTGCATTACAGGCAGTTTCTTCTGACGGAGTTACACCTGCTGTTCCTTATGCTTTTGGAAACAAATATTATATGTGGACTATGAATATGGACAACTCAGAAGTTACAAAAATAGATGTAACCGCACTTGTTCTCCCACAGCAGGTTGATCTTGTTACTTCTGCTTGCACATTCAACGATGCTAAAGATAGTGTGACGCTTGTTTGGAAGAAGAACCCATTGAATGACTTTGTTACAAAATACATTGTCTACAGATCACAGGATGCAAACTTCTATGCTACTTCAAAAGATTCTGTGTTAACAACAACAGACACAACCGCAAAATTTGTCATACCAAACACAAAAGGTCTCCATTACTTCAAAGTCAGAGCGGTTAACTATCAGGGTTACTCATTCAACACATCTGATGAGGTTTATGTTGTTAACAACACAACAACAGCACTCAACACTGTTTCACTTGTTGCAACACAAAAAGGTACAGATGTTTACCTTGAATGGGAGAAAGAAGGTATAAACAGTGGTTCAGCATGGGAAGTTTCAAGAGCGAAAGATAATGGGCAGTTTGAGGTTGTTGGTTCTGTTGATTTCAAATCAACAAAATTTGTTGATAACAAGATCTCTGAAAACGGAACCTACACATACAAACTTGACCTTGTAAAACTCGGTGGTGAAAAGGTAACATATGGACAGGCCTCAATTAAATTCTTCAATCCTTATGTGTTCAAACTCTATCAACTTGACAAGAATCCAGTCAAAGGTAGTTTCAATATAAACTACTCAATCGATAGAGAGGACTATGTTACTTTGAAAGTGTACTCAGTTACAGGTCAGGTTGTTGCCACACTTGCAAACGGAGTTATGACTCCAGGTAGATACACAGCAAAAGTTGATGAAAAGAAACTTTCAGCAGGTATCTACTATGTTGTTCTAACTCAGGGAACAAAGAAAGATAATATCAAGGTTACAGTTTTAAAGTAACCAAATTAAAATAAAAGGGGGCTTTTTAAGCCCCCTTTTTTATTTATAAACTTTTTCAAGAATCTCTTTTGAAATTTTTTCCCAGGTAAAATTCGAAGAAAAATTTCTCAAGTATTCCCTATCCCATCTGTATTCAACCGCTTCAACAAGTTTTTTTACAAATTCTTGCTTATCCCTTTTTTCAACGATAAAACCTGTTTTATAATCCTTAACAACTTCTCTTACACCACCGACATCAAATGAAACAACAGGAACACCAGAAGAAAACGACTCAAAAAGTATCGTCGGGAACCCTTCTGATCTACTTGTTATCAAGGTCAAAAATGCTTTTCTATATATATCTTTCATTCTAATTCTTTCAACAAAACCCTGAAAACCAACATAATCGTTTATTTTATATTCATCGATTCTTTTTAAAACCTGCTCCTTCAATGGCCCATCTCCAACGATTATCAATTTAAAATCTTTTCTTATTTTTAAAAACTCATTAAAAATATCTATCAACAATAGAGGATCTTTTACCTCTGTTAACCTCCCAACAAAAAGAAGATTTTTTGACTCATCTGTAGATTCGAATATCTCTTTTATGCCGTTTCTGATAACAATTGAGTTTTCGATTTTAAAATCATTTTTAAGAATCCTTTGCATTTTTTCACTAACAACTATAACCTTTTTTGATTTTTTAAGATAATAGTTTACCAGGAACTTATCAAACGGTCTTCTGTTTATAAACATGAGATCAGACCCATGTATAGTGACAACAAAAGGGATTTTTTTTAACCTTGAAAGGATATACCCGGAAAATCCATCTGGGAAAAGTGTATGGGAATGGATAATATCAAATCGCTCGTCTTTTGTTTTTAAATAAAGTAGAAAAGAAATTAAAAAGGAGTCAAAATGTTTAGAAAATACTTTTGGATATTTTAAAAATTTAAAATCATTTTTATCTTGTTTTATTTTGAACTTTTCTAATATTTTTTCCCTTTTACTGGTAAAAAAAATCAAAAATATTTCTTTTATTGAAGGGTTTATTCTAACTGGAACAAAAACTTTTAAATCGCATACTTTCTTCAGTTCTTCTACTTGTTCATAAATATATATCCCTGTTGAAGGTGTTAACCGTTGGGGTGAATCTGGCCAGAGATGGGAGATCAAAAGGACTTTTTTATCCTTTCTCATACTCTATAAGTTTTATTTTCAGATCTTTATCTATATTTTTTTGTTCGATATCCCTTTCATCCTTGACTATGAATTGTTGAAATTTATCGATTGTTTTTATATGAACCAATTTCCTTTCTCCATCAAAAACACCAAATATGTTATGTTTTTCAGGTGAAGGGAAAGGTCCATCAACACCACCAGTTTCAAAATAGATTTCAAAAACTTTTTTCCTCTCTTTAAAAAAACCTTTTTCAACAAACTCCCTTTTTAATTTTCCATCAATATTTTCTGGAACTTTTATTCCAACAGAATCGAGGAGTAAGGGTAGAAAATCTACAGTTGAATGGAGAGAGTTTTCTTCTTCCTTTTTGTTTTCTCCATATTTTATTACAAAATTATGTAAGGTATAATTGTAAAGAAAAACTCCATAAGCCCTTTCACCAAAAATCTCACCTGTTGATGCACCATGATCTGAAAGAATCCAAATATTGCTATTTTCATTCAATTTTTTTTCTTTTAACAGAGAAAGGATTTTTTTTAAATACTCTCCAGAAATTCTTATATCATTTTTGTATCTTTCTCTATTTTTTTCAAGATTGTTGAAATATTCTTCGGATCTATCATTATAAACATTTAAAACATTGTTAACAAGTGATGTATGTATTTTTGAATAGTGTAGATATAGAAAAAATGGTTTATATTCTTTCATTTTCTCAGCGTTTTCTTGGACAAACTCTATATGTTTTTTTTCAACATCCTGATTGTATTCATCGTGTAGAGTATAAACATCAAAACCTCTATTAGCCATAACAACTGGACTTGGAATGTTCGCAAAAGTTGAATAACCATTTTCTTTCAAATACTGTGGTATTATCTTAACATTCTGTTTTAGATCGTTAGGTCTGAAATATCCATTAACACCATTATTTTTCGGATAAAGCCCCGTAAAAATCGTATGCATTGAACCGATTGTATATGGTGATGCTGTATAGAACCTGTTGTACCAGATCGATTTTGAAAACAGTTCCTGATACATAAAATCTTCTTTTACAAAATCGTACCTTGCTCCATCTATCACTATTAAAATTATGTTCTTCATTTTTTATTTTTTAGCAAATTTTTATATATAACTTCTCTTGCGTATGAAAGATCCTCAAAAGTATCGACCTCAGTCCATAAAAGTCCATCAGTGTAAACTGGTTTGAAAAAAACTCCTTCTTTTGATATGTCAACGAGAAGATCTTCATAGTATTTACCTTTCGCTGAAAAATCAAATGAATCATAATGTTTCATCATAGCTTTTATTGAGTCAAATTTCACCATCGTTATACCGATATACTCACCAACAGAGTCCTCTATTCTATTTTTTTTGGACAGAGAGGAAACATATCCATCTTTTAACAGAACCTTCATCTCCTCCTCTCCGAGAGTTTTAACATTGTCTACAACAATACAGTTTTCATAGTGAGTTAGAACTTTTTTGAGAATTTCACCATCAAAAATAATATCACTGTTAAAAATTATAAAATCTTTTGTTATATGTGGTAATGCTGTAAAAAGTGTATAACAGTTGTTATATTCTTTATATTTTTTGTTTTCAACAAAAGTAAAATTTATATCTTTAAACTTTTTTCTTAAACTTAAAACATAACTTTTTAAAACAGAAAATTGGTGACCTCCAACGATCAAAATATCTTTTAATCCATTTTTATAAATATTTTCTATAATAAGGCCTATGAAAGTTGTTCTTCCGACTCTTAACATCGTCTTTGGTTTTTTTTCCGTATCTGGCTTCAACCTTTCGCCTGTTCCTGCTGCAAGAATAACTGCTTGAAAATTTTTCATCTTTACTCCCTATCTTTCAGATAACCTAATCTTCTCAATTCCTCTTTTACAAATTCATCATCAACTTTTACTTCCTCTTTTTTCCTTTTTACCAGAAAATCGTAAGAATCTATCATTGTTGTTTCAGAGAATTTATAGAGAGGTTTTCCATCAAAATCTTTTGCCAATGGCAGGTTTAAAAAAGAAAGAAGTGATGGAAGAAAATCGTATATTGTTGAGTTTCCAATATTCCCCTTAAATTTCAGACCTTTATCATAAATCATAAAAATCCCTGTCTTGTCATGATCAGCAGATCTTTCAATATCGTTAACATCAACAAGGGAAAGAAAATCAAAATAATCCGTTCCAATAAGAACTTTAAGGTTTGAAAGATCCTCCTCTTTAAACTTACCTTTGTCAAACTGAGTAACCTTTAAAAAAATTCTTCCACTCTCATCTTTTTCAACAACTTCAAAAAATCTTTCTCCTGAGGGTTTAATTATTATGTTTTTAAAGAAACCGATAAGATTTTCTGGATCCAATCCACTATTCTCTTTTACAACGATAACAGAGTTTAACCCGACAAAATAGATTTCAACTTTTCCAAGAATATTTGTTTTTTCAAGAAAACTTTTCTGTTTTAGAGACAATGTTTTAAAACTCCCCTCTCTTATAGGTTTCATTCCGTGATCCGAGATTATGAAAAGAGATGAATTTTTATTGTTTTCATATATTGTTCGTAAACTGTTGTCTATCTCTATGTATGCCTTTAAAAGAAAATCTCCATATTTTTTTCTTTCTTCATCAGAAACTTCGGGGAAATTTTCTCTGTCCGAATATTTCCAGAAATAGTGTGCTGCAGAATCTGACAAAGGAATGAAGAAAAACGATACATCGGTTTTAAAATTTTTTACAAGATTCAAAAAAAGTGATAGATTTATCCTGTTCAAAAAAATTAATCTTTTAAAAAGTTTTAATTTTTTATCGTAAAATTTTTCAACCAACATATTAGATGAAAGTTGTGTCAATGTTAAAAAATCCACTCCGATTTTTTTTAACTTAAAAAACAAGAATATATTTTTTAAAAGATTTCCTTTTTTCTTTCCTCTGAGTTCCATTATCGGAGAAAGATATGAAGGGAAAGTCCTGTTATCCCTAGCCATCGAGCATGGTATAGTGAACCCACCATAATTTTCAGGTGGCCAGGTCAACTCCCATCCAAAAGTTCCAACAGAGTATCCATAATGGTTCAAGATTTCAAACCATCTTGCTGAAACTATATCCTGCTGTAGATTAAAAAATGATAAAATTTTATGTTTTTCTGCTTTTTTTCCAGTTGCTAGCGATGTCCATATTGTTGGTGAGATTGGAACCCTTGTATCCTGCTCAACAGAATCCATATAAGAGTATATCGAGTTTTCCTTCAAAAACTTAAAAAATGGCAGTTTACCCTCTTCTATAAATCTATCTATCAGAGTGAATGTCCCACCATCTATTCCAACAATAATAACTTTTTTCTTCATAATTTTACATTATACAAACATAGAAATTTTATTCAAGTTAAATTTAGAAAAATAAAAAATACTTAAAAGTTTTCATTTTTTATATAAATAATTATTGACACAATTTGAATATTAAAATATTATTTAAAAAATAAAATCAAAAGGGATTATGATCTATAGGAAGTTAAAAGAGGTTGCTAAAGAAATATATGTTGGACTAAATGTAAAAAATTATCTTGATAAAACCGAGATTGCACAAAACGATTCAGAAAAAAAGATTACACTTTATATCCCCATTATAAATATTTCCAACATAACAGAGGATGGATTCTTTGTAGGGGATTTTAAAAGATTAAAAATCGTTTCCCAAAGAGAGATATTAAAGTATACTGTAAAGGAAAAAGACGTGATTTTTAACTCCCGCGGTACAGCTTTAAAAGTTGCAATAGTCGATGAAGAACGGGCAGGTTACATCATAACATCAAATATGATCGCTGTCAGTTTGCTTGATGAATTTATCACTCCCGAAATTTTCGAATTTTATTTAAGAAGTGAAAAGGGTTTTTATGAATTGATGAAATTATCTTTTTCTTCAAAAAATTCTATCAGATTAACTAAGGAAAGTGTTGAAGAACTCAAAGTACCAATCTTAAAACCTAAGGAGTTAGTCAGTTTATCTGGATTGTTGAACGACTATAAAATAATTAAAAGCATAGCAAAAAATATATCAGCTGATCTTGATAAAATGTCATATTATATTATGAAAATTTTAAATAAAGATGAAAAATAAAAGTTTTGATAATCAAAAATTGAAAATAGAATGCCTTAAAAAATATAGAAAAATACTTAGTAAGGTTAATAAATCAAGATTTTCGTTTTTGGGGAATTTAGGTTCAGATTTTTTAAAACTCTTATTCATAAAATATATTTACTTGAATGAAGAAAATATCAAAAAATTTATCATTTTAGATGAGGGGCTTTCATGGAAAAACCTTTCTGAGATAAAAGAAGACGTAGGAATATTTATTGATAAGATTTTCGAAAATTTAGCTAAAAATAATGAAAATTTATCAGTTTTTTCCTTTCTCGAAAATTTTTCTGAGCAAAAACATCGAAGAGTTCCTTTTGACAAAAGATTTTCATTAAAATCAAGAGAAAAAATTTTAATCGATTTCATTGAGGAGTTAAACAAAGATTCATTTTTAAATCAAAAAAATACATTTAACTTATTTGTTAAAGAGATAATCACCCATCAACAGCATTTTTACTATAGAATAAATGGATTAAAATATAGAGAAAATACTAATGAAGTATTGAATTATTTAAATAGATATATCGAACAAAAAATAAAAAACAAAGAAGATCTATCTTTTTACATCCCCTATTTTAAAAGAAGTGAGTTCTATTTTGATATAATACTAAAAGTTGCTACCCAAAAAAGTACTTTAAAAATTTACTGCAACGAATTTTGGGGGGAAGCACCTGCTTTGACAATGTTGAAACTTTTTTTGAATGGAATTTACAATGTTGAAATCAGAGCAAAGAAAGAACCATGGTTTGTTGATTTTTTTAAAGATGAAAAAGAAGATTTAAAAAAATATGACCTTGTTTTTGTTGATATGATTGATGAAAAATATGATATAGATGAAGAACAATATCGAAAGTTAAAAGAAAAAATTGAAACGGATTTAAAACTCTACTTAGATTCAAAAAATATAATATATTCTTTTCTTCTTGATAGTTTAAATGAAAAAGGGGTTCTTATTCTGCTCACCAACTACAATTTTCTAACCGTTTCTGGAAGTAAAAAGGAAGTGAGAAAATTTTTAGTTGAAAACAATTATCTTGATGAGGTTATATCGATATATGGGTTTTTAAAATCGCCTGTCGGGTATGATCCCGTTATAGTTCTTGTTGATAAAAACAGAGAGAAAAACAGAAAGGTAACATTTGTTGATCTTGAAAGAGTGGTTACTAAGTTGTCACAGAAAAATAAAAGTGAAGAAAAAAATATTTTGAATGAGAATCTTGATATATTAAAAGATATAGAGTACGCAATGGTTCAAAAAAAGAATGAAGATATAAAAGAGAATGATTACAACTTTAATGTATTCAAATATCTTTCTTATCTGCCTCAAGATTACAATGAAGCATTAGAGGAAATTGCTAAAAGGTTAAATGGAACAACAGAAGAATTTCAAAAAAGATTGAATGAATTTTTGATAAAAATAAAAAAATTGAAATAAATAAAAGACCAGTACATCCTTCACATTTTAAGATAAAATAAAAGATAAAAAACTGAATGTATCTATTTTAATCTATAAAGTTTATTTTTACCGAAATTAGTTAGGTATATATTAAATTATAAAACATTCTTTTAGAATATTTTAATATTCATATTGACTTTTTTGTATTTTATGATATAATATTATCGGTTGGAGAAACTACAAACAGCAGTTCTAAACAAAAACGGAAACAAAAAGGGGGGTTATAATGGAAACGTGTGTTAAGATGGCTGACTACTTTTCAGGTTTTCTTGAAGAACTTGGAATTTTTGGTTACACGAATCTGGAACTACCAATAATAATTACTTTAGCAACACAAGATCCAATACTTTTCGTTGGAACACATGGAACCGCTAAAACGATTCTCTGTAAAAGAATTGCTGAAACACTTTCTTTAAAATATCATTGTTACGATGCTTCAAAAGTCCTATTTGAAGATATTTTGGGATTTCCAAATCCAAATTCACTCAGAGAGGGGAAAATTGAGTATATAAGTACTCCGATTTCAATATGGGATAAAGAATTTATTCTTATCGATGAAATCTCAAGAGCAAATTTTCAAACTCAAAGTAAATGGCTTGAAATTATTAGATCAAAAAAAATCATGGGTTTGGAAATTAAAAATCTAAAATACATTTTCGCTGCTATGAATCCCCAAAATTATGTTGGTACATTTGAAATCGACAAAGCACTTTTAGGAAGATTTTCGATGATCGTAGAAATACCCGATTTAAAATGTATGGATGATAATACCATAAAAAAAATTATAACTACCATACATTCAGATGATGCCAGAGGATTTATAAGAAACAGACCAGAATTTAAAAGCTCAAATTTTAAAAAGAATTTAGAAAATATAATAAACAAAATAAAAAATGATTTTTATAATAAAAAATATTTTGACATCTCAATAAATTTTGTTCAGATTTTAATCAAATTGCTATTAGAAGAAAATATTGAAATAGATGGAAGACGTGCTGGAATGATATTTAGAAATGTTCATAGCGCAATATCTATTTATGACAACGATTTTAAAGATAAACAGTTTAAAAATATCTTGAGCTGGATCTCTTTATATACAATCCCTTCGTTTGATAAAAAAGAAAAAGAAAAAATAAAAATTTGCATTAAAAAGAGCACAGATATTTTAATCGATAAAAAAAATAAATATTACTTTTTCATCAAAAAAAATATCTTCTCTACATTAAATGAGTTTGCTTCTAATTACAATAACCTTCAAAATGAAGAAAAAGAGGAGTTCTTTCTAAAACTTCTTGAATATTATCAGGAGTTAAAAAACGAAAAAGATATTGAAAAAATTCTTGAAATTTATCAGATCTCTTTTTTCCTTGAAAATTTTGTTGAAAACGAGCTAACCAATGGTAACGAGAAAATAGTGGAAATGTTTCAAATGGTTCAAAAACCTTTTTTATTTCCTAATCAAAAAAATTTTTTCAAAATACTTATTGTATTGAACCAGAAAGAGAAGTATAAAATCAATTACTTTATTGTTACTATATTAAGTAATCTTGATCTCCAAAACGATAACGATATTATTGAACTTTATTATATTTCATTAAAATCTATGGAGGTAAACCATGCTCGTTAACGGATTCAAATTGTTATTCGATTTTAAAGAACATAAAACAAGTTTTTATGAGCGAATAAATGTTGAGTACCCTTTTGTTGAATGCTACAATAATCTCGAAAAGTTTCTTTTTGAAGAAAAAAACGAAATCTTTAAACCTTTTAAATTGAACCTATCGGATGGATCCATAAAATACGGAATTTTATCTTATTCTTCCATATCAGGTTTAAAAAATTTTTTAAAATCACAAAATAGTATTTACTCCATCGAAAACAAATCATTAATTTTAAGTCAGATCGAAAACGAATCATATCACATGAAAAAATCTTATCGTTTTACAAGGGACAAATTCAAACTAGTAAACCATGGAATGTTACACAAAAAATTTTTTATGAACTACAAAGATGATATCTTTTTTTTAAAAAAGGAATCAATAGACCCTTACAATTTTTATGACGACTCAGATTTTAATATAACATTTTCGTATAGTTTAACTGAAAAGGATTATAAAGATTTGAGGTTGAGATTGTTCAGAACTTTGTTTCTAATTCCTCCACAGAAAAATGAAAAACCAACAAAAACCTTTTGTTATAACTTTAAGAATTTTTTTTCAGTTAACAATGCCACTGAACTTCCTGAAGAAATACAGGAAGAATTTGAGAAATATGGTTTTCTCGGAAAGCCAAATTTTATCGAAAACTATTTTAACATGATAAATATAAAAATTAAGTACATCGTCAAAATTCCTGAAAAAGAAGAATTTAATAGATTACATCAGAATAAAAAAATAATAAAACCTAAACTTGAAAAAAATTTTTATTTTGTATTTTTTGATCCATTCCCACAATATATTGAAGAAAAACTCGATAACACAAAACCAATAACGGATGTTGAACAAGCGTATTCGATCCTTATACATTCAGATTCAGGATATTATTTTAACTCAGAGAAAGATCCTTCTTTTAATCTCTTTTATGAAAAATTAGGGAAAAATAGTAAATATATATGTCTGGGAGAAGCCATACAGTTTCCAAAAAAGATTTAAAGAGGTTTTATGTCGAACAAAAATATCAAAAAAATATTCTCTGACATTTTAAATAAAAACTTTGAGCAATTTTCAAGTAAAATCACCTTTCTATTTTCTAATGAAACTCCAACTGCCTGTGTAAAAAGAAATCAAAATAATTTTTTATTGGTGGTCAATAAGAATTTTATAGAAAAATACAATTTAAATTTATTTGATATCGAATTTGTCTTACACCATGAACTCTCACATTTAAAATTCGGTGATCTCAATAAAATTTTTTCTACAAACCTTACCGAAAAAGAAAGAGTTGTTGTGAATATTGTTCTTGATATAACCATCAACTCGTTGTTAATCAAAAATCTCCCTTTTACAAAATATCTTACAATATTTGAAAAACTATACAATTTATCAAGTTTCCCCTCTTTTTTGCTTTATCCACCATCACTTTATGATTTTCACAAAAAAAAGGAAAGTTTAAAAAAATTGTTATTGGTAAAAGGTACAGATGAGTTTAATGCTGAATTTCTTCTTGATCTATACATAAAAATGTGGGATTTAAAAATTTCAGAAACTGAGGCATTTTACAGTTTAAAAGATTTTCTTGAAATTTTTGAAGATAATAATCCGATCTTTTTGGGTTCCCATGAAAAAAAAGGTTATTCAAACAGACCTCTTGATAAAATAATAAATCTGAGATTAGAAAAATCTGATTGGAGAGATGGAAATAAAAACATCTATGAATTTTTGAAATTTATAAACAGTATGTTATCAGAAGGTGAAAATTTCGCTTCCAAAATAATCGAACAGAATATTTTTTATAATGTGATCGATCATATCTCAAGAAAAGATATACTTTTCAATTTTTATAATGTTGAAAAATTACTCTACGAAAATAAAATTTTCAACGAAGATTTTATAAAAAAAGACCTTTCAATTTATATCGATGTTTCCGGTTCATTTTTGAAAACCTATCCATTTATTGTTAAACTGATTTCACAGTTAAAAAATTTTTATTTTATAGAAATTTTTCAGTTCAGTTCAACGGTTGAAAAAATTAATTTTGATGACTTTTTAAAAGGAATTGTTGTAACAAACAATATGACCAGTATCAATGCTGTTTTGAAGCATATAATTGATAACAATTACAAAAATGCACTTATCATAAGTGATGGTTTAATATCTAATCCTTCATATGACCTTATTTTTAAAATAAAAGAAAAAAATATTAAAATATTCTCTATCATTACAAGGAAACATTCAGAAAATAAAATTAAACAATTTTCTTATAAATACTTTTTTCTTAAAATAAACTAAAAGGAGGAGAAATGAATAAAGAAGTTTCAAAATTTTCAGATGATAAAAATTTTTCAGTTACTATTGACTTAAAAGATGTATTTAAGGAACATAGGGTAAAAGTAAAGAAAAAGAAAATAAACTATGGAGGAAACATTAAATTTGGATTTAACTCATGTCAATATAAATTTTATAAAGATACATTTAAAGAAACAATTTTAAGAGCGATAGAGGGAGTTTTAACACACGAACCAGTTGATGAGAAAGAAAATTTTTTACAGGGAATCTCAGATAAACTTGAAATAAGTGTTAAATACAACAATTTTGATGACTCTTCTGAAATAAGAATCAAAAAAATTTCTCATTCTGCTTTGATTACACTTGCATATTACCTTTTAAGGGTGATAAAAGTTTTTGAATGTGAGGTTAAGAGTGATAGGGACCAAGGATATGGTCTTGTTGCTGTTGATGAAGCGATTTAAAAAATTTTTAAAAAACGGGAGCGACGAGACTCGAACTCGCGACCTCTTGCGTGACAGGCAAGCGTTCTAACCAACTGAACTACGCCCCCGTTTAAGGGATGTTATAATATCATAGAAATAAAATTTTGTCAATATTCAAAAATCTATGTTTTCAGCAAATCTTGCATTCTCTTCTATAAATTTCTTTCTCGGTTCAACCTCAGAACCCATAAGGATTGTAAATATTCTATCTGCCTCAACTGCATCTTCAAGTGTTACAAGTTTTAACATTCTCCTCTCTGGATCCATAGTCGTTTCCCATAATTGTTCAGGGTTCATCTCTCCAAGACCTTTGTATCTTTGAATATTAACTTTATCCTTATCAAGAGTTTTCAAAATGTTTTGAAGTTCATCATCAGAGTAAGCGTAAAGAGGATTACTTTTACCGGATGTTACTTTATAAAGAGGTGGTTGTGCGATAAAGATATTTCCATTTTCAATGAGTTTTGGCATATATCTATAGAAAAAAGTTAAAAGTAGTGTTTTTATATGTGATCCATCAACATCAGCATCAGTCATTATGATTATCTTTCCATACCTTAACCTTGAAATATCAAACTCCTCATCTCCAATGCCCGTTCCAATCGCCTGAATTATTGTTTTTATTGTTTCATCTGAAAGAATATTATCGAGTCGTGCTTTTTCAACATTCAATATTTTTCCTCTCAATGGAAGAATCGCCTGATATGTTCTATCTCTTCCCTGTTTCGCACTTCCACCTGCTGAATCTCCCTCAACTAGATAAAGTTCTGCGATCTTTGGATCGTTTATCGAACAATCTGCAAGTTTACCAGGTAAAGATGAAGAATCTAGTGCACTCTTTCTTCTTGTCAGCTCCCTTGCTTTTCTTGCTGCTATCCTTGCTCTTGCAGCAAGAACAACTTTGTCTATTATCTTGTTTGCAACCGATGGATTCTCTTCAAAAAATGTTTGTAGTTTCTCAGAAATCAGAGATTCAACAAGACCTTTAACTTCAGAATTCCCAAGTTTTGTTTTCGTCTGACCTTCAAACTGAGGATTTGGGATCTTCACCGAGATCACTGCTGTTAACCCTTCTCGACAATCATCGCCACTTATTGAGTCGATATTTTTTAAAGCGTTCGCTTTTTTCGCATAATCGTTTATAACTCTTGTGAGTGCTGATTTAAAACCTATAAGATGTGTTCCACCTTCTCTTGTGTTGATATTGTTTGCATACGAATAAAGATTCTCAATATAGGAATCGTTATACTGTAAAGCGACCTCAACCTCTATTCCATCCTTCTGATTACTCATATATATAGTTTTATGTAAAGCGTTTTTATTTTCGTTCAAAAACTCCACAAACTCTTTTATTCCACCTTTAAATTTGAAGGTATGTTTTTTTTCAATCTTCTTCTCTCTTTTATCCTCAATTTCAACCTCAAGTCCCCTGTTTAAAAAGGCGATCTCTCTCAATCTTTCAGACAATATGTCATAGGAAAATTTCGTGACTTCAAAAATCTCTTTATCAGGTAAAAAGGTTACAGTCGTTCCAGTTTTTTTCGTTTTTCCTATCACTTTAACATCTTCAACCGGAACCCCTCTTTCATATTTTTGATAATATACATTTCCATCCTTTTGAACGAAAACTTCAAGCCATTCAGATAAAGCGTTAACAACAGAAACACCAACACCGTGTAAACCACCAGAGATTCTGTACGATTTTCGATCAAATTTTCCTCCCGCATGTAAAACTGTCATAACAACTTCAAGTGCTGATTTACCCTGTTCAGGATGTATATCAACAGGTATTCCTCTTCCGTTATCCTCAACAGAACACGAACCATCCTCATTGATTGTCACTTTTATTTTATCACAGAATCCAGCGAGTGCTTCATCTATCGAATTATCAACAACTTCAAAAACAAGATGATGGAGACCCCTTGTGGTCGTGTCTCCTATATACATAGCGGGTCTTTTTCTAACCGCCTCAAGGCCTTTTAAAACCTGTATCGACTCAGCGGTATAATCTCCATTTCCATTTTTCTTTTCATGGTTTTCAATATCAAAAAGTTCTCCATCTTTTTGCATCAAAATTCCTCCATACTTACAATTATTTTTATATCGTTAACCTGAAACTTACTTTTCAAATTAACTTTTTCGATGATAATATTTTTCATCCTGTTCAACTCAAACATATAACAACTATCTACCACTTTAACTATAAGTTTTTTCCCTTTTTTACCAACAAGTTTTGAACCTTTTGCAAGTTCTTTTCCAACAATTTCTTCCCAGTTTATATCCTCAACAAGACAGTTTTCACCTAACTTTTTCTCAACATCACTCATTATTTTTTTTAAAATAAAAGATATATGTAATGGCTCATTCATAGTGTTAAATTATATCATAAATTCAGAGATTATCAACTATCTAAACACCGATTTTTTCACAGAGTTTATTTAAAACACACAGACCACATTTTGGTTTTACAGGTTTACAAACATTCTGCCCCCATAAAACAAGTAATTCGTTGTAAACTATCCAGTATTTTTTAGGTAAAACTTTCATCAGTTCGATTTCAGTTTCATAAGGGCTTTTTGTTTTTATTATTCCAAATCTGTTTGAAATCCTGTGAACATGGGTATCAACACATATACCTTTTTTTCCGTAACCTAACGATAAAACAAGATTTGCAGTTTTTCGTCCGACACCCTTTAATTTCAAAAGTTGTTCCATCTCATCAGGCACCTTTCCACCATATTTTTCAATTATCGTTTGAGAAACATTTTTTATCACTTTTGCTTTATTTCTATAGAATCCCGCTTTTTTTATCAGTTTTTCTATCTCGCTGTTTTCAAGTTTCACCATTTTATAAGGAGTATCTGCTACTTTGAAAAGTTTTAAAGATACCTCTTCTGTAATCTTATCTTTGGTTCTAAGCGAGATCAGAGTTGATATCAAGATTTTATAGGGAGTACTTTTTTCAAAAAGTTTACCTACAACGGGTTTTCCATATTTCTTTGTTTCCTTTAAGAGAATTTTTATAATCTTTATAAAAACTTTTTTATCCATCAAAATAACAATAAAGTTAAGGCAACATAGATAGATTCAAGCAAATATAACAATCGATAGAATCTTCTAAAATTTCTCGGGAAATTAAAATCGATATTCGATTTTAAAACTTTTATAAAATAATAGAGTTGTAGAAACATTCCAGGTAAAAAGGCAATTCCGGTATAAATAGGAATTATTTTGAAAAATGATATCGTTAAAAAATATAGACAGGAGATAAAAAATATTGAAGTAGAAAGTATAAACGATCCTTTGATACCCAATCTGTGTGCGATAGTGATGACATTGTTTTCTTTATCTGATTGATAATCAACATTGTAATGGTTTATATGTCCCGCTATTTCTATCAGTCCAAAGAACAGGGAAAAGAAGATAAGATCAAAAGAATAGTAACCCAAAATATATGAACCAAATATTGCAAGGAAAGGCATCGTCAGAAGATCAAGAAGAAAAGGGAAAAAAACTCCCTTTTTAAACATAACGAGTGGATGTGTATAGAGAATCCAGCCAAGCATAAGAAAAATGAAATAGATTGTGAAATATGGATTTATAAAGAGAGAAAAGAAAATATTTGATAAAAAAAAGAACGATGAAATATAGAAAAGAAACTTTTTATCAACACCTTTAAACCTTTCTTCAAATTTCTTTTTTCTGTCCTTCAGGTCAAGCTCAAATGTTGCATAGTTGTTGTATGAAAGAACCTGCGATAAAAAAGAGAATACGGCAAGAATTCCAAAAAGTGTTTTGATGTTTATTTCAGGGAATCCCAACCTGTATGTCGCATAGATGAATCCAGCGAAAGTTATAAAAAAATGTTGAATGTTCTCATAAGGTCGTATAGCAAAAAATAGAGATCTTAGATGGTTTTTAAGAGTTTTCATTTTTAAGTATCCCTTCTGATGCAATTATACCTGATATCGCCGCTCCAACTATACCTCTTGATTTGCCAGCACCGTCACCTGCTACAAAAATATTTTTTACATTCGTTTCAAGTTTTTCTGTGGTATTGTAAACAAGTGAATAGAATTTCACCTCAGGTGCGTATATTATATTTTCCTCTTTCAAAATCGTGTTTCCAAAAATTTTGTTAAGTTTTATCAGTGCTTCTTTTAACTCCTTAATTATCTTGTAAGGATAAGACATTCTTATATCTCCAGGTGTTACAAGTTTTCCAACATTGAGTGTTGGCTTCACCCGATCAAACCATCTCGTTTTATCAAAAAATGTTTCCTCTTTGCTTCTTTTCTCATCAAGAAAGTCGCCAACCCTTTGTATTATTGGCCTACCATTTCCAAGAATATTTGTTGAAATAGCTATCAATCGTCCATAAACAAAAGGATCGGTTAACGGTTCGGTCAAAATTATTGTATCAAGAAGTGCAAAATTTGTGTTTTCAGTTTTACTGCTTTTTAAAGCATCTCCATTTACAAGAGTGAAATCATCATACCTTTCAAGTGTAACTCTGCCACCCGGATTGGTACAGAATGTTCTTAAAATGTTTCCATACTTTGATTTTATTTTGAACTTTGGGTCATAGATCACATCGGTTATAGGATACGATTCGTTTCTCATCTCAACTCTGATACCAACATCGATCTTTTTGCCGTTCGAATATGAGATGTTCAACCTATTCGAGATCTCCCTCAGCCATTTTGAACCACTTCTTCCAGGAGCCAAAATCACATATTTCCCTTCGAAACTTTCTCCTTTAGATGTCTCAAGGTTATAAAATTTATCTTTGATTTTTATATCAACTATTTCGGTTGAAAGTTTGAACTTTACTCCCTTCTTTTCAAGAAAATCTCTGAAGTTTTTTATAACATTTTTTGAAAGATCGGTTCCTATATGTCTCTGGATAGCGGGTATGAATTCTACATCGTTTCTTTTTGCCCTTTCATCCCATTCCTTATAGAGTGTCTGGTCATCACCAAAAATCTGATCAGGTGCCCCAAATTTCAAAAATGTCTTATCGATAAACTCTATATACTCTTTTGCTTTATCTTTTGAAATCTTTAACTCATCAAGATCCATTCCAATTTCTGTTGAAAGGTTCAACTTACAATCGTTTAACATTCCACCTGAAGGAAATGGATTTTTGTCGATGATGAGAATCGAATCTTTACCCTCTTTTACAAGATTCAAGGCAGCGAAAAGACCAGCAGGTCCTGAACCAACAATTATTACTTCATACATAAAAGAAGATTATATCAAAAAAAAAAATGATGTAAATATTTTATAAATCAACAGGGATATCTGTTATAAGTTTTTCTCTTCGATCGCCCCTTTCTTTAACGAGTATTTTTCCTGCTCTTTTAACTGTTTCTTCGGTTATCATCAAGGTAGACTTTTCATCCTCTTTAAGACAGATTTTGTTATCGTAAAGTTGATATTTTTCTCTATACTCCTGTGGAGTATAGTTTGGCATTATAACATTTGCTCCACTGTTTAACGCTTTTTCTCTTCCCTCTTTATCAAGAGTGGCCATAGAGGTCGTTGCAGGAATATTCGTGTTGATCGTAACCAATCTTAACAATGCGATGAAGTTCAAAACGAGTTCAAAATCAGGTGGTTTTTGGTCTTTCAAGGGTGTCTGGTGATGTGGAATGAAAGGGCCAACTCCAAGCATATCAAAATCATAAATTTTAAAAAACAGAATATCCTTTGCAAGGTCATCATGTGTTTGACCCGGAAGACCTATCATCACTCCAGTTCCCGTTTCATAACCAAGTTCCTTTAAAGTTAAAAGTGCTTCTAACCTTACATCGAAATCATCATCGGGATGTAATTTTTTAAAAAGTTCTCTATTTGTCGTTTCTATCCTCAACAGGAATCTATCTGCACCAGCTCTTTTCCATTCATAATATCTTTCCCTTCTTCTTTCACCGACAGAGAGTGTTATTGCCATATCAAAATTTTTTTTCGTGTATTCGATTATCTCCGTTAGATCTCTGTCGTATATATCAACCTCCCCACTCTGTAAAACAATTGTTCGAAAACCATCCTCATAACTTTTTTTTATCAACTCTTTTATCCGTTCTTTTTCAATAGTGTACCTTGGAATTTTACTGTTGCTTTTTCTTATTCCACAATACAAACAATCTTTTTTACATAGATTTGAAAACTCGATTATACCTCTTAAATAAACATTTTTTCCGTAAATTTTTTCGGTTAAACTGTTCGCCTTTTCTCGAAGTAACAAAGAATCGTCTCCCTTACTTTTTAAAAGCAATGAAAGTTGCTCCAAGGTATAATCTTTCATCTGTTCTCCGGGAAAATATTTATATACTCTCTATAGACATCATCAAAAACTCTTATAGTTCTTTTTAGCGCGTTATGTATGTGAGAGATTATAACACCATAATTCGTAACTGGTATGTTCTGCTCTTTTGCTTTTGAGATCCTTGAAAGAACCTCTTTTCTGTTAACCATACAACTTCCACAGAGAATCACAAGTTTTGACCCTTCAAGGTTTTGGTGTATCATTATCCCAGGATTCATCACAAAATTTAACTTTTTACCTGTATAATTTTCGATCCATTTTGGAAGTTTATATCTACCGATATCATCCGGCTGCGGATGATGAGTACATGCTTCGGCAATAAAAATTTTATCACCATCCTTTAACTCTTTTAAGACCTTAAGACCTCTTACATACTCTATCAGATCACCTTTCAACCTTGAGAAAACTATCGAATAAGTTGTGATATCAATATCCTCTGGAACAACTTTAGCAACAAAGTCAACAACCTGAGAATCGGTGATCACGAGTTTTGGTTTTTTATTCAAAATTTTCAAACTCTGCTCAAGTTCGGTATGCTGAACAACAATGGAAATCGAATTTGCATCAAGAGCATCTCTTAACACCTGCTCCTGTGGAAGTATAACTCTACCTTTCGGAGCAGCAGAATCAATCGGTATAACCTGTACAATTATGTCATTCTTTCCAACGATGTCTCTGATTATTATATCGGATGTGATCACCTCTTTTAAAAGGGATGCGATCTTCTCTCTCAATTTTAAAATATTTTCTCCTGTTGAAGATGAAACTTCCATATATTCAAGATTTTCAGTGTTTATCCAGTTTAAAACCTTTTTATCAGTTTTTTCAATATCCATCTTTGAAAAAACAACAAGGATCTTTTCACCTTTGTTTTTCATTTTCTTTATAAAATCTTTATCAAACTCATTAAAAGTAGAATATGTTGAAACAAGGATTATTAGATCAGTTTTTCCCAAAACCTCAAGAGATTTTTTAACTCTCTCCTTTCCAAGTTCACCCTCATCATCTATCCCTGCAGTATCTACAATGTAAACAGGTCCGAGTGGTAAAATTTCCATCCTTTTTCCAACAGGGTCGGTAGTTGTTCCAGGAATATCTGAAACTATAGCGATCTTCTGGCCTGTTAAACTGTTGATCAGAGAAGATTTTCCAACATTTCTTTTACCAAAAATTCCTATGTGGGGAGCCATCGAAAGTAATTCTTTTTTCATAAAAACCTCTAAAAGTAAAGATCTCTTTTTCCTTCTTTTGTTTTTTTAACCTTTTCTAAAAACTTTTTCTTTAAAGGAGAATCTTCCATCTTTGAAATCTCTTCCTCAACAAGTTTGTATCCTATTTCTCTTGTTTTTTCCGATGCATAATCTTCAAGGTATTCGATGAAGGTCAAAATAGCGTTTGGCTGACAGAATGTATGTATATGACCACCTTTTGCCTCACTCATGAAATGAGCTCCTGTTCTTCCACTTCTATAACAGGAAGTGCAGAATGAAGGGATATAACCGAGTGATGCTATATCCTGTATCACCTCATCAAGTGAACGCGTATCCCCGATTGTGAACTGTTGCATATCTGGTTTGTTGCACAAAGCATCATGGTAAGCACCAGGATATGTTCTTGAACCAGCACTGATCTGTGAGACACCAAGTTTGAAAAGTTCCCTTCTAAAATCTGCTGTCTCACGTGTTGAAAGTATCAGACCGGTATATGGAACAGCTATTCTGAGTATCGCTACAATCTTTTTAAAATCATCGTTTGTTATTTCAACTGGAGGATGTTCTGAAAGTGGTGCTCCAAGTGCAGGTTCAATCCTTGGGAAAGATATTGTGTGTGGTCCTACACCAAAAACTTTTTCAAGGTGTTCAGCGTGCTGAATCAAAGCCATAACCTCAAACCTGTAATCATAGAGTCCAAACAAGACTCCCATAGCCACATCATCGATACCTGCTTCTTGAGCTCTATCAAGAGCATACAACCTGTAAAGGTAATCCCTCTTCTTCCCACCCAAATGAACCTTTTCGTATGTTTTTCGATGGTATGTTTCCTGAAAACACTGGTAAGTTCCAATACCTGAACTCTTCAAAATTTTAAAATCCTCAACATCCATAGGTGCAACATTAACATTGATCCGTCTGATCTCTCCATTTTTTGATTTAACAGAGTAAGCTGCAAGTATGGTATCCTTTATCCAATCAGCTTTAAATTGCGGATGTTCTCCATATACCATCAGAATCCTTTTATGACCTTCATCTTCAAGGATTTTTACCTCTTCTTTAATCTCGTCCATATTCAATGTTCTTCTGTTCAAATCCTTGTTATCTGCACGGAAACCACAATAAGCACAGACATTGCCACAAACATTTGTAACATAAAGTGGAGCAAAAATCACAAGGCGATTTCCATAGATTTCCTCTTTTATTTTTAAAGCCAGAGAAAACATCTTTTCTTTCAACTCTTCATCATCGTTCTGTAAAAGAACAAAAACATCTTCAACTGAAAGACCTTTTCTCTCTTCACCTTTTTTTAAAACTTCTAAAACTTCATTTCTTGAAGGTTTTCTGTTCTCTTTTATAAGATTATCAAGATACTCCTGATCTATAAAATCTTTTAACTCCTTCATTTTTTCTCCTTTTTTATCAAAGTTGATGAAACTCTTACGCCCTTTAATCTTCCAAGTTTTCCAGTCATTGCACCGATATCATCATTTGTCCCTTCAACTATCAGGGATATCGCGCAAAAATTTTCTCCAATGTTCGGTATCCCCATCCTCCCTCTGATGATGTAACCATAATCTGTTAATATTTGGTTTACATTCTGGGATTGTTCCAATCTGTTTTCAATAATAATCCCTATAACCCCAATCCTTAAATCTTCTTTTGTTTTTTCTTCCATATTTTTCTCCTCGGACTCAAAAAATCTTGTCCTCAGTATTTTCGGTTCCTTGGCTTCGTTTTTAACTCCACCTCAGATAGTAATATTTTAACTAAAAAACTCAATTAGTCAACATAAAAATACCTTTCATTAAATAAAATAATTCTTAAAAATCTAAAACTAATTAAATCAATTAAATAAATAGAAATATAGTTTTCCCGGAATTTTGCTATTTTTAAAACAAAATTCAATTTCTTTAAATAAAATCTTTTTATCTCCAATTTTTTTATCTATTTTATTTAAATGCTTCTTCCATTTATCCTCGTCTGATAATGGGAAAACAACAAATAATATTGCTTTTTTATAATTTTTTTTATTAATTATTTTGCATATATCATTTATTATTCCATCTATGTTATCAGTTATTGCACAAAATTTTTTTTCAACATTATCATATTTATAATTTGTAGTTACTGTTTTTAATTCAATTAGATAATTATCAAAAAAAACATCTACCTTCTTTTTACCAATACTATGTTCTATTCTCACATCTTTATTTTTAGATTTCAGAATATCAACCAATTCAACTTTTAACCATCCTTCGAATTTTGATCTTTGTCTTGCAAAAATAGATAATCCCTTTTTTTCTTCGATTCTTTTTACTAATTTGTTTAAAATGTTTTCAAACAATTCTTTTTCATTAGTTTTAGTTGTTACAATAATTTTCTCCTTTGTGAAGTTTTTTACTTTTTTTTATCATCTTAATATCAACACCTTTGTGTTTATTTCTGTTTTTCCCATCTTTCCCTTTATAAAATATTCTCCTGTCGGGTAATTTTGCTTCTTTATTGTCACCTTTCTATACCCCTTCTCTATCTTTCCATCGTATAACTTTTTCAACTCTCTTCCAGTCTTATCATATATACTAACATCCAACTTACTCTCTTCACTTACCCCAAAATATATCTCTACATCTGAAACATTATACTTTATAAAATAGTTGTTTGTTTTTACCTCTGCTTTATTTATATTCTTTTCACTTATTCCACTCAACAGAAGGTTTTTGTATATCTGTAATCCACAACCACCATCAGCAACATATGCATAACTGCCTGATACATAGACTCTATAAGCCCGACTGGGTGTCTCATAATATCCAACTTCTATTGGATTTGTTGGATCACTTACATCTATTATTCTTAAACCACAATCATAATCAGCAACATATGCATAACTGCCCAAGACATAGACATCATAAGCCCAATCGGGTGTATCATAATAGCCAACTTCTGTTGGATTTGTTGGATCACTTACATCTATTATTCTTAAACCACAATTATAATCAGCAATATAGGCATAACTACCTGACACAAAAACACCATAAGCGTAACCTGGAGTATTACAAGAACCAACCACTATTGGTACTGCTGGGTTATTTACTTTAATTATTTTTAAACCATACATACCGTTAGCCAAATATGCATAATCACCTGAAATATATATATCAATAATATCTGCCATTTCTAAATAGCTAACTTCTGATGGTTTTTGAGGATCACTAATATTTATTACCCTTAATCCATTACTTGCTACAAAAGCATAAATACCTTTAGTAAATACACTTAATGTATAACCTGCCTCATAATAACCAATTTCTTGAGGTTTAGTTGAGTTACTTATATCAATAATTCTAAAACCATAACTACCATCAGAAACAAAAGCATAATTTCCAGACACAAAAACTCTTAATGCAGAACCTGGAGTTTCACAATAACCAACCTCTACAGTTTTAGATAGCTCACTTATATCTATTATCCTTAAACCATCCATATTATTTGTAATATAAGCATAACTGTCTGATAAATAGACATCATTTACATGAGAGGGAATTCTAAAAAATGCAACTTCTTCTATACTTGAAAGATTGCTTTTATTTATTATTCTTAATCCATAATTCATATCAACAATATAAACAAATTCCATTGATACAAAGATACTCATAGGATAACCAATATAATAAGAAACAACCTCTTGAGGTGTTGAAGGGTCAGTTATATCTACTATTAACAAATTTACTTCATCAGCAATATAGGCATAATTTTCTGATACATAAATATCTTGTGGAAAATCCGCAGTTCTATAATAACCTACTTCTGATGGACTTGCTGGGTTACTTATATCTATTATATTTAATCCATTTTCATATCCAATAACATATGCATAGTTACCTAAGATATAAACACTTCTTGCATCTCCAAATGTTTCAAAATATCCAATCTCAATTGGATTTGAAGGAATAGTTATATCTATTATCCTTAAACCATTCAAACCATCAGCAACATAGGCATAGTTATCTTTGACAAAAAGACCATAGGCTCGACCCGGCGTATCATAATAGCCAATCTCTAATGGCTCTATAGGATTACTTACATCTATTATCCTCAAACCATAACTCCCATCAGCAACTAATGCATAATTACTAATAACAAAGACATCAAAAGAATAACCAGAAGTAAAATAATAGCCAAGTTTTGTTGGACTGAATAAATTACTTACATCCCATATCTCTAAACCTCCCTGTCCTGCTGCTATATATAACCTTTGTTTTGTATAGTCATAATATAAATCCCAAACAATTCCTCTTGTATGTATCAATTCTGAAATTTTTACCGGATTACTATCTGAAACATCAAGTATATATACTCCTCCCCCTGACCCCAAAAATGATACTTTTCTTATCGTATCATTAGTAACAGCATAAGATTGTCCAAATGGCCAATTTCCTACAAATGCTATATTCAATGAATCAAAACCTGCCTTCGTATCTGTTCCACCTTTTATTCCACCCTCTAAGTCTCTATATTCTGCCCATTCAGCAAGATAATTACTCTTGTTTCCTTCCTTACCAAAAATTATAACTCCACTCAAAATAATTAAAACTAACACTAAAACCTTTTTCATATTTTCACCCCTATTTTATTCTCATCTTATTTTTACAATTTTCTTTGTTATCTCAATATCTTTATATTTCACCTTTATAAAATATATCCCATTCTTTAAATGGTTTATTTCTGTCCTATTCTCTCCTTTCCCTTCTCTCTCATCTCTTATCACTACACTTCCTTTTATATCATACACCTCCAATTCTCCTCTACCTTTTGTCTCCCATTTTATATATCCCTTATTAACTTCTATTTCTATCCCCACTTCTCCTTCTTCTCTTTCCACTTCTAATCCGGTTGGTCCAAAACTTCCTCCTATCACTATCGGTTTACTTGTTGCTAATAAAGGATATTCAAAACTCCTTATTGTTACTCCATCAGGATATATAGTATCCCCTACCTCTACCGTCGGTGGCGATAGTATCTCTGTTAACTCTATATACAACACACTCTTCCCACCCTCTTTCTCCCATCTGCATGTGTCAAGATATTTCCCATTTGCAAGATAACTGTGCCCTCCTGATAACCTCAATATGCTATCTATATTGCTCTTATTTATTCTTGGCTCTGTTGTTAAACCTGAAAACTCTATCCTTATATAATCATCATAATCAACTCCACTCCCAACTATCACTCCATCGCTCGCCTCTGCCTTCACCATATCTGGCGCTGATGGATCTCTTGTTGTATCACATTCAAATACCCTCGTCAGTGTCGTAGAAGAAATTCCACAACCACTGAATATTATCTCTTTTATCCCATTATTGTTAAAATCATGACATAAAAGATGACTCTCTATAGTGTAGTATGTCGGATCAGTCCATTCCCATATCCTTACAAACTGATTATCACCTTTCGCTTTCCATACCTCAAGATGTCTACCTCCACTTATCACTATCTCATTTATCCCATCTCCATCTATATCTCCATAATCTATATCCCCTCCACATTTATCCATAAAATTGGTCATCACTTCAAAATGTCTGTTAAAAATTGTATCAAAAATCCCTCCTCTCTCTTCATATATCAAATATCCATACGATGTAGGATATCCAACATAGTCAATTTGGTATTTCATTATCTCTTTGACTCCATCTCTATCTATATCTGGTAATATTAGTAATTTTAAAGAAGCATAACCACTTTCCGTAATTGAGTCAACCTTTACAAAAAAAGTATCCATCATATCTGTAGATTCATAAATATATACATAATTGATACGCGATTTAAACACAACATCAGTTAATCCATTTCCATTTATATCTCCAATATCCATTGCTGATCCCACACTTATGCTCTCAGCATATGTGTTCAATATCTCATACTGGTTATCTCCAATGCAAGTATAGTAATACCAGCCATATGCTTTTGTTGGCCATGCTAACCATGGTATTCCAGATCCACATATCCTGTCTACTCCATCTCCCTTCAACTTGTTAGTTATACTAAGATAATATATTGATTTGTGTAATGTATCACTCTGCCATACCAAATTATCAAAAAATGATGTGCTTTCACTCTGTTCATATAACCATAACATTTTACTTCCTGTCTTTATCAATCCAATCTCCTCTAATCCATCTGTATCTAAATCTCCTATACCAAAGGTAAATATAAAATCATAATTTGTGTCTAAAGGTATTGAATCAATTAATCTAAAACTATCTTTGAACTCATAAAAATATACCCCTCTCGCTATATCATTTATAATCAATTCGTCATTCCCATTCCTGTTAAAATCACTCGCATAAGGACCATTTCTTGTCATGTGTCCTTTATTTATATACTGATTTTGTTCAAAAGCTAAACTTGACAATATTACACCTGTTATCATTATTAATACCATTAAAATCATCTTTTTCATAAAATTATCCCCCTAAATACAAAGGCTGGATAGGTATTTACCTATTCAGCCTTTATTCTATTCCTAAATTTACTTTATTATATTTATCTTCCTTGTCTCTCCCTTCTCTCCATCTCTTATCCTAACAAAATATATTCCACTCTTCTGAACTAATCCTATCCCTATTTCGTTCAACCCAGCCTTCACCTGCGATTTCATTATTCCCAATCTGCTTCCTCTTATATCGTATACCTCTATCTCCACTTCACCTTCTCTGTCTGATATATAACTAACCTTTAATCCTTCTTTTTTACCCTTAACTTCCGTTGTCTCTGTCATATTTACTGCTTGTAATACCTTAACTTTGTTTGCTGTTACTATTTCATTCTCCCCTTCCGTTTCATACTGGTATACCTCTACCTTCGATACCCTGTTTGGATTCCCCTTCTTCCTATCTATACTTATCACTATCTTGTTATCTTCATATATCCCTTTAGGTAGTACTATCTCCGTTGTATCCTCTCTGTTTGCATGTCCATACACTACCCCATACACCTCTCCATCTATCTGGATTATCTGTGGCTTCACAGGACTCCCTTCTGATGTTATCACTCTCACATTGTAGCTCATCTCAGGATCAAGTCCAACTATCGTCGTGTTCAACCTCTCTACCGGCTCTTTCCTACCAAGGTAATTGTTGTCATACAAAGGTGATGTTGTAACTCTCTCTATCGTATCCTGTGGCAATGATATTACATATGGTACCGGTTCTGTTTTATACGATACCTCTTTCATGTTCAATCTATAAAATCCATTCTCTCCTTCCGTCCATATGAAAAATCCTTTTCTGTTGGTATAAGTATCTTTAAAGTTAACATCATAACTAAATATTGAATCAGTTGTCTCTCTTATTATATTCTGCTCTATTGTTAATCCATATCCAGGTTCACTTATGAGTTTCTTATCATTGTTAACATAAAGATGAAGATAATTGTTCTTAACCTTTGGATACTTATTTACCCCTATGAATGTGTTTATCCTCTCTGGCTCTGTTAAAAATCCATCTATCATCTTTGCTTTCCATATATCTCTTGTTCCATCAATATTTATCACTTCATAAGCAAATGTTGTTACCTCTCCATAATAATCTGCTGTAGGTGCATTGCAAACCTGCCCTGATTTATTAATTGTGCTCAATTCAGTCCATTGGCCATAAGAATTATTCCAATCTTTTTTCATATAATTTTTTGTTGTGTCTATAAAACCTATTAGATGTGATATTGAAGTAGATGATATATCATAAAATAATGAAAATACTGGGGATTTCATTGGAACTTTATTATCTTCTCCATAATATGATACAACAGTATCAAAAACTAATGTGCCTATATCTATGCCTTCCATACTCCCAAGAATATAATCCCCTCTCTCTATGTTTAAATATCTGTTCCCTATATATCCCATATATGTCTTATCTGTTGTATAATTGTAGCCAACAACCGGCTCCGTAAACCATACTGTCGGTGATATAAGTGTATCAACCGGTGTCCATGGGCTATGTTTAATCGAATACCAAAATGTGCTTTCACCTTCTTTCCATATAGCTATTAATCCATCTTTTGTTCTCGTTAACGCTGGTTCTTTCCCCTTTCCTAATATCTCCAATTCCCAAGTCTGTCCAAAATCCTCACTCCTTCCATACACCACACTGTCTCCAGTCGTATACAACATCTCCATCTCATCAGTATTAGGTTTCCTCACTATATGCTCCTGATTGTTCCTCCCAAATGCCCCTCTTACATTGCTCCACAAGTAGGGAGTTATTGTACTGCTATATTTAACAAAGCCCTTTTTGTCTATTATAATTTGCAATGCCCTATTAGATTTCAAATAGGCAGAAAAATTAATATTACCATTAGTATCTGTTAATCCAGAAACATTGTAAGCACCAATATTGTCAGTTATTATTACTGATGCATCAGGAACATTTTCAATTATTATTTGTTTTGGCTCAGGTTCAATAACAGGAAGTTCATACTCGGTTTGAACTTTAATACTAAATAAATTATTTTTCAATACAGGACATTCTTTAGGATAACTAACTTTAAATAATCTGTAATCTACCTTTACTTCTTGTTTCTCTATCTGATCAGTAGTTATTTCATTTTTTGATACTATGTAAATAGGAAATGTATCTTCTTTTAAAATCTCAAATATAACTTTCCCTGTTTCATCTGGTTTCTTTATGTCACTAATTCTTATTCCATTTTTATCTTCAATATAAACTTGTGCATCATTTCCATTGCCATCCATATTGTAAAAAGGACCTCTATCTCCATAATCTTTTTTCAATACAACAGAAATTTCGGTTTTATCTTCATATTTTAACTTTTCTGGAGTATATGTCATTGTGAATCTATACCCATTTTTTAAATGCTCTATTACTTCCAATCCATTTTTGTAAGATGCTGTGTAAATTATATTGTCTACAGGACAAACACCTATTGATCCAAAACTGGTATACAACGATCCATAATGCCCTATATGTTTAATATTGGAAATATCAGTTACATCGAATACTATTAAACCAAAAGATTTTAAACCTACATATGCTATTTTCATTTTATCAGAATTTACTATAAATGCGCTACCTTCTTCTGGGACATAATAAGAATCTCTATATTGTTTAACTATTCGAGGATTACTTGAATTAGAAATATCCACTATTGTAAATCCATTTTTCACATCTATCACATATGCATAGTTCTCTTCAACAAAAACATCGAAGGGTTTACCTGTCATTACATTCCCAACTATCTTTATAGGTGTTTGGCCAAGTGAATCTAATTTATTTGGAAGTTCAACTATCCGTAAATATCCAGATTCTTCATCTGCCAAATATGCATGATTTCCTACAACATGGACTCCTGATGCTAATATACCTTCAATTTTTGCTATCTCTTTATCTCCTTCTAACCAATAAGTACCAAATAAATCACCTTTAATTTTGTAGATAAGAAAGTGTCCCTTTGAAGCTACAAATACATAATCATAAAACTCAAATTGATTGATATTTTCTCTTACTACATAGACATCTTTTACTTCTTCAGCATAAGGTTTTAACTGAAAAACTTTTGAAGGATTTCTTGGATCTGAAACATCCATTACCACAAGTCCTTGCATATTGTATGCTATAAAGGCATGATTGTCCAAAACTGCAATTTTAAGAGCATAATCAGATGAATCAGAAGGTGTAACAATTTGATAACTACTTACTAAGGATGGTTCTAAATGGTTTGATATATCAACTATTTTCATCCCTCCAGAAGCAGCAGCTATATAAGCATAATTACCAGATACGACCACATCTTCTGCAAATCCGAAGTCAATCCAACCAGTTTTTGTACAATTCAAAGAATCATAAACGATTCCTTCTTCAGAAGCTATGCAAAGTAATCCATAAAAAATAACTATTGTTATGAGAATAGCCCTCATAACAAAATAGCCCTTTTTGTAGAGAGAGAGAGAGAGAGAGAGAGAGAGAATAATTCTCCCTTTAAATGATAATTTTTCTTCATACCACCTCCTTTTTATGAAAAAAGATTAAACTATTTTTTTATATTTGTCAATAAAATTTTGTTTTCATAAACAATTTTTTAATCCATTTATTCATATTCTCTTTTTTGTTTACATCTCTTTTTCTTTTGATAAAGATTTAAAGTTAGTTTTTAATAATATGAAAGCATAATAATCCATACTCACATTAAGTAGAACTTTTCTTCTCTTTGCTTATTGAAATTGCTCTTGCTTTTTCTCATTGCAAACCATATCCTCTCTTAACTCTGAGAGTAGAAATTTCTTTATTGCCTATTTAAAGTTTTTCCTACTTTCCAAACTCTAATCAAAAAATAAACCGAACATCTTACTCTTTTTTAAAATAATTTTTCGGATTTTGACGAATAGATTATAAAATTTTAAAAGAAATGAAAAAAGACTGATTTTATATAACAAATAGAGGCATAAAATTTTTTATAGATATAAAAAAGCCAGAACAATTGCAAAACTATTTATACAGGTATAACTTTAAAAAATCAAGTATTACAAAAACTCTCTTTTCACTTTAATTTAAAAGAATGGAATGTTGAAAAATTATCGAAAAAATAAAAATTGTTACTTTGGACCCTCATAGTTTGGAGACTCTTTTGAAATTATAACATTATGAGGGTGGTTCTCTTTAATCGATGCGTAAGAGATTTTTACAAAATTGGCTTTTTTCTGCAACTCTTTTATATCTTTTGCTCCACAGTAACCCATACCAGACCTTATTCCACCAACAAGTTGAAATAGGACTTCAGATACTTTTCCTTTATATGGAACTCTTGCTACAATACCTTCAGGAACAAGTTTCTGAGCATCATCCTGAAAATACCTGTCCTTTGAACCTTTAAGCATAGCATCTATAGAACCCATTCCTCTATAAACTTTGAATTTCCTTCCATCCATTATCACAGTTTCTCCAGGTGCTTCATCGGTTCCTGCAAGAAGTCCACCTATCATAACAACATCAGCACCTGCTGCGAGTGCTTTCACTATATCTCCAGAATAAACTATACCTCCATCAGCGATAAGGGGAATATTGTTAGAAGATGTTGCATCTTTAACATCCATAATTGCTGAAAGTTGTGGAACTCCAACTCCTGCTATAACTCTTGTTGTACAAATAGAACCCGGACCTATACCTACCTTAACACCATCAACACCTGCATCTATAAGATGTTTCGCTCCATCCTTGGTTGCAACATTTCCAGCTATAACATCTATTTTAAATCTTTTTTTAATCTCTTTAACTTTTGAAATAACATTCTTGGAATCACCATGTGCTGAATCAATAACTATAATATCAACTCCAGCTTCTATAAGTTTTTCCGCTCTTTCAAAAGAGTCAGCTGAAACACCTATTGCAGCACCAACTCTTAACCTTCCCAACCTATCTTTACAAGCAAAAGGATGTTCGACAAGATTCAAAATATCTTTTATAGTTATAAGTCCAATAAGATGGTTGTTATCATCAACAACCGGTAACTTCTCAATCCTTTTCTCCCTGAATATCTCCTTTGCCTTTTTCAAATTTATTCCTTTTTTTGCAACAACAAGATCTTTACTTGTCATCCTTTCCTTAACCTGAATATTCATATTATCTTCAAAAAGAATATCCCTTTTTGTAAGTATCCCTACCAACCTTTTCTTCTCATCAACAACAGGCAAACCTGAAAGGTTGTAATCTTTCATATATTTTTTAGCATCACCTATAGTCTGATCTGGAGTTAATGTCAAAGGATCCTGTATCATTCCAGATTCATACCTTTTGACCTTTTTAACCTCTTCAGCTTGTTCATTTATACTCATATTTTTATGGATTATTCCAACACCTCCCTCCTTTGCGATCTCTATAGCCATAGAACTTTCAGTTACAGTATCCATAGCAGCAGAGATTATAGGAATATTAAGTGAGATATTTTTTGTAAGAGAAGTTTTTAAAATCACATCTTTAGGCAAAACCTCAGAGTATTGTGGAACAAGTAAAACATCATCAAAAGTTAATCCTTCCTTCATCTTTCCTCCATCACTTATTTTTTCTCTTTAAAATTTTTTCTATTTTTAAATCAAGTATCATCCTTTCTGGAACTATATTTAAAATCTTAACCAAAACCTTATCACCTATAGTGATTATCTTTTTTGTGTTGACTCCATATATTGAAATCTCATCATCACAAACATGATAATAATCATCCTCTATGTCTCTGTATCTCACAAGTCCATCTATGAAGAGATCTTTAATCTGGATAAACAGACCGAAAGGAGTAACAGATGTTATCACTCCCTCATAATTTTTTTTCTGATGTTCTTTCAGATAATAAAGTTTTGCAACATCATAAGCGTTTCTTTCTGCCTTTTCCGCTGCGATTTCCCTTTCTGTTGAATGTTTTGCAATCACTTCTAGATCTGTAGAGTTAAAAGGTTTTCCCTCTATAACTTTTCTTAACTGCCTATGTATTATTAGATCAGGGTATCTTCTTATCGGAGAAGTGAAATGTGTGTAATATTTTAAACCGAGTCCATAGTGCCCATAGTTTTTCGTAGTATATTTTGCCTTCATCATAGATCTTAAAATAAGTTCCCTCACGATGAAACCGACATCACTGTTTTTACTCTTTTCCAAAATACTTTGTAATTCTTTCCCATCAAACCTTTTTATCTTTATACCATACTCTTTTAAAACATCTTTTAACTGATAAAGTTTTTCGATTTCTGGCTCTTCATGTATTCTATATATTGTTGTTTTTGCGTTGTTCGTAAGAAAAGTTGATATAAGATTGTTGGCTGTTATCATGAAATTCTCTATAATTTTATGTGAGGTCAACCTTTTCTTCTCTTTTACATTTTTGATATTTCCGGTATCATCGATCGATATTTCAACTTCTGGAATGTCAAAATCCATTCTTCCTTCAGAAAACGCCTTTTTTGATATCTCACCTGAAAGTTTTTCCATCATCGCAAGATCTGCATAAAACTCATCATCTTTTTTTGCATTTAAAATTTCTTCAACCTCTTCATAGGTGAACCTTCTTTTACTTTTAATCACAGAAGGGAAAATGTTATAAGTTTCTATCTCATAGTTGCTGCTGAAAGTTATTTCGCAGGTTATCGTATACCTTTCTTCGTTAGGCCTTAAAGAACATATATCGTTTGATAACTTTTCAGGTAACATTGGCACCGCTTTTGAAACAAGATATACACTTGTTCCCCTTTTGAACGCTTCCCTATCTATCGGATTGTTCTCCTTTACAAAATAAGAAACATCCGCAATATGAACTCCTAATACAAGTTTGGTATCTCTCTGCTCTATTGAAACAGCATCATCGAAATCTTTTGCGTTGTATGGATCTATAGTAAAAATTTTCTTTCCTGTTAGATCAACTCTGTTTTTAAAGTCCTCTTCAGGATAGAATCTGATCTTTTTAACTTCATTTAAAACATCTTCAGGAAAATTCTCTGAAAACCCATTTTCTATAAGGATCATCTTCTCTATAAGATCAAGTTTGTTTTCATATTTTAACTCTTTTTCTATAACACCCGTTGGATTTAACTTTGGTGATAACCAATCGTTCAATTTCACCACGACCCTTTTTTCAAGATATTTTTCAAGATCTTTTCCTACACCATCGATAAAAATATTTTTCAAAATCCTTTTATCGTCTGGAACCAAATAGTAAAATTTCCCACTCTTTTTTAAAACTCCCGTGATCCTGTCAGATCTTCTTTCAACGACAGAAACAACTTTTCCTTCCTTTCTTTTTCCACTTTTACCACCCAAAATCTTTACCAGAACTCTGTCTTTATCAAGTGCTGTTCCCATCAGATGTAAAGGGACAAAAATATCATCCTGAAGATCGTCCCTTATCAAAAAACCAAAACCTTTAGGGTTGACATCGAGAACACCTGAAACGATGTTCATCTGGGAGGTTATTCCGAATTTGTTGTTTTTTAAAACAACAAGAAAACCTTTTTTTAAAAGGTTATCCACTATCCTGTTTAATTTTTCCTCATCTTTTATTTTTAATACCCTGGAAAGTTCCTTTTTTGAAAAAGGTTTTTTGAACCTATTCAAAATAGATTTTTCAACATTCGTTGGTGTAAAAGATTCTTCTCTTTCTATCTTCTCTCTATTCTTCTTTTTCATAGATTGAGTTTAAAGAAATATTTTTTTCTGTCAATACAACTTTTTATTTTATTATTATGATTTTTTCTTTTATATCTTTACCATAATCAACAAAGTATACTCCATCGTTCAGAAATGAAAGATCAACTTCTTTTGTATTTTCAAGATTTTTTTCAAAAACTTTTTTTCCTGTTTTATCGTAAATATCAAAGTGTTTTATAGAGTTGTCAAAAAAGAATACTTTATTTTTTATAAACAGAGGTTTTCTCGTTTCATATTTTAAAGTAAACTCTTTCACAACAACCTTATCAATGAAAGTTAAACCTACTATTTTATAAGTATAATCTCCTTCAGAATCAAGTTTATCTGTAAATTTACCTGTCGGATTTTCAGATTCAAATATTGTTTTATCATTTCGTATTATCTGTACACCAACAAAATCTGATGGTAGCACATAATCGAAAGAAACCTCTCTTTCCTCTATGTCAAAATCATAATTTATTTCAAACTCTTCTTTTTGAGTTGTTGTGGCACCATAAATAAAATTTGTCCATGTATAACATGCACCGTTGACCGATCCATTATATAGTGAAGATGCACCCCATCGATGTGTTGTGGCATCATATTCTGATTCAAAATAGTATATATTGTTATCATCAGGCATGTATATTCCAAGTCCATGAGAGTTTGAAAAACCGTTCTGCCAGTCCTCTGGATTCATTTTATCTATAATATTCATTACATTTACAGCATAACTTTTCACTCTTGTTCCTATTGTTCCATTAATATTCAAAAGATAACAAAAATGGTAAAGATCTTTAAAATCCTGATAAAAAGTTCCGGAAGACATTGGTTGTGCCCCATCAATACATGCCTGCACATCTGAAGCGCTTCTTCCCCCTTCATCAAGTATAAGATATTTTGCAAGGTTGAATATCTGGCTTTTTAAATATAAAAGTTCACTTTCAGTAATTCCGTTGAAATACTCAGTATTGTTTATCACATTGTAAGTCAAAGTATTTTCCGTAGAAGAACCATAGTAGGTCTTATAATCGTTTACGATGAGATGTCCAAGCCACGCATGTGATGTTGGTGCACTTGTTGCAAGTGATGTTATAAAAGAGTTATAATACCAACCGGCAAATGGTATGTTCGCCTCAGAATAAACAACCATATCTGCAAGATCATACATATCCCATAAAACTTCCATATAAGCCATAACACACATATCACAACCGATAAAATAAAAATCTTTTCCAATTTGGTTTCTGGCACCTTCAAGTGCCTGTCTCCATTCACCAGCAGCACCACTCATGAAATCTCCATCAGTATCATCAGAAACACCACCCTTAAATGGCATTTCCTGATCCTTTGCCCAACCGGCTCCATGGTTCCAGATGATAAGTCCATAATTTGTTGCTTTGTAATTTTTCTCTGCCCAATCAACAAAATCTATCAGAGTTTGAGGGTCAGACATATTTTTTTCTCCCAAAACAACACTTGCAAGATCGTTTATCTTTCCATCGGTTCCACTTCCTCCACCTGATAGATGGTAATATCGCGTATCACTCCTTGTCCCACCATCATCTACATAGCCTCCATAAGAAGGATGCCCATCCACACATATTACTATATCAAGATTAGATGTAAGGTTACCATACGCTGCCTCAATCTCATCTATATCATCATTTATAGCAGAGGAAAGATTGTTGTCCCCGCAAATGTAAATCATAAGTGTGAACTCTTTGCCATAAATGGATAACACAAAAATTATTCCAAAGATTAAAAAGAAAATTTTTTTCATAAACCCTCCTAATCTTTCTTTTATTAATAACATAATTTCAAACAACATTCAATATTAAAAATATTCCTGAGGATTATTTTTCAAATAATGGTTAATGTTGAGATTCTTTAACATAAAATTTCCATTTTTACATTCAAAAATCGTAGTTGATGCTGGATCAAAATGTATCTTCCAGAAATAGGGTTTTGGTATTCCCAAAATACCAGCAACAAGTGGCTTTAAAACTGCTCTATGTGTAACTATCAAAATATTACCTCTTGAATTTTCAACGATTTCTTTCGTCCTTTTTAAACTCCTTTGCATAACATCATCAAGTTTTTCCATTCCATCAACCTCAAGATATTCTGGAGTTTTTTTCCATATTTCCCATTCTTTTGGAAAATTCTTTTCAACATACTCTTTTGTCAGATCCTCCCATGGACCTAAACTTATATTGTTGAAACTTTCATCCTTTTCGATTTCGATCCCTTTAAAATCAGCGATCGGCTGTGCTGTTTGAATAGATCTTTTAAGTGGACTTGAGATGATTCTTTCAAATTCAAAAACTTTTAAAAATTCTTTAAGTTCGTTTGCCTGTATTTCACCTATTTCAGTTAAAGGGAAATCTACTCTTCCTCTGAATTTGTTATCCCTATTACCCTCACTTTCACCATGTCTTACAAGATAGATCAACATTTTAAACTCCTATAAGTTCGTTAAAATCCAAAATTTTGGGTTGGACAAAAAATTCGGAAACAACTCTTTTACCATATTTTTTTGTAATAACTCTTTCATCTAATATGTAAATTTCTCCACTATCATCCTTACTTCTTATCAACCTTCCCATTCCCTGTTTCAATTTTAAAATAGCGTAAGGCAAAGAATAATCAAAAAATGGATCAAGACCTCTGTTTTTTAAATTTTCACTCTTTTTGATAAAAACAGGATCATCTGGTACAAGAAAAGGAAGTTTAACAATAACAAGTATTTCAAGAAGATCCCCGGGAAGATCAACACCTTCCCAGAAAGTATTCGTTCCAACAAGTATTGAGTTTTTTTTACTTTTGTATTCAAGAAGTATCTTTTCATTGTTTCCTTCTTTAATCTGAAAAATAAATTTTGGATCTTTTAAATTCTCTTTCAAATAATCGATCTGCTGATAAGATGTTGTTAGAACAAGTGTTCTTTTTCTTTTTTCCTCCAGTTTTTTTATAACGGTTACAACATTTTCCATAAATTGTTCAGAGTTTGGATCTCCAATATTTTTAAAGCAAAAAATTTCCATCTGTTTTTCGTAATCAAAAGATGAAACAAAAACTTCTTCTTTATACTTTCTTTTGGATAACCCAACACCCACCCTCTCTTTAAAAAATTCAAAATCGTTTGATGTTTTAAGTGTTGCGGATGTAAAAACTATCGAACTTTTGTCTTTTTTTCTTAAAAAATTCGAGAACTGTTCTCCTGTGTTCACAAGCATCGCATAAAGCACAAGATTTTTTGTTCTTGTATTCATTTCATAGTAAAACGCATAATCTGAGTTGTTCGCCTCGGTTATAACTATAAAAGATTCATAGATTTTTTTAGATTCTTCAACCAGATATTTAATATTCTGTTTGATTTCAAGATTTTTGAATTTTGAATCTTTTAAAATCTTCGTTGTTTTTTCACCATTTTCTCTGATCGAATAAAGTAACTGTTTGGTTTTTAGAACATGGGTTTTTATGTTTTCAAAAATTTTAGAATCGTATATATCTTTTTCTTTTTCTTCCTGCAGAACTTTCTCTAAAATATTTTCGTACATTATCTCAAAATTTTCATAAAGTGTGGTCAGGTATGAAAGAATCTCCGTGAAAAAATTGTAACAATCAAAGGATAAAGATGACTCCTCTATCGTTTTTAAATGATCTTTTATCTTTTTTACAAAATATTTCAGAATTTTGAAAATTTCAAAAAAATCCAAAGAATAAGAGTAAACATCGGAAATAACATTTTCAAGGTTGTGTGCTTCATCAAAAACTATCATATCAAAATCACCGAGAATACTTTTTGGCAAAGTTTCATCTATTAAACATAGATAATGGTTCGTCACAACGATCTGACTCGATAAAACTTTTTCCTTCAATTTTAGATAGAAACAAATATTCGAAAATGGACATTCATTATCCTGACAGTAACCACTATCGCATGTTATATCATCATATGTGATGCCTTTTATGAATTTTAAAGTATTTACATCTCCAGTATTTGAAATCTGGATAAAACCTTCTGTTGCCAACTTCATCAAAGGGTGAAAGTTTTCCATATTTTCATAATATTTTGAAAAACAAAAATAGTTTGATATACCTTTGATGTTTATCACTGAAAAACTTTTTTTTGCATTGTAGGATGCAAGTTTTATATCTTTTACAAAGATCTGTTCCTGTAAACTTTTTGTGTTCGTTGATATCAGAAACCTTTTTTGATCAATATTTTCCATCATCGGCAAAAGGTAAGCCAGAGTTTTTCCGATACCCGGAGGAGCTTCAGCAACGAGTATTGTGTTATCTTTTAAAATATTTTCAACATTCTCTCTGAAAAGTTTTTGACCGTCCCTTTCTTCAAGTTGTGGTCTTTTTTTAGAAGGATGAACAACTTTAAATGATTCCTCTTTTAATCTGAATTTTTTTTCTTCAACATTCTCTTCTTTTAAAAGTAAAAGCAACTCTAAAAATGGACCTGAATCATAAGAAAGGATAAAGGAATTTATCAAAGAAGTACTGTACGAAAAAACTCTTTCCCTGAACTCTTTAAATGTAAAATTACCCACCTTATCAAATAGTACTGAATTTTTTTCCTCATCGGAAATCAGTGAAAAAAGTTTTTCTATTCTATCCAACTGTTGCCTGTATCACCTCTTCGAGAGTGGTTATTCCAGCTTTGACTTTTATCAAACCATCCTCTCTTAACATTATAACACCCTCTTTTCTTGCCTGCATCCTTATCTGATCAACAGGTGCTTCTTTAACTATCATTTCTGAAATCGTTGGAGTTATCGGAAGGACTTCAAAAATTCCAACTCTTCCTTTATATCCTGTAAATCCACATACAGGGCATCCTTTTCCCATCATAAACTTTCCACCTCTCATATACTCAGGATTTATACCATATCTGATAAACTCTTCATCAGGGATATCTATCTGAACAGCACAATTTTTACATACTCTTCTGATCAACCTCTGTGCCTCTATCAGAATAACAGCAGAAGCGACTTTATAAGGTTCTATTCCCATATCCTCCATTCTTGCGATCGTTGCAACAGTATCGTTTGTATGTAATGTTGAAAGAACGAGATGTCCTGTTAAAGCTGCTTTTATTGCGATATCTCCAGTTTCAAGATCCCTTATCTCTCCTACCATTATTATATCTGGATCCTGTCTTAAAAATGCTTTAAGCGCTGTTGCAAAAGTGTATCCAATATTTTCTCTTACATTAACCTGATTTATTCCTACAAAATCATACTCTATAGGATCCTCTGCTGTTGTTATGTTTACATTTGGGGTATTCAACCTTGCAAGGATCGAGTAAAGTGTTACAGTTTTTCCTGAACCTGTTGGTCCTGTTACAAGTATTATTCCGTTTGGTCTTGATATCGCTTCGATAAAATCGTTATATGCCTTTTTTGAAAGTCCAATATCTTCAAGTTTCATCAAAGATGATTTTTCCGCTATTCTCATACAGATCTTTTCTCCATGTGCAGTTGGAAGTGTTGACACTCTTAGATCTATCGATTTATCTCCAATTTTCATTCCAATTCTTCCATCCTGTGGAATCCTTCTTTCAGAAATGTTAAGCCCTGCCATTATCTTCAACCTTGAAACAATCGCAGGACCAAGAGTGTACTGTGGACTCATAACCTCTTTCAACTCACCATCAACTCTGTAACGAACCCTCAATATCTTATCGAATGGTTCAATATGTATATCTGAAGCACCCTGTTTAACGGCTTCTATAATAATTCCATTAACAAGTTTTACAACAGGTGCAGCATCAACATCAATCAAAAGTTGTTGTGCATCGGGTTGCTTTTCCTCTTCAAGAATTTCTATTTCCTCTTCCATCCCGATTTCCGAAAGAACCTCAGCCATCGAACCAGCAACTCCATAATATTTCTCAATCGCTTTTGATATCATATTCTCACTTGCAACAAGTGGTATAACATTATAACCGGTTGCAAATTTTATATCCTCTATTGTATAAACATCAACAGGATTCGCCATCGCAAGAAAAAGATTTTTCCCTTCCCTTTTTACTGGAATCACCTGAAACTTTTGTGCTATTTGTGGAGAAACTATTTTCAAAACGATAGGATCTATTTCCTCTTTGAACTCAAACACACCAACATTGTATTGTTTACCCAACGCTTTTGAAATCTGTTCATCTGTAACAAAACCCATCTGGACAAGAATACTCCCTAATCTTCCTCCGTTCTCTTTCTGTTGGGAGAGTGCCTGATTCAACTGTTCTTTTGTGATAAGCCCCTCATCTATAAGAAGATCTCCTAACCTTTTCCACATAGAATTTCCCCCTTTAAAAGATATATTTTACAAAAAAAAATACCAAGGTCAACAAAAAGTTTTAATCTTTTGAAAATTTACCAACAATCTCACCATAAGAGATTATATGATTTGCAACAAATTTGAATATTTTTTCCTCTGTTAAAGTTGAGTCCTGTGGAAGGAATGTGTCAAGTGCAAAAACTTTGAAAAAATATCTGTGAGTTCCAAAGGGAGGATGAGGACCAAAGTAGGAATATTCATTCAACGAGTTCAACCCCTGTAAAATACCATTTTCCAAACGAAACGAGTTTTTTGAAAATCCTTCGGGAATAAAGGAATCTGAAGGCGAAATGTTAAAAACTATCCAATGTATGAATTTTCCAACCGGTGCATCAGGATCTTCCATGATCAAAAGTAAAGATTTGGCTTTTTGTGGAACATTTTTGATCTCTATCGGCGGAGAAATATTTTCTCCTTTATATGAAAACTTTTTTGGTATAAAAGAATAGTTTTCAAAACATGAAATGACTTTTAAACTATCTACTCCATTCTCTTTTACTTTGAGTTCGGTTTTCGATTCACAATTGATTAACAAAAGAGATATTAATATAAAAGATAAAAATAATTTTTTATTCATAAATTAGATTTTAGAACGTTTTTAAAAATTTTTCAACTCTTATTTATTGACTGTAAATATTTTGACTATATAATAATTTTTTTATATAAGGAGAAACTATGAGAGCAGTTTTGCTATTTTTTATATTCATTACCACAATTATGACCTTTCCTTCTGTACCTTCAACAGAAAATTATCTTTTTGGTATCGGTGATTCTGTTGAAGTTTACGTTGTTGATAAAAAAGGAGTAAACTCTTTTACTTTTACATCAACAACTCTTGATGATGGTTCTTTCATTCTTATGGTTCCATCAACAACAAAAAGCGGTCTCTTTGATTTAAAAACACAAACATACTTTACAAATTGGAAAGTGGTTAACTATAAAAATTTAACAAGAAGAGAGTTTGAGGACTCAATCTATAGAACCTACAAAAGAGAATTCCTTGTTGATACGGTTGTTTTGAATGTAAAATATTACGGTTCTCATACTTATATAAACATATCGACAACACTCGACTCAACAAGATTTGTCAACTTTGAATGGGGCAAAAATTTTCTGTACTATATTTCTCATGTTCAAACACATTTTTTAATAACTCTTGATTCAAATTTAACGATATATACGATAAGAAACGGGAAAAATAATCTTGAAAAAGTTTCCCCATTTGACACAGTTTACCCCGGGGATAGGATATATTTAAAACCACAAACTGTATCCGTTGTTGGTCAGGTTGTGACTGGTGGTTTGTATCCATACTCACCTGATTTCTCAATTAACGATTACATATCACTTGCTGGTGGACCATCAATAGAGGGAGATTTAAAAAATGTAAAACATTTTGATAAAAACGGAAAAAGGAAAAATGGCAAAGTTGAACCTGACGATATGATCGTTGTTGGAAAATCTTTAGCGACAAATATTAAAGATATGACATACTTTGTTTCTGTGATAATGAACTCAATAATGATTTATGTTTACATATCGAACATTCTTAAATGATGGAGGAGTAATGAAGGATACGATCAAATTCATTATATATATCATCAACTATCGAAAATTTATACTCATTTCTCTTTTGATAACAGTTCTTCTTTCTTCTATAATAGCATTCGTTATTCCACAACAGTTCACTTCGTCAGTTTCTCTGACACCACCTGCTGGTAGCAGTCAATCGTTGCTTTCATCTCTAACATCGATTTCTAAAATGGCTGGTAGTTTTTTTGATATTGGAGGATTCTCAGCACAAACTGTTGATCTTTATATAGATATATTAAGAAGTAATTCGGTTGTTGACTCTCTGATTCTTAAATATGATCTTCAAAAAAGATATCATCTAAAAACCCTTGAACATACAAGATTAAAAGTAAAAAGGATCACAAAATTTGATATTGGTGCTTCAGAGATGCTTACGATCTCTTTCACTGACAGAGACCCACAGTTTGCGAAAGATGTGTGTAACGATTATATTTATTATCTTAAAAAACAGATTAACTTGATAAACATACAAAAACAGCAAGAGAATCTAAAACTTTATGAGGATCTCTATCAAAAACAGATTCTCATAGTTGAAGAACTTTCGAACAGATTGAACGAATGGCTAAAAAGAAACAGATCCCTTGGAGTTGAATTTTCAGTCCAGCAGAAAACCCCATCGATGGTTTCCCTATACGATGAACTGATAAAAGAAAAATCAGAGTTTTACAAGATGAAATATTCTTTACCAGACACATCTATGGCGTTAAAAAATAAAATGTTAAAAATTAAAGAACTTGAAAAATCAGTTGACTCGATATCATATTCCATATACGAAAAACCAGAAGAAGTTGTGAAATACACCGAGTTGAAGATTGACATGGAAGTAGCGTTGAGAATAAAAAACGAACTTTTAGGGCAACTGAACCTTATAAAAAGTAATCTCGAAAAACCAACTGACAATGTTTTTTTTGTAGATATGGCTACTGTTCCAACATTGAAAAGTTTCCCTCCAAGAAAGGAGATAGTTATTATTTCGTTTCTTCTTATTTTTGTGCTTGAAATATTATTTCTGGGAATAAAATATTATCTTGAAACCAATCTTGAAGATAAAGAAAGAAAAGAATTTTATAAATATTTAAAATTGGTTTTTTATGATCCATTCCAGAAAAGAAAAGATATTTGAAAATCTTTTACTGATTTCTATAATTTCATTTTTTATTGTCTGTATAATTCTTTTTCTCCTTTTTGGATACAATATATTTGGGAGTAAAAGAGGGCTACTTTTTTCAGCCTCTTTTATAGTGATTCTAATTTCGACTGCAATATCTTTACTATTATCTTTAAAAGATTTTTCAATACTCTATATATTAACTTTACCATTCTTTTTAAGATTAAATGTTACAAGATTTTACATCGAATTTTTTCAATTAAAATTCCATTTGATAACGGTTTCGATAATATTTTTCATAATCGTTGGAATAATTAAAATTTTTATTGAAGGAAAGTTTCCTAAAAAAAGTGATATCAAAGATTTTCTGTTAAATTATTCTTTTGTTCTTATGCTCACCGGTGGTATAATGTCCTCTTTAGTAACAGAAACAGCTGTTGGAGGAGATAAATCTGTTTCATTTTTTTCTACAACATTTGCATTTTTAATTCCATTTTTTATCTTTTTTATCTTTTCAAACGCTTTCAACACTATCGGAGAGATAAAAACTGTACTTCTTTTTTTTACATTCTCATTCTTTCTTAATACGATTTCCGGTTTTCTGAACATCTTAATGAAATTTGACCTGGTGGAACTATTTCTTAACAGAGCATCGTTCAATTTTATAGGTCCAAACGTTTATGCAGCTACCGCCTTAATTTTCGTTCCAGTAACTTTTTATTTTCTTAATGAAGAAAAGGGAAGCAAAAAATTTTTGTTTTTCATATTCTTCATATTCATCAATCTCTCAATACTCATGACTATCAGCAGAGGTGGTCTTCTTTCTTTGGTTTTAATTTATCTTTTATTCTTTTTCCTGGCAAAAGATTTCAGAAAAAATGTAGCAATACTTTTTTATATATCTTCTGGGATTGGATCTTTAACCTTTGGACTTTTATTCAATGTGATTTCAAGATTTTTCAACATCTTCACAAGAGCAAAAGTCACCGAATTCAGTACCCTGATCAGAGTCAACGCATGGCAACTCTCTCTACAACAGATACCTTTTAATCCTTTAGGTATAGGTGGCAACCAGTTTCCAAAACTCTGGAGAAACCTTGGGGCTTTTCCTGAACAGTTGGTTTTACATTCCCATAATCTGATTTTGGGTTTAACTCTTGAATATGGGATAATAGCAATAATTGGATTTGTGTTTTTAAACGGTTATCTGTTGTACAATCTTTACCGGATCTCAAAAAAATTCTCTGGAACAATAAAAAATCTATCAATCTCATTCTTTATATCAATTCTTTCCTTCTTTTTTATGGGAACGATTTCCGAAGGACCAAGAGCACACTTGAACAATGATGGATTTTTAACAAATGATCCTTTGATAATCTACTACATGTTTCTTGGAATAGTATATTCTTTCATAAAAGTGGTCTCAAATGAAAAAAAAGATACTTTTAATAGCACCACCTGAATCAGCACACACTTTGGATTGGATAAAATTTTTAAAACAACTCGATATGTTTAATCTGTTTTATATTTCTCTTAAAAAAGATTTTAAACCAGTAGAAAACAGTTTTTTTATAGATTTTGATCTGCCTTTCTATAAAATAAACCTTTTGAAAAGTTATTTTAAAGTTCAAAACATGATAAAAAAAATTCAACCTGATCTAATTCACGCTCACTATCTTTTTCCTTATGGACTCCTAACACTTAACGATCAGAAAAAAACTATAATCTCATTCTGGGGAAGCGATATAACAAATGACTACAAAAATTCTAACTTTTTTTTCAAATATCTTGCAGACCTATCGATAAAACAGGCAGATTACATTACATTTGCAGGAAAACATTTAAAAAAATTTTTCAACTATGAAATCAAAGAATCTGATCTTTTGATCTGGGGGGTCGATAAGAATTTTATCGATAAAATCGATCCTTTAGAAAAAGAAAAAATCGGTTTTTCAAAAGATGATTTCATCGTTTTAAATTTACGCTTTATAAGGGAAATCTTTCAAATCGAGAGAGTTATAGCAACCTTAGAAGAGTTGAATAAAAACTATAACAATATTAAACTTATTTTGATAAAAGGGGATGATTCTTCTTACTATAGAATGATAAAAGAAAAATGTAAGAACCTTTCTTTTGTGAAAATCTTAGAAAATTTTTCAAAGGAAAAGTTTATATCTCTGATCAAGGGTTGTGATTTAACACTTTCACTCTCTTTAAGGGATGGGAGTCCGGTATCTGTTAAAGAAGCGATGATGTGCGAAAAGATCGTTTTATATCAAGATATAGAACCGATGAAGGAATTCTTTGGACAAAAAGATTTTTTGACATCCTTAAAAACACTGGAAAAAAAAGAATTGTATGAAAAAATTTTATTTTATTATAAAAATAGAAATGTTTTAAATGAAACAGGGAAAAAGATGAAAAAGTTTGCAGAAGAAAATTTTGAAAGAGAAAAATGTTTTAAAAAAGGTTTAGAAATTTATAAAAAACTTCTTGGAGAATGATTTGAAAAAAATTCTTCATCTTTCAACGATACCCGTATGGGTTATTGGAAAAAATTCTGGAATGCCTTCTGTAATGAAAACATTAAAATATTATGATGAAAAAGGTTTTTGCCAACTGTACATTTATCCATCTAATAAAAATTCTTCGAAAATATTGTTTAAAAATTGTAAAATATTATCTTTGAAAATCCCTGAAATATTTTTAGATCAAAAACACTTAAAATCATATCACCTTTTCAACAAATTAAGATTCATATACTTTTCAACAATATATCCCTTTAAATTAAAAAATGTAATAAAAAATTTCACCCCTGACTTTGTTTATGCACATTTACAGTATATGCCTTTAACTTCCTATATACTTTTCCGCAGGAAAAAACCGATCTTTGTAAGATATTATGGCTTCGTTGACGCTTACAAATATATTTTAAACAACAGATTTTATAAATTTGAAGAAAACCTTTTACCTTTCAGATTGAACCTTACAGGATATATTCTTGTGAACGATGGTACAGGTGGAGATGAAATCGCATTCAAACGTGGTGTTGATAGAAAAAAAATTTTATATCTAATAAATGGAGTTGATGATTTTCCCTCTTTGACGGAAGAAGAAAAATTTGAGTTGAAGAAAGATCTTAAAATAAAAGAAAAACCCGTTTTTCTTTTCCTTAACAGATTATCGAAACTTAAAGGTGTTGATCTTTTTATGAATTTCTTAGAAAAATTTCCTGAAAAAAAGAGTGTAATTTTTTTAATAATAGGAGATGGGGATGAAAGGGATAACCTGTTAAACTTTTTGGATTCAAAAAAAATTGATTATAGATACATCGGAAGCGTCAAACAAAATGAAACTTATAAATATTATCAAATATCTGATCTGTTTTTATCCTTTAATGTCCTATCCTCCCTTAACAACCCGGTTCTTGAAAGTGTTAAAAATGAAACTCCTGTTTTAAGCTTAAAAAGAGGTTTCAAAACTGAATTTATGAACGACTATATTTTTTCTTTTGATACAGTAGAAGAGATGGTAGATTTTGCAAAACTCTTTCTTTCTATCAGAAGAGATCAAAATGAAATGAATAAAATAAAGGACAGGATTAAAAACTTTGAAAAACATTATCTTTGGTCATGGGAAGAAAGGATGAACACTGAATTTGATTTTGTTAAAGAAAGGTTGAAAAATGTTTAAAAAGTCACTTTTAACATTTATAAGTGAACTTATAATACTTTTTATAGGCATAGGAACAACGATTATAATCAATAGAGGTTTAGGACCAGTAAACAAAGGATATTATGCTTTCATTATACTCGTATCTTCAACTCTCTCAATGGTTCTGGAATTCGGGTTTTCTACAGGACTTTCATATTATTCAGGGAAAAAAATATCAATTTCAACGGATAAATGGAAAACCTTGTCTATAGTTCTAACACTTCTATTCTTTCTAATTTCAACTGTTGCGACTTTCCTTTTGATTCTATTCTATGACGATCAGAGAGGTTTTTTTATAATTCCATTGTTATTCTTTGTACAGATATCTTCAAAATTCACTCTCGGACTTTACCTTGGATCACTTAAGATAAAGCTTTTTAATATCATCAGGACACTTCCAATCTTCATCGAGATAACATTATTAATATCTCTGATAATTTTGAAAATAAAAATAACTCCAATAAACATATCTCTTATATACTTTTTCTCACTTTTTATACCTCTTACGATGTCGATATATTTTCTTTTTCCATTCAAATTTCAATTCCCTGATTTAAAAGAACTTATCTCAATAACCAGATACAGTTTTTTTATATATCTTGCAAATCTCATGTCTTTTTTAAATTATAGAATCGATATGTTTTTGATATCATTCTTTTTAAAACCTGAATACCTTGGATGGTATTCCGTTGCTGTTTTTATAATTGAAAAGACACGATTGTTATCACAATCAACTTCACTTGTGAATTTCGCATTAAAAGTCAACCAGGATGTAAAAGATTCTTTTGAACTCTCCATGAGGATCGTAAACACCATAAACATTCTGGTTGCAATTTTTATAGTAATAACAGCGTATCCACTGGTAACCATTCTTTACTCCCCCGCATATAAAGAATCAATAATTCCTATGATCATTCTTGCACCAGCCATACTCTCTAATGGTTATGCAAAAATGTTATCTTCGGAACTATCAGGTGACGGAATTATAAAGGTTCAGTTATTTGCTTCGATAATAAGTGTTATGATAAACATCCTTTTAAATCTTGTGCTCATACCAAAATTTAAAATCGTTGGAGCATCGGTCGCATCACTATTTTCATATTCTTTGAACACTTTTATAATTTTAATATTCTTTTTAAAACATTATAAAAAGAGTTTAAAAAATATGATTATAATCTCAAAAACCGATTTAATTAAGATCAAAAACTATTTTAAATCTCTTTGATATGTATCTTTTTTTTATTTTTATTTTAGTTTTTTGTGGTCTAAATCTTAACGGTTCAATCAAAAATGAATATCTTGTTGGATGGTATTTAAACAATGATGAAAAAATTTCAAAATCTTTCCTTGGTATAGATGGTGGATATTATAAAGATGATTTTACTACCTATTATGATCTTTTTATACAATATACTCTTTATAACAGAGAAAAAGATTTAACAAAAACTGATCCTTTAAAGTTCCAACAGTTGTTAAACTTACCACATTCAAAATATATGATTATCACTCTCCCGGCTTATTCAACATTTTCAAGAAACCTTTTTTCATTTTTCAACTCAGATTCAAATAAAGTGTCAATTCTACAGTATGGAAAAGTTTTTTTGATAAATAGAGAAAGTCAAAAAATACTGGATGAAAACAATATTGGAGATTATGTATCTACATTCTGGGACAAAAACATTCCGACATACGGAGTTCTTAAAGTTAAAAATTTAAAAAAAGATGAAAAAATATTGATCGAGATTGATAAAGATAAAATTTTCAATTTAAAGTCGAATGCGGCTGTAAACATCTATTTTGATATATTTGGTTTATCCTATAAATTGCTTAATAAAAACTCGTACATCAATATAATTTTTGAACTATCAGTTGAAGATTCTCTTTTCCATTTTATAATTGGAAACAGAACAAACACTTTTATTGATCAAAAATACAAAAATTTTATCAGAACAGATTTTAATTTGAATACGATTTCAGGTAGTAAAAAAGTAAAAATATCAAAACAGGATCGAGTAAAATATATTTTGAATATACCTTCAAATCAAATCTCCGATACCATCTGGCAAACATTTCAATTCAATCTAACAGATTTTCTCAATGAAAAGTTAGGGTTAGAAAATTATAAAATATCTGGACTAAAAATCATATTAAAGGATACATATGTTGGCAACTTCAGTTTTTCTTATAAAAACCAAAAAAAGGTTCAACAGGTAAAATTTATAGTTGACTCATTATGCTCTCTTGACGATAAAAGAATAATTGGATTCTATCTTGAAGATGAAATAGAACCAAAAACTATAATAAACCTCGACAGATGGTTTTTTGAATACCGCAGTGATATTTATCAAAATAATCTTCTAAAAAGAAACGATGAAACAACCGTTTACTACATGAACGAGATTATCAATTATATTAAAAACAAAAACTTTATCCCATTTGTTTTACATTCAGCGCAATTTTATGATTATAAAAATGATGACAAACTAAAACTAATGATGTTCGAAGATACTTGTTTTCTTCTTTCAAGTGATTATATAATGTTTGACGATTATCTTTACGATGAATTTTTTTTAAAAAGGTTTAAAAAAATATATGATTTTGCAAGACAAAATTCAAAAAAGATTCTTTACATAGGGGATGCCTATAAAGATTTAAAAAATGATAAATTAAAATTTGATAAAATAAAATGGAGATTCTTTTCTCCCTATATTTTAGGTTCAAATGGAATAATTTTTTATGCATATTATTATGACAATACCGACAGTAAAGAAAAATTTCAAAATGACTTTTACAAACAAAAAATAGGACTCTTTTCAAAATTTTTAAGTGAAAGCTCGTTAAAAAGAATAGAAAATTCAAAAGAGTTTTTTATTCAAAAAGGATTCTTTGAAAGATATTCAAAAATTGTTGTAACAGATGATGGAAGAATATTTTTTCTATATCTGACAAACACAAAAGATGAGAATTATCCTTTGATTTGTCCATTCGACGTTGAAGACGAGGATGTGGCAAATTTAAAATCGTTTCTTGATGATAAGAAATTTAATGTTTATCAGATCGATTTCAAATATTTTGAAAATCCCGAAAAGGTAAAAGAATACCTGCTACCAGTATCCGTAAAAAATAAAATGAGTTTAACTGAAATTTTAAAAAATGAAGATTTATCAAAGTTCAACAATAGGTTTGATATAAAAATAGCAGTATTTCAATATATCAAAAAATAGGTTTTTTTTTACAATTTTAACAGTTCTGCTATTTAAACTTGACATAGATATTTATAGAGTTATTATAAAATTATGAAAATAGATCAAAAAGAGATTTTGAACGAACTTATAGAAATCTCGATAATGATTAGTTCGATCCCCAACCTTAACCAACTTCTTGAAATAGTTTTAAAAAAAGCAAGAGAGATTACAAATTCTGATGCCGGTTCTCTTTACTTAAAAGATAAAAACAGGTTGGTCTTTTTGATAACCCAAAACGATACATTAAAGGACATACATAAAAAGTTTAAAGCGTTTCCTATAAACATTGATAAAACATCGATAGCAGGTTATGCTGCTTTTACAAAAAATATTATAAATATTCCCGATGTTTATATGCTTTCAAACGAGTACCCATTCTCTTTCAACGATGAATTTGATAAGAAAAATAATTACAGAACAAAATCGATGCTTACAATACCAATGAAGGATAACGAAAATGAGGTTATAGGTGTTTTACAACTTATCAATTCAAAAGATGAAAAAGGTAACATCACATCATATTCAAAGGAGATCGAAAAGATAATAGAGTCGTTTGCCTCAATAGCAGCTGTTTCAATAAAAAATGTTCAACTCAAGGAAAATATCAAAAGAGCATATCTTGAAACGATATACAGATTATCAGTCGCTGCAGAATACAAGGATACCGACACTGGAACACATATAAAAAGAATGAGTAAATATTCTGAACTCATTGCAAAAAAACTTGGATTTTCAGATGAGTTCTGTGAGTTGATACTCTATGCATCCCCATTACACGATATTGGAAAACTTGGTATTCCTGATGCAATTCTCACAAAGCCAGCAAAACTAACTCCCGAAGAATGGGAAATAATGAAAAGGCATACAACGATGGGATATGAAATTCTTGCTGGATCAACAGAAAAATTAATAAATTTTGCTTCTTCAATAGCGTTAAACCATCATGAAAGATTTGATGGAACAGGTTATCCAAGCGGAAAAAAAGGCGAAGAGATTCCCATTGAAGGACGTATTGTAGCACTTGCCGATGTTTTCGATGCTCTTTCTACAAAAAGACCATATAAGGATGCATGGCCACTGGATAAGATATTAACAGAAATAGAAAATCAGAGAAATAAACAGTTTGATGGAAAAATCGTCGATGTTTTTCTATCAAATCTTGATGAGTTCTTAAAAATCCAAAACGAATTTAAAGAAGATTAAACTTTTAGTTTTAAACTCACCATTTTTGCTGTAACACCACTTATTTTTTGTAAATTCTCAAACAACTCTTTACCCTCTTTGTCGGTTCCAGCAAGTTCAACGATCAAAAGTCCACATTCAGAACACTTGTTTTCAACACCATCATGTATTCCCAATCTCGTCTTTATTATACAACCATATTTTGTTAACGTTTCCTGAACCTTAACAGCGGATTTACTTCTGTTTGAAACAAGAATTAGGATAACATTTTTTTTCATATAACCTCCTTAAAATTGAATTTTAATTCCTTTTCCACAAAAACTTTATCCTTAAAATAGAATTTTAAATCATAATCGGTTAAACTGTCAACAAAAAAACTTTTATTTTCTATTTTCACTTTCTCTTCCCTCCGTTTTAGTATCTTTTTGAGTTCATCTATTGAAACACTTTTAAATTTTTTTTCTCCGGTTAATTTTATAATTTCAAAAAGATATTTTGAATAGCCCTCATAGGTAAACTCATCTAAACTGGAAGGATGAAATATAAAACTGAATACACCTTTTAAATCTTCAATCTCTCTTAAGACCTGATCTATATTTTCTGTAAAATTTATCCCTCTCATCTCTTCCAAATACAGAGCACTATCCATAGATATAACGGGAAACTCCAGAATATTATCATGAAGAAAAATAGGATTTGCAAAACCTGTAAAAAAAGAGGAATTTTTTCTATCCCCGATCGAAGAATCGGTGTTTATATTTAAATCCTTAAAAATTTTTACCTGCTTTTCAGTCAACCGGTTAAGAAAATGGAATCTCACATCTATCGACTCTTTATCTGTTATATCCTTAAACCTTTCAACTTCATTTATTATCATTTCTTCACTCAAGAAAGATTCATAGGAAAGATGTAACCCAACATCATATTTTTTATTAAGTTTTTTAAAAAGTTTTTCTGACTCTTTATAACTGTACCTTGATGTAAAAATATCTCTTTTTTTAGCAAAAATATAAAAAGTTCCCTTTAAACAATTTTCTTCAAGTATCCTTTGAATATCATCTATTCTATTCCATGGATCTTTCGTTTTATATTGTTTTTTGATTTTAAAATACTGAGAAGAGATTTCGTCTTTAAAAAAATTTTTCCTTATTCCATAGTATATATCTTTTTTCCAGTCAAAGTAGCGAATTCTATCAACATCAAAAGTTAAAAGTAAAAACGGTTCTCTTTTTTGAATTTCAAGATAATAACCATTTTTCTTCAAAAAAAATTCTCTAACAGTTTTTCCAATCTCAAAGAGTATCTTTTCAAGAAACGGTTTTTTTCTCAAAAGTTTTATTTTCTCAAAATCCTCTCTTTTTTTAAGTTCAAACTCATTGAATATAGATGAATAGATCAAAGCAAAAATATCAAATTTTAAAATCAACGAATTCGAATGTATGTAAAAAAAATCTGACTCATAATCGATATAATCAAAATTAAGTTTGTTAAAAATCGGATGATCACCTGAAAAATCTATTCTTTCAATCTTTCCTTCATATAAAAGTGGATCTTCGAGTACATATACAACATTTTCTTCAATTTTATCCAATGAATCAGTATAAACAATCCGATTTTTTGAAAAAGGTATTTCAAACGTCAAAGCACCGAGTAGGAAATTTTTTTTTAAAGTTTCAAAATTTTCTTTTTTTAATTTTCTTCTATCCTCAAAGGTTAACATATTTTTTTTCAAGTTTAAAATACAATTTTAAGGAAGGATCAATTTTGCTTTTATATTTAGCGATCCTTTCCGTGTTAGCTCCAGTAAGATCAATCTTATAACCTTTAAAATATCCCTCTTTATATATCTGGTTTAAAAGTTTAATGGTATCTTTACCGGTTATCACATAAAGGTATGCCACTTTATTTCTATCATCAAAAAGAACAGCAACACTCGCTTTCGAACTTGAAAAAATTTTCAACAAATCTTTTTCTCTCAACGAATCGATGATGTATATAAAATCTTTTTTATCTATATGACTTTTCCCCTTATAAGAAACTAAATAATTTTGAAATAGTTCCTGAGAATCGGTTACCAATTTTAACTCATCAAGGGAAACCGTATCGTTTTCTTTAAAATACTCTACCATATAAGAGTAACATGGGACCACATTTATTCCATTCCATTTAAAAATTCTGACATCATAAAAATCGTAATGTAAGGGTAAAGAAAAATAAACAAAATTATTTTTAAGGAAATTACAATATGTTGATATTATATCTTTAAATCTAAAAAATTTCTTTTTTTCTTGTTCGGGATTGTTTTTCAGTATTATATTGAAGAATTGAGTGAACTGTGGAGTTAAAAACAGTTTACTGAAAAAAAATTTTTTCTCGTTGACAGGGAAAAATGCTTCGATTCCATTTTCAGAGGATATGGAGTAGATTTTAATATTTTTTATACCTCCAAAAGTTTCAAGATACTTTCTTGAAACAAAAACATTGAAACCAAAAAAGTTTTCCGAAATCTTTTCGTAAAAATCAAAATCGATCCTATCTATTTTCATCAACATAAAGATACTCTTTTAATTTTTCTAAACGCTTTGTTTTTATACCTTCAACATACAAAAGTTCTTCTATCCTTTTGAAACCTTTTAAACTATCCCTCATCTTTATAATTTTTTGAGCAGTTTTTTCTCCTATTCCTGGAACTTTAAGGAGATCGTTCAACGTTGCACTGTTAAGTTCATATTTTTCAGAACTGGCTTTAAAATCGTTTGTTTGAAATTCTCGAAACTCGATTTTTTTGTTTTCAACCTTCTGGTTGAACAAATAAATAAAAATTGAAAATAACAGTATGACAAGAGATAGAACAAAAAAAACTCTATCTGTCATATATTGTTTCAATTAAAACCTCCCCAACATCCTTTAAACTTTCCTCACTACATTTGTCTGGAGTATCATCTACAGTATGCCAATATTTGTATTCAATATCTATTATATTGACACACCTAAATCCTTTTTTGTTTAAAGGTATGTGATCGTCTTCAACAAAAAAACCCATTTTGTTTATAAAACTTTTTTTGTTTAACTTTTTTGCTTTTTCAAATATTTTGTCATAAAGTTCAGAATTTGCAAATTCAGAGTTGATCTCTCTTTTGATATTTAAATCACTATCTCCGACCATATCAACCAGTATTGCAATTTTTGGAACCCTTCCATTATAGTTTTCTGCAAAAAACTTTGAACCGATAAACCACTCGTCAGGATGTGCAATCGTTCCCCCATCTTCTCCATCAAAAAAAACAAAATCAATCCTCTCGTTGTATTTATTCTCTTTGAAAAATTTTGCAAGTGCCAAAAGAAGGGCTGTTGAAGAAGCTCCATCATTTGCACCAGGAGTTGGTTTATTCTTTATATTGGAAAAAGGTCTTGAATCGAAATGTGAAAATAACATAACATTTTCTTCTTTCTCTTTGTTTAAAATTCCTATTATGTTGCAGAACTCAATTTCTTTTTTTGAATACGAAACTTTTTGTTTAAATTTTTGAACATAAACAGTATCAACGTAATTTTTCAGAAAATTAACGATAAAATCAACAGTTTTTTTGTGTGCTTCGCTTCCTGGAACTCTTGGGCCAAACGAACATTGTTTTTCAAGAAGTGAAAATGAGAGCCCCGGATCAAAATCTAGAGAAAAAAAATCAACTTTTAAAATAAGAAAAAAACTAAGAAATAAAAATTTTTTTAAAGATTTCATCAGCACTCTTCTTTAACTGTTCTATAGAACCGGTGTTTTCAACAACAAAATCACTGAAAAGTATTTTTTTATCATCAGACCATTGATATCTATCGAGCAATTTGTAGAGTTCTCTGTCAGCACCTCTCCTTTTTTCAAAAATTCTTCGAAACCTCTCCTCAAAATCTCCATCCTTAATGAGTATTATTGTATCAAAATAATAATCTATCTGCCATTCAAAAATGAGTGCAGCATCCAAAATCACATCATCATATTTTTCACAATTTTCTATTATGTAGTCGGGAAGATGTGTATACATCCAGTTGTTGTATTTTACAAAAAGATTTTCATCCTTTACAATGCTTTCCTTCAATTTTTCAACATAATTTTGATCATGTTTCAAACCAAGGAGAGCAAAGATTTCTTTCTGGTTCTCCCTTAAAAGTTCTTTCCCAAGTTCATCACCAAAAATTATTTTGATCTTTCCTTTTGAAAGGAATTCTGCAAAAGTGCTTTTCCCAGATCCGAATTTACCGGTTATTCCTATTTTCATTTTTTATAGCAGAATGTTATAAAACTTAACCATTTTTTTCTTGGGTCATCTGTTATTATGACTTTTTTCGATAGATATCTTTCATTAAAAACAATTATTTTTCTCTTTTTAAATATTACTCTTAGGAGATCTTTCCCTCTAAAAAGATCCCATAAAAATTGAAGAACGTTCAATTTCAATCTGTTGGGAACAAAAACATTTGTGAAAGGATAAAGAAAAATTTTTAATTTTGTGATTCTTCCGATCTCATTTCTTAAAGGGATTCCAGTGAATGTTATCCCAAAGATTTTGTAAAAATCAAAATATTTTGCAAGAATAGAATCAAGTTCATAGTAGTTAAACTCTCTTATATGATGATGGTTCCATGGGGTTTGGAAAGGTAACAACCTTAAGTTTGAGTTCGGGGTTGTCAATATAAGTACTCCATCATCTTTTAAAATTCTTTTCATCTCAAAAAAGAATAGATCAATATTTTCAATATGTTCAAGGACCTGAAACGCTACAACAACATCAAAACTTTTATCCTGGAACATAAGCCCTTTTTTTTCAAGTTTATCTATAAGTAAAAACTCAAGGTTTTCCCGTCCATACTTTTCCCTTGCGATTTTGATAACATCTGGAGAAAGATCTACACCAACAACTTTTTTTGCATAATTTTTTAATATTTGACTTCCATATCCAAACCCACAGCCAAAATCAAGAACAACTTTATCTTTTACATAATCTTTTATAAGTTCATAGGACATTTTATGAAAAACAAAAAGAGGAAAAGATTCATTGCTCTGTGTCAGGATTTCAGGATTCAACCTTTCACTTGTTTTTTCCATTTTAATCCCCTTCAGTTTAAATTTGTTTTACCTTTAAGATTCGTTAACAACTTTTCAAAAAGTGAGAACAAAAAAACAAAGTACAACCTTATGATGATTCCACAGTAAAGAACGAATTTAAAGATTCCAGTTTTAATAAAATGTTTTCTAAAAAAATTGAACATCCCAAGATTGTGGTAAACCTGAGCTCTGGAGAACCCCTCTTTCACACTCGCACCATGAAAATGGAAAACCACAGCATCTGGTAAAAAAACAACCCTTTTTCCAGTTTTTTTGATCCTATAGCACAAATCGGTATCTTCAACAAAAAGTTTAAAATTCTCATCAAAAAAACCAATCTTTTCTATTAGATCTCTTTTTAACATTACAGCAGCACCCATCATCCAATCAACATCCTGTATCTTATCATAATCAAGATATTCAAGCATAAAATCTTTACTTATCGGATTGTTTGGGAAAATGTTTCTTAAAAGAGATTTTCGACCAAAAAAAACATTCAGATAGTTTGGAAATCTCCTACATGAGAGTTGTAAGCTTCCATCAAAATTTTTTAATTTCGCTCCAACCATTCCAACATTATCATTTTTTTCAAGAAAATCTGCCATCTTTTCAAAGGCACTTTCTGTCACTATAGTATCAGGATTTAACAGACAGATAAAATCACCATAGCTTCTTTCCATAGCGAGGTTGTTTGCATAGGCGAATCCTTTATTTTTTTTCAACCTTATCAATCTAACATTTTTGAATTCATCATAAATTATTCTTACAGTATTATCAGATGAACAGTTATCCACGACTATTATTTCAAACTCTCTGTTTTTAAAAGAGGATATAACACTTTTCAAACAACTTTTTATAAATTTTTCTGAATTGTAAGTTACAATTATTATACTTATCATAATTTTTTTAAAATGGTCAGGATCCTCAATCTCCATACAAGCCAGAAAGCTTCCCAGATTATCTTTTTGTTCATCTTAGAATAACCATCCACTCTATCTCTGAAAATTATCGGGATCTCTTTAACTCTTCCATTTTTTCTATAAATCTTTACATCTATCTCTATCTGAAAAGCGTATCCATCGGATTTTATTTTTGAAAGATCTATGTTTTTCAAAAAGGACACCCTATAACATTTAAACCCACCAGTAAGATCATCTATTGGAACCCCTGTTATCAGTTTTGCGTAAATGTTTGCAAAATAGGAAAGCAAAAGTCGTTTCATTGGCCAATTTACAACACTTACTCCGTTGCAATACCTCGAGCCAATCACAAGATCATAATTTTGTATTTCTTTTAAAAATCTCTTTATATCTTCTGGATCATGCGAAAAATCAGCGTCCATTTCAAAAACATAATCATAACCTTTTTCAATGGCATACCTGAATCCAAGAACATAAGCGGTTCCAAGACCCATTTTTTTAGGTCTCTGGATAAGATTTATTCTTTTATCCTTTTCGATCATACCTTTCACAATATCTGCCGTTTTATCAGGCGAATTATCATCAATAATAAGTACTTCAATCGATTCATCCTGTTTTAAAACCGAATTGATTATTTTTTCTATGTTATCTTTCTCATTGTAGGTTGGAATTATTATTAAAGTTCTCATATGATAACCTCTCATCAATTATACAAAAATTTTATCTTCTGTTCAACATAATCCTTTTTTCAAACAAAAAAACTGAAATGACAATAATTATGCCCAAGATCGATATCAACAATGAAACAAATTGCAAATTTGGAGAAAAAGAAAAGATAACTTTATTTTTACCTTTTTCGATCTTCACCCCCCTGAATATGCCATCGACCTTCAACAGTTGAGAACAGTTTCCGTTAACATTCACCTTCCATCCTTTATAGTATTGATCAAGCATCAAAAGTATCGATTCTTTGTTTGTTTGGACTGTGAGTGAAACTTTATTTGGTGTATAAATTATAGAATCGATTCGATACTCCAAAATACTATCGATTTTCTGAAAATCTACCTCTGAATTTTCAACAATCGCATATTTTCTTGGATTGAAATCTTCTCTATCGATTATATTTAAAGCTTCGTTTATATTATTTACTTTTATAAAAGAATCCACAACGAAAAATCTGGGGACAAAATCGCTTGAAATATGCAACATATAATCGTTTCCATAAAAAAATGGCTGAAATCCCATATTTCTAAAAAGATTCTGATAGAAAATAATCGCATTCTGTGTTGAAACCGGATATCCGGTTGTATCTTCGGGAATTTTTGGTGTTATAAGGTATTTTACATTCAACAATTTCAACCTGTTCTTTTTATCAAATAATGTTTGCGGATTGAACATCACAGAACCAGGATTGTTGATAAAAATCTGGTATTCATAAAAAGGACTTGGATGGATTCCGGATATGGTCTGGATCCCATAAAGATTTAAAAAATCGTTTTCACCATAGGAAATCGGAAAAACTCTAAAAAGATCCATATCTTTTTGGATCTGTGAAACAATTTCATCCTTTTTATAGTATTCACCTGGTGATGGTACTGAAACTATATAATCTTTTGAATAGTAATACATCTCAAAAAATTGAAACAAACTCAAAGAGAGTAAAAGATAGAATCTGTTTAACTGTTTAAATTTTGAAATAATAAAGAAAACTGAAACGATAATTATTATGTTGAAAACAATTATTAATTTTACATTGTTCAAGCAATACCTTAGGTTGTTTATTTTCATCTGCTTTATATTCTCAGAAAAAGTTTGTAAAATATTTTTTGAAAAAAGATTTTCATAAATACCTGGAAAAAGAATAATCGAAAGACCGAGAACGGTTATAAAAATCAAAGAGATTTTCAAAGATTTCAAATCGATATCCTTTAGAATCAAAGAGGATAGTGTTACAAGAGAGAAAATGTTTATAAATATGATAAGTTCGGGTGCCCTGAATTTATCAAAATATGGGAACATCATCCAGAACAATCTAAAAAATGGTGTCTTTCCACCAAGTGCTATCAAAAGAGTTACAAAGAAAACAATCGTGAAAAAACTTTGAACTCTATCCTTTTTACTTTTCAAAATTCCAGCTAATCCAAAAAACATTATAAATATTCCCGGATAGGAATGATGAAGTTTGAAAGGATTTTCACCCCAATATGTGTTGATCTGTCCAACGTTGACACCAGAAAAACCATGGAAGAACATATCGATAATATCAGGAAATCCCATAGCCCAACTGATGGAATAGTTGTAATCTCTTGATATTCCCCTTGCAGCATCAGGTAAAAATCTTAAGATTGGAACATATTGAACTGCTGAAACAAGAAATGTGATAAAGGTGAAAAATATTAAAGAAAAATATACCAGCAAACTTTTTTTATTAAAATTCTTATCAAGTATCATAGGTAAAGAAACAGTTATTAAAAGAAAAATTAAAAAACCCAGATTTTTGTTTACAAATGAAAAGGTTACACCTAAAATGAATGAAACAAGAAAAGTCCAGTTCCTATATTTATGTTTAAAATCTCTGTCAATATGTAAAAAAGATATGAAAAAGAGTGAGATTAGCAAAACATAGTAAGATGACTGAATATGACCTGAAAGAAACATTAATCCTGAAGCGATCCCTCCAAAACCATAATAGAACAATTTTTCCTTTTGAAAACCCATATAAACAAAATACAGAACAACTGGCAGATAAGACATAACAATAACTCTTCCATCATGCCCACCATAGGTTTCAGTTAAAATTATTCCTGTGAACATATATGCAATACTTCCAAAGAATGAAATATCTTTATCATCGGTTAATTCCTTTAAAAAAATGTATGTCCCAAACCCTGCAATAAATGAATGTATCACAAAAGTCAGAGTCCATAGAATGAACATTGGGATAAACATCTTTAAAAATAGAGTTACAGGATAGAATATGTCACCAAGAAATCCTTCACCTGTTGGAATTCCAGCAAATTTCATTGGATTCCATAAAGGGAAATTTCCACTCATAATATTTTCCTGCACAAAATATCTCTGTATATATTCGCCCATAACCCAATCGGTTCCAAAAAGCATTTTTCCTGTGAAAAGAACCTTACCAAAAATTATCAGGGGCAAAATAACAAGTATGATAATGTAAAAAGTATCTTTCCTGATATCATTTTTCATTTTTCCTCCATATTTTTTTATCACCTATAAAGAAAAAAAGGTAGAAGATTTCACCTATTGTAACTTGAATTCTTGAGAGTAAAGAACCAACAGCAGCTATTTCAACTCCAGTGTATTCTTTCAAAAGGAAGAATATCATCCCCTCTCTCACTCCAATACCAGCAGGCATCAAAATAGATAAAAAACCAACAACCCAACTTGAAGGATAAACGCTCAAAAGCCCTATGAAATCATAAGTTTTTAATGTGAAAGAGTATATCAAAAAATAAAACTCAACTCCTGAAAATATCCAGACGAGAAAGTAAAGGAACATTATAAAAATGTATTCATAAATTCCTATAACAAAATCAAATTTATCCTTTTTTAAAAATTTGAATAGAAGATTTATCACTTTTTTAAAAACAGTAGGGAACGATAACAATATAAAAAATAAAAAAAATATTAAAGATAAAATGATATATAAAATGTTTTGATTCGATCTGATTATTGTAACAAGAAAGAAAAATGCACCTGTCAAAAGAAGCAGATATGTTTCCAATACAACAGCGGTAAAAGATTTTTTCTTTGGAACACCAACTCGTTCAAGCAGGGCGATTCTTCCAACCGTAAACCAGAGTTTTCCCGGAATATATTTTCCAAACATTGAGATTCCTATTATCCTCATCAACGTGTAAAGATCAACATCATGTCCCAAAGATATTAGAATCCTTTTAAAGGAAAAACACATAAAAAAATACCATATAGGTATCATCATAAACGAAAGTATAAGAAAGAAGAAATTGAATTTTATAGACCTAAAATCAACCTGTTTGATATAACCAAAAAGTTTATAGAAAATAAAAAAAACTATTGCTATAACAATTAAGACCAAAACTACATTAAAAATTTTTTCCTTTTTATTCATTTATTAAATCCAAATACTTTCTGTTCACTCTATCGATCGAAAATTTTTCCTTTATCTTTCTAAAACCACTTTTCTGCAACTCTCTGTAAACTTTTTCATTTTCTATAAGATAATTTATCTTATCTGCGAGTTCTCTTTCATCTTTTTCTTTGACAAGAAGCCCTGTCACTCTATCCTCTATTATATCTACTATTCCTCCAACATTCGTTCCTATTGAAACAGTTCCATTGATTATCGCTTCAACAAGAACCATCCCGAGCCCTTCAGTATCACCGTTTCTGTCATGGATTGCAGGAAGAACAAATATTTTACTTTTTTTGTAATATTCGATCAAATCTTTATCACCTACAAAACCAAGAAATTTTACACGCTCTATAAGTTTCTCTTTTCTTACAAGTTCTTCAAGTTCTATTTTTTTATATCCATCACCAATAATGTATAGTTTATAATCACCTTTTACAAATTTCATCGCTTTGATAAGATAATCTACACCCTTTCTTTCCACCAATCTTCCAACAAAAAGGATGATGTTCTCTTTTTCTGAAAAACTGATTTTCTCATCAATATGGACACCATAGGGAATAACCTCTATATCATACTTTTCGCCGCCGACAATTTCTTCTATCTGTTTTTTCGTATATGAAGATATAGCAACTATTTTATAAGAGTTCTTTAAAATCAAATCGAGAAGAAATCTTTTACCAAAAAAACTTTTTTTGAAAAGTTTTAATTCAGCCCCGTAAAATACAGAAACTATTCTCTTTTTTAGAAAAATTTTTGCAGGAAAAGAGATAAAAAAAAGTGGAAACGGCCAATGAACAAATATAAAATCTATTTTTTCATTTTTTGAAATTTTCAAATTTTCAATTATTCCGGTTAAAAAAAATAAAGGTAAAAGAAAAAACGCATTTTTGTTGAATTTCAAGTAATCCATTATCGTATAGTCATGCGTTAGTTTCATAAGATTTTTCGGAGCATAGTTGAATCTAAAAATTTTAATCTTATTGTATCTCTGTTTTCTAAAGACACCCTTATAACCTGAGGTTAAAACAAAAACCTCATTTGTTTTTGACTGTTCTTCAAGAAGATCAACAAGCCAAGGAGTTATTATATCTTTTTTGTACCTTTTAAAGGCGGTTGTTATATGGAGTAATTTCATATCAATTTAAAAAACCAATTTTTAAGATTGTATAAAAGGTTCTAATCGCATCTTTGATTCTAATCTTTTTTCCTTCTTTATAACTTCTGGGATAGTAATTTATTGGAATCTCTTTAATTCTAACTCCCATTCTTTTCAATTTCATAGTTATCTCTGGATCTATTCCAAATCCTTTTGAAGTGATTTCAATTTTTTTGAAATAATCACTTCTGATCATCTTATAACATGTTTCCATATCCTCTATTCTTTGCCCAAGAAAAAATGATGTTGAGAAAGTCATAATCATATTTCCAAGAAATTGTAAGAAAGTTAGTTTCTTTATGTTTTCTTTTGTAAATCTATTACCATAACAGGCAATACTCTTCCCTTCAACGATAGGTTTAATTAATTTAAGAAGATCATTGGGATCATATTCAAGATCAGCATCCTGAATAACAACAACATCACCTGTAACAAATTTCTGTCCAGTTTTTATTGCACCAGCTTTACCAAGATTTTTTTCATGGAATCTCACCTTGACCAGATCATCTTTGAGATTTTTTAAAATCTCTCTTGTCCCATCGGTTGACATATCATCGACAACAATTATCTCTTTATCCAATGGAAGATTTTTTACTTTTTCTATTATTTTTAAAATGTAATCCTTTTCATTATAAACTGGAATTATAACGGAGAGTTTCATAACTTTTTTTTCAACTCTTCGATATCCTCAATAACTATAGAAATAAGTTCAGAAACAAAACCAAGGATGAACATCAAAAGACCTGAAATTATTAAAAGTATCACAAGATAGAGAATTGGTCTGAAACCAAAACCAAAAAATAATCTAATGATCAAAGCAACGATACCGATAAAAAAACCAAGAATAAAAAGAATACCACCACTTATTCCAAAAAATATCATCGGTTTTTTCAAAAATGTTGTTAAAAATTTAACAGTCAAAAGGTCAAATAATCCGATCAAAATTCTAAACGAACTCGAATATTTTGAAACACCATGTCTTCTGGGATAAAGAGTAACCTTTTCCTCAGTCACTGAGAACCCTTTTTCAATCGCAAGTGATACAATATACCTATGCCAATCTCTTCTTAAATGTATAGAATTAAGAACCTCTTTTTTAAACGCTTTAAGTCCATTCTGATCATGTATTGGAAGATTAAAAAATTTTCTTGAAAGATAGTTGTATATCTTTGAAACGAATGCTTTCTTATATTTACCCTGTTTCCAGCCAGTACAGATATCAAAATCATCATTCTCAATTCTCTTTACAAGTTTAAGACAATCATCAAAAGAATATTGCATATCAGCATCGTAGATAACAAAAATTCCCCCAGAAGCGATCTCTTTTGCTGTTAAAATACCTGCTGTCTTTCCAAGGTTTTTTTTATGTTTTAAAACTTTTATGTTCTGAAACTTTTGCGATAACTCAAAAGCTTTTTTGTAAGTTCCATCATTTGATCCATCGTCAACAAAAACAAGTTCCCATGAATAATTTTGATTTTTATTGAATTCGTCAAATGTTTCAAACAATTCTTTAACATTATCAACCTCGTTGTAAGCGGAGCAGAGTACAGAAACCTTTATCATTTTATCCTCATAATTTTGTCGACAATTTCCTGTTTACCATTTGTGAATTTTATATAATATATTCCCTGAGGTAATTGATCTTCAAGAACTATTTCACCTTTTCCTTTCAAATTTAATTTTTTATTCAGAACTTTCTGCCCAAGTGTATTTATAACCTCAATATCTATTTTTCCATCACCATGAAGGATTACTCTATAGGGATTCTTTTCAGACCAGTAAAAATTCGTAGAATAAAGTATAAATTCGTTACCATATGAATCAATATTAACACTTCCCACTTTACTTTTAACACCACTTTTTCTGATCATATAAATGTTATATGTACCTCCTCTTACATTATGATGAACAAAAGTGCCATTGTTATTTCCACTTCTGAATATTTCTTGATCAGCAAATTCAATTGATACTTTTGAGAAATAAATATCATCTATTTTATAATCAATTACAACATTTTCTTTGTCTCTTCTTGCTTTTATATTTATATTTTCAAGTTTTGTATCAACGGAAAAACTCCCCATTCCTCCTGCTTCCCTATATCTTGCAACAAATTCCTGTAAAAACATTTCAGCAAAATATTTTGAATGCAATATAACACAGTTCTCATCGTTACCAGTTTCAGCAGCATCAGTCCAGTTGTATGAGCCAGTTATTACAATCGGATTTGAATTCCATAGATCAGCATCTATAAGCATATATTTATGGTGTAAAAGATTCCCAGAAACACTATCCTTGAATACATCGGCAGGTGGAGACCATGGATTGTTTGAAGATGAACTGTTGTAAAGTCCTCTCATATCAAGCGATTTTGAGTAATCTGCATTCCAGTATGTTTCATCGAATACACCTTTTACATCAACTCCAGCATCATATTTTGACTTCATTGCATCACATATACCCTGATGGGAAAATACGAATATACAAAAATATATTGATTTGTTTGCTGTTGAAATCGCATTAATTATCTTAGAGGCAACACCATCTGAAGGAGACATATAAACTTCAACGGTATCATTTGCGACAATAAATTTATGAGAAATATTATCTGTTTTTTGAGTTGAAAATTTTGATTTGGTTGAGTCGGGAACCATCGTTGTCGATCCCCACATCTCTGAAAACTCTTTGATGAAATTTTCAGCAACCTGTCTATCTTTGATAATTATTGAATTGTTTGCATTCAAATCTGTACAGTTATCTGTTATATTCCATGATCCCGTAAATGTTATAGAACTATCTATAACACAGAATTTATTATGCATTATGTTTGAGCCACCATAAGTTAATGGATAATCATCATCTATAACTTTTATTCCTGCACTTTCAAGTTGAGCAACTTCTGGTAATGTTCGATTGTCCTTATCAGTTATGAATCTTATTTTTACCCCCCTGTTGTGTGCTGCAACAAGAGAATCAGCTACCATCCTTCGATCAAAATCATAGAAGCAACAGTCGATAGTTTTTGTGGCTTTATGAATATAACTACATAGTATACTATCGAGTGCTGAAGTATCTTCAGCAACATTATATATTCCAAGAGTTTCCTCAACAGTTTTGTTGAAATGAACATCAAAAAAAGTATCAAGAGTATCTATGACTATATATCTATAATAATCTGATGGAGCAAGTGGTGGTAAAAATCTTGTTCTGTTTTTATTATCATAACCTTTAAGATAATATCTTATATCCGTATGAACAGGATAAGAAGGGATAGTTTCAATATATGTTGTATCATTGATTTTAGCCATCAAAATTGAATCTTTTGTATAAAAATTGTTTGTTGAATAAAAGATTTTTATATACTGAATCGTTGTGTCAGAATAAGCGTTACAAGAGATTACTACATCATCAAGAAATGTTGGAGAAGATGGTGTTCTAATATGATTTTCAAGAGAGAAATATGAAGGATTCAAACCTCCAGTATCAGGTCCAATGGTTGATTGTCCAGATGCCCTATTCCATACATAAGAAAGAGATTCTGAAACCTCACCAGAATATTCGGGTCCTTCAGAATCTTCTGGCCATCTTATATATGAAACATTTGTTGATGGAGTTAAAGATATAGGATACCAAACACTTTCAGGATTCGCTGTTGTGTATTTTGTAATGTATGCAAAACAATCTATTATCGAATCGGAACTATTTTTTAGATAGACCTGATCACCTGTATTTGCAAGAGCAAAACTTCCTGATACCTGTAAAGCCCTTGTTCCAGTTGTTCCTGGATATGCAGCAAAATCAGGATAATAGCCATACTGTTTGTAAAAAGAATCGGCATAAATTGTAAGGGTTATCTTCCCTTGTGGGTAAAGATAATAATTATTGGAAGGTATAGTCCAAACTCCTTCTCCGTCGGTTATCTTCCATCCGTCGATAAGAATTGGAGTATCACTTTTGTTGAAAATTTCTATCCATTCTGATCTATCTCCTCCTATACTTGGATCAACAAGAATTTCGGTTATCAAGGGATTATGGGAAAAAAGAATATTAACATTATAAAAAATGAATATTAGAAAAAGGTAAACTTTTTTTTTCATATAACACTCCATCATATCATGACCTTGAGAGTTTTCTGTCCATCTCTCTTAACCTTCTGACAAGGGTCGTTATCAAAGCCCCAAGTAAAGGATCCTCTTCTATCTGTTTTAAAAGTGCTTTCCTATCTATAATGATGACAGTTGAATCTTCCAAAGCCGCTGCTGACGCAGATCTTGGTCTTCCATCGATTATTGCCATCTCACCGAGAAATTCGCCCTCAGTGATAATATTCAACCTTTTTTTGTTTTCACCTTCGTTGACAAAAATCTCTATCTTTCCACTTTTAACAAGGTAAACCTCATCTGGAGGATCTCCCTGTTTGAAAAGAAGTTCTCCTTTCAGAAAAGTTTTTTCAAATTTTTCTAAAATAAGTTACCCCCTTTTTTTAGAAGGTTTCTTTATTTCCCAGTCAAGAACTAAAGGTGCAACTATAAAATCTGAAGAATATGTACCAACTATTATTCCAACGAGTAACGCAAATGCAAAATCGTTTAGAACTTTTCCACCAAAAACAAAAAGCATCAAAATTACAAACAAAGTTGTTAAAGAGGTTATCAATGTTCTTCCAAGTGTCTGATTCAAAGATCTATTCACTATGGTTGAAAAACTGTCTTTTCTCATAAGTTTTAAATTCTCTCTTATTCTATCTGAAACGATAATAGAATCGTTGATCGAATATCCTATAAGAGTCAACAGTGCCGCTATTATCTGAACAGACATCTCCCTTCCAGTTATAGTTAAAAGACCAAGTGTTATTGTAACATCATGGAAGAGTGCTACAACAGAAGCAACTCCAAACCTGAATGTGAATCTAATCCAGACATATACCATTATTCCAAGAAGTCCAAGCAGAACAACCCAAAATGATTTTAACTGCAACTCTTTCGACATTATGGCTCCAACAACTTCCTCTCTATCAACTCTTGGATTTTCCTGTGAAAACTTTTCTTTTAAAGAGTTTATTATTTTTTCTGTTGGTGATAGTTCAACTCCTTTACTGGAAACTCTATAAAGTGTATCCTGCCAATCTGGAATGATTTGAATATTTTTTACATTTGCATTTTTCGAGCAAACGAAAATTTTTATCTCCTTTTCAACTCCTTTATTATTGGTTCTGTCAACTCCAAAAACATAAAATGTAACCAGAGAATCCTTCTTTAAATCATCGATTGAAAAGTTTAAAACTCCCACCTCTTCTCTTGAATCGTATACATCAGATGGGGTAAATTCTTTGAGTTCTTTAAAAATTTCAGATCTCACAAAAATATTTTTTACTGGAGATCTCTCATCATAAACTTTTACTTTAACTGTAACATTTTTTTCTCCTAAAGTCGGGTTAGGATAAGTCGAATAGCCAACAACAACAGGTCCTGTTGTATCCTGAACTTTTTCAAAATTTTCCTGAACCTTAATTAGAAAATCATTTTCGGATCCATATTTTTGTATAACAGCATTCTTATATCCAAGAGAGTTCATAACATCCCTTAACTGATCTATTTTAACCTCTTTATCAAAATGAACCTGCAAAACTATTCCACCAGTAAAATCGATTCCCAGGTTTAAACCTCTATTGAAAACTATTACCAGTAAACTTCCAATAACAAGAACCAGAGAGATTATATATGTTATCTTTCTTATTCCAACAAAATTTATCTCCGGAAGATTTATTTTCTTAAAATTCATCTTTCCTCCTATATGGACAATTTTTTAAAGTTTGGATTGGAAGTGATTAGATCAAAAATAACTCTTGTAACGAATATTGCCGAGAAGAAATTTATAACAAGACCAAGCCCAAGAGTGACAGCAAAACCTTTTATAGGACCGGTTCCAAACCAGTAAAGAATGAGTGCTGTCACAAGTGATGTAAGGTTTGCATCAAAAATCGTTGAAAACGCTTTTGAATAACCGGCTGAAATCGCTGTTTTAATGGTCTTTCCTGATGCCAGTTCTTCTCTGATCCTTTCAAATATCAAAACATTTGCATCTATTGCTGTTCCAACAAGAAGTACCAAACCAGCCATACCTGGAAGAGTAAGAGTTGCTCGGAACAAAGACAGAACAGCGAGAAGGATTATAAGGTTTAAAACCATCGCAAAATCTGCTATCATTCCAGATAGACCATAATATATTGCCATAAAAACAAATACAACGATAACACCATATATAAGGGATCTTATTCCCTTTCTTATCGAATCACCACCAAGTGTTGGCCCTACAGATCTTTCTTCGATTATTCTAACTGGAGCAGGTAAAGCACCAGCTTTCAAAATTACAGCGAGATCTTTTGCATCGTTTATTGTTGCATTTCCCATTGAGATTTCAGTGTTCCCAGAAGGTATCCTTTCCCTTACTACCGGTGCAGAAACTATCACACTATCAAGTGAAAAAGCTATTCTCCTTCCAATGTTTGATCCTGTTATTGAAGCCCATTTGTTTTTCGCATTTTTATTCATAGTTAACTCGACCTTTACACCGTATGGGTTATCACTCGTTCCGATTGCAGCTCTCGCATCAAGGATAGCGTCTCCCTTTAAAACAGGATTCTTTTCAACAAGGTAAAGTATCGTCTGATTCACTCCATCCTTGTTTTTCTCTTTTCCCCACATAAAAATATAATCGGATGGGATCAAATTTTTTATTTCTTCTTTAGAAAGAATGTTTTTAACAAGAGATATATTTTCAGGATAAACAATAAAGTCAACACCATTGTTATCTACAAGAGTTGATATTCGTACGGTATCCTTCATCTCTTCAAGTTTTTTATCTATATTCTCAAAAACTTTTTGTACTACGGTATTTTCAGCAACGATTCTGAACTCAAGTTGTGCTGTTTTTCCTATAAGGTTTTTCGCTCTCTCTCGATCAACAACTCCAGGTAGTTGTATGCTTATCCTGTCATTACCCTGTTTTTCAACAAGTGGCTCAGTTACGCCAAACTGGTCTATCCTATTTTTTAAAATTTCAAGTGCTCTATCAACAGCACCATCAGCTTCCTCTTTACTCAAAGAAGTTTTGTCAACTTCAAGAATGAGGTTCATTCCACCTTGAAGATCAAGTCCAAGATGGAGTGATCTGTTTCTCAAACTATTTATCTGTTCATAAGTCATGCTGAGTTTATCTTTGTCTGATAGAGTATAGTATCGAAACGTATAATAGAGTTGATATAAAGATAAAATTAAAATCACAACAACTATTAAAATTCTCCACCTGAGATCAAGTTTCATCAATCCTCCTTATAATAAAAGTTTGTTTTATTCAGTTTTAAAGGTTATCATATTTTAGAGATTTAGTCAATATTTGGAGTTTTTTCGATGTTAAAACCTAAAACTCTCTATATTTACAAATTTACTTCCCCATGTGTACGAGATACTGACATCTATAAAAAAAGCAAAATCGGTTGCTCTTTCCTTTTGAAGAAGAAGTAGGTCTTCATCAGTGTATCCAGATTTTTCTATATTTCTTTTATCCCTGGGAACGACGAATTCCCCATATAGATTTAGAGAAAAACCCTTAAAAATATATAACTTCATACTTCCTTCAAGAGAGACGGAATATTGATCAAAATATTGGACATAATTTGATCCTACAAGAGATAGCGATACATTACCTTTTGGAAACAAAACATCGTAAGAGAATGTTATAATATTTCTATGTAGTACTTCTTTTATTTTATTATATATTGTTGTATCATAATACATTATAAAAGATGGTTCATATTCATATGAAACTTTTAACAACCTCGTGTTTCCTTCAGCGTATGGGAAAAAACTGTATTCTATTCCAAACGAAAGATCATTTTTCAATTTATAGTTTGAAAAAATCGAATTGTATCCATCTAACTTCACTCTACTTGAAATTCTATCATTTATCGCCTGAATGTATTCTATTTCCGAAAAAATGTTTCTGTTGAAACTTGTCAAAACTCTATTTGAATCGAGATAAAAATATTTTTTGCTTACAGAAAAAGAGAGATCAAATTTTATCTGATCATAATTTATAAATCTGTTACCTGTGAGTTTGATTTTTAAAAGATTGTTCTTATATTGATTTTCAGAATAGAGTTCAGTCAACCCTTCAAGATTAAAATTCCATCCATATACCTTTTTCTCTTCGAAAGTTTTTTCCTTCTCCGTTATTGAAACTCTTTCCAAATAATCCTGTTCAAAAAAATTTCCCAATACCATTATTAAAAAACTTTCATAAATTTTCTCATAAATATCATATTCAGAAATATTTTTGTCAAAGGAAAGTTTCATAGTATCTGATAGATTTTTATAACTGTTTTGTCCATAAGAGAAAAGAATAAAAGCGATATTATTTTCATTAACATCTTTTTTTAATACAAAAAAAACATCCGACTCTTCTTTTATATTTGAAAATTCAAAAGTTTTAACTTTTGTCATCAGAAAACTTTTTAAATTTTGATCGTCACAATCAAGAAAAATTGTTAAATTAAACAAATGTAAGTAAAAAATTAAAAATAAAAACGAAACGAAAAAAATTTTTTTCATAAAATTTTTCATTTTTTTGATTATATAAAAAAAATTTTTAAATTCAATGTTTACATTGTATTAAACTTTTTATATAATAGATTTATGAAGATTAGAACTATTACACTTTTTCACAATTTTAAAGAAGATAAAATTGATAAAAACCTGTTAAGGAAAATTGAAAATATCAAAAGGATTTATAACGATACCATAGAAAAAAATTTTCCTGTTCAAACTTTAAGATTATCTACAAACATCGCTTCCATAAATAAAGATTTTCAAACAAAAATTTCAATAATAAAAGATCTTCAGGAAATCTTAAAAGAACAAAAGATTGAGTTTTTCAACATTGGAAAGGTTAATTCTTTAGAAACAAATAAGACCATAGAAATTTTTGAAAAATTCAACGTTTCCGCCTTTTTTGAAATCAATACCAAGTCCTTTGATGAAAAATCAGTCATCAAAGGTGCAAAATTAATAAAGGAACTTTCATTCATAAGTCCTCTAAAAAATTTCAATTTTGGAATTTCATTCAACATCTTATCTGGAACACCATTCTTTCCATCATCATTTTCAACGACAGACGGTTTTTCGATTGGATTTGAAAATGGTGATATCTTACAAAATATTTTTAACAATGTGAAAAATTTTTCTGAAATTGAATATATACTTGAAAAAAGTTTATATCAAAAATACAAAATTTTTGAAAAATTTTTTGAAAAGGAATCACAAAAAAGAAATCTTGAGTTTTTAGGTTTGGATCTCTCTTTTGCCCCCGGAATAAAAAAAAACGAATCTGTCTTTGAGGCGTTTCACATTTTAAAAAGAAATATCAAAAGAAAAAATATAAACGATATCTCTATCGCTGGAGCAATTACCACGGTTTTAAAAAATTTAAAAATCAAAAAAACAGGATATTGTGGACTCATGCTCCCTTTATCTGAAGATTACAGATTATCAAAAATGAGTTTTGAAAAAGATATAAGGATAAAAGACCTCTTACTTTTATCTTCTGTTTGTGGTTGTGGAATAGATACTGTTCCAATAAGTATCGATTCAAAAAACGAATTTATTGAATCACTCATAATCGATTCCTATACAATATCAAAAAAATGGAAAAAACCTTTACAACTTAGAATCTTACCAGTACGCAATGATGAAACAATCTCGTTTAAATCAAAATATCTGTTAAAAACAAAATTTTTGAACTATTAAAATTTTGTCCCGATTTGAAAAAGAAAAACTGTTGGGATTTTATAGAACTCTTCTTTTGATTCCCCATTGGTCCAGACAGTAGAAAATGAGGATATCAGATTGTTTATAGGAATATATGAAATATTAAAGATAGCAATCAGAGAAAGATCGTCAAGATTTAATATCGAATTCAGAGAAAAATTTAATCTATCATTAAGGTTCAAAAGAGAAGTTAAAAACATATAGTATCTGCCCAAGAGAAAATCTCCATTTAAATATTTGTTGATAATATTTATGTCACTGTAAGGTGCATTAGGTGCTTTAAAATTCATATAAAATTCGTGACAGAGATAAAGTTTTTCAAAAAAAGTATAATCCCAACCTAAAAGCATCTGTAAACCAAAATCATCGTTCGATTTTAAAATGGTTAACTCATCATAAAGTGCAGGTCCAAAATATTCTGACAGAAAAGATATACCAAAAAGATAATTTTCTATAGAATCTATTGATAGAAGATTTTTTCTAATCTGTGAATATCTTGATAAAAATATCCTTGAATTATAATATTCATTTAAAAATTCAAAAAAGAGTCCTTCTTTAGAGGAAAAAAAGTCGTTGTTATCCTGATATATCAACGATGAAGTGAAATTATTTCTTGAATAGGAAAAAAGAATGTTTGATGGAAATTCTTTCAACGAGATTATGTCAAAAGGGGAACTGAAATAAAATATATCAACAGGTGAATACACCTCTGAAAAACTCCATTTAACAGGGAATTTCCCTATTTTTAGATTGAAACCATTTTTATAAAGCGATAGATAGAGTTGAGTAAATCTGTATTGGTTTGAAAGGTATAGATATTTAGGCATTATCCCTATAATCGAAAAATCTATGTCAGGATAGGGAATTTCATATTTTGCATCACCCTGATATATCCTTGCATCGAATTGTGCAAAAAATTTCAAAACCTCATTAGAGTTTTCAAGATCCAAAACAAGATCGTGAGATGAAAAGTAATTAACTTTATAGAAATAAAAATAACTATAATTGTAATTAAAGGATAGATTAAAAGAACTTAAAAAAAGGAAAGATAAAAAAAATAGAAGAAACAAAAATTTTTTCATCTTTCAAGATAAGATTTTGTAAAATAATTCTCAGAAATTTTATCTTTAATACTTATATCAGCATACTCAATCGTTGTAATATTCTTTTTCTGTAGAAGATCTTTCATAACAACTTTTTTGGGAAAGTATATATCTTTTATCTTTTCATACTCTTCAATATAAAATTCTTTCAACAACCTATTAGATGAAGAATATATCTCTTCTTTGTATGGAAGATAAACATCTTTCATAATATAACTCTTTTTGAATTTATAGGGCGCATCGTTAACTTTAGCTTTCATTTCAAGTATGTAATATTTTTCATCATTCACAAGAGATATATCATAGATATCCTTTAATTTTCTCCTTTCTGAAATATCCTCATAAGAAAATGAACTTCCCATAAAACCTTCTTTGAGCATATGTCCTTTTATCAAAACCGATCTTCCTGCTGAAGGTAAATATAGCCACATCGAATTATCTTTTTTTAGAAATCTACTTCTGTTTCCATCGGTTGAAGTGAGAACTTCAACATAAACATTTTTTTCATCTTTAATATAGAGTAAAAGATCCATTTCTCTTGTGTTATCACTCTCTTCGATTTTCATTTTCGCTCTGTAAACAACATTTTTTACACTCAGATTTTTTTCAACCTTATCAATTATACTTTCCAGAGTTTCCGCATACATAAAAATGGACGAAACTATCAACACATAAAATAAAATTCTCTTCAACATTTCTACTCCCTCAATATTTCGACAGGATTAAGACTTTTGACTCTTTTTACAAGGAAAAGTGATGATAGAGAAGATGTAAAAATTCCAAGAATAAAACCTATTAAAACATTCATAAAAGATAAAGAAGGATATATAACAGGTATTATCGGTATCTGAATATCTTTCAAAGCAGCTGAATAATCGAATCCAATTTTTGAAAAAATAAATGTTACACTTGATCCAAGAATAACTCCCATCAAAGTCCCGATGATTCCGATAATCGTTGTTTCAAAAAAGAATATCAAAAATATTTTTTTAGACTTTAAACCAAGAGATTTCATCATTCCTATTTCCTTTTTCCTTTCATATAAAGCCATGACCATCGTATTTATTATTGCTATGGAAGCGAGAAAGAAAATTATCAAAAAAACTATACCCATAACCGAAAAAGAAACTTTTAACATACTTAAAAGTGTTTCACCCTCCTGCCAGTTTGAAAGGAAATAATCATCAGACAAAAAACTTTTTATCTCTTTTGAAACTTTTAAAGAAGAACCCAGATCTTTACAATAAACAAGAAGTTCTATCGCTTTTGTAGAATCCATAGCGAGCAACCTCTGAGCATCGTTTATGTGAAGGAATACTATGTTCGATGCGATATATTCAATATCCGTCTCATAAAAATCTTTGACAAGCAAAGAGATTCCGTTAAGATAACCATAAACTGTCTGAGTTATCAAAACAAGTGTATCATTCCTGTTTATTTTAAACTTATCAGCAAATTTTTTTGAAACTAAAATTTCTCCTCTGTTCAATGTTTTTCCTTTAAGTAAAACAAAATCTTTTTCTCTCTCTGGAAGTATAGAAAAACCTATAACTCCATCAGCTTCATTATCTCCTTTAGCGATCAGTGTTCCAAATTTGATCCTTGGTCTTAAAAGTTTTACATCTTTTATCTTTGATATTTTGTTTTCAAGTTCTATGAAATTAAAATTATAGTTTACAGGCATCATTCTTTCTTTCTCTTTGTACTCCCTCCTTACTATTTTGATATGCCCTGTTTCCATATCGGAAATATTCTGGATTATTGGGATAAACTCACCATCTATAAAAGATTTTCCAAATATTGTTGCTGCTACTGCAATTGTGATACCCAAAGATGTTAAAAAAGTTCTTCTGTGATTTCTAAAAATATTTTTGAAAGCAATTTTTAAAATAAAGTTCATTTTAAAATCCTGATTATGTTTTCCCTGATAGCCCTTCTTGCAGGATAAAACGATGCCAAAACACCTATAAATGTTCCAAAAATACCTGCCTGTAAAATTGAGATCAAATTGAAGGAACCTCTAAAAATACTCTTTATCGGATAACCTATATCCATATCTCCAATAACTCCTGAAAAATCTAAACCAACCCTGTAAAGGTATAATGAAATCAAACCTCCTAAAAGCATTCCAAAAAGTGATCCGATCAAACCGATCAGTGCACCTTCAAAAACAAACATTTTTAAAATCACCTGATTTGGGGCACCCATCGCTCTCATAGTTCCTATCTCTTTAAACCTCTCATAAATTGAAAGTAATATTGTGTTCGCTATTCCAACTCCACCTATGATGAGTATCACAAATATTATGATTCCACCAGAATATTTTTTTGCTGAATCTATAGCTTTTATTTCAAAAGCGAAATCCTCCCATGTCACGAGTTTTAAATCAGGATATTTTGAAAGTACTTTATCAAACTTTTTAACAAAATCGTATAGGGAACCATTCTTTTTTAATTTTATAGAAACATTTGAAACTTTCTTTTCTACATTCAAAAAGTTTCTCGCCTGATCGATACTCACAAACACTGTTGTTCTATCAATGTTTGGATTTCCTGTTGAAACATATCCTATCAATTTCGTGTCAAAAGCATCAAAAGTTCCACCTGATGTTCTCGATTGAATTATCAACAACGAATCTGTATTTATTTCAAAATATTTTAAAATATCACTTCCAACAACTATACTTCCAGCGTCAAAATTTTCTATTTTTGAAAAACTCATATCAAAGGTTTTATATGTTTTTTTATAAGAATTAAAATCTATTCCTTTTATAAGTACAGGTAGTTTGTTCAAGCCATCCGAAAGGTTACCGATAAAAACGATTTCATAGGTAAAACTTTCTACCATGTCTGAATTGATCAAAAATTTGATTATCTCTTCCGGGACTATAAATCCGATCTCATTTATATCCAACTTTTTATCACTCAAAGAAAAATTTTTTGAAACCAATTTTAAACTTGCTGTTTCAAAATTTATCAAATTGTTTATTGAATCTCTGTTTAAACCATCAAGTAAAGAAAACATCGTTATAAGAAGCATAACTCCAAAAATTACAGGGATAAGAGTAAGGATCGTTCTCTGTTTACTTCTAAAAATATTTTTAAACGCAAGTTTTATCCAGAATACCATATCAGACCTTCTCAACTATTCTTCCATCCCTCAAGAATATAACATCATCAGCATAATCCATCACGAGTTTATCATGCGTTGAAAAGATGAATGTTGTGTTCAAATCTCTGTTCATCTTTCTCATTATTTCCATAACATTTTTTGCGTTTTCAGAGTCAAGGTTCGCTGTTGGTTCATCAGCAAGAACAAGAATTGGTTTTTTGACAAGGGCTCTTGCGATTGCTACTCTCTGTTTCTGTCCCCCGGATAATTCTTTCGGAAATCGATTCTTCAGGTCGAGTATTCCGACCATATCAAGTATTTCCTCTACAAGTTTTTTGTGATTCCTGTTAAATTTAGGGTTTATTGCAAGAGAAAATTCAACATTTTCATAAACTGTCAAAACAGGGATAAGATTGAAATCTTGAAATATAAAACCGATATTTTGATTCCTAAAATATGTTAACTTATTATCATCGTATCCGACTACATTTTCCTTATCAAAGTAAAGATTACCTGATGTTGGCTGATCCAGACAACCTATGATGTTTAGAAGTGTTGTTTTTCCACTTCCAGAAGGACCGGCAATAGATATAAAAGAACCTTTCTTAATTTCTAGAGAAACAGAGTTTAAAGCACGAACAACAACATCTCCAACCTTATAATCTTTAACAATATTTTCAACCTTTATATCCTGCATTATCCCTCCAAAAAACCTTTCTTTGAATGTTTAAAAAAGAAACAACCATAAAATCTTTCAAAAGATCACCCGGAATAAAAGGCAGAACTCCCATATACAAAATTTCCATAAAAGTCAAATTCTTATGGAAAACAAAAGAAAAAAATGTAAACAAATATAATGCACCAGTTACATAAATCAAAAAATTACAAAAAATAAGAAGAAGAATTAATTTTTTATTAAAATGCTCTTTAAGGTTTACGATTAAAAATGAGGAAATAAAAAATCCGATAATATATCCATAAGTTGGAGAAAAAATTGTTAAAGTGTTGTTAGTCGCGAATAATGGAATTCCAAAAATTCCCAACATTATAAACAAAAACACAGAAATTATTGCTTCTTGACCTAAAAGAAGTGAAATTAGAAATATTCCAAATGTTTGACCTGTAATCGGAACAGGTGAAAACGGAAGGAAAATTTTTATTTTTGAAGTTAATGCTAAAATAATCAAAGATATCAGTATTTTTAGAACTTTGTTTGCAGTTGTTTTTTCAATGGTATGAATTTTACTTATAAAATCCATAAGAACTCCTCAATTTTCCTATTTTAAAGAATTTTAAACTTTTAAAAATTCAAGTCAAGTTTAAACTGAAAATTTTTAATTGACTATTGAAGATATACAAATATAATTATGAAAAACAAAATAAGGAGTTTATATGTTACAGTACTTAATTTTTAACCAGACACCAACACAACAAACAAATCCACTTGTTTCACTCTTACCATTAATAATCATGTTCGCAGCATTATATCTTTTATTCATTTTACCACAACAAAAAGCAGAAAAAAAGCATAAAGAGATGCTTAACTCGTTGAATAAGGGTGATAAAGTGATATTATCTTCAGGTATAATAGGAACTATAAACAATATTAAAGAAGATATAATCTTTCTTGAAATTTCACCAAAAGTTGAAATAAAAGTTTTAAAGTCCACTGTTACAAAAAAGATAGAGGATGATTCCGAATTAAAAAATGGATAGTTTTGTTTTTATTGGAAACGATAACATATCTTTGAAGTTTCTTGAAAAAATTATAGATAAAAAACGACCAGAATATATAATAACAGGCCAAGACAGAATATCAGGTAGAGGGAGAAATTTAACTCCCTCACCATTGGTTGAAATAGCAAAAAAAAATTCAATAGAGTTATTGAAAACCGATAATCCAAATTCTAACGAGTTTTTAAAATTGTTAAAAGAAAAAAAAATACCCGATTTTTTTCTTTTATTTTCTTTTGGTTATATACTCAACAAAGAATTTCTTGAAATACCAAAAAGGATGAGTGTTAATATTCATCCTTCTTTACTTCCCAAATATAGAGGAGCCGCGCCGATCAATAGAGTTATAATTGATGGAGAAAATAAAAGTGGAGTGACATTTTTCAAAATGGATGAAACTCTCGACGGTGGAGACATTATTATTCAGGAAAGTTTCTCTCTTGAACCTTACATCGATTCTATACAACTCAAAGAAAAAGTGGTAGAAGTTTCCTCGAAAATGTTCTTAACTTTTGATTGGTCAAAGGATTTTAAACTCTATAAACAGGATGAAAGACATGCTACCTATGCAAAAAAAATAAAAAAGAAAGAACTTATTCTCGATCTAAACAAAAACCCTCTGAAATTAACAAATCATATCAATGGCCTTGCAGAATATGGAATAAAATGTAGAATTGGTAAATATAATGTGAAAATAAGAAAAGTGATTCCATCAGAAACAAGGGTTGAAAAATGGAGTTTAAAAATTTCGGAAAAGAAGGAATTACTTTTAGGTTGTGAAAATGGATCAGTATCGGTTCTAAAGATACAACCCGAAGGTAAAAATATAATGGATTCAAAAAGTTTTATAAATGGCTACAAAATAAAAGATGGAGAGAAAATATGTGTGGAATCTTTGGAGTAATTGGTTCAAAAAATGCTTTCATAGATATATACAAAGGGTTAAAGATGATCCAGCATAGGGGGCAGGACACATGCGGTATCGTAACATTTTCAAACAAATTCAACATCAAACTCGCTGAGGGACTTGTAACGAACGCTTTTGATGAAAATGATATCAACAAACTTTCAGGATATACAGGCATAGGGCACGTAAGGTATCCGACGATAGGAAAAGGAGGTTTGGAGAATGCTCAACCTGTTTATACAAATACCCCTTATGGAATAGTTATGGCTCACAACGGTAATGTTGTAAACTATTTCAGTTTAAAAAACAAATTGATCAAGGAATACCATAGATATATAAATTCAGAGGTTGATGTTCAAATAATACTAAATGTTTTCGCATACTATTTGAGTTTTGAAAAAAAATTCAGTTTTGAAGCAATCTGTAAATCTGTTGAAAAAGTTTTTGATGAGGTTAAAGGGAGTTATTCTGTTATAGCATATATCGCAGGGCAAGGTTTTCTTGCGTTCAGAGATCCTGTTGGATACAGACCCCTGGTTTTTGGAACCGATGGAGAAAGATACGCTTTTTCCTCTGAATCGGTATCACTTGAAAGTATTGGAATAGAAAATTTTGAAGATGTAAAACCTGGTGAAGTTATTTTTATTACGGATAAAGGAAAAATTAACAGAAAAATTGTAAAAAAATCGGAACATAAAGCATGTATCTTCGAATGGGTATATTTCGCAAGACCGGATTCCATAATCGACGGTATAGATGTTTACAATGCAAGATATCGCCTCGGAGAAAAACTCGCTGAGGTTTTGTATGATAGGAGAAAAGATTTTGATGTGGTTATACCCGTTCCGGATACCTCAAGAACCGCAGCACTTGCACTCGCAACAAAACTAAATCTCCCTTACAGGGAAGGATTGATCAAAAACAGATACGTTGGAAGAACTTTTATAATGCCAGGGCAGAAAAAAAGAATAGATGCTGTTAGAGAAAAATTACACCCAATAAAAATAGAACTTCAAAATAAAAGGGTCTTGCTCGTCGATGATTCCATCGTAAGAGGAAACACTTCAAAAAGTATTGTAAAACTTGTTAGGGAGGCAAAAGCAAAAGAGGTACATTTTGCTGTTTATTCACCACCTTTGAAATTCCCATGCTATTTTGGAATAGATATACAGAAAACTGATGAGTTCATTGCTAACAAAACAAGTTTCGATAAAATAGCTTCTGAAATCGGTGCTGACTCTTTAACCTATCTTCCTCTTGAAAAGTTGATCGAAGGTGTTGGAATAAACAGAACAGATTTTTGTACATCATGTTTCAGCGGTAAATACGATATATCTCTTGATCAACAAGATATAGATGATATAAAGAAAGATAGAACAAACTCTTTTTAATTTAAATTTTGTTAATGTTTTATTTTAAAACTTTATACCTTATACTGTTCTTATACCTTCAACCTGATACTATCCAACTTGAAAACGCATACGACTTTTATGTTTTTGAAAATCCCATCTATAAAAATTCATTACAGATATTATCAGAAAAAAAAATTTTAAAAGAAAATGAGGATTTTTATTTTGATGGAAAAAAAATTAAGTTTACAAAATATTTTAAAGAAGTTCAGATAATTTTTTTAAAAGTGGACGAACAAATTAAAACAGAAAACTTTAAATATAAAGATGAACCAGAAAAAGAGGAAATTTTTATCGAAAAAGATGAATCAACAAAAAATGTTTATATCACAGGGGTGAAAGGTTTTAATGTTCTAAATCAGAACAATAGAATCGATATAGATCAGGTAACAGATTTTTCAATAAATGGAAAAATTGATTCACTCTGGTACATCGAAGGATATATAAATGATAATTCATCGACAAACGATCTCGGGCTAAATGTTCCAATCTATCAGATTGAAAATTTGGAATTTTCTTTATACAATACAACGGGAACAAAATTTTTTCTTGGAAATTCGAAGTTACAGAATAACTGGTCAAAATTCTTAAACCTTAACAAGGAGATTTTTGGCCTTGGATTTTCTACAGGTTTAAAAAAATATCCTTTGTCTTTCTCATATGCGGCTGAAAAAGGAAATTTTAAATCAACATCTTTTTTTTGTATCGATGGTGTTCTCGGTCCATACAGGATAGTTGAAGAAAGAAATCTGTTCGATTATACGATTACACCTGGAAGTGAAAAAGTTTATCTAAACGGACAACTTTTAGAAAACGGAGAGGATAAAGATTATACTGTTGACTATTATACCGGTGAATTAACTTTTACAAACAAACATATCGTTGACCAAAACTCGTTTGTTTATATTGAGTTTCAACAGTTTGACATAATGTCTTTAAACTCCGGGTACTATATTTCTTTAGGAGATGAAAAAAATGATCTGAGAATGTTTTACGGAAGCGAAGGAAACCAGATAAATGATCAAGAACTTAAAAAAGAACTCTCAATGTATCCATCAGATTCTTCCTATATCCTTCTTAAAGGGTATGAATTTGTTGGAGAAAACAAAGGAGATTATTTTTTACAGGACTCGATTTTTGTCTTTGCTGGAGAAGGTAAAGGTGATTACAAAGTTGAATTTTATTATGTAGGATATGGAAAAGGAGATTATCTCTACTCACCATCAAATTTTTCATTTATATATGCAGGTAAAAACAATGGCAACTACTCCCCTTATCGAAAAGTTCCACTTCCATTTTTTTACCATCTTATAGATATTTCATATTCGAAAAATATAAAGTATGGTGGTTTTGGTCTCGAAATATTGACAGGCCTTTACAAGAATAATAGATACAATTTGCAATCACGGTTTTTAAAAGATTTTTCTTATAATCTATCTTACAATACAAAAAGATTCTCATTTAACAATTTTTCCTCTTCATTATCATTCCAATACATAGAAAACGATACCATATACAAAACAAGATGGAACAGAAAGGTTAACTATGAATACATTCAAAATGACACCATTTTTAAAACTCCTTTTCGGGAGATAACTCTTTCGTTTGATCCCTCCTTTGAAAACATTTTCAATTCAAATCATTCGATTTCTAAAATCGATTCTTTCAACACTTTTAGAACGATTATAAATACAGACACTTTTTTTAACTATTTTGTCGATTTCCGAGCGAACTATTTTATTTTAAAAGATTCTTTTTATTATAAAAATGAGTTCATTTCACTAACAAAAAGATTAAAAATATCAAATATTTCCGCTTTTATAGAAAATGAAAGTAAAGTTTTTCTTTCATTTAAAAGAGGATTGAGGATATTTACAGATAGTAGAAATTTTCTCATGGAATATAGAAATGAAAAAATTTTTGAGGATAGTTTAAAAACTAAAAATATTGATGTATTCAAATTCGAAACAAACAAACTTGAAAGAGAAAATTTTTCAGCTCTATTTTCTGGAGAATATAAAATTTTTGACTATAACGATACGAAAAGGAATATAGTGGCCATCAGTACATCTTATAAAAAAATATTCAAAAATATTTGTGAATATTTTTTAGATACCTACATAACATCTCTTTCCTTATACAACATAGTTGAAACCTATGTTTATGTTGGTAAAGGCAAAGGAGAGTATATTTATGATTCAACGACGAATTCTTACATTTATGATAAAATATATGGTGAATACATACTCATAAGAGAAAATAAACTATCCGGTGATCCTTATTCAAAAAGAACACTCAAAACTTCTTTAAGATTCTATCAATTTGAAACTATGGTTAATTTAAACTATTCAGATTTATCCAAGAACCTGTTTGAAACAAAACAAGGTAATTTGAATGAAACGAACTTGAATTTTAAAATTCTTATTGATAAACTTTTAAACAAAAATTTAACTCCCTTTATGGGATTGACATACGAAAAAAAATATTTCAAAAATCTATCATCTTTTAAAAATTTTTCTTTTGATGCAGGGATCAAAAACATAATGGATATCAAATATTCACTTTTCTATCGAAGAGAAAAAGAATCGAGAGAAGATACTTCAGGAAAATATGAATTGAATTCAAATTCTATTATTTTGGAATTCGATCTGGGTAGTTTTAAACAGAACTACAAATTCAAAATCTCTTATGGTTACTTCTATGGATTTTATGACTATGATGAAATAAGTTTTTCAAATTTAAAAGGAACTAAAATGGAAGTTTCTTCGGATATCGAACAAAAAATTTTTTCAGATCTTTCTTTCAACCTTGTTCCAAGAATCTCATACACATTGTATAATGAAGGAGATGACATTCCATTGAGTATAAATTATAAATACCCTGAAGGGATATTCTTTGAAAACACTCTCTCTCTAATTTTTATGAACGATTTTGTCAATTCAAGGATATCGTATATTATGGATTATTCTTTAAGAAATTCTTTAAGACAGAGAGTTCTTTTCTCTCTATTTACCTATTTTTAAAAATTCGAGTTCCTTTGAAATATCTTTTTTTACTTTAAATGGAAAAAGATTTTTTCCATACTTTGTTTTCACCTGTATTTCACCTTCAACATCTATAACTAGTTTCCCTTGTTTCATTTTTTCAATTATATCAGTTGATAGTATTGAGTATTTAATTTTCAAATTCGTCGAATAAACCCCAGAAGAGTTTTTTTTCAACAGAAAACTTTTTTCAGAGATTCCTTCTCCAACATTTTGGGAATCTATAAAAATTTTATAAACAACTCTTTCAAAATTTATATCAACCTTATTTGGATTAAACACTTTTAAGTTAAGATCAAAATTCACTCCTGTCAAATCAAACGATTTATATTCAAATGAGTCAACTTCGTATTCAAGATTTTTCAAGGTTTTAACCTGATTAAGATAAGCACAGTTTGAAAGAACAATTAAAAATATAATAACAATATTGAAGATCAAAATTTTTTTAACCATCTTTGTAAATCCTTTTTATAAAGTTCTGGATCAACATCTATCCTGTTAAGTTTTTCTTCAACAGCACATTTTAAAACAGCATAAGATTCTTCAACAAAAACTCTTCTATCAAAAGGTTTTGGTATAAAATATTTTTTCGAAAATTTTAAGTCCTCCTTATATAAATTTTTTATATATGAGGGAACATTCTTTTTTGCAAGACAGGCAAGGGATCTTGCCGCTTCAAGTTTCATATTTTCACTTATTCTCGTTGCACCACAATCAAGAACTCCTCTGAAAATATATGGGAACCCTAAAACATTGTTGATCTGATTCGGATAATCGGATCTTCCGGTTGCAAGAATTATATCTTTTCTGGTGCCAATCGCTTCATAATAATCTATTTCAGGATCAGGATTTGCAAGTGCAAAAACTATGGGGTTTTTTGCCATCTTCTTCAACATCTCTTTTTTCAAAACACCTTTGACCGATAATCCAAGAAACATATCAGCATCTTCAATTGCTTCTTCGATTTTTAACTCTTTTTCTTTTGCAAAGATTTTGTTGTATCTGTTTAAATCTTTTCTGTTTTTAGAGAGCATTCCAAACTTATCAAAAACAAAAATCTTTTCCAATGAAACTCCAACCTTTAAAAACATCTTTAAAACGGGAATAGCAGCAGCACCAGCACCGGATACAACGATCTTCAAATCACTGATATTCTTTTCAACAAGTTCACAAGCGTTCATAAGGCCCGCTGTTGCAATTATCGCTGTTCCATGTTGGTCATCATGGAAGACGGGTATATCCATCATCTCGGTCAACTTTTCTTCAATATAAAAACACTCAGGCCCCCTTATATCCTCTAAATTTATTCCTCCAAAGGTTGGCTCTAACGATTTTACTATTTGAACAAATCTGTCTGGATCCTTTTCATCAACCTCTATATCAAAAGCATCTATGAATGCGAACTTTTTAAACAGAACCGCTTTTCCTTCCATGACAGGTTTTGATGCATACGCCCCTATATCACCAAGACCTAAAACCGCTGTTCCATTTGAAACAACTCCAACAAGATTTCTTCTATTTGTGTATTTGAACGATAAATTTTTATCTTTTGAAATTTCAAGTGATGGGAACGCAACTCCCGGAGTGTATGCTAAAGAAAGATCCTCTTTTGACTGACACCGTTTTTTAATCTTTATCTCAATTTTTCCACCGGTTGGAAAAGAATGATATTTGAGTGATTTGGTTTTTAAATCGGTTTTCTTCATAGTAATAAAGTATAGTAAATAAATCTTAAAATTCAACAAAAATTTATGATTGACTATATTTTTAAGTTTTATATAATAAACTAAAAAAGGAGAGAGGATGAAAAAAATTACCATTTTAATTTTAGTTTTTGTTCTAGTTTTCAATATTTCAGTTTTTTCCCAGAACTTACAACAACAAAAACCATCTTATGAGGAAGGAAAAGAAGCTGGAAGAATTGCTGCTTCTTCTGAAAATACATTTTTATGGGGAATTTTAGGTTGTGGAGCAACTTCCTTTTTATCACTATTTGGTTGTCTTGGAACGACCATTGTTGCTTATCTTATTGAACCTCAAATTCCATATATTCCTTATGAAAAAGGTGATAATTATAGAATAGGTTTTAAAGAAGGTTATTCTACCGAAATAAGGATGAAAAGAGCAATAAGTACTTTAGTAGGAGGTTCTATTCCATTAATATGTATAACAGCATTTTCTATATCTTATTATCTTCTCTATGGTACTTGTATTTTTACTTCATATTTGAGTGTTTTGTTAGCTTCAATTTTTTCAATGCAATAACAAGGAACAATATTGTTAACCAAAGTTTACGATTCTTCCTATAATATAGTTGGTTATATTCATGATAAAACGATAGAAGATAATTCTGGTGCTCCTATAGGTTTTTTTGAAAGTGATAGAATCCTTGATCAACATTACAATGTAATAGGATATTACCATTATGGAAGATATGAGGATGCTTCTGGAACAATCCTTGCATATCTTGAAGGAGATACATTAACTGATAGTTCTCACTCTCCTATCGCCTATATTTTAAGTGAAAGGATAGAAGATTCTTTTCATAACACTATAGGTTATATACATAATAATCTCGATAAGGGGTGTATAGGAACTCTTCTTGTTTTTGGATTCGTTTCGTTGATATGAAAAAAAGATTTTGTTTGCTTTTTTTATCATCACTATTCTTTGTTTTAAATTCGTCAGAACTAAAATTTGCCATAATTTCAGATATACATCTTTATGATACAATTCTTGGAATCACAGGGAAAGAGTTTGAAAATTATATTGAGAATGACAGAAAACTTTTAAAGGAAAGTTCTTTTCTACTTGATCAATTCTTTGAAGATATAAAAAATTATGATATCGATTTCATACTTATCCCAGGTGATATAACAAAAGATGGTGAACTTATAAATCATAAACTTTTTATTGAAAAAAGTTCGGAAATTTTAAGTAGAGGTATAAGAATTTTTGTTGTACCAGGTAACCATGATATAAACAATTTTGATGGTTTTAAATATGAGGACGATAAAAAAGTAAGAGTTGAAACTATTGATAAAAAAAATTTTGAATCTATTTATGAAAACTACGGTTATAAAAACTCATTTTCAAAAGATGAAAATTCTTTGAGTTATATCGCAGATTTGAATGGAGAATATTTTCTAGTTGCACTTGATGGATGTAAATATTTTTTAAACGATGAAAAAAATCCTTCAACAGTTTCTGGAAGGATCAATGAAAAAACATTAAAATGGCTTGAGAAAAATCTTAAAATATTAAAAAATAAAAACAAAAAATTTATAGTGTTAATTCATCATAATCTTATAGAGCACTTTTCCGGGCAAAAAAAGGGATATCCTGAATATGTACTTGAGAACAATGAACAGGTGTTAAAAATTTTAAACAGATATGATGTAAAACTTATCTTCACCGGGCATTTTCATGCAAACGATATTGCAAAGAAAAAGATGAAAAACGGATACATTTTTGAAATCGAGACAGGTTCTCCTGTAACCTTTCCATCCCCATACAGGGTAGTAGAAATTTCAAACGATAGTTTTGTAAAAAGTAAAACCTTTTCTCTTTTAAAATCACCGGAACTATATACTTACAGTAAAGAATATACAGAAAACGGAATCTATAAGATAGCATATAAAATAATAAAGAGTTTTCAGATATCTGATAAAGAATCCGATATACTTGCTAAAAAGATCTCTTTCTCAATGATTTCACATTATCAAGGAGACGAAACTTTACCTGAAAAATTTTTTGATACAAAAGATTTTTCGTTGAAATCAAAATTTATAATGTTTTTAAAAAGGGATATGTTTAAAAATCTTCTCGTTGACACTACATCTGATAATAATGTCCAGATAAATCTATTTTCAGGGGAAATTTCCAGAATCAGATAAATTTTGCGTCACCGGGGAATCGAACCCCGAACCTACTGATTAAGAGTCAGTTGCTCTACCATTTGAGCTAGTGACGCTTATAAATAAAGAATGCGCCTGACAGGAATCGAACCTGTAACCTACGGATTAGAAATCCGTTGCTCTATCCAATTGAGCTACAGGCGCTTATTTTTTAAATGGGGTGAGTGAGGGGACTCGAACCCCCAACGGCTGGAACCACAATCCAGAGCTCTAACCAATTGAACTACACTCACCATAAAAGTCGGGGCAGCTGGATTTGAACCAGCGACTTCCTGCTCCCAAAACAGGCGCGCTAAACCGGACTGCGCTATGCCCCGAGATACTCTTTTTCTAAAAAATCTATAAACTTGTTAACAGCTTTTGCTCTGTGAGAGATCCGATTTTTTTCAGATTCATCGAGTTGTGCAAAAGTTTTATCAAAACCATCAGGTATAAAAACCGGATCGTAACCAAAACCTTTCTCTCCTTCTGGCCTATATGCGATCCTTCCTTCGCACACACCTTCAAACTGTTTCATAAATTCTGAGGTTTTAAAGGTTATCACAGTTTTAAAATACGCTTTCCTTTTAAAATCCTCTTTGAAATCTTCCATCTTTTTCAACAACAACATATAATTGTCTTGGTAGGAAGGATTCTTTCCAGCATATCTTGATGTGAAAACTCCTGGTTCGCCATTCAAGGATTCGACAAAAAGACCAGTATCCTCAGCAAAAGTATCCAACTTTGTAAAAGAATACCCGTTTAAAACTTTAATTATAGAATTTTCTTCAAGAGTTTTACCGGTCTCTTCAACTTCAGGATAATCTGGAAAATCTTCTATGTAAAGAACTTTTATTTTTTTCGAAGTTAAAATATACTCAATTTCTCTCTTTTTGTCAAGATTATGAGTAGCAAAAAAAATCTTCAACTCTCTCATGGAATGACTGTAAAAGCATCAGAGTATCCTTTATCCTTTACAAGATCTCTGAATCTATCAGCATCCTCTTTTGTTTTAAAGTGTCCAATTCTAACTTTATAGTATGGTGGGATATATTCAACATAAACATCCTCTGTAAATTTCGCTTTTGCTTCATCTCTGACTTTATAAGCTTTCGCTTCATCATAGGTTGCAAAAATCTGTACTTTGTACTCTGTTACAACTGTCTGTTGTGTACTCTTTTGTGCAGTATCAACAGGTTGCTCCTCAACAATTTCAAGTTTTGGCTGTTCTACTTTTGGTTCTTCTTCTACAATAACAACTGATGGTTGCTGGGTTGGTTGTGTAGTTTTTGCTTTTTTTGTACATCCAGCAAAAATAAGAGATGAAAACAGAACTAAAACGATCAACTTTTTCAACATTTAACCCTCCTTAAAGGTATTTTTTATATTTTTCATCCTTTTCAAGAATTTTAAGAAGATTCTTTATTTCACCAGTTTCGTTCTTTTTACACACAAGTGTTTCATTTTCGGTTCTAACTATTATAAGATCAGATACCCCTATAACTGTTACAAGCCCTGCATCAGAAATTATTATACTGTTTTTTGAATTCAGAGAAACAACTTCTCCTTCAATTATATTCCCATCCTTATCTTTATTTTTAATCCTTTCAAGTGCATTCCAGTCACCAACATCATCCCAGTTGAACTGTGCTCTAACGATAACAATGTTTTCTGCCTGCTCCATTACTCCAAAATCGATAGATGTTGCAGGAGAGTTCTGATAGAGTTTTAAAATACTCTCTTTTTCATCATCCTTTCCTATATGCTTTTCATATTCAAGAAGTTCTTTATACATATCAGGTAAATATTTCTGGATGCCTTCAAGGAGTGTTTCGGTTTTCCACAGAAATATTCCGCTGTTCCACAAAGTGTTACCTTTTTTAAGATACGATATCGCTCTTTTCACATTTGGTTTTTCTTTAAAGGATTTTATTTTGTAAACCTTATCATCAAGTAATGCTTCTCCGAGTTCAATGTATCCATAACCTTCATCAGGTCTTGTTGGTGTAATACCAAAAGTCACAAGATTACCTTTTAAAGCATATTCATACCCTACTTCAATAGTTTTTTGAAAATCCTTATCAGGGAAAATACTGTGATCAGCAGGACAAACGAGCATAACAGAGTTTTTATCAATACTTCTTAACCTCACAGCACCAAAACCTATAGCAAGTGCTGTGTTCTTTCCAAATGGCTCATAGAGTAGGTTCTGTTTGTTAAAGATTTCAAAAGAATCTATCGAATCTTTTAAAATTTCCGTACCTATGATAAATATCCTGTCTTTTTCAATAAAATTGTTCAACCTCAAAAAGGTTTCTTCAAGCATCGTTTTTTTTGATATAACTGGAAGAAGTTGTTTTGGTTTTGTTTTTTTGGATCTTGGCCAAAACCTTTCTCCCCTTCCACCTGCAAGTATAACTGCATATAAATTTTTGTTCATAAATTTTGTCCTGTTTTTTTTCTATTATATATATTTTACCTTTATAGTCAATTATATTCAATTCTTCTTTTCATCATTTTGAATTCGAAAGATTCTGGTGATTCAATAAGTTTATCAACAGACGAAAGAAAAAGTGTTTTGTATTCTAATTTTTTTGTTTCTTTAAACAAAAAATATAATAATCTCACTTTGTTTTCTAAATTTTCATTTTCATCAACCATTTTTATTAAATTTTTTTCAACATCAGTTTCTCCTTTTTTTAAAAGAAGCAGGTTGTGATAAAGATCGAATAAGAACTTCTTTTCTTTATCCTCTTGTTTTTCCAAAAATTTTTTTAACTCTTTCAATTTGATCTCCAGATTCTCCATATCACCAACCTCATAAAAATATTGAATAAGAAGAATAACAGAAGCGGTAATCTCATCATCAAGATTCAGTTTTAAAGCCATATTATAACTTTTTTCAGCAAAATTTTTCATTTGATCTAGGTCATTTTTGTAAAAGTTTATTTTTGACATTTCAAAGAGAGCAAGATGCAAAGCCCAATAATTTTTTATCTCTTCAAAAATCGACGCTGCTATCATGTAATACTCCTGTGCTGTATCAAACTCCTCTAAAGCGGAATAGATGTTACCTATGTTTCCAAGATTTATTCCCATAAAATATTTGTTTCCAATCTCCTCATTAATAGTAAACGCTTCCTGATAACATTTTAGGGCTTCGTCATACTTTTTTTGGAAGTAATAAATCATACCTATATTACTTATCGAAGCTGAAAAAGAATATCTATCTCCCTGTTCTTTTGCAACTTTTAAAATTTCTTTAAAAATTTCAAGTGCTTTATCGAGTTCCCCTTTCCTCCACAACATCAAACCAAGATTTCCCATAGCATAACACATCTCTCTTTTTTTATTGTGTTTTTTATCGTAATCAATCTTTTTGTTCAAAAGTTTTATACCTTCATCATATCCACCTGTTTCAAAATAGTATAAAGCCATACTTCCCATAATATCATGTTCCAGTTGTTCAAATTTTTTTTCTTTTGCCATCCTTAAAGATTCTTTAAAATAGGTTAAGGATTTTTCATACTGATTCATATCATAATAGATTTTCCCTATATTTTTAATCGATCTGATCTCTTCTTTCAGGTTGTTATTCTTCTTAAATATTTCATAGGCACGATTTGCATTTTCAAGAGCGTTATCATAGTCGGATAATCTTATCTGTAATTCGATTAAAACATTCAAATATTCAGCGTATATCTCAGATTCTTTATCTTTAATGTTATCAAAAATTTCATTTAAAAAATCTTGCTCTTGCTGATATTGTGAGAGATAAAACAAACTATGGGCTATAAGAATACCTGTTTTTAATTTTTCGGAATCATCTTTTTGTATATTGAAAAGTTTTTGATTTAACCTTAAAGCATCCTCTTCCCTGTATTCTTTTTTAGCAAACTCGGCTGCCTTTTTTAAATACTCTTCATACTTTTCATAATTTCTACTCTTTTCATAATGAAAAGCAAGATCAGCATAATAGATAGGATTATTCTTATATTTTTCTTCTATTGAAAAAGCAGCAAGATTGTGCAATTTTATAAGATCTTCTTCAAGTTGCATTTCGTAAGCAGCATCTTTGATAAGAGAATGTGAGAAAACATATTTCATTTCACCTGAAGGATACCAGATATTTTGTTCTGTTCCCTCAAAAAGTTCTCCTTCAATATTTTTCATATCAACCATCTTATTTAAAATTTCTACATCGAATTCTTTACCCAACACAGATGCATTTTGAACCAATCTTTTCAATTTTTTACTCAACCGATCGAGACGTGCGATTATTATTGAGTTTATGCCTGAAAAAATATCTATATCAAGTTTTTCAATATCAAAACCATTATTATCATATTTTATATAGCCATTTTCATTTAAAAACAGGAGCATCTGTTCAATAAAAAATGGATTCCCTTCAGATTTTGTTTCGATAAAATTCAAAAGTTTTTCTTTTATTGGCCCTTTAAGTATTGATTCCATCATCAGTTTTATATTTTCCTTATCAAATTTTTTAAGTTCAAAGCATTGTGCTCCCTTAAAGTTTGAACATAATTTTTTTATTTTTTCGTCTTCCCTTGATAAAATGATCAATCCAAAAGGATATTCTGAAACATTTGTCATAAGTTCAGGAATGAATTTTAAAGATACTTCATCCAACCATTGGGAATCGTCAAAAATTAAAATCAAAGGTTTTAAAGAGGATTTAATTTTTATAAACTCTTTTATCCCGATCTTTATATTGTCCAGAATCACTTTATCATCAAAATTCTTCTCAAGATCTGTTTTAAAACCCAAAAAACTTTTTAAAAAATTTTTAGTTCTTTTAAACTCTTCGGGTGAAACATTTTCTTTATACTGAACTCTATTTAAAAGTTCATCAAAAATATTTTCAAAATTTTCTTCATTCTTTTCAGAATTTTTATCAAAATCAATTTTAAAGTATTTACCTAAAATTTTTCTAAAAACATCAAGGAAATCTTTAACTATCTCATCAGATTGTTCCCAAAAAACATCAAAATCTTTTTCAACCGATTTTATTGACTCTTCCACAAACCTTGTCTTTCCGATACCTGCCTGGCCAAAAACGAAATGTATCCCGATATTCTTATCTTTAACACTAAATATATCAGTCAATTTTTTTATCTCATCTTCTCTCCCTATAAATCTGTTGAAATATTGTTTTTCAAAAACGATTTTTTCACCAACTCTAAAGATCTCTCTTTCTCCTACGATACCTTTAAATTTAAAAAAACCTTTAGATAAGAGATCAAAATTCTTTTGTAACTTGTTCGCATAAACAGAATCACAACAGATCTCACCCCAAGATGTTTGCATCGCAATCCTTGCTGCGAGATTAACCACCGATGAAATTGCTGTATAAGCATATTTTTTTTCACTCCCAATTTTTCCAAAATATGCACTTCCAAAAGTAACTCCAACTCTCACCTCATTATTCAAAATCGTAACCAACTCTTTTACAAATTCAGACGATTTAGAAATATCATTTTCAAAAGCTTTTGGAGCACCAAAAATAATATAACATAGAAGACCTTTGTCTGAGTAATCAACAAGACTTAAAAAATAACCATATTTTTCCTTCAGTTTTAAGAGATTTTCAACATAAAATCTAACATTTTTTTCCTTTGAAGAATTTTTAAAATTTACAAATATAGAGATAACATTCCGAAATTCACCTTTTAGATCAGAGTTATAAACTTCATCAACAAGAAAAACATTCTCTTCTGGATAAAATTCATTTTTTTTCTTAGGATTACATTTTTTTTGAAAAATGTTTAGAATCTTAAAAAATTCACCTTTTTTTTCAAAGTTAGCGATTTTAAATAAATTCTCATAAGTTTTTTTGTCACATAAAATTTCATTCTCCTGACAGATATCCTGCATTTTTTGAATATTTTTTATCGGATTTCCTTTTAAAAGAAAGATCTTTTTCTCTTGACCTATGAAAAGAATTTTAAAACGACCTGAAACTATACTGATTTTAACTGAAAGTTTTATCTTTTGATCTTTTAGATTAAAATCATTATTTTCTATTCTTTTTATTATATTGTAAGCAGAAAGAGCAGAACAAAAATTTTTCTTACCATCAAAAACTGCCGTGAAAGCATCCCCTGCAAATGTAGTTATAAATCCATCGTTTTTGTATATTTCATCAATTATGTCATTGTAAAACAGGTTAATAATTTTTGAAAGTGTTTCAGCACCACTTTTGCCAGATTTCATGAGTTCTTCTGTTAAAGAGGTAAAACCCTTGATGTCAAGGAACAGAATCGATCCTTCAAAACTTTTTTCAACATTGTTTTTTTCATACCATTTTAATATTTTCAATGGAAGAATTTCCAAAATCCCTCCCTTTTATTCTATAATTATAATTTTCGAATCAGTATGACCGAAAACCTCGGGATTATACATTTCACAAACATTTGCTGGTGGAACATTAAATTGTCCGGAAACCGTTGCTTTTACAAAATATGTAAAAACATGTTCTCCTTCGGAAAGGTATATCGAACTTGTCAGAATTTTATCCTTATAAAACTCTTCATGATAAAAATCACCCCACCATGAATTTTTGAAATTAAAACCTGCAAGGTTCAAGAATTCTGTTAGAAACTCTCTTTTCACCATTTCAAAACCTGCAGGAACGTTATCCTCAAGAACAACGAAAGTTCTCGGTATATCTGTTGTAACTTTCAATTTTACCTTATAAATTTCTCCCTTTTTGAAATCTTTTACTTTTTCATCGTTAATGTTTTGATATTCTCGTTCGATAGTAAACCCATTGAAAAGTGTTTTTTCTATTCCAGTTTTTGTGTATCTGTATTTCAAGGTATAATAAATTCTTCCTTTTCCCTTTTTTTCAAATTTTAATACATTAACACTATCTTTAAAATTTTCACCTTCCAAAATATATGTCGATCCGTTATCTTTTCTTCCTTTAAAACTCTTTTTATAAAAGGTTTTGTCATTAAACTTCAAAAATATTTTAAAATCCGTTTTATCTTTTTCATAAATTTTATAGTACTCATTAAGTGCCTCAAGAATCAATGCTGTTGTATGTGTATTCAACCAGAATCCGTTTTGTAAGTTCTTTAAAATATATTTAACAACAAGTTGTGCATATTCATAATTACCTTCTGTTTTTAAAATTGAAGTCAGAAATGTTGCGGTCGCCTTTAAATTATTGTTAAAAAACCACCAATCTTGAAATTTCTCTTCAAAGAAAAGATAATCTGATTCAAATTTAGCGGTTGATTTTATTTCCGATAAAAGAGTTTTCTCTTCGTTTGTTAGAGAATAATTTTTTAGTGTCTCAACCAATCTTGCTTTTTCTGCAAAGTATAGTTTTTCCCTGTTGTTAAATATTTCTTTTATTTTCACCTGATGGTTCAACTTTCCATATAAGGACAAAACATATAAAGAAAATGCTTCCAATGAATACTTTGCATTTAAACTGTATCCCCAGACACCATTAAAATTTTCTTGTAATAAACTCTCTATATAGTTTAATCCTCTTTCTTTTACTGTATCATTAATTTTATAACCTTTAGCAATTGCGTGATAAATAACATACATTGTGTATACCGAAAGATATTCATTCTCATAAATATCACTTTCAAAATACTTGAAACCACCATTTTCTGATTGAAAATTTTCAAGATCCTTTAAAATTGAACCAACGAATTTTCGTAAATTCGTTCCTTTCAATTCTGACAGATTATAAAGGTTTATTATATCCTCACCTATAATCAGAGGAAAAATTTTTGAAAGTTTTTGTTCCAAACACAGATACGGATAATCTTTAAGATAATCAAGAGGAAGATTCAAACCACCTATCAAGGTAGAATTTAAATTTATTTTTATAAAACTTTTACTTTTGTTAACACTTTTCGCAACATTGAAATACTCTGTCACTTCAGAACTATCAGAAGATGAAAATAAGGAAGAATATTCATAAAGATTATGGTTTATTATGGGCAGTGCTAAAACCATTCCATCTGTTATCGAATCTTTCTCAACCTTTACATATATTTTGGCACTATCTTCAAAAAGTACTTTTCCTTTAAAATCCACTGAAATTTTTTGATCTGAACTATTGAGTTTTTTGTTCGTTTCTAAAAATTCTATCTCTTTTGAAAAAATCGTTGTTTTAACTTTACCTTCTTTATTAGAATTATCAAGTATAACAAATGAAAAATCCACATTATCAAAAGGTCTCAAGAATAGCGGGAAAGAAGGGTTAATAAGAATTTCCTTATCAACTCTTATGCTTTTTTCCTTTATATTAAACTTTTCCTCATCAAAAGCAATACAAACGATTCTGAATTTTCCAATGTTATCTGGTAACCTAAACTTTATTTTCACATTCTTTTTATTCGAAAATTCAATATCTTTTCTATAAAAAACGAGTGATTGAAAATTTTTTCTAAAATTTACATCAATCTCATTTTCAAAATTTTCTTTAATATTTTCAGATAGGTTTAACCCTTGAGAATCTTTCGTCTTTTTATCAGACATGGGTGTCATCGATTTATAATTCTCACCATCCATCATTTCAAAACCGTATCTAAAAATCGATGGTGGATAAAAATCGTCAGAGTTAACAAAACTTACATTGTTTGAAAAATATGAATAAAAGACATTCAGGGGATCAGGATAGTTGTAACCTGTTAACATCAGAACAGATTCATCAACAACAAAAAGAATTGCGTTACACTTCTCTTTTTCAACAGTTTTAAGTTCAACCGTAACAGAATCACCTGGTGAATATTTTTCCCGATCTGTTATCATATCAAATTTCAACCTTTTTGATTCATTTGAAACATCTATGAAATGTGTTGATAGTTTTGGTCTGTTGTTTAATGAATCATTCTTTAGATTGAATATCGAGAAATAAAAACCACCAAATAGATTTTCATCAACAGGTATTTTCAAAACCAGAGTATCACTATCTTTGAAAGAAAGGTTTTCAAACTTGAAGATCGAATCTTTGTTTATATAATAGTAATGTTTTTGGTCCTTATCATTTGATATTATTTTTAAAAATACCGTATCACCAATATCATATTTATCTTTATTTTTAAGCACCTGTATTCCACTTTCATCAGTTTCAAAATCATAAAAAAATCCATTATAGAACCTATCAACTATTTTGCCACCATCATAGTGTAATTCCACTTTATAATAAGAATTTTCTGGAAGTTTTATCCAGAAAGAATCAACCCTTTGATCTGTAAAAATCTGAACACTTTTTATTGTATCATATGTTGAGTCATTGTATGAAAAAAGTTTGAAAATATTCAAAACGATTCTTTCTCCTTTTACAGGTATATCATATTCATCAACTACGACAACTTCTATAAGAGAAGAATCATCTTTTTCAGATATATGAGAAATCTTAAGTCCTGCGTATCTCTTCTTTGAATTTTTTGTAAAATAGATATTTTTTGAAACAGTTTCTTTGCTTAAATCTTTAACCGTTGCTATAAAATTTATTGAAACCGGATTTTTTATCTTATCGACCTGGATTTTTTCTTTGAATAAAAACTTACCGTTACTATCAAGAATATATCTTTTTTCGATAAAATTTTCCTGATTGCTAACAACTTCCGACTGACTGTAAAAATTAAAATCTGAAAACTTTTGTGAAAAAAATGGAACCTCTGTTATCTGAAGATAACAATGTAAAGAATCGTTTGCCATCTGAAAACCTGAAAGATATTTTGCTTCAATAAAAACTTCAATATCCTCATCAGACAAAAAGTGATTTTTGGAATTCACAAGAACTTCAAACTTGGGCTCTTTAAACTCCTGAACCATAAAAGATGTCTGCCCCACAAAAATATCGTTAGCATAAAAGTTAACATAATAGTATCCAGTTTTAAAAGTATCCTCTATACTAAAATTCAAAAGAAAAGATCCATTTTTATCAAGTTTTAAAGATCCTTCTTTTATCTGTTCGAATTCAGGATTTAAAATGTAATATCCAAGATTTTTTATTTTTGGCAAAAAGATTTTGTTTCCAGAAGATTTTCTTATTATTCCAGTTATTAGAACACTATCGTTCAACTTGTAAAGATTTCTATCTGTAAACAGATAACTTTTAAAATCGTATTCACTTTTTTCAAAATATAATGGAAAAATTAAATTTTTATTTTCATTTTCTATATAAACAAACCTTGCTTTTTCAGAATTATTTTTTTGAAAATATTTTATTTCATCCTTTTTTATCTGACAGATTCCATCTTTTACATTCTTACTGAATCTTTTTTTACCATTTTGATCGAATATATTTAATTTCACATTTTCTTTTAAAATTCTATTTGTCTGATAATCTGAAACGATCAGAAAACCATTTTTATCTGACAGAACTCCATTAACTTTAAGCGGTGTTTTTTGAAAAACAAAACTAAAACCATAATCGTTACCATCGAGAACATATTCAAGATATCCAAAACCGATATTTTCTTTTATCGAAAATTCTTTTAAAAGATCTATACTGTCTGTATAAAGGATATTCTTTTTAACATCAAATTCAAATTTTTTATTCTTCCAATTTTTATAATCGTTAGCATAATTTAAATTCGTAAAATCTCTAATGAAATCTTCTTTTTTCAGTTCTTTTAGATATACACTAATATTTTTAAGATTCATCAAGGAAAAATTCATCATCAAATTGTTGTTTCTTCTCAGATAATCTTGATTGAAAAGAACAAAAGGTTGATAATCTTTCACAAACACTCTATATTTCCCCGGATTTTTTATTTTCTGTTTAAAAATATCATTCAGACCACTATCTATTTTGATAAAATAATCTCGACCAGGTTTTAGTATCTTATTAATATAAAAAATTGTTGATTCATCATAATAAAAATAATCCAGAGCATCTTCCTCTTTACCATCTGATATAAATTTTACATTTTTGATGATCTCATCAACCTTTACTGGTGTAGAAAATTCTATATCAAAAGATGTTTTTTGATTGAAAAAGGGAAAACATGAATCAGATTTTTGAACATATTTAAAATCATCATATATTGAAAATCTTAAAACAATCTTTTCTCTCATAAATTCTTCGTTGAAGATTTCAAGAGAATAATCTTTTGCTTTTTTAAAACCTCCCTTTTCTTTTACTTTAACACAATAAAAAGAGGATGTATCACCTTTATTGTAAAAATATTCATAGTTGTAATATGTTTCTTTTCCTGTTGTTTTTGATTCCTCGACGACCTTTTCAACATTTTTATCCTCACATTTTAAAATCATACTCTTTTTCAAAATTTCGAAAGGAATTTTATAATTAAAAACGATGTAAAAGAAAGAATCAGCATGGATTTTGTAGTATGAAGTTTTTACAACATTAAAATTTAGAGGTTTTATTGTTAAAACAAAATTTTCTGAAAGCACTGAAGAATCTAAAGATAGAATTCCTTTTTCCAGAACAAATTTATATGATTTTGAAGGAAGGAAAGAATCTGTGTAAAAAACAATAGTGTTTTTCCCTTTACTCTTAAATTCACCCTTTAACGGTGGTTCACATCTATATCTTATATTTAAATTTTCAACATCCTGAAAGGGAATTATATCTTTTGAAAAAGTAAAAACTATCTCTTTTATTTTTTCGTCGAGAAAAACATCATCTTCTGGAATCGTTGACACTATTTCAAGTTTCCCATATTTTGATTGAAAATGTTCCACTCTATCTGTATAAACAACACCGTTGAAAGAAAATAGATTCAGCGGAAAAGAAAAAAGTATGATAAATAAAAAGTAAAAAAAATACATTTTTCTATTTTAAAATGAAAAATTTGTATGTATACTTTTTTTCACCATCCTTGAAGATAATAAAATATGTTCCAGTTTTTAAATCCTTTAAACTTAACCTATTTGTTCCTGCTTTTAAATTTTTCATTTCCTTTACATTTCTACCTGAAATATCGTAGATAAAAAATCTGTTATCATTTTCTGATATATAAAGAACAATCTCACTTTTCAAAAATTTTATTTTTGAGTTTTTATTTATTCTTTTCTCGATTGAACCCGAGAAAGTTGTTTGAAGAACATAAAATTCTTCACTTGCAAGAAAAACTATATCAGATTTAACATCAAACCCCATCGAATTTCCAATAGGTTTGGAGTAGGCGATCTCTTTTATATCCATTATATCTGTTACATCAAGAACTCTGATACCATTGTAATAATCGCAGACATAAAGATTATTTCCATACTTAGCCAATTTAAAAAAATCACCAGTTGTTGGATAATAATTCTTTTCAACCGGGAAAGATGGATTTGAAATATCAATTATTCTTAAACCTTCGTTTCCATCAGTAATATAAGCATAGTTGTCATCAACTGTTACATCATAGGCAGAACCTGCTGTGTTGAAACTTCCAACAAATAATGGAGATGAAATGTTTGATATATCAAGTATTATAAGCCCTTCATCGTATCCTGCAACATAAGCATAAGTGTCTTTTATAAATACATCGTATATTGTAAAAGAAAATCGATACTCACCAATTTTAGCGATATTGTTTAAATCTGAAAGATCATATACAAAAATCCCTGAATCATAATCTGCAACAAAAAGATGGTTATTCTTTAAATAAATACCATTTGAATAAGATATAGCAGGAATATTTGCGATCTGAACAGGATTTGATGAATCAGCAACATTTAAAATATATACACCTGAAGCACCTGTTGCCAACAGAAGTAAAGTATCAAAAATAGTCATCTCTGTAATGTTGGAAGGAATGTCAAATCCTGAAATATATTTTATATTGGATGGATCCGATATATCATAAATTTTCAAACCATCATCTCCACGCGATAAAAAAGCAATATTACCTTTAACTTTGACTTCGTTAACTTCATCAAATGTAAAATATGAAAAAGTTTCAACAGGACTGGTTGCGTCAATAATGTTTACAACCCTTATACCACCATTATAGGTTGAGACAAAAGCAAAACTATCTTTTACCGACGATCTGTAATCAGAAACATTACTATCAAGTGGTAAGGAAAATCCAATCTCTTTGAAATTTGAAGAATCGGAAATATCTATTATCCTTAGACCTTCGACATCCGCGCAGGCAAAAAGTGTATCACCTTTTAAAACAAGATCTGTAAAAAATCCATCAGTTTCCAAAGTATCATAAAGAACAGGATTTGTTTTATCTGAAATATCGATAACAGATAAACCTTGATCACCATTTGCAAGAAAAGCATAATGCCCTTTTACAACAACATCATACAATCCACCACCTTTTGTAATTGAGCCAACAAAGGCAGGGTTAGTTGGGTCAGATACATCCAAAATAATCATTCCTGATAACCAACAGGCAATATAAGCATAATTTCCTTCAACGAAAACTCCAAAAAGAAAATTGGATGGAATTGAGTATTCACCAACTTGAGTTGGATAAAAAGGATCGGATATATCAAAGATGGACAAACCAGTTAAACTGTTTGCAAGATAAAGATAATTTCCAGAAACCACCATATCCATAACCGGAGATGTCGTATAGAAAACTGAAACGAGTTTCATATCGTAAGGATCAGAGATATCATAGACCAAAACTTTTGATTCCATTGTTGAAACAAACGCATAATTTCCTGACAGAGTTATACGTTGTGGTGATTCGATAAGAATTTCATCTAAGACAACAAAGTCGGTTTTATCCCGTATATCAAAAGAAACAAAAGAGTTTGTGAAAAGTGCAAAAGCTAAACTATCTTTAACAAAAATATCGGTTGAATGTTTATGGTAATACAATTTACCAAGAGATCTCATATTTAAACTGTCAACAAGAAATTTTGAAGAATTTGAATCAAATTTTGAGAATGCAACCAACAAAATTGAAATATAGATTAGAATAGAGAATAAAAAAAACTTTTTCATAAAACCTCCTAATTTTATTTTACGATTACTTATACTTTTTTCAATGAAAAAAATTTTTATCGTTGAAGTTTGTTAATTTTTCAGTATAATTTCTTTGTGAATTTTTATAAAAAAACACAAAATGAAATCCAATCTTTTGGAATAGATAAAAAAAGTGAAAAAATAATATTTGGTTTACCTTTATACCACATCTCTTTTGGTATAGATGAAAACAAAAAAATCAGAAAAGCAAAAGGTTTTATTGCTATAGGGCAATACGCTTCAGGTTATATAGTTTTAGCACAATTTGGATACGCTTACATTTTTGGGTTGGGACAATTCATAATAGCACCTTTTTCGATTGGTCAATTCTCATTGGGGCTTCTTTCAATAGGACAATTTTCAGCAGGAATCTTTTCGGTTGGTCAGATAGCTTTTGGATTATACACTGTTGGGCTTTCAGTTTATGGTAAATATATCTATTCAACAAACAGAAAGGATAAAGAGATAATCGAACTTTTTACCCTGATTTTAAACTTTTTAAAAATATTAATCAAATTTTAGATCGAATTCCTTATCTTTTTCATCAATCTCATATAATAGTTTATATTGTGTTCTGTTGCTAAAATACCTGCAAGCATTTCCTCCGCTTTGAAAAGATGGTGTAGATAGGCCCTTGAATAGTTTTTACAAAGATGACAATTACATCCATCTTCAACAGGAGAAAAATCATGTTTATATTTTGCATTCTTTATCAAAATTTTTCCTTTCTCTGTAAAAAGAGCACCATTCCTTGCGTTTCTTGTTGGAACAACACAATCAAAGATATCGAACCCGTTTTCAACAGCATAAATTATATCATCCTCTTCTCCGACACCCATCAGATACCTCGGTTTATCTTCTGGCATTATAAAGTCACCCATATCGATAACCTTTCTTATATACTCCTTTGATTCCCCAATCGCAACACCACCCATAGCGTAACCATCAAAATCAATCTCCTGAAGTTTTTCTGAACAATATTTTCTGAGGTTTTCAAATATCGACCCCTGTATTATTCCGAATTGATACTGTTTATACCCATAAAGTGGAGTAGTTTTTAAAAATTGTTCTCTTGCTCTTTTAGCCCAATCAAGGGTTCTTTTAACTGAATGTTTTGCATATTCATATGTTACAGGGAACTCCATACATTCATCGAGAACCATCATAACATCGGTTCCAAGAACCCTTTGCATATCAACATTGTTTTCAGGTGTGAATTCATGATATGAACCGTCAATATGTGATTGGAAAACTACCCCATTGTCCTTAAATTTCCTCAACTTTGAAAGTGAAAATATCTGAAACCCTCCAGAATCTGAAAATAAGGTTCTTTCCCATCCCATAAACTTATGGATCCCACCCGCTTCTTTTATGATTTCAAGACCTGGTCTGAGATACAGATGGTATGTGTTTGTGATCAAAAACTGAATCCCCCATTCGAGGAGATCTTTTGCTGACATAGCCTTAACACTGGCCTGCGTAGCAACAAACATTAGATTTGGTGTTTCAACTATGCCATGTGACGTTTTTAAAAGTCCCAACCTTTTTTTACCGTTCTTTTTTACTATTTTAAACAAGTCGTTCATAATATCACCATCGCATCTCCATAAGAGAAAAATTTAAATTTTTTTTCTATAGCAAACCTGTATGCGTCAAGAATAAGATCTCTTCCAGCAAAAGCTGAGACAAGCATAAGCAATGTAGATTTTGGAAGATGAAAATTTGTTATGAGTATATCTGTCGACTTTATTTCATAGGGAGGATATATAAAAATATCTGTAAAACCTTTTTTGGATAAAAATTTTTCTCCATCATAACTCGTTTCAAGAGTTCTTAAACTTGTAGTTCCAACGGCAACTATTTTTCTGTTCTTTTTTTTCGATTCATTCAATCTGTTTGCAACATCTTCATTTATTTCTATATATTCACTATGCATCCTGTGTTTTCTTATATCTTCAACCTTAACCGGCTGAAAAGTCCCAAGACCTATATGTAAAATTACATCAACTATTTCAACTCCTTTGTTTTTCAAAGAGTTTAAAATTTCATCCGTAAAATGTAAACCCGCTGTTGGAGCAGCCGAAGAACCGATCATTTTCGCATAACATGTTTGATAGTTAAAAACATCATCCTTTTCATCTTTCCTTTTTATGTATGGCGGTAACGGAACATGTCCATATTTTTCAAAAAATAACTCCTTATTTTCAAATGGAATTTTAATAATATACTCTTCTTTTTCCTTTGATACTATTTCGATAAAATTGTTATCATCTAAAAATATCTTTTCTTTTTCTTTCAGCACTTTTCTTGTTTTTATAAGTGCTTTGAATATTTTCCCTTCTGAAAAAGGGTCAGTTATAAGGATTTCGACTTTACCACCTGTTTCCTTTTTACCAAAAATTCTTGCTTTTGCAACCTTTGTTATGTTTCTCACAAGAATCGAATCTTTCGGAATGATACCTATTATATCCACAAATTTTCTTTCAAAATATAATTTTTTATTCCTGTCAACAACGAGTAATCTACTTTTTCCTTTTTCTGAAGGATTAAATGCTATGAGTTCTTTTGGTAATTGAAAGTCATAATCTGAAATATTAAAACTCATCTTTTGAAGATTCTTAAAATGATGTTTAAAACTATTGTCAAGATTATTGAAACTATGATCGATGTTCCAAGTGGAAAATAAAATTTAAAGTTTTCCTTTTCTATTTTGAAATCTAAAGGGTTTTTAAAGTTTACTTTTTCAAAAACAAAAAGTATGATACCTGTTATCAGAAAGAAGAAGGATAACAGAAAAAAGATCTTATAAATCAAAGAGCCCTCCTTCAAATTTGAATCCAAGATGTTCGAAAGCCAATTTTGTTGCAACCCTTCCCCTTTGGGTTCTCTTTAACAATCCTTTCATAATCAAAAAAGGTTCATAGACCTCTTCAAGAGTTTCAGCAGTTTCGCCAACAGATATCGCAAGAGTTGATATGCCAACAGGGCCACCGTTGTATTTTTCAATTATCGTTTTTAATATTGTAACACTCAGTTCATCCAAACCGAGTTCATCAACATCAAACATTTTCATAGCACTTAAAACTGTTTCCTTATCAACAACGCCTTTACTTTTCACTATAGCGAAATCTCTAACTCTTTTTAAGAGTCGATTCGCAACTCTTGGAGTTCCCCTTGATCTTTTCGCTATCTCCGTTAGACCTTCATCGTTTGAATCTATTCCCAAGATCTTTGCTGATCTTTTTAAAATGTTTTTTAGATCTTCATCAGTATAAAAATCAAGTCTATGGCTCATTCCAAATCTTGATCTTAAAGGAGATGTTAAAAGTCCACTCCTTGTGGTTGCACCTATAAGGGTAAAGGGCTTTATTTTTATCTTTATACTTCTTGCAGAAGGTCCTGAATCAAGCATTATATCGAGTACAAAATCTTCCATCGCGGGATATAGATATTCTTCAACTATCCTGTTCACACGATGGATCTCATCGATAAATAGAACATCTCCTTTTTCAAGTTTTGTTAAAATACCTGCAAGATCTCCTGGTCTTTCAAGTATAGGCCCACTAGTTGAATATATTTTCACACCCAGTTCGTTTGCTATGATATAGGACAAGGTTGTTTTTCCAAGTCCAGGAGGTCCGAAGAAAAGTATATGATCCAAAACATCTTTTCTTATCTTTGCAGATTCGATCGAGATTTTTAAATTCTCCTTTAATTTCTCCTGTCCAACAAACGAATCAAGGACCTTTGGCCTTAAACTTTCCTCTATCTCGTTGTCTTCTTTCAATCTGTCAGAAGAGATTATCTCTTTGTTCATCCTAACCTCTTTAGAACCTCTTTTATTATTTCCTCAACATTCTCTGAATCCCCAACATTCTTCAAAACATCGTTTAAAATTGGAGAAATATCCTTATCGGAAAATCCAAGTGATTTGAGTGCATCGTAAGCATCTTTTGCTATACCTTTTTTCTCAAAAGAAATTTTTCCTGAAAGTTCAAGAATTATCGATTCTGCGAGTTTTTTGCTCACATTTTTTGCTCTTGCAAGGATTTTAGGGTCAGAGTTGTTCACCGCATTTTCAAACTCTTCAACAGAAAGAGCGTTGAATATCGATAATGCTGTTTTCGGACCGATCTTGGGAATCTCGATCAACTTTAAAAACATATCCCTTTCTTTCGAAGATGAGAATCCAAAAATTTCAAACTCTTCATTTTTCAACGAAAGATAGGTAAAAATTTTAACCTCTTTACCAGGATCGGGAAGAGATGAAAATGTTGTAAATGAAACCCTCAATTTGTATCCCATACCGTTATTCTCAACGATGATGAATGGAAGTATTTTTTCAGTCAAAATTCCTTTAATGTACCAGTTCATAGTCCTTTCTGTTCAAAAAAGTGTAAGTGACAGCAAGTGCATCAGAAACATCGTAAGGTAAATTTTTTTCAATTCTAAAAATAGTTTTCACCATAAATTGAACCTGTTCTTTTGTTGAATGTCCTCTTCCTGTAACCGATTTCTTTATAAGATTCGGAGAAAAAAATTTAATCTTCGTTCCATTTTTCACGCAGGATACTATGAGTGCCGAACGAACCATAGAGAGTATTGAGGTCGTTTTAACATTCTTATGATAAAAAGATTCCTCAAAAACAGCAAATTCAGGTTTAAACTTTTGCAAAATAGAATCTGACTCATAAAATATCTCATATAACCTGTTTTCGAACCTTTCTTCAGGATTTGTTTTTATTATTCCAGCTGTGATTATTTCAAACTTATCGTTTACTATAGCATAACCTGTCTGTTTTAAACTTGGATCAAAACCTATCACTTTCACCTGCTCAATTTCTCCATAAGTTCATCCGATATATCAAAATTCGAGTAAACATTTTGAACATCATCGTGATCTTCAAGCGCATCTATAAGTTTTAACATAACTGATGCGTCATTTTCGTTGAGTTGTACTGTTGATTGTGCTTTTTTTGTGAGTGTTACATTTGTGGTTTCTATCTTTTTATCATCAAAAACTTTTTTAACTTTGTAAAGATCCTCTGGTGCTGTATAAACCTGTATAACATCACCTGTTGTTACCACATCCTCACCACCCGCATCAATCGCAATTTCCATTATATCATCGAACTTATATTTGTTTCCATCGATTTCAATGAGTCCTTTCTTTTCAAACATCCATGACACAGAACTGACATCTCCCAACTCTTTCCCAAATCTTGTAAATATATGTCTCAGTTCGCCTGTTGTTCTATTTTTGTTGTCTGTTACAACATCTATAAGTATCGCTGCTCCACCCGGTCCATAACCTCCATATACAACCTCTTCATATGTTGTTCCGGGCAACTCTCCTGTTCCCTTCTTTATCGCTCTATCTATGTTATCAGCGGGCATATTTGCTTTTTTAGCAGCAGCGATAGCAGCCCTCAACCTTGCGTTCAATTCAGGATCACCACCTCCTTCTCTTGCAGCAAGTGTTATTTCTTTAATAAGTTTTGTAAAGATCTGACCTCTTTTGTTATCCTCTACAGCTTTCTTCCTCTTTATCGTACTCCACTTATTATGTCCTGACATATATCCTCCTTATCTTTTTCCACCTGGTCTTATTAAAATTTCTTTCTTTTCACACAAAGGACAATTTTCTGGAACATAGGTTTTTGCTTCAACCTTCATTCCATAAAATAACGGATATTCGAAATTAATATTGTCGCTCCTATCGATAAGAACCGCTATTGAAAGAATATTTCCTTTAAAACTTTTAACAGCATCTATCATTTGGTTTATCGATTTTCCTGTTGTTAAAACATCATCAACAAGAAGAATTCGATCGTTTGGAGTTATCGGTGTTTCTCTAAAGAGTCCAAGTTTGTCCTCTCTTTTTTCAAGATATGCGGCTTTACATTTTAACTGTCTTGCAAATTCATACGAAACAACAATTCCTCCAACAACAGGACCTAATACATAATCAAAATTTTTACCTTTTAATTTTTTTACAACTGTTGAAACAAGTTCAGATAACAATTTTGGATTTTCAAGAATCCTGAATTTTTCAAAATATGTATCAGAATGAAGCCCACTTGTTAAAAGAAAATGACCTTTTAAAATAACCTTTTCCTTTTCAAGTGTTTTTAAGTCCATCTTTTATCTCCCGTAAAATATTTTTTACAACTTTTTTTGGATCATCTGATGCTGCAACCGGTCTTCCAACAACTATAAAATCAGCACCATCCCTGATTGCTTCGTAAGGTGTTGCACTCCTCTGCTGATCGTTTTTCTCAGAACCTTTCGGTCTGATTCCTGGAGTCAAAATCAAAAGTTCGTTTCCACATTTTTTTCTTAACATTTTCACTTCAAGAGGTGAAGCAACAACTCCATCTATACCCGCAGATCTTGCTGCCTGAGCAAGTATCAAAACTTCTTCTTCGACGCTCCTGTTCGTTGCACCTATAATATCCTGTAAAAAAGCACTGTCAAGAGATGTCAAAAGTGTAACAGCAAAAATTTTAGGTGCATGGTTTTTCTTCTCTCTTCTCTGCCAGATCAACTTTGCAACACTTTCCATCATATCGAAACCACCCATCGCATGAATTGTCAACATATCAACACCATGTTCAAGAACAGAGGATACAGCGCCAACAACCGTGTTTGGTATATCATGAAATTTTAGATCGAGAAACACTTTTTTGTTCCTTTTTTTCAACATGTTCAAAGATCTGTATCCCTCTTTTGTAAACAGTTGAAGACCAATCTTATATGTTGTTATATCATCTTCAAGAATATCGACAAGTTTTTCCGCTTTTTTTAAAGAATCGAAATCTAATGCTATTATAAGTCGATCCTTTAGGTTCATAATCTCTCCTTGATACTACCTATAATCTCTTTAATACTTTTAATCTTTTTTTCCTTCATATATCTTTCAAGACCAATCGAAAGTTCTTCAAGAATGTCAGGTTTTACTAAAACTCCACTTCCCACCTGAACAGCGGTTGCACCAATGATCAAAAACTCAAGTACATCGTTTAAATTTGTAATTCCACCTATTCCTATAACAGGAATTTTAACAGATTTAACCATTTTGTAAACATTGAAAAGAGATAACGGTTTGATCGCAGGTCCAGAAAAACCTGCCTGAACATTTTTAAAAACAAATTCTCTTCTTTCTATATCAACAGAAGTTCCAATATATGTGTTCGTAAAACTTATCCCATCAAACCCTTCACTTTCTGCAAATTTTGCTATATCGAATGATTCGTTGTAAGAAGGTGATAATTTTAAAAGTAATGTTTTTTCAGTTAAGCCCCTGATATTTCTCAAAAGTTTTTTAGAATCATTAAAGTTTGAATTAAAATTTATCTTTTTATTTGTAATGTTCGGACAGGAAATGTTGATCTCATAACCATCAAAACCTTTATGTTCATCAAGTGATTCTATCATATTCACAAGATCATCTCTTGAAAAAGGTGCAAGGTTTAAAAATTTTACACATTTGAAATTTTTGATCTGAGGAAGAATCTTTTCGATAAAATAATCAACTCCATTGTTTTCGAGTCCAATCGAATTGAGAATTCCCCCATAGACCTCTTTGATCCTTGGATTTTCATTTCCTATCTTTTTTTTCAATGTTATAGATTTTGTAACAAATCCACCGATCCTGTTAAAGTCGTTGTATTTTGAAAGTTCAACTCCCCAGCCAGAACAACCACTTGCACCGATAATCGGAGTTTTTAAAACTGTTTTTCCAATTTTAACACTCAAATCAATCATAAACTATCCTGTTTCCATCAAGAATCGGACCTTCCGTACAAAGTTTCACATAATCACCATCTTCCATTTTAACTGCACAACCGTTGCAGAGTCCAACACCACATCCCATAATTTCCTCATAGATAGCATAAAAATTTTTTTTATTTTCAAAACAATATTTTTTTATCGTTTTCAACATTTCTTTTGGTCCACAACCGATAATCGTATCAAAATCATAACGATCTAAAAAATCTGTTGGATAACCTTTTATCTTGCTATTTTTTTCCGAACAGTATAAACCTTTTAAAGAAAAATATTTCAAAACATTTTTGTATTCACCTTCTTTATCTCCAAAAATAAGTTTATAATTTTTTCCCTTTAAAAAAGGTATGAGTGCCGCAAGACCTATTCCTCCTCCAACAAAGAGAGTAGTCCTGTAATCGATATCCTTATCAAAACCTTTTCCAAGTGGATAAAGTATATCCACATGATCGCCTTTTTTGAGTTGACTGATATTTTCAGTTGAACTTCCAACAATTTTGATAAGAAAAGTTAAGGAACTTTTACCATTTTTTACTATCGTAAAGGGTCTTCTTAAAATCTTGTCCTTAAGATCGGTTTTTATAGAACCAAACTGGCCCGGGGAAATTTCTTCTTTAAAACTTTTCGAAATTTTTAAAAGAAACACATTTTCTGTTAAAAAAATCTTTTCCAAAACCTTTTCAATCATGTTTGAGTTCCTCTATTCTTTTTAAAGCGTTAAGATAAAATTCGGTTGATGGATATTCGTTTACTATTTTTTCAAGAAATTCTAACGATTTTAAAGTATCGTTATACTCCTTCAAATATATATAGGATAATGCGAATAAACTTTTTGGGGAATAATAGGAACGAGGGAAAGAATCAACTATGCTTTTATATCCTTTTATCGCATCTTCAGCTTTTGCAAGGAAAAAATATTCGATTTCCGAAAGAAGAAATCTGTTCTTTACCTTTTCCTCTTCGCTTAACTGTGAGTTTTCATCCTTCAAAGAAAGTAAAAGTTGCAAAGATTTCGATTTTGCCTCTGCCTGATAAAAGAGAGGTGAGTTCTGTTGACTCTCAGTTAACATCCTGTAAGATTTTTCTGCATTTTTCAGATCGTTAAAATATTTTTCATATATATATCCCTTTTTAAACAAAAGGGAATCCATAAGGTATCTATCCCTTCCAGATAAAATTTCATCTATCAGTTTTATAGATTTTTCATACTCTTTCCTTTTTTCAAAAATTTGAACTTTAAGATAATAGAAAACATTTCTTTTATTGTGGTTTTGAAAAATATCTATCGCACGGTTTGTATATTTTTCTGCATTTTTTAAATCACCAAGTTCAACATAACAACCAATAAGGTATCTGTAATAATCAAATATAAAATCTTTTGGTAAAGATTTTATATTTATTTTTAGAAAATTTTTTAGCGCTGTATCATACTCTTTTTTCAGATATTTCACCTTTCCCTTCAAAAAAAGATTTACAGAGTTATTCTTCGCTTTATATGAAACATTTTCTATCAAACTGTCAGCAATGTTAAAATCGTTTCTTTCTATATAAATGTTTACTATCTCTTTCACGGCTTCATTTTGAAAATTCCCATTCTTTGAGATGACCTGGCTGAATATCGTTAAAGAGATATTCGTATCCTGCTGCATCAAATATGTCTTTCCAAGATAAAACAACGCCTCTTCAAAATATTTTGAATCGGGAAAATAATCTATTAGTTCTGTAAACTTTTTTATCGCTTTTGAGTACTCTCCTTTATACATGTATGATTTACCTATCAAGATTAAAGCATCATCAACATATTTTGAATTCTGGTGCAATTGCAATATTTTTGACGATTTTTCTATAGATTTATCAAGGTATGTTCTATCAACAGGTTTATCATCTTCAAGTGGTTTGATACCAAGTTTATAATATTTTTCAGCGTTATAAAATATATTGAAATATGCGTTAAAATTTGCACACGAAAAAAACATCAGCAGAATGATTACAAAAAAAAATAAAAACATTTTTTTCATAATTTTTGATTATATCAGATATACAAAAAAAATAAAGAAGGATTAAAACCTATTCTGATTATATTGACTTCGATTATTTTTATCTATAATATTTTTTTATGTTTTCAATCTATGGAGAAACTTCAAAAAAAATAGACACTGTTTGCAGTGAAAAATTTTTTATAAAACCAGAAATTTTGATGGAAAATGCAGCCATCGCCAGTTGCAACATTTTGCTTTCCAACTTTAAATTCGAAAGACCTGTGATAGTTTGTTCAACAGGGAACAACGGTGGTGATGGTTTCGCACTTGCAAGACATCTTATAAACAAAAACTATGATGTTTCAACTATAGTTTTAGGAGACATAAAAAAATTATCGACTGAAAGTCAAACGAATCTTACAATTTTAAAAAGATTGAGTAAAAAAATATTTTTTAATCCATCCGGGAATAAATTTTCCAAGATTTTAAATTCATCCGACCTGATAGTAGATGCTTTGTTTGGAACGGGATTTCACGGGGAGTTCACTCCATTTTTCAGAAAATATGTAAAAAAAATCAATAGATCAAATAAAAAAATATTTTCACTCGATATACCATCCGGGCTTGATTCGAACACTGGAATGTATGATGTGGATACGATCCGGGCTTTTACAACGATCACTTTTGGTTTTGTCAAAACTGGAATGCTATGGGTTGATTCAAAAAAATTTACAGGTGATATTTTTGTTGCCGATATATCGATTCCATATCAGATAGTTTTCGATTTTGATTTTCAAACGATAATAGAAAAAGAGATTGTTATAGGGCTCATAAAGCATTTCAAAATAAAAAAGGAAAGTTATTTCCATAAAAGACAGAAAGGTAATCTATTCCTTGTTGGAGGAAACAGAGGAATGGAGGGCTCAATACAGATAGCAGCACTTGGTGCTATGAAAACCGGTGCGGGGATAGTGTATGTTAAACAACTTGGAAATCAAAAGATCAAGTTTTTAAAAGAGGCAGTTTACATTGATAAATTTGATGATGGGATTTTAAAGAGTGATAATATAGTTATTGGTTGCGGGTTTGGAAACGACCAGAATTCAAAAGAAACTTTTATTGGAATGATGGAAAAATTGGATAACAAAAAAGTCATAATCGATGCTGATGGAATAAACATAATTGCACAACTTGATGAGAAAAATAAAAAAAGATTTTTAAAAAACAAAATCATAACTCCACATCCTGAAGAATTTTTCAGGTTAACAAAAAAGAGGTTTACAAACATCAAAGAAAAAATAACATTTGCAGAAGAATTTTCAAAAAATTATTCAACTGTTACAGTATTGAAATCACCACCAACGGTTGTTACCGATGGTGAGAATACTTTTATTCTTCCAAATTCAAATTTAAAACTTGCAACAGCAGGTTCTGGAGATCTCCTTGCTGGAATAATTGGTGCTTATGTTTCATTTGGATACGATCTTTTAACATCATCAGTTTTAGGTGTTTATACACATTTTATATCAGCAGAAATGTCAAAATCTAAAAATCCTCTAATAAGTGAGATCGCACAAAATATTGGTGAGGTTCAAAATGAGATATTTTTATAAAACGATTTTTCTTTTAACAATTTTTTTATCTTTCAATTCCTCTTTTTGTAATCAGAACATAACAAGAACTCCCGACTATGAAAACCTTTCCTATTTTTTAAATGTTCTGGATATCTCGGGTGATCTTGAAAATATCTTTATTGCAACTTCTTCAGGTATTTTGAAACTTGATAGATTTACAGATGAGTTAACAACTCTACTTTCATTTAGAAAATGGATGTATGATATTCCATTCAAAAATCTTTTTCCAGATCCTATACACATTAACAATATTTATTTCACAGGTAGAGATTTTTTATACCATTACGATATTTTTAACGATACAATAGAATATTGTAAAATTCTGGATTTTTCAGGAAAATCGGTTTCACTTATCGGTGTCACAGAAGAATCACTCTTTGTAAAGATAGATACCCTTGTGTATTCATCTTTAAAATATGGATTAAAAACTGAAAATTGGGTTTTAAGCAGAAATGATAAAAAAATCAACTGGAAAAAAATCAATAAAGATGTAAAAGATTATCCTCAACTGTTGCCTCATACTATCATTTATGGAAACAGAGAATACAATTTTACAACCGTGTATGAGGATGTTAACAATTATTATGTTGGAACAGATGGAATAGGTCTTTTGAAAATTGACAGAACGAGTTTAAAAAGAAAACATTTTATTTATGGAACTGGTTCTCTGGATATCAGATCAATCTCACTTGATTCTTTAAATAATCTCTGGATCGCAGGATTGAACTGCATCAACATCACAAAATATGATATAAACAGAAAAATTTTCACCTATTATAAGTTATCCGATATTCCTGAGATTCCCGATAACCAGATCAATGTTGTATCATCATCGAAAAAATATGTACTCTTTTTAACACAACTCGGTGGAATTTTCTATTATGATATTTCAAAGGATAGATTTTTCAACATCCCCAACAGTATAACAACAATTTTTTTCAGAGCAAAACCAGTAAGAGATGGTCTTTTCATAGTATCAGGTGATAGAGGAATAGGATTTGTTGATATACAGGAGAAAAAATTTTACCAGAAATTTGATAATCTTCAATCTGTAATCGATCTTGAAGTTTATAGGGATACAATATATTTCGTTTCTCAGAATAAACTCTATAAAACACATTTAAACGATTCGTCTTTTTACACTGTTCAGTTCGATTTTCCAACATTTTTTGTTTATCAGTTCTATAAAGACGATTCAACAGAAATTTTACTTGATAACGCTTATGTGCACATAAAAAGGGGGAAAGAAAAATATGTTTCATATCCAAATAATCTTTTTGGAGAATTTTACGATCTTGCAAAAAAGGACTCATTTATATTTGCAGCTGCAACCGATGGTTTTGGAGTTTTTTCTGAAAACCAGAAAAAATGGGAAATTTATAACAAAAAAAGATACCCCCTACCTTCAAACAGTTTTTACAACATAGTGCTATCTGACCAATATCTTTTTATAACCACAAGATCTTCTCTTTTAAAAGTGAAATATGACATCATTATACAAGAAAAATAAGTTTATTTTAATAATTTTAATAATATCTTTTGTCCCTTTTTTGATATTCGGTGAGAAAATTCAAGGGATATATGTTTCAAGATATGTTACTTCATCAAAAAGATTTTATTCACTTTTAGAAAAATTGAAGGAAAACAATTTCAACGCTGTTGTTATAGATATAAAATATGATTATGGTGATGTTGCAGTTAATCTTGATTCAACATATTCTATTATAAATTCATATCAAAAAATAAACCAACTTCAGGAAAAGTTGGATACACTCAAAAAACTTGGGATAAAACCCATAGCAAGAATCGTCTGTTTCAAAGATAATATCTTGGGAAAATATGACAATTACAAATATGCTGTTAAATATTCTGATGGTTCTATATATTATGATCTTTCGAAATCGATTTGGGTATCTCCTTATTCAACCTTTGTTCAGGATTATATAATAAATATAGCAAAGGAATGTGCGAAAATTGGTTTTTCCGAGATCCAGTTTGATTATATTAGATTTCCAACAGATGGAATAAAGGGGACATTGATTTTTCCTGAAAGAAACGGTTTAAACGGTTTTGAAACGATTATAAACTTTTTGAAAAAAGCATACAACGAACTTAAACCTTATGGAGTGGATATATCATGTGATGTTTATGGATATACTGTCTGGTTTGATTCCTTATATCTTGTGAACCAACATCTTGATGGAATGGCATTATATTCAGATGCAATTTATCCCATGGTTTATCCATCCCATTTTTCCGACTCACTATATAGAAAATTGGGAAAAGAGGAAAGAACATATCAGATAATATATCAAAGTGGTGTTAAATCAAAAAAAAGGATAGAAAAATTTAATACAAAAACCATACTTTACCTTCAGGATTTTACATGGAAATCTTCCCTTATGGGAAACGATTATGTTAACAACCAAATAAAGGCAGCGATAGATTCTGATGTTGACGGATTCATATTATGGAATCCGTCTTCAAAATATTCTTACTTTGAACTTCCAGAAAAGGTTAATTTTTCAAATTATAAAAAGGAATAGAAATGAAAAATTTTTTTTCATATTTAAAAGAGATAAAAATTTTTGTTTTCAGGAAAGATTTTTTCACAATAACTTTTTATGCACTCTGGTCTGTTTTTCTTTTATACAACAGTGAATTTTTATATCCATTAACGATGTGGTTATACTTTTCTCTACTTTCACTTTTTCTTGTACCAATATTCTTTTATATCAGTTTGAATGAAGAAAAATTGTTTTTAAAAGTACTTTTTATTTTTGTTTTTATCTCTTCAATCATTTTATCTTTTTATATAGTAAATCTCAAAGGAGCAAAAAGAGAGATCGGAAGAAATGAAATCATTAACGGAATTTTAATCATATACTTTTTCTTTTTTATTCTATACTTTTTCTTGAACAGAAAGTTCAGTTTAAAAAAATTCAACATAAGTTTTAAAGATAAAAAAAATTCTTTTATTATGATCGTTATCTCAATAATAATAATTACTCCAATCATATTTTTCGTTTCAAAAAATCCTCAGTTCAAATCTGTTTACCCTCTTTTTAAAGTGATGAAAAACTCAACTTATGATTTTATAAGATACGAGTTCGCATTTTTATACTTTTTCTTTTTCTGGGAATTCTATTTCAGGGGAATAATGCTAAAATCTTTTAAAGAAGTTTTTAATGATGATTTTGTCGCTATAATTTTACAATCCCTTATTTTTACCTTTTTACATTTCGGAAAACCTGGGCTTGAAACTCTATCTTCCTTTTTTGGAGGTTTTATTCTTGGATTTTTTTCCCTTAAACTGAATTCTATCTTTCCCGCATTCTTTCTACACTTTTATATCTCTTTTCTTATGGATGTTTTATCCATATATTTCTAAAATTGGAGCATATTTTTTCTTGATTCTCTCGTTCAACAACTTTCCCGACTTTATGTTTGAAATTTCCTCTTTTACTTTATCCTTTATTCCATTAAGCAAGGTATCAAGAACCTCGATCAATATTTGATGGTCATTTTCATAGAAAAGTCCAAGTGTATAGATGTATTCATCCTGCTCATTTTTAAACTCAAGGTTTATCTTTATCTCTTTTTTGAAAAGCACAAAAAATATATTTTCATTGTAAAGATCTCTTAAAATTTTTTTCTTTTCTTTTTCTTTCAAAATTAGAATCCACTCTCTTGAAATTCTGCTTTTTGAAACATTTTTAAAAAGTTCTTTTTCATTTAAAGATTTTTTTAAATCTATCAGAGTATTTTCATCATAATTAAAATTAAACCTTTCTTTGTATTTAAAAAATCTAAAGACCCTTGTTGGATCCTCTATAAAAAGATTTTCTCTGTTTTCTCTTATAATTTTATTTTCAATATCCTTGATACCATTTAATGGATCTAAATAGTTATGCTCTTTTAAAGAAAATGCAATACTGTTGATTGTGAAATCTCTCCTTTTAATATCATCCAATATTGTTCCTTTTGAAAGTTCGGGTAACATTCCATTTTCAGGATAGTATTCCTTTCTTGTGAAAATTATATCAAAAGATGAATCATCAAGAACAAATTTGTATGTTTTTAATTTTGATTTTGTTTCTTTTATAATCTTTTTTCCAAAATAAAGTTTAAAATAGGAAACAAACTTCTCAATATCTCCTTCAACAACAATATCTACATCGCAAAAATCATCAAAACCAAGGAATTTATCCCTGATGACACCGCCTATTAAATAAACACTAAAATCTTTTGATTTCGGGATATTGTTCAGATGAGTTAAAATCTCATTAAATTTCATAAAAAAAGGGGGAATTTTATCCCCCTTTAAATTTTACAATCTCTTCTTTGCTTTCTCTAAATATTTCTGTGCTTTTTCATGTTTTGGATCTATTTTCAAAACGGCCTCAAACTTTGCAACTGCCGTCTTGTAATCACCGGCAAGATATGCTGCATATCCTTCTTCGTAAAGTTTGTTTGGATCGGCTGTTTGTTTTGTCTCTTTTGGTTTTTCAACAGTTTTCTGTTCTTCTTTCTGCTGCTGTTTTTTCAGTTCATCTATATGCTGTTTTGCCTCACTATTTTTTGGATCAAGAAGTAAAAGGTTGTTCCATTCAGAAATCGCTGATTTAATCCATCCTTTTGCTTCGTATGAAAGTGCATTCTCTCTATATGTTTTTATCATCTGTTGTTTTTTTGTGTTTGCTTCCTGCATATAAGCAAGAACAGTTGGATCATCCGGTGCAAGTTTTATCGCCTCATTTAGTTTTGAAAGGGCACCAACTATATCTCCTTTATTTAAAAGTGTTTTTGCATCCTTTGCAAGTTGTATCGCTTTATCATGGTTTATCTTTTCGGTATCATCCTTTTTGTTCAATTTCACATTGAGTTCCGTGGTAACTCCAGAAGAGACAGTGAATATTCTTTTTTGCCATTTGTATCCATTAGCTTCAATTTTTAAAGTATATTTTCCAGGTTTTATCTGTAACTTTTTATATCCACCTGTTAAACTTATCGGCTGGATATTTGTTTCCTCAAAAGTCAATGTTGCATCAAGAAGTTTATCATTTGAAGCATCAACAACATTAACAATTAAAGTTCCCATACTTTCTTTTTTTGGTCCACCAAAATTTATCGTATAATTTGCTCCGATCTCGATCCTTGGTTTTAAAGCAGGATCACCTGATGTGAAAAGTTCAGCATGTGTTAATCCAAACACAACATTCAAATCTTTCAGATTATATTTCAAACCAAGGTTAACATCCCTTCCCGTCACATCTCCAAGGAAACTCAGCCCATAAACTATTGGTATTTCTGCACCACCAAAGAAACTGAACATAAACTCGTTTGCACCATTTTCAAGTGTCTGTTCATCGAAAAGAATCGAAGTTGAAAGATATTTTCCTCTTCCATAACCAACGAATTCTCCTCTCCCAAGACCCAAGGTATATTTACCAAAATTTTTGAAATCTTTTGTTGCAACAATGTATAGCGAGAACCAATCCTGTGACCTCAAACTATAATTATGATCTGAAAGACCTATAGCGCTTGTATCTCCTCCTCCCCCTTCATCTATATATTTTCTATATGTTATATTTCTAATACCTGCTGAAATTGATGGGAGATTTCCTTTCGGTTTTAAAAAGTTGTACTGGAAATCTATAGTATAATCTTTGTATGTTAGCATATTCAAAGTCACATCAAACATGTCAAGAAGACCATACGAGAAAAATAGATTGTAAGTGAAAGGTACATCATCGTTTCTTAAAGCAGATGATAAAGAAAAATCTATGCCAAAAGAAAATTCACCATTTTTTTGTATTTCTGCTGTTGGAATATCTAAAAGTCCATTTGAATTTGCAAATGGATAAAGAGAAACAAAAATTAAAAGTACAAATATTGATAATCCCCTCTTCATAACAACTCCTTTTTTAAAAATATTAAGATAAAAAAAATTTTTGTCAATACTAAAGATTTTTTACTAATAAATAACAAATATCTTCTTTTTAATTTCTATTTTTCCATCTTTCAACTTTATAAAATAAACACCCTTTGATAAATTCTTCAAATTATATTGTTTTTCACCAGTTTCAATTTTACTTTCTCTGTATGTTTCTTTTCCTGTAATATCAAATATCCTGATTTCATTGTCACAACTGGTAATATTATAAATGATTTCTTTACCTGTAAATTTTATTTTTTCTTCTCTTTCATTTAACCTTTTTTCAACAACCTTATCTCCTAAAATTCCATTTTCCGGTAAAAATGTCAATATATAAAATCCACTGTTATCCAAAAGATAAATATAGAATTTGTAATCAAAATAATTACGAGAAAAACAAACATCTTTTGTGAATCCTTCAGTATCATAATAGGCAACTTCTACAGGATTTAAAGGATTTGTTACATCTATAACCCTTAATCCTGCATCACCATCAGCGACAAGCGCATAATTTTTATTATATCCACGAATAATATAAACTCTTTGTGCGCTGCCTGGTGTATCATAATATCCAACTTCAACAGGTTTTGACGGATCTGTCACATCTATTATCCTCAATCCAGCATCAGAAGAAGCAACATAAGCATAATTATCAAAAACATACACTCCTCTAGCACTGGAAGGTGTATCATAATAACTCACTTCAAAAGGTTTTACAGGATCTTGTATGTTTATTATCCTTAGACCCACCGAAGAAGCAACATAAGCATAATTATCCAGAACATACACTTTTTCAGGAAATCCATCTATAGAACAATATCCTAATTCAAATGGATTTGAAGGAGATGTCACATCTATTACTTTTAAACTTGAAGTAGTAATAAGATAGGCATAATTCTCTGAAATATAAACATCTTTAATATTTTCAGTTACCTCACAATATCCAATTTTGACAGGGTTTAAAGGATCAATGATGTCTAGGACTCTTAAAAGATTCCCTCCAGCAACAAAAGCATAATTTCCCGAAATATAAATATAGTAACCAATTGAATCATAATTACTTACTTCGAATGGATTTGAAGGATTCGTTACATCTATTATTTTTAAATCCCCATTAGACACAACATAAGCGTAATTTCCCAATACAGAAACTGAAGTTATATCTCCGTAAGGTAGTATATATTCACTCACTTTAACAGGATTTGAAGGATTTGATACATCTACAATATTCAAAAGAGTTTCAGCAGTTAAATAGTAAACATAATTATTAAGAACAAATAATTTGCTTTTATAATAGGTTTCCATTTCTCCATCTAAAGAAATAGAACCTAAAACAACTGGATTCATATAATCAGAAACATTCAAAATAACTAAATTATTTTCAATACCAAGATATGCAAACGAGTCAACTACAAAAACATCCATAACAACACCAAAATATGGAATGCCACTAACTTTTTTGATATTCAAACTGTCAGTGGCCCCTTTTGTATTGGAATATCTTTCATTTTCGAAAATATATTTTGAATTATCAATAAAATATTCTCTTTCAGCATATAAAAATACCCCTATTAATAAAAAAGATAATATTAGTAAATTTTTTTTTATTCATCTAAACTCCTTTTTAAAAAATTTAAACAAATTTCATTCCATTCTTTAAATATCATATTTACAAATAGATAACATAAGTATAAATTTTGAAAAAAAATTTTTATTTGCATTTTGCAAAAACTCTATATTTAAAACTTTTTCACCTCATTTTTATAATTTTTCTATTTATTATTTCTTCTCCTTTTCTCATCCTCACAAAATATACCCCATTTCCATATACATTCATATCTATTATGCCTTCTCTTCCCTTACTCTCATCCCGTTTTGCTATCACCCTACCCATCACATCATACACCTCTATCTCAAATCTTTCCCCTTCTTTCACACTATAACACAAAACTCCTCCCCTGTATCTCAAACTCAACCCATCTCTATCTATCTCCTCTCCATCTATTCCACTAAAATATAACTCCCCTCTTATCACTCCTGTTGTCACCACTCTCTCATTCAACCATTCATCCTTTATCACTCCATTATCAACATATACACTATCTCCAACACTCACTGTTGGTCTATTACCCCCAGCGCTCAATTGCACCACCAGTTTATCTTTCCCATTATATCTCAACCACTTCGCACCATATATCTCTCCAAATTTATCTCTCCAGCTATGTCCTCCACTCAACCTCAACACCTCATCTATATTATCCTCCGTTATCTCCGGCATCGTTGTCTTCTCATTAAAATATACACTCACTATATTCCTGTCATATATACTTACATACTTCGCCGCTATCGAATCTATCTCCACTTTGTATCTGTATGCCCCTTTTAGCATCAATTTATACCTGTTACTATCTCCATATATCCATGCACTATCAAGATATCTCCCAGAACTATCCCCCTTAAACCATATCTCTTTCCCCACTCTCTCCCCTACCCATATC
>JBBFKX010000001.1:837831-855597 GCA_037481815.1 Caldifarciminota bacterium
ATCCATGCACTATCAAGATATCTCCCAGAACTATCCCCCTTAAACCATATCTCTTTCCCCACTCTCTCCCCTACCCATATAAGTTCAGGAAAACTCCCCTTCACTCCATAACACTCACTCTCAAACACTATTGAATCCAACTTTATCGTATCATACCCAACATTGCAAAACTTTATCTCTTTATACAATGTGTCTCCATTTACACTACTCCCGAATATCAGTGTATCCACATCTCTTGCCAATTCAACATTGTCTACATCAACCTGCAATCTCCTGTATTCAAATACATAAGTCCTCTGATACTCCTCCGGTGTATATTCTGTCGGATAGGGCGGTGGACACCAGTAATCATGCCCCGAAAATAAAACCTCTTTCATCCCATTACCATTAAAATCATAAGCCCTCACTGTACTGCACAGCGTCTGATATGTGCTATCCGTCCATTCATATATCTTCCCATATATATCACCACCATAATTCTTCCATATCTCAACATGCCTCCCTCCATTTATCAAGATATCCTCCAGTCCATCTCCATCAATATCTCCACAATCACATCCAGCACCTGAACTCAATAAATCCGCATTAGCCCATACCGTTATATTCGGATTAGGCGGGGAACTACACTCTGTTGTCCACTTTATCTCAAGTATATCCTTCTCTGGATTGTATTCAACAAGATAATATCTGTAATATTGATACAATGTAAGTCCATCCATATACCAGGAATTCGCCAATAAAATTTCATTATATCCATTCCCGTTTATATCGTTTGTAATAATCATTTTTCTTAACAGCGGATCATTATAATTCCAGACACTAAATCTTATACTATCTTTAAAATTAAATGAATCACCTGTCTTATCGGTTGCTTCATACCACAAGATTTTACTACTAGCATAAAAGTTGGTTGCAATTATTACATCAACAAGTCCATTATTATTTAAATTTCCTACAATTACAGGTTCTTTTAACTGCACCGTCTCAGCAAATGTGTGTGTCAACTCAAGAGTGTTTTCATCAACATACTCCAAATACCCCCATCCATAACTCCGTGTCCTTGTGGTTATACCCGGTAAACCAACCCACACCAGTCTGTCTATTGAATCCCCTTTCAACTCGTTCGTTATATCCAATGGACCAAATGAATAAGTCGTATCCGCCAACCATAAAACCTGTTTCGTTGTATCCGGAAACTCTTCCCTGCTCTTCTGTTCAAGTATATGAATATTAATGTTTTTATTTACTACTCTCATTATTTCTACCATCTCATATAAACCATCATTATCAAAATCCCCTATTCCAATTGGAGCTGTAAAAGTAGTATCCTCTAAACTTGCCGGATGTGGAAAAACAATCCTGTAGACCTCTTCAAAATGGTATCCCCCTTCTCTCCTGTATTCAAAAAAAGGATGATAGGGATAAATATCTCCTATTTTGAAATGAGCAGTATGTAATATTAATTCTTCTATACCATTATTGTTAAAATCAAATTTACCTATCGAAAACCATCCTGGATTTACTAAAGCTCCATGGGGAATCGTTGTCAACATCTCAAAATCAGCATATACAAAAATCACTATCGATAACATTATCACCAAAACAATCACCCACTTCATATCTCCCACCTTCTAAAAGATAGGGGTATTATACCCCTATCTCACTCTCACTATCTTCTTTGTATATTCTATGCCTCCAACATCTATTACCACAAAATATATCCCTCTCTTTATCTTTACATCCATTCCATATTCACCTCTAACCTGATATCCCATCTCCTTCTTCTCCACCACTCGCCCTGTTATATCCATAACTCTTATCCTTACATCTCCATCTCCTTTCATCATATATTCTATTCGACCATTACCTTCATTATACCTGATATTGTTTATCATACCTTCATACTTCTCTTCCACTGTCTCTTTCACTCCTGCCTTTATCCCTCCTTTCACCATCGATATAACTCCACCTTCCTCTTCATATTCATATACCTCTATCTCTGCTACCCTATTTTTATCCCCCTTCTTCCTATCAATACTGATCTCTATTTTTTTGTCACCTGCATATTTCTCCTTCGGAACAACTATCTCCAATACCTTCTCTCCAGGTCCACCATAAATTACTCCATACACCTCTCCATCTATCTGAACAACTTCTGGTATATGTGGATTTTTATCTTCTATCTTTACCTTCACCAGATAGTTCATCTCTCCATTCATTCCCCCCACTTCATACACCATCCTCTCTATCTTAAAATTACCCTCAACATACTCCCTCAATGGACTTATTATCACTCCATCTATCGTGTCTGTCGGCTCTCCACTCGAATATGGCAATACATCCTGACTGTAACTCCTCACCTTCGATTTAAATCTGTATTCACCATTACTACCCTCAAACCAGCAATAATAAAACTTCGTCTCTATTAACCCTTTCTTATACACAGCATCCATACTATATATCGAATCATCTCCATCATATATAACATAACTCTCCGGTGTCAATGTGTCTGAATATCCCGCCCTGTATCCTATTATCTTATCATAATCCCTTATATATGATGACTGCACCACATTCCTGCTTATTGGATATCTGTTTATCCCTCTTCCAGAACTAACTCTACCATACTCCGAATTCCAGATCTCTGTTGTCCCATCTCCATTATCAACCTCCCAAATAAATATCGTAACCCTGTTATCATAATCTCCTGATGGATTCTGTGCCTTCTGATATGCTGGACTGATTAAATCAAAATAACTCCAAGTTGAATTTAACATATCCCATCTACTTCCAACAAGATGCCATCCCGTATCTATGCATGCAGCCATATAGGACTCTGATAAAGTAGGAAGTTCATAACAAGGCACCACCACAGGTGAAAACATTGGAACGACTCCATCTTTTGTGCCTGTATATGTAAACACTGTATCAAATTCAATGTTCCCTATATCCTCATCACTCCATACACCTACTATCAAATCTCCTCTATTTAACCCTTCATACCTGTATCCTATATATCCACCTATCTTCCTGTCACTCTCCCAACTACCAAACATTACCGGCTCTGAACTCCACAACACAGGATATTGACTGAATCCACCCCACGGTGAACTCTTCACAGCATACTCTATGTTCGTCCCATTATTCCACATCGCTATTAAACCCTCTGTCGTCTTCACAAGGGAAGGATTTATCCCCCTTCCTATCTTCTCAAGATTCCAGATACCTCCAAAATTATCACTATATCCATATATCACACTGTCTCCATCCGTATACACCATATGCATCCTGTCACTGTTCAACTCCCTTACAACCTTCCTTTGATTGTTCAACCCCAATCCATATCCACTCTCACTCCATATATAGGGGGTTATCTCTCCTGTATAGGGAACAAAACCTTCTTTTTCAACTGTTAAACTAAGAGAAGATGTATTTTTCAAATAAATATCATAAAAACTGCTGCCATCTACATCGGTAAAATCTGAATACAATAGTTGATTTTTTTGGTAAATATTTGTTTTTGCATTTATTACAGGAGATAAATCATAAAAATTTTTTACTTCTATTTTTTCTAAATATGAATTTAAAACTTTTCTTTCAGGAGTGAAATTGACAAGTAAAAAATTGTTTAGATCGGGGTAAAAATAAATATCATCTATCGAAACACTAAAAGTCAAATTATTACTTGTCGCCTGTGAAGTACTATACGCTCTTGCATAAAATCTGATTTTCTGGGGTACAGATGTATTTTCTATAGATACCAAGTCATTAATAATATATTTATTCCCATCTTTCACAATCTCTATCTGAAATTTAGGGAAATCCACTAAAGGCTCTAAAACATATATTGAAACAGTCGTGTCATAAACTAAAGTTTGATTTTGATATAATTTAAAAATTAAATTGACAAATAAAAATTTATCTATATTTGTAAATTCTATAGTAAGTGAATCATTATTTTCAAAACATAAAGCAAAATTTAAAGAACTTTTGAAATCATCATCATAAACAACACCATAATCATCCTGGATTTCATAACCTAAATAACCGTTTCCCTCTCTTAGATATTCCTTAATATAAGTCGGAATTTCTTTTTCAAGACCTATAAAAGAAGTTTCAGGAAATTCTGTTAAACCAACTTTAAAATTTAAAACTGTATCCGTGAAATCAATGTTTCCATATTCATCATTATAAGGTTTTTTGAATAATTCCCCGTTCCCATTTTGAAATATAATCCAGTAAGGGCTTATTCCAATTTCACCTTGAAAATCATCACTCATGAGATACTTTTCCTGAGCAAAAATGGAAATAGGAAATGAAGCGATCATAAATAAAATGGAGAGTAATACGATTGTATTAGAGAGAGAGAGAGAGAGAGAGAGAGAGAGAGAAAAGAAATGCTTTTAAAGTTTTTAATTTTTCTCATTTAACTTCCTTTTTTAGAATATTAAAAAAAAATGAAAAAAAGTCAAGAGAAAAAATATTTAACAGAATATAACTTGACACAACAGATCAAAAGAATATAATTTTTCTATTTTAATTTTAACACAGGAGTAAAAAAATGAACATATATTCAATCATAGTTCTTTTGTATTTTTTGCTTGTTGTTTCAATTTCATTTGTGACAAAAAAGATTGCAGAAAGGTCTTCTGCTGACTATCTGATAGCAGGAAGAAATCTTGGAACTTTCGTTTGCGCCGTTGTTGTTGCTGCTGAATGGCTTGGAGGAATGTCAACTATAGGTATAAGTGAAAAGGCATTCAAAACGATGACTTTACAGCCAATACTTTATAACTTTGCAACAGCAACAGGAATGATCATCATCGGATTTACTGTTGCTTACCATTACAGAACAAGGAATGTTCATACTGTAAGTGAGATGTTGAAATCGATTTTTGGTGAAGAGATTTCAACAATTTCTGCATTTGCATTTTTAATCGCTTACATCGTTCTTTCATATGTTCAACTCCAGACATGCGCAAGTATCATAGCACCAATTTTGAAACTTGACTGGACATTGTCAGTTATAATCTCTGCAGCGATAATAACACTCTATACATATATTGGAGGAATGTACGCTTTAACAATAACCGGTATAATCCACCTTGTTGCAATGTATTTTGGACTTGGAGTTGCAACAATAATAGGAATAACAAAAATTGGTGGTTTTTCAAACCTACAATCGATTTTACAATCACAGGGAGCACCGAATAACCTTTACAACCCATTCACAACTAACTTTTCCGCTGCTTTCAGTTTACTTTTAGGTGGAATTCTCGGCGGAATGGCAGGTCAGGCAAGTATTCAACCGATATTTTCTGCAAAGGATCCACAAACTGCGAAAAAAGCCGCTGTTCTTTCTGGAATAATAGTTGCACCTTTCGGCATAATGACAGGACTTCTGGGACTCCTTGCAAAAACTGGGAAATTCTTTGATCCAGGAGCGATAAAAGCAAATGAAGCACTTGGAACAATACTAACTTCAGCAACATTCATAAATCCGATTCTTGGTGGAATAGCGCTGGCAGGAGTTATCGCAGCGATACTTTCAACAGTGGGACCTGTGAATTTTGCTGTTGTGACTATAGCAACAAAAGATATTTACCAGAATCTTTCGAAAAAGGCAAAGGATGATAAAAAGATTCTTCAAACAGCAAAAAATCTTGTGATACTTATAAACTTTATCACGATTCCACTTGCAATACTTTTCAGAAATGCGATTCTTGACACCGCATATATTTCCTATGCGATAAGAGGTATAGGTGCTATTGTTATCCTCTTTGCACTTTACCTGAAAGGACTCATAACAAAGACGGGAGTCAAACTTTCATTTATCGGTGGAGTTGTGGTGATATTCTTATGTCTTCTTGGTAAACAGATGAAATGGTTTGATATTGATAAAACATATGGTGCTGTTATTTCAACAATAATTTTTATAATAGTCGGTTATGTATGGGATAAATTTATCAAAAAATCGGAGAAATAAGATGGAAAATGGAAAAAAGATTTTTGTTAACGGTTCATTTTTAATCGTTGAATCGATCGCAAGAGCAGGGGCTGACACATTTGTTGGGTATCCCATAACACCTTCGAACTATCTTTACCTGTACAGTTCAAAAAGGTTACCATTAACATTTCATGCTCCAGATGAAATAACTACACTACAATGGATGTCAGGACTTTCAGCAGCAGGAAGATTACCAATAACAGCAACATCATTCCCTGGATTCGCTTTGATGGTTGAGTCAATCAATATGGCTTTCATGATGGAACTTCCAATGGTGATAATACTTGCCCAAAGGTTGGGGCCATCAACTGGAACTGCTACATGTGGTGCATCAGGTGATCTTTTACTCGTAAGAGGGATGATATCGGGTGGTTACCCCGTTCCAACATTTGCAATTTCTGACTTCAAAGATTGCTGGGAGATACCTGAAATCGCTATTAATACTGCAGTGAACTTAAGAACACCTGTCATAATTTTAACCTCAAAAGAGATCACGATGACAAACAGAAGTTTTGAGATATCTTCTTTAAAAGAGATAAAAAAAGTTGAAAGAAAATTTTATAGTTCAGATGAAACATACATTCCATATAAACCTGAAAAAAATCTTGTTCCAGAGTTTTTGCCTCTATCATCAAACAAACATCAGATAAGAATAAACGCCTCAACACACGATCAGAAAGGTATATTGCAACATTCAACAAAGGAAGCACTTGAAAACAGTGCAAGGTTGTACAAAAAAATTGTTTCAAACATAAAAGATTTCACACTCTATGAATATGATGAGGATGGAAACGAAAATCTTTTGATAAGTTTTGATGTGAGTTCTGTTGTGTGTAAAGAAGCGATGAAAGATTTAAGAAACGAAAAGAAGAAGGTCTCTTTGCTCGTTGCAAAAACTCTTGTGCCTGTTCCAGATGTTTACTATGAGATAATTTCGAAATACAAAAAGATTTTTGTTGTTGAAGAAAATCTAAACGGTCAACTGTGTGAAATGCTTTTTGGTAACAACATTCCTGATAATGTAATAAAAATAAATTCCATAGGTAAGATGATCAGCATAGATAAAATCAAAGAAGAGGTTAGAAAAAATGGATAAAAAATTCTTGAATTCAAATAAACTTCCATTCTGTGCTGGTTGTGGACACCACCTGATAGCACAGAACACAGAAAAAGCACTTGAAAAACTGAACATCGATCCACTGGATGTAATCCTCGTTTCTGACATTGGTTGTCATGGAATAATAGATAAATTTGCAAACTCACACACAGTCCATGGATTACATGGAAGATCTGTTGCACTTGCAGCAGGAATTTCCCTTGGGCTAAAAAATAAAAACAAAAAAGTTATAGTTTTCATCGGTGATGGAGGTGCAACGATTGGAATGCAGCACATTCTTGAGGCATCACGTCTTGACATAGATTTAACTATCTTAATCCACAACAACATGCTTTATGGAATGACAGGTGGACAGGCAAGTGGATTAACTCCAAAAGGTTTTGTTACAACAACAACACCTGATAAAAGTAAAACAAGAAATTATGATATCTGTCAGATAGCACTCGCTGCAAAAGCGAGTTTTGTTGCAAGAGTAGTTGTGAAACCAGATTTTTCAAATATTATCGCTGATGCAATAAAAAATGATGGTTTTTCTTTAGTTGAGGCGATCGAGTTATGTCCAAGTTATGCTGTGAAGATGAATAAAGGGATGAAAATTTCTGAAATTTTAAAAGAGATTGGAGAAGAAGAGTTTGTTAAAAAGAATGAAAATTATAGGTGGGAATTTTATACAAATTCAACAGAGAACCTATTCGATAAGGTAAAAATACTTGAAAAAAAATATGAACATAAACTTGAAAAAACATTCTGTATACAACTATCAGGTTCAGCTGGTGAAGGAGTTCAGACAGCAGGTGAAGCGTTCTGTTATGCTTCAATACTTTCAGGTCTCTCTGTTAACCATAGAGGAAGTTATCCTGTTACAGTGGGGGTAGGATTTTCAACAACTGAAATAATAATCTCTCCAGAACAAGATTGCACTTACAATGTGAATTCTCCAGATATAATAATCATAACATCTTTGGATGGACTCAATGTTAACATTGAAAAGTTGAAAAGTTTTAAGGGGATACTCTATCTTGATAACTCACTTGAAACACCTCAAACCGAAGCAAAAATTATCAGATACGATTTCCGAAAATTTGGTGCAAAAAATAGTGCGGTTTTCTCGTTGTTTTACATTTTAAAAGAAAAAGAGATATATCCAATCGATGCTTTAATAGATGGGCTTGAACTTGCAAATCTGAAAGATAAGGTTGATCTTGAAAAATTTAAACAAGATTTGAACATTTAACTTCTAAACAAGTTCTGCTATCGCCCTTGCGATAAGCATTGAATTGAACCTTCTGTCAGCTCCATCTGATCTTGAGTTCAAAACAACCGGAACTGAAGCACCAAGAACAACTCCACCACTTTTTGCATCAGCATGGAATTTGTATGCTTTCCCAAGGATGTTTCCACTTTCAAGGTTTGGAACTATAAGTATATCAGGATCACCTGCAACTTCTGAACCTTTCAACTTCTTACTATCAGCAGATTTTTTATCTATCGCTGTATCATACGCTAAAGGACCATCGATTATAAATCCTTTTATCTGCCCTCTCTGATACATTTGTGTTAAACACGCAGCATCGATGGTAGATTCAACTTTTGTGTTTATAACCTCAAGAGCAGAAAGTAAAGCAACTTTTGGGGTTTCGATTTCAAGAGCGTTGTATAAAATTTTTGTATTCTCAATAATATATTTTTTTTCTTCCATCGTTGGAACAGGTATTATAGCGTTATCTGTGACAGAGATGAATTTATGGTATGAAGGCATTTCAAAAAGTGTAAGGTTTGAAAGAACACCTGATTTTTTTATTCCTGTTTCCTTATCAAGTATAGGTTTTAAATAAAATACGGTTTCAAGTTTCCCTTTAACAAGGATCTCAGCTTTTTTCTCTTTAATGTATTTCACAGCAAGTTTCCCTGATTCCTCATCAGAAGAAGAATCAACTATCTCAAAATCGTTTAAATTTTCACCAAAATCTTTTATTATATTCTCTATTTTTTGAGCATCTCCAATAAGTATTGGAGTTTTTACTATTCCAACTTTCATCGATTCAACTACACTTTCAATCACATCCCTATCATGTGCTGCCGCAACAACAACCCTTTTTGCAGACATTTTTAAAACTTTTTCCTTTAATTCACTAAAACTTTTTATTCCCATCTTTCCTCCATTCAAACTTTCACAGGCCAGGTCAAATATTTTTCTTCACCTTTTAAAACTCTATAAACACCTAGAGCCAAAGATTCGTTTTCGTTACTCCCCGGGAAAACATAGATCTTTCCAATCTTGCCAACCTTTCTTGTTAAATCTTTCACAAGTTTCTCAGAATAAGCCATTCCACCAGTCAAAATTATCCCATCGATTTCAAAATCCATAACCGAACCCATCGCTCCAATCTCTTTTGCAATCTGATAAACCATCGCATTGTAAATCAGTTCAGCATACTTATCACCATTTTCGATCATCTTCAGAACTTCTCTTAGATCCTTTGTCTTTAAATAACCATACAATCCACCTTCACCATAAAGTTTTTTCATTATCTGTTCTTTTGTATATTGACCCGAGAAACAGGCGTTCACAAGTGGTATCGGTGGAACTCCACCTGCTCTTTCTGCTGTAAATGGAGCACTCTCCATCCTGTTATCGTTATCAACGATTTTCCCTTCAACAAAAGCGGCTATCGAAAATCCAGCACCAAGATGTGCAACAACACATTTGATCCTGTTAAAATCTATGTTCAACATCTCAGAAAGTTTTCTAACCGTTGCCCTGATGTTAAGAGCATGGACAAAAGAAAATCTTGGAAAATCTTTTGCACCTGAAATTCTTGCAACATCTGTAAACTCGTCTACACTTACAGGATCAACTATAAACGAATCAACATTATTCTCTTTTGCAACTCTATAAGCGAGTGGTGCACCAAGGTTTGAAGCATGCTGATAGACCGGTGTGTAAAGTGAAAAATGGACAAGTTCCTCATTTATTTTTATAACTCCACTTGGAACCGGGGTCAACATACCTCCTCGACCTGCTGTTGCAACGATTTTATAACCATCTCTCATATTCCTGTTTAAAAAATCTTTTACCTTCTCATACCTGTAATCAACCTGTGATGTTATATCTTTAAAAGATTTTATCTCTTCTGTTGGATGCTCGATGTTTTCTGAGACAACCTCTTCTATACCTTTTTCAACTATTTTATAAATAGAACATTTTGTTGTTGTTGCACCGGGATTCACTGAAAAAATAATTTCAACCATTAAAAACTCCTTTTTAAAAGTAATATTTTATATTTTTAAAGATTTTTATCAAGGGAAATTATTTTAACATTATTATCTTTTTTCTGTTTATCTTTTGACCATCTGAAAATATCACAAAATAAACTCCTGTTGAAAATTTTTTTACATCAGTTATGTTGAACTCTCCATCACCTTTTTTTATCAATCTTCCAGTTAAATCATATACATGATAAAACTTCCTCAATGTCTTAAAATTTTCTTCACAAAAAATTTTATCATCCTCAACTTTTCCTGAACTTTTACTTTTTACATAAATTTTAATGTTGAAATAATTTGAAGAAGTATCATCATTTCTTTTTAACACCACATCGTAACTTAAAAGAGAATCGTTTAAGATAAAAGGTGCTTTGAAATAAAATGTTTTTATTCCATTTTGTCCAGGAAGAGTATTGTTCCCATAACTTTTGGCAAAACCTGAATCACTCCAGAATGTTTCATAATAAAATAAAGATTTTTCTAAGAAACTTATTCCGAAAATTGAATCGAGAGAAACATATCCAGTATTTTTTAAATAAAGTTTGACTTCAAAAGAATCTCCTGAAAAGAGAGTATCAGGATAAATGAGAGAATCTACAAAAACTTCACAATCGTTAAACGAAGATAGATTGTCAAAAATTTGAGCATAACTTGTATAGTATATAAAACCGGTTCTGTTTGAGTCAGGTAAAATTATTCTTGCCCAATCACCTGTAAAAGAATCCACAACGAATACCTGATTGTAAGATACCTGAGTTAAAATTGGGTAAGTAGTAGAAGCACCAGAACGGACATTCAACAGAGATGCAGTGATCCTTGCAACTTTAAAATAGTTATCACCTTCAAGATATTTTAGATTTATTCCATCACCTCCATAAACATAAGCATAGTAAGGAAACGATGCTGATGGATAATAAATTTTATACCAGTATCCATCATAATCAAAAGCAACAAATTTTTCTCCATAATTTGAGACATTCAAAATATCAGAAGATGTTGATGGACCGGTTCTGACATTTAAGTTTGAAGTGTTCACTTTTACGATGAAATGTTTTAAAGGAACTGTTACAAAAAATTCCTCTCTTAAAACACTCCAGAGATCTATTGCACCATCATCATAACCAAGTGCCCAGCATCCAGCACCCTGTAATTTTTTATCTTTGACTATCCCCAATTTATATCTTATCGAAGCAGAATCATCATAAAAACATTGATGGTAATTTGTTGAAAGATATGTATAGTAAGGAACTTTTGAATATTCATCAAACTTTCTACCATAAATCGAAGCATTATTTTTAGCGTTTTTAAATATTACAGAAGAACCTGTTCCAATAGTTTTAGATTTCAGAGTATCAGATTCTGTTGGCCAGTCATAACCATAATATGGAATACCTGCAATGATCTTCGAAGGATCGACTCCTATTCCAATAAGATCGCTGATAGATGTGTTGAAAGCATAATAACCCCAAAAAGTTGAATTAAAAGTAGGTGAAACTGGCCCTGCCTCAGATGACCCGGACCAGTGATAATCGTAACACATCACAAATAAACCATCTGAAAAACTTGAAATTGAATAATAATCATACCCTGGATACCATTGATAAACAGGTGGAACAGCTATGTAGAGTTCCCTTCTTGTAGAAAACCGATTATGAAGGCTATCAGCAAGTTGCATTATAAAAAGATTGAAAGAATCCCTTAGAGAAGATGATACAAACTCAAAATCTAAGTTAACACCATCAAGATTGTAAAGATCAACATAGTTGAGTATGTTGCTAATACAATTTTCTCTTGAACTCTTACTATTTAAAAGAGTTGAAACGGAAGTTGTTCCAAAGAGAGTAAAGGTGAGATGAATCCTTATACCTCTTTTATGAGACTCATTGTAAATTTTTGTAAAATATGAAGGATTCGGAATAAGTCCACAGCTCCCATCCGTATTAACATTGACAGAAAAATAGGATATATGTGTCAAAAGTTCATATTGAAAATTAGAATAGTAAAGGGTATCTATCCAATAAGGTAGATAACCATAATAGTTGTAATGCAAACCTTTTTCTTTTTTATCAACAAGTTTTTCACTCAAATTGGTTGGAGAACCAAAATAGGCTGATTTTAAATTTAAAAAGTATTCATCTTGATGAATGGATGGAAACAATTTTAAATTTAAAAGTAAAAATAAAAACAAAAAAATTTTTTTTAACATCTTTTTCTCTTTTTAAACCCCCAAATTAAAATTAGCAATAATGATATTACTATAAAAAATAGGATAATAAAGAAAATGTTTGAGGAAAAATTATTTTTTCTTATATCCAACGAATCCTTTAAACTATCAAATATATTTTTTTCATATCTATGGATGGAAATTTTTTCCGAATCAGCAAAATCGATCTGAGAGAGTAAATTTACAAATATTAAATGAAAATTCACCCCATATTTAATAGATACCATATTTCACCTTATATGTCAACCATTTAATTTATATAGTCTTTCCTAAATTGGGTGACTACAAAACTCTCCATTATTTTTAATTAAACCAAAATTAAAAATTTTATCAATAGGGTAAACATTAAGAACTTTAAACTCTTTTGAAATTGTACTGCACCACCTTGTCAAGCACTTAATTGGTTAGAGTAAATCTGATTGATATGTAGGGATATCCTGTTGTTTTCAGTAAGTTCTATAAAAGTGATAAAGACTCTGATATTTCAACTTACTGTGAGGATAATCTTCATTGTAAAACTCAATGAACTTCTTAAATGACTCTTCAAACTCAAACTATTATCATACTTTCTTCTCCAGAACAAATATTCCTTCATTGTCCTCATAAATCGCTCCGTCTCGGCATTTCCCTTAGGGTTATTCCAAAATATAAATATCTGTTCTATTCCCAATAGAGCCATATGTTTTATAAACTTTAATGATGTAGGCTGACACCCGTTGTCAGATACCAGTCACGGTCTCTGTTCGTTATCCCTTATACCTTCAGCATACTCCCCGTTCACAGCCTTTTCCATTGCCTTATATAAGTCCGCTCTTCGTTTTATTCTCACTTCTTTTTCTTTAACTATCAACTATTAACTATCAACTATTAACTATTAACTATTCTTCTCAGTCCACTCTCTGTGTATCATTCTTGCCTTCTCTCTTTTGCCATCTTGATTAAAAAAAATTATTTCTCTTAATCAAAATTATACTAATTCTTTCAGCTCCTGTTAACTGGACTCAGTATAATTTTGTTTCCCTCTTTTCCAAATTTTATTTAATCAATAGAATTTTTCCTTTATATTGGTTTGATTTTGTATTCAGTCTGTAGAAGTAGACTCCACTTGACAGTCCATTCGCATTTAAGATTATCTTGTTATATCCGTTTTGCAAATTTTTAAAAGTCTCTTTCATTCTCCTTCTGCCCGCAACATCATATATCTCCATCTCAAGATTCTCGCTGCAGTCTCCTTCTATTGTCATCTCTATCAGTCCTTTACTCATTGTTTTTATCTTCACATGCTCTTTTATTCCCTTCTTCTCTGTTATCATTTTAATTATGGCGTTTCCGAGTATTGATGCATTTGTTACTTCATCATACTTTCGCATCTCCATCTTTGCAATTCTGTTCGGGTTCCCCTTTACCCTGTCAAGTGTTATCAATATCGTGTTGTCTGACTTAATATCCTCTGTTAGATAAACCTCTGTCGTCTTATCCTCTTTATTTATCGTATCAACAATTATTCCGTCTATCATCAAAAGATAAGGGTAGTTTTTGTTAGGATTTGTTGTGTTCACTGTCAGTTTGTATTCCTTATCCGACTCTATCTCGCCTATTTCTATGTAGAGTCTCTCTATCTTCTTTCTTCTGTCATTGATTATGTCCGTTAATGGTGAGTCATCCAACTCAACTATCGTATCTGTAAATTCACCCGCAATAAATGGTTGCAAATCTCCGTCTGTCTTTACCTCTATTATAGTATCCTTAACCGTATATGCGATTCCAGTCTTCTCCGTCCATATCAGATAGATTTTATGATTCAATTCAAGTCCTGTTTTGTTGTATTCCGTCTTAAATTCAAAATCAGGATAGTAAACACTATCCTTGCTTGATGTCCTTATGTCCGCTCCAATGTAATTCAACCCATAAAGGTCAAGACCTATTCTTTCTTTGCTCTCATTATACACAATATAATTTCCTGCCTTTATCTTCGGTTCAGTATAACTCTCTGTTTTGCTTGTCTTATACAACTCTCCGTTAAGCCATATATCCCAAACATTTGAGTCAGTTGTCCTCTCCTCACTCCATATTACTGCAATCTTCTCGCCGTTTGATGATATATAACTCTCCTTTGATTCCTCAGTAGTTTGCGCCACTCCGATAGGCGGTATCCATCTTCCACTTATCCCATCATACTTAACCAAGTCTATCTCTCCGTATATATCCCCATAAACAATTATCGGATAATATTTCTTCATATACTTGTCATAATATGTCGTTATGCTCTGCCATGATTTCGGCTTATATTTCTCTACTGTCGCAGGCACCAATGTTGTCTTCACTATTCCGGCAAGATTGTCAAACACAAACTCTGCATATAAAAGATTGCCATAATCCACTCCTAAAAGAGGATGCTCTATCCCAGCCACATATACTTTCCCAGTCAGGACATTTCCTGCTATTACTCCCGGTTCATAAGTTATCAATGTCGGATACACTGTATCTATCGGCTGAAAAGGCGATTCCGTGTATGTATAATAATACCCGTAATTATCCAGCCCTGTATACAACATTGCCACTGTGCCTTCCCCTGCAAATGCCAATGAAGGGTTCTTCCCCTCTCCCACCTTCTCAAGTATCCACCAGTCTCCAAAATTGTTGCTCCTGCCAAACACTACGCTGTCTCCGTCTCCATAAGCCATATATAAATTCAACTCGTCTCTCTTTATCACATGATTGCTGTTATTATATCCCGTAGCATTGCTGCTATTGCTTCTCATCTCTTTACTTATCTTCACCGTCTCTGTTTTATATCCCTCTTTTAAAACGATTACATCTATTTCCTTTGTATAATCCACATAGCAGTCCCTTCCGAGCCATTCAATCGTATCCCTGCCACTTATTTCAGCAACAACCTTACCATTTGCCCCGGTTATTAATGTATCTTCTATATTTATTCCATTACTCAATATCACTTTGGCAGACGAAACAGCCACTTTATGTAATATAACTTCCTCAGGTTCGGTTGAATATGTATAAACTCCTATCTCTATTGTTGTATCCTTAAAGGCGCTGACCTCTTTTACGCAGTTCACTTCCATCGTATTCGTTGTAACATCATATACATTAACACAATCCTCGTAAAATGCCTTCACCGCTTTTATTGTTATCTTATTAGAACTTCTTGTAAAATATGATACCTTCACTTCGCCATTTGCATCTGTCGATCCTTCAAAATTTATATCCACTCCGTTTGTTACCAACACCTTTACATTGCTGAGTTTCATTCCATTCCCGTCTATCACTTTCACTGTAAAAGTGCCATTCTTATACCACGATAATTCATCATTCATTATTATTCTCATTATCGGTAGTTTGTAATCGCTCCGCTTTAATCCGTATACTCCATATGAAAAAAGTGCCTCTTCTGTTACTATTTCCAAACCTTCATCTGCTTCATTCTTAACTATCAGGTAATCTTTCACCCATGCATCATCCTCGCTTGTCTCTTTTGCAATCTCTATTCCGCTATTCTCTGTTAATGAATATTTCTTAGTATAAATTCTGTCATACTGATAATCTTCCCAATTTAACCAGCTAACTATCATATAATCCCTATACTTCACTATCCTCGGAAATTGAAAAGAATCTGCCATCGGTGAAGAACTAATTTTTATATAGTCTATTAAAGTTTGAACCATGTTTTTCATATCATATTTAACCACCTTCATCGTATCGAAAAATATTCCCACTTTGTGACTGACTATGTATAATATAGTATCTGTTAGCGCCTCTATATCAAAATACTCTTTGTATGTTTGATTAAACCCCTTATTTACAAATGGAGAATATTCGGTAATTTTTCCATTAAAATCTGTTCTTATTGAAAAAATATTTAAACCGGTTATATTACCATTAGATTCATCCGTTCCATTGTATCCAATCACAATCTCATCTGCGTCTTTGCTCTCTATCGTTCCTTCAAAATCGGCTGAGTTGGTGAAACTTTTAATAAAATAAGATGCATTATAGTTGCAGTTTTTATCTATTTTTAATAATACTAAAACCGAATTTATTGCGTGTTCCTTTAACTTAAAATTGACCAATAGATATATAGAATCGTTTTTATATATCGCTGATAATAATTTAGTTTTTTGAGCATTCAAATAACTTATATAAGTGAAATATAAATTTTTTACATATTTCTTATTATATTGTGCTCCCTCTTTTACATATATCCAGATTATCGAATCACTATTTGTGCTTGACCCGTTTATTCCCGCATACATATCACTGTTTTTAATTCCTATTATTTGCGCATTACTATCTATTATAAATTCCGACTTTAATATTTTATTTTCAAATCCTTCTTTATATGCTTCTATTGAAATTATTTCTCCGTTCAGTCTTCTTCTCGTTCCAGTTAATATAGTATCTCCTTTTATTCTTACGGTTCCCTTGCTTAATTTAATACTATCTTTCGAAATAAGTGGCGTTCCGTAACCTCTATAATTGATATATTCAACAGAATCCTTTGATAATGCTCCGTTGCTCATTGAATATATGATATACTTCATTTGCCCTGTTCTCGTTGTCTGATGCATCCATTCCAATGTATCAGGGTCCTCCGCCGAATCTGTTATTGTATCCTTTGTTCCTATAAGTGTATTGTTTTCTTTTATTTTTATTCTATATCCTTCCTCATAATTTGAATTATCAATCCATTTTATCAACGCCTTATTGTTTGGTTGCCAGATGCAAACTATCGGATATGCTTTCGGTGCATTGCAAGGTATTCCATACACTGTCAATTTATGTGTGTTATTATCATTCTCACTTATTAAACTGTCACCATTCGGATATACCCATCTCGAATGCACCTCATAGTAATTATCCACCCCTCTTATAAATCCTCTGTCTGTATATGTATTCAATGGATATATATCTCGCTCTATTCCATCATTAATTCTCTTTATTTTATCAACTAAGTTATATCTGTCTGTCCATGCCAACTTTATTGAATCCTCATCCTGATACACTAATCTCAAACTATCTGGATTCCAGTCTGGTGTGCTTACTATTATTGACTTCTGACTAGTACAGTAATATCCATTATCATCAAGTTCAAAACGAAGATTCATATTTATTAAATTACACTCTGTTATTCCA
>JBBFKX010000002.1:0-431646 GCA_037481815.1 Caldifarciminota bacterium
GCTCTCACTACGGGTCCACCCATAGAATGTGCTACAATATATACTTTCTTTCCTGACTTGTTATATACTTTTTCTATAAAAGCCGCCACATGTTTTGCCCATTGACCGTGCTTGAAAGCACGCAAATAATCATCTTGGTATTTTTCTGTAGCGGGAATAAATAAAGGATTACCATTTTTGTCCTCTCCACTACCTATAACTCCAGTATCACCATCAGGATTATAATAACTAAAATTATAAACTACATTACCAGAAACATCTCTTGGATTTGAGTCTATTGTGCAGTCAAAGGGAATCCCTTTTCTATATCCTTTATAACCAATAATCTTTAATAACGCTGTGCTATCTACTTCTATATATTTCCCCATTAATGAATCCCACTTCAATGGGTGCCACGAAAACAATGCTCCTTCTTTATTGCCATATTTGTCATTTCTTCTTAAGTCAGGTGAAGCTTTTCCATTTATACCATGGATAAACACAATATTTGGTAATAATTCTTCTGAGTAAATAACTAGAACTAGTAATAGAAGCAAGAAAACAAAACTATACCTCTTCATTATATTTCCTCCTAAAATTTATAACCAATTCCGATTCCGCCAACTAAGCCTGTTATACATCCTGCTTTGAAATCAATTGTGTAAATAAATTTATAATTCAACATAGGTTCTATGTATAATTCTTTCCATATTTTATACTTTTTCCCCCAGCCTATTCCAACTCCCCAAAAATCATATTTGAAATTAACTATATAGTTGTCATTTGTCTTAGAAACAACATAATTATTTGTTTTAAAATATTGTGCCAAAGCATAAGTAACTGATTCTGTTGGGTAAATTCCAAATATTATCTTTTCAATAATAACATTGAATTCATTTACCTCTACTTCAATACCTGTTGAATAGAATAATGGACCAGAAATATAATAATTATATAATTGCATGAGAAGATTGATATTAAGTCTATTGTTTATTCTTTTACCACTTCTCAAACAAATTAAATTTAAATCCAAAAAACCAGTGTTCGGAATTCCAATTTCATTATAGTAAGGGTATTCATAGTAAGGCAAAGCCACTCCAGATTGAATAGAGAGTGAAATATTAATGTTTTCATCGATACCTTTTGCTTCTTCGTTTAATAAAAGTCTTTTCCACATCCTTTCAGCAAACACTAATCCTATTGGATATATGCACGGTGTGCAGTAATTATCAAGAGGTAAAAATTTATCATCTACTTCCTCAGCTATTGAATAAAGTGTTATCATCGGGATTAAATAAGTCAATCCATCAATCAAACACCCATATCTCCAATCATATAGCCATGGATTCTTCTTTGCTTCAATTAGTGACAGGTTGTCTTTCTCTTTTAAAGAAGTAGTATCACTTGTATTTTCAGTGATGTTTGAACTATCCTTATGAATCTCTTGATCATTAATTTTAATTGTGTCCACCTGTTGTGTAGTATCTGCTTGCTGTGTTGTATCTGCTTCTGATTGAATTTCCCCATCTGTTGTCTGGCTGTATACCCCCAATACTCCAATCACAAGAAACAATATCAACAGTTTCTTCATTCAGCCTCCCAAGTATAATGTTTTTGTAGTCTTTCCTAAATTGGGTGACTACAAAACTCTCCATTATTTTTAATTAAACCAAAATTAAAAATTTTATCAATAGGGTAAACATTAAGAACTTTAAACTCTTTTGAAATCTTTCCTCCTTGTAGTTCTTTTAACTTCTCTAAGGTCTGGTAGAAGTCTCTATTGTAGAACTCCTCTCCAACGGTTCTATGAAATCTTTCTACTTTGATAATATGAGAATTTGATGCTCCCCTTATGTTAGTGAACTTTAAACCATTGTCTGTAAGTATTGATTGAATTCTAAATTCAAAAAGTTGGTTTACCTCTTTTAAGAAAAAAGGACTATTTAAAACAGTCTCTCTCCTATAGAGTTTCACATAAGCAACTCTTGAAGCATCATCTACTGCTCTAAATAAGGTTCTCTATATATTTCACATCTATATGCACCATTTCAAATGGTTTCTTCTTCTCATATCTAATTATTTCTTTCTCTTCTTTAAATGTTGGTAATTTGTTTAAATTTCTTTTCTTTAAAACATTGTATACTCCATAAGGTGAGATAGAGATTCATCTCCTTTTTAACTTGTAAGCAATTCTCAATGGACCAAAAGGAGTATTAAGCCTCAGTTTAACTATTTGATCCTCGATAGAAGGAAATGCCCTTTTTCTATTCTTCTTTCCCCCAACTTTCTTATTTATTAATCCTTCTTTTCCATATTCCCTCTATTTTTTTAACCATTTAAAGAAAGTTGAAATACCAAACATTTCTGCTATTTCATAACTTGATTTTCTTTCATAAGATACATCTATACCGTCATTAGCCTTACATTAGTCAGGATATTTGTGATATGAAAACTTGCGGGTGATTCCTCCTTTTAAATATATTTTGGGGTATTATATCCTAACTTTAAGGAGTCACCCAATTATGAAATTAGCACAATATTTTCTATTGACTTGATACTCTTTTTTTCTATAATAGGTTAACTTATGGGTTTGATAAGAAGCGTTTCGGGTATTAGAGGTTTGGTTGGAAAAGATCTCAACAATGTAAACGTAGCACATTTTGCTTCCATCTTTGCTGATTTTATAAGTAAAGGTACAGTTATAGGTGGCAGGGATACAAGAGCTTCCGGTGACATACTTTCCCAGATATTTTTAAAATCTTTAAATTTTAAAGGTATAGATACAATTTTTTGTGGAATAGTACCAACTCCCACAATCCTTTTCCTTGTAAAAAAGTTAAAACTCTCCGGCGGCTTTATAATAACAGCGTCACATAATCCAAAAGAATATAACGGAATTAAGTTTGTTTCAAGTTGTGGAAGATTTTTGAACAGAAAAGATTATATTACTTTTATGAACTATGAGCAAAATCCACTACCTTTCAAAGAGAACTATAAAAACAATATAAACGATTTCAACCTTTACAAAAAACATATAAAAGAAGTTCTTTCGATACCATTTGTTAACAGATCAAAAATAAAAAGAAGAAAGTTAAAAGTTGTTTTTGATGGTGGTAGTGGTGCAGGTAGTATCATAATCCCTGAACTACTTGAAAATCTTGGTGTAAAACTTTCAACGATCAACACAAACATAGATGGGAAATTTAACAGAAACCTTGAACCGATCCCTGACAACCTTAAAGGACTTGTGAAAGAGGTTAAAAACAAAAAAGCGGATATAGGTTTTGCAACGGATGGAGATGGAGATAGAATAGCGATAGTTACCCCAGAAAAAGGTGCGATATCAGAAGAGTACACGATAACTATTTCAGGGCTTTATGCTCTTTCAAAGTTGAAACCAAAAAGGATAGTTATAAATCAATCAACAAGCAGTATGCTTGAAATACTCGCCAAGAAAAATAATTTCACAGTTTTACGAGCACCAGTTGGAGAAGCGAATGTAGTTGACTCGATAATTTTGAATAAAGCACCTATAGGTGGAGAAGGTAACGGTGGAGTGATACTTCCATCGGTAAATTTAACAAGGGATGCTCTTGTTGCAATAACTCTTATTCTTGGTTACCTTGCTGAAAGCAAAAAAGATATCGATGAGATTATAGATGAACTACCAAAACTTTATATGGTCAAGAAAAAATATGATATAAACTCATCCGCAGCACTTGAAAGGATTGAAAATGAGTTTAAAGGAGTGCCTCTCGATAACACCGATGGGTTAAGGTTTACTTTTGAAGATGGATTTTTACATATAAGAAGATCAGGAACAGAACCTTTAATAAGATTGATATGTGAATTCACAACACCTGAAAGAACTTCAGAAATGATAAAAAGGGTTGAGGGATTACTTTAAATGTGTGGTATAGTTGGTTACATAGGTGAAAAGAAAGCTATTGATATTCTTTTGAACGGTTTAAAAAGGCTGGAATATCGAGGATACGATTCTTCAGGCATCTCATTTTATTGTGATGAAGAAAAAAAACTTGAGATAATCAAAAAATCAGGGAAGATAAAAGATCTTGTTAAAGAGATCGAAAAGAGAAAACCATGTGCTTCACACATTGGAATAGCACATACAAGATGGGCAACACATGGTGAACCAAACGATATCAATGCCCATCCACACTCTGATTGTAATGAAAAAATTTCTCTCGTTCATAATGGGATAATTGAAAATTATAGAACTTTAAAAAGTTTTCTTATAGATAAGGGACATAAATTCAGGTCTGAAACCGATACCGAAGTTTTAGTTCATCTTATAGAGCATTTCTATAAAGGAGACCTACTTGAATCTGTAAAAAAGTCTTTAAAGATGGTTGAAGGAACTTACGGTATTCTTGTTCTCTCATCATACCAACCTGATACCATAATTGCTGCGAGAAAAGGTAGTCCACTTATAATTGGAAAAGCTAAAGATCAAATGATTGCAGCATCTGATGCTTCAGCTATAGTTTCCTTGACAAACCAGATCCTCTATATGCAGGATTATGATATAGCAAAAATAACAAAGGATGATGTTGAAATTTTCAATATAGAAACCGATCAGATAACAGACAGTGAATTCGAGCAGATCGATATGACTCTTTCACAGATTGAAAAAGGTGGATACAGCCACTTTATGGAGAAAGAGATTTTTGAACAACCGGAAGCGTTGAAGAATACTTTTAGAGGAAGAATCGATAAAGCCAATGGAACTTTCAGGTTGAATGGAATAAAGGATAAATTCAACGATCTTTTGAACGCAGAAAGGATCATAATAACAGCATGTGGAACTTCATGGCATGCATCACTTATAGGGAAATATCTTATAGAAAAGTTCACACAGATTCCAGTTGAGGTTGATTACGCTTCAGAGTTCAGATATAGAAATCCGATAATTACTCCAAAAACTGTTGTAATACTTGTAAGTCAATCTGGTGAAACCGCTGATACACTCGCTGCTTTAAGGGAAAGTAAAAATAAAGGTGCAACGACTATTGGTATTTGTAATGTTGTTGGTTCAACTATAGCGAGAGAAACAGATTGTGGTATATACACACATGTTGGACCTGAAATCGGAGTGGCATCTACAAAAGCGTTCACTGCACAGGTTCTCGTATTTTTTATGTTATCGGTTGCACTGGGAAGAAAGAAAATGTTAACATTTGAGGATGGAATCAATCTCATAAAAAATGTTGAAATTATACCGGACAAGATAAATGAAATTTTGAATGATAAAGACAGAATATCAAAAATAGATAAAATCGTTGAAAAAATATATAACAAAACAAATTTTCTTTATCTTGGAAGAGGGATAAACTATCCTGTTGCTCTCGAAGGTGCTTTGAAATTAAAAGAAATTTCTTATATCCACGCTGAAGGTTACCCTGCTGCTGAGATGAAACATGGGCCTATAGCTCTCATCGATGAAAATATGCCAGCACTTTTTATTTCTTTAAAAGATAGTATCTATGAAAAAATAATCAACAACATTAAAGAGATAAAAGCAAGAAAAGGTTATGTCATAGCGATAGCAAACAAAGGTGACAATGAGATTGAAAAGATAGTTGATGATGTTATCCATATACCTGATACGATTGAAGAACTTTCACCTCTCCTTTCGGTTATACCATTACAACTCATCGCCTATAAAACGGCTGTAAAAAAAGGTCTTGATGTTGATATGCCAAGAAACCTTGCAAAATCTGTTACAGTTGAATGAAAAATTTTTTTTATATTTTTTGTATTTTACCTTCAATCATCTTCCCTTCGATCACAAAAGAAACACTCATAAAAAATTTCGATCAGAAAGAAAAAATTTTTGAGTCAACAATAAAATATCTAAAAATTGAAACTTTTACAAAATTTGATTATGGAGAAATACTATATTACAATTCTTACATAGAAGATTTTATAGATTCTTTAAAAATCAGATCTTTTTTATACGATACTACATTCAAAGATACAATATCATACCTTTATAGAATCAAAAAGAATTCACCTGTGGTTACAAAACTTCTTCCTGAAGAAAAAAATCTGATACTTTATCCGGAAAATATTTTTAAAGGAACGAATTTAAAATATCTTTTACCTGACTCGTTCATCATTGAGGATGATGGAAAAAATTTAATTTTAAAAAATGTGAAAAGGAATGAACCTTTCGTTTATATTGTGCTTGATAAAAAAGATTTAAGTTTAAAAGAGTTGAGTTTAAAAAACATTTACGATCAGATTATTTTCAAAGTAATAAAAAACAGATATCTGAAAAATGGTATAGTTCTACCGGATAGTTATGAAATAACAGGTGTGAACACAAAAACTGTTTCTTTCTCAAAAATAAAAAATTTAACTGTTGAATACAGATGAGAAAAAAAATCATTTTTTTCGTTTTTCTTTTAATTTTTTTAATACTCCTTTTTGTTGGAATCATTTTAAAACAATACGATCTTGTTTACAATTTTGGAAGGTTCATCTGTTTTGATTGTATCGGTTTATGAAAAAAAAATTTAAAATATCTTCAAGAAGAATAATACAGATCGTTTCCTTTATAGTTTTTAATCCATACATACTGTTAAATCCAAAAGCGGGAAAAGTTTTGTATCAGGGCAAATTAAAATCTTTATGTGTCCCCATCCTGAACTGTTATTCCTGCCCTCTTGCTGTTGGTAGTTGTCCTCTTGGGGCTTTACAACAGATGATAAAAATTTCTCAAATCCCATATCTTTTGTTAGGATTTTTTGGAACTATCGGAATTTTTATTGGAAGGTATCCATGTGGAAACTTCTGTCCTTTCGGTTTTTTACAGGAACTTTTATATAAAATAAAAAGTTTTAAGTTTAGAGTCAAAAGACCATTCAGATACATAAAATATATTTTTCTCATTCTTTCTTTTTTAATTCCATTTTTTTACAAAGAACCGTTTTTTTGTAAGTTTATCTGTCCTGCCGGAACGATCGAAGCAAGTTTACCTCAGATACTTTTTAATCCAGCACTTTTATCAAACATTAGCTGGATATTCTACTTAAAAATATTTCTTGGAATCGCGTTTGTTTTTACCTCAATCACAACAAAAAGATTTTTCTGTTCAACAGTATGCCCAATAGGTGCAATATATGGATTGTTCAACAGAATAAGTTTACTCCAGATCAAATATGATAAAGAAAAGTGTTCAAAATGTGGTGTTTGTAACGCTGTTTGCCCTATGGATATAAACATTTATGAAAACACCAAAGATATAGATTGTATAAGGTGTTTTGAGTGTGTTAACAGATGTCCTTATGGAGCGTTGAAGGTTTCAAACAATTTTAAAAAATAATCATTTATTCTGTTCTAAAAACTGGTTCATCTCTTCAACGAATTTTTCCAAATCCTTAATTCCTTTACTTTCAAGTAGTTCCCTCAAACTCCCCCATACGGGAGCACCACATCTGATACATATTATATCGCGGTCCATAAGATAAGATATCAATTGTGGATACTCTCTTACAATATCTTCAACTTCCATATCAAGTGATACTTTATTATTCATCCTCGTTCTCCTCCAGTACTTTTACAACATCCTCCGCTATAACCAGCTCTTCATTCGTTGGAATCACAAGAACTTTTACCTTTGAATCATCGGTTGAGATCACCATTTCTTTTCCTATACATGAATGGTTTTTTTCCCTGTCAACCTTTACACCCATAAACTCCATACCTTTCAAAGAGATTTCTCTGACATCGGGATCGTTTTCTCCGATTCCAGCAGTAAAAACTATTGCATCAGGTCCTTCGAGAACAACTGAATAGGCACCGATAAATTTTTTCACTATATAACAGAATATCTGAAATGCGAGTTCAGCCCTTTTGTTTCCATTTTTTGCAGCGTTCTTGACCTCCCTCATATCGGAAGAAACACCTGAAACACCCAAAAGCCCAGAATGTTTTGTTAAAAGTGATGTTGCCTGTTCTATAGTTAACTCTTCTTTTTCCATTATGTTCAGAATAACAGCAGGATCAAAATCACCACACCTTGTTCCCATCATGACACCTGCGATAGTTGAAAAACCCAAAGATGTATCTATCGAGCGACCATTTTTCACAGCACTGATAGAACATCCGTTTCCAAGATGACATGTTATCACTGAAAAATCATTGATATTCCTGTCAAGTATTTCGCAACTCCTCTTGGAAACATAGTAATGACTCGTTCCATGAAATCCATACCTTCTGATCTTATACTTTTCATAAAAAACATAAGGTATAGGATAAATGTAAGCGACCTCAGGAAGTGATTGATGAAACGCTGTATCAAAAACTGCAACCTGTGGAACTTTTGGTAGTGCTTTTATCGCAGCGTTTATTCCCCTTAAATTGTAAGGATTATGAAGCGGTGCTATCTCAGAGTACTCTTCTATAGCTTTTATCACCCTATCGTTTATCAACACAGATCTTGAAAATTTTTCACCTCCATGAACAACTCTGTGTCCAACAGCATCTATTTCATTAATCGACATCAAGACACCATGTTGTTTATCAACTATAAGTTTTAAAACATTTTCGATTGCAACCGAATGACTTATTATTTCATCCTCCAACTCATAAACATCACCATCGAACCTTTTCTGTTTTATTACCGATTTTGTCATTCCTATTCTGTCAACAAGACCCCTTAGAAGTGAATCACCTGTTGATGTATCTATGATCTGATATTTCAAAGAAGAACTGCCTGAATTTAAAACTAAAACTTTCATCTTTACCTACCTGTAATTTAAAAATCCCTGTTTTGCTTTTATTCCTGTATAACCTTTATCGAGAAGATTTTTCAAAATTTCTGGAACCTTATAAACTGAACTATCTATCTTTGAAAGTTCCTCAATCCACATCTTGATATTGTCAAGTCCTATCTCATCAGCCATCGAGAGTGGCCCTTTGTACATTTTTAATCCTTTTTTCATAACAAGATCAAACTCCTCGGGAGATATGCCAGTTTCTCTCATAACATCGCATGCCTCAAGAACTGTCGCTATCAAAACTCTTGGACCGATAAGTCCTGCACCATCTTTCAGTTCAACTATTTTCAGATCAAGTTTTGCAAAAAATTCTTTTACTATCTCAAGTGTGGTTTCCGAAGTATTCTCATTTTTAAAAAGTTCGATTAATTTATAAATCGGAACAGATGGAACAGGATGTATGTTTACAGATTTCTGTTCAAGTTCATCGTTTTCTAAAACATCTTTTAAACTGTTCGTCTGCGAGGTAAAGATAACGGGGATATTCATGTTGACTTCATTTTTTATCTTTTCCCTGACCTCTCTTTTCCTCTGTAATCTTTCTTCAACCGATTCAACAAGAATATCTATATCGTGTTTTGAAAAATCAGCAAGATTCTCTATATGTTCAATCCTTGAAAGCATAACCTTTTTATCCTTTAAAGTGAGTCCCCAGTGTTCTATTTCATAGTCAATATTTCTTTCGATTATATTCAATCCAGCCTGATAAACATCATAATCTTTTTCGTAGATAACAGCGGTTAGCCCTTTGTTTAAAACTGATTGAACAAGACCGGGACCAAGATTCCTAATTCCATAAAAACCAATTTTTGTTATCTTTATCATCTCCTCTCCTTAAAGAAAACTTTTTTTTCATAAATGTAAGATTTTTTTGAATCTGAAGCATGAACTGAGTTTCTTCTGAACGTTTCACCGAATGTGTGTCTTATCGTCCCTTTTTTTGCATCTTTTGGATCAGTTGCACCAACTATTTCTCTTAGATACTCGATCGCATTTTTTCTTTCCAGAACAACTCCAACTGTTAACCCAGAGCACATATATTCAACAAGATCATTAAAAAATTCTTTGCTCCTGTGAACCTTATAAAACTCTTTTGCCAATTTTTTTGTCATCTTCTGGGATTTTATCTGAACTATTTTAAAACCTTTTTCTTCAACTATTGAAAGAATTTTACCAACAAGATTTCTTCCTGTCGCATCAGGTTTTATCAACATAAGGGTTCTTTCCAGATTACCCCCTTTTGATAAGTGTTCCCGACTCTCCTCTTACAACATCTTTTCCAAGTTCAACAGAGCCAATCAAAGCCCTTTTACCTGTGTTTTCAACAAACCTGATCATCGCTTCAATCTTAGGGCCCATCGATCCGGGCGGAAATTGTCCTTCAATAAAATATTTTCTTGCTTCAGATACTGTTAACTCTTTGAGTTCCTGTTCGTTCACTTTTCTGAAATTGATGCAAACCCTTTTTACAGCAGTTAAAATATAAAACTCATCAGCCCCTATTTCCTCTGCAAGAAGTGCCGATGCTTTATCTTTATCGATAACAGCGTCAAGACCTTCAAGGTTTCCTTTCGAATCATAGTATACAGGAATCCCTCCACCACCTGCTGCGATAACTATATAACCGTTTTCAAGCAAAGTTTTTATAACATCTTTTTCGACAATACCTTTTGGTTCAGGTGAAGGAACAACTCTTCTATACCCTCTTCCAACATCATGTTTTACAACCCATCCTTTTTTCAAAAGGTTTGGGACATCCTCCTCTTTATAAAATTTTCCAACAAATTTTGAAGGATTTTTTATTGATGGGTCATTTTCATCAACAAGCACCTGAGTTATCACAACTGCAACCTGTCTATTTATTCCCTCTTTTTTTAATCTATTCATCAAAGATTGTGAAATCATATAACCTATAGATCCCTGAGTCTCAGCATCTATAACACCAAGTGGAAGTGATGGCACCTCATTTTCAGCGATCTCATTTTTCAAAAGTTCAAAACCTGCCTGAGGACCATTACCATGAGTTATTACAACTGAAAAGTCCTGACGGAGTAATTCGATTACTCCGTCAAGAGACATTCTTGTATTTGCAAACTGCTCGGTTATCGTTCCCTTCTGACCATCCTGAATCAGCGCGTTTCCACCTAAAGCAACAACTGCAATCTTAGTCATAATACTTATTTTTTAATCTTTTTCACAAAATTTTTCAAAACATCTTCAAGATCTGGTTTTCCGATTTCCTGTAGATCATAACCAACTCTTACTGATGGCTTGTTGATCTTCACCAATCTTCCAAGGTTTATCGGTGTTGCTATAACTATCGTTTCACATGGAATCTTGTTTATCGTTTTTTCAAGATCAGAGATCTGTTTTTTCGAATAACCCATTGCAGGAAGTATTGCGCCTGCGTCAGAGTATTTTTCGTATGTCTCTTTTATTTCACCAACAGCATAAGGATGTGGATCTATTATCTCTTTTGCTCCAAACCTTTTTGCTGCAACAACACCTGCTCCATATTTCATTTCGCCATGAGTGAGTGTTGGACCATCCTCAACAACAGCAACCTTTTTTCCTTTTATAAGTTCAGGTTTATCAACCGAAACTGGAGATGCTGCTTCAATTACTGTTGCTTTTGGATTTACTTTTGCGATATTTTCTCTTACGATCTCAACATTTTCAGGTTTCGCTGAATCTATTTTGTTTATAACAACAACATCTGCGAGTCGAATGTTAACACAACCAGGATAATATGTGAGTTCATGACCTGGTCTATGAGGATCAGCAACTGTTATCACAAGATCAGGTTTATAGAATGGAAAATCGTTGTTTCCACCATCCCATAGAATTATATCTGCCTCTTTTTCTGCTTGCCTAATTATATCCTCATAATCAACACCTGCATATACAACCGTTCCATTGTTTATATGAGGTTCATATTCCTCCATCTCCTCTATAGTACAATTATGTTTTTTCAGATCCTCTATTGAAGCAAACCTCTGGACTCTCTGTTTTTCAAGATCACCATAAGGCATGGGATGTCTTATCGCAACAAGTTTATAACCCATACCTCTTAAAATTTTTGATACAGCCCTTGTTGTCTGAGATTTACCTGAACCTGTCCTCACTGCAACTATTGATACAACTGGCTTTGATGATTTTATATATGTCTGTTCAGGTCCAAGAAGCATATAACTTGCACCAGCAGCCATCGCTTCTGCACCTTTGTTCATAACATACTGGTTGGAAATATCCGAATATGAGAACACAACAAGATCAACCTTTTTTTCCTTTATTATCTTTGTCATATCCTTTTCATCATAAATAGGAATCCCCTTTTTATAAAGTTTTCCTGCAAGTGATGGAGGATACAATCTTCCCTCTATATCTGGAATCTGTGTAGCAGTGAAACCAACAACCTCATATTCCTCATTATTTCTAAAAAACACATTAAAATTATGGAAATCTCTTCCTGCTGCTCCTAAAATCAAAACTCTCTTTTTCATATCTAATACCTCCTGCTGTTAATTTAATTTTAACAAAAATTAAAAAAATAAAATAACATATTAAAACTTTTAAGTCAAGTGTTATGATTACAGGAAATAATCACTTTTTGATGATCATGTTAAGGTAGGGATAGAAAAATCCTTTATCGATTTGGGGAGAGATTTTTTGTAGAAGATCAAAAAATTTTTTTTCTTTCGAAAAGGGTAAAAAAAACTGTTTCAAATGAGAAACCACATCGATATCCTTTGCTTTTATATCCCATGCAATTTCAAGTTCATGAAAACTCATCCCTCTGCCCCTTCTTAAAAAATGTAAAAATTTTTCATCTGAGTACTCGTTATAGATTTCCCTGAAATTACTCCTCTCACTGAACTTCGCATAATCGAAAGCTATTCGATCAGGTAACCAGTTGAAGTATGGAAGTAGTGATGTATGTTCATCGAAAAACCATAGTCGGTTTGGAGTTTCGATTATCGTAAAAAAAGAACCTTTTTCAAGAAATGAAAAATATTTTTTCAAACAATCTATCCTTTCCTCATAAACCATATGTTCAAAAGATGCATAAAAAATAATCATATCAAATTTTCTATCTTTAATATTTTCAAAAACAACTGATGCATTACCCTCAATAAATTCAGCTTTTAAACCATAAATGGACATCCTTTCCTTTGCTACCGTTAAACTATCTTTATCAATATCTATACCGGTAACAGAAGCACCCTGTTCAGAGAGTGCAACAGTTGATGATCCTGTTCCACAACCAATCTCCAAAATTTTTTTATCTTTTAAATTAAAAGTTTTCGATATCCATGGTATATAATAGTATCTGTTTTCATTAAGGCGCAAATAGAGTTGTGTTTTTAAGTCATTTTCAAATGTCTTTTCAGAAAAATTACTTTTCTCCCTCCATCCTTTAAAAAAAGTATCTTCAAGTGTTTTTTGAAAATTTTTTAATTTTTCATCAGGAATTTTGATAAAGTTTTTTTTGATATTTTTAGGAACTTGCTCTTTTTGTAACTTTTTATAAACCTTATAAACAAATTTTTTCATATTTTTATTTTAACTGATTTTTCAATTTCTTTCAAGAAAATATTTCCCGGGGACGGTGCTTGACTTTTTGACATTTTTTAGAAATGTTCAATCAAAAAATCAATTAAAACTTTTTCATCTTGAATTGGTTTCTTTTATCCTTATACTTACTTTTATGTATGAAATTTTAAAACTTTATGCTTTTATCGTTAGAAAATTTATAAACAGAAAAAAAAATATACAAAAAATGCATTCCCACCTGAAAAAAGGATATGAAGAGTATTTAAAGTTAAAAGATAAAGAGATAATAGATTACAATTCAAAAAAATTTAAAATCATAAAAATAAAAACAAAGATTTTTACCGGTGGAGAAGACCTTTTAAACTATATCTATGAAAACCTTAAAGATGAGATAAAAGAAAATGACATTTTAACAGTTGCAGAGTCAATTGTAGGAATAACACAGAACAGGGCTTATCGAGTGGATGAGATAAAACCATCAAAATGGGCATACTTTTTATATCCATGGGTTTCAAATGTTGATTATGGCACAGGACTTGGTATGGCAGAGACGATGGAATGCGCTATAAGAGAGGTCGGGCTGAAAAGAATCTTGAAAGCAACACTTTTTGGATTCTTTGATAGAATCAGAAAAAAGAGTGGTTCATTTTATAAAGTTGCAGGAAAAGAGGTCAAAAGTATAGATTTCAAAAAAAACCATCCTATACCTTTTAAAGGTTCAAATAATTATATAGTTCTTTCTCCAAAAGATCCTGAAAAATTTGCAAAAAATCTTTACAAAAAATTTTCAAAAAATATTTTTGCTTGTGTTGTTGATGCAAACAATGTTTCGATTGATATTCTGGGACTTTATCCTGAAAATAAAAATGTTGAAAATATAATAATGAATGTAATGAAAGGAAATCCAGCAGGACAAGATGATGAAAAAACCCCTATCATCATTATCAGAGAAATTTAAAACAAACTTTTTTAAATCGATATTTTCTACATCTCTACTTATAGGGATTTCAAGATTATCCGGGTTTTTCAGAGAGGTTGTCTACTCCGCTTTTATCGGGACATCCAGAATAATGGATGGTTTTCTGGTAGCGTTTCTTCTCCCAAACTTCTTTAGAAGAATACTTGGAGAAAGAGCAGCGGAATCAGTATTTTTACCAATGTATATCAGAGAAAGAGAAAAGAGTCAAAAAGATGCTGATTCTTATATGTCTAATCTTTTTACAATAATTTCCCTTATACTGATAATAGGAACAATCTTTTTATATCTGATCTCACCGATACTATTGAAAATTTTAGCACCCGGGTTTGACAGAGAAACTTATGAAATTTCATTGAAAATAACTTATCTTATTTTACCCTATATGTTTTTTATAGGTATATACTCTTTTCTTGGTTCACTCCTTGAATCTTTCAAAAAGTTTTCACTCTACAACATATCTCCACTACTTTTTAATCTCGTGATGATAATAGCGATTCCATTATTTTACAAAAAAAATCCAATACTCACAATTTCGTTTTCAGTTCTTGTTGGAGTTATATTACAAACTTTAATACTTTTTTTTGGATTAAAAAAACTACCTGTTAAATACAATTTCACTATATCCTTCAAAGATGAAAGGATAAAAAAAAGTTTTAAACTTTTGATTCCAATAATAGGAGCCAGTTTTATAGAAAAAAGTGCAATATATGTTGATAGAATAATGGGTTCGATTCTTGGAACAGGAGCAATTTCCGCTTTACATTTCTCGTTCTTATTAACAGACCTTCCCTTTGCTGTTTTTTCAATCGCCATTTCAAAAGTAATACATCCTTACATTTCAGAGAAAGAAAACTATTCTTCAAAAGAAAATTTTAAAAAGTTCATCAGAAGAGGGGTCTTCTTAAACATTGCGATTCTTTTACCGATAAGTTTATTCTTCATAATCTTTGCTGAAAAGATAATAAGCATAATCTATCAAAGAGGTGCTTTCAATGTTCAATCTGTTAAAATGACATATGTTCCTTTCATCTATTATACACTCGGACTGATTCCAATGGGAATAATACAGGTTTTTGCAAAAGGTTTTTATTCACTTTTAAACACAAAAACACCTTTATATGTCTCAGGTGTTTCGATGGTTTTGAACATACTTTTGAACATAATTCTTCTGCCAAAATTTAACCTTGCAGGTATCGCTTTTGCCACTTCACTTTCATACTGGTTCCATGCAACCTATCTTTATTTTAAACTGAAAAAAAATCTGGAAAGAATATGAAGATATCAAATGGGATAGATATCATAGAAGTTAAAAGGATAAAAGATAAATTTGAAAAAAATCAAAAATTCAAAGAGAAAATTTTTACTGAAAACGAATTGAACCAAGTGAAGGGGCTTGAAATAGAATATATAGTTCTTGCAGGAAAATGGGCTTCAAAAGAAGCATTTTCAAAAGCACTTGGAACAGGTATAGGAAAAGAACTTGATTGGAAAGATATGGAGATCATAAACGATATCAATGGAAAACCTGAAATAAGAATTTCTCAGAATCTTATCAAAAAATATAAAATAGATCAGATCTCTCTTTCGATTTCACATATAAAAGATTATGCCATAGCATCAGTTTTTATTCTTTTCAACCAAACTTGAAATCTTTTTCTTGATACCCTTTATTGAAAGGTTATCATCCTTTTCAACTTTTGAAATTTTTATGAGATATTCTTTATACATTTTAATCAAGTATTTAAAATTTTCATTTGAAATCAATTTATAAATAGTAATAAATTCCTCATAATTATTCAAATCACCTAAAAGTTGCATATATCTTAAAGTTGAAGAAAATTCTGATAGATAATTCGATATCGATTGACGAACAACTCTATCCTCTTCCTTATCAATCTTTTTCACAAAAAGTTCAACAAGATCAAACTTATGTTTTCTAAAACATTCAAGAATCTCAACTTTTAATCTGTAACTTCCTTTATCGTAATGCTCCAGTAAAAATGTTAAATCAACTGTTGTATCAAGATTTCCAATAGCAAAAACTGAAAGTTCTTTGATTTTTTGATCTGGATAAGAAAGGTGTTCTTTCAATGTCTGGAATGATCTATTGTATTTCGCCTGTGAAAGTATATAGATTATATTTTTTTTCGTATTTTTATCTTCGCTCCTGTTCAACTTTTCGATCAATTTGTCTTTTAAAATATCTGAACAGTTTTTGAACAGATAGTTCATCGCTTCAAGTTCAAGTCCATCATCGGTTGAGATTTTTTTATCAAGAACATATTTTACAGATTCATTTTCCCGTTTTAAAAGTATTTTTCTTGCTTTTTCAACTTTATAAAAGTTATCCCTTACAGCCCACTCTGATGAGATTTCAAATATTTTTTCTATCGGTAAATCTTCTGAAACAAAAAATGTATCCGGTTCTTTCTTTTCTTCAACAAATCCAACATCAACACCAAATCCATAATATTTGTTTATCCAACTGATTGAATCTTTGTTTGATTGCTTTGAATAAAAATCTTTCCCTTCACAGTCAATAAAAAGTCCAATACCTGAAAATCCTCTCGATTCGTTCACATCTCCATTTGAAAGTTTTTCACTTGAAAAATAGGAGTCGTTCCCTTTTTTATCAAGAAATATTCCAACAGAGTTGTTTAAGCCAACACCCTGACCACCTGAAACGGTATAGTTGTCATCACCCTTCTGATCGATCAAAACCCCATAAGCAAAATCATGTCCTTCTCCTTGCGATGGACCATACCTTGAAAAGAACATATCATCACCTGAATAATCGAACAAACCACCCACAGAAAGATGAATCCCGGATCCCTGTGCATACTGTGCTGAAGAGTAATAATCGTTTCCAGAAAAATCGAAAAGAAGTCCAACACTGTGCCAGTAACTTCCTCCCTGCCCAAAAACAGAGGAGAAATAGTTATCGTTCCCTTTATAATCAACAAGAATTCCGACTCCACCACATGTTCTTGGTCTTAAACCAAATCCAAAGCCCTGACTCATCGAAAGATAATCGTTTTCAAGTAAAGGTGCATGCTTGAAAAATGTTCCTGATATATAATGGTCGTCACCTGAAGAATCAACAAGTATACCAGTACCTTTAACAAAACCAAATCCCTGTGAAAATGCAGAAGAATAATATATATCGTTTCCAGATTTATCGATCAACTCTCCCCTTCCAAAGTAGCCCGCACCCTGCGTGAAAAATCCTCCTGAATAAAAATCGTTTCCACCACCATCATAAAGTTGTGAAAATCCTATAAAAGCTGCCCCCTGTGAAAAGTTGTATGTTTTATAAAAATCGTTACCATTAAGATCGAACAAAAAATTGACACCGTTTATTGCACCACAGGAAACCTTAAAACTGTCTGTTGAAATATACTGGTCATCTCCATCAAAATCTATAATAAACCTGATTCTTTTTGTATAAGGATAAACAACCCCACAACTGTTAAAATATTTATCATCACCACCAAGATCAATTATAAAATCATATTCATCATAATATGAGTTTGAATAAAAATCTCCAATAAACAATCTCCCATTTGAAAGAAAAGTATCAACAGGATAGAGTTGTCCATTAACAAAAAGTTCGATTATTCTTTTTTTAAAATTTTCAGTTAAAATTTTTACCTTTTCAAAGTCAGAATTTACCAGATAAGAATAATTTACAAGGGAATCAACCTTTAAAGAATTAGTATCAATATTTATACCAAGAGATTGCTCTATCCTTCCTTTATATAGATAAGACAATGATTCTTCAAAAAAAAGTAATGGAATAATCTGTAAAATATCTCGACTTTTTTCAACATTTATTTTAATTTTTTCTCTCAAAATCTGATTGACATCTCCGGTATATTTTTCAACAAGTTCAAAATGGTTTGTGATTTTTTCATAATCATTTTTTTCATAAATTTTATCGTGCAAATTTACAATCGAATCCAAATAAAACTCTCTTTTCTTAACAAGTAGCAATGGATTGTTTAAAAGTGTATCTGCAAATGGCATTTTAAAGGAATCGTTAACAGAAAAATCTTTTTTAAAATTGAAATCTTTTTCCTCTATACCAAAATTTCTACCTTTTTCAATTATCATCTTGTAATCCTCTTCTGGAACTTTTGCAAAAATTGTTGAAAAACAAAAAAGTAAAAATAAAAACTTTTTTAAACTTCCAAAAAACATAAAATTTTTCCTTTTTGATATTTTATCATTGCATTTCTTTTTATTATTCTATTACTAACACCTAAAGATGGGTGGTTGTTGAACAAATCAGTTTTTTGATATTCATATTCAAATCCTTCAGATGTTATCATTTCACTCTTTTTAGTTATTGAGAAAAAAGAAACCCTTTTACCTTTCATATTGAAAAATGTATACTCGGTTTTCGGTTTTATTAAAAATATATCCTCATCTTTTGTCAAAATGTGAATGTTAAACTTTTCAAATTTTGAAATTAAAAGTAGAGATGCAAAAAAATGGTCCTTTCTTGAACCAGAAACACCCGTTGCATAAATATTTTTAAAACCTTTTTCAACAGCATAGTTTATTGCAAGTTCAAGATCTATAAAATCTTTTTTTACAGGGAACTTTTCTTTTTTTATAAAAGATGGGATTTTTTGTTCATCTATTGAATCAAAATCACCTATAACAATTTTAGGAAGCAACCCTTTGGGAAGTTTATCATATCCTCCATCAGCAGCTACGATATATTTAAAACTTTTAATTATTTTTTCAGAACATAAATCTTCCCCGTTAGCAACTATCAAAACTTCTTTTTCTGTAAACATTATTTTAATATACAACTCTATAAAATTTAAGTCAACATAAAAAAAGTGGGATGATAATCATCCCACTTGATTAAAAAATGATTAAAAATTTACGATTACTTTATAATGAACAAAAATTTTCCTTTTACAACATTTTTCGGTGTTTCAAGTTTAAAGAAATAGATATCAGAGGAAAACTTTTCTTTTTTCAAATCAACGATTATCTCCCTATTTACACCATTAAAATCAAGATTCTTAACAACTCTCCCATTTTTATCATAAATTTTTAAGTTTATTTTTCCTTTTACAGATTCAGAAAAAGTTGCATAGAATATGTTTGAAGTTATAGTTGAAACTTTTGTTTTTAGATCGATCTTCTCTTCTTTTGAAATTTCTTCAATATTTGTCAACTCACTCGCTTTGAAAAGGTTATGTAAAAGTTCAACATAATCACCTTGTAATATACCATTCATAACAGACCAATCAGAAGGAAATATGTTGAGTCCTATCACTCCACCATAAGGTTGAGGAAGATCTCTATAGCCCAAAAGCCACTCACCATCATCCCACCTTGCAACAGTATCTGCACCAGGATTTAAAACAATATAATCTCTAAACATGTCGCTTAAATTTGTAACATTATCCATAAATGGGTGACCCACAACAAAAGTTCCAAGGTTTGCTGTAGTAAAATGGTTATCACCATTTAAACTCTTAAATGGATTTATTAAAGTATCCATTATTCCACCTTCAAGATTGTTCCCATTATAATACCATGAAAAACCTCCGGTAATAACCCATTTGCCTGAGTTTACAAATGAAAGAAGTGTATCTCCCATTGCTATTTTATCCAAATAACTATTGTCGGGATATGTGAAAACCATATCATAAAATGATAGATCGTTACTGTTTGGTAAGTAAGTTGCTGCATTCATATAATCAATATTTCCGAAATCTGGGAACTCTTCTATCTGTTTTATTATGTTTGGTGAATTATCATCAGCAACAGCCCAGAGTATATTTGGAGAATTGCCATATATCCAATACATATCAATATTTTCCAATATTTCTGACAATACATTATAATACGCATATTCAATAGTCATTGTGGTTGCTATTATTCCTCCCTTATTTTGTCTTGAAATTAAAAGTAGAGTATCTATTGAATCAGCAGATAACAAAACAACATAAGAATTTTCTGGTAAATTTATCAGCCCCCCATGAGAAACAGAATTCCAATTAACAAGTGTCGTTGAATCTTCCTTAGAAAACTCATTTAAAAGAGGATGCCAACCATTTAATATCGCTACTGAATCAGTAGATCTTGAAGCCATCGTAAATCCAAAAGGCATTTCAACACCACTCCAATCATAAGAACTATAGGTTGCTCCATTTATCTGTAATATACCACCGTTGTTAACCCAATCTTCATATTTTGTTCTGTTGTTTGAAATCGCTTCATAAAAACTTCTCTCCTGTTGTGAAGCAAATATACATTTTTGAAATCTTGAAAGGTCAACAAGACCAATCTCGCTTTCATTAAAATGATGGAAAGCTATATTATACTTATAAAAAACATCTTCATTTGAGGTTGACCCCCATGGAGCATGGTTTTCAAAATACGCAATCCTTGTTTTGGCAAATCCAAGATCAAATCTGTAAGCACTGGTTCCATAATATGTGCTAATCCAGAGATCATTCCCATCAAAAGCAACACCTTCTCCATAATTTGACATATCCGGATTAGGAAAACTATCAAGAATAATTGGTGGATCAACAGAAATATCAAGTTGTTTTACATACTCTGTAATATTATCAAGAACCCATAGAGTTGAATCTTTTCCACAATAAGCCATATCCATTGGCCAACCGATAACAGATGAAATGTGTATTGTATCAATAATGTGAATCAAAGTATCTGTTACAAAAATATAACCAGCAGTGGATGCTATATAAAGATTTCGCCCGTCAGATGTAACACCTCTTGTGTTTACTCCTCCAGGAGAAATGAAAGTAGTAACATGGGTTCCATTCTTTTCAATTTTGTGAATACTTCCATTCGTCCAATCTGAAATATATAATCTTTCTCCCACTATTCCTATTCCGAATATGTATCCTGTAGTTGCCATCGTAAAGGAATCTATTGTTCCATAAATATAATCTATTCTATAAACTTTCGCAGGATTGGAATAGGTGTTCGCTAAATAAAAATATCTTCCATCAAACTCAAGTCCATTTGAATTTGTTCTATTATAATTCAATGTATCTATTACAGTTTCATTGATGCTAATACTTTTTATATTAACATTTTCACTGTTAGCACCTGTTGGATCAAATGGGAAAAGATAAATGAAAAAAGATAAAAGTAAAAAGAAAAGTACTAATTTTTTCACACTCCCTCCTTTTAAGTTTAAATTTATTATAGACCTTTAAATAAAAATTTCAACAAAAATCTACTCAAACTCAACAATCGTTACTCCATCTCCCCCCTCTTCGATTGGAGCCGGATAATATTTTTTTATAAATTTTACCTTTTTAAAAAATTCCCTTATGTTCTCCTTTAATATCCCTTTTCCATGGCCATGTATTATTCTCACTCTTTTAAGCCCTGCAACCGATGCTTTTAGAATGTAATTTTCAACCTCTTCCAAAGCTTCATTAACATACTTTCCCCTCAAATCCAACTCATCAGTTATCTCTTCTCCTATATAAAATTTTTTTTCTACACCACCCTTTCTCTCAACTCTGTTAACAATATTTTCTATATTCGTTTTTAAAATAACTCCATTAACATCAAGAGTCACTTTGTCTTTCTCTATACTTTTTACAAAACCTTCAACTCTATCTTTCAGTTGAACAAAATCTCCAATCTTAATTTTAAGATTTTTTTCAATGTGAGGTTTAAAATCATCTTCTTTTAAAACAACTTTTTCTTCAAGAAATTTTCTAAAATCTTTTATTATATTTTTATTTTCATCCTTATCTTTTTTGTTATACAATTCTTTAACCACCCTTTCAAACTTACTCCTTATAGTATCTATTTCCTGATTGATTTTTGTTCTATATTCTTTTTCAAGAGAATTCTTTTTGCTCAAATAATCTTCCAGCTCTTTTCTTGTAATCTCCTCAATTTTTTGTTGGCTCTTTTTTAACAGTTCCAACTTTTCCTTTTCTTTTTCTAACAACTCAATTTTTTTCTGATACTCTTTTATCAGTTCTGAATAATCAAGAAAATCTTTTCCAACAATCCTATAACTCTCCTGAATTATCTTTTCTGGAAAATTGTATTTTTTCAAAAGAGAAAACATCCCCGATTGACCCACGGTTCCATATTCAAGTTCAAAATATGGAGTATTTTTTTCAAAATCGTATTTCATAGCAGAACACATAATTTTTTCATTTTTTAATGCAAATTCTTTTATCGGATCATAGTGTGTTGTAAAAATAACCGTTGAATTCTTTTCAAGAAAATCACTGACCAATGAAATTGCAAAAGATGTTCCCTCTTTTATAGATGTTCCAGTACCTATCTCATCAAGAAGTATTAAAGAGTTTTCATCACAATTTTCAACTATCCTTTTGTAGTTTATAAGATGGGATGCAAATGTAGAAACTCCCTCTTCAAGTGATTGATCATCTCCTATATCACAAAAAATTTTTTCAAACAATCTGATTTTTGAATATTCGCTTGCACATACTGGAAGACCAAGTTTTGTAAGGATAACCGAGATGCCTATTGTTTTCAAAACAGCAGTTTTCCCTCCCATATTCGGACCGGTTATCAAAAGAGATTTCCCATTCTCCACTTTTATGTTAACAGGTTTTGCTTCATTTTTTTTAACTTTTTTTATTATTGGATGGTAAACCCTTATCAGATCGATTTCATCAGCGATCTCAACAAAATTTGCCTCATATTCATTCATAAAAATAACTATAGAATTTATAAAATCAATATCAGGGATAAACTTTGAAAAAATAGAAAATAATGAAATGTCTGAAACAATTCCTTCTTTTAAATCTTCAAGAATTTTTGCTATCTCAAGACGCTCTTCCTCTTTCAATTCGTTCAACCTGTTATTCAAAAATACCAGTTCTTCAGGTTCAATAAAAACTGTTTTCTTAGTGTTTGAATAGGAATGGAAAACACCTTTAATTCTGTTCTTTTCGTGGACATCAACCTGTAACACTATTCTGTTGTCAACAATCGTTATGTTACTATCACTCAAATACTGTTCATATTTCTTTAGAATTTTTGAGATAACCTTATCCTGAGATGATATCAAAATATTAATATTTTTTCTTATCTGTAAAAGATTCGTTGAGGCATCATCTCTTATCTTTCCATCGTTGTTAACAATTTTTTCAAGTTTATCTTTGAACGAAAAAATTTTTTGAATATCGAACTGAAAATCAAAAAATGAATAAAAGTAATTTTTATCGAGTTTTAGAAATTTTATCGAATAATCGATAGAATTTTTAATCTCGAGAAGATCTTGCTCAACTATATGTCCATTAAGGTTTTTCAACCTCAAACTTATATCATCAATATTTGAGAATCCATTAAAGGAAAGATTCGGGAAAATTTTTTGACTGTATATAAGAACATTTTGTTTGAAATTTAAATACTCATCTGTATTTGATAAATATGATAATTCATAAAATTTTTTCTTTGTGGATTTTAAAAGGGAATGTTTTTTATATTCTTCAAGTACAATATTTAATTCTAACTTTTCCCTTTCCCTAAAATTTTCTGACATTCTTAAAAATTTCAGTATCAATTAAGATTTTATAATATTTTAAAGTTAAACTTTCTTCAAAATAATTTCGGAAATTTTTAGTCAAAACAAAAGAGTTTAAAAAATTTAAAATACCACCAACTATAAGAAAAGTCAAAAAACCCCAAACGATAATTCCCATAATTTTATCAAAGATAACAACAGGTGTTTTTTTCAAAATATTCACAAGAAGTAAAACAAAAAGTATTATCAAAGAAAAAATAATTAAAAGAAGTATAAAAAATGAAAGAAATTTTAAAAGATTTCCCTCAAGTTTAATAAATTTAACCAGAAAGTTTGAAAATAAAACAAAATTTTTTAAAGTTAAAAAGAAAGATAAAATTAAAGCGAATATGTAACCAAATGGTGTCAAAATTCCTCTAAAAAAACCTAAAACAGAACTTATGAGGATTAAAGTCGATGATACTATATCGACTATGTTCATCAATAATTTAATCCTTCATAATGTTTGAGCGATAACTCTTCCTTATTGCCTGAATTCTTTCTCTTTTCTTTATTTCACTTGGTTTTTCATAAAACTGATGTTTCTTTATTTCACTTAAAATTCCTGCTTTTTCACACAATCTTTTAAATCTTTTTAAAGCAGCATCAAAAGATTCACCTTCTCTTACTTTAACTCCTGGCATTAACATCACCTCACTTCGTTAAAATTTTAAAGGTATTATATTAAAATAATCCTTTTTGTCAACATTTTTTTAGTTTTTATGAAAAAATTAAAAAATTTTCGTAAAATAAAAATAAGGTATTGACAAAATAAAAAAATTTTATATAATTTTTTTAGATGAAAAAGAAAGTTAAAATTCTGCTCATTTTCTTTTTGATCTTTTCCTCACTTGTTTTCGGGAAGGGGTTGGGGAAGATAGAATTAAATAAAGGTTTTTCCGGTTTTGGAGGGAATTGTTTGATTTCAATTTTTCCTAATTTTTCTAATTCTTCTTCCCTAACGAATTTTTTTAATTTGAGAGGTAATGAAGGTTTTCTGGTTGCAAATGTTTTTTCCGAGGAAGATAACATCGAAGTGGATGCTCTGATTTTTATAGGTAAAGAAAAATTTTTTGTTGAAGATGGAAATCGTAAAATAAAATTAAAAGAAGGAAATTATAAAGTTAAAATATTAGCAGATGAAATGAATCCTTTAGAGGATAACATAAATATAGTAAAAGATTCAACAGTGGTAAAAATTTTTCAATTAAAACCGGTATCCAAAAAAGTTGAAATTAAAGGCAAAATTCTGGACTTTGAAAACAATAGTCCCATTTCATTCTATTTTGATGCAAGGAATTGTAAAAACTATTACGAATGTTACTATGATTCATTAACCGGTACATTTAAAATAAAAGGTTTTGTTGGTCTCTGTACTCTTGAAATCTATCCTTATGGGAATTACATGCCATTGAAAAGAGAGATAAATTTATCCGAAACTTGTGATACTTTTCCTTCAATATTTGTATTGAAAGACAATGTTACAAAATCCTTCAACACCCTATTCTTAAAAAATGGGTCGATTCTTGATAAAAATTCTTTTACTGAACTCGATAAAATTGTAAATATTTTGAACGATTATCCAACATTAAAAATCAGAATATGTTCCTTTACAGATGATTCCGGGAAAGCAGAGGATAATCTAAAATTGTCAGAGAAAAGATGCGAGACGGTTAGGGAATATTTATTGGAGAGAGGTATTGAACAGGAGAGAATATCTATTAAAGGTTTTGGAGAAACGATGAATCTTTTTGACAATGAAACAAAAGAGAACAGGTTAAAAAATAGAAGGGTTGAGATAACTTTTTACAGGTAAACTATTCTCCAAAAACCTTTAATATTATTCTCTTTTCTCTCATCCCATCAAATTCAAAATAAAAAATTCTTTCCCAAACACCAAGATCAAGTTTTGAATCTGTTATCGGAATAATAACCTGATGGTTGATCAGGATTCTTTTAAGATGTGCATCACCATTATCTTCACCAGTATTATGATGTTTATAATCTCTTCTTTCGGGTGCAAGTTTCTCAAGCCACTCAAAAATGTCCTGCCACAACCCTTCCTCATAATCGTTAACAAGAATACCTGATGTGATATGCATACTTGATACAAGAACAAAACCTTCTTTAACTTTACTATCCTTTACAATCTTTTCAACCAAATCGGTTATATGAACTATATCTTTTCGTTTTTTTGTTTTTATCTTTAAATATTCAGTTTTGATTATCAAAGAACACCTCCTTTAATTTTTTTCTATAGGTTTCAACTGAATCCAATCTATCATATTTAAAATCAGGATAAATTTTCTTCCAATCATTTACAACTTTTTCGATTAAAGATTTCAAAGCCATATGATTGTTGTTTTCAAATATGTACAATTTTTTATAATCTTTCAACAACTCTTTAGCAGGTGTCAAATTTGAAGCTATTATAATTTTACCACATTTTGCCGCCTCAAAGATCACTCTACCAGATGTCTCTGGCCAGATAGAAGGGAATATGAGAACATCAAAACTGGCTAAAACCTGATCGATTTTCTCACTTTCGAATTTACCTTTAACTGATATCCTTTTATCTTTAACTTTATTTTTAACATCACCCCATAAAAGTAGTTTTATATTTCCATCTTTTATAAGTTTAAAAGATTTTAAAACCGTATGTAACCCTTTATGGTAAGCTGAATGACCGATAAAAGCAAAAACAGGGTATTCTTCCTTTTCCCTTTTTTTACATAAAATATCCTTTTGAAAATTTTTTAAAACAACACTTTTATCATTTAAATTCAAAAATCTGTTCGTTATTTCAAAAGATTTTTTTGAAGGGTAAATAATTTTATCGATGTATAAAAAAATTTCGTCAAAAAATTTTTTTCGATTTTTATACCAGTTCAACCTTTTCATAAACAATGCTAAAAATGGGAATAGAAGATCTCTTATCTGTCTTGTGATTGGAAGAAAAGGATATTTATCCATATAGCAATAGATGCAGTTTCTTCCATAAGGTCCGGAGCATAACATTTTTCTGTTGTTTATAAGAACCACTCTTTCACAGATAGAGTAATAATCATGAGAGACAAAACCAATTTTTATATTTTTCTTTTTGACTACATTTAAAATTTTTGGGGTAATGAATTTCAATGAATGAAGCAACAGTAAATCAAAATCTTCATTTCCAATCTTATTGAAAAAATCTTCATCATTTAAAAAATTTTTATCTTTTTTAACTATCAAAATTCTTCTATCATTCACTCCTGTAAATGATGTTAAAATTTTTTCATCATCAAGAGCTAATTCTTTTACAAACAGCGATGAACCACCATCATCTTTGAACTCATCTATATAGTGTAAAATTTTCATAACAAATACTCCAGAATTTTTTCAAACTGTATTACGAACCTATTTTTGTCAAAAGGTCCATCTTTATATCCTTCAACTGCTTTACTACCTTTTAATGAAGTTAATCTTGCATTATAGGATAAATTTTCTTTTAGGTTTTTATCAAGGTATAACTGCTTGAGATAATTGTAAGTCAAAATATAATCCTGAAAAGGAACAAGGAAGCCATTGAATCCATTTTTCACAATATAGCATGACCCCCAGCAGTATGAGTTAATTGTAGGGATACCATAGGAGTGTGCTTCAACACTCACGATACCAAACGATTCGGCTATCGAAGGTAAAAGGAAAACATCAGTGTTTAAAAAGAGTTCCTCTTTCTTTTTTTCTGATACATGGGGATAGTAAATTATAAAATCTTCATTTAAACTTCTAAAATATTTTTTATCGATCTTCCCTACGATTGTGAATCTTATATTTTTAAATTCAGAATATAACATTTTTGTTGCTTTCAAACTCGTTTCTATCCCTTTTTCATAATTCTGCCTTCCAATAGAGAGAATATTGAAAATACCATTTCCACCTTTTGAGGTTTTTTCAGGAATGTTAATGTAAGAGTTCAATTGAAAAACTTTTTTTCCAAATTTTTCCAAATAATCTCTCTCATAGGAGTTCAGACAGATCAAAATATCAGAAAGTTCATATAAACTTTTATAATAAGGATGAAAAAACTCATATGAAAACCTTTCGGTATGAGGTAATGTCGAATGGATTAAAGGTATAAAAACTGTTTTTCTACCATATTTTTTAGAATAAAAAAGTGCAGGGTAAACTATCGATGAAAAAGGAAGAAAACCTGTTATGATGATATCATACTTTTTTACATTTTTTTTAAGATTTAATACTAAGGATGGGGATAAAATTTTAAAATTCAAAGTGTAATATTTTAAAAGGCCCATCTCTTCAAAATATTCCATTATCCTGTTCTTATATGGGAAATTTATAAGAAAAAACCTTTTTATCAAAGAACCATAAAAATTTTCCTCGGTTTCTAACATTTTATCATTTTTTTCATAAGAATCATCTGATACCTTTAAAGTATAAACATCAACATCAAAACCTTTTTCTTTAAGGAAATCAAAAATTTGTTTTGAATACACTTCTGAACCTGAAACAACAGGGAAAAACCTGTTAAAAACTAGTAAAAATTTTTTAGCCATTCTTTTTGCCTATGTATGTAATTTTTATTTTTTCCTTTGTTTCAATCTTTAAATGTAATTTCCCTTTTACGACTTTGAAATAAAAAGGAGATTTTTTTGATAAGATTTCTGTGTCATTGTGTTTTATTAAAATCTCTTTATCTTCAGGATAATAAACGATCAAATACTCACAATCCTCATCACTCTCCAAAAAAATCTCACCTTCTTTTGACACGAATCTTCCAACAGGAAAATTTTTATCAAGAAAAGAAAAGCCCTTTCCGATGTAAAGATCATCTATTCCAAAAGTGATAGAATTTTTTAAATTTGGTATTTCGTTAAAACTTGAAACCACTTTTACCTTTTCGTAAAACACCTCTTCGATTGGGAAAGGATTAAAACTCTTATCGAGGAAATCTTCAACCCTTCTTGCATTTAGCAAAAATTTTCTTTTAAATCTGATAAAAAGAATTTTTGGAAACTCTATCAACAATGAAAATAATATTTTCAAATGTAGAAGATTTTTTTTTAAAAATCTTGTTTTAAGAAAAAACATTTTTGTTAACAAAAGATTTTTAAAAGATAAAAATTTCAATAGAAAATAGTACTGATTTTTTAAAATTAAAAATTCTTTTCTCTTTGAAAAATTTTTAAAACTTCCAGAGTACTCATGATAACATACCGCATCCCTGACAAACCCAATTTTGAAATCTGTTTCAGTTAAAATTCTCATCGAAAGATCAGCATCTTCATAAAAGGACGAATAAGAAAAATCAAAAAGTCCTGTTTTATTTAAAACTTCCTTTTTTATTCCAAAACAACCACCTGTTAAAAGGATGTTTGAATCTCTGGAAAATTCTACATCATCGTTTAAACCATAATCTCGATTTTTAGCAAAACCTGCAAGATTCAATACCAGTCCTGTCGAGTTTATTATATCCCTTTTACCATTAAATTTTATAAGGGGAATCGCTGCTCCGATATCCTCATTTAAAAAGATCCTGTCAAAGTTTTCCAAAAAATCTTTATCCAAAATGATATCGTTGTTCATCACAAGAAGTATATCAGCACCAGAATAGAAGAAATAATTTAATCCAAAATTGTGTGAAACATAACCAAAATTTTTGTTGACTCTTGTAACTTTAACTGCAGGAAACAATCTATGAACATCTTCAACTGAAGAATCGTTTGAACAGTTATCTATAAGATGAACTATATAATTTTTATAAGTTTGCTTAAAAATCGAATCGATGGATTCAAAGAAAACATCTTTCAATAATGAACTTCCATTAAAATTGACTATCTGAACTATGTAAAGATTTTTCTTCATAAAAATTCTTTGATGCATCTTTTTAAAGCATCATCAAATGGTGGCATTTCTTTAATTCCAAGGTCATTTAATCTTATACTTTTCAAAGCACAATTTTTCGGAATCTTTTCAATCAGTTCATCACTTCTGATATTTATTTTTACATTTTTTTTCAGATAATCTCTTATCATTTTAGCAACTTCAATATAAGAAACCTTGCCCAAGTTTACAAGATGTAAAATCCCGGAAACGGTTCTGTCTTTCTTCAGTAATTCTTCCATCTTTAAAGATAAATCCAAGGCGTATGTTGGAGAAGTGAGTATGTTATATAAAGAGACATCTTTTCCATCGATTATCTTTTTTATCGTAAATCCTATTACATTATGACCTGGGGTAAAGTTCCCATATCCAAAAATTTCATCAGTTCTTATTATCAGAGCATCAGGATTGTTTTCCAAAATCAATATTTCACCTTTAAATTTAGAAAATCCGTAAACGGTTTTCGGTTCAGGAGAATCTGATTCAATATATTCTTCCCCTTTTTCACCATTAAAAACAAATCCAGTAGAAAGGTGAACAAACTTTATACCAAGTTCTTTTGAAATCTTTGCAAGTTCGCTCGGTGCATATGCATTTATTTTCAGTGATTCTTCAGGATTTTTTTCACAATAATAAATGTTTGTGATTCCTGCACAGTTAATACATATATCAATTTTATTTTCCTTAACAAACAGATAAAATTTTTCATAATTCACTATATTCAAATCCCCATGTGAAACTGCAAAGACCTTAAATTCTCTTTTAAAATTTTCTGCAAGATATTTCCCAAGAAGACCTCCACTTCCCAAAATTAAAACATTCATATCCCCCTCCTGACAGCGAAATAACCATCAAATTTTTTATAATAATTAGAAAAATTCATAATTTCCATTTAACAGGTATTTTTACAAAACCCAAATGTGTTTTTTTTGCTCCATCAACCTCAAATGAAGAAGCAAAATCTATATGATCGTAAGGAAATCTGTTATGAACATCATAGAATGCAATGGAAATATAATATTTACCTGGATTCAGGTTTACTGGATTGAAAGAAAAACTTATTTCACCATAATCTTTGAGATCAACATATCTCCCTTCATAATCATAGATGTTTGGACCAGATATCACATTTGAAAATTGATCGGTTATTGAAAACCCAAAGATTCCCTTATCAACTTTTCCATTTTTTTTATACCTGACCTTAAAAGATATTTCCTTTCGTTCGAAAGAAGAATATCTATTGTTTTCGCATAATATTTCAACTATCTCTATCTCTCTGCTTCCTCTTCTTATTATATTTTTTGATGGATCATTCTCTTTTTTCGAAAGATAATTTGAAACAACATCTTCCGGATTTCCAATATCAACGATCTCACCATTTTCAAGAAGTGCTACCCTGTCCGAAAATCTTGAGATCAGTCCCATATCATGTGAAACAAAAAGTATTGTAACTCCTTCATTTTTTAGATTCTCAACTTTTTCAAGACATTTCCTCTGAAAATGGATATCTCCAACAGCAAGTACTTCATCTATAATGAGTATCTCTGGATTTGAAAATATGGCAACAGAAAATCCCAATCTGATATACATCCCCGTTGAATACTCTTTTACCTTCATATCAACATAATTTCCCAATTCTGAAAACTCTAGAATCTTATCGTATATCGAGTTTATATATTTTTTTGAAAATCCCATAATCGTTCCATAAAGAAAGATGTTCTCCTTACCAGATAACTCAGGGTTGAATCCAATTCCAAGACCAAGGAAGGGAGAAACTTTACCATAAACCCTTACTGTACCTTTATCAGGTTTTAATATTTTTGAAACTATCGATAATAGAGTTGTTTTCCCGGAACCATTGGCACCTATTAAAGAAAAAAACTCGTTTTTCGAAACATCAAAGGAAATATTTTTTAATGCCTCAATTTTTTTCTTTTTAAAAAAACCAACATTGGGATAGTATGTTAAAGCAACATCTTTTAAAGATATAACAATGTTACTTTTCATAAACTCTTAACCATCCTATCCTCATAAATGTTGAATATAAGATATCCAATAAGTACAAAAATTATTGCGAAGAAAATGGAATTTATAGTAACTGTTACATCTGGTAGATTTGAATAAAAAAGTATATTCTGGATCCCTATAACATAAACAGCAACAGGGTTTATAAGATACAGGTGAATAAAATTGTATGGCACGAGTTCAAATGGGTAAAATACTGGACATAGAAAAAATAATGCCTGAACAAGTATCTCCCATCCTGCCTTAACATCTTTGAAAAAAACATAAATTATGGAAAGAATTGTTGATATACCAAAAAGAAAAAATGAAAATATTATAATGTAAGGAATAAAAAACAGAGAAATAAAAGGAAAAGATTTGTTTATAACGATATAGAAAATTATGTAAATCACATATTCAAAAAAAACTATTATAAGATTTGAAATAACAAGTGATAATGGTAAAATCAACCTTTCGATCTTAACCTTTAAAATCAATTCTCTGTTTCTGTGGAATAACTGTAAGGATTGTGTTGTTGTATTGACAAAAAATCTCCATAAAGTTGTTCCAGCAAGAATAAAAAGTGGATAATTTTTCATGTTGAATCTCATAAACCTGTTAAAAACGATATAGATTATGATCATCAAAAAGAGAGGTTCAAAAATTATCCAGAAAAAGCCCAACAATGAATTTTTATATTTCGTTTTAAGATCTGATTTTATGAGTTCAACTATTAGATCAAGATTTATCATAAATGTATTTTAACAGAGATTGTTTATCAGTCAAGAATATAATCGGGTTGTATTGACTATTTAACTATGTTATGTTATAAATAAATTATGATAAGAGTTGGAGTTAATGGTTGTGCTGGAAAGATGGGAAGCATCTTATGCTATAAGATCCTTCATGAGGATGATATTGTATTGACTGAAGCTTTTGAAAAAGCAGGTTCAGAATTTATTGGAAAGGACCTTGGAATAGTTCTTGGTATAGAAGAGTGGAAATTGAATATAAAAGAACTCTCAGTATCTGAAAAATACAAAATGGATATACTTGTAGATTTTTCAACGGAAGAGGGATTTTTAAATTCTCTTGAGTATTCTTTTACCCAAAAAATTCCTTTCATCTCCGGAACAACCGGACTTTCAGAAGAAAGTTTAAAAAAAATGAAAAATTATTCTAAAGACATTCCAATCCTATACTCATCAAATATGTCAACTGGTATAAACTCGATTTTAAACGCCCTGGAAGATATGAAAGATATTCTTAATGACAGGAAAAGAGATATTGAAATTATTGAGTACCATCATAACAAAAAAAAGGACTCACCAAGCGGAACAGCACTTATGATCGCAGAAAAAATATCAGAACTTACAAAAAGAGGCATCAACAAAACTGGAACAGTAAACTTTCCAAGAAACGATGAGATAAGGATACATTCTTTAAGGCTTGGGGAAATATATGGTTATCATAAAGTGATAATCTCGGGAAACGGTGAAACAATCGAAATATCACATACAGCATTATCAAGAGAAACTTTTGCGAATGGAGTTATTCAAAGCATAAAGTTTTTATCGGACAAAAAGAATGGCTTATACTCGCTTTCAGACATCAAAAGGAGTTAAAATGTTCTCTCAAAATCTTGAAAAACTTCCACCGTACCTTTTTGATCAAATAGATAAAATGAAAAAAAGTATAAAAAATCCTATAGATTTTGGTGTGGGAGATCCAGATCTACCAACCCCAAAAATCATCGTTGATGAGATGATCAAAAATGTTAAAAAATCGGAATACCACAAATATCCCCCATATGAAGGCATTTCTGAATTAAAAAAAGAGATCTCGATATATTTTAAAAACAGATTCTCAGTGAAAGTTGATCCAGAAAAAGAGATACTAGTTTTAATAGGTTCAAAAGAAGGTATCGCACATTCACTTGAAGCATTTATGAATAAAGGAGATAAAGTTTTTATACCTTCAATATGCTATCCGGTTTACAAAAATCAAACGATTTTAAAAGGTGGTATTCCCATAGAATACAGGATAAGTTATGAAAACAAATTCATACCTGATATAGAGGAAATAAAAAAGAAGATAGACAAAAAAACAAAAATTCTTTTTTTAAACTTTCCGAACAATCCAACGGGAACAAAGGTCCAAAAAAGATTTTACGACGATATATACGAACTGTGCTCGAAAAAAAATATATTCGTGTTAAACGATAATGTTTATTCTGAAATATATTTTGATGATGATCCTCCCCCATCTTTTTTAGAATCAGATAAAAACAAGGATATATCCTGTGAGTTTCACTCTTTTTCGAAGATTTTCAATATGACGGGCTGGAGGATTGGCTTTATGGTTGGAAATCAAAAAATGATCGAGACGGTAAAAAAAATAAAAACGAACACAGATTCTGGAGTTTTTATTCCAATCCAGTTAGCTGCCGTTAAAGGTTTAAAAAACTTTGAAAAGATTAAAAAAGATAACATAAAGGTTTACAAAAAAAGGATGGATATCCTTTCACAGGAACTTTACAGAAAAGGTTTTGAATTCCATAAACCGGTTGCAACTTATTACCTTTTCTCAAAAACCTTGAAAAATATGGATTCCCTATCTTTTACAAAATTACTTTTACAAAAAACTGGTATAGTTACAACTCCCGGCATAGGTTTCGGAAAAGATGGTGATAGGTTTATCAGATTTTCTATAACTTTAAACGAAAAAGATTTTTATAGAGGAATAGAAAAAATAAAAAGATTAAAAATTTAAATGGCTTTAATAGTAAAAAAATTTGGCGGGACATCTCTTGCAACGCCAGATCTTATAAAACATCTTGCAAAAAAAGTTGCTCTGGATATTAAATCCGGAAACAAGGTTGTTGTTGTTGTTTCTGCAATGGGTAAAACAACAAACGAACTTATATCGATGGCTAAATCCTTAACCTCAAATCCCGATCAAAGAGAAATGGATATGCTATTAACAGCAGGCGAGAGGATATCGATGTCATTGTTTTCGATGGCTTTGAATTCCCTTGATATAAAAGCATACTCTTTCACAGGTTCTCAGGTTGGAATCATAACAACATCAACTCACACTGATGCTAAAATTATTACCGTAAAAGGTGAAAGGTTACTTGAAGCGTTATCAAATGGAATAACACCAATAATTGCTGGATTTCAAGGGGTATCTTCTACAAAAGAGATCACAACTCTTGGAAGAGGCGGTTCGGATACAACCGCGGTTGCAATAGCGGCTTTTTTGAAAGCTGATCTGTGTGAGATCTATACTGATGTTGATGGAGTCTATAAAGTTGATCCAAGGATTATCCCTGAATCAAAAATAATTAAAAAAATATCCTATGATGAGATGCTTTTGATGTCACATTTGGGTTCGAAAGTTTTACATCCAAGATCCGTTGAGATCGCTAAAAAATATAAAATACCGATTGTTGTAAAATCATCTTTTAATGAAGGAGAAGGAACAATGGTAACCAACATTGAAAACATTGAATCTCCAGGTATAAACAGTATAAGCGTAAAGGATGATCTCGCGCTTGTTAATATGAAAACTGGAGATTTGGGTCTTGTTAAATTTTTGAATGATCTAAACGAAAAAGATTTGAAAATCGAACTGTTTATTACAAAAAGTTTGGAAAATATTTCACTTGTGATCTCCCAGGATAAAGTCAACGATCTTTTACCTCTTGTTGAAAACTTTTCAAACTCATTGAGTATCAGCAGTGATATCTCTTTAATATCACTTATCGGAGAAGGTATTTCAGAGGATAAAAACATTATCAAAACAATAATCGAAATAGTTTCAAAATATGATAAGGATATATTTGGAATATTCACCAACAAAATTTCTTACACGATAGTTACTAAAAGGGCTTACAAAGAAAAAATTGTTAAAGAGGTAGGTAAAAGATTTGAACTTATCAAATAGAAATGTGAATATCGCTCTTGTAGGAGCAACAGGTCTTGTTGGAAGAGAATTTTTAAAACTTGTTGAAGAAAGGGATTTCCCTTTTAAACAGTTGTATCTTTTTTCTTCAAAAAAAAGTGCTGGAACAAAATTTAAAGTAAAAGGTAAAATCCATACTGTTAAAGAGTTTGATAAAGATGATTTTCAAAATATAGATCTTGCATTCTTTGCTACTTCTGCGGAAGAATCCACAAAATATATAGAAGAGATTAAAAAATTTAAAACGGTTTGCATAGACAACTCTTCAGCTTTCAGATTGAAAAAAAATATTCCCCTTGTGGTCCCTGAGATAAATTTTCATATGATAAAAAGTAGAACAAAAATAATAGCTAATCCAAACTGTTCTACGATACAACTCGTTTTGGTATTAAACAGTTTGTTAACAATTGAAAAAATACATTCCGTGAACGTTTCAACATACCAGGCGATATCAGGTGCAGGGAAAGATGCTTTGACAAAATTCTTTGAACAAAAAGATGGTAGATATAAAAAGGGAGAACCAGTTTTTTTCAATAACCTAATACAACACATCGGGAATTTTAATCAAGATTGGTGCGAAGAGGAAAATAAAATAATCAACGAAACAAGGAAAATTTTAAACGAAAAGAGTTTAAATGTTTCTGCAACAACCATTAGAGTTCCTGTTATAAATTCTCACACTGAGGTTGTTATGGTAGAGTTTAAAAGAAAAATTGATTTCAAAAAGGTAGTTGAAGTCCTTCAAAAAACCCCATATCTGATACTGTTAAAAGAAACCGACCCTATCTCTGTCTCTGGAACCAACCTTGTTTTTGTTTCCCGCCTAAGAAAAGATAAATTCTTAGATAACAGAATCCATTTTGTTATTACTGCGGACAACCTAAGAATAGGTGCTGCCCTCAACGGTATAAAAATAGCCGAAAGGATAATATATGAAAGTTAAAATAATTTTTTTGATTTTGTTTCTTACAAACATTTACCTTTTTTCTGCTTTCGATGACGCAATCATTGTTTCTGAAATAAATATAGATTCAACCAATTTCCCCTATTTAAATTTGAATATTGAGATCCCATCTAAGGATATAATTTTTTTAAAGGATAGTTTAGGATATTTTTCAAAAATAAACATCATATTCACCTTTTTAAAAGGAAATGATAATCCCATACTTTCAAAAGAAATAGATACAACAATAAAATATGATACTTTCCCATCATCCATTGATACGCTGATAATAAAATTTAAAAACATTTCTTTAAATGTTCCAGAGGAAACAAAAAAATTGGTAATAAGTATTCTCGACAAAAAAACCGATAGATCAAAAAATTTTATTTTTAAAGTCGAGATACCAAAGATACCACAGACAGGCAACTATCTTAAAAGTTTTTCAATAATAAATGGAACAAATGGTTCATTTTTCGCTGGAGAAACGATAAAAGTTGAAACTAAATTATTTAAAAGGAATGAGAAACAGGGAAACTACAATCTTTTGATAATCGATCAAAACGAAAGGATAGTTTTCAAGAAAAAGTTCGCTTCTAAAAATTTAACTGATACCCTTTTGATAATCAAGGAACTTTATGGTGGGAAATACAGGTTGAAAATCGAATATATTGAAGATAATAAAATCACAAATTTTCTAACAAAAGACCTGTTTATAAAATTCTCATTCATAAACTCGGAAAATGAATTCCAGGATATTTTAAACGCTTTATCTTATATCGCTAAATGGGATGAATTAGATAAACTGAAAAAATCCACAAAAGAAAATAGAGAGGAAGAATGGAACAGGTTCTGGATAAAACAGATTTCAGAACCTATTATAACAACGAATATTTCTTATGCTGAATTTATGGAGAGGTACAACTATTCGAATAAAAATTTTTCAGGATTCAAAAAAGGTTATAGAACAGATTTTGGAAGGATATATATAATTTATGGGAAACCTGATGAAATTGAAAGACATCCATTTGATAAAGATAGTAAGCCATATGAGATCTGGTACTATTACAAAAACAACATACAGTTTATCTTTGTTGATGTAAATGGCTACGGAGAATATGTTCTACAGAATTATCTTGAACAGTTGAGGTGAATATGAGAATTTTTAAAATTTTGATTTTGACACTTTTTTCAATAAATGTTTTTGCAAACTATGATGTATCGATTACATCTTTTAAAGCAAAAGATAACATACATCAAATATTTTATGATATCCAGTTCTACGCAAAGGATATCACGTATAAAAATGTCGATGGAAAAAATACCGGGATTCTACATTTTAAAATTTTTGTTAAAAACCTTGAAACATCACAGGAAATATATGATGAATGGAATTCAAAATCTTATATTTCACAATCTGAACAACTCAACAGAGAAATGTTCCTTCTCGATCGATCATCTTTTATCCTCTCTCCTGCAAAATATGAAATAAGAAGTTTGATAGTTGATTCTTTTTCAAAAAAGGAGTTTTCAAAAATCGATACGATAATTTTAGAAACTTTTGACAGTAAACCAACAATTTCAAATATACTTGTAGGATACACCGTAAAAAAAGATTCTCTTGAAGGTAAATTTACAAGAAACGGATATTCAGTTACTCCAAATCCATCAAAAATATTTACTCTTGTGAACCCTTTGATTTATCTGTATTTTGAAATTTATAATTTACACAACAAAGAATATACTCTTGATTACCTTATATACAATGATAAAGATTCATTGATCACAACAATAAAAGGTGAAAAGAAAATATCGCCTCCTTTCGATTTTGTTGTGAATAACTTTTTCAACACTCTTGGTTTTAAAGATGGAAAGTATAGATTGGATGTCAAAATAAAATATGATGATAAAGAAATTCTTCAATCAACAAATTTTGAAAAAATTTCAAACCTCTATACAGGCAGAGAAACCAAATATATTCTAACAGAAGAGGAAATGAAATATTATTCTTTAATAGATTATATTGCAACTCCTTCCGAGTTAACACAGTTCAAATCCATAAAAGATGAAAAAGCAAAACATAATTTCCTTCTAAATTTCTGGGAAAGGAGAGATATCGATAAAACAAACGATAAACTCGAATCTTTGAAAGATTTTATCTTAAAAGTTAAATATGTCAGAAAAAATTTTTCATCGGGTGGAGAAGATGGCTATCTTTCAGCGAGAGGAAGGATATATTTAAAATATGGTCCACCGGATGAAACATTACTTGTTCCGATGAGTAAAGGATCAAAAAATTATGATTCCTGGATTTATTATTCGAAAGGTGGCATGCAGTTCATCTTTATGGATATAAAAGGATTTGGTAAATATGAACTTATATATACAAATGTTATGGAAGAGGAGATACCACAAAATTGGACAAATTACATTGACGATTACAATATAATCCAATTTTATAGAAATTAAAATGAAAAATTTTGATATTATTGTTGTAGGTTCAGGAATCGCTGGTTTAACTTTCGCATTCAAGATTGCACCTTATGTTAACAATGTTTGTTTGATAACCAAGAAAAGTATTGAGGACTCAAACACAAACTATGCTCAGGGAGGAATCGCTGCTGTTTTTGGAGAAGATGATTCTTTTGAACTTCATATAAAGGATACTATCGAAACGGGAAGATATCTATCACATAAGGATGCTGTTGAGATAATGGTTATGAACGGTCCCAAACTCGTTCTGGAACTCAAAGAACTTGGAGCAAAATTTGAAATAGATGAAAATGGGAAATTTAAACTTGGTAAAGAAGGTGGGCATTCAAGAAGAAGGATTGTTCATGCCGGCGATTATACGGGATATGAAATTGAAAAAACACTTATAGAAAATATAAAAACCTACAACAATGTTTTGATGTTCACCAACCATTTTGTCTGTGATCTGATCGTTGATGAAAACAACCTATGCCAGGGTGTTTATGTTCTCGATGTTGAAAAAAATGAGATAGAGCCATATTTCTCTCAGTTCGTGGTGATCGCAACAGGCGGATGTGGTCAGGTTTACAAATTTACAACAAATCCCATGATCGCAACAGGTGATGGTATTGCGGTTTCATATCTTGCAAATGCCAAAATAGCAAACATGGAGTTCTTTCAATTTCATCCTACAGCTTTATACAACTCCGAAGAGATGGGGAGATCTTTTTTGATCTCCGAAGCTGTGAGAGGTGAAGGAGCATTTTTAAAATTGAAAGATAACAGGCAATTCATGCATAAATACAGCGAAAAAAAATCTCTTGCTCCAAGAGATATCGTTGCAAGAGCCATAGATAATGAATTAAAACTTTCAGGAGAAGATTTTGTTTACCTTGACCTCTCTCCTTTCACAGAGAAAAAATTTAAAGAAAGATTTCCCAAAATATATGAAAAGTGTAAACAGATGAACATAAATGTTCCCTATGAACCGATACCTGTTGTTCCAGCAGCACATTATTCGTGTGGTGGTATTTATACTGATACAAATGCAAGGAGTTCTATTAAAAACCTCTATGCAATAGGTGAAGCCGCATGTACGGGAGTTCATGGAGCAAACAGATTGGCATCAAATTCATTGCTTGAAGCTCTTGTTTTCGCTGATCAGGCCTTTCGTGATGTGAGGGAAAAATTGAAAGAACCTTTTGAAACCACTGTTCCAGGATTTTACAGTCAGCCAAAACCTATAGATCAAGAAACAAGGAAAATTTTGTTCGAATTGAGAAGAAAACTTAAAGAGATAATGTGGAAGAAGGTTTCAATCGTAAAAACTGTAAAATCTTTAAAAGAAGCTGATGAGCAACTAAACATTCTATCAGAAACATTTTTCAATCTTGAAAATTACAATACTGTTGAATATTTTGAGGTCAGAAATATGATAATAGTTTCAAAAATTATAATAAACTCAGCACTCAAAAGAAAAGAATCGAGAGGATTACATTTTGTAAAAGATTATCCTGAAGAGAAAAAGGAATATTTACATGATACAATTATTCAAAAGGAGGTTTTATGAACATAAGAATTACAGGTAAACATCTTGAAATTTCACCAGAAATAAAAAATTTTATTGAAGAATCCTTAAAACACCTTGAAAAATTTGAACATAATATAATCGATTGTAATGTAGTGGTCGAATTGAATGGAAGAAGATATAAAGTCGAAATAGATGTTGATGTAAAAAAACATAGATTCGTTTCTTCAGATGAATCTTTCGATCTCATGACATCGATAGATAAAGCGATTGATAAAATGAAAACCCAGCTTAAAAAGTTTGAGGAGAAAAAACATGACAGATAATGTAAAACAAAGAAGTGAGTTGAGCGTAGAAGACCTTTTTAAAGACAACAAAGAGGAATTAGTTTTGAAAGTGGTGTCAGGGAACAACGGGATGACAAACCTTATTAAAAGCAAAGAGGTTATAAATGCTGGACTCGCTTTTGCAGGATATACAGAACATATTCAAAAAAGCTCCATAATAGTTGCCGGTGATGTAGAACTTGATTTTTTTAACAACCTGAACAGTTCAAAGAGAAAGCTCTTTTTAAACTCAATCTTTGAAAAAGGATGTGCTGCTTTATTTATCGTAACTGAAAGAAATATCCCTAAAATAATAAAAATACTTTCAAACAAAAAAGGTATCCCGGTTATTACAAGTAATAAAACTATATACAATACGATAAATAAACTCTCACTTTACCTTTCAAGCAAACTTGCTGAATCGATAACAAAACATGGAACACTTGTAGATATTTATGGTGTTGGAGTTTTACTTACAGGCAAAAGTGGAATCGGGAAAAGTGAGTGTGCTCTTGATCTTGTAGATAGAGGTCATCGTCTCGTTGCTGATGATGCTGTTAAAATTTATAAAAGAGGAGAGCATATTTTAATGGGAACAGGGATTGCACCTGATTCGTCAATCCAATATCATATGGAAGTCAGAGGTGTCGGAATACTCGATATAGCCAAAATATTTGGGATAAGAGGTGTCAGATTGCACAAAAGAATCGAGATTGAGATAAACCTGATAGAATGGAAACCTGACACTGATATCGAAAGGGTCGGACTCAAAGAGGAAACATCCAACATTCTCGGAGTCGAAATCCCTTTAGTTAAAATACCACTTTTACCAGGTAAAAATATTTCAGTTATAGCAGAAGTTGTAGCACTTAACCATCTTTTAAAAATTTCAGGTTATGACACGAGCAAGGTCTTCAATGCTACACTGATAAAACTTATGCAGGAAAAAGCAAAAAAACTGGCAAGACTTGATGAGGACGAAGAATGATATACGGAATTTTTACAGGTCATAACAATTTTGCATACGAAACAGTTAAAAGCTGCGAAAGTATAATCGGTGATCAGCAAAACTATTCAACAATTTCAAACAGAGAACTTTCAAACGATGAGATCTATGAGCAGTTTGAAAAAATTTTAAAAACTCATCCTGATTGTAAAGAGTTTTTCATATTTATAGATTTCTATGGCTCTTCAATCTCACTTCCTGCAATAAAGATTAAACAGAAAACAGAAAAGGAAACAATTAAACTCATATTCGGGTATAATCTTCCGATGGTTATCGATTTTTTTCTTCACAGGAATAAATTGACTGGAGAACAACTTTTCGAAAAAATCATCGATGTTGGAAAAAGAGGTATAAGATGAAAATATTAAGGATAGATGACAGGTTGATCCATGGACAGATAATCGCTGGATGGCTACCAAATCTTGGTATTTCAAACATTTTGCTTTTCAACGAATCTTTACCTTTAGATATGTTACAGATCTATAAAAATATGATACCGGAAGATGTAAATCTCCAGATTATTGATATAAATCATATTGATATGATCCCTGATAAAAACTCTTCCATATACCTTTTTGAAAATATAAAAACCTTAAAAAATAATTTGAACAAACTTGAAAATATCAGTTTTGACATTTTTAATCTTGGTGGAATGAGGAACAAAGATAACAAACAAAAAATCTTGGATTTTATTTATATGGATGAAACAGATATAGAAGATTTCTTCGCTATAGTAAAAAGTTTGAAATTAAAAAAAATCAACGCTCAACAGTTGCCAACAACACAATCTTATGATATAAAGAGAATTCTCGAAAGAAGGAGTTGAGATGAAAAAGAAAAATAGGACAAGAAGTTTACTGACAACTATAATCATCACAGTTATTCCCTTTTATGTTGCTTTCCTATTCATCATTCTTTTCTTTATCGAATACAGAAACATTTCACATCATAACAAAGATACTGAGGATTATTTTAGAAGTATAATGGATAACTATTCATTTTCATCAGCAAATTACATCCAGAGAGATGATACAAATGGTATATTAATCATATTAAACAATTTTTTAAAAATGCCTGACTTTAAATTTGCTCTGGTTCTTGATTCAAACCTTCAAATATTCAACTATCTGAAGAGCGATAATAAAAATGAAATGATCATCTCAAAAGAAATCGCTAAAAATTCTATACAAGATCTGAAGATTTTAAAAGAGTTTAACAAAAATCTTCTAATCGATGTCTATTATTCACCTATATATTATGAAATGAACGGAGAAAGAAAACCTTTAGGTGTTCTCTGTGTCGGTTTATCAAGAGGTGAAAATGTAAATGCGATAATAAGTATACTCCTTCAGACATTTGCGATAATAGCGGTTTCGCTTATTCTATTTTTCCTGATTTTACTCCTTCTTTACAGAAGAATAAAAAATCCTATAGCGATGATAACACAGGAGATGAAACAGATAAATGAGGGAAAGGGTAATATAGAAAACCGTAAAATAACCGTAGAAGCAGAGAGAGAAATAAATGAGTTGATCGAGGAGTTCAACAAGGTTCTTGATTTTCTTTATAATATAAAAAATAATGTTTCGATCATAACAAACCAATTAAATGAACACATTGAACTTTTATCATCTTCATCTGAGGAACTAACCGCCTCATCGGAAGAAATCACTTCAACGATCCAGGAAATTTCTCAGAATTCCTCTGAACAGGCAAAAAAAATCGAAGAGGTTTTCCAGAAAACAGAATCAACAAAATCAAGTATAAACACATCTTTTGATAAAACAAAGATGAACGAGGAATTCTCTTCAAAGATTAACGAAGTCACAATCACAGGAAAAGAACTATCAAAAAAAGCTGTTGAAAAGATTGAAACAATCATAAACAGTTCGAATGAACTTTATGAAAAAATAAAAGATATAAATGAAAAACAGGAAAAAATATCTATAATAACCGACACTATAGAATCGATAACCAACAGAACAAACATTTTATCACTCAACGCATCGATTGAAGCTGCAAGAGCTGGAGAGTATGGAAAAGGATTTCAGGTTGTAGCAGAAGAGATAAGAAAACTTGCTGAAAAATCCCAAGAATCTGCGTTGGCTATACATGGAATAATAAATGAAATCAAAAGTTCAATAGAAATACTCATAAATCAAAGTAGATCAAACGAATTTGTCCTTAACGAAGGGAAAGATGTAATCATGAATACATCCGAGGTTCTTGAAAATATAAGCAACAGCATATCTTCAATAACCGAAAACAATAAGAGCATCTCAAATGAAATTAAAAATGTAAAAGCGATTATAGATGAGTTCAGTTTAACGATAAACGAGGTGGTAAAAATCTCCGAGACAAACGCTTCAGCAAGTGAGGAGATCGCTGCAAGTATAGAACAACAGGGAGCTTCAATAGAAGAGTTGGCTTCAAGTGCCCAACAACTTTATGAAATAATCGGAAAACTTAAAGATATAGTTAATAAGTTTCAGGGATGAATCACAACCTTTGAAGGATCATCTTTGAAACAGCTTTGAGTGTTTCAAACACACCGATTCCCTGAGTTGCAACCGCTTCAAAATATGGTACATTCCAGGGATTCAACGCCTGTTGTAGATCCTCTATCGATGAAATATTCGGTAGATCCCTTTTGTTGTACTGCATTACAAATGGGATGTCTTCTATTTTAAGGTTATGCTCAGCAAGATTTTCAAGAAGATTGTCAACACTTTCTATGTTATCTTCAAACCTTTCAATCTGTGAATCAGCAACAAATACTATTCCATCAACTCCTTTAAGGATCAATTTTCTTGATGCGTTATAATAGATTTGCCCTGGCACGGTGTAAAGTTGAAATTTTGTTTTAAAACCTTTTACTGAGCCAATATCCATAGGTAAAAAATCAAAAAACAAAGTCCTGTCCATCTCTGTTGCAAGAGAGATCATCTTTCCTCTTGTCTCTGGACTTATCTTGTTGTATATCACTTTCAAATTTGTTGTTTTCCCTCCTAAACCTGTTCCATAGTAAACTATCTTAAATGTTATCTCTCTTGATGAGTAATTAATAACTGACAACTTTTCCTCCAATTTTACTTGAACAGATCATCAAGTTCACTTTCTGCTGCCTTTTTGAAATCTTCGTTAAAAGTATCTTTCATTCTTTCTGTGTTACTGCTCAATTTAGCAAATATATTGTTGAAAATCCTTTCGAGTTCAGTAACAGTTGTTTTGATTCTTATTCTGATAAGTCCAAGGTTTGTGGTTTTACCAAAAATAACAACGAGGATTATTCTTGATAGAATTATTGTTATATAAATATTTTCCTGTTTACCCTGATGAAAAAGTTCTGTAAACTCATCTTCACCTATAAGTAATGCAAGTTGACTCGTTGCTGCAAAATCTGCTGCTGCAAGTGAGCCAAACGAAACAAGGTCAAGGTTTGAAATATTTCCAACAGAAGTAATAAGTTGTCCTGCCTTGTCGACAAGAAGTAGTGCAGTTGCGTTTGTCGATGTTAAAAGTTTGTTTAATGAGTTATTTATATCCCAGAAATCTTGTTCAAATATGCTCAGATTTTCATAACTCAAAAATCCTCCTATCTATTTGAACATTCCTCTTTCTTCAAAAGGTTCTGATACTTTTCATTCAAAAATCTTCTTAACTCCTCAACAAGTTCAGGATTATTTTTAAGGTGTTTAAACCTTTGCTGTCTGAAAAGGAAATCCTCTAACGGTCTCTCTCTTTTTGGCTTAACATTCACCTTATATTTACCATTTTCATATTCATAAACATTCCAGAAATGTGTTGAAACAGCAAGTTCTGCAAGTTCAACTGTTTCAGATGGCTCTGAGCCCCAACCAAGTGGACATGGGGAAAGAACATCTATGAACGATGGACCATCAACTTTTAAAGCTTTTTTTACTTTTTCAACAAAATCGTTCCAATAAAAAATAGATGCCTGTGCTACATAAGGAATATTGTGTGCGATCATGATTTCTGTAAGATCCTTTCTGTGTTGCATTTTTCCTTTGATACTTTTTCCAGCAGGACTTGTGGTGGTGTTTGCTCCAAAAGGTGTTGCTGAAGATCTCTGGATACCTGTGTTCATATATGCACCGTTATCATAACACACATACAAAAGTTTATGCCCTCTTTCCATCGCACCTGATAAAGATTGTAAACCGATATCATAGGTCCCACCATCACCACCAAAAGCGATTATGTTTATATCCTTGTTAATCTTCCCTTTTTTCTTTAAAGCTCTGTACGCACTTTCGATTCCACTCGCTGTTGCTGCTGAATTTTCAAAAGCGTTATGCATAAAAGGAACCTTCCACGATGAATATGGGTATATCGTTGAAACTACCTCCATACATCCGGTTGCTCCAACAAAAACCGTATTCTCACCTGCCGCAGCAGCGATAAGTCTTAAAATTATTGTTCCCCCACACCCAGCACATGCTCTATGTCCCGGGGTGAACAGATTGCCTTTACTTGCTAACTCTTTTATATTTGCCATTTTTTACTCCTACTCTCTAACAGTTATATATCTGACAGGATCACCTTTACCATTCTTTTCAGTGAAATCTTTAATATCATAAAAAACTTTTTCGATATCATCAACATCAATATCCCTTCCCCCAAGGCCATAAACATAATCTCTCAAAATTGGCTTTGATGAGGAAATATACAAAGCAGATTTGATATCGTTGAAAAGATGCCCACCGGTTCCTGAGAACATATCACTCCTATCAAAAACAGCACAACCTTTAATATTTTTTAAAGATTCAATTATATCTTCCTCAAAGAATGGTCTATAGAATCTTATTTTTAATGATCCAACTTTATGACCATCTTTTCTTAGTTTATCAACAACATATCTTATCGTTCCAGCTGTTGAACCAAGAGCAACAAGACAATACTCAGCATCATCCATCATATATTTTTCAACAACATTATAATTTCTTTTCATGTTTTTGTTAAAATCTTTCAGAATCTCTTTTATCTTAGTTTTAGATTCTCTTATAAAGTTTGCCTGCTGGACCTTCACTTCCATATAATAATCCTGTAAAGCAAGAGGCCCGACGGTTATGGGATTATCAACATCAAGAATATTGTACGGTGTCTTTGGTTCGCCAAGGTATTTTTTTACCTCCTCATCATCATACATCTCAACTCTTTGCATAGCATGGGAGATTATGAAACCATCTGTTGTAACCATCGATGGAAGAAAAAGATTTTCAGAAATTTTTACAGCCAGAATCGTTTGATCGTAAGCCTCCTGTGGATCTTCTGAAAAAATCTGTATCCAGCCAGCATCCCTTGAAGCCATTGTATCAGAATGATCACAGTGTATGTTTATTGGAGCGGATAATGCTCTGTTGACTTCACATATTACTATTGGCAACCTTAAACCACCTGCTATAAATAGAATTTCATGCATAAGAGCAAGTCCCTGCGATGAAGTCCCTGTCATAACTCTTGCCCCAGCTGCCGATGCACCAACACAGGCTGAAATCGCTGAATGTTCAGATTCTGTTGGAACAAAAACTGTATCAACTTCTCCGTTATTAACAAAGGAAGAAAATATTTGAACTATTTCCGTAGCAGGGGTTATTGGATATGCAGCGACAACATCAGGATTTATCTGTCTCATCGCTTCAGCCATAGCTTCATTACCCGTTTTTGCAACTATTTTTGACATTTTATTTCTCCTTATAAATCATTTCTCTTCTTTTATCATATCGATAGCATCAAAAGGACAAACCTTACTACAGATACCACAACCTTTGCAGTGATCATAATCTATTCCTATCATTTTTCCATCTTTTATTATAATCGATGAATCAGGACAAAAAAGCCAGCACTGTAAACACTGTTTACATTTGTCACTCTTATACAAAGGTTTTTCAGATCTCCAGTCACCAGTTTTGAATTCTTCCGCTGTTCCACCTTTTACTATAAGAGCTATATCAACTTCTTTCCAATTTTTTTTCATTCTGAAACAACCTCCTCATAAGCCCTTTTTATGGATTTGATGTTTCCATCAACAACTTCGGGCTTATTTGCAAATTTCTTTTTCAATTTCTCTTCAGTATCTTTTAACATTCTTTCAAAATCAAGAATTTTTGTCACCTTAACCAATGCCCCAAACATGGGTGTGTTAGGTTTATTTGCACCTATTTCTTCCAGAGAAATTTTTGAAGCATCAACAGTATAGATTTTTATATTCTTATTGATCTTATATTTCTCTCTTATCTCTGATGGTTTTTTTACAGTGTTAACTATAAGTATTCCACCATCTTCCATTCCAGAAGTGGTATCAACTGTATCCATAAGCGATTGATCAAGAACCACAACAACATCGGGATTTTTGATCGGGGAATGTATCGTTATCTCTTTGTCGGACAACCTGTTAAAAGATTGAACCGGTGCTCCCATTCTTTCAGGTCCATACTCTGGAAAAGCCTGGATATATTTACCTGTAGCCAGAGCTGAATCTGCAAAAAGAAGTGCAACAGTTTTTGCTCCCTGACCACCACGTCCATGCCATCTGATCTCAAAAAAATCTTTCATCGTTTAACCTCCGATTCATTAAAACTATATTATATTTTAACTCTTTTTAAAGTCAAGAAAATTTTCTTTTCTATTGATTTATTGCTTAAAACAATTAAACTATCATTTATGGAATCTATATATAACTATACTTTAACAAAGTTGAAAGAAGATCTTGAAAAAAAAGGATTTAAACCTTTTCGAGCTGAACAGATCTACAAATGGTTATATTGTAAAAAAATCAACGATTTTACAAAAATGACAGATATCTCTTTAAAAGAGAGAGAGATTTTAGAAAAAATCTATGATCTCTCTTTATTTAAAAACTTCTTAGAGTTCATTTCAAAAGTTGATAGAACAAAAAAATATCTTTTCAATCTCTCAGAAAATGAGAGTATTGAAACTGTTCTTATGAAAGAAGGTAAAAGGACAACCATCTGTTTATCTTCACAAACAGGTTGTCCATTAAAATGCAGATTCTGTGCTACAGGGAAAAAAAGTGGTAGAAATCTTTCAATTGAGGAGATTGTAAAACAGTTTACAACAATCTACTATTTAAACCCTGAAAGGATTACCAACATAGTTTTTATGGGTATGGGAGAACCTCTTTTGAACCTTTCAAACATTTTTGAAACGATAAAAATTTTTAACGAAGAAAAAGGTATTAAAATCGGGGCAAGGAAGATTACAATTTCGACTGCGGGAATAGTTGAAGGGATTGAAAGGATCATTGAATTTCCGCTACAGGTTAAACTTGCCGTTTCTTTGAACAGTGCAATAAAAGAAAAGAGAGAATATCTTATGCCCATAACAAAAACAAACAGCATCTCTGCATTGAAAAAAGTGTTAAAAAAATATCAGGAAATCAAAAAAAAGAGGATCACTTTTGAATATATAATCATTCCAGGATTCAACGATAGCGAAGAGGATATAAAACAACTTTTAAAATTTCTTTCAGAATTCGACTGTAAACTCAACCTAATTCCCTACAACAAGACGGGTGGAGAGTTCAGAGAACCAACAGAAAAGGAAATAAAAAATTTCTTTGAAAAGGTTTCTGTTCTCAAAGATGCAGTATCTATCAGAAAAAGCAAAGGCAAAGATATTTCAGGCGCATGTGGACAGTTAAAAGGGAAATTCATTTCTTAAACAGAGGATACTTTTTAAAACCTAAAATAGAAGATATAAGATTATAAGGGAACTGTTCGATCTTTGTGTTGAAATTTGTAACACACCAATTATAACTTTCCCTTCTATCAGCTATATGGTTTTCTATCGTTGTTATCCTTTTTTGAAGGTTCAGAAAATTTTCATTCGCTTTAAGGTCTGGATATTTTTCTGCCAATGCAAAAAGTTTTTTTGTTTCTTTACTTAAAGCATTATCAAATTTTGATTTTTCACTTATTTCCATATCATCAGAATAACCACTTCGGATTTTGATAACCTTTGCAAGAGTTTCCTGTTCATAGGAAGCATAACCTTTTACAACTTCAATAAGGTTTGTTAACTCATCATTCCTTTGCTTTAAAAGAACATCAATATTTGAAAGTGATTGAAATATTCTATTTTTTAAAAATATCAGATCGTTGTAAAGGATTATAAAAATTGTCAAAAGGAAAAACAAAAAAAACAAAAAAATTATCATAAAAATCATTAAAAACCTCCAATTAAAAAAATTAATATAATTAATAAAATAACCATTATAAAAGACGATATTAGAAAAATGTTAGAATACTTTAAGAATGTTCTTTCACTGAAATCTGAAATAAAAAGTATTTTATCATCTTTAGAATATACCAGTTCAAGATTTTCATTTTCTTTTCTTTCCATTAATTTTTTATCGAAATCTTTTTCCATACTGATTTTTGCTATCTCCCATTCATCACTGTCTATTTGCTCATCTTTGTTAAGGTCAAAGTTTTTCATATAGTCATGGTCCAATTTTTTTTCTTTAATAAATTCATTTTTCTCTTTCATATAATCTTTGTTCACAACAGAACCAACAACAAAAACTTCACTCATAACAGGTAAAATCTCTTCTTCGTATTTTACTTCACCAACATCTTCTGTTGAAAAAAATTTATAAAATGTCTTCGTATAAACCGTTTTATTCTTTAGATTGAATGTGGCATTTTCTGTTTTCACAGATATCCTGTTCCCGTGTTCATCCTGTACAATAAATTTTTCTGGCAGATACTCTCCAATATGTTCGAGTTGCCATTTTGTTTTTCCCTCACTATCCTTTACTTTTCTAAATTTTTTGTACTGAAAATACACACATTTTGTTCCTGAAATTGGGGATGGGATTGCATACTCATCGGTTATAAAACCCTTTATTTCATTTATCCCAACACTGATCGATTCAATTTTTGAAAATGGTATCGATTCAAGAAAAACTTTAAGTTTGAAAACTTTCACAAATGAAATAAAATAATAGAAAATCCCACCAAGAAAAATATAGGAAAGCAGGTTGATTTTACCTATTCTGAAAAGTATTAGAAAACTAAAAAAAATTATTCCAAAAGGTATAAAAAAAGTTTCCAGCAGATTAAATTTGTTTACAGGGATCCTTTTTTTCTTAAAAATCAGATCATTTGGTTTATAGATATTATATTTAAAATCATATACAAGGTTATTATAATCCTTCGTTTTTTTTCTATCAACATATTTTTGGTCATATTCAAAAGAATAAATCCCTTCTTCAAAAAGCAAAGATGAAATCATTGAATATGTTTTTAAATCAAAAAAAAGTTCTTCAACAAAATTTTCAGAGTAGTTCAAATCTTCATAAAAGACCGAAGAAAAATTTTTTAAGGATTCATAAAATTTAAAAAAATTTTCACTTTTCGAATACTTTGAAAAATTTTTAAGATTTGTATAATTTATCCTTTCCTGCTCAAATTTCAAAAGTATATTTTTTTCATGGGAATACAAGTAGAATTCAAAATTTGACTGTAACAGTAGTTTTTTTAAATTAACATTTTCAATTCTTGTTTTATCAATTCCAGCCAAAAAAAGCAACCTATCATTTTTAGAGATTGTTATCTCACCTTTTTCAGTAAAAAATTTATATGCCTGTTCATCATACCTAAAAGTGGACACATCTGCAACCTTTATAGATGAGATATCATGATCTGAAAGTACAACAGATTTAATATTAATGGAATTCAGTAAATCTTTAATCTTTTCTAACTCTTCCTTATTTTCAGATCTTTTTAATACAGCCCAACCTTTTCCAATAAATTTCTGTTTTAGGGTATAAACATCGATTTTGGTAGTATGAAAAATTTGTTCAAAAAATTCTTTGTCAACGGATTCTGTTCTATCAAAGATACATTTTATAAAAAGTTTAAACTCCATCTTTTGATTATATAATTATCTAAACCAATTTCAATACTTGAACATTCTTTTTTAAAATATATAATTTTAGGATGTATAAAAAAGAGATTGAAAGAAGGTTTCTTGTTATCGATAAAAACTATTCTAAAAAGATATCATTTTTTAACAGGAAAAGAATAATTCAGGGATACTATAGGTCCGAGGATTTAAAAAAAATAAAAGGTGTTGATGAAATTTTAAAAAAAAATCCTGAATTTATAAATAAAATCGTTAGAATAAGAATTGAAAATAAAAGAGATATCTTTTTTACACTAAAAAAAGGTGAAGGAATTGAAAGGGATGAATTTGAAATAAAACTTGATTTCGATGAAAAAATTTACAAATTTATGAAAAGTGATAAAAAAGTTCTGTCAAAAATAAGAGGAGAATTTTTCATTGAAGGATATAAAGCAATTTTAGACAGATATACCAAAAGATACAGAGGGATTGAAATAGTTGAAATCGAATTTAAAACCGAACCCGAAGCAAAAAAGTTTCAACCTTCAAAAAGCTTAGTCGAGATAACCAATCTTAATGAGTTATCAAATATGAGTCTCTATTTTAAGGATGAAAAAGAAATAATTAAAAAAGTTGAGGAGAATTATGGTTATAAAAATTAAAAACAGGATAATAAAGAAGGGGGATATTTTTATCATCGCTGAAGGAGGGGTTAACCATAACGGTGACATGAATCTAGCAAAAGAACTTATCGTTAAAGCGAAAGAGGCAGGAGCTGATGCTATAAAGTTTCAAACATATAAAACAGAAAAGTTGATAATAAAAAACAAAAAAACAGAGAACTTTTTTAATATGATAAAAAGATTGGAACTCTCTGAAGAAGATTTTATAAAATTAAAGGATTTCGCAATAAAAAATGATATAATCTTTCTTTCAACACCAGATGAGGAAGATTCTTTAAATTTCCTGCTCTCATTAAATCTTCCTGCTATAAAAATAGGTTCAGGTGAAGCAAACAATATCGATTTTCTCATAAAAGTTGCAAAAACGAAAAAAGTAGTTTTGATATCAACAGGATGCTGTAACGAAGAAGAAATCGATAGAATCTATCAAACCGTATACCCTTTGAATAAAAAGATGATACTTATGCATTGTATTTCAGAATACCCTGCTAAGATAGAATCTTTAAACCTTCAATTTATAAAAAAAATGATAAAAAAATATAATTGCCCGATTGGATTTTCTGATCACACTACTTCCATATTTACTCCATCGATTGCATACATACTTGGGGCAACAGTTATTGAAAAACATTTTACGCTTGATAAAAATCTTCCAGGACCAGACCATTCATCTTCTCTTGATGTTGGTGAATTCAAAAGTATGGTTAACTTGATTTATGAAACAAAGGAAGCACTCGGTAAAGATATAAGGAAGATAACTGAAAGCGAGGACAGGATGAGAAAGTTCATAAGAAAATCTCTTTTTTCCAAAAGTGAGATAAAAAAAGGTGAAACCTTAACAAAAGAAAATACAATCCTTTTAAGACCAGAAATAGGGATAAGGGCTGATCAGGCAACAAAAGTTTATGGAAAAAGGATAAAAATTAAAAAAAATAAATTTAAACCAATATTTTCAAATGAGATAGATTAGAAGATGGTGTATATGAATGGAGAAATTGTTGTTGATGTGAATAAAAAGATCAATAAACCTAAAAGTAAAATTATGATAATAAGAGGGAGTAACCAGTATTTTTTCTTTTTCAACAAAAATTTCATCAAAGATTTCAGAGTTTTTAAAAATCCCATTTAGAACGGCTCCTCAATATCAAATTCATCTTCCACATATTTGTTGTAATACGAACTCTCTTGTTTTTTTATATTCTTATAAAACCTTTTATCCATAATGTAAAGTATCGGCTTAAACATTAAAAAAATTATATAATAGATTATAACTACTATCAATACTGTAAAAAGAAATGCAACAAACAAAAAGAGTTTATCCAACAATTTTTTAGCAATAAATAATTTTTTCGGTAAAAATATTAAAAATAAGAGTGAAACCACTGTTAATGAAAAGAAAAAAATTTTCAGTAATCCAAATTTTCTAAAGATAAAGGTTAACATTAAAAATATTAAAACTACCTGAACGGATTTTAACCTTTCAATCATTCCTTTTTTCAATTTTAAAATCTCCCTTTTTTCTTACCTGTTCTTCTTTTCGTAACAGAAAATTACCAATTATTAAAACATCTATATCGGTTTCGATGAAAGTTTTAAAAGCATCTTCAGGATTTTCAACTATCGGCTGTCCCCTTACATTGAAGGATGTGTTTATGACCATAGGACATCCTGTCCTTTCATAAAAATTATAGATTAGCGAATAAAACAGTGGGTTACTCTCTTTGCTCACAAGTTGAACTCTTGAAGTAAAATCTGAATGGACCACAGATGGGAACTGTGTGATACTTTTCCTAAGAATTTTAAAATCATGTGTGATAAACTCTTCAGTGTTTTTAAAATCATCTTTAATTTCACATACTGTTAACATATAATGAGTGGGATAACCCTTTTTAAAAATCAGTTCATATTTATCTTCGAGAACAGCAGGTGCAAGTGGCCTGAAAGATTCTCTGAACTTAATCTTCATGTTCATTATTTTTTGCATTTCAGGATCCGTTGGATCACCTAAAATACTTCTATTTCCTAAAGCTCTTGGCCCATACTCCATTTTCCCCTGAAACCATCCAACAACTTTTTTCTTGAGTATCTCTTCACAACCAATAACATCAGGATTGGTTATTTTTTTGTAAACACCATTTAATCTTTTTAAACTTTCCTCGATCTCATGATCTGAATATTCTGTTCCAAGAAAAGAATAATTCTGACAACCCCTGATATTCAAATTATAATATCTGTTCGCAACATACAAAGCGGCTCCAAGTGAACCACCAGCATCCCCTGATGCAGGTTGAATAAAAAATTTTTCAGGTTTATAAGATTCTAAAACTTTAGAATTCGCAACACAGTTTAAACCAACCCCTCCCCCGATTATCAAGTTTTTTTCTTTCGTTTCACTTTTCAACTTTAAAGCCATTTTTATAAGAATCTCCTCTAAAACCTTCTGAACAGAAGCAGCAATGTCTGCATACACTTCGTTTAAAGGTTGTTCTTCTTTTCTAATCTTTATTCCAAAAAGTTTTTCCATCTGTTTCCCACACATCTGTAAACCATTCTGGAAATCAAAAAATTTCAAATTCAATCTGTAAGATCCATCATCTTTGATATCTATCAAATTCTCTTTTATCAGAGAAACATACCGTGGAACACCATAGGGGGCAAGCCCCATCAATTTGTATTCACCTGAATTAACTTTAAATCCAGTAAAATAGGTAAATGTTGAATAAAACATCCCTAAAGAATGCGGATAATCTATAGAATATAGGATCTTTATGCTTTTATCATCAACAACTCCAAGAGTTGTTGTTTCCCATTCTCCAACACCATCGTTTACCATAAATGCTGCTCTTTCAAGATCAGATGGATAGAAGGAAGAAGATATGTGTGAAACATGATGTGGAACATAGAATATTTTATAATTCCCCTTAATCAATTTTCTTAATTTAGATTCAGTATAAAGTTTATCTTTAATCCACAACGGTAAAGAAGTGAAAGCAAACTCAAAATTTTTCGGCGTCGAATAAATCAGATTTTCAATTATTCTTTCAAATTTCAAAATCGGTTTATCATAGAAAACAATTGCTTTCAGATTTCCAGGATCAAAATCGAACTTTTTTTTAAGAATCTCTATTGATAACTCTGGTAACCTTTCATCAAATTTTATTTTAGAAAACCTTTCTTCCTGAAGAGCAGCAATAACCTTACCTTTTTTTATGTACGTTACAGACGAATCGTGAAACAATGCCGAAATTCCTAAAATTTCTATTTCACTCATATTTGAAATCTTTAATATACGATTTTAAAATTTGACGAACATTACCTTCAGAATTTGTGAAATCATCAACCATTTTTTCAATTTTATCATTCTCTAACTTCTCCACTAAAAGAATTTTAAAGATCTTATCAAACCTTGTTTTTTCTATCTGTTCCTCTTCTCTATACAGTTCCTCATAAAGTTTTTCTCCTTTTCTTATTCCAGTATAAACTATCTTTATATCCTTATGGGGAACATAACCATACATTCTTATAATGTTCTCTGCAATATCATTTATTTTTACGGGTTTCCCCATATCGAGCATAAATGTTTCCCCACCTTCTCCAATACCTGCTGCTTCGAGACAAAGTGTTACCGCTTCCGCAATCGTCATAAAATATCTTGTCATATTTTTATCTGTTACCGTAACTGGCCCCCCGTTTTTTATCTGTTCTTCAAAAATTGGAATAACACTTCCCCTTGATCCAAGAACATTTCCAAATCTTACAGCGAAGTATTTTGTCAGAGGATCTTTCTGAGAAACAACAAGCATTTCTCCAATCCTTTTTGTAGCACCCATTATCGAAGATGGTTTAACAGCTTTATCAGTTGATATATAAAGAAATCTTTTAACCTTCCCTTTCGATGCTTTAATTAGATTGAAAGTTCCTAAAATATTTGTTTTTACAGATTCATAAGGGAATTCTTCACATATTGGGACATGTTTTAAAGCTGCAGCATGAAAGATGATGGATATTTTTTCTTTTTCAATAACCTTTACCATATCTGAAAAATTCCTGATATCAGCAAGAACTATTTTTATATCTTTTGAATATCTCTGCTTCATTCTTTCCTTAAGATAAAAAAGTTCAGTTTCGTTTATATCAAGTGCATACACATTTGCAGCTTTAAATTTAACAACCTGGTTTATAATCTCACTACCGATCGATCCAGCAGCACCTGTAACAAGTACATTCTCTCCATCAAGATAACTGCCTATCAATCCAAGATCATATGAAACCTTTTCTCTCCCCAAAAGGTCTGTAATGTCTATATTTCGTACATCTTTTGAAGATACTTTCCCATCAACAATACTATCAACCGATGGAAGAACTTTTATTTCTTTACATCCACTTTTTTCCAAATTTCTGTATATCTTCTGTAAATTTTCTCTATCAAGAGATGGTATCGCTATCAGTACAGTGTAACAATCGTTCTCCTTCATTACACTTTTTAAAATCTCGCTCCCACCAACAACCTTTAATCCATGAATCCTGTTTCCTTTTTTCTTTGGATCATCATCAATGAATAGGATAGGATTGTACTCACTTTTTCTTGAAAGCATATCCCTTACAATCTGTTCACCAGCATCCCCTGCACCATAGATAATAATTTTTTTCCTTTTTTCCATCTCCCTTCGACCTTCAAAAGAGAGCAAAAACCTTTTTAAACTTCTCAAAGTCAAAAGAAACCAGAGTGAGAAGAAATAATCAAGAAAAAAAACCGATCTAGGTAAAAAGGAAAGAATTTGATTCTTCAAAAAGAATAGAGATATGTAAAAGGAAATAAACTGTGAAAAAGTCAGTGCGATTCCAAGTTTTATAGCATCCTTAAAAGAAAAATACCTCCAGTTGAAAGAATATATATCAAAAATAAACAGAAAAAAAATTTTGGAAACAATAAAAATTGGAAGGAAGTTTTTATAGAGTTTAAAATTTAAAAAGACCTCCGTTATACTGAATCTGATACTGAATGAAAGAAAATATGATAATGTGAAAAGAAACAGATCAAACAGAACAAAAAAAATTATTCTTTTCAGATAACTAGGTTTAAACAGATCTTCTTTCAAAAAATTCTTTAATCTTTTTATAAACATATTTCTGCTCCATAACAGAGAGTCCAGTAAAAAATGGAATAGCAACAAGTTCATCAGATATTTTTTCAGTTACAGGGAAATCTCCATTTTTAAAACCAAAAATTTTTTTATAGAAGGGTTGAAGGTGTATTGGATAAAAATACCTTTTTGAAGATATTCCACTTTTATTTAAAAATTCTATTAACTCGTTTCTAATCTTTTTATCCACAAATATATAAAATAAAAACCATGAATTCTTTTGCCCTTCAATCAAAGAAGGCAACTTTATCTCCTTTATTCTATTCAACAACTCCATATATCTTTTCGCAACATTCTCTCTTCTTTTTAAAATTTCTTCCAGATTTTCCATCTGTGCCAAGCCAATAGCTGAATTTATATCACTAACCCTGAAATTGTATCCAAGATATCTATGTATAAAGTTCGGGTCACCTTCCATCCTTCCCTGATTTCTTAACGCTTTAAGATAAAGATAGAGTTTTTTATCATCGGTTACAATCATTCCACCTTCACCTGTTGTAATCTGCTTATTCGGATAGAAAGCGAAAACTGCCCCCCTCCCAAAAATACCAGATTTTTTACCTTTAAATTCACTCCCAAGCGATTCTGACGAATCCTCAAACAATAAAAGATTGTAATCGTTACATAACTCTTCGATCTTTTGATAATCACACAGATTCCCAAGAATGTCTACCGAGAGGATACCTTTTAAAATTTTTCCATTTTTTTTGTTCACAATTTTTTTGCCCTTTTTTTTATAATCACTTTTTATCTTCCTTTCGATCAGATCAGGAGAAATACACAAACTCTTTTCATCTATATCGACAAAAACCGGACTTGCATTACAGTACAAAATCGAATTTGCAGATGCTATGAATGAAAAAGGGGTTGTAATTATTTCATCGTTACTTTGAATTCCAGCTGCTTTTAAAAGTAGGAAGAGTCCAGCGGTTCCAGATGATACCATAACGGCATATTTTCTACCAACATAATCTTTAAATATGTTCTCAAATTTCTCTGTATATTCCCCCATGCTGAGTTTTTCAGATTTAAGCAGAAAATCCACATACTTTTTTTCATTACCTTTAAAATACAAACCAGATAATGGAATCTTCATATCATTTCTTTTTCAAAAAGATTTTTCTTCCTTTCCTTGATGCATCATATATAGCCATAATAAGTTCAAGAGATTTCCTTCCCTCTAAACCATCAGTCAACGGCACACTATCCTTTTCAAGTGAGTTTAAAACATTCTCATAATATGCAAAATGTCCTTCACCGTAAACATTCTTTGGAACATAGTTAACCTTTTCAATCATAGCATCGTCATCATCATATTTTTCGAATTCCCATTTTTCAATCCTGTTCAGAGCTGTTCCCCCGATTTTGACTGTCCCTTTTTCACCGATAACCGTGATCGAACCTTCATAGTTTCTTGGATAGGTTAGCATCGTTACCTGTATAACACCCAAAGCTCCATTTTTATATCTTAAAACTGCTCCACCTGTATCCTCTGTTTCTATCTTTCGTGCGAGTCGTGCAGTTATTGAAACAACTTCTTTAACTTCTCCACCGAGCCAGACCATAAGATCAACATAATGGGATGCCTGATTCAAAAAAGCACCACCATCATACTTCCATGTCCCTCTCCACTTTGCCTGTTCATAATACTCTTGTGGCCTATTCCAGTATACGGTTGTATTTATAAAATATATTCTTTCAAACCTGTTTTTTTCAATTGCACTTTTTAAAAGTTGAACAGTTGGGTTTAATCTGTTCTGTTTAACAACAAAAAGTTTGACTTTATTTTTTTTACATTCATTTATAAGTTGATCGGCATCCTTGAGATTTACAGCCATCGGTTTTTCGGTTAGAACATTTATTTTTCTTCTTGCTGCCATCATACCATGAATCGGATGTAATCCTGAAGGAGTACAGATAGATAAAAGGTCAAGTTCCTCATTTGAAAGCATATCTTCGAGATTTTTGTAGTATGGTACATCAAACCTTTCAGCTGATCTTTTTGCTTTTTCTAAAACTATATCGCACACAGCAACAAGTTTTATTCTTTCATTGAATTTTTCATATACCTCAAAATGTTTTTCAGATATTCTGCCACATCCAACAAGCCCAACTCTTATCATATAACACCTCTAAAATATTGTATCGTTTTAGAGAGCCCTAATTCAATGGGAACACCATTCTTGTATCTTAAAACTTTCCTTGCAAGTGTTAGATCAGGTTTTCTCTTAACAGGGTCATCAGCAGGCAAATCTTTAAAAACTATCTTTGATTTTGATTTTGTTAATTTTATAATCGTTTGTGCTAAATCGATAATCTTGATCTCTTCATCTGAACCAAGGTTTACAGGGCCTGTAAAGTTAGGTTCACTATCGCTTAATTTTATAATACCCTCTATAAGATCATCTATATAACAAAAAGATCTTGTTTGTGTCCCATCTCCATAAACAGTTATATCACGATTTCCAAGGGCCTGGACGATAAAATTTGAAACAACTCTACCATCATCTTTTGACATATATTCTCCATAGGTGTTGAATATTCTACAAACTTTTACTTCAATATTAAAATTTCTATAATATTCAAAAGTTAAAGTTTCAGCCACCCTTTTTCCTTCATCATAACAAGCCCTAACACCTATAGGGTTTACATTCCCCCAATAATTTTCATTCTGTGGGTGCACCAGTGGATCTCCGTATATTTCAGATGTTGAACTTAGAATAAACTTTGAACCAGTTTTTTTTGCAACCTCAAGCATATTCATTGTTCCTATAAAATTTGTTTTCAAAGTTTCCAGAGGATATTTTTGATAAAATTTTGGGGAAGCCATTGAAGCAAGATGAAAAATTTTTTTTATGTCCCTGTATTCTATCTGTATTTTTTTAGAAACATCTTTTTTAAAAAATTCAAAATTTTTAAACTTTTTTAAAATTTTTAAATTTTCAAGTGAACCAGAGGAAAGGTTATCAATTCCTAAAACTCTCTCTCCTCTTTTCAACAGGTATAACGAAAGATTTGTTCCAATAAAACCAGCACAACCAGTTATCAAGTTTATTTTTACCATCCGATCCCTTTATAGTTTTTCGAACTTTTCTTTTCAGGGAAAATGTTCACAAGATCTACGACTATAAGTTCCTTTTTGTTATATGAGTTCAACAATTCTCTGTAAGAGTTGTCTCTATTGGCAACAACAACGAGTTCTACATTATCCAGAAATTTTTGTGGATCCTCTACAAGAATTTCAGAAATATGTTTTATCTCTCTTTCAATATATTCTTTATTGGAACCAACCAGTTTTGAAAGTTTTACATTTTCATCATATATTAAAACATTTTTACCTTTACCTAAAAGTTTCTCAACAAGAACAACCGATGGAGATTCTCTTAAATCATCTGTCCCACTTTTAAATGTTATACCCATCACTCCAATTCTATTTACCTTTTCTTTTAAGATTAAATCAAAAGCCCAATCGATATGAAGATCGTTGGAATCCATTATATTTTCGATTATAGGTAAAGATAATCCATTCCTTTTGGATTCATAAGACAAAGCTCTTACATCCTTCGGTAAACATGAACCACCGAATGCGAATCCTGGTTTTAAATAATATTCAGATATATTTAGTTTTCTATCCATAAGGAAAAGTTCCATCACTTCTCTGCTATCGATCCCTTTCTTTTTACATATTCTTGCGATTTCATTAGCGAAACCAACTTTTAACCCATGAAAGGTGTTGTTAACATATTTAAGCATTTCAGCAGTTTTTATAGATGTTACGATAAATGGCGCTTCAAGAAATGAATACATCTGTCTTATTATCCTTTCACTCGCCTCACATTCACAACCTATAAGAGTATAAGGAGGGTTATAGAAATCGTTTACAGCATTACCTTCCCTTAAGAATTCAGGATTTGACAGAACATCAAAATCTTTTTTCCTTTTCTTTCCACTTATACTCTGGACTATCTCGGCATACTTATCAACGGTTCCGGGCATCGATGTTGACCTTATGAGTATAAGGTACTCTCTTTCAAAATTTTCCTTTTTCCTCAAAGCATCACCTATCTGTTGGGCAGTTTTAAAAATGTATGAAAGATCAACCTCTCCAGTTTCTGAAGACGGAGTTCCTACACAGATCAATGCGATATTGGTATTCTTAACCGCATACTCAAAATCATCTGTTGCCTCAAGATTCCCGGCTTTTACAACTTTTGATACTATCTCATTGATATAGGGTTCAACTATAGGGGATCTTCCATTGTTGACTTCAGAGATTTTTATATCGTTTATCTCAACCCCTATAACTTTGTATCCCTGCTCTGCCAAACATGCAGCGGATATTATACCAACATAACCCAAACCAAAAACAGCGATCTTCATTTTTCACCTTCTTTTGTATGATAATGATAATAATAATGATAATAGTAATATTTCCCATAGAAACTTTCGGTGTTAACATTGTTAAAAACAAAACCAACTAATGGTATATTAAGATTTTTCAACAATTTTTTTGTATAGTGTAACTCTCTTTTTTTCGCTTTTTTAAATTGAACAACCCAGAGTAAACCATCCGATAACCTTGAAATTATTGTAGGGTCTGCAACCGAAAGTATCGGAGAAGTATCAACTATGATAAAATCAAACATCCCTTTTAACTGTTCAAAAATTTTTCTTGTCAATTTCCCTTCAAGTAGTTCAGTTGAATGAGATGTCCTTTCACCATAAGGTATTATCCATAGATTCTCAATTCCACTTGGATATATAACCTTTTCAACACTTGTTTCCCCTTTCAGTATGTTTGTAAAACCTTTATCAAAACTTAAATTAAACATTTTATCGATCACAGGTCTTCTCAAATCTCCATCTATCAAAAGAACCTTTTTGTCCAGTTGTGCTAAAACGATGCTAAGGTTTGATGCGGTAGTTGATTTCCCTTCACCTTTTGTGGCTGATGATACAACGATTATTTGGGGAGTTTTTGTTCCTTCGGAAAGATATAAAAGGTTTGTTCGAAGAATTTTATACGATTCAACAATCGGTGAATTTTCTGGAACTTCAGTTAAAAGTTTACTCCTTTCACTAACCATCGTTTTCCCATTTTTGAGTTTAATCAAAGGGATATTACCAATTATATTAACTTTTAATTCTCTTTCAATTTCATCTATATCCTTTACAGAATCGTCTATATATTCTTTAATAAACACTGCACCTATTCCCAGTATTATGGCAAGAAAGAATCCAAAAAGATAATTTCTGTTTTTCTTTGGTAAAACTGGATTTTTATTCAACACAGGTTTATCTATTATCTTTACAGAACCAAGTTTACCAGCTTCTGCCACTTTTGCCTCTTCAAATTTTCCTTTCAACATCAGATAAAGTTCCTCTGAAACTTTTTTATTTCTTTCAAGTCGTGCAAGCATAAGTTCCTGATATGGGATCTTTTTCATCTTATCTTCAAAAATTTTTATCACATTGTTTAACGCTTCAATCATCGACTCCTTAACTTTTATTTCAAGTTGAACCGATACGATTTCGTCCATAAGACTTTTTGAATAATCCAAAGGATTGGTTGCGAAATATTTTTCAGTCAAAGATTTTTTACTGTTGGTCACTATGTTGTTTTTCAAATTTTCAACCCTTATCTTTATCTCCTTCATTTTCGGATGTGATGTGTCGTATCCAAGTGATAGAAAATATGCATAGGATGACTGTAAAGAATCGAGTTCCTTCATAGATCTTTCAAGGAAGGGATTAAGTTCATTCAAAAATCCTTCAGCCATCATTTTGTTCGACTGGGAAAGGTTCTCTTTTAGATAATTCAATTTTGCAAGAAGCATCTCCCTTTCAACATAGTTCTGTTTTTTCTGACCTTCAAAATTTGATATCATATCAACAAGTTTTGAGGTCTCTTCGGTGAGTTCGATAATAGAATTATTCTCTTTAAACTTTTTTAAATTTTCTTCATTTATTTGTAGATCATTTTCTATTTTAGTTAACTGTTCTTCGAGAAATTTTCTCACCTCACTCAATTCTCCCCTAGTCATTTCAAGGTTAATATTGTAATACTGCTCAACTATGATTTTTGTTATATAGAAAGCATCCTCTGGACTCTTATCATTATAGATTATTTTCAAAATATCAGTATCCTTAACCGGGATCACTGTGAGATTTTTTTTGAGATATGATATCCTTGCTTCTTTTTCTTTAAATTTACCTATATAAAGAGAGTCAAGATAACCACTGTTTGATATAACATTTTCGACTCTTTCAAAAAGAGTTCTGGATTGAACCATTTCTATGTGGTTATTTATAACAGTTTGTCTTGGATTTAGATCCCTTATAGGTAAAAATGAAAGTCCTTTATCACTTGTTTCAATTAGTATCAGTGAAGTAGATTGATAGGTTGGTTTTGTAATTTTCGTTATCAAAAAAACAAGAACGATCACAATAAAAAATGTTGTTAAAAACAAAATTTTATTCTCGAGTAAAAGAAAAAAATATGTCTTTAACTCTTTTCCTTCCTCTTCTATAACCCTCTCCGGCATAAAAACTCCTTAAAGTTTAATGATATTCTTGCTCTTAACCTTTTTAAAACCATTTCTCGTATCAAATATGATCTTTGCATTTTTTGCAACCATTTCATAATCAAAAGAAGAGTGGTCTGTCAGAAGAATAACACAATCAAATTTTCTTATTTCATTCTCTTTAATACTCTTTAAAACTTTTACCTTCTTATGTTCACCCTTTTCGTCTATAAAACTGTTAACCATTGGATCATAAACCGTTACCAAAGCTCCCATCTCTTTCAACAGATGGTATACCTCAAGAGCAGGCGATTCTCTTAGGTCATCAATATCTTTTTTATAAGTTATCCCCATCAACAAAATTTTTGAACCATTTAGTGTTTTTTTATATTTATTTAAAATCTCTGTAACCTTATTCAAAACAAATCTCGGCATGTTTGAATTTACATCTGAAGCAAGTTCAATAAATCTGTTGTAGTAATCATACATCTTTGCTTTCCAGGAAAGATACATAGGATCGAGAGGTATACAATGACCACCGATTCCAGGTCCTGGATAAAATGGCATAAAACCAAAAGGTTTTGAAGATGCTGCCTCTATTACATTCCAGATATCTATTCCCATCCTATGACACATGATTGCAAGTTCGTTTACAAGTCCTATATTCACTGCTCTGAACGTATTTTCCAGTAATTTCACCATTTCAGCTTCCTCAGGGGAATTAACCGTTATCACCTTCTCTATAACCTGTTCATACAACATTTTTGTGATCAGTGTATCTTTATCAGTTATTCCTCCAACAACTTTTGGAGTATTTTTTGTATTGTATCTGGGATTACCTGGATCAACCCTTTCTGGAGAAAATGCAACAAAAAAATCTTTTCCCACTTTATAACCAAAATTTGAAACTCTTTCAGCAATAAGTTCTCTTGTAGTTCCTGGGTAGGTAGTAGATTCCAGAACTATAAGCATATCTTTATGAAGATATTTAACTATCTCATCCATTGCACCGGTGATATATGATACATCTGGATCTTTACTTTTTTGAAGTGGAGTCGGAACGGCTATCAAAACACAATCAGATTTTTTTACAACAGAATAATCGGTAGTGGGTAAAAATCTTTTGTTAACAACATCTTTAACATCTTTATTATCAACATCAAGAATATACGACTCGCCCTTTTTTAAAAGTTCAACTTTCTCTCTCAATAGATCTATTCCATAAACAAAAAAACCTGCTTTTGCGAATTCAACAGCAAGCGGTAAACCAACATAACCAAGACCAACTACCGAGATTACAGATTTTTTATCTTTAACCTTTTGAAGTAGAACACTCATGAAAATCCTCCTTTATTTATATTACAAGTAAAGATATTATATAATCCAAATACTCATCTATGTCAATAGAATTAACTCTTTCCATCTGGTAAGGCTCAAAATCTACTGGAATCTTTCTATTCTTTAAAAAATCTTTTACATTAAATATATAAAATGCACCGTTCTGCCTATATATATTTTTGTAAGGAATTAGAATTAAACCATCTTCCGATGAAAAGAACATGTGTTCTTTGTTTTCAATTTTTTCTACAGAGATTACAGTTTTTTTCTTTTCTGAAAACAAAAATAGAGCTTCTTTTAAATCATTTTTGCTTCTCAAAGGTGATGTCGGTTGAAGTAAAATTATAACATCATCATTTTTCATTTTATATTTTTTGATCATATATAAAATCAATAGATCCATAGTAGTAGTCGCTTTTGCGAGTCGTTTAGGCCTTAAATCAAAAACGACTTTTGAATGCATTAAAGAGCCCATCCTTTTGTCTGAAGAAACTATAATTTTATCAAAAATTTCAGATTCAATGGCAAAATCTAAGGTTATTTCAAAAAGAGTTTTTCCTGAAATCCTCACAAAATTTTTATTTTTAACCCTTCTGCTTTCACTTTTAGCAGGTATTAAAGCGTAAATCATTTTTATCCAAAGAATATATCTCCAAAAGTTTCCTTTTCAATTTTTTCATCTCTTTTTTCTAACTCTTGATTTTTTTCTTCAAACCATCTTTCTAAAGACACTCTTTCCATCTTTTCTTTTTCCATATCCTCTTTTTCTTTCTTAGAGATATCCGGTATTCTATGTTCTTCAGTCTTTCTTTCCCCAGAAATTTCATGTTGCATCTTTTCCTGTAAGGTCTCACTCATCCTATCCTTTTCCTCATTCAATTTTTTAATCTCTTCTTCAAGATTTTTGATCACATTATCTTTTTGTTCATAATCAACTTTCTTTGAAGAAACTTCATGTTTTAACCTGTTATTTTCCTTAATGAGATTTTCGATCTTCATTTTTAAATCTTTTATGGTTTCATCCTTTTTATTGATTTCGACAGATAGATCCTTTTGGTATAGAGATTCATTATCTTTTGCAAGTTCTATTTTTTCATGTAAGATCTTCAACTGCTGCTTTTTTTCTTCAATCTCATTCAAAGTCTTTTCTTTTTCCAAATCATATTTTTCTTTTTCAACTTTTGAGATTTCAACTTCTTTCTTAATCTGTTCATACATACCTTTCATCTTTTCGATTTCATTTTTTATCTGCTCATACTGTTTTTGCATCTGTTTTTCTATTCCAGCAATTTTGATCATCTTTTGTGTTGTTTCGGTAAACTCTTTTTTAAGATTCTCAGTTTTTACTTGAAGATCAATATATTCCTGCTGAAGAGATTGCCTGCTTTCCGTTATTTTAGCGATTTCTGACTTTTTACCATTTATTTCCTCATTTATTGTAAAGAGCTCTTTTCTCATATTCAAAAGAAGTTTTTCTTTTTCAGCCAGTTCCATCTCAATGTTCTTTTTGATATTTTCAATTTTTTCAAGACCTAAAACGGCAGCCAGTTTTCTTTCCTGATTTTTTCTTAAAATTATTATTTCGTCCAACTTATTCTTTATCTTTAATAGTTGATTTAAACTCATCTTGGTTTCTATTATTTGCGGAGAATCTCCTTCAACCGGTTTGAATTCTCTTATATTTGGAAAATCTGTTTCAATCTTTTGAATCTTTTCTTCAAGTTCACCAAGATCGATTCTCTTTTCATTTATAGTTGTGTTCAGTCTTATTTCTTCTTTCTTCAAAGATTCTATTTCATTTTCAAGAGATTCCTTTTGTAACTGAAGATCTTCGATATCCATCATCGACATTTTAAGCGTGTTCTGTATCTCTTCAAGTTTTTCATTTTCCTGTTTTATCCTATTTCCTATCTCTTTTGATTCTTTTTCCTTTTCAAGCAACCATCTGGTTATCTCATCCTTATCATTTTTTAAAGAAACGAGTTCGTTGTTAAGTTCTATGATCTCTTCATCGATCCGATTCTTCTCTTTTTCAAGATCTTCTATAACACCTGATGTCTCTTTGATTCTTTTTTGAAAATTATTTTCAAATTCATTGAGTTCTCTCTTCTTTTCTTCTATAATCTTTTCCAGATTCTCCTTTTCTTTTAAAACCTGCTCAGTTTCTTTTTTTGAAAGTTGAAGTCTGTTTTCATTTTCATCGAGCAATTCTTTCAATTCTTTTTCTTTTATCTGGCATTCTTTTTCCTTTTGACTTAACTCTTGTTCGAACTCCAGCAGTACCTTTTTCAACTCTTCTATTTTCAAATTTTTTGCTTCGATTTCTCTATCCAGTTCATTTTTTTGATTATTTATTTTTTCGAGTTCGAGTAAAAGTTGTTTTCTCTCCTGTTCCTTTCCGTTGAAATTTTCAAGTATCATTTCAGCATTAACTTTTAGCTGCTCAAGTTCCTGCTTATCCTCTTCTATCTGTGAAGTTAGTTTTTCTTTCTCTTTCCTCAATTTTAACACTTCATCAAAAATATTTTCCTTTTCTCTTTTTAACTCCTCTATTTCTCCAGCAAGTCCTTTTTTCTGTTTTTCAAACTCGTTCATCTCGTTCCTTATTTCAGTATATCTATCTGAAAAACCTGAATACTCCCTCATCAATTCATCCAGTTTTTTCTCTTCCTTTTTGATGGAATTCACAAGTTGGAGTAGTTCTCCATTTTTTGCCTTTATTTCCTTTTCAAGGGTATCTTTTCGTTTTTCATCATTTTTTATTATTCCTGAAAGTTCATTGAAGTATGATTCTTTAGTTTTTATTTCTTTTTCCTTTTCATTAAGTTTTTCAGTCAAAATGTTATATTCCAAATCTAATTTTTTGAGCGTTTGGCTTTTTTCATCGATTTCATCTTCTATTTTTTTAATATTGTTTTTCAATCGCTCTTCAGTTTTTTCAAGATCATCTATAACCTTTCTTGTTTTTTGATTTTCTTCTTTTAAATCATCTCTTTCTTTTTCGTATTGTTTTATGGTCCTTTTCAAATCGTTTATCTTTTCTGTCAATTCGAGTTCATCACCAAGAGAAACTCCCATGCCGGATTCGATTTTTTCGAGATATTTTTTCTTATCATTTATCTTTTGTTCTAAAAGATTTAAACTGTTTTCATCCTCTTCAAATTTTTTCTTTAAACTTGAATATCTTTTTTCAAGATTTTTTAATTGCTCGGTTTTCTCCTTTTCCTCTTCTTTCAAAGATTCAAGATTTTTGCTGACCTTTTCAAAAGCAGTTTTGTTCTCTTCTAGTTCTCGTCTTAAAATTTCATTTTTCCTTTCTTCCTCTTCATTTTCCTTTCGTAGTTCAGAGAGTTTCTTCTCTTCCAGATCATATTTCGCTTTCAACTCTTCAAAGTCCTGTAATGTACCATTTTTTTCTTTTCTTATATTTTCAAGTTCTTTTAATATTTTTTCCTTTTCTCTCTTTCTTTCCTCAATATCTATTTCAAGATTAGTTATCTCCATTTCAATTGATTCTTTCTTTTTATTCAAATCATCAACTGTTTTCTCTTTTTCCTTCGTTAACCTTTCGATCTCTTTTTTTAATTCATCTAATCTTTTTTCCCTTTCATTTATTTCTTTTGTTAAATTTTTTAAAAGTGTTGTTTGTTCATCGATTTTTTTTCTAAGTTCTTTTTCTTCTATTGACTTCTTCATAAGGTTGGAAACTATCCTGTTTAACTCCTCATTCTTCTGAATGATTTCCCTTTCCAATTTTTCAAAATCAACTCTTCCTTCAATATCTTTTGATTTTATATGCTCAACGGTTTCAACTGTTTCGTTTATTTCCTCTCTATTTTCCTCTTTTATCTGTTCTTTCAATTCTTGTTCGACATAGTTTTTTTCTTCTAAAAACTCTTCTTTTATATTCTCTTTCTCTATTTCTTCTTCTTTTTTCTCGCTTTCAACTTCAAGATCAGTGATATCTATTTCCTGCAGTTTTTCAACAAGGTCCTTGGCAACATTCTCTTCATTTTTTTTATCAAGATCTATCTCGTTGATATATTCTGTTCTATACCCTGTTTCCTCTGATGATAATTCCTCTTTTAGATTGTCTATAGGAATGGTTTCTTTTTTCTGTTCGTCAGAAATTATTTCTTCTTTCTTTTCAGGTTCTTCAATTTTTTCAAATGTTTCATCCTTCTGTAAGAAACTCTCTTTTTCATCTGTTTCTATTTTTTCTTCCACTGTTTCAATTTTTTCAAACACATCAAGAAGATCTCCTATACTTTCCTCATGGGGGGGCTCCATAATGGTTTCATCTTTGGTTGAATCAACCTTTTGTTCTGTAACAACAGTTTCTGAATCAAAAGTATCAAGAATATCTGAAAGATCAGAAACTATATCTTCTGTTATATTCTTATCATCTTCAAGGGATTCTTCTTTCGTTTCTTCATTCTTACTAATTTCTTTTGATGCTACTTTTATACCTTTTTTCTTTTTTAAAACTACTTTTTTTTGTTCTTCACTCTTTTTTATTTCATTTTCATCTCTTTCTGATTCATCCTTTTTTCTAAAAAACATCATCCCCCCTTTTAACTTCTTGGATGGAATCTATCGTAAATCTTCGTAAGTTGTTTTTTATTAACATGAGTATATATCTCAGTCGTCATAATGCTTGAGTGTCCCAACATTTCCTGCACACTTCTCAGATCCGCTCCTCCCTCTATCAGATGTGTTGCAAAAGAATGTCTGAGAATATGAGGGTGCAATCTCTTTTGAATACCCAAATGTTTTACTCTTTTTTTCAAAATGTTCCATACATCCATTCTTGTTAGTTTTTTCCCTGTTCTGCTCAAAAACAAATATTCACTTTTATATTTTTCAAAAAAACTTCTATAATTCCTCAAATATTCTTGAATACTGTTTAAAGCTATTCGATTCAAAGGAACAATTCTTTCCTTCATTCTCTTCCCTAAAACCTTTATAAAACCTTCTTCATAAAATACTGATTCGATTTTTAAATTTATAACCTCGGAAACTCTTAATCCCGCACCATACATGGTCTCCAAAATCGCTTTATCCCTTTTATCAAAAGGATCATCGCTATTTATGGAATTCAATATCAAGGTTGTTTCTTCAAGTGTTAGATAATCAGGCAAATTTTTTGAAATTTTTGGTGGAGATATATTTTCTGTCGGGTCTTTATCTATGATCTTTTCCCTATAGATAAAACTATAAAAATTTTTCAAAGAGGTCAATTTTCTAGAAAGTGTTCTTCCATTTAAACCTAACATCGAGAGTTCCTTTAAAAAAAATTCAATAATGTTTTCATCAGCTTCAAAAACATCTTTTTTAAAATTTTCACAAAACTGTATATACTGGGCTATATCATTAAGATAAGCGTCGACAGTCAGATCAGAGCATCCCTTTTCAGATATAAGAAAATTTTTAAAATCCGATAAAACATTGTTTTTATAAGACATCAAAAGAATCTCCCTTAAATGGTATTATTACATTCTCATACCCATTTTCTTTTAAAGCATCTTTTAAAGAGTTTATCTGTTTTTCTTCTCCATGAACCAGGTATATTTCTTTTTTAGGGTTTATATTTTTAACATAGTTGATAAGGTCGTTTCTATCAGCATGTGCTGAATATTCATTCATGATAACAACTTCAGCTTTCAATCTATACTCTTCACCAAAAATTTTTACTTTTTCTTCTTTTTCAACTATTTTCCTACCAAGTGTATTCGATGCCATAAAACCTGTGATCAAAATTGTATTTGAAGGATTTTCAATATTATTTTTAAGATGATGCAAAATTCTGCCTGCCTCACACATACCACTTGCTGAAATGATTATCTTTGATTCTCTCATGCTATTTAACTTCTTTGATTCCTCAACACCCTGAATGTAATATAGTCCATCAAAATTAAAGGGATCTTTGTTAAAGTTAAAAAGATTCATCATATCACTATCATAACATTCGGGATGTTCCTTGAACACTTTGGTTATATTAACAGTCAAAGGCGAATCAACAAAAATGTTCATCCCTAAGTCATAACCTTCTTCTTTTAACATAAAAAGATCATACAAAAGTTCCTGGGTTCTTCCAACAGAAAATGCTGGGACGATCAGATTTCCCTTCTTTCTTTTTACACTTTCAATAACTTTCTTTAAATTTTCTCTACTCTCTCTTATATCAGGATGTGTTCTGTCTCCATAGGTTGATTCCATAATCAAAAAATCTACATCTTTTATTATATCAGGATTTCTTATGATCGGAAGATGTTTCCTCCCCAGATCACCTGTAAAAAGCATCTTCTGCCCATCCTTTTCAAAAAGAATTTGAGATGAACCCAAAATGTGTCCTGCATCTAAAAATGTGACTTTAAGATCTTTATCGATTTCCAGTTCAGAGTAATAATTGATCCCTTTAAAATATTTAAAAGAAAGTTCGACATCTTTTACTGTATAGATAGGTTGTTTATTTTCGGGATTTTTGTTTTTTTTGTTTAAAAATTCTATATCTTTCTCATGAATATGCGCACTATCAAGAAGCATCGGTTTTAAAAGATCAACCGTTGCATAGGTAGACACGATTTCCGAATCATATCCTTGTTTCACAAGATTGGGTATGTTTCCAGAATGATCTATGTGAGCGTGGGATAATAAAACCATATTCAAAGATTTTGGATCAAAAGGAAAATTTAAATTTGCAATTTCACTTTCCTTTCTCCTTCCCTGAAAAAGGCCACATTCAACAAGAATTCTCTTTCGATCAGTTTCGAGAAGGAACTTGGAACCTGTAACCTCTTTTGTTGCACCAAAGAATGTAATCTTCATTTTAAATCCTGATATTAAAATCTTTCAGTACATCACTAAATTTTTTCGCTTCACCAAAAAATCCATGACCTGGAAAAATTTTTGTTTCCTTATTTATATTTGAAAATATTTTTTTTATCGATCCGATTATACTTTTATAATCACCTCCAAAAAGATCTGTCCTTCCTATTCCCTCTGTAAAAATTAGATCACCAGAAATTATATTGTTTCCGATCTTTAAAGTTATTGATCCCGGGGTATGTCCCGGAGTCGAAAGGACATTTATTATTTCTTGATCAAAACAAAACGAATAACCTTCATCTAAGATGACTTCGGGTTGTGGAGAGATGTAATTATTTCCAATATAGTAGGACATATTCAATTCAGGGTCCAGTAAAAAATCGTAATCTTTAACTCCAACACATATTGGTATGTCGAAATAATTCTTCAAATAAAGATTGCCTGAAATATGATCATAATGACCATGAGTGTTCACTATTTTTTCAGGAATCAAGCCATTACCTTTTATGTAATCAACCACCATCTTTCCATCAGCAGGATCAATAATAATGGTTTTTTTATCCTTTGATATAAGAAAATAGGTGTTTGTTTCAAGTTCACCATTTACAAGACAATCTATTTTTAAATTTGATTCCATAATTTATAAGTTTAACAAAAATTCCCAATAAATCAATATAATATTATATATTTACTTTTCAAAATTTATTGATAATATTACACTATGCTGAATCTAAGAAAAAGTATTGATTATTACAAATATGTTTTTCAAAGAATAGATAAAAATGCTTATTTTTATCTATCCGGGAACCTCCTTTCAGGTTTTGGATTTGCTGCTTTTTCACTTCTTTTTAACATCTATTTAAAAAGTTTAAACATAGGTGAATCTAAAATCGGGAACCTTTTATCAATCGGAACGTTTACAACAGCGATACTCATCTTACCAGCAGCGTATATTGTAAAAAGAACGGATTTGAAAAAATTTTTTGTTTTATCTCCCCTTTTAACTGTTGTGGGGTATTTGATAGCCATTCAAAGTTCTACTTTTACTTTTAGAATTATTGGATTTATCCTCGCTGGAATTGCAGGTGCTTTCACATCAGTTATCGGTGGTCCTTTTATTATGTCGGTTTCAGATGAAAAAACAAGGACTTTTTTATTTTCGTTGAGCCAGGCAACAATGTTGACCGCGGGGATAAGTGGAAACCTGATATCAGGTTTTTTGCCAAACATCATCAAAAAGTTTGGCTTATCAGATGTCCTATCTTTAAAATATGCGATATTTTTCCATCTTTTTTTCGTTTTTTTATCATTATATTTTTTTTCAAAAATAAAAACAAAAAGACTTTACAGTTCAACTTTTAAAGACAAAATCAAATTTAATACAAATCTAAAGATTCTCTTTTATTTAATTCTACCCCCTCTAATAATAGGTCTTGGGGCAGGTATGACTATTCCTTTTTTGAATATCTATTTTAAAACAATATTTCATCTTTCATCATCACAGATAGGTATAATTTTTTCGATAGCCCAAATGTTAACAATTTTAGGTTCGTTAATTTCTCCATTGATCGCCAGAAGACTCGGACTCATAAACACAATAATCATTACACAACTCATTTCTATTCCTTTTCTATTCTTTTTGGGTTTCTCTTCATATTTTCCTCTCGTTCTTATATCATTTTTTTTAAGAAACGCTTTAATGAACATGGCTTCCCCTCTCTCTTCAAATTTTTCTTTAGAAATAGTTGACAAAGAGGATAGACCTTTTACCAGTGGACTACTTTCACTGGCATGGCTTGCTTCATGGGGACTCACAGCAAACTTTGGAGGGTATTTTATAGAAAAAAGTGGTTATAAGATTCCTTTCACATTTACCATCTTATGTTATTTCACATCTTCAATACTTTATCTGTTACTCCTAAAACCACTCGAAAAAAGTTTTAAAACCTCAAAATAAATTTTATACCACTGTTGAAATTACCCTGTTCATCCCTTTCGGTAATAAAACTTGAATTCTTTCCAAATCGATATTCGATTTTAAACTGGTCTTTAGAAAAAGAAAAAATATCATGTGTATATGATAGATACAATTTTTTACCTATATACTTACCAACAGAAAGTTTCGCACTTTTATCTTTTTCTAAAAGTGTTGTATTCAAATCAAGTTGATCAACCCCTATCGATGAGGATATAAGATTCAAATATCTGTTTCTAAGATATATTTGTAAAGCTTTTTCTGGAAGAGTTCTTGTAAAATCATTAAAATTTGTAATATTGTTTAAAGTAGTATTAAAACTCAAAACACTCAAAATATTTTCTATCGACATCAAAGGATCTGAACTTACTATTATTTGAGGATTTGAAGCACTTCCTTTTACATTTATACTTATTCTCGCTTCTTTTCTTTCATCTCCTTCGCTGAACAAAACATCTGTACTTGCAAGAATATCCAAGAATGGATCGATGTCTTTGGAACTCTGTTGAAATGTAAAAATTCCTCGTTCTATTAAAAATCTTTTCTCAAGATAAAAATATGTTCCTCTTATTACTTCAGCGTTGCCTGTTATACTGTATTTTAAGTTTTCCTTTTTAAGTTTAACCTCACCTTTCAGTTCAACATCAACAAAATTGTTTTTAAGCCATAAGTTCCCTTCGGATATGAACAGAAGATCAAGGTTCGTTTTATATCCCGATTGTGGTGACAATCCACTTTCCTGAGATTTTATAAAGAATGGGAAATTGGAAACACCTTCGTTGATAAAAATTCTGCCAGTAGTGGTTACCTGAGTTTGATCACCCAATATTTTCAACGAACATTTTGCAAAAGCATCAACATAATCTAAACCATTTGAATGAACACCATCTGCTAAAATATCGAAAGAATAGTTATCCAGAGTCCAGTTTTTCTTTTTTACTCTTCCTGTAAGTTTAACCTTACCCTTTTCTGTGAATCCATTCAATTCTATGTCTTTTAGATAATTCCCATAACATACACCTTGCCCTGTGACATTTCTAATTTCGGTTCCAAGTTTTACAATATAAATGTTTGAAGAGTCAACAAAAACATTTCCATAGATTTGTGGATCAGATAAAGTCCCGGAAATTTTACCTTCAAGTTCTAATCCTTTTTTTGTTTCAACTGTGAATACATTTTTCAAGGGAACGAAATATTTCCCATCAATATTATTCAATTTGACATTTAAGTTAAGTTCGGAGTCGAAAATTTTCGAAAAATCTTTGATCGAAATTTCCCCAAACATGTAGGAAACATTTTCATCGTTGTATAAATTAAAATAATTTAATTTTAATAATTTATTTTCAAGTTCACAATTGAAATCGATAGAATCTATTTTGAGTTCATAGTAATTTATATCCTTAACTTTTCCCGAAAAATTGACACTTTTTTTATAATCAGAAATAAGCCCTTTTCCATAAATTAAGGCATCACCAGATATTTCAAAACCTGTAAAATATCTTGTAAGCAAAAGATTTTTATCCATAACTTCAAAGTCAAAATCAAACATGTTTTGTGAATTCATCAGATCAAGATGAACATATCCCTCTTTACCTTCAAGGGAAACACCTTTTATGGTCAAATCATTTCTGGAGATTTTTATATCAATAGGTTTTGTTAACCTTAGAAAATCAACATCTGTTTTGAGTTCAAGTTTATCTATATTCCCTGAAAATTCATAATCCTTTTCTTTAAACTCACCGTTAAGTCCCAAACTAATGGTTATTAGTTCTGAAACAGCATCCAGATCAAGATAAACTTTATCATTTTCCTTTTTTATTTCAGCGTAAAGGATGTCAAGATTCTTTTTAAATATTTTTCCATTCAAAGCATAAAAATTACCCACAAGATTTTTCAATGAATTATCAGCAAAAACAAACTTTGAGTTGAAAGATAGAAAACTTATAAAACTGTTATTCAAGTTAAAATCCTTCACCACAAAAGAATTTTCACAAGATATATACCCTTTTTTACCTCTCAGATTTATCCAGCCATCTGCATTTCCACTCAGAGATACTTTCTTATCAATTTCGGTAATGAAACTGAGCGGGAATTTATCGAACGTAACTGTTAGATTTTCCCTTTGGTTCCCGAATCTGCCATCAACACACATAAATCCCTGGTTTAGATATAAATTGAGATTTTTTGCAAATATTTCATCTTTTTTTAAAGTAAAAATTCCATCCAAAAGCAAACCATCAAACTCTCCATAAGAACCTTTTACTGAATCCAGATTTACGGTTATGTATGTTAAAAAATCTGTTTTAAAATTCACATTTCCGTAAAATCTATTTTTTTTCAAATCCACATTACTTATAAAACTTTCAAGAGATAAAGAATCAAATTTTAATAAAAATTCCCCATTTAACCCTTTGTCAAAATCGATGAAACCTTTCGCACTCAAACATAGATTTTTATCATTACATTCAATTTTTTTAAAGTTCAAAGTATCAAATCTGAAAAATATTTCACCCTTTAAATCTTTAAATGAGAAGCTGTTGTAGCCAATCCTTTTTATATCAAAACTAAAATCCGCATTTTCAAGAGATGGTGAAAAAAGACAACTCGCTGAAATTTTCCCATCGATATTAAACTTTTTTCTTTCAAATTCAAATTTTCCGTTCGAAATTTTTGTTTCAAAATTTTTAACAAACAAAAAGGTATCCTTTAATATCAAACTGAACTCAGAATTGATATTATCAGAGATGATCGAATTGTTGAGGATTATTGAGTCCATTAGAAAATAAGATATTTCTCCTTCAATCTCTTTCACTTTAAAAGTATCAACAGTTAAATCAAGAAATTTATAGTAGGCAAAAATCAGGTCTTTTTTTATATTTATCGATGACAAAAACTTCGAATTTGTGAAAATGTTACCTTTATAAACGATTTTAACATTCGAAACTTCAACATTGTTTAAATCAATTTTTAAATTATTTTCAAAATGTGGTAACAAAAAGTTAAACTTAAAATCTTTTAGATTCAATTCTTTATTCTCAGATTTATAATTTTGTTGTCCTTCCTTTATTTCAGCCATCACACCCTCAACAAAAAATTTATTTACCATCAACCTTTTAAACAAAAAAGAAGATAAACTCAAAGATATGTTAATCTTTTTGATAGAAAGTTTTACTTTTTCATTTTCAAATGTTAGATTTTTAAACTGGAACCTATTCAGATTACCTTTTAAATTAGAAATTTCACACTTCCCATTAAACGATTTTGAAATAAAATTTTCGACTCCCGACTTTATCCATCTATTAAACACACCAAAATTTAAAAGTAGAACATATGTTAAATAGAAAAAGAGAACAAAAAAAAGTAACAATAAAAGCCATATTTTTCTTCTTTTCATCAGAACGGATTCCCTATACTGAAATAATATTTCATATCTTCTGCTACATTAAAAGGCTTTGCAACATCAATTCTCAATGTGCCAAACATTGTATTATAAAAAATTCCTATTCCACCTGATAAAACAAAATCCTTTAAGTTGAAGTTAAAGTCAAAATATTTTTTTAACATTCCTGTGTCAAAAAAATAAATTATACCAAAAGATTTGTAAGCTTTAACTCTTAACTCATAATTAAGGTTTATCAAAAAATTCCCTGATCTTGTGCCGAGATCATTCAAAGGTCCTATGGAGTCCTGCTGAACACCTCGAACACTTGTTAATCCTCCAAGGGTGAATTGTTCGTTTATAGATATACCTCTTTCATATGAAACTCCGTAAGGGAGAATTATACCTGTTCTTATTCTAAACATATTCACAAGTTGTTCTTTATAGCCATAATAATTTGAATTTTCATAAACAAATCTATAAAAATTGTTATAACCTCTCAAAAATCCCCCAGCGAGATCAAATTTTACCATTGAATAAACACCTTTTGTCGGGAATATCACTTCATCTCTTGAATCAAAATAGAAAATTATGTTTGTTGAATTTGTAGTTACTTTTTCATATCTATAACTTCTATCTTCAAAAAATGTATCAATGGTACTGATTCTGTATGACCAATTGTTGGAAAATGAATATTGACCAAAAATTCTACTTATACCTGTGTTAAAAACAAAATCTTTTTTAAGGTAAAAGGGGTTACTTTCAATGTTGAAACCTATTTGAGAATTGAAAGAATAAAAAGTACTGAAAAGGTAAGGGACTTTGTATCTTAATATTGAATAAAACCATTTATCATACATCATAAATGGATCACTAACAAAAGAGGATGCAGCAGAACTTTCAAGAGAAAGTTTTTCAGCGTTGTTGAAAAGATTGTCGTTTCCTATGCCGGTCGAAATCTTAAGTTTATTTGGGAATTGATATAAAACAGCAGATGAAATCCAATTTTTCTTTTTTTCTTCACCATAAAAAAAAACATTAAGCGATTCTTTTTTCTCCTCAACACCTTCTACCTTAAAATTCAATGAATTGAAGAGATTTGAAGAATAAATCTTTCTCTGGAGATAATATATATCTTCCGGGATATACTCTTTCTCTTTATAATTTTGAGTTTCCATTTCAAAAATTTTTTTTGTTGTTATAAAATTTAATGAGTCAAAGTAAATATCTTTTATATAAGTTTTCCCTCCTTCTTCTATATTCACATACAAAGCAACTCTGTATCTGTTTTCCTGGGGAACCAGTTCATAATCTACCGACGCATAGATAAATCCTAAAGAAGCATATCTATCGATAATGTTTATCTGCCTCTGATAGATTTTTCCTATATCGAGAGGAGAATTTTTTTTTAAATCAAGGATTGAAAGTATTTCAGAAGTTTCAAGTACTTTGTTACCATATATTTTCACATCTGTTATTAAAGTCAAAAAACCTTCGTTGATTTTTATATATATATCCGCTTTATCCGAATCTACCACCATTTCATATTTTTCAATTTCAACATCAAGAAATCCATTCGATCTATAGAATGAGATCAAAATATTTTTCTTTTCATTAAATGTAATTTTATCTATATTCCCACCAACTTTTAATTTCATAACCTTTCTAATCTTTTCTTCAGAAAAATACAGGTTACCTTCAATTTTTATAGTTTTTATTTTTTCTGAAAATATACTGATAAAAAAAGTTGATAAAAAAATTATCAGTACAATTTTTTTAATTCGATCCCCCTGTAATAATGCTTTAAAATTTCCCTGTAATTCTTTCCCTGACTTGCCATCTCCATCGCTCCATATTGACACATCCCAACTCCATGACCATATCCTTTTCCATAAATAAATATTTTATCATCCTTTTCTTCAAAATCAAACATCCTGCTTTTTAAAAACCCACCCTGGTATTCATCAAATGTTATAAGTTTTCTGATACTCAATCCTTTTACATTATACTTTTCTCCATCGATATCTGTAAGTTCAACTTCAATAACCCTTTTATGTTTATCATATTTTTTTATAGAAAATTTTACAATCTGTATGTCTTTTTTAAAGATGGAAGAAGCATTTTTTGACACCATTCTGTAAAAATAGTCCTTTTCAAATTGATAGATCCAATTAAAATGTTTCGATTTATAACAGTATGGTTTCCCATAACCAAATAAACAATTTTTTTGTGCATCAACAACAGATCTTAGGTAAGGAGAAGGTGCCCCACCCCATTCGTCTTCATTGTTACTTGTGAATCCACCACATGTTGAATGATATTTTGCATCTATTGGGATACCTTTATATAAAGCAACAACACCTCTGGTCATTTCAATCGCTGAATTCACTAAACTATCCTCAACAAGAACACCTCTATAAACCTGATCCTGAACGGTTGATTCAAGGTCATAACCCATATCGTAATTTTTATTCAACCTACCAAAAGCATAGGTTCTTGCAGCAACAGCCTGTGCTTTCAAAGCTTCAATCCTCTTTTTATCAAGTTTTCCAATTTCTGCTGGCACAACACCTTTTAAATAATCTTCCATGTATAACCTATTGATCGGCAAAATAAAATTATCTACATCTTTGATCAAAAAGATCTCTCCCCTATAAACCATGCCTTTATAAATAAGAAAGCCATTTTTTTCAGTTGAAACAAATTTTAACGGGAAATATTTCAAAACGATTCTTTTGTTCCTATTTATATAAACAAAAGGATATTCGTATCCAGAGTAAATAAAACATGTATCGTTTGCATTTAATTCTAAAATACCTTCCTGAGTGATCAATTTGAACTTTGTTTTTGAGGTTATAAACGCTTCTTTTACTTTATGCTCAAGTGCGATCCGTACAACTATTTCTTTGTCGTGACCTCTGAAGTTTTTTGTGGAACATCCAGTCAAAACAATCAACAAAAAAAGAAAAAAAAACTGATTTTTTTTAAATTTCATAAACTTTTAAATATCTCTTTTCCAAATTTTATATAGTCCTTCAAAATCGGAGGGAAATCAAAATCATTATCATCTTGATATTTTTCGATTATCGCTATGACCGTTCTTGGTGTAGCAAGTCCTGAACCATTTAAAGTATGAACAAAGATATTCTTTCCTTCCTTATTTTTATACCTTATCCTTCCTCTTCTTGCCTGAAAATCAAGGAAATTGCTGACAGATGAAACTTCTAAAAATTCTTTTGAACCTTCAGCCCAAACTTCAATATCGTAAGTTTTTGATGAAGCAAAAGATGTATCAAAATCTGGTAGAAGTATCACTCTATAGGACAAACCAAGAAGCATAAGAACTTTTTCAGCTTCTTCAAGCATTTCAAGATGCGCAGATTTAGAATCTTCTGGTTTCGTAAATCTTACAAGTTCAACTTTGTTGAACTGGTGTAGCCTTTTTAAACCTTTTGTATCTTTTCCATAAGAACCTGCTTCCCTTCTGAAACATGCTGAGTATGCAACAAATTTTTTCGGAAGTTCATTTTCGTTTAAAATTTCATCTTTAAAGATGTTCGTTACAGGGACTTCCGCAGTTGGTATCAAAAAAAGTTCGTCATCTTTTAATCTGTACATATCCTCTTCAAGTTTTGGTAATTGACCTGTTGAAAAAAGTGAATCATAGTTAACAAGAAAAGGAGGGAAAATCTCTTTATAGTTATGTTTTACTATATGTAGATCTAACATGAAATTTATTAGAACTCTTTCAAGGTATGCCGCTTTTCCCATATATAGTGGAAAATGTGAAGCAGAAATTTTTGCTCCCCTTTTAAAATCTATCCCTTCATCTGACTGAACGATATCAAGATATGATAACTTTTTTTCTTCAAACTTTCCAAATTCTTTTACAATTTTAAAAGTAGGATTCTCACCGCTTGGAACTTCTTCATCAACTATGTTTGGGATCCATTTTAAAAGGTTAAATTCTTCTTCTTCAGTTTTTTTTAACTCCTCTTCAAATTCTTTGATCTTTAAAGATATCTCTTTTCCTTTTTCAAGGAGGGGATTAATATCCCCTCCTTCTTTTCTTAAAGAAGAAACTTTCAAACTGTTTTTGTTTTTTTCTTCTCTTAACAGATTCAGGGAGTTTATTAAATCCTTTCTTTTGTTTATAACTTTAAAAAGGTAATCAAAATCGATTTTACATTTTTTTGCTACGGAACATCTTTCAACAAATTCTCTGTTCGATAATATAAACTCCCTATCAAGCATTATTACTCCTTATTTTTCTTTAACTCACTCTGTGCAGCAGCAAGTCTTGCTATTGGAACTCTAAACGGCGAACATGAAACATAATCGAAACCATTCTTATTGAAGAAATCTATCGATGCTGGATCTCCACCATGTTCTCCACAAACACCTATTTCAATATTAGGATTAACTTTTTTAGCGTCCTCAATCGCGATTTTTATCAATCTACCAACACCAACCTGATCAAGTGTCTGGAATGGATCATCTTTTAAAATCTTTTTGTCCTCAATATAGGTCTTCAGAATTGGCCCGACATCATCTCTTGAAAATCCTAAGGTGGTCTGTGTTAAATCGTTTGTTCCAAAAGAGAAGAAATCAGCTTCAGTTGCAATTTCAAAAGCTGTTAAAGCAGCTCTTGGTAACTCTATCATCGTTCCTATAAGAACCTTTAATTCCATTCCATATTCTTCGAAAACTTTTTTCATCGTGTTAACAACAACTTCTTTCTGTAACTGCAGTTCTTTAACATTTCCAACAAGAGGAATCATTATTTCAGGTATAACTTTTTTTCCTTCCTTTGTTACTATACATGCCGCTTCGATGATCGCTCTTGTTTGCATCTCAGTTATTTCAGGATATGTTATTCCCAATCTACAACCTCTATGGCCGAGCATTGGATTCGCTTCTTTCAAACTCTCTATCTTCTGTTCAAGAATATCAACAGAGATCCCCATCTTTGAAGCCAAAATCTTTATCTGAGTTTCCTCTTTCGGTAAAAATTCATGCAATGGTGGATCAAGAGTTCTAATAACAACAGGATATCCATCCATAGCCCTGAATATTCCGATAAAATCTTCCCTCTGCATCGGCAAAATTTTGTCAAGAGCTTTTTTTCTTTCTTCTGATGTAGAAGAAAGTATCATCTGTCTCATCGCTTCAATTCTATCCTCACCAAAAAACATATGTTCGGTTCTACAGAGTCCAATACCTTTTGCTCCAAAATTTCTTGCCGTCAAAGCATCTGAAGGTGTGTCAGCGTTTGCTCTTATTTCCAATCTTTTGAACTCATCTGTCAATTTCATCAAAGTTTCAAATTCATTTTTAAGTTCAGGTTTTACCTTGTTTACATTTCCTTCGATCACACGACCTGTTGAACCATCGATTGTGATAAAATCACCATCCTTCAAAACTTTATCCTTTATCTTCATTATTCTTTTATCATGATCTATTTCTATATCAGAACAACCTACAACGCACGGTTTACCGAGCCCTCTGGCAACAACTGCTGCGTGAGATGTCATTCCTCCTCTTGCAGTTAAAATACCATTACATATGTTCATTCCTACAATATCCTCTGGTGATGTCTCCTCTCTAACAAGGATAAGATCGTTTTCATTCTTTTTTCTTTCTACAGCTTCTTTCGCTGAGAAAACAATTCTTCCACTTGCAGCACCTGGAGAGGCAGGTAAACCTTTTCCTAAAATGTTCAGTTTTGCTTTCGGGTCTATCATTGGATGTAACATACCATCAACATCTTTTGGAGTAACCCTTAAAACAGCGGTTTTCTTATCTATTATTCCTTCTTCATAAAGGTTTATCGCTATCTTTATCGCTGCCTGTGGAGTTCTTTTGCCATTCCTTGTTTGGAGCATCCATAGTTTTCCTTTTTCTATAGTGAATTCCATATCCTGCATATCTTTGTAATGTTTCTCGAGAAGGTTTCTATAACCTTCAAGTTCTTTATAAAGTTCTGGCATCAACTCTTCGAGCGTTTTTTGAGAATCGTCGGTTTTCGAATTCTTGTTTATAGGTTGTGGAGTTCTTATTCCTGCAACAACATCTTCTCCCTGTGCGTTTACAAGATACTCTCCATAAAAATAGTTTTCACCTGTTGAAGGATTTCTGGTAAAAGCAACACCGGTTGCTGAATCGTTTCCCATATTTCCAAAAACCATCGACTGAACGTTTACAGCTGTTCCCCAATCTTCAGGAATCTTTTCTATCTTTCTATATTCAATAGCTCTTTCATTGTTCCACGATTTGAATACAGCTTCTATTGCTCCCCACAACTGAACATTTACATCCTCAGGGAAATCTTTTCCTGTTTCCTTTTTAACAAGTTCTTTGTAAAGTTTCACTATCTTTTTAAGGTCATCGACATCAAGTTCAACATCCTGAGTAATTTTTTTATCTTTTTTTACTTTGCTCAATATCTCTTCAAAATGTTTATGTTCAACATGTAAAACCACATCACCATACATTTGAATAAATCTTCTGAAAGCATCATATGCGAATCTTTCATTGTTTGTGGATTTTGCAAGCCCCAACACAGTTATTTCATTTAAACCTAAATTTAAAATTGTGTCCATCATTCCAGGCATCGATGCAGGGGCACCAGATCTAACTGAAACAAGTAAAGGATTGTTTTGATCCCCAAACTTTTTTCCTAAAATCTCCTCTAATTTTTTCATATTTTTTTCAACATCTTTTTCAAGTCCTTCTGGATATTTACCACCAGTTTTTGTAAAATAGGCACAAACTTCGGTTGTTATAGTAAAACCTGGAGGAACAGGTAAACCTAAAGACGCCATCTCTGCAAGGTTGGCTCCTTTCCCTCCTAGAAGCATCTTCATAGAAGCGTTGCCTTCTGTGACTCCTTTTCCAAAGAAGTAAATCATCTTTTCCATCTTATTAACCTCCTGATTTTTTGAAAATTTTTAAGAATTGTATTTTATTATAAATAAACATAAAAATCAAGTATTTTATTTTCTTCCATGTTGACAAAATAGTAAAAAAAGATACTATTCTTTTATGAAAAATTATAAAAAGTATTTTCCATTTTTTAAAAATAATCCAAAAAAAGTTTATCTTGATAGTGCATGTATGGGATTAAAACCATACACTGTAATAAAAAGTATAAACGAATATTATCTAAAATATTCGATCTGTGCAGGGAGATCTACTTATAAACTATCAAAAGATCTCGAAGAGAAACTTGATATTTCAAGAGAAAAGATTGCAAAACTCATCAACGCAAAAAGTAAAAGAGAGATTGTCTGGACCAAAAACACAACAGAATCGATAAACATTTTAGCGAAATCTTTTAGATTCGAAAAGGATAAAAAAAGAGTTATCATAACAGAAAAGGAGCACAATTCGAATCATTGTGTTTGGAAAGAATTATCCAAAAAAGGTATTATAGATCTTACAATTTTAGATGTGAACAAAGATAACACTTTTAACTTAGAGATGCTTGAAGAACAACTAAAAAAAGGTGATGTCGGTATTGTATCAACGGTTCATATTTCAAATCTTGATGGGATCGAAAACCCAATAAAAAAAATATCAGAGTTAACACATAAATACGGAGCATACCTTTTGATCGATGCGGCACAATCTGTTCCACATACCAAAGTTGATGTTTCAAAAAATTCAATAGATTTTCTGGCTTTTTCAATACATAAACTCTATGGGCCAACGGGACTTGGAGTGTTGTATGTAAAAAGCGAACTTTTCGATAAACTTGATCTTTACAATGTTGGGGGAGACACTATAAGAAACACTTTTATCGATAAAGACCCAGAATACAGAACATATCCTTACAAATATGAAGCGGGACTTGCTTATTTTTCTGGGATATACGGTGTTTCATCGGTTGTTGATTTCATAAACAAAATTGGTTATCAAAATATGGAAGAAAGGATCAATCTTTTGAACAACAGATTCAGACAGTTTTTAAAACAGTTTGAAGAAATTAAGATAATAGGTGATATCGAATCAGAAGATAAAATAAAAGGTATCACAACATTTTTCATAAAAAAGTTTACAAGATTTTCGGAAAATGATCCAACGATTGGAGAAAAACTTGATAAAAAATATAACATACTCTTAAGAACAGGTTTTTTCTGTGTTAACCCATATTTTGATAACAGAGAAAAAAGAGGTGAGATTAATCCTATATACTACCCAGCGATAAGAGCATCATTTGGTTTTTACAACGACGAAGAGGACCTTGAAAAACTGGAAAAAAGTATAAAAGGTATTTTAAATTCTCTTAAAGGTTGGCCAACATTATGAAAAAGAATCAACTAAAAAAATATCTCATCAAAATCCAGAAGGAAAATAAAGAACCTATAAAAAATTTCAACATTTCGATCGAAGGATCTGTGTGCGATACGAACACAAAATTCAAAGATGTTGTTTCCTTTTATATTTTAAATGAAAATGGAGTGATAAAGGAAATTTCAGTGAAATGTGGGCCCTGTGATCCTTACGCGTACATCACATCCAATATACTTTCTAAAATCTTAAAGGGACTAAAGATTGAACAGATAAGAATAAACAACGATATGATATACCAAGAATTTTTAAAATCTCTCGATTATAGGATCGATGAGGATATGAGATTCCATTTTGAAACTCTTCTAAAAATCCTGGAAGATAAATTGAATGAAATCAAATAAAGTTTTATTAGGCTAACAATTTTTTATTTCATAAATTCAACAATCCTGGTAATATAATCATAATCAATCTTTAAATTTCTTGTGGGAGCACATTCGATCACATTTTTCTTTATCTCTTCATAATCTTTTATCCCATAGAATGAAAGTCGTGTTGGTGATTCTATATCCACAAAAAATTTTTCAATTTCCTCTATACTTTTTTCAATAACATACTCTTTTGAACCATTCAATCCAAAAATATTTTTACCAAAAAGAAAAAATTTCTCTGAATATTTATCTTTGTTTACTTTCATCCACGCTGGAATAACTATAGACAGTCCAGCTCCATGTGGAACATCAAACAATGCACTTAAAGCGTGTTCAATAAGATGGTTTTCAAATTTATATTTACCGATACCTGCCGTCGTTATACCTGAGAGTCCGAGTGCTGCAGCCCACATAATGTTGGCCCTCTCGTGAAGATTTTCCGGATCTTTCAGAACTTTATAAGTCGAATCAATTACAGTTTTAACTATCGTTTCTGTAAAACCATTCTGAATAGGGGTGTTCTCTTCTTCTGATGTAAAATATCCCTCAAGAACATGAGATATTATATCAACTGAAGCGTAAGCAGTATAATCTTTTGGAAGAGTCACAGTTAATTTCGGATCAAGAATGGAAAATTTTGGAAAAAGATTTTCACTCTGTATTCTTATTTTATGCTTTAATTTATCATTTTGAATCACAGAAATTGGATTGAATTCACTCCCTGTTGCAGAAACAGTTAAAATTACCATAAGCGGAAGAGCTCTGTCTATTTTAATATCCTTTGAGAAAAGATCCCATGGGTCATTCTCATAAAAATAACCAGCCGCAATCGCTTTTCCCGTATCGATAACACTTCCTCCACCTAGGGTAACTATAGAATCTATTTTTTCTTTTCTTGCGATTTCAATTCCCTCTTTCACTTTTTCTATCACAGGGTTAGGTTTTACACCTTCAAGGATAAAATATTCTGAACCATTTTCTTCAATCATTTTTATAAGTTTTTCCAGAAGACCATATTTTTTTACAGATCCTTTCCCTATTATAACCAAATGTTTTTTCCCTAAATTTTTTAAATACTCCTTTGATGAATAAAATTTATCAACACCAAATATGATTTTAACTGGATTATAGAATATGAAACTGTTCATACTTTCTCCTTTTTTACAAATGATTATAAATTTTTATCGCTAAAATTCAATATTAATTAAAAATTTTTTTTAAAAAATTGTCAAAAGTTATCTTTTTGATACTGTTGACATACTCAAAAGATTCTATATAATACCAAAAAAATTTTTTAAAGGAGGTATTATAAAATGAAGAAACTTTTTATTTATCTATTTGTAATTTTAACTATCGTTGCAATATCCTGTTCAAAACAGGAAGTAAAAATTGAAGGCAATTACAAATATTCGGTTGCTTTCACAAAAAAGATTAATTTTAAAGACATTAAAAATGTCACACTCGGTGACACAACCTACGCTTTTGGTGAAATAAATCTCTACTGGGATCTAAAAGAAGAACCAAAAGGAACAAATATCATTATTGAAAAAGCAGAAAATACAGATTCAGTTTATCAGGAACCAATAGGATATCAACTCAAAAAGACAGATTACTTTTACAGACAAAATTTCTTCTTCAGGGAAATACTTCTATAAGGTTTCTATAGACAAAAATCTTATAAACAAGTATTCAATAGAGATCCCGGAGTTAACAATCTATTCACCAACAACAAAAGATACAGCAGTTGCATGCAAAAATTTGACAATCTATTTCAACAAAATCAACGGAGCACAGAAATACAATATAACTCTTGTCGATTATAAAAATAACCCTGTATGGACACTTGAAAGCGCAGACACACAGATCACATACACAGGTAATCCACTTGAGCAAGGTTATGTTTACAACCTTATAGTTTCTACAGAAGTTCTTGTTGATTCAGTAAACAAAATAAATCTAACTTCAGAATCACAATTTTTGGTAAACAAAAAGTAAAAGTTTCTAATCAAGGATAAAAATAAAAAGGGGGAGTTTAAAACCCCCCTTTTTTAATTATTGGGTTCTATATGGATGTTTATATAAAAATTTTTACCATATTTTTCAGTTAACTTATCCTCCACAACCTCTGTTATCTTATGTGCCTTCTCTACAGTTATCGATTTATCCACTTCTATATGAATATCTATAGCAATATAATTCCCGATTCTTCTCGTCTGAATACTGTGCGGATTTATTACTCCGTCCACACTGTTTATAATTTGTAATATATCATCCTCTTCTTTTGAACTCAACGATTTTTCTGTTAACTCATCGTAAGCATCTTTAACAATGTCTAAACCAACCTTAATGATGAAAAATGTAACTATTATCGCTGATATTGGGTCAAAGATTATTAAACTCCTATTAAAAACAGCAAGTCCAATCCCTACACTTGTTGCTATCGATGAGAATGCATCAGATCTATGGTGCCAGGCATTTGCTCTTATCGATTGACTTTTGATTCTATCAGCAATAAAAACTGTGTACCTGTATAAACCTTCTTTCACAATTATGGATAAAAATGCAAAGAGAAAGGTTATTCGGTTGGGCTGTAGGACTTCAGATCCTTTAATAATAAAAAAAATCGTTTTTGCTGAAGAATAAAAAATAAAAGCACCAACAAAGATTAAAAAAATTCCAACAACAAATGTTGCGAAAGTTTCAATTTTTCCGTGGCCATAGTCGTGTGAATCATCAACAGGTTTTGAAGAAAATTTTAAACCAAAGATTACCACAATATCTGTAATAAAATCTGACAACGAATGAAACCCATCAGCTACGAGTGCTCTACTTTTACCAACGATTCCAAAAAATATTTTTAACGAGGTTAAAGCAATATTTATGAAAAGCCCAATCAAAGTTACTCTGATACCTTCCTGTTTTCTTTTTTGATTATCCATAGCTTTATTATAAAAGGTGAATGTAGTTTGTCAATATTGACTTTAACGATAATCAATATAAAATTATTATTTCAGAAAAATCGGAGGTGTCATATGAAAAGAAATCTGATGGTATTTATAATAGTTTTATCTGTTTTTATTCTTGGAATAATTTCAGCAAAAATTGTTGATATAGTAGAAGCACAATCAACACTTGGTGAAGTAAAAACAATTTCTTCAGATTATGCATCTTCAGGTTATCCAAATTTTAGAGAATTGGCAAAAAAAGTTATTCCTGCTGTTGTTCATATATCTAGTGAAACTGTTGTCAAGGTTTCTCCCTTTTTTCCATTCGATGATCCCTTCTTTAGAGAATTTTTCAAAGATTTTCCACAACTTGAGAATAAAAATAGATCCCTTGGGACCGGATTTTTAATTTCTCCAGATGGTTATATAGTCACAAACTATCATGTGATAAAAGGTGCACAAAAAATTTCAATCAAACTCCTTGATGGAAGAGAGTTCAAAGAAAAAGAAATAGAAATTGTAGGTAAAGATGATAGAACCGATATAGCACTTTTAAAATTGAAAAATGTTAAAAATATGCCCTATTTAAATTTTGGAGATTCAGACAATATAGAGGTTGGCGACTGGGTAATGGCTGCTGGTAATCCATTCGGTTTTGATGGAACAATAACAGTTGGAGTTATATCAGCAAAAAATAGAACCAACATAAATCTTTCAGAAGGACCTGTATATCAAGATTTCATTCAAACTGATGCATCAATAAATCCAGGTAATTCTGGAGGGCCACTTGTAGATGTTTACGGAAACGTTATCGGTGTTAACACTGCAATCGCATCACCATCAGGTGGAAATGTTGGTATAGGTTTTGCAATTCCTTCAAACATGGTTGTCATGGTCATAAACCAGCTTAAAGATAAAGGTCTTGTTTCAAGAGGCTACCTGGGAATATATCCTCAGGAGTTGACATCCGATCTAAAAAAGAAATTTAAGATGAAAGAGGAAGATACTGGAATACTCGTTTCACAGGTTGAAGAAAATTCTCCTGCTTATAAAGCAGGGCTAAAGGAAGGAGATATAATTTTAGAGTTTGATGGAAAAAAGGTTGAAAATGTGAGTAAATTCAGAATTCTTGTAGCACAAACAAAAGTTGGGAAAAATGTAAAAATTTTAATTTTAAGAGATGGTAATAAAATTACTCTTGAAGCAAAGATCGGTGAACTTAAAGAGGATCTCGCACAAAAAGAAGAAGAAAAACAGATCGAAAGTAAATGGCTTGGAATTGTTGTTGATGAGATAACAACTGATTATAAAAATCAGTTCAATATCACAATAGATAAAGGAGTTGTAATCACAGATATTGAAAATAATTCACCTGTAATAGAAGCAGGGATAAGGGTTGGCGATGTTATCGTAAAAATTGAAGACATGAAAATAACAAATATTTCAGACTATAAAAATGCAGAAAAAAAGTATGGTAAAAATGAAGATGTTCTTTTAACCCTTAAAAGAGGAAATCTAAACATCTGGGTTGTTGTGAAAACAAAATAAAAATCAAGGAAGGTAAAGATAAAAGAGATAAATGATGTTTCACTTGAAATGTATCTTAAAGAGATAAAGAAATATCCTTTACTTTCTGAAAGGGAAGAAAAAGAACTTGCAAAAAAAATAAGAGAAGGAGACAAAAAAGCACTTGAAAAGTTAATTTTAGGAAACCTTCGTTTTGTGGTTAATGTTGCAAAAGAGTATCAGGGCAAAGGATTAACACTCGCAGAACTTATAAATGAAGGAAATTATGGTTTGATAAAAGCAGCTCAAAAATTTGATGAAACAAAAAATGTTAAGTTCATATCCTACGCTGTATGGTGGATAAGGCAGTCGATCATGAAAGCGATACTTGAAAATAACAGTAACATAAGAATTCCATTATCCCAGATAACAAAAATAAACGCTGTTAATAGAGCACAACAGGAGATACTCGATCAGGAAAACAGAGTTCCGACTTTTAAAGAGATCGCTGATAAAATTGGAATGTCTGAAAATGAAGTTAAAAATATTTTGAATCTCAATAAAGTCGAACTCTCTCTTTCAGATCCAATAGGGGATGATGAGAATCTCTATCTCGGTGATACCATAATAGAAGAAAATGAATTATCACCGGAAGAAACATTACTGAGAAAAAGATATAAAGAAACTTTAAAAAATCAACTTGAAAAACTTTCTGAAAGGGAAGCATTGGTTTTGAAAAAATATTTTGGACTTGATGATTATAGACCACATACTCTCGAAGAAATAGGAAAAGAATTGAATATTTCAAGAGAAAGGGTAAGACAGATTAAAGACAGAGCGATAAACAGATTAAAAGAGATGACCAAAAATGTACTGGAGCCATACGATGGATAAATTTTTCAAAAAAAGAAAAATCAACATTTCAATAGTACCAAGTGATTCTTCAGAAACAAAAGGTTTCAAGATGTTGTTTATCATATTACCTGTATTTTTAATACTTTTAATATCTTCAATAATCTTCTTGACTTTTTCAACTATTCAAAATTTAAAAAATATAAACAAATACTCTTCTGTTAGAAAAACGAAAGAGGAGATAAAACTTTTATCAAAAAAAGATCAGGAGATAAAAAAGAGTATAATGCAAATAGAAAAAGAGATTATAGATTTAAAAAAAGAGATTAAAGATCTGACACCATTATTTGATTTTTTTTCAGGTCATACAGGTTCACAAAAGGTAAATATGGAATTACCATCGAACATTGATACTCTACTTTTCATAACGGAATATTTAAATGGATTGTCTGATAGTTTGATAACATTCTTGAAAAATAATAACGAAAGAATTCCTTCTCTTGTTCCAATAAATGGATGGGTTTTAAGAAAATATGGAAAGGTAAAAGATCCTTTTACAGAAACTGAGAAATTTTCAAAAGGGATACTCTTTGTTTCCGAACTCAACAGCGATGTTTTTTCTTCGATATCTGGAAGGGTATCATTCGCAGGTATTAAAAACTCCAAAAATGGTAATGTAGTAATAATAGAGAATGGACTCTTTACGGTTGAATATTCACATCTATCTCTTATAACTGTTAAAACCGGAGATTATGTAAAAAAGGGACAGAAAATAGGAACAGCCGGTAAGAGTGGAAAAACTTTAACATCATCCATTTTCTATAAAGTCATCAGGGGAACAGAAATGATTGATCCTGAACTATCATTTTTAATACCAACATTTTTCCTTTATGATACCTTGAATACAAATTTATAAAAATAGAATGTTCTTAAAACTCTTTTAACATAATTCTTCGTTTCTATAAATGGTATTCCTTCTATAAAGAGTTCCCAGTCAGCATATTTTCTCTTCCACTTTTTTACGTTTCCAACACCGGCATTGTATGCCATTATAGCTTCAGATGGAGAATCAGGAAAACGACTTAAATAATCTTTTAAATGTTTCGCACCAGCTCTAATATTCTTTTCAAGGTTAAAATAATCTTTATCGTTATTATAGGAATCATATACAAAGTCCATCAATTGCATTATACCTTTTGCATTTGATGGTGATATAGCACTCCAATTAAAATTGGATTCTTCTCTTGCGATCGAAAGTAGAAGTGATAAATCAACATTTTCTTCATTTGAGATTTTTCTGAAGGTTTCAAGATATGGTACAGGGAATAAATAACATATGTATTTCCTGTAATCGTTTCCATCCCTTATTCTTCTCTCAGAAAAGTATGTTGAAAAATTATAAAATTTAAATTTATTAAGAAGGTATATGATATAATCCTTATTTGAATCATCCTTTCTGTATTTTAAAACAAGAAAATCTTTAAAATTCTCTCTAAAACCATTATCTTCAAAAATTTTATACAATTTTAAAATCAAACTATCATCCTCAAATTTTTCTTCTTTTATTTCAAGTTTTTTATTTAATTGGATAAAAGCTCTAACAGAATAGAGTGTGAGAGGAAAATCAAGAACAACGATATTTAACAGAGAATCTCCTTTTTTTCTATCACCCATCATATAATAATATTTTGCCTGATGGTATAAAAAGTTCTTATCTTTCCCATTATAGTTTTTCATTATCGAATCATAGAAGTTTAAATCATTCTCATTCCTTGCATTTGAAACGATTCTCAGTAAAGCTTCATCATCATTTATTTTAAAGTAAATCAAAGCAGCTTTCTTATAATCTTTCTTATTCTCATAATATTTCCCAAGAAAATATAGTAGATTACCTTTTAACCTGTTTTCTTCAACGAATCTAACATATTCAGATTTAATCTTTTTGTCTTCAACCTTAGAGAAAATATCTGTGTAAATGTTGATGTAATTTTTGATCTTTAAAGTATCATTTCCCTTTAAACTCAACAAAAAAATAATCCAACCGGTAGTATCTTTTCTATCAATAAGTTCATCAAAATTTTTCGAAGAAAAGTTTTTTAAAAATACAAAGACCGAATCATCATGACTAAAGATTTCAGGGTTCGCTTTAAAAAATTTTATGGAATTTGAATCTTGTGGGAACTCTCTTACAAATTTTATTAAAAACTCCTTATCATAAGAAGCTCTCTTAAGCATTGTTGTGTAATTTGTTATTTCCAATCCATTTTTTATAAAAAATCCCAACCTGTTTGTATCGCTCTCATTTTTCAAAAGTTGGTTCAAAACTTTTTCTTTTTTGTTGTATTTTAATTTTACAATTTTATCAAGATCATTTTTTTTAAGAAAATCAACGATTAAAACCCTGTACAAAATATCCTGTAAATCTTTATCCTCTAATGAATCTATAAACTTAGAATCATTCTCCAAAAAAAAACTTTCAACCCAAAAAATATCTTTCTTTTCAATAAGAATGTTTGAAAAAATTAAAATTGGGAAGAGAAAAATCAGAATGAAACAGTTTTTCATAAAAGATTGTAGCCAACAAATACAGGTGTAACCTTCCCTTCAAGAAAAACTTTTGAATATTTCATGTCAAAATATATAGTCAAAAATTCTCCGGATCTTGCAAGAATTTTTACAGGTGATGGAATCTCATATTTCAAAGACATTATTATCGCAGATGCTACAGAACCAGTTCCACAAGAAAGGGTTTCGTCTTCGACTCCCCTTTCATAGGTTCGAATTTTTATGAAATTTTTTTCTCTTTTGACAAAGTTGACATTTGTTCCCTCTTTTTGGAAAATTTTGGAAAACCTTATCTCTTTGCCAATATTTTTTACATCTATGTTTTCTATATCTTCAACCTCAATCACAAAATGTGGAACACCTGTATTGATAAATGAACCTGTAAATATACCATAACTCGTTTCAACTTTTATATTCTCTGTTAAAGAGTGTGGTGGAGATAATTCCAATTTTACTATGTTACCTTTTTTTATTTGGGCCTGATGTATACCATTTTTTGAACAGAAAATGACTTTTCTTTTTTTAATTATTCCCATCAGATAAGCAAATAGTACTATCGATCTCCCACCATTTCCACACATTTCAGCTTCTTTGCCATCATTGTTGAAATAAACCATTCTGAAGTCACAATTTTTAGTTCCCTTTTCGAGAAGAATCAAACCATCAGCACCTATACCTATCTTGGGAGAACACAATTTTTTTATATAGAAAGGGGATGGCCTTTTTCGACCATCCCTGTTATCGATTATTATAAAATCGTTTCCACTTCCGGAAACTTTCATAAAAAAATCAACTTTCATAAAACGCCACAGCCTCAATTTCGATGGGACTGTTTTTTGGAAGATTAGAGGCCTCAACTACAGCTCGTGCAGGAAGATGATTTTTGAAATATTTTTCATAAACGGAATTTATTTTTGAAAAATCTGACATATTTTTGATGTAGATGTTTACTTTCACAAGATTATCAAAAGAGAGTTTTTCTCCCTCAAGAATTATTTTAATGTTTTCAAGTGTTCTCTGGGTTAAAGTCTCTATATCTCCCTCGATGATGTTTCCCGTTACAGGATCGATCGGAAGTGTTCCGGATATAAACAAAAAATCACCAGCCCTTATCGCCTGACTGTAAGGACCTACAGGCTTTGGAGCTTTTTCATTAAAAATTTTTTTCATTCGTTAACTCCTAAAAGTTTCAACATAACCGCTTTTTGTGCATGCAATCTGTTTTCAGCTTCATCGAAAACAACCGAATTTGGAGAATCGATAACATCATCTGTCACCTCTTCACCCCTATGGGCTGGTAGACAGTGCATAAAAATAGCATCACTTTTTGCATTTTTAAAAAGTTTCATATTAACCTGATAATCTTTGAACGCTTTTGCTCTTTCCTCTTTCTCCGCTTCCTCTCCCATCGATGCCCAAACATCAGTGTAAACAACATCAGCATCTTTTACAGCTTCAAAAGGATCATAAGTTATAATGACTTTTGAATTATTTTTTTTCGCCATCTCCTTTGATTTTTCAACATACTCCTCATCAGGTTCATATCCTTTTGCACATGCCATATAAAAATCAGCACCAAGCATTGATGATATTAGCATCAAAGAATGGCTCATGTTGTTACCTGCTCCAACAAAGGTAAACTTGATTCCATTGGTTTTTCCTTTATGTTCTTCTATAGTCAAATAATCAGCAAGTACCTGGCAGGGATGTTCTTTGTCTGATAGTCCATTTATAACAGGGATTTTTGCATATTTTGCAAGATCTTCGACAGATTTGTGTGCAAAAACTCTCGCCATTATTATATCAACCATTCTATCAAGATTTCTTGCTATATCAGGAACACTTTCCCTAGAACCAAGGGATATATCCTTTGGACCAAGATATATCGCATGTCCACCAAGTTGTGTGAAACCTGTTTCAAAACTAACTCTTGTTCTTAAAGAAGGTTTTTCAAAAATCATAGCGAGTGTCATCTGGTTAAAACAATTACGATATTTTTTCGTTTTAACTTCCTTTTTTACTTTTTTTGCGAGTTTGAAAATCTCTAAAATCTCTTCTTTTGTTAAATCAAGAATTGAAACAAGATCCTTTTTCATCTTACCTCCATTTTTATTCAAAAATTTTTGCTTGAAATTCTTCAACCAATTTTGAAGTCAATTCAGTATGTTTTTTTGAAATGTTTTCTATCAATTTTTTCAACCTTTCAAAATCTATATCATCAACAGATTTTATAGAAAAAAGAATAGAAAAATTTTTTTCAACTCCAATCGAAATATCTATCAATGATAAATTTTCTTCAAGTAATTTTCTATAGTATGGAAGGATATTGTTTTTTGGAAGATATGTCAAGGGTGAAATCAATTTTATGAAAAATTTACCATCCTCTTTTATGAGATATAGATATATGGGTGTTATTCCAATCTTGAAAAACCAACCGAACATATTTTTATCAGATAGTTCCAGTTTTGCGTCTTCATGTGTTGTTCCAACAGTTGATAGAATTTCCTCTATTATTTTTAAAACATCTTCTATCTCGTCGTTTTTTTCAGTACCAAAAATTTTTTTTACTATATGCAATATATCCATAATCACTCCAGATCAAGGTTGTGCCCGCATTTTTTACACCACCTATTTTCTGGTGGATTTTTTTCACCGCATTCAGAACATTTTTTGTACTTAGTCTTTCCTTTTTCAGAATTTTCAATAAGTTTCGCACCACAATTTTCGCACCATAAAGAGTTTGTTGTGTTTCTATACCCACAAACATTACAGTAAACACTATCAGGGGTTAGTTTGTATTTTTTTATTGTTAGATTTATTAGAGGTAAGATATCAACAACAGGTATTGCGAATCCTATCCCAGATGCATCAGCAATTTTTAGTGTATTTATTCCTATAACTCTTCCCCTCTTATCTATGAGTGGTCCACCAGAATTCCCAGGATTTATAGGCACATCCGTTTGGATGTATTTTATGCCACCGATCTCTCTATCAAGTGCAGAGATAATCCCTTTTGTAACAGTGTTTTCAAAACCCAAAGGATTACCGTATGCGATAACCTCATCTCCAACCTTATAATCCTTCTGTTTAGCGACTGTGGCAATTTGAAAATTTTTATTCGATATTATTTTTATAAAGGCTATATCCATATCAAAATTTGATTCTATTACTTTTGCTTTAAAATTCGAACTATCAAACATCTGTATTTCACAATCGGTACTATCCTCCACCACATGAGCATTTGTTATAACTATTCCTGTTTTATCAGCTATAAAACCTGTACCAATGTTTTTATCAGTTTTCACAACAACTATGCTGTCCTTTAATTTTTCGATTATTTTAGATATAGAAAAATTTTTCATTTCTTTTTTATTTCTTTTAAGATCTCCTGTGCTGCTTCATCGAGAACCTTTTTACTATCCTGATTACCTTTTATAGCGTATTCAAGTGCATTCCCAAGGTATTTTCTTCCGAGATACCAAATTCTATCCTGTGGTTCCATATAAGAATTTTCAAGTTGTAAATAGACATCTTTCAGTCCAGGATATTCTTCAAATCTTTTTTTCAACAGTTCAGAATCCATCGAACTTTTTCTTACAGGCAAATAACCTGTTCTGTATGACCAGTAAGATTGTATTTCAGGTGAAGTGAAATATTTTATAAATTTAACTGCTCCTTCTTTTTGTTTCTTGGAAGATTTTTTAAAAACAGCAACATTTGTTCCAGAAATTACAACGGCCTTCTTATCTCCAGCCGGCACAGGGGCCACTCCAAACTCAAACTCAGGTTTTGCTTCTTTGATGAAAGATAAAGAAACAGTTGAACCATAAATTATAGCAACTTTTTTAGCAAGAAAGTCATCCTGATGTTGATACCCTGTTGTTATGTAGCCACTTTTATCAACATTTATTATCCTTTTGTCTATTTCTATTGCCTTTACACCAGCAGGTGTATTAAACAATGGATTCATATTTGAATCCACGAGTGCACCATTGTACTGAAACAATCTGCATTCAAACATCCACACATTAATATTGAATGCTGTTCCATGCAGATCTATTTTCCCATCTTTATCCAAATCAACAGTCAACTTTTTTGTAACGGAAATAAACTCTTCCCAATTATCAGGGAATTTTTCAATAGAAAATTTTTTAAACATATCTTTGTTGTAAAAATACGCTGGAACTGATTTGTTGAAAGGCAGTGATAAAAGTTTTCCATTGAAAGTATTATCCTTAACAAAAATTTCAAAAAAATCATTTTCAATATCTTTTTTAAAGTCTTCATCGATAAGTTCTTCAATCGGTTCAATAACTCCACTATTATAGAATTCGCTCGTCCATGACTCATAAACCTGAGATATTACAGGAGGATTTGACATTGAAGCCATCAACTTTGTTGATAATGCTTCATAGGTACCAACTGAAATGGGCACTATTCTATATTCAGGATTTTTCATATTGAACGAATCAACTATTTCCTTCAAAGCATCTCCAGCAGGGCCACCCATCACATGCCAGAAAGTAATTTCGGTGACATCTTTGTCTTTTATATCACATGAAAGTAAAAAGAAAATTGTGAAGATGATCATTATTGAAATTTTTAAATATTTCATAGATTCTCCTATTCATCAAGTGGTTTCAAAACGTATCCAAATTCTGTTTTCATATAAAAAAATCTATCAACTATTTTTTCATCAATCCATTTAAGATCAACAAGTTCTTTTAAATTTTCCGGGTATTTTCTATACTGTAAAAAGAAGACGGTCAAAACATTATCTATATTTTCCAACATATACCTATCCGTGGCTCTATATTTAACAACATGATAAGAAAAAACTTTTTTATAAAATCTTTTAACAAAAAAACCTGTTGAAGTTAAAACCAAAACAAAAATTACCAAAATGATCCAGTTTATAACAACCTTTATATCAAATGTGGCTTTTTCTTTAACCTCTTTTTTCTCCTCTTCGACTTCTCTTTTTTTCGTCTTTTCTATAAGATTCATCTTTAAAAGGTTATAAACTGATTGGTATGTTAAAAATCTACCGAGTCCGCTTATTCTTATGAGATCTCCAAGTGATTTTTCAGGGGAGATTAAATCAAGAACACTTTTTTCTTCTAAACCGATATTCTCTGGGATTTGAGTGTTATCAACTTTTTTAAAATAGATATCGGTTGTCGGTAGAACCGATTGGATGTTTGGCCACTCATCCATCCTTCTCATACCTTCCATCATCAGCGCCTGTGTATTGATACTGACTTTTACTATAGAGTTTGGATACATTATCAGATCTTCAATGAATTCATAAGTACCGGTATCCCATATAAAAAGTTCATCAAAAATTTCCTGGATCTTAAAATGTATTATCTCTTTTAATTGTTCCTGATCCACATATTTTTCATCTATCAAAATCTTTTCAAGAGGGACCTTTGTCTCACGATGCATTTCTAAAATCTTTTTATAATTCTCAAATGTTATCTTACCACTGTTTACAAGGTATTCTTTTATCAATTCCTGAATGCCACCTCTTGTATAAACAGCACCATTTACATTACCTTTGATAAAACCTATTTCGATCTTGTCATTCTTCTTGTTTAGAACCAAAACACCGGTCTTTTCGGTTTGTGCTATAAAACCTATAATATTTGGCAGGTCATCTTTTGATCTTAATTCACCTTTCATTTTTCTTCCCTTATTGTTAAAAAACTTATAAGATAAAATATGAGTATCAAAAATAAGAATAAAAATCTAATGTCAAAAAATTTCAACTCGAGTATTATATCAGTATTTTTTCTTAGAAAAATGTTTTGAGAAAATATAAAAATTAAAGAGATCAAAGAGAGAACCATTAAAATTCCACCTTTGAAATATTGCCCTTCATAGATTTTCCCAAACCCAGGGAATATTAAAGATAATATTTTTCTCACAAGATAATTTTTTTTCTTTTTTAATCTAACAAAAGATTCAAATTTTCTAATTTTCATTATATCAGATATAGTATCATTTATCGTTTTGTAATCGTTCACACAAATATCTTTATCATTATACTTTATTTTATCACCATCAGATATTGGTGAATTACAGGTATAACATCTAAAAATTCTAATCTTATGACTGGTCAAAAGATTTAAAATTAAAGAAAGAACCAAGGTAAAAAATGGGATTATATTAAAAAGATCGATTCTTAAACCCATCATAACAGGTGTATCCATTACATTTTTCTTTTTCAGAAACTCTTCATATATGAACCTTTCAGGTATCTTGCAATCTATAACAACAGTGTTGTAGAAATTTTCATCAGTATTTTCAAGAAAGGTGCTTATAAGTTCATAATTGAGTTTGTTTGCTTTTTCAATATATTGGTTTGATTCTTCAAGTCTTAAAAGTTTCAGATAGACCTGCCCAAGATTAAAATATGATTCAGCAATATTCGGATAAGTTTCAATTGCTTTATTGTAATACTCGATCGCTTTATTATAATAACCTTTCAAAAACATTATGTTTCCAAGGTTATTATAGAGTTCCGGGAAACTCTCTCCTTTTAAAAGTATCTTGGAATATTCACTTTCAGCTTCATCAAAAAAACCACCCTTTTTGTATAGTTTTCCCTTCGAGAAAAGAAGAGCAGTATTATATGGTTGCTCTTCAAGTAATAAATTCAACTTGTTCAAAAGTTTTGTGTTCCAATAAGAATTCTCAACTTTTAGAATTACACTTATGTTATCGTTAGGATTCAGATGACCGATTATATGTGATTCAACCCTGTAAATCAAAGGTACAAAGAAAATTAGAAGCATAAGTGTTGAGATTATTACCTTATCCTTTTTATCATAGAAAATGAAAAGAAGGAATACAATATAGAAAAACCATACAATTACATTTATCTGCAATATTAAAGGAATAAAAAGTATAAACAAAGCAAGAAAAATTCTCTGTTTGGGAAGCAATTTCCATTTTACATAACGTTTGTAAAAATAAAAGTATTTGTCAAGATTTTTTATAGTGAGAATCAAAGAATAAAAAATAAAGATTAAAAGAATAAAATATCTTAAAAATTTCAAAATGTTGAAAAGGAAAACAAACTTTATAAAATCATCTCTGAAATAATTTTTATATCTACTCAAAGCAAAACCGATATATTCAAACCTTTTTTCTTTTAAACTTAAATTCAAGATGTTGTTAACTATCTGGAAATTGAATGGATCAAGTTTGTTGGCAAGTAAAAGATTTGAGAACGCTTCGTCAATATTTTTATTTTTATAATTTTCAATCGCTAAAATGTTCAAATACATTGAAATTTCGGGAAGTGAAGTTGCGCCTACCATGTACTTAAGTTTTTCAAGTTGATCTAACTCATACTTTATATAGTTCTTTACAACGTTCACAGAAAAAATTTGATACAACCTCAAATGTAAAAGATAATCAAGACCAGATTTCTCAGATGCTTTCTGAAAATAGAATGAAGCAGAATCGACCTCCTTTTTATAATGGAATGTAAATCCATAAGCAAGGTATATGAAAGGGTTTTTATCTCCATCCTGTAGAATTTCTCTATATTTTTCCCTCATAAGATCGAAATCAATATCTGAAACAAGTCCCTCACCTCTTAACATTTTACCATACGCGGGGAAAATATCAAAAGCCTCATTCTCAAGAAGTATAACCTGTTTGAAAATATCGTTAACTTCCTGAGAAAAGGTTAGAAGTGAAATTGATATGAGAAAAATAAAAACTAACTTCTTCATTTTTTAAAAATTGCAAGAGGTATTAATACAATATAACCAATTGTTAAAAGGACTGGTGCAAACTTTAAATCACCTTTTGAAAGCAGAATATATCCTACAAAAATGGATATCAAAGACAAAATGAAAATCGAGATGCTCAGTTTTGAAAATCTCACTCCTTCGATATCTTTTTTTATTTCATTATTCTTCTCTTTCATCAAAACTCCTTTTTTACAAAATTTGAATTTTTTATGTAATACACATCAAAGTTTAACCTGTTTTTTTTGAAAGAAATTCTTCCAGAGACACCTTTATAATCCTGAACATTTTTCACATAATCATTTATACCTTTTCTATCTTTAACTCCACTTTTCAATAAACCGGATAAAAACTTAAACAGATCATAAGAAAGTATAACAAATCTATCTGGCTCTTCGTTGTATCTATTATAGTAATTAAGTTTGAAATTTTGTATTCCAGGTGACAGGTCATCAGCAACTCTTGGATAAATTATATAAGTTTTTTTAAGGTAATCTTTTGCAAGCCTTATCAGGTTATCATTGTACCATAGAGACGAACCATACAAATAACAGTTAATATCTTTAAAAGCCAACTGTGTAGTTAAAAGTATAGCATCCTCATGATTCGTCGGAAGATAAATGGCATCAAAATTCATTTTTTTTATCAGATCGATCTTTTCAATAAAATCCTGAGTTCCAGGGGTATAAATTATATCAAAAACTATATTGATTCCTAACTTTTTAGATTCTCTTTTAAAAGCACTACTCATACTTCTTCCAAAAGAATCATCAGGATATATTATTCCAACATTTTTAATGGTCGAATCTTTTTTTATTATTTGAGCTGTAAAAATAGCCTCTTCAATTAGAGTTCTATTTAAAAGAAATATGTTATCTTCAAAGTTTAACAGATCTCCATCAGTCGCTGTTGGGGTAAAAACTGGCAGAATTTTTCCATTGAAAAGATACGATCCAACTATAGCGGTTTCCTGACTTGTAAGGGGCCCTATCACAGCAACATAACTTTTGTCTTTGAATATGGAATCGATTAAAAGAAGCGTTTTAAAATTACTTCCTTCTGTATCAAAAACATTCATAACAATATTTTCATCTTCATTTGCCATTGCACATCCTCTAAGGATCTGCTCTCCAAATCTTGCCATATCCCCTGTTAACTGTAAAAGTAATGCAATTTTTATTTTTGATTGTTTTGTTTCTTTAATACCGAACAACTCTCTTTTTGTTTCCTCAGATTCGGGATATTCCTTTATCAATTTTTGTTTGTAAACCTCTGATTTTTCAAGTTCACCTTTTTCTTTGTAAATTTTAAACAAAGTTAACAGTATCAAAGGATTTATACTATCGTCACTGAAATTATAATAGATATATTCAAGTTCTGATTCGTTTAAATAACTCTTTATAAGATTCTGTAGATTCTTCAATGCATTAGTTTTATTGGGAGAATTTTCGGTCGTGAATTTAAAAACTTCATAAATCCATTTGAAAGATTCAAAATAAAGTTTTTTATTTATATAAGTATTCGCCATTTCAACTCTGATATTGTTTGTTACAGAATCAAATGGAAATCTCTCCGAAAGAAACTCAGCATAGGTTACTTTATTTGTAAAATATTGTGAAGGACTTTTTCTTATAAAACTAACAACAAGATCTTTCGTTTTTATATTTTCAGGATAGTTGGTTATAAAAAGATCGATTATCTTTATACTATTTTCAAAATCATTGTTTTCTAAAAATTTTTTCCCTTCAATATAAATTTTATCTATATCCTGTGAAAAGAGCAAAAAAGAAAACAATAAAAAGAATAACAAAAAATTAACTACTTTTAATCTCATAGGTATAACTCACATCACAACTTTTTTTTAACATTGCGGAGACAGAACAATATTTGTTAAAAGATAGTTCAATAGCCCTTTCTACCTTATCTTTTTCAAGGTTTTCTCCTTCAAAAAAATAGTGTATGTTGATCTTTGTGTAAACTTTTGGATGTTCATCCGCTCTTTCCCCGGACACTGTTAATTTAAAATCTTTAACATTTTGCCTCATCTTTTTTAATATGGATATAACATCCATTCCAGTACATCCAGCGAGTGAAACGAGAACAAGTTCCATCGGTGAAAAAAAATTTTTCATCACCTCTTCATCTTCTGATGAATTCATCAATATCTCTCCACTACCTTTTTTCGATACAAATTTTAAATCTTCTTTCCATTCTATATTAACAGTTTTTTTCATTTTTTCTCCTTATTTTCGATTATTTTTATATTATAGTTAAATTTTTCTTCAGGTTCAAGATAATCTATTATTAAAATCCCATTTATATGGTCAACCTCATGCTGGATCGCTCTTGCGTATATACCATCAAAAGTGTCTTCTTTTGGATTACCATTCTCATCAAAGTATTTAACCTTAACGGATTTACTCCTTGAGATGTTAACATTAAGGTCATTAAAAGATAAACAACCTTCCATCATCTTTTCCTTTTCTGTTGAAAACCATGTTATTACAGGATTAACCATTATATAAAGTTCTTTTTCATCCCCTATGAGTATTACCCGTTTGGTTATGCCTATCTGGTTTGCAGCAAGACCTATTCCCTCTTCTAAAAGCATCCCTTCTCTCATCGCATTGATTATATTTTTCAAAGTTTTATCAAAAGTTTTTATCTCTTCAGATTTTATCCTCAATACAGGGTCAGGATATTTCCTTATTTTTTTCATCATATACCACCTTAATTCCAACTTCTTTTAACTGTTTTTCAGAAACATAATCGGGAGTATTTTCCATCAATCCAATTCCATTCAACGTCTTCGGAAAAGCGATAACATCTCTGATATTTTCCTTTTTCAACAGAAGAGAAACCAACCTATCAATACCGGGGGCTATTCCTCCATGTGGAGGGGCTCCATATTTAAAAGCTTCAAGCAAAAATCCAAATTTTGATTCAAGTTCTTCCTCACTCATTCCGATTATTTTCATAATCTCTTTTTGAATATTCCTGTCATGTATCCTGATACTTCCTGAAGCAAGTTCAATACCATTACATACAAGATCATAAGTATCAGCTCTCACTTTCAAAGGATCTTTTGACAACAACTCAAGATGTTCTTTTTTGGGCATGGTGAACATATGGTGGCATGCAACATATCTTTTTTCTTCTTCGTCATACTCAAAAAGAGGGAAATCGACGACCCACAAAAAGTTAAAATCTTTCTCATCGAAGAGATTTTTTAAGGAAGCCAATTTTTTCCTCAACATTCCAAGATACTCAAGTGTTCTTTTCCTTTTTCCACTTATAAAAAATATGGTTCCCTTTTCAATTCCAAAAACATTTTCATTAAAATATTTTGATACAGACCCTGACATTGTTGAACCATCAATCTTCAAATATGCGATTCCATTTCCACCTGTTGATTTTATAAAATCGTTCAAAATATCTATCTCTTTTCTTGTGATTTCATTTTCAAAAACTATTCCACCTGTAAACTCAGAATCGGTAAAAACCTTAAAATCTGTTTTCTTAACTATATCAGTATAATCTTTTATACAAAGATCAAACCTCAGATCGGGCTTATCTGTTCCATATTTTTCAAAAACTTCATCGTATGTCAACCGTTTGAAAGGTATCTCGATTTCAACATTGAAAATCTCTATAAATATCTTTTGAATCAACCTTTCTATCAATGAAAGTATATCATCCCTTTCTATGAAAGACATCTCGATATCAAGTTGGGTAAACTCTGGTTGTCGATCTGCTCTCTGATCTTCATCCCTGAAGCATCTCGCAATCTGAAAGTATCTATCGAACCCAGCGACCATTAGAAGTTGTTTATAAATTTGAGGTGATTGAACGAGTGCATAAAATTTCCCCTTATGGATCCTTGATGGAACGAGAAAATCTCTTGCACCCTCAGGCGTCGATTTTGACATTATAGGAGTTTCGACCTCTACAAAACCTTCTTCAAACAAAAAGTTTCTTATCGTTTTTATAATCTCAGATCTTTTTATGATCGTTTCTTTCATACAATTTCTTCTGAGATCAAGGTATCTATATTTCAACCTGAGTTCTTCTCCTGCCTTAACATCATCATCTAAAACAAATGGTAAAATTTCAGATTTGTTTATCACTTTTAAATCTTTTAAATCAACCTCTATCTCTCCGGTTTTCATTTCTTTATTTATCATATTTTCAGGTCTTTTCTTTACAACACCTGTTATCTGGATGACATCTTCATTTCTCAACTCTTTCACTTTTAATATAAGATCTTTTTTATCAGTGAAGATTTGAACAACTCCACTCCTATCCCTGAGGTCTATAAAAACTATGTTTCCATGATCTCTTACCCTGTTGACCCAACCTATCAGTTCAATCTCTTTTTCTAAAAATTCTGAATTTACAAATCCACACATCGAGGTTCTTAATGAAGTACCAAACATTTATTCTCCATTTTTAATCTCATTTAAAATATTTTCCAGATCCAATGGAATCTCTTTCTGAACTCCATTTTTCATGTTTTTCAAAGATACCTTTCCCCTTGACATTTCTTCCTCTCCAAAAATTAAGACATATTTTGCTTTCTTCTTCGAAGCCAAACTTAAAAGTTTGTTTATTCTTCCCTCATTAAAAGATATCTCTGATCTTAAACCTTTTTCTCTCAATTTTTTTAAAATGTTCACTCCTTTTTTATAAGTATCTTTTCCAAAATGAATGATAAAAACTTCCAAAGAATTTTCTTCTATTATTTTTTCTTTTACTTCCTGTGGAATTGATAGTATCAATCTTTCAACACCACCTGCAAAACCAACACCAACAATTTCCTTTTTAAATATACAATCTTTTTTATATCTGTATCTTCCCCCGCCTATCAATGTTGATTGGGAACCCAATTTCCCGCCTATCTCAACAAACTCGAACACATTTTTTTCATAATAGTCAAGACCTCTGACAATGTTTGAATCAACCACAAATTCAATTCCGTTTGTTGTGAGATAATTTTTTAGTTCTTCAAAATCTTTTCTACAATCTTCACATAAATTATCTATAATCTTAGGACCTTTTGATGTAACATTTTTACATTTTTCATTTTTACAATCGAATACTCTTAAAGGATTCGTTTCGATTCTCCTTTTACAATCTTCACATAGATTATCTTTTTCATTTCTTAAAAAATTTTTAAGAATCTCAAGATAAGGTTGTCTACATGTTTCACACCCTATGTTGTTCAAATTAAGAGAATGCTCAACTTTGAAACTCGTTAAAATATTTTTAGCTAACAAAATAACTTCACCATCCCTCTCACTTTTAAAACTACCTATAGATTCACATCCATATTGATAAAATTCCCTTAACCTTCCCTTCTGAGGTCTTTCATGTCTGAAAATTTTTGTAAAATAGAAAAATTTTGTAAAAACCGAAGAATCCAGAATGTTTTTTTCAGATAGCCCAGAGATAAGCGGTGCTGTTTCCTCAGCCTTCAAAACTATTTTCTGTGAAGACGAGACAACTTCAAACATCTCTTTTTTAACTATATCACTTTCAACACCTATGGCTCTTTTAAATATCTCTTCAGGTTGAAGTATGGATGATTCAACAAATGTATAACCAAAACAAACGAAAATATTTTCTATGGTTTTCTTTAAACCATAGAAAAGCAAAGATTCTTCTGGTAGAACATCATAAGTTCCCTTAATCTTTTCAAATCCCATCTGTCCTCATCTTTCTATCTTTCAGTATCATATACAACAAAAGAACTCCCGATATATTTGCAAACAGATCGAACAGAGAGCAACCTCTGTTTTTCAAAAAAATCTGATGTAGTTCATCAAACATTCCTATCAAAAATACTGCTAAAAAGGTCAACCTTATGTTGAAAGAAAAACTTTTTTTCAAATCTTTTTTCGCAGCCCAGAAAACTAAAGTTGCTAAAATTAAATATTGAAGAAAATGGTAAATCTTGTCAAGATTCAACGCAACGATTTTATAAAAAATTCCTTCTTTTGCAATAAAGAATTTTTTTAAGTTAAAGAACAACCTTTTTAAAAAATTCCCCTGATCAAATTCATCGTTAAAATTCAGAGACCCTACGATAAATATAAATATTGTCCATAAGGATGGAGGTGACCAATACAGAATTCTTTTAAGTTTCAAGATCTTTTAATTCCTTTTCAAAAATCTCTTGTATTTCGATTTCATCCTTTGACCCGAAAACCTTTTGTTTAAAACTTTTCGACGATAATAATCTTTTTAGATACCCTAAAAGTTCAAGATATCTATTTTTCAAATTTGAAGGGAATGAAATGATGAACAAAAGTTTTATTGAATCGTTCTCATTTAAGTTGATCCCTTTTTCAGAAAATCCTATAAAAATTTTTATACACTCTATTTTTTCATCTTCATCCTTGAAAAAAATTGTTTCATCGAACACAAGTGGAAATGAAAAAATCTGCTCGTTTAAAATTTTTTTCTCTTTCTCATCTAAAATTTTGTCATCAAAAAATTTTTTCAAGAGAGTTTTTGGAAAATCTCTAACATCTTCGTTTTCAACTTTTTTAACAAGAATTTCAATTGGGTTCGCTTTATTTTCGTTCATAATATGTATTTTTTTCTGTCACCTGTTATAATTACTTCTTTGACTTTATTTCTAACAAAACCTGAATCGATCAAAACATTCTTAGGGTTGTAATCCTTTCCTTCAAACATTATATCTTCAAGAACTTTGTTAACTATTGTTCTCAACCTTCTTGCTCCTATATCTTCAAGTTTTTGGTTGTACTCTTCTGCGATAGATGAGATCAGTTCGATCGCATCATCAGAAAACTCTATATCAATTCCATCAACTTTCAAAAGGTTCTTATACTGTTTCAAAATAGAGTTATCAGGTTCTTTTAAAATTCTAACAAAATCATCTTTGCTCAACCTATCAAGTTCAACTCGAACAGGGAATCTTCCCTGAAGTTCGGGCATAAGATCCGAAACAGAACTGTTCGAAAATGCTCCCGCTGCAATGAAAAGTATATGATCAGTTTTAACTGAACCAAATTTTGTCATAACTGTCGTTCCTTCAACTATTGGAAGTAAATCCCTCTGAACACCACTTCTTGAAACATCAACGCCTGCTCCCCTTTCAGGAGCGATGATTTTATCTATCTCATCGATAAAAACAATTCCAAAATTTTCAACTCTATCTTTTGCAACATCTATAACTTTTTCTTTATCTATCTTCTTGTTTATTTCCCTTTCTTTTATTATCTCTCTGGCATTTTTAACTTTTACTTTTTTTCTTTTTGTTCTTTTTGGTGAAATATCCTTTATAAATTCCTGAAAAGATTCCAAGGATTCAAGTCCTGGTACAGCAAAAATATCAAACATTGGTCTATCACTTTCCTGTACATTAAGTTCGACCTCTCGGTCATCAAGAATTCCATCTCTATACATCTGTTGAAATTTTTTTCTCGAACTTTCCTCATAGGCCTCAATACCAGGGAACACAAGATCGAGTATCTCGTTTTCAACAGTTTTTGCAACTTCATTTTCAAGATCATTATACATCTCTTTGAACACCATATCGTAACCAATATTCATAAGATCCCTTATGATCGACTCAACATCCTTTCCTACATATCCAATCTCTGTGAATTTCGTTGCTTCAACTTTTATGAAAGGTGCTTTCAAAATCATCGATAATCTTCTTGCGATCTCTGTTTTCCCAACTCCCGTAGGTCCAATCATGATAATATTACTCAAAAAAATGTCCTCTCTCAATTTTTCATCAACAAGTTTTCTTCTGATTCGGTTTCTAACAGCGATAGCGACCTGTTTTTTTGCTTCATCCTGTCCAACAATATATTTGTTCAACTCATTGACAATCTCTTTCGGGTTCAATTCTGTCTCTTTGATCATCTTAAAACCTCAACGGTTAAACTATCGTTTGTATAGATACAGATTTCTGAAACTATTTTCAACGAGTTTGTAACTATTTCTTCAGCGGAAAGATCTGAATACCTTACAAGTGCCCTCGCTGCAGCATAGGCATAAGCACTTCCCGAACCGATTGAAACTATACCATCATCAGGTTCTATTATATCTCCTTTACCAGATATTATAAGGGAATGTTCTTTGTCCATAACAACAAGCATCGCTTCAAGTTGTCTTAAAATTTTATCCTGCCTCCATTCTTTGGTAAGATCGGTTGATGCCTTTATTATATCACCTTTTGAGTTCATCAGGTACCTTTCAAATTTATCAAACAATGTTAACGCATCAGCAACTGAACCTGCAAATCCTGCAAGCACTTTACCTTCATAAAGTTTTTTCACTTTTCTTGCACCTTTTTTCACGATTGTTTCCCCAAGTGTGACCTGCCCATCCCCACCCATCACCGTAATTCCATCTTTTCTTAATCCAAGTATCGTTGTTGATCTTAACATTGATCACTCCAGAAAATTGATTAAAGAATCAATTCTTGTTTGCAATTTCAAAAAAGAAAAGTTTTCAAAAACTCTTTTCTTCAAAATCTCAACTAGATCCTTTTTCTCCTTATAAAAAATTATCATAAAAATTAACAGTTCAGTTTTCGTTAAAATATTCTTACCGGGACTGATACCCGATAATTTTATCAGAAACTTCTCCAGTTTCTCTGTACTAAGTTCCTGTTTATGTTTAACTACCAAATTGATAGTTAAATTTTCTAACTTATTAATTATATCATTTTTATTTAAATAATCAAGTTTTGTAGAAGGCCAAAGACCTGATAAAATATCAAGTTTTACCTTGTGAAACACTATATGATCGGGGATTTTATCCTTTACCGAAAAGGTTTTAAGGAGTTCATTTAAATAGTATTTAGATTTTTCAAAATCGAAAAGATTAAAATAAAGATGTGACAGATTGTTAAGGATCCTTCTTTTCAAACCGATATTCGTCTGTACGAGAGTTCCTGCAAGAAGTGAAGAAAAGATATCAAGAGATGTTGAAAAGTCACCGATTTTAGAATATAGAACAGCAAGGTTGAGATATAAACTCTGCAAAGCATTTTCCATATTCGAATATTTAAAAATTTCAAGCGCCCTGTTATAATTTTCCAAAGAGAGTTCAAAGTTCTCCATATCATCATAGAGTATACCTAAACTCATATAAACTTTACCCAAATCTCCGATAAAATTGTTGTTTCTACAACTTCTTTTACATCTTTCAAGATAATATTCTGCTGCTTTATAATCCTCAATCATAATGTTGAAGTTTCCTACGAGAAAATCGTAGGTCATCTTTTGTCTGTTATCAAGATTTTCATAATCAATTCTGTTCATAAAATTTTTGAACTGTTTCAGTTCAAGATTGTTATAGAGAAAACTCAGATAAAACAATTTCTGTGTATTCGATTTACACATTTTTGAATTGATCTTTTTCCCTCTTATAAGATCAAGCATTATTTTTATGTTTGTCTTTTCCTCTTCATCTTTAATTTTTTGAGAATAGATCTCTGCTCCATTTATGTTCCCTTCAGAAATAAAAATTTTAGTCATAATCACAAGTTTTTTTTCATTTTCACTTTTTATTCGCTCGATCATTTTTCTGGAAAGTATATTGTCTCCATAATAGTATAACTTTTCAGACACTTTCAAAAGATTTTTATCCTCTCCCTTCAAGAGTCCAAATTTTAAATCTTCAAAGGTCTTTAAAGTTTCAGGACATTTTAATTTCACTCCATATTTTTTTGAAAGATAAAAATACAATGGAGGATACAGATATCTATAGTAACCTTTGATATTCTTCAAAACCAACCTGTTTGAAAGATATTCTAAAATTTTCAAATCATTTTTACTTTTTATTTTACCAGAATCAATAACGAGTCCATGCTTTAAAATGTTTTCCAACTTTGATTCCAAGTTTTGAGTTAATTCAAAATCATCATTTAAAAATTCATTGAGATCAAAATCAAAAAATTCTTTCTTTTCTTTTATAAATTTTGATACAAGGAATCTATTTCCACTTGTAATATCAAAAAGAAAATTCAACAAAAAAATCGATTTCTCTTTCAAAAATAGTTCTAAATTTCTTGATATCTCTTCAAGGTAAAGGTTCTCTATAGTGAATTCCCTGAAATCTGATTTTTTTAAAATATTTAACACTCTATTCAAATCTTTATTTTCCTCGATGAACAATGGATTATAGAAAAAACAGACATTTTTTTCTGGTATATTATCAACATATCTATCAAAAACAAAAAAACAAAAGTTTTTATATTCTTTTTCAAGAACATTTTTTAAATATGTTTTCCCAGATCTGAACCCACCTTTTATTATTACATTTTTCCCTTCATTCAAACATTTCCTTATTTCCCTTTCACATACAAAAGGTATTTTTATTTCTCCGATTCTGTTCTTTTCAAATACAGTTATGCAGTTTTTTCCTTTTTCTTTTGAAGAGTACAACGCGTTATCAGCATTTTCAAGAACGCTTTCAATATTTTCAACATCACCTTCTGCTACTCCAAAAGAAAGTGTTATCCTTATCATATTGTTGTTAAAGATTATAGGATTCTTTTCAATTCTTTCTTTGAAGTTTTCAAGAACTTTTATAAAATCTTCTTTTGTCTTCAAAGAGGATATTAGTATAAACTCATCCCCACCATATCTTATAGGGAAATCTCCCCGTGATGAAAATTCTGTAAGTATTTCTGAAACTTTTTTGATAACAAAATCTCCCGCCTGATGCCCATAAATATCATTTATACTTTTAAAATCATCTATATCAAATATGGTGAAAACGATTTTATCTGAAAGGAATTTTTTTAAATTGTTAAAAAATCTTTTATTGAAAATACCCGTTAGATCGTCATAATATACAAGTTCTAATCCCTTTAACTTCTCTTCCACTCCCATGTATAGTATTATAAAATATTATGAAAAAAAGTCAATTTTAAATCTCTCCCCAGTTTTTGCCCTTTTTTATATTAACTTTTAGTATTCCATCAAAAGGTTCTATATCGATCATACACTTTTCACATATTTGAGAATACTTTTCAAACATATCCTCTTTCATCTCGAATATCAGTTCATCGTGAACGGTTAATATCAACATTATATCGTTTTTACCTTTTATCTTTTGAAACACATTTTTTATTGCTATCTTCATAATATCGGCCGCTGTTCCTTGAATTGGTGTATTTATAGCCATCCTTTCACCACTCATCTTTACAGTTTTATTCTGGGAAAGTAATTCAGGTATATACCTATATCTTCCAAAATATGTTTTTACATAACCATCTTTTGATGCTTCTTTGATGGTTTTTTCAATCCATTCTTTTACTCCACTGTACTCCTCAAAATATCTGTTGATAAAAAGTTCTGCCTCTATTTTAGAAATACCCAGTTCCTGACTTAAACCGTATGAGGTTTTTCCATAGAGAACAGAAAAATTCACGATCTTGGCTACACTTCTTTTCTTTTCATCTATATTTTTATAATCAACATTAAAAATATATCTTGCAGTTTCATTGTGTATGTCAACTCCTTCCTGAAAGGCTCTGTTTAGATTTTTATCTTTTGAAAGAAACGCAAGTACTCTTAATTCAATCTGGGAATAATCAAACGAAACGAGTATGTTGTTTCTGTCTCTAACAATAAAACCACTCCTGATTTCCGGAGGAACATTCTGTAAGTTTGGATTCCTCGAAGAAAATCTACCGGTTGCTGCGTATGATTGTTCAAAAGTTGTATGAATAATATCACTTCTTTCTGCTAAGGATATTATAGGTAAAACATAACCTTTTAGAAGTTTTGAAAGTTCTCTGTGTCTAATCAATAGATCAACAACAGGATGTATACCTTTGAGTTGAACAAGAGTTTCATAATCTGTTGAAAATCCTGTCTTACCTTTCTTAACCGGTTTTAAATTCAATTTCTCAAAGAGTATTTCAGACACCTGCTTTGATGAATTTACATTGAAACCAATTCCTGTAACCTCAAAAATTTTTTTCTCGATTTTATATATTTCATTTTCTATGTTTTCATTTTCTTTTTTAAAAAAGTTTACATCTACCTTTATTCCATTTTTTTCCATCTCAACGATTGCAGGGATAATTGGAATCTCTATATTTTGGTATACCTCATAATTCATATCATTCCTTGAATCATTTATAAATTTATCCTTTATAACCACGAATTTTGAGAGGAGTTCTTTTTTCGAAAGCCCTTCAAAATTTTTACCATAATATTCCTCAACAACTCTATTTATATTAGTACTTTTCATCTGTGTTTGCCTTAGTGTGTTTATGTCGATTATTTCATTTTTACTCTCAAAATCTAAAAACTCAGAGAAATTCTTCAGATTATCAAAAATAAGTACTCGATTTGAAATCTTCAGTAGTTCTTTTAAACCTTCCTGTTTATTAGATTCAAAGATACCTTTACCTGAACCAAAAAGAATTTTGTCATGATCTTCAAAGATAACTATAGAATCATCTTTTAAAACTTCATCGATAAAGAGCAGTTCGTTTATTTTTATATCTTCCTGTTCAACCTTTTCATCAAATGTTTTTAAAAGGGAAAAAATTTCATACTCTTTTAAAATGTTGTTTATCTTTTTCGTATCTTTTTCTTTTACTTTCAGATCTTCCACTTCGATATTAAAATCAATATCATCCTTCAACTTTATCAATTCTCTATATTTTTTAAGATTATCAATATTTTTTACCAACTTTTCTTTAAGTTTCTCATTTTTTAAGATATCGGGATTTCTGAAAAATTCATCGAGAGAATCTATTTCATGTAAAATCTTTTCAGCAGTTTTGGGGCCTATTCCCTCTATTCCAGGAACATTGTCTATGTTATCTCCAATAAGAGAAAAATAATCTATGATCTGTTCTTTTTTTATGTTCAGTTTCTTTTCAATACCCTTTTCGTCAAGTAGAGGGTATTCCCCATTCTCCTTTTTAGGGAACAAAATTTTTACTTTTTCATCAACAAGTTGTCCCATATCCTTATCACTTGTAACAATATAAATATTTTCAAAACTTTTGTAAAATTTTTTACATAAACTTGCTATCAGATCATCTGATTCAAAACCCTTTAATGACAGGACATTAATTCCTAAACTTTTTACAATTTCATATATCACAGGGATCTGAGAGAGCAGCTCATCGGGGGCTTTTTCCCTATCGGCTTTGTATTCGGCATAAAGATTATGTCTGAATGTTGGTTCCTTCAAATCAATAGTACATGCGATATATTCAATCCTGTTGGAATTTAAAAGATCAAGTAAAAAACTTGTTGTTCCAAAGATTGCTGAAGTGTTTATTCCCTTTGAGTTTCTCAAAGGGTTTTTCATAAAAGCAAAAAAATTCCTATAGATGATGTTTGTAAGGTCAACAAGAAACAGTTCTTTTTTCACCTGTATAACCTTTCATTTATAATTATCTTTAAAACGTTATCAGGAACAAGACCGTTGACTCTAACACCTTCCTTTATAAGTTGTCTTATCAACGAAGATGAAATTTGAATTATTGGATTATCTATGATAACAGCATCTTCAAAAAATTTTTTGTCAAAATCTGTTTTATCACAATACCTTCTTGTTATAATAAAATTCGCATACCTTTTAAGTTCATCGTACCTGTGCCATTTTATTATGTTGGATGCCTCATCATCACCTATTATCAAAAAAAGTTCATCATCTTTATAATCTTCCTTTAACCTTTTTAAAGTATATATTGTGTATGATGGTAATGGAAGTGAACTTTCAATATCTGAGACAACAACCTCCGAAAAGTTTCTGAACGCTTCTGTTGCCATAGCAAGGCGGATTCCGAAAGGTGTAGAGTACTCTTCTTTTAAAGGTTGTCTATAGGTTGGAATAACGATAATTTTATCAACATACCTTTTATCTAAAATGTACTGGACAGAAAAAATATGTCCTATATGAATAGGATCAAACCCTCCACCGAAAACACCTATTTTCATAGGAATTTTGAGATTTTATCGATTATTTTTTTACTCTCTTTGAAATATTTGCTATTTTCACTAACTTTTTGTAATATTTCAAGAGATTTTTTATAATTTTTGTTCATAAACAATGCTCTTCCATAAGAAAAATAGTATCTGTCTTTTAGATCATTTCTAAGATTGTTTACATCAACCAACTCATAGTAGATTTCTGCTGACCTGTATTTTTTTCCTCTATAATAAAAATCACCAGTATGTAACTTTTTTTCCTCGATCCGTGAAATTAAAAGATTCAACATGGAGTCGATCTCTTTACTTCTTTCATCATCATAATAACTCATTAAAAATTCTCTCATAACACCTATTGCTGAAAAGGTTAAACTCTGATCGAACTGATATGGTGGAGCGATTTTAAAATAGGAGATCGATAACTTATAGAGTGCATCCTTTTTCAGATTATAACTTTTGTAGTTTTTTATAAAATATTCAAATTCAACTATCGATTCGGTATAGGATCTTTTGTTGAAATATGAATCAGCAAGATAATACTGAGCAAGTTCAGTCTTTTTGTTTGCTGGATATGTGAAAATATATTTTTGAAAAAGATCTATAGATTTATCCCACTTTTTCTGCTCATAAAAATTAAATGCTCTGTTAAAAAGTTCTTCATCTGAAATATCGAGTTGTGTTAACTTTTCCCTTTTTGCACATGATATTGAGAACACAATTAAAAAAAATAAAAATATAACAAAAAGATTTTTTCTCATTTCATATTCCTTCTAAGTATCTCTTTCAACTTTTCGTTCGCTAAATCAAGGTTATCCGATGAACCATAAACTTTTACATCTGAATATTCCTTAACTTTGTTGTAATGAAAGATCGCTTTTTCAAAATCGCTCAATTCGAAATATATGTTACCAACATAAAGATGAGCATCATCAAGTAATGATAGGGGAACAGGTTTATTGATGAAATCAAGAAACAGATTCAAAGCATCATCATAACTTTTTTTCTCATATTTTTCTTTTGCAATATAAAATTTAAGTTCACCAGCGATCACTTTAAAATCCACATCTCCACTTGTTCCTTCAACCGAAAATTCATCCGAAGCTTTTTGAGAAATTAAAAGTGCTGTATCAAGTTTTTCTTCACTTTTATATATCTCTATCAGCATTTTGTAAACATTTACTTTTTCAGATGATGTTAAAGAGATGTTCAGAGAATTATTCAACATCAGTTTTGCCTTCTGGAAATCTCCACCATCATAGTAGTATTTCCCAAGATGATAAAAACCTATGTTAATATCATAAGTTGGACTCAGTTCTATTATTTTTAACCAATATTTCACTGAGTTTGCAGTATAACCTTTCATAAAATCTGTCATCGCAATATTTGAGTATGACTTTAAAATTCTCCCCTTTAAAGATGGATCGGTTTCAAGAGCAAGCGAGTATAGTGAATCCGCAACAGATAATTTTCTTAAATCTTTGTATGCCTCAGCGAGGTTAAAATAATCCTTGCCTGTTTTTTTACTCTTATTTTCAAGTATGTTTATTACTTCGAAATACTTCTTTTCTGATAACATTTTTTCAATTTTATCACTCCCACGGTTTGAACATGATGTTAACAGAGAAGAAAAAAATAAAGCAAGAATTACAATGTATGGAAATTTCATTTAAAAAGTTACCTTTTCTAAAAATTTTGTTATCAGTTTTTTCAGGTTCTCTTCAGCCCTCTTTGCATTGTTCACTACATATTCAAAAGATACAGGTTCCATATGATCAGGAAGTCCCATATCTGTTATCACGGAAAAACCTACAACCGGAATATTCATATGTTTTGCTACCAGTGCTTCTGGAACTGTCGACATTCCAACAGCATCTGCACCAAGTATCCTTATCATTCTGTATTCAGCACCTGTTTCAAGGTTTGGTCCCTGAATTGCAAGGTATACTCCTTTTCTTAGAGGTATTTTAACTTCAAGTGCTGCTTCCTCAGCGATTTCCTGATATTTTTTAGGATACACTTCATAACCATCAGGGAATCTTGGACCAAGTTCATCAAGATTTTTTCCTCTTAATGGATTACCAGGTAAAAAGTTTATATGATCAGTAATAAGCATTATTTCGCCTGCTTTGAAAAGCGGGTTAACACCACCTGCTGCATTTGAAACTATCAGAAGTTTTGCTCCAAGATAGAGCATAACTCTAACTGGAAATGTTATCGTTTGGAAATCATAACCTTCGTAATAATGGAATCTGCCAGCCATCGCTATAACCTTTTTTCCAGCCAGTTCACCAAATATAAGTTCACCAGCATGACTTTCAACAGTTGATATCGGGAAATCTGGGATATCTTTGTATGAAAGTTTTGCTTTAACATTTATAATTTTCCCGAGTTCAGACATACCTGTGCCAAGGATTATCGCAACTTCAGGATTCACAAAACCTTTTTCTTTTAAAAATTCAGATGTCTTTTTTATCTTCTCCATCATTTTCACCTTCCTTTTTAATTTGACTGAATAATGAACCAAGATTTATTATCTTTTCTGGATGTTCTCTTAAGACCTTGTTTATCTCGTTAACTTCTATCTTATGTTCAACAACTTCCTGATCAAGTGTTTTGAAATATGATTCAAGGATGCCTCTAAACCTTGATAGGAAATTGTTTTTTAAGGTGATCAAACTTTTTATCTCATTTTTAAGATTGTTGAGTTCAGCCCTTGAACTCGCAAGGTACGCTTCCGCTTCAAGTTGCGCGTTCTTTTTGATGATTTCTGCCTCTTTCAAAGCGTTTGCCCTGAGTTCAGATGAACTTTTCGTTGCTGATGTTAATGTTTCCTGTAATGTCTTTTCAAGATTTTTATACCTTTCGAGTTCCTTTGATAGGTTTTCAACCTGTTCTTTTAAACTGTAATTTTCTTTTAAAAGTTCTTCAAACTGCTCTGAAACTGTATTCAAAAAGGTTGTTACCTCATGTATATCATAACCTTTCAAAGATTTTTTGAATTCCTGTTTTTTTATCTCCAAAGGAGTTATATCCATTTTTCCTCCTGATATAAAAAATTATTATATACCTGTAAACAAAAAAATCAATAATTTAAGGTTTTAAAATTCACATAAAAAATCTGAAACCACAATTTATCGACACCCCTTTTGGAGAATACCCTCCACCACCACTCCAGAAATATTGTGTTTTCACATTTAAAAATTTTAATAAGCCAAATGAAAATCCAAAACCAAAACACCTTGGTTTAGACATCGATTTGTTAACATTATTTGAAAAATCAAACAATGATATCAGATCACATGAAAATTCAAGTGAAAAAGAGTTAAAACCACTTAACATAACAACAGGCAAATATTTCCCAAAAGTTTCTCCCTCTTTTGCAGGTGAAAAGTAGTAACCAATATATACCCCCCCACCATCTTCTAGAATTCCAATCCCTCCACCAAAATAGTTTCTCCCAACCGATCTCATATAATCGAGATTTACAAAAAAACCTTCATCTTTTATTCTAAAACCACTACCTGAACTATAATCCTGATATGAGTATGAACCAGAAGAGTAACCAGAAACTTCCTCATACTTATTTTTTAAATTTATTGTTTTTTTATCATACTCACCATAGAACTCTTTTGCATTGATATACGCCTGATAGTAATTCTCCTCTGCCTGTTTGTAATCATATTTTTGTTCGTATGTTAATCCAAGCCAATCGTAAAGATTGATCACATTTTTTTTTGAATCTAATGATTTATAGTTATCGAGTGATTTTTTAAAATAAACTATCGATGAGTCATAGTTATATTGATCGTAATAAACCCTTCCGATAAGATAATAATTGAACGCATTGAATGAATATTCCTGTGGGAATTTTTCACCAATCTGCATTGCTGAAAAAAGATTTTTTTTAGCTTTTTCGTAAGATTTATTGTAATAGTATGATTCCCCAAGTCGAGAATAATCGTAAGCAAGATATTCAAAATCTTTTCTTGGATCCTTTTGGGAAGTTTTTGATAACATGTTTTTATCAAATTCTAAAATTTTCTCAAAATAAACAATCGCACTATCATAGTTATTCACATTGTATAAATAAATCTGACCTATATAAAATAAAACAAACGATATTTTACTATTCTGATCGTCAAACTGATAAAAGTATTTTTTCGATTTTTTATAATAATCAAGCGCCTGATAATAATTTTTATCGCTCTCTTCTAAATTCCCAAGATAATAGTAATAATGACTGATAAGAAAATTTTTATCATCTTCATACTGTTTTGCCTGATTCAAATATTTTTTTGCTTTTTCATAGTTTCCTTTCTCAAAGTATGATGCACCAACATAAAAAAGAGCTCCAAATTTGTAACCTTCTGAATAATAGGTAAATAAATTTTCATCGTTGACAATAGGTTCATCTATTTTGATAATTTCATCATAAGATTTTAAATAAAAAAAAGATAAAGAATCAAGTTGTAAACTGGCTTTTTCTAAATCATCTAAATAACCATCTTCTGATGAAGAAAAAATATTAAGAGATAATAAAATTATGATTATTAAAATAAAATTTTTCATAATCACCTCTCAATAATAGTGTCAAGATTTATAACAACACCAACAGGGGTATAAGTACCATACACATCGTAAATATATTCTGAATCCTTAACCATCCCAATACCCTCTTTATACCACCTTATAAATTCATAAACATATCCATAGTAAAATTCTCTTTCAAAAAATTTGACCTTCACTTTCCAGCATCCATCATAACCGTTGACATCCTCTCTACCTTCAACAGATGCAACAAGTGTGTCATACGATGAAAAAAAATAATAATTTCCAGAATGGCCTTCCCATTTTTTACCTACATAAAGTGGAAAGTCCAAAAATTTTATTGGATACTCTGTAAACAAACTGGTTCCATAGGAAAAAAATCCAAAATTGTTGATCGAGTAATAAATGTTATCATAATACCATAAAATATTACCAATACTATCATAAGCATATTTATTTAATACCCATAACTTATCACCGGTATCAATTTCTATCTGGTCTTCATTATAAAAATATTCAAGTTTTGCAACATTGTAATATGTACTGGTTCCATTGTTAAAAACAGAATACACATAAATTTTTTTTGGATCAACAGGCATAACCTCCTTTCCTGCACTATCGGAGAAAGGATTATATGGCCCTGAGCAGGATAGCAAAAATAAAACAAAAATTATGGGAAAAAAGATAATTTTTCTTTTCATACAATCTCCCTTTTTTTTTGATTTTACTTAAACATTTTTCACTGTCAATAAAATTTTTTATTTTATCTTTGGGGACGGTGCTTGACTTTTTGACATTTTTCTGTAACTATTCTAAAAAACATATCTTGTAAAAAATAAAACACAGGTTAAAATTGAAAAAATGGATTTAACAAAGATACTTTCTATAATCTATATTTCGACCTTTTTTCTGGTGGTTTTAATAAATTCCCTTTTTAAATTGAAAAGAGAGAAAAACCATCTTTTTAACTTTTCTTTGAAAAATCAAGATGGTGTTTATTCATTGATAATTTTTTCTTTCACAAACATATTCTTTTTTGAAATCTTTCGAAACATCTTTTTTCCTTTCAACGATTTTATATTTAAAAATTTTTTCAACCACTTTCTTTTCAAAATTTTTTCTGCTATACTTTTTTTGTTTGGAATAATACTTTATATCAGATCTCTGGTCGATTTAAACAGTGAGTGGGTGGTTGGAACAGATTCACAAAAAGTAAAACGACTTGCAACAAAAGGTACTTATTCTTATACAAGAAATCCAATCTATATTTTTTTCATGATATTTTATTTTTCTATCTTTTTACTTTTTGGATCAATTGAAATGTTTTTATTTTTTATAGTTGCAACATTCATATTTTACAGAATCATTTTAATCGAAGAAAAAGAACTTGAAGAAAAATTTAAGCGTGAATATATAGATTATAAGAAAAGAGTAAAAAGATTTGTTTGAATTCTTCTGGCTGGGGAGCAGGGATTCGAACCCCGATAGCATGATCCAGAGTCATGAGTCCTGCCGTTGGACGACTCCCCAATTTTTTTATAAGGTATTAAAGAGTAGCGGTACGGGGAATCGAACCCCGGTTTTATGGCTGAGAACCACACGTCCTAGCCGCTAGACGATACCGCCATTTTTAGATTTCTAATATATCAGATTCAAGAACTTTTGTCAAGCGTTTGAGAACCTCATCTTTTCCCAAAATCTCCATCATCAAGAACAACGATGGGCCTTCAGTTCTCCCTGAGAGAGCAACTCTCGTTGGATGTATTATATCACCACCTTTTATTCCCGTTTTTTCAACATAGTTTTTGAAAACTCTTTCAATCTCATGTTCAGAAAAATCATCAAGATTTTTCAAATCTTCTGTTAAAACTTTCAGATGTTTCAACTTCTCTTCAACAAAATGTTTCTCAACTCCCTTCTTATCATACTCTTTTATATCATTGAAGAAGAACTCTGTTAAATATGGGAAATCTTTCAAATATCTTGCTTTCTCTTTTACACTGAAAATTATCTTTAAAACCTTTTCCTTATCAAATTTTTCAATGTCTATCCCATACTCTTTATAAAAAGGTTTTACAAGTTCATAAAGTTTTTCATCAGAACTGTTTGTGATATATTTTGAGTTCATCCATTCAAGTTTTTTATAATCAAATACTCCACCTTTTTTTGCAACTCTATCAAAAGAGAACAGTTCAATCATCTCATCGATCGTTAAAATCTCCCTGTTATCACCTGGACTCCAGCCGATCAACGCTATGAAGTTAACAAACGCCTCAGGCAACACCCCCATATCCCTGAAAGCAAGAACAGAAACTGTTCCAGATCTTTTTGAAAGTTTTGCTTTGTTTTCATCGAGTATCAAAGGAAGATGTGCAAACTCTGGTGGTTTAACACCGAGTAATCTATAAATATGGATCTGTTTAAAAGTGTTTGATATATGGTCATCACCCCTTATCACATGGGTTATTTCCATCCTGTAATCATCAATAACAACTGCGAAATTGTAAACAGGTGTATTATCACTTCTTACAATTATAAAATCCTCTATCTCACTGTTATCCTTCTCTATCCTTCCATGGATCAGATCATCAAAATAGGTTTTACCTTCAGGGATAAAAACTCGCCAGACATACGGTTTTTTTTCTTGAAGATTTTTTTCAATCTCTTCTTTTGACAGGTTTAAACATTTTCTATCATATTTCCACGCCTTCTTCTGTGCAATAACCTGATTTTTTCTTTCTTCCAACTCTTCTGGAGTACAAAAACATCTATATATTCCACCACTCTTTTCAAGTTGTGGAATATGATCTATATAATGTGAAAAATAGTCGGACTGAAAAAATGGTCCTTCATCATAGTCAAGTCCAAGCCATTTAAGTCCTTCGATGATTATCTCTGTCATCTCTTTAGATGACCTTTCAACATCAGTATCCTCAATCCTCAATATGAATTTTCCTTTATTTTTCTTTGCAAAAAGATAATTGTAAAGTGCAGTCCTTGCTGTTCCAACATGAAGATAACCTGTTGGACTGGGTGCTATTCTAACTCTTACTGTCATTTTGCCTCCGTGCAATCTTTATATATACGAAAAGAATGAAAATGTAGAGTAAAATTTTTCCAGCAATATTATCAGAATTAACAAAAAAAGTCAACCTATCGTTAAATTTAACAGTTTCGGTTTTAAACTCTTTCTTTCCGATAGAACTTCTCCAGATTATGTTTCCATACCAATCTATTACAGCAGAAATTCCTGGATTTGAAACTCTCACCAGATATCTTCTATTTTCGACTGATCTTAAAATACCAGAATAAAAATGTTGTTTTAAACCATCACCTTTTATAAACCAGACATCTTCAGAAACATTTATCAGAAACTCTGCACCGTTTTTTGAAAAACCTGAAACGAATTTTGGAAAGATCGATTCAAAACAGATGTAACCTGAAAATCTATTTTCGTTATAAGTAAAAACTTTCTGGGTTTTTCCAGGAGAATATTCGCCCTGTCCATAATCAAGTTTTTTTATTAAAGAAACTTTATCATCATAAGGTAAATGTTCGACAAAAGGTACAAGTCGTATTTTATCATAGTATTCTATTGAAGAATCAGGTTTGAAAAGGAAAATTGAATTATAGTATTTATCATCCTCTTGAGATTCCCTTATCGCTCCAATGAGAATAAATCTTTTATTTACAGACGAAAAATCTTTTAAGTATCTTCTAAAGGGTGATTCGTATGAAAAGAATATCGGTGAGGATGTTTCGGGAAACACCAATATTTCACCATCATCCTGCAACGATAATTCAAGGAGTTCTTTTATCATATTGACTCTGTAATCTATAAAATCTCTGTATGACTCTTTCATGTAACCTTCAAGGTTTGGCTGTATCAAAGTGATTCTTGTTTTTTTATCGTTTGTTGAAAAATCTTTCTTCAAAGAATATATCCCATAATAAAAGATAAAAAGGAAAAAAATTATAAAGATCAAAAAATAGAGTTTTACATTTTTCCAATCTGTAAAACTTTTATATATCAAAACTGCAAAAAGTATCACAAAAAATGTTATCAGGTATGAACCACCGATATCAGCTGTTTGAATAAGAAGAGGATATTTTACAAGAGAAACTGAAGGGAACAACCATATAAAAGAGAAATCTCTTGTTGAACTCATTAAAATCTCTATAACAGAATAAGCAATCGGAATCACAAAAATTTCAAAATTTTTTATTGAAAAAATAAAAAAAGGTATTGAAAAAAGAAAAGCATAGAGTGCGGAAAGGAAAAACCATCCAAAAAATAAAAGAACCTTCTGAAGACCAGTGAGATCAACATTCAGATTCAAAATCCAAAGAAGTGTCAATAACCAGTAGATAAAAAAGATCAAAAATGTTACCTTTTTTCTGTTCTTTTTGAAAAGTGAAATTGTAAAAATAATCAAAGCAAAAAAGGGAATATAAAGAAAACCAAAATCCATGATTTTGAGAGAAAGATATAGAAAAAATGGTGATAAAAAAACTAGAAGAAATTTAATAAAAGTAAACATTCCTGTTTTCCACTTTCCATTTCGAAAAGAGCAATTTTTTCATAACCTCAAAATAAAGTTGATGTTCCTTCTCAAGAATCTTTTTCGAAACATCTTCAACACTTCTGGCATCTGAAATATCAACACAAATCTGTGCTATTATTGGTCCAGTATCAACACCTTTGTCAACAAAATGAACAGTGCATCCTGAAATTTTTACACCATACTCAAATGCCTGCTTCTGTGCATCTTTTCCTTTGAATGAAGGTAGAAGAGAAGGATGGATGTTTACAATTTTCAAATAATATTTTTCAACTATTTTTGTAGGTATTATTCTCATAAAGCCCGCAAGGAGAATAAGGTCTGGAGAAAAATCTTCAAGTATCTCTAAAAGTTCGACTTCTCCCTCATCTTCAATCTTCCATCCTTTTTTAAGATTTTTTAAAACTTTTGTTTCAACATTAAACTTTTCTGCCTTTTTCAAACCTTCTGCATCAGGATTATCCGATATTACAAGAAAATCTATCGGAAGTTTTTCTTCAAAAGATTTTACAAGAAGGGACTCCATGTTGGAGCCCCTTCCAGATATGAATATTGCAACCCTTTTATCCATCACTCACCCTGCAAGACCTTGAATTCAACCCTTCTGTTTTTCTGATAATCATCTTCGTTCTTCTCAGGGAACACAAGAGGTTTATCCTCTCCAAAACCTATTGCTATTATCCTCTTAGGATCAATCTTATGAACACTTATCAAATAGTTCCTTACAGATTCTGCTCTTGCCTGTGAAAGTTTTTTGTTGTATGAGTTTGAACCTCTTGAATCTGTATGTCCACTGATCTCAACCTTAATAGATGGGTTCTCTTTCATTATCAAAGCGAGTGAATCACAAACAGGATACGATTCAGGTCTTAAGGTTGCTTTGTTAAGATCAAAGAGAATATTGTTGAACACAAACACCATCTTCTCTTTCAAAAGCCCAACCTCAAGTGTTGAAAGAACTCCACCTTTTATCTCAATATTGAATTTGTCCTGCTTGATATATTTTGGTGGTATCGGATCTATCTTAATATTATAGAACCCTTTCTTGATCGCCTTTGAGGTGTCCATACCGATATCACCTGTCGTAAACGAATCAACAATGGTTTTCATATCGAGTGTAAAGATTTTAATAGATGAGTTAACAGGTTCAAGTGTTGTTGCATTGAAAGTTTTTACAACAAGTTTTCCATGAGTCGGGAACATTTCAACGATCTGTTTATAGTCCTTTCCTCTTTCAACATCTATTGTAAAAACAACATCATCTCTGCCTGTTGATTTGACGGTTACAGCATGAGTTCCCTCATCAAGTCGTTTTGTTACGATTCCAAGTGTATCAGTATATAGTGTATCGTTATCAGTAAAAATCACCTGAGCATTCTCTATGGGTTTTTTCGTGATTCCACTTATAACCTCAACCACAAGAGTTCCCATCGATGGATTCATCTTATATATCCTGTTAACCTTTCCATTCGCTTTTAAAAAGAAAGAATCGATGATCGTATCATATTTATCCGCTGTTACTAAAACTTTCAGATTTGTTTTCGGGAAATATTGTCTAAATTTACCAAGAGAATCAGAATAGAATGTATCCTTCTTGTTCATCGGGTTATCCCTGATAACCTCGATTTTTGCGATAAGAGGTTTTTCTGTCATAGAATCTATTATCGTTCCAGAAAAAACTGAGATTATGTTTGAATGTGCTGCTGCATTCATGTTAAGATGCGCACCTTTTGTGTAATATATCAAACCATGATCCTGAGATATTGAAAGATCTGATGTAAAGTTACCGAAGTTGAAACCGAGTCCTGCATTGAATCTGAATGTCTCCCTTCCACCCAGAGTTACCATACTTTCAAGTAAAAGAAAATGGAATGCTGTATACTGCATACCTAAACTAACTTTTGGTCTTTTCGTTGAGAATGATGTTTCTTTAAATCCCTGGGTGTATCTTGCAAAAATGTTGAACGGCTGGTATCTTGCAGAATATGAAACACCAACATTTATCTGTGGTTCAAGAAAAGTTGTCAGATCACTTCCGTTATAAACGAGAGAATCACCAAGAAGTGAACTGATTATTGAATCCGACTTCTCGTCATCAGGAATAGTTGAGTCAGAATTTATCGTCGTTATAACTCTATGGAGGTTTATCACATTCAAAGAGTCAGTTGCCATAAAGAAAGTGTATCTTCTTGCTCCATATTTCCAGAATATTCTTGATATAAGATGTTCCCAGGAAAATTCAACCATCCATCTATCATCGATGTTACAGGAAACTCCACCTGTTACATCAAAACCGTGGCCTGGAAGATTTGAAAAACCTGGAGTTATATTGTCAACAAAGTTTGAAAAATTATCAAAATCTGTGAGTTGTCCTGTTGAAAAAGGTATCGCATAATCTAGGTTCATCCTTGTGACAACTCTTAAAAAACTTGAATCTGACTGGAAATAGAATGAGTCAGCGTAAAGGTTAAAATAGGAAACTCCAGCAAGGTAAGATAGAGAAAGACCGAAATTCAATCTTCCGTTATTTTCAAGATCAACCCCTCCACCAACACCAAATCCAAACTGACCAAAAATTTGAGTTTCAAATTTCAAATCTCTGAAATCATAAGTTGAATCGAACTGGTTTCCATAAAGCATTATATCAAAAAAAGCATCCGGGATCTGTAAAGAAGAACCCTGTTTAACATCAAACCCAAAACCAAAAAGTCCTATCTTGAAACCGAACAAAGGAAGTCCCATCCTCAGATATTCGTCAAGTAAAAAGTAAGGGCCTATATAATGTAGAATCGCCTGTTTCTTCTCTTCATTTATGGTATCAACTGGAAAAGAATCGATCGGTGCAGTTGCTGAGTTGTTGAAAAGGTATGCAAGAAAAGAATATGATATGAGGTTGTTTGTCAGACCTGTGTTCAACCTTAAAAGTTCCCATGAATACCAGGGAGTATCGGTTCTTCCTAAAAATGAAGGGTTGTAGAAAAGAGATGTATATCCTGTGTTCAAAGGTGAATTCATATACCTGTAGTCATAATCAGCAAAAATGTATGTTACCGACAAAAGTATGATGAAAATTAAAAATAGTTTCTTCATTTTATTCTCCATCGTTTGGCAGGAAGTATGGATCAAAATCCATATTCATCTGTAAAGCACCTTTAACCCTTATAAAATCTGCAGGAGTAACAAAAACATCGATATCTGTTGGTGCCGGGATTTCAAATCTCCCTTTGAATTTGAATGTCGAATATCTGAACAAACTATCAAGTTCATGTGTTATATCGATGTTAAGATTACTGTAAACACCAGTGCCAGTTGCTCTTCCAATGCTGTCTTTTGGTGTTTGAGAAAGCAAAAATGTATCTGAAAAAACAATGTTTCCAACCGAATCGTATAACAAAAGAATAAAATTTGAACTTATCGGCAATCTATTCCATATATCAAGGTTCAATCTGACCCAGTTTATCATATTCAAAGGTGATGACTCTGGTGGTGCAAAAGGCAATGTCTGTTCTTTCACAACAGTCATAACTCTATCTCCTGTAAGTTTTGCCTGAAATGCGATCATTGAATATGCTTCAAGAGAATCAACAAAAGTTTGTCCTGAATCTATCTGAACTTCTATCTCATGATAATAATCACCTATCGGGAAATCATCCACTGAATAGGTATACAAAGTATCAAGAAAACTGCTCTGGTTGAAAAATACCTCAACTGTATCAAGATATATGAGTCGTCCACTAGAATACATTCTGTGTATAACCCTTCCACCTGTTGTAAATGGAACTTTTCCCCAGAATCTCACAAAGTTATGGACTTTGTTTATCGTTGAAGTGAAATATGTGGAATCCCTTGAAGTATCTATCCATTCCTCAGGCAACAATTCCTCAATATTTATACTAATTTTGATAGTATCGCTTTTACCGTTTAGATGTGCCGCATTGATCCATTTCTCTCTCTGGGTATATCCAAAAACAGTATCTCCTTTTACAGATATTCTTTCTGGGTGGTCAAGAGCAACCTCAAGAACCGTCATCAAAGTATCGCCAATAGGAAGAGAGTAAGTTAAATTTTCAACAACTGGCGGCTTTTTGGGAAGTGGAATTGAACAGGAAATAAAAAGAAGTATTAAAAAACAAAAGAATATTTTTTTCATTTTACCTCCATATATTTTAATTATTTTATTCTCTTTTATAAAATCAGTCAATAAAAAGAATCAATCCCTTCTTTCAAATAAAACAACTGTATAATCTATTATGAAATTTAAAAGTTTGAAGACCAGATAGAAAGAAAATGAAAATGTAACAATTTCAAAGAAAGAGAAAGGATAAAAAAGTGTGACTTTCCTTAAAAGTATGCCTGAAAATGAACAGATAAGAAAAGATATTAAAATATCATAGTAAAGATATTCTGCACCCTTTTTTATCGAATAGATTATCCTTGGAATTATCATAAAAGGTAAACATAGAAAAAAATATCCATGCATATATGAGAATATAAAAAGAAAGATCTTTTCAATCTCTTCAATATAGTAATAATATTTGTCTTTTACAATTTTAATTCTCAAAATTTCATAAAAACTTCTGATAAGATATTTCAAAAAATAAAGGATGAAAATAAGACCGATCAAAAGATAAATTACTTTAAAAACAAAATCGTTTCTATACTTTTGGAGAATAAAAAAATTAGACAGTGTTGAAAAAAGCAATATAACAAAAAAATGGAACAACTGATCGAGGATAAAATTTATTCCATTATCAAAGTTATTTTTACTTTTCAAAAGGTCAATAAAAAAATGTGAAAACAACGTGAGAAAAGAAAATAGTGCAGAAAAAAATAAATTTTTTGAAAACAAAAAAAGTGAAACAAAGGTTGGTAAAAATACAAAAAAAGAGTGTAAAAATAAACCTTTGTTACTCTTCAATTTAAGACGGAATATTTGATCAGTTTGAAAAATAAAGTCACCTAAAAGGTGACTGATTAACAGAATTATAATTATATCAACATCAGGAATAAAACTATTCATCCTTTACAACCGAAAGGTTCAATACTCCTATAACCTCCGGATGTAATTTGATGTTCACAGTATAATCACCCAACTTCTTTATCGGTTCATCAAGCAAAACAGCATGTTCATCTATTTTGATCCCTTTTGCTTCCAATTCTTCAGAGATCAATTTTCTGGAAACCGAACCATAGAGTGTATCATCATCGTGAACCTTCTGTTTTATGGTTAAAGTTATCGATGAAAGTTTTTCTTTCGCTTGAAGTGCTATCTCTTTATTTTTCAATTCTTTCTGTTCATATTTTATCTTTTCCTGTTGAAACCTTTTCAGATTGTTTTCAGAATACTCATAAGCGAGTTTGTTTGGGATCAAATAGTTTCTTGCAAAACCATCTTTGACATTTACAACATCACCTCGTTTACCAAGATTTTCAACATTTTCTCTTAAAATTACTTTCATAGAGGACTCCTATCTCATATTTTCATCAACATATGGAAGAAGTGCCATCTGTCGTGCTGTTTTTATCGCTCTTGCAACTTCTTTTTGATGTTTTTCGCAAAGTCCGGTCGCTTTTCTTGGCATTATTTTTCCTCTTTCATTTATGAATTTCGATAAGAACTGAATATTTTTATAATCTATTTTTTCTTTTCTGGTACAAAGTTTACAAACCTTTACCTTTTTTGCACCATTTCTCGAATCTGAAGAACCGTTGTTCTCTTTAGAATGGAATGGACTCATCAGTACCTCCGTTTTCAATTTCTTCGATTTCATTAAAATCTTTTTCCACATCATCTATTATTTTATCATACGAAACATCACTAACATCACTTTCAAGATCTGAAACTTCTCTTGATAAAAAGTAGATCTTTGTTGCTCTGATCTGAAACGAAACTTTTTTTTCATGAGTTCTTTTATCCTCATAGTTGTTCGCTTCAAGAGATCCTTCAACTATCACAGGTGTTCCAGTTTTCAATCTCTTTTCAAGATTATCTTCAAATCTTGTAAAATATGAAACACTGATAAAGAGTGGATTATCTTTCCATTCTCCACTTTTGTCTTTATACCTCCTTGACGAAGCAAGACGAAAACCGATTACACCGGTGTTGTCTGAAGTATACCTTTTTTCAGCATCCTTTGTGACTCTTCCGGCAATGATAATTCTATTTAGATTCGGAAGGTTTATCTTTTCACCCATTTATACCTTCACTTCATCATTCTTTTTTATCATGTATCTCCATATCGTTTCATCCAGTTTTATTTCTCTTCTGAGTTCCTCAACTTTCAATGGATCGAGGTTAAAGTTTATTAAAATGAAATGTCCCTGAGTGGTTTTGTTTATCTCATAGGTGAGTTTTTCAATACCCTTATCCTCTACACTTTCAACTTTACCTGCAAGTTCCTCAACCCATTTTTTAAAACTGGAAATCCTTTCTTCAAGAACTTCCTGAGATAATGTAGGATCATAGATGATCAAAATTTCATAGTTAACCAAAATTTCCTCCTGTTATTTTTCTTCTTTTTTGTTAATTATACTCATAGATCTTTCAAATCCATTTTCAACTATCGTATAAATATGTTCAATTCCTTTTTCTATAACTTTATTGTAATCCTCTTCTTTCATTTTCCCTAAAACAAAATCTTTATCCTTTTTTTCTTCGACCTCTCCGATGCCAACTCTCAGTCTTGCAAAATTTTCGGTTCCAAGATGGTAAATTATGGATTTTAATCCATTATGACCACCATCCGAACCTGATAACCTCAATCTAAAAGTGAAGAGTGGAATATTAAAATCATCAACGACTATAAGAAGATTGTTTAAATCTATCTTATAATAGTTTAAAAACTCCACAACTGCTATTCCACTCTCATTCATATAAGTTGTTGGAACGATCAAAAATAAACCATCTTTCAAAGAACATTCAGAAAAAAAAAGTGTCCTTTACCTGTTTTAAATTTCAAGTGCTCTTTTTTAGCAAAACCAATTATAATTTCTTTTCCAATATTATGTCTTGTCTTTTCATAAACTTTATCAGGATTTCCAAGACCAACAAACGCAAACATACAACCTCATCACTTCTTTTCTTTCTTCTCTTTTTCCTTCTCTTTTCCTTTTTCCTCTTCCTCTTCTTCATTCTCCTCTTTCTTTTCTCTGATGAGTTCGGGCTCTTTTGCTTCCTCTTCAGGTTTTGGTGTCTCTTCAACATACGCCTTTGGTGCAAGGATGGTCACAACAACCTCTTCAGGATTCTCAACGATTTCAAACTTTTCAGCTTTAATATCTTTCACATGTATTGAATCCCCTATTGCAAGTTCTGAAATATCAAGTTCAATATGTGATGGGATATCAGCAGGCAAACATTTGATTTCAAGATCCCTTAGAAGGTGCTCAACGATTCCACCCTCTTTAACTCCCTTTGCTGAACCTTTAAGAATGATGGGTACAGAGAGTTTCAATTTTTCAGATTTGTGAATTATCTGAAAATCGATATGTAAAATCTTGTTCGTCCTTGGACTTCTAAAAATCTCTTTTATGATAGCGAGAAAATTATCTTTTCCCATCTTAATATTTATAAGAGATTTCTCTCTTCCAATCGTGTGAAACATTTTATTCAACTCAATTTCATCCACAGAGAACAACCTGTTCTCCTCTTTGTGTCCATATGCGACACATGGAATTTTATTATTTTTTCTTAACAGGGTAAGAACATGTTTACCCTTTTCTCTTTTTTCAACAGGTAAATCGTATTGAAGCATTTATCCTCCTAATCAAAAAGTGCACTGATAGATTCTTTATTATAAACTCTTTTTATAGCGTTTGCAAAAAGTTCTGCCATCGAAAGAACTTCTATCTTTTCAATCTTCTTTTCTTCTGGAATCACAACACTATCTGAAGTGTACAGTTTATCGATTGGCGAATTTTTAAGTTTCGCAATAGCATCTCCAGAAAGTAGAGGATGTGTCACACATGCTATTATCCTTTTAGCACCATTATACTTCAAAGCTTCCGCTGCTTTTGTGATTGTCCCGGCAGTATCGATTATATCATCAACCATCAGAACATCTTTATCCTTAACCTCACCAACAACATGCATCACTTCAGATTGGTTTGGAGAACTTCTTCTTTTGTCTATAACAGCAATCGGTAGATTGTTCAATTTTTTTGCTATATTCCTGGCTCTGTTAACTCTTCCAGCATCAGGGGAAACCACAACAGTGTTGTCAAGTTTTTCATTCTTCAAAAGATGTTCGACAAAAACTGGTGCAGAATAAAGATGATCGACTGGAACATTGAAAAAGCCCTGTATCTGTTCAGCATGAAGTTCAAGAACCATGACTCTTGAAACACCAGCTGCTGTCAGAAGGTTTGCAACGACCCTTGAACTTATTGGAACCCTTGGAGCATCCTTTTTGTCCTGTCTTGCATATCCATAATACGGGATAACTGCTGTTATCATATCCGCTGATGCTCTTCTTAAAGAGTCGATAATAAAAATCAGTTCAAGAAGATTATCCGCTGGTGGATTTGTTGATTGAATAACAAATACATGACTTCCCCTCACAGATTCATTTATCTGAACCCTTATCTCACCGTCAGAAAATTTTGTAATAAGAGAATCAACAAGTGGAATGTTCAACTTGTTTGATATCTCTTTTGCTATTTTAGCATTCGAATTTCCTGCTATAAGTTTCATAATAAAACTCACATTTCTCTGGGGCGGTAGGATTCGAACCTACGAATGCGGGAACCAAAATCCCGTGGCTTGCCAGCTTGCCGACACCCCAAAAAGTTCTAACTAAATTTTCTTTTTTAAAGTTTACTTCTTACTCACTTCCTGCTGATATTTTTCAAGAACGACTTTTTCAATCTTCTGTCTCATCTCATTGTTGATAGGATGGGCTATATCTCTATATGTCCCATCTTTAGCCCTTCTTGAAGGCATGGAAATGAAAAGACCTTTTTTCCCATCGATAATCTTTAAACCCCTGATAACAAATGCGTTGTCAAAAGTTACATTTGCAAATGCTTTCAATTTGGGTTCATCTCTTAATGTGATTCTTACTTCGGTAATTTCCATTCTTCCTCCTGAATTTTTGTTAGTAGTTCTTTTTTTATTCTATTTCGAGTTATCGGGGTGGTAAAAAAAATCCTGTTCCCACCGAACTCTTTTTTTAGCGAATCAAAATGTCTTTCGTTTTCAAAGATCGCGAAAATAGATGAACCACTTCCACTCATAAGCGAAAGTAGCGGCTCATATTTTGTTATCCTTTCTTTTACATCCTTCAACAAAGGATATTTTTCAAACACAACTCTTTCAAAAATGTTATAAAAATATTTGAAAGAACTTTTCAAATTTTTATAATCAATTTTTGAATTTATAATATTATAAGATTTTCCATCATTTGTCAAGTATTTAGATAGAAGATAGTATGCCTCTTTTGTTGAAACATGTAGATTGGGAGAGATTATAAAAATTTTAAGATTTTCAATTTCTGGTATATCAAAGAATTCGAGTTTTTCACCTATACCTCTTCCGATTGCACTCCCTCCTTCAACAAGAAAAGGGCAATCGGCCCCGACTTTTGATGAAAGTTGCCTAAGTTCTTCATTTTGAAATGGATAATCATAGTAAAAATTTAAAAAATTCAGGATCGAAGAGCCATCTGCACTTCCACCACCAAGACCGGCACCTGATGGAATCATTTTGTTAACTTTAAAATGGAAATCAACCCATTCTCTTTTAGATTTGTTTAAAAAGGCCTCTTTAAAAATTTGATACGATTTGTAAACGGTGTTGTTTTCTGGATCTATCTGGCAATCATTGTTAAAAAATTCTATCCCAAAATTTTTACTTTCATAAACTTCGATGCTATCAAAAAGATCTATCGATTGAAAAATCGTGAGAATTTCATGAAAACCATCCTCACGCTTGTTCAACACATCAAGAAAAAGGTTTATTTTACAGAAAGATTTTACAAGGTATCTCATTTTTTGAAAATGTCAACTACCTCAGAGAATTCAAAAATTTTATCTGGATCTTTTTCTATCGAGTTTCCGGTTACGATAAAATCTGCTCCATTTTCAAGAATTTCAAGAGCCGTTTTACGATCCTTTATACCCCCCCCAACAAAAAGAGGTTTTGATAAAATCTTTTTCGCATTTTTAATAAACTTTAACGGAACAGTTTTTTCGGATCCACTTCCCGCTTCAAGGTAAACTATTTTGAAATTTGATATCTCGGATAGATAAATATAGTTCAAAAAAGTTTTCATATCTTTTATAAAATTTATAGGTACCCTTTTTGCAACACTTGTTTTCCGATCAGCCATACAGAGTATATATGATGTTGGAATGATGTTTAAAGATGATTTATAGAGGTTTTCAGCACCGTTGATATGTTCTCCAATTATATAATCAAGTTTTTTCGTGTTCAAAAGAAAGAGCAATAAAAGAAAATCTGCATTTTTTGATATCTGATAGTGAGAACCAGGGAAAATGAAAATTGGTTTTTTTGTTTTTTCTTTTATCGAAAGTATGAATCTATCAAAACCTTTGATCTTCTTATCACTCCCACCGATCAATATTCCATCAACTTTTGCACTGTTTATATTTTTTATGATCTTTTCAAAATCTATTTTTTTAGCCGGATCTATTAGAACAAAATATCCTTTTTTGTTTTCCCTGAAAATCTTTTCTATAGGGGAAATCACTTCCACAGTAACCTCATAATTATTTTCAAAATATATTTATCTTTCATCAAACTGCCCATAAAGTTGATAACCATACCTATCGCTTTAACAGAGGATTTGAAAGAATAAATTGTATAATAAAAATCTGACGAAAGGATCTTTTTCCCATTGAAAAGATTTATAGCTGATGTGAAGAACTTATCCCTCTCTTCATCCGACATTTCAAGCAGCATCTCTCTTAACTGATTTTGCTTTTTAATAGAGTAACTATTGTCCTTTTCAACGAGTTCCTGATACTGGGACATCCTTTTTGCTGAAAAATCTTTCCCCTTTAAAACAGAGTTTGCAACTATCGCTGCAAAGTTCGCTGTTCTTAAAGCATTATCTATACCACCCCCCGTTATCGGGTCAGCTGCTCTTGCACTATCACCTATAACCATAACCCTATCAGAATACATTTTTGCAAGTTGATTTACACTCACACATCCCGGAAATTCTCTTAAAATTTTTGCATCGGGATAATTTTTTTGCCTGTAATCATTCAAAAGTTTGTAAGGTTTATCACAATCTATCGAAGATGTTATTCCTACTCCAAAATTCGCTTCATTTTTTCCTCTTGGGAAAACCCAGAGATAACCACCAGGTGCGATAGATGGTGTGAAATCGAAAATTATCTCTTCATCCTTTATCCTGGGATCATATATTATCTGCTGATAGCACGAATAAATATCGTTAAGATTACAAACAGAGTTTATTCCAACTTTGTATGGTAGATATGACTCTACTCCATCAGCGATTATAAGTATTTTTCCAAAATATTCTTCACCATTTTCAAGTAATACTTTCACATAATCTTTTTCTATCTTAGCATCAACGACAAAACTATTTGTTTTTATTTCAAAATTGTTCTCTTCTATAACTTTTTGGGCGATAAACTTTTCAAACTTAGATCTGTCGATTATAAGCCCCATATCTGGAATATCAACATTCGCTTCAAGTTCTTTATACTTTACTTTCAGTTTCGTGAACCTGTTTCTTATAAAAGGAAAATCTGTTTCTTTAAAAAACTGTTTTAAAGTGTTGTTCGAAATTCCTTCAGCACAGATTATAGGTTCTCCAATAACATCATCCTTTTCAAACACTATAACCTTATAATTCTTCTCTATTTTATAAGCAGCATAAAGACCCGCAGGTCCACCACCAACAATGATCACATCATAATTTTTATCCATTTTTACTCAACGCTCCTACTGGACAGACTTTTATACATTTATCACACTTAACACAACCTTCATTTATCTGTAACCTATCCTTATACATCACAATAACCTTAACTGGACAGACAGCAACACAACCACCACAAAGTCCACATTTCTCTTTTTCGACTTTTATATATTCCATATCTACTCCAAAATTATCTTTTTCAAATTTTCTAACATCTTTTCATCAAACTCTTTAAAAACAGAACTCCCCGATGCAAGATCTTTTCTTCCACCACCTTTACCTTTTAAGATCTGATTGATTCTCTCAATGATCTTTTTTGAATCTATATCTGTGTTTGAACTAAAAACAATATAGTTTATCTTTTCCTGATCCTTACTTAAAATTGTTCCAAACACCTTTTTTTCTTTACTTTTAATATTATCCATAATTTTTTTCAGGATGTCAATAGTATAACCTTCTAACAATCCAAAAACAAAAAGGTTATCACCGTTTTTTTTACCCTCAGATATCAATCGATCAGTTATTATGTTAATCTCATAATTCAAATAATTTTCATTCTCTTTTTTCAATCTGTTATTTTCTTCAACGATTTTTTCAAATCTTTTTTCGAGTTCATCAAAATCTTTGATTTTATGTTTCAAAATAAACATTTCTATTCTGTCGACCAACTCCTGATAACTCTTTAAAGCGTATAGAGAAGTAAGTGCTTCTATCCTTCTGATACCTGTTGCGACAGATTCCTCTTTAACTATTCTAAAAAGCCCGATCTCTCCAGTTCTTTCAACATGTGTTCCACCACACAATTCTTTTGAAACATTTTTTATGGAAACAACTCTAACTTCTCTGTCATACTTTTCGTTGAAAAAGGCCAGAGCACCTTCTTTTATCGCTTCTTCGTATGGTAGAATCCTCTTTTCAACAGGGATGTTCTGGGATATTATTTCGTTGACACTATTTTCTATCAACTCTTTCTCTTCATCAGTCAATGGTTTAAAATGTAAAAAATCAAACCTGAATCTATCAAAAGATACAAAAGAACCTTCCTGTTTTACATGTTCACCAAGAACCTTCCTTAAAACAGAATGTAAAATGTGTGTCGCTGTATGGTTTCTCTGTATGAGATACCTTCTTTTCATGTCAACCTTTTGTCTATAGGTTTTCCCTTTTTCAAATTCACCTGCAATCTTTTTTCCTATAAGCATATTTCCAAGAGGTGATCTGACACAGTTTAAAACCTCAAACTCAAATTGATCAGAAAAAACTGTCCCCGTATCTGCGATCTGTCCACCGGACTCAGCATAAAATGGTGTTTCCTTCATCAAAAGTTCATACAAAGAATCTCCCAGATCTCTATACCTTAAAATGTATGATTCATTTTCAAGTGTTTCATATCCAACGAACTTTGAAACATCATCTTCAAAAACGACAAAATCTTTTTTGTCTGAATCTGTAAACACCTTATCCTTCCTCGATCTTTCTCTTGCCTCATCAAGTAGTTTTTCAAATCCATTCTGATCGATTTCAAGGTTATCCTCTTCAGCCATCTGTTTTATAAGATCTACAGGAAATCCAAATGTGTCGTATAGTAAAAATAACGTTTTCCCATCAACAGTGCTACCTTTCAGATTTTTCTTATAATCGTTGTAAAGTTGCATACCCTGACCTATAGTTCTTAAAAACCTCTCCTCTTCCGACTTTATTATATTTTTAACTTTATCAACTGTTTGCAAAAGATAAGGATATTGAGTTTTCATTATTTTAACAACCTCAGATGTAAGATCGTAAAGAAAAGGTTTCTCTATCCCCATTTTGAATCCAAACCTAACAGCTCTTCTTAGAACTCTTCTTATAACATATCCTCTTCCCTCATTTTCAGGTATGACACCGTCTGATATCGAGAATGTCAGGGCTCTTATATGATCTGCTATCGAATTTATCTCTTTTTTATACTTTTCATAATCAAGATTGTATTTTTCAAAAAGCGTATTTATGATTGGCATGAAGAGATCTGTTTCGAAGATCGACTTTTTATCCTGCATTACGGCTGCAAGTCGTTCAAGTCCCATTCCAGTATCAACTCCTTTATTTTTAAGCAAAGTTCTGTTTCCCGAACTATCCTGGTTGAATTGCGGGAAAACTATGTTCCAGATTTCAACATACCTTTTACAATCGTTTTCTATTGAACAGGGATGTTTGTTTTCAAGTTCTTTTCCAAAATCATAAAATATTTCGGTTGAAGGCCCGCATGCACCAGTGCCTCCAGCTGGTCCCCAGAAGTTGGTCCTGTCATCCATCTTGATTATCCTTTCAACTGGGATTTTTATAATATCCTTCCATATCCTGTACGCCTCACTGTCATCCTTATGAACCGTTACATACAGTTTATCTTTGTCTATCTTCAACTCATCAGTTAAAAATTCCCATCCCCATTTTATCGCTTCAAGTTGGAAGTAATCGTTAAAGGAAAAATTCCCAAGCATTTCAAAAAAAGTATCATGAAAAGGTGAAATCCCAACCTCTTCAAGATCAACCACCCTTAAACACTTTTGAATCGATGTGGCTCTTTTAAAATCAAAATCAACAAGACCTGCAAACATCGGTTTAAATTGCACCATTCCCGCAACAGTGAAAAGAAGTGTGGGATCGTTTTCAGGTATCAAAGATGACGACTCAAACACTCTATGTTCTCTATCCTTAAAAAATTTGATAAATTTTTCCCTTAAAATCTGACTCTCCACATTTCACCTCTTTTTGATTAGATTTTTTAAAAGCACTAAATAATATTGTAATTTTATATAAATATGTAAAATCATCAAGAATATAAAAATAATCCCTGTAAAATTATGTGTATATACAAGTTTTGAAATATTTTTAAGATATAAAACTCCATACTCTCTCAAAACAAGCATCGATGATGTGAAAAGTACCGGAACAAAGGTGAATATGAGCAGAATGTTAACGATTCTGTTGATATCACAGATATCAACAGGAATTTTTTTTCTTTTAGAAAAATAGATAAGCACAACTCCAAAAAGAAAAAGGGGAAAAAGAACAAATATAAAATATTTATCACCATCACCAAAAGATCCATCCAAATTATCTTTTTTTTCATGTGTGGAAGTCGTTGGCAAATTTATATCAGTTTTTTCAACTGGATCAAAATTTTTATCTTCTGGTTGATTCTGTTCAGTTTCATAACCAGTCAAATTTTCCTGAACTTTTGCTTCATCCGTTTTTTCCTCTAAAACGGTTTCACTTTTGTTATCAGTGCTGACATTCAAATCCGTATCCTGAACGCTATCAGCAAGATCCTGTGAAAGATCACATATAGAATCATTATTCTCATCTGTATACCTTCCACATCTACCTGGATACGGGTCATTTTTTTCATCAAATGGACAATACTGTTCAGAAAAAATGTAAACAAAAACGGATATCAGTAAAAATATCAACAATATTTTTTTCATAGGTTTATAAAATATCACAAGAAGGAAAAATTGTCAACGTTTATAGATTTTTCTATAACTTTTTAAAAATTTTTTTCTTTCCTCTTCCTGAAATCTTTCGGTAGCATAACTTATAGTTATCGATGAAAGATCTTCATAATTTTCGTTTAAAAATTCTTTCAGGATATGTTCCCCACAATTTTTTCCAACCTCTCTTAACATCCATCCTGTTGCCTTTTTCAAAAGTTCATTCTGATCCTTGATCAACTTTTTTAAAATCTTTAAAGGAAAATCACATTTTTTTCTTTTTATAAAATAATATAATGAAACAACTGAGATTCTCTTTTCCCATAAATTTTCAGAATCTGAAAGATCCTCTATCTTCCCATATTCATCCTTTTCAAAGGAGTATCTACCAAGAATTCTATAAGAGGATGTATCAACAAGATCCCAGTTGTTAACATATTTTAAGTTTTTCAGGTAAAAATCTAAAATTTTTTCTTCTTTCTCTAAACGATTATCATATTTTAAAACTAATATATTCAATGCAAGAAACCTTACCTCGTGGTATCTTGAAGATATCAGTTTCTGTAAAACATTCCAACCAACATCTTTATATTTTTTTGCAAAAATTTTTAAAGTTGGTGTATCTATACCCAAAAATTCATCTCCTTCTCCATACTCTCCTTTTTTCGTTTTAAAAAACCTTTTATATACCATCTTTTTTTCTTCATCCTTCAATTCAAACAACTCTTTTAAAATTTTTGAATACATCCTAATATCCTTTTTCAAGATCAACTATATTTTTTAGTTTTTTGCCTTCAAGGAGATTTTTAATATTTTCCACTGTAAAAACTATATCACCTTTTTCTGCATCTTCTGTGTGTGCACCTTTATGGGGTGATATTACAACATTTTCGAGTTCATATATCGGATAGTTCGAAGGTAGTTTATTGTTCTCTTCTCCATCCTTTGGATAGTTGTACCACACATCAAGTGCAGCACCTTTTAGAATCTTATTCTTTAAACTTTCATATAAAACCTTTTCATCAACTATTCTCCCTCTTGAAACATTCACAAGATATTTTCCCTCAAGTAAAGAAATATTTTTTTCGTTTATAAGATTTTCGCTCTCCTTCGTTAAAGGTAAAGTCAGGAAAACTATTTGACCAAATCTTAAACCATCAGATAAATTATCTGTTAGAAAATCAAAATTTTCAGGATTTTCATTCTTTTCAAGTTTTCTTTTGATTCCCATTACCTTGCAGTTAAAAATTTTTAGAAGACGAGCGAGTTCCTTTCCAATACTTCCTGTTCCAACTATGGTACATTTTTTTTCACGTATCGTATCCCAGTATTCTCTATAAAGTCCCTCTCTATGCCATATTCCTTTTTTTAGATCGTTATGAAAAAGAACGATCTTCCCAAGAAGTGCAAGAGTCAATGCTAAAGCCCTTTCTGCAACATATCTTGTATTCTCATGAGAATTACAAACAACAACCTTTTTCTCTTTAAGAATATCAAGTGGGAAATTGTTTAAACCAGCGTAGGGGACAAAAAGATATTTTAAATTTTTCGAAAATTCAACCTGGTCTTTTTTCAAACGATAAGTTATAAGAACATCGGTGAATTCGATCTCTTCTTTTCCAAACTCTCTTTTAACTTCTTTGAAAAGATGTTGTTTAAAATTATGCCTTAATTCTTCTATCTTTTTTTTCCAGTATTCAGACGAACAACCTGCAAAAGTTATCTCCATAAAAATTATACTATCCAATTTATTTTTTTAGTCAACATTTGAAAATTTAGAAACTCAAAATGTTATCGAATAAGGCAAAAAGATCGATTAAAAATTTTTGTATCCAATAAAATGTTTTAGATATATTTTTTGTTCAAACAAATGGTTTTATCTCTATTGACAAAACGATGTTTAAATATATAATAAAGCAAAAAAATAGGAGGTAGTTTGCCAAAGAGTAAAGCACAGGAAAAATCAGTTAGACAGAATAAGATCAGAAGAGAAAGAAACAGAAAAGAAAAAGAAAAAATCAAAAAGATAATGAAACAAGCACTTAAAGCAACAACTGAGGAAGAGAAAGTTAAAATTTTGAAAGAGGGCTATAAAATAATCGATAAAGCTGCTTCGAAAAATGTTATAAAGAAAAATAATGCTGCAAGAAAAAAATCAAAAATTGCCAAAATCTTAAAGGTTAAATAATCAATCAATAAAATAAAAAACTCCGCCAAATGCGGAGTTTTTTCATTTTCCAACTTTTATAAAATTTTATTTTGTTAATCTGAAAGTTATAGGGTATGTTACATAACATCTTATAGGTAAATCTCTCGTCATTGCAGGTGACCATTTCAACTGGTATGCTGCTTTAACAGCTGCTTCATCAAGTAACGGATGAACGCTTTTTAATACTTTTACCTGGGATACTGTTCCATCTTTTTCAACAACGAGTTCAAGGAATACTGTTCCTTCTATTCCAAGTTGTCTTGCCATCTGTGGATACTCTGGATCAATCCTTTGAATCAACTGCGGTGCCTGTTCATATATTCTGAAAATTTCACCTTCATACTTTTCAATGTTTAAATCCTCTGTTTCAAAAGATGTTTGAATATCTATATTCTTTGTTACCTCAGATTCCTTTGTTGTCTCAACTATCTTTTTCGGTAGTTGTGGTTTTGAGATTTCCTGAGGTTCATTTATTTTCTGTATCTGGTCGGGTAACTTCTCCATCACGACAACATCTTTTTTCTCCTTCATTTTGTAGGGGTTCGTTTTCAGTTTTGGAATAAAAAGGAAAAGTATTATGAAAAGTATCAGTGTGGTCAAAAGTGATGACTTCACAAATGTGGGATACTTTTCTTTCAAATCATTTTTTATAAATTTTTCCATAATGCTCTCCTATTTGATCGCATTGACTTTCTTAGCACTTAAAGAAACATGAAGAGCGTTCGCTTTTATCAGTTGACCGAAAACATCGTTTGATATCCAATAAGGAGTATTTTTATCAGCCATTATCGAAACTATCAGATTCGGGTTAACTCTCTTTTTCTGTTCAATTATATTTTTTATCTGTCCTATTGGAACTATTCTGTCATCTATCGATACAACTCCCCTATCTCCATCATATCCAATCCAAACATGGGCAAGATTTTTTGTTTCAATCTTTTTGGACGATAATGCCTGAGGAAGATCTATCCGTAAGCCCTGTTCCGTTCTAAATACTGTTGTCACCATAAAGAATATGAGAAGGAGAAAAACTATATCAGAAGTTGTTGATGTTGGAATCGAAGGTGATGTTTCTTCAACTTTTTCAAAATGTTTTTTCATCTTTCCTCCTTACATCTCATCATCTTCTGCTGGAGATAGAGATATTTTCTCTTTCTTCTGAGTTTTTTCAAATGCTATTTTTAATTGGTCAAAAACTCTTATCATATAATCGTATTTTGCAGATCTTGTTGGTATTATGGAAAATATCAAAGAATCTCCATTCGGTTGATTTAAAAGTTCTATCGCCTTATCAGCAACGGATGTCCATTCAACTGGATCATTTTCTATCCTAACATCTCCAAACCTGTTGATTCTAACATGCACGATATTCTTTGATAAAACCGTGATCGTCTCTTTTGATTCTTCGGGTAATACAATTTGAAGCCCCATCTCGGTGTTAAAACTTGATGTCACAAGAAAGAATATGAGCATCAAAAAAGTAATATCACCCAAAGATGCTGTTGGAATCTCAGGTTTCTGGAGTGTCTTTTTTCTTTTAAATAACATATTATCTCCTGATTATGCTTCCTCTATCTCCAAACTCATCAAAATTTCAACTATTTTGTTTGATGCATCTTCAAGTGTTCTTGAATAACCGTTAACAACCGTCTGAAAATATGTAAATGCAGCAGAAACAGGTATCGCAATCACAAGACCTGTGAGTGTTGTTATCAAAGCTTCCGAAATACCACTTGCAACGAGTTTTGGTTCAACCGTTCCCGCAAGTGCTATAGCATCGAATGCGTTTATCATTCCAGAAACTGTTCCCAAGAATCCAAGCATTGGAGCAAGTGTGATAACTGCTGATAGGAATGGCATTCCTCTATCAAGGAAAGCGAGTTCTGTTACACCTGCCTTTGCTATTGCATCCTCTATTGCACCTTTGTCTTTTCCAACATATTGAAACTCTGTCAAAGCTGCCTCAATGACTCTTGCAAAAGGACTTGGATTTTTTGCACAATGTTGTATCGCTGCTTCAATTCCCTCTTTTTCTATTTTATTCTTTAACTCTTCAACAAACTTCTTAGGATTCTTATTCATTATAAGAAGAGTTACGAATCTTTCAATGATAAAAACAAGACCAATTATGGCGCATGCAAGTAGTGGCCACATCGTCCATCCACCTCTCTGGAATAAATCTAACACAACTTCCTCCTGGTTAATTTTGGTTTATCTTTTTAAGTAGTTTATTATACTTTCTAATCCAATTTTGTCAATAATTATCTTGTTGACCAGATATAGTATATCAAAGAAGCGAGTATTGCAAAAAGTCCTGCAAGAAGGATCATCAAACCTTCAAGAGATCCAACCTGCATCGTCTTTGCTATCTGAGGTAAAAGATCATAAGGGTTTGATCTTGCAAGTGCTGGGAAGTAAACTGTGAGTTTGATTATATGCACAACAGCACCAACGAGAACCAGAATACTACCCAAAATTTCAAGGACCCATATCGATGGTTTTCTTATTATTTTCAACAATCTTTTCAAAATCAACGCTGATATGAAAAGAGATATTGAAAAAAGAATTATCCCTATAGCAAGCATTATCTCTGCTGGAAATAGAACTTTCATTTCGCCCCTCCTTTGTGAGGTTTAACAACATTGTAAAATTTTAAACTTCCGATGAGGGAAAGGACTCCTGAAAGGAAAAAGAAAAAGTATCCAATCCATGTCTGGATATCTGTCATCTTCAAATTTCCAACTATTATCAAGCTGTATGCCTGTATCATAGCATAAACTATTATTCCCGTAGGTGAAATCATTATAAACTGCCAGTCAGTTTTTTTGTGCAAAACCTTTTCATATCTTTGTGCTATTATACCAACAAGAAAAAGAGAAAACCAGAGAAGAACAGCACCTAAAATTGTGAGAACACTTGATAACATTTTTGAATCCGTAACATATTTGGGAATTCCAGTTTGAGTTATCGAAACAAGTTCAAAAAGTTTTAACACCATATCTCCTCCATTATTTCAAACTTTGTAAAATTTTTTCAACCATCTTCTGTGATTGACTTGGACCTATGATCATCGATGATGCTTTCGAAAATCTTTTCAAAAATTCATCAAGTTTATTCTGGTTTAGATTTTTTATATCGAGTTTCATTTCGGTTATTATATTGTTGATTATATCATCGGCAAAATCTTCAAGGAACTCTGCTGCTATTTTTTTAATCTTGTTAAAAGATTGATCATCTATCTTGAAAGTTGGAGCACTCTCCTCTTTTTCAACAGTTTTTTCTTTAACCTCTTCTTTTACCGGCTGTGCAGGTTTGACAACTATTTTCTTCTTATCTTTTAATGCAACTTTTACCTTTCCTTCCTTTTCCTCTTCAACAACCTCTTTTTCTACGATTTCAGCAAAATCTATACTATCAACTGGAACATTTTTGTTCACTATGATACCAAAAAAAGAATTGTTTTTTTGAAAAAATACTATCTTTTTATTTTCATTTTGAAACTCAATTTTTTCAACTCTCGAAACATTCGCAGCATCAAGAGATTGTTTCAAAACAACTATTACCTGTTTTACAACATCATCTGTATATCCAACGATTCCGGTTTTTGAAATCGTTTCGTTTTCATTTGAGAAAACAAAATCAGCGTTGAATTTCTCCCTTATTTTCTCAATGTTGTACCCCATCACTTCCCCCTTACCTTTTACTCAATTTTTCTATAACATTCTGAACCATCTTTTTCGCTTCAGATGCTCCATAAACCTCAACAGCTTTTTTACACACTCCATCGATCAAAACTTTTGTTGTTCTCTGGATATCATCTCTACTGATCTCAACGGGAACTATATCCTTTACATCGATTTTATCTTTTATATCAAGGGCTTTTTCAAGAATATCGACACTCGATAGGTTTTCCTTAATAAAATTGTTCCAGATCTTCCGATCTCCACCCTGTGAAAACTCATCAACAAGATAGTTCAACTGTAATACTTTTGAAAGTAAAAGTTTCCTTTCAATTTCACCCAACCTGTTGACTTCCTGTGTTTGAAACTCCTGTTTGAGTGAAGTGAAGGTTTGTTCAACAACCGGTTCCTTTATAGGTTCACTCTCAACGATTTTTGGCTCCTCAACTATTTTTGTAGTTTCAAAAATATTTTTAAATTCATTATAAAACTTATCAGTATCAACTTCTCCATTGACTTTAAAAAGTAGAAACTCACTTTTCTGAGAAATGAGAATAAGGTTGTTGCCATCAACCTTCATAAATGAAATCAAAGGATAGTTCATTTGAAACTTTTTAAATATAACATCACCAGCAGAACCGAGAAATGCACCAATATCGCCAAGGTTCGCTGGTTGTTCTCCGAATTTTTCAAGTACCGTCCCATCCTCTTTGTTCAACCTCATAGCCCCAAATATGGGAACAAGGTTCTTCAATTTTTCAACCATTTCAGAAAGACCCATCACTCACCCCTTCTTTATTTAAAAGTTCCCTGTATTTTTTCTTTGCTATCATCCCCCCAAGTTCCTCAACTCCTTTTTCAAGAACCTTTTCAAAAAGAATCTTTTTCATATTTCTGATCTTCGCTTCATCCAAAAATCTGTCAGCACTTTCATCTATTTCAATCATTTCATCTTTAAATTTTAGAAGACCACCAATCGTTTCGAACCCAGAATTTGTTAAAACATCAACTATGAAATGGAACCAATCTTTTGTGTTAGTGTTTTTGACTGCAAAAGTATCAAGAATATTGTTTAGACTCTGTTTGAATTCATTCCTGATATTTTCAACAAATGATTTATCAAAGATCAGTCCTTTTGAGATAAGATACTCGAGAGATTTATATGATTCAAGCAGAGGAAGGTTGCTCTCCTTGATTATGGTTCTTATATTCTTTTTACCATCAACTATCCTTATTATAACCCAATCAGTTTTTCTTAAACTTATATTATCACCAAGACCCTCAGCTCTCTTTTCAAGAACAGCATCAAAAGATGGTAACCTTTTTAGTATATCATCGAATTCGATTCTTCTTTTTTCTATCTGGTCCATCAAAGATGATGTATTCGACTGTGTTATCGAAACCTCATCTGTTGTTTCCCCATTTTTATACAAAACTGTCCCGATCCTTTCAATCGAGAGATTATACAATGCCTCTTCACCTGTGAAAGAGTTGTAAACAGCATGTTTTGGTAAACCTTTTTCAAAAAATATTTTTCCCTCTTTGTTATCGATCTGAAAAATCAAAACACCGGTTCTCTCTCTCGATGATATCAAACTTATGAACTCAACTGGACTGAAGATCTCAAGATTAGCTTTTAAATCTACCTTTTCTTTATCCATTCCTCATCCTTATATTTTTGAATTAAATTTTGCAACTCTTCATCTTCAAAATCTAATTCAACTTCTTCCCATTCAAAATCTAACTCCCTAAAAAAAATATTATAAAACAAAGAAGACATATTTTCGATATTATAAGTTAAACCTGTTAAATTTTCAATATTGTTTGAAAAATTTTTTCCATAAATTTTTTCCTGAGAAACAACACTCTCTTTTACAAGAATCGTTCCCTGTTGCAAAAAATTTGTTTCTGAGAACATCTGTGCACTTCCAACGATCTTTTCTCCATTATAACTGATTTCATATACCGATTGCGATCCAAAGCAGTTTGCTATAAAATTTTCTTTTTTTTCTCCCTGTGTTAGTTTCGCTTCTATTCCGAGTTCTTTGAAACCTTTGATAAAAATCTCCGCTATCTTTTTATACCTGTCTAAAAGTCCATGATTTTTTCCAAAATGTTCGATGTTTCCAGCAAAGGAATATGTCAGATCACCACTGTGGAGAACCGCCCTTCCGCCTGTTATTCTTCTTGTGATATCAATTTTTTCCTTTACAACATAATCGTAATCGATACCAACATTGTATCTTTGATTGTACCCTATGGTAATCGACGGTTTTGAAAATGAATAAAATCTAAAAAATATTGTATCAATATTTTTATAAGCCCATTCATCTATAGCCATATTTGTATAGACATCAAAAACAGAGTAATCCAAAAAATAACCTTTCATTTTAAAATTTTAAGCCAGTCAGATAAAAGGAAATAGATTCTTCCGATAAGAAGTGAAATACGTGCCATCACAGTATAACCAAAAGATGCACCGAATGCAACCATGATAAAGGTTATTCCTATTTTTGAGCCCCATTTTAAAACACCTTTCTGCTCTTTTGAAAAATAGAAGTAGATAAGGGTTGTTAAAACTCCAAAGATTATCAAAAAGTTGTTAAAAGTTTCAAAATTGAAACCTGTGATTGGAACAAGTGTTGCTTGAACCTGTGGAAGTATAAAACCCTGTATCGCACCTGTAACCCCAAGTCCCGCTCCAATACCCACAGTGAAAGCGATAGACCATCTTGAAAGCCATGCGATGTTTGGAAACCATCTCGTCAACATGATTATTCCAAAAAATGCTGGAATAAGCAAAACAAACTCTTTGTTTTTAATCATCGGATCAAGGAGCATCGGTTGTATAACATAAGCCCAGGTATAAATAAGCCAATAGCCCGCTGTTATTCCAACATAGAGATGTTCTGCAAATTTATAGAAAGGGTTATCCTTATACAGAAAGGAATATATAAAAAGGGTCAAACCAGCAGCTATCCAGATTCCTATCGTTGTTCCCATTATTTTCCTCCTTCTTTACTTTTTGTTCTCTTTTCAATAAAATATGCTATGTTTCCTAAAATGATGAAAAGTATTATAACAAGATGTGAATATGACTGTGATGCCATTCCAGCAACAGCTAAATCTGGTTTACCAACAAGCACTTCATATTCAGCAGCTCCCTTCATTCCACCAACGAGTCCAACGATCTGGCCTGATTGATAGAAATAGTAAGCATCTGGAGCAGAAACAGCGTTTAAAGCGAGTGCTATTTTCTGTTTGAATCTTCCCCCTGCATATTCGATCCAGACAAGATAAGTTGCTCCCGCTTCAAGACCGACAAGGAGTGCTATATCGTTATAGTTATGAACATTCTTCATCATCGGAAAAGAATCGAGAGGAACATTTCTGTAATCAACTTTGAAATAATCCCTTATCTCCTTTCCAATTCCAACTATCTGTGCAACATAACCAGGTCTATATCCAAGGTTGATATAGTCGACTCCATATTTAGCACCCATCTCTTTTGCGATCTTTTCAAGACCCATCGTTCCAAGAGGTGCCCCCAGTTGCCATTGAACTATAAGAATTGGTTTCAATTTATTTCTAAAGAGTTGTCTTAAAAGTGCTTCTAAAAATGGCTGCTGCTCTGGCATCGATGCTGCATCATAATCTATGGATATCATCACATTGCTTCCCTCTGGTAAATTTTCGATATAGTTGTAAACATCCTTTACTGGCTGTGAGGGAACAACTGGAAATTTTGGTTTTAGAAGTAAAGGTAAAATCACAACTATTGCAATGAATATATATATGAACCTTCTATCGACTTTTAAAAGTTTTAGAAAGATATTCATAATAACTCCTTATGAAAGATAACTTCTTTCAATACCTAAAATTATTCTTATTGAAACACCTAAAGCACCAAGGGAAATTCCAAGACCAATACCTCTTTTTGCAGCCATCTGTGGAACCTGCATGATCCATTCCGTAAACTTTGGAAGATAAGGTGAAATCTGTTCTCCAAGAGGAACCCTTCCAAGCATAACTATTATCGCTGTGATCAGAAGAAGTGTTGCATCAAAATTTCTCGCTCTAAAAGCTCTGTATGCGGCCGATGCTATAAAGAAAGCGAGCAGTGAAAACATCGTCGTCTGAAGTGGAACTATAAAATAGTTATATATGTATGTAAAATATGACTTATCATCAAACGCTGTTCCAAACCTGACAGTTTCTATTATTCCAACAACTACTGTTGCAACAAAACCAAAAATCAATACAAGTGAAAAGAACCAGTTCTCATCTTTCCTTTTAACCTTTCTAAAATGCATACCTATCAAAGAATCAACTCCAAGAAGCATTGTAAAACCTGCAATTATCGAATACCAGTTCAAAGAAATTTTTTCTATATCACCAAAAGGTTTATGTGGAATAAAAAAAGAAACGATCATGATCATGCCAACAAGAAAGGTTATAAAAATCGGGATACCTTTTCCTTTTAACATTTATCCTCCTACTATACCTGTAACAAATTGATCAACCAATCGAATACACTTTTTAACACTTCTATCTTAAACCCATATCCTAAAACTGAAAGAACAAAACCTATGATGATCAAAAACATAATAAAAACTTTTAAAAGATCCTCAGCCGCTATTGAACCAAGCATCATCGGTTCTTTCTGTAAATAAACTGAAGCAGCCATCATCTCTTCACCAATAAGAGTGTAATCACAAGCTGCAACAAAGAATGGTAACTGTGCTGTTTCTGTTGTTCCAGATATCTGTATTGCACCTATCGAATGTCCGGTTTCAGCAAGGATCAAAGATTCTGCAAAGAAAAGCCCCTGTAAAAACACAGCACCCGGCTTTTCTCTCATCATCATACCATCAACTCCAGCAGCATATCCGAACTGATCCTGTGTTATATACATTATATCGTTTTTGTTGTAAAGATCGGGTCTTCCAGCCTCTGTAAAAGCCTCCTTCACAACTTCCTGTGCTGTTGTCATAACAACTGGATCATAGGAAGGAACAAGAATCCTCGTTTCATAATCGGCGACCTTTTTCGCGACTCTTCCAAGAATCGTCAGACCCGCTATCGTTGGTATATCGGTTACATATCCTATCCCCAGGATATACATGATAGGTTTTCCCATCTCTGTACTTCTTCCAACCGCTTCTTCAACAGCATCAAGTCCGTTTATTTTTCTTATATAAAGATCTTTTCCACTCTTTGCAAGGTTCAAATAATATAAAAATACAAAAGCGATTATGATTAAAGAAACAAGAACAGGTATCCTTGAAAGATTAAACCATGATGATTTTGAAACTATCGCTTCTGTCTCTCCTGTTATGTAAAAAGTATCGTTTCCAAATATATAAGTACCGTTTTTTAAATATTCTGATCCATTTGAAATCAGTTTGTTTAAAAACTGTTCGTTGATCATGTTTTGGCTCAAAATTCCCGTGTAATAATAATTCGTATTATCCTTTACTCTTGAGGGTTCCTCTTCAGAACTAACATCTCTTACCTGCATCGAAGAGACGAGAAGATCTGTTGCAACAACCATTAAATTGTTTGAATCATCCCTTCTTAAAACAGTTAGAAACCAGTTTCCCAAAGAATCAGGAAAACACCAGTTGATCTGGATTCCTCCACCACCATCGTTCGGTATATCGTTTCCTGTAAGTTTAAAATCCAAAAAAGGGTTTTGGTTTTCTAAAAAGATTAAACTATCATTTTCCTGAGAAAAGAGAAAAACTGAAAAAACTAAAAAAATCAAAAGAAGGGTTTTTTTTAACACCTCTCCTCCTATTTAATAATTCCAAGCCAATCGGACAGAAGAAACTGAATTCTACCGATGAAAAGGGAAACCCTCGCCATAATCGTATAACCGAACGCTGCACCAAATGCAACCATTATGAATGTGATTCCCACTTTCGAGACCTTTCCTACAAAACCTTTATGTTCGAGTGAAAAGAAAAAATAAACAAGAGTTGAAATAACTCCAACAACTATGATCAAACTTCCAACATCAAGTTTCAACGGCATCGTTGCATAGATCTGTTTGAAGAGAAACTCAAAAGAGGATGGAACCGAAAGCCCTGTTCCCGCTCCAACAACAAACGCTATCGGTATCCTTGAAAGATATGCAACATTCTTGAAAAATCTTGAAAACATTAAAAGACCTAAAATAAGCGGTATAAGAACAAGAAAATTTTTATCATAAACAAGTGGATTGAAAACTTTTGTGATTATCGTATTATGCCAGTAAACAGATATTCCATAACCTATCGAGATTCCAACAAGCAGGTATTCTGCAAACTTATAGAAGGGATTATCTTTATATAAAAATGAATAGATTGCAAGAGTGAGTAATGCAGCTATCCATATCCAGATATTTGTTGATATAGCCATTATTTACCCTCCTTTTTCTTCTTAACAAAATATGCAATATTACCAAGTATTATCAAAATTATAAAAAAGATGTGTGCTGATGATTGAGCATCCATCCCTATTGAAGCATCCTTTCTTCCTCCATAAACATTTTTCTTACCAAGTAAATGTTCATACTCAGCAGCACCTTTAAGACCTCCAAGCATTCCTATTGCCTGTTTTGATTGTAGATATGAATAATACTCTGCTGCTGAAACTGCGGTTGTTCCAATTCCCATTTTTAAACCATATCTGCCATTTGCATAAATGAGCCATGTTAAAACAACAGAACTTCCCGCGAGTTCAACCATCAGATTTATGTCTTTATAATTTTTTATTCCATTCATTATTTCAAGTTCAGAAAGTTTATTCCCATAACCATCCTCATTAAAAGTTTGTGTAATGTCCTCTCCCATCTTCAAAACTACAGCACTGACTCCAGGAACATAAGCAAGAAGTGTTATATCCTTTCCAAGTTTTTTTGGATTATCGGGATTACTCTTGTTCCACTCTCTTAAAACGTTATCTATAGCATCCTGAGCCATTCCAGCACCCTGTGGATAAAGTGTCACAAAAAGAACCCTTAAATTGTTTGATAGTGCATGTGCTGCGATAACTTTTGCCATCGGATGGAGTTCAGCCATCGTTGAAGGATCATAATCAGCACCAATAAGAACGACTCCACCTTCAGGAATCGAATCTTCTATAAAATCGTAGATCGATTTTACAGGAGGTGTTGTTTTCATTGGAAATCCTACGGGAAATATGAAAGGAATGATTATGCACAAAGCGAGCACAAGATAGATCCATCTTTTATCGAGATTGTTGATAAAGTTGATAAATTTCATTTTCCACCCCCAAGATATTTCCTTTCGATTCCAAGGATAATCTTTATAGAAGTCGCAATGATACCAAGTTGGACTCCTATAAGTATTCCCCTCTGTGCTGCCATGTTTGGATATTTCAAGATCCATTCAACAACATCTGGAAGACCTTTATATATAAACTCTCCAAGTGGAACTCTTCCAAGTGTAACAATGCCTGCTGTTATAAGAAGTAATGTAGCATCAAAACTTCTCGCCCTGAAAGATCTAAACGCTGCTGATGCCATATAGAAAGCAAGAAGTGAAAAAATCGTTGATTGCATCGGCATCTGCATATACAGATATGTATACATCAAAGGTGTCGTATCGGATGGTTTTACCGATGGAAAAATTTTCATCCATAGAGTTGTTGGCATGAAAGCCCCGCCAAATATCCCAAGTGCTGCTGTAACAAAAAGAGAAACAAGCACTATTATCGAGTACTGCCAACCTTCAACTTTTCTTTTTATCTTTGTAACATGGAGTTCGACAGTTGATTGAACAGCAATTAAGTATGTGAATGCAGAAACGATTATCAACCAATCAAGCATCATATTATAAAAATTTTTCGATGCTGGATGTGGAACGAAAAATTGCAATATGAGCGCTACACCGAAAATCGCTGAAACTAAAAGTGGTAATGTTCTTCTTACAAACATATTAACTCCTAACTTTTGAATATGAATCTTAACATTTCAAGAATCTTATCAAGAAAAACTATATGCCCGCCGGTTAACCATGAAATTAAGAGAATGAAGAAATAAAGAGTGATCAAAATTATTATAAATCCTTTGAAATAATCCTGAGCTTTCAAAGTTCCAAGAAGTAGTGGCTCTCTCGAAAGGTAAGCACTTGCAGCGTAAAGTTCTTCTCCGATTATCGTGTAATCACAAGAGGTGATAAAGAAAGGAAGTTGAGTCACAGCATCAGTACCTGCGATCTGAATAGCACCAGTTGTGTTTCCTGCTTCAGCCATGATAAGTGATTCAGCCCAGAACATTCCAAGTAAAAGGTTTGTTGCTGGCCTTTCTCTTGTCATGATACCTGAAACAGCAGCAGCATAACCAAACTGTGAGTCGGTTAAGAAGAAAATATCGTTATCGTTGTAAACATCAGGTCTTCCCGCCTCTGAATAAGATTCCTTCACTACCTCTTTTGCAACAGTCATAACTATTGGGTCCCTGTTTGGAACGATCAGTTTTGTTTCATACTCTGCTATCTTTTTCGCAACAGGACCAAGGATATTCAAAGAAGCGATTGTGGCAATATCTGACATCGTTGAAGATCCGGGGACATACAAAACAGGTCTTCCCATTTCGGTTGCTCGTCCAACCGCCTCATCGAGTGTATCAAGTCCGGAGATTTTTCTAACAAAAAGATCTTTTCCCTTTCTTACACTCTCAACGAGAAAAACGATTATCGCAGTGTAAACTATTATCATCAAAAGCAATATGGTCTTTTCAGTTCTGAACAGGTTCGGTTTTGGAGATACAGAACCTGTGATCAAACATTTTTCAGATTCGTTACCCAAACTATCGGTTACTGAGATATAGTAGTCATATTTTTTCTGATAAGATAACCCTTCATCCACTATCTTTACAGGAAATGAGTTGAAAGTTTTTACAACTTTTAAAGTTGTATCGTTTTCCTCTTTTCTGTAAAGTTTGAAAAGATAATTTTCACCCTCAAGAATTTTTTGACAGGAAATTTCAAGTTTTGTTCCATCATCGTCTCTCACATCCTTTATGGTGAACTCTTTTAAAATTGCTGGATCAAGTTTTAAACCATTTTCATCTTTAACTGTTTCATTCTGAGGGAAAGATAAAACAAACGATAGAAGGATTAAGATGAAAAAGAAGATTTTGTTTTTCATTTGACTCCTTTTATTCCTCGATTAATTCTACATTCGCTCTTGGAAGTATTATCCTTTTACCATCTTCAAATTCAAACTCAAGAACTCTGACATGTGCTTCTGTTTCTATTTTTTGCAACTGTGAAGGAAGTCCAACAACTCTTCCAATCGCACCAAAATATGGTTGTCTTATGATTCTGACTATAGAGTTTATGTCCATTCCCATCTCAGCATGTTTTGATTCTTCAACAACAGTATCTATATCATATGTTACGATAACTTCCGGTCTCATAACACCAGCTCTTATCTGTGTTGCCCCATTTATAGATGCTCTTTTTCCATCATTTTTTGAAAGTATTTCAAAAGTTTTCTTTGCCATCGTCATCTTACCAAAACCTTCCGTAACGATAACAGTGATTCCCTTTTCCTCCTGACCGGTTATCGCAACACCTATCTCTTCACCAAGGAAATCTTTAAGATCCTTATCATCTATACCACCAACAACTATTCCCAGAACACCTTTCTTTACACACTCGTTCAAAACTTCACTCGTCACAAGAGAACCACCGATAACAATCTTTCCTTTCAGTTCATCTGTGATATCATTCTTTGTCAGAATATAGTCAGGTGATTTTGCAACGAGTTTCAACTCTCCCTTAACCTCTCCACCGATTCCAAATATTCCCTGAATGAATGTTGCTGGTGTTTGAACAACTATTCCTTCATTTTCGATAACTTCAACAACTTTTCCGTTAACATAAGCATCGATTTCAACTTTTTTTGGTGGTTTTCTCAACGTCAACATTCCCGTTATATCAGAATAGTTTTCAACTATTCCCTCTATCGGAGAAGGAATCGAAGTTTTGAAAAGTCCAAAGAATCCTTTTGATTCTGCTATTATCTGATCCTTTTTTATCTTTTCACCTATCGATACCTTTAAAAACGAAGAAGCTTCTTTTGGTGGTACTCCAAGTTTTCCAGCAAGATTCAATCTTTCAACATCTCCAGGAAGTTCTGTTCTTGCAACTATATCGTCCGCCTTTACTATGTCTCCAACTTTTACAAGAACCTCACCTTTTAAAGGTAATCTTCTCTCCTTCTTTACTATCGCTTTTTCAGTAACTTTTAAACCAGGTGTATATGAATGTGCCATAATTCCTCCATTTATTTCTCAGGATAGACATTTAACGCTTTAATCCATTTTTTCAACTTCTCTACCCTTTCATTATCGTTTTCAGGCAGATTGAAAGGTCTTCTTCCTCTTGCATCTACAATAACTCCAACAACTCCACCTTCAAGTTCCGCTTCAATCTCTTTACCTTTACCGTTTCCAAGATCGAGCCCTTTTGATGGAGTGATAATCGCTTTTACCTTTTTGTTGAGTTCAAGAGGAATAACTCCCATATCACCAAAATTGAAACTATACTCTTTTCCGTCAAATTTTATCTTTACAGCTTCCTGCCCCTCTTTTATGTTTCCAATCGGTGCAACACATGAACCCAATCTTATCAAGCAGTCCTTTTCAAAAACTTCAGTTGCTGCCTGTTCATGTACTGTTGACAGAACACCAAGTTGTGGCATCATGAATATAGAATCAACCGTTAACATCGTTATCCCTTCAGGTAAAAATGCATCTATCATCATCAAAGCCGACTGCACTCTTCTTGGAGCATGAGAAAGAACACCACCTGAACCTACTATAAGATTCAATGTTAACATGTTCACGAGTGTCTCTCCTGTACTCGTCTGTTCAAAAGCATCTGAAATTGTTCTTTCCTTCTGGACTCCTTTTAACCCAACAGCCATCGTCTTGTGCTGTTCTAATGCCAATCTCAACGCTTCTCTTGATATCGCCTGCTCTATCTGTAATTCATCAAGAGTTGATGGAATCGTTGTTGGTCTTATCATCTTATTTCTTATCCTGTTCCTTAAATCCTTTTCATCCATGTGAAATGGAACCCATCTCATTATATTTTTTAAACCTGCTTCTTTCACAACATTTGAAATTGAGTAACTCATACCAAGGTTAGCAGAAACGGTTCTGTTGAAGGTATTCTGAAAGTATGAGAATACATCAGTGGTTGCTCCTCCGATATCAACGCCAAGCACTTCTATCTTATCCCTTTTACCAATAGTTTCAATAAGAAGTCCAACAGCACCTGGTGTTGGCATAATCGGAACGTCGGTCATATCCATAAGTTTTTTGTATCCTGGTGCCTGAGCCATAACATGTTCCATAAAAAGATCATGAATCTTATCCCTTGCTGGCTTCAAATTTTCCTTTTCAAGTGTTGGTCTCAGATTTTCAACTATGTAAAGTGCGGTTTTCTTTTCGAGTCGTTCTTTTATTTCTTCAACAGCTTTGTTGTTTCCAGCATAGATAACGGGAAGTTTGTATCCGGCGCCAAATCGTGGTTTCGGATCAGCTGCCTGTATTATTTCAGCGAGTTGAACGACATGTGTTATCGTTCCTCCATCTGTTCCACCTGAAAGAAGAATCATGTCAGGCCTTAAAGTTCTGATCCTTTTTATTCTCTCATGATCCATCCTTTTATCGTTTGTAGCTATAACATCCATCACTATCGATCCAGCACCCAGTGCAGCTCTTGCCGCTGATTCTGCTGACATTTTATCTACAACACCAGCAACCATCATCTGTAAACCACCACCCGCTGAAGATGTTGATATATAAATATCGACACCATCACCTTCTGCTTTATCTCTTTTTATTATTTTGTCTCCATCAAGGATTTTTATCTCAGCAAGTTCTTCGACCTCTTTTATAGCGTTGAGTACACCTTTTGTAACATCCTCATATGGTGCCTCAACAGTTGTTGGTGCCTCACCTCTAACTATTAAACGATACTCGTTATCTCTTTTCTCTATTAAAATAGCTTTCGTTGTGGTGGATCCACAATCGGTTGCAAGTATTCGTATGATTTGATCCTTCTCTTTCATTTATCCTCCTTAATATCCTTCTTGTTTCTCTTATGAGTATTTTCAACTTCTTCTATATATTTTATAAGTTTTTCAACAGAATCTCTTTCTTCAAAGATTAAAGATGCTTCGCGGTATTCCGATATGTTGAAAAATGTCAAAATTATCGGTTCGAGAAAAATCATTATTTGAGCACTGATAAAATTCATCGGTTTTATCGATTCAAGAAACATTATCGCCGGAGCAGTCAGTCCTCTTTTGACTATACTTTCGGCAATCTTTTTTAAAATCTCCTCTTTTCTTTCAAGAGGTATCTCTTTCGGACTTACGGGTTGAAAACTCTTATCCATTATTTTCCCTGTACCAGTTCACATAAAGATTTTTTAAAGCGTATATATCATCAGGCCTCGAAACCGGAGTGTTTGAAGGAGCGTTTTTAACTTTTTCAGGTTCGTTTTTCGATTCCTCATCTATACTTTTCATAGCATCTATAAAGCCATCGAGTGTTTCTTTTGATTCGGTTTCAGTTGGCTCTATCATGATCGCCTCAGAAACTATAAGGGGGAAATAAACTGTTGGTGCATGGAATCCATAATCGAGTAAACATTTGGCTATATCAAGTGTTGTTACATTGTAATCCTTTTTATGTTTTCTTCCACTGAAAACAACCTCATGCATCGTTTCTGTTTTATATGGTAGATCGTAAATATCAAGAAGTTTCCTTTTGATATAATTTGCATTCACTATGGCCATCTCGGTTGCTTCTTTTAATCCATCACTTCCCATTATTTTAAGATACGCCCATGCTCTCACCATTATGTTCACATTACCATAAAACGAATGCAATGAACCTATCGAGTTTTTAGGATAATCAAGAAAATATTTTCCATTTTCAAATTTCACAATGTAGGGTGGTAAAAATTCTTTCAAACTCTCAACTACCGCAACACCACCTGCACCAGGTCCACCGCCACCATGTGGTGTTGAAAAGGTCTTGTGTAGATTTAGATGCAGAATATCAAAACCTATTTTCCCTGGTTTTACTATTCCCATTAGAGCGTTCATGTTTGCACCATCCATATATATAAGTCCACCTTTTCCATGAACTATTTCAGAAATCTTTTCGATTTTACTTTCAAAAATCCCCAAGGTGTTGGGATTGGTTATCATTATCCCTGCGGTATCCTCATCCATATTTTTTTCAAGATCTTCAAGATCTATTTCACCTGAACTGTCCGACTTTATCTGTACAGATCTAAACCCTGACAGAGTTGCCGAAGCAGGATTTGTTCCATGCGCTGAATCAGGAATTAAAATCTTTGATCTTTTTTCACCTTTACTTTTAAAGTAATCGCTTATGATCATCATCCCGGCGAACTCACCATGAGCACCTGCAACTGGTTGTAGAGAAATCCCATCAAAACCTGTAACCTTCAAAAGCATATCCTGCAATTCATACATTATTTCAAGTATGCCCTGAACATCCTCTTCATCCTGATAGGGATGAAGTTTTGTAAATTTTGGATTTGAAGAGATCTCTTCATTTACAACAGGATTGTATTTCATCGTACATGATCCTAAAGGATAAAAACCTTTCTGAAGATGATGGTTTTTATTCGATAATAAAACAAAATGTCTCAACACATCGATTTCTGATACTGTTGGGAGATTCGGTTCATCTTTTCTGAGATTTTCTTTGATACAATTTGAAACCTCAAGGGGAAAATTATTTTCAGGTAAAGATACAATATTTGAATTTTCATCTGACAACTTGAATATCAATCTATCATACATAATCTGCTCCTTAAAATTTTTTAAAGAATTATTTTATATTATTAAGATAATAATGTCAACATTTTAATTTTAAGAAAAAGTAAAGTTTTTTATTGAAAAAGAAGTTTATTTTGTTATAATTTATAAGGGGAAAATCTGGGAGGAAAAATATGAAAAAAATCTTATTCATAATCTTAGTAATTCTAATAGTTCAAATTTTATTCTCATATGATTACTATCTACAAAACGATGATGGGACATTCAACTATTACTGGTATGGGAATGTCAGAAGAGCATCAAAGTATTATGTTTCGGATACGTGCACTTTAAAAATGGTCTATTGGGGAAGGTATACGAAAAGACCCGAAATCGATACGATTTTAATCTTTAATGACAATTCAGGTTTTCCTGGAAATGTGATTTACAGTGACACACATTCAGTCAACACGAACAGCACACCTATGATAGTTTCAGATACAGTTTCAACTCAAGTTCTGGTATATGGTACATTCTATGTGGGAATGTATGCGAGATGTCAGGATCAGCCAGCAAACGCTTTATGTTACTTTTTGTCAGATTCCACTCCTTCCTTTAAAACATTCTGGGATAGCACTGGTACATGGGTTGTCCAAACAAGAGGAGATTATATAATTCATTCAAAAGTTTCAGGTCCTTATGGTATAAGTTTGAGGTTGTATGAAGAAAATTTTCTCGGAGAAAGAAGATCCAGCAGTAATTTCAGTTTTCTTATGAACGAAAATTTGGTTGTATTGAACAACATCAAAAGTTTTACAATAATAGATAAAAATGGAAGAAAAATACTCGATGGTGTTTCAAAAAATGTTATACTCGATTTAACAAGATTTAAAACTGGTATTTACTTTCTCATAGTAAAAGATCTGAACAATCAAACATACAAAAAGAAGTTCGTAAAATTCTAAATAAAATTCTTCCAGAAAAAATCAAGAATTTAAAATCAAGGAAAACGCCATCTTTAAGAGGGCGTTTTCGGGAGGGGGTTGAGGAAGATAGAATTAGGGGATTATCGTTATCTTTTTTGTACTCTTTTCAAAACCTGTTTGAAGAATCACAAGATATATTCCAGGAGAAACTTTGTTTCCATTTGGACCTATATTTCCGTTTAAAATAGCATCGCTCAGATTTGGTACTCCGTTCCATTCAAAACCTTTATTGTAAACTCCCGGAAGTACATTTTCTTTCTCTGCATAATAAACGAGTTTACCATCAAGTGTGTAAATGTACAACATAAGATTTGATATCTTTCGTTTGATTTCAAAAGGAATTTTTAGAGTTCCCGTTTTTAAAGAGTATGGATTCGGATAAGGGGGAAGCAATCTACTTGAATTTATCTCGTAAACATCCTCAGTATCTGCATACATAACCGCTTTATAAAAATCTGGGACTCCATAACCAACGATCTGGTTTGGATACTCTGAAAAATATGTTGTATCAGGGATCAAAGATGCAAACGGCTTTTTTGCTGTTTTTGTCAGGGCCTCTTTTACTTTTGCAGGCGTCCAATCTGGATGTGCCTGCAAAACAAGGGCACAACCAGCACTCACGAGTGCTGTCGATCCGCTCGTTCCAAGTATGTAGTTAAATGAGTTCGAACTGTCAGATACAGTGTAAGGCCATTCAGCCAAAGCAACAACCTCAGGTTTATACCTTTCGATCGTTGAATCAAGGTAAACATCATAAGTTGGTCCAGTTACAGAATACTGTGAATACACCATCGAATCATCGACTCCACCAACAGTTAAAACAGAATACGCATCAGCAGGTGCAATGATGGAGGTATCCGCTCTATCGATACCGACATTCTGTAAATTTCCTATAGCGTTGACAACAAGTATTCCAAAAGAATCCGACGCTATGTTCGCTGCTTTTGAAATTTTTGTTGAATCACCTGTCATAACCGAATAGGGATACCAATCCTTGTATCCAACAGAACTTGAAATTATATCCGCTCCCAAAGAATCAGCCCATTCAACCGCTGCAATCCAGTTATCCTCTTCTGAAACGATTTCAGAATCAGCTATCTCAGTTTTCGCTATAAGATAGGAAGCACCAAACGCTGGGGAGATCAACTCTCCAGAATAATAAGATGCCATAAGACCAAGCATTTTGGTTCCATGGCTCAACTGATTGATTTCATCCGGAGAACCACCATAAACTATTCCAGCAAAATCTTTGTTTTCGATAAAATCGTATGAGCCAAGAATTTTTACATCCTTTAAAGCTCTATGTATGGGTTTACATGTGTAGGTAAAAGTTGTCTCAAATGGTATTGAGGAAGAATCTATGACCATGGATGAATCTTTCAACATTAAAACACCAGTATCAAAAAGAGCGATTACAACATCCTTTCCAGTGTATCCTTTGTTATGAAGTGTGTTAACATTCAACATCTTTATCTGGTTATAAGAATAATCACCATAATAGTAAACATCATCGGTTTTCGTATTTTTGAAATTTTTACTTTTCACAGCATCTTTTACAAGAAAATCTTTTTTCTTCTTTATCGAAGAAACCGGTGATATCGATTTTACAAACGAAAGTTGTGACAATCTTTCTATATCTTCTTTTTCCACATAGATTGAAACAGCGTTGAGCCATTTTGAAATTCTTTCGATTCTATAACCTTTACTTTCAAGAATCGAAATATACTTTTTGTTAACTGGAAGATCAAGGTATCTGTACTCGGGTAGATTTTTGTTTCTTCTTCTCTGTTTTGATTTTTCAGTTATATAAGAAGTGTTAATTTTAAAATAATTTAACATGTTCTCTTTTGTGTTTTCCCCTTTATCTTTGAAGAAAACCCATACTTTAACTTTGTCTAACACTTTTGTTTCGCCTGAGAAAATGTTGATCGAAAATGACAAAGAAACAAAAAGGATTAAAGTCAAAATGTATAAAGAATTTCTTTTCATAAAATTTTCTCCTTTAAAAATCATAACAGAAGAATATAAAATTTCAAGGTTCTTTTTACCCTTTGAAAACTCTTAAAAGATCGTTGAATGTAACAAGTATAATCAAACTGAAAAGAATAAATATTCCAACATACTGGTATATCTGCATAAACTTTTTACTTGCTTTAATCTTTGTTATAAGTTCAAAAATATAGATCAAGATATATGAACCATCAAGTGGAGGAAAGGGGATCAGATTGAATATGAAAAGGTTAATAGAAAAGAAAGCGAGAAAAGATAAAAAAGTTTCAAAACCTATTTTTAATGTTTGATCCGTCATCGTGTATATCGAAACAGGTCCCCCCAGATTTTTTAACGCCATTTTTCCCATAAACATTTGTTGTAAAAATTTCAATATCGATAAAGAAATAATTTTTACACGTTCAAATGATAGTTTTAAAGAGTTAATAAAGTCAACCTTTTTCGTTTCATATGAAAAACCGATTCCCAGAAAACCATATTCTTTGTATTCCCCTAAAACACTATCTTTTTTAATCTCAGGTTTTATTTTCAAAAGGAGAGTATCGTTTCCTCTTAACACCAGAAAATCCATCTCCTCTTTAAAATGGTATCTCATAATGTTGGAGATGTCCTGCCAGGCAAAGATGTTGAAAGTATCAATTTTAATGATTTTATCACCTTTTCTTATACCATACTTTGCAGCAGATGAACTTTCGTTGACTATTCCAACAACTGGAGGAAACTGGGGTGTTATAAAAAGTGAATCTGGTTTATCGAGTTTAAACTTTACTTCCACTTTTTCATCATTTCTTAAAATTTTGAAAACATTTTCTTTGTCGGGAATCAGATTTATAAAAACATCGTTAAAATTTTTTATATCATTTCCATTAACATTTAGAATAAGATCATTTTTACTAAAATAATCTTTATATGGACCGGATATATCATATAGAGGAGTATTTTCAATATTCGTTACTCCATAAAAATAAACTGTAAAAAAAATGATTAAAAAAGCAAAGATGAAATTAAAAAATGGTCCAAAAAATATCACGAGAATCCTTTTTAGTGGACTTTTCTTCATAAAATCATCTTCATCCCTTTCCTTACTCTCAAAATCTTCCATACCTTTCAATCTCACATATCCACCAAAAGGGAGAATTGAAAAAACATATTCTGTTTCATCTTTTTTGAATCCAAAAAGTTTTTTACCCAAACCAACTGAAAATGTTAAAACTCCAATTCTGAAAATTTTTGCAACTATGAAATGACCGAACTCATGAACTATTACCATTATACCTAATGTTAAAACCATTATCAAAAAACTCATAATCTTTCTCCAAATATTTCTGTTAATCTTTTTGCTTCTGTTTCACTTCTCTGGATATTTTCAATCGTTACCTTTTTTACAAAATCTATACTTTCCATAACTTTTTCGATAAGATCAACTATTTGACTGAACTTTATCTTGCCTTTTGTAAAAAGTTCTACAGCTTTCTCATTTGAAGCGTTGAACACTGCAGGCATATTGCCACCTTTTTCAATAGCCATATAAGCGAGTTTTAAAGATTTATACTTTTCAGGTGGTGCTGGATGGAAGGAAAAATCGATTTTCATTTTTTCATCCAATAAATCTATGGATGGTGTTTCTGCTCTATCTGGATGTAAAAGAGCATATTCTATTGGCAAAACCATATCGGGTTGTGCCATATGACAAATGTATGTACCATCTTTTAAAAGAACAATAGCATGTACCAGAGAGTTTGGATGAATCATTACTCCAACCATTTCGGAACTGAGGTCAAACAATCTGCACGCTTCGATTATCTCAAGACCTTTGTTCACCATCGTTGATGAATCAACTGTAACTTTAACTCCCATATTCCAGACAGGATGCTTTAAGACCTCTTCTATCGTTAAATCATTTTTTTTCATTTTGAAAGGAACACCACCTGATGCAGTTATATAACATTTTTTGATTTTTTTTCGATCGATGAACGATAGAAGTTGCCATAAAGCAGAATGCTCTGAATCTATTGGTTTTATAATTGACCTTCTGTGCTTTTTCAATTCTTTTTTAATTATATCACCATATGAAACTATGGTTTCCTTATTTGCGAGTGCTATGATCTTTTCCCTTTTGATTCCAAAATAGGTTGGGAAAAAACCTATTGATCCTACAAGAGCATTTAAAACAATATCATAGTCAAGATTTTTGACAAAGTACGAGTTAACATCCTCTTCTATAGTCCTTTTTCTTTTTCCTTCATAGATCAGAGATTCGTTATAAAGCCCAATATTTTTTACTGAAAACTCTTCAGATATTTTTATAAGTTGTTCTTTATTTTTGTTAGCGGTTATTCCAACAATTTTGAATTTTTCAGGATATTTTCTTACAACTTTCAAAGCACTTTTTCCAATCGAACCGGTTGCTCCAAGAATCAGAATCTTTTTCACAATAGCCTGCTTTTTATGACGAATATAAAATAATAATAAAACAATGGTAAAGCGAAAAGTATGGAATCAAATCTATCGAGCACTCCACCATGTCCTGGTAAAAATGATGATACATCTTTCAATTTTGCGTCCCTTTTCATCGCTGATTCAACAAGATCTCCTGCAAGTCCACCAAGCGAAGATATCAAGGAAAAAACGATTACATCAACCATGTTGAGTTCTTTAAAAAAAATTAAGGAAAATATAAAACCTGATATCAGTGAAAAAATAAATCCACCCAGAAGACCTTCATAAGATTTTGATGGACTGATTTTCGGTATTATCTTATGTTTTCCAAATTTACTTCCAACAAAAAAAGCACCTGTATCAGCCATCCATATCATTAGAAAAGATAAGTAAATTAGTTTCGGAGAGTTTAATATATTATAACTTTCACTTCCAAGAAGTATCATATGACCACCAAGCCAGCCCGTGTACAACACTCCAAATGTTGTTACTGACATATAAACTATAGATTTTGCAGGATCGTTTCTTTTGAGTTCAAATATAGAAATAAACATCAAAAGAAGAGTTATCAAAAAATATGTGAAGAGTGCTGACGAATAGTTCATTATAAAACCAAGAAGTACTGACGCAAATATTCCGGTTCTCAAATAAGGATTCAAGCCCTTTTCTCTTAAAAGGTAGAAAAATTCGTAAGCCATTATAGCGATTATGCCAAGCATTAAAAAAAGGTATGGGTACGATCCATAATTGAAAATTACAAGAAAAAATGGAATGAAAAGAAAAGAGGTTAAAAACCTATAAGAAAGGTTTTCCTGATTAAACTTTGCCAAACCTTCTCTCCCTCTTTGAATAATCCAACAACGCCTTGTCAAACTCTTTCTCATCAAAATCTGGCCAGAGAACATTGGTAAAATAAAATTCTGAATACGCTGTTTGCCAGAGAAGAAAATTTGAAATTCTATATTCACCACTTGTTCTAATGACAAGATCCGGGTCTGGAACATCCGGGAGATACAAATGTTTTGAAAATTCTTCGTTATCCAAATTTTCGAGTTGGTTCAATTTGAGTTTTCTACATATCTCTTTACACGCATCAACGATTTCCTGTCTTCCACCATAATCGAAAGCAAGAATAAGAGTTAAACCTGTATTGTTTTTCGTAACCTCTTGAGCATTTTCCATCCTTTCGAGTAACTCTTTTGACAACCTGTTTCTCCTTCCAATAAAAAGCATTTTAACATTGTTTTTGTAGAGTTCCGGGATTTCCTGCTCAAGAAGTTTTGAAAAGAGTTTCATCAAACCATCAACTTCACTTTTAGGTCTATCCCAATTCTCAGTTGAAAATGAGAAAAGAGTTAAATATTTTACTCCAACTTTCGCTGAGTGTTTAACAATCCTTCGGACAGATTCAACTCCCTTCTTATGCCCATACAATCTATTCTTCCCTCTCAATTTTGCCCATCTTCCGTTACCATCCATAATGATGGCAACATGTTCGGGAATAGATTTTTCTTTTTCAACTTCCAAGGATTTCATTTTCCTTCTTTGTGACTATATCATCGATTTCACCAATATATTTTTCTGTCAATTTCTGGATCTCTTTTTCCAGCCTTTCCTCATCATCTTCTGAAATCGTTCCATCTTTTTTCATATTTTTAAGTTTTTCAATGTTATCCCTTCTTATCTGTCTTATGACTATTCTCGATTCCTCAGCGAGTTTTTTAATAGTTTTAACTATTTCCTTTCTTCTTTCTTCTGTAAGAGGTGGAACAGAAATTCTTATAACATTTCCATCATTCGTTGGGGTAAGACCAATATTCGCTTTCAGTATCTCTTTTTCAATAACAGAAAGTATACTTTTATCCCACGGTTGAACAACGATCAATTTTGGGTCAGGAGTTGATATCGTTGAGACCTGATTTAAAGGTGATTTCACACCATAATAATCTATATGTATTCCATCAAGTAATGCAGGAGTGGCTTTTCCCGTTCTGATCTTTGAAAGTTCGCTTTTAAAATTATCAACACTTTTTTTCATAGAAACTTCAGAATCATGTAAAAGTTTTTCAGGCATATTTCCCCCTTTAACTAACAAGTGTTCCTATTTTTTCACCTTTTACGATCTTTATAAGGTTACCATATTTTAAAATGTTGAAAACTATAATCGGAAGTTTGTTCTCTTTACTCAGTGATATTGCTGTCATATCCATAACATTGAGTTCTTTGATGAGAACAGAAGAATAGTTAATATTTTTGAACATTTTTGCATTCTTATTTTTAACAGGATCAATGTCAAAAACTCCGTCAACCTTTGTTCCCTTCAAAAGCACCTCACAACCGATTTCGGACGCTCTTAAAACAGCTGCGGTATCTGTTGTGAAAAAGGGGTTTCCAGTCCCACCTGTAAAAATAACTATCCTTTTTTTATCAAGATGTGATAAAGCTTTTCTTCTAATATAAGGTTCTGCGATCTGTTTTATCTCGATTGCCGTCATCATCCTCGTGTTTACACCTTTTTTTTCAATCATCGCCTGTAAAACCATTCCATTTATAACCGTTGAAAGCATCCCTGTATAATCTGCAGTAACCTTATCAAGGTGAAGTTGATTTACAAGTTTCGATCCTCTTATGATGTTCCCTCCACCAATAACTATTCCTATATCAACTCCCATCTTATAAACTTCAACTATTTCATCTACAAGTGTTGACAGAGATTTTTCAGAAAAAACATAATCTTTGTCTCCAAGGATCTCGCCTGAGAGTTTCAACAGGATCCTTTTATATTTCGGTCTCGTTTTCATCTATTCTCCGATTTTAAAAATCGAGAATCTACTGACGATTATATTTTCTCCAAATTTTGCTATATTCTCTTTTATATAGTCCTCAACAGTTTTCTTGTCCTCAGATCCAAAGAACTGTTGTCTGTAAAGACAATTTTCCTCAAAGAATTTCTGTAATTTGTTCTCGATGATCTTATCGATAACATTCTGAGGTTTCTTTTGATCTTTCAACTGTTCTTTATAAATCTCTTTCTCTTTTTCGATAACTTCCTGTGGAACATCGGTCTCCCTTATATACTGTGGCTCCATAGCACCGATGTGTATCGCTATCTGATGAGCCATATCCATAAACTCCTGTGTTTTTGCAACAAAATCTGTCTCACAGTTAACCTCGACCAAAACTCCAAGTTTTTTGTTGTAATGTATGTAAGCATCAATAACTCCCTCTGTTGCTGTCCTTGAGGATTTTTTTGCAGCTTTTAGAATACCCTCTTTTCTTAAGTATTCAATAGCTTTTTCAATATCTCCATCATTCTTTATCAATGCATTCTTACAGTCCATTATTCCAAGGCCTGTTCTTTCTTTTAATTCTTTTATCATATCCATTGTTATATTCATAAAATCTCCTTGAAAATTATTCTATTCTTCTTCTTCTTTTGATCCTTTCAACCTTTTCACCTTCATCATCTATATCTTCAACAATACTTTCTTTCTTTCTTGTTTCACTCTGCATCGACTCTTCTCTCTTCTGGTTGTCAAGGAAATCTTTTCTCTCTATAAGACCTTTGTTAACAGCATCTGAAATAACTTTCGTCACTATCTCGATAGATTTTATGGCATCATCGTTTCCTGGAATTGGAATCGTTACCATATCGGGATCAGAGTTTGTGTCAACGAGTGCAACAACAGGGATGCCCATGAGGTTCGCTTCATTTATCGCTATCTTATGCTTTTTTGTATCGACAACGAACATCACATCAGGCAATCTTGTCATCTCTTTGATTCCGGAAAAAACCTTTGAAAGTTTCTCTATCTCCCTTTCCTTCATACTCTTTTCTTTTTTTGTGAGTTTGTCATAATCTCCATTTTTCAATTTCGCTTCACTCTCTTTTAATTTATCTATCGTTCTTTTAACTGTTGAGAAGTTTGTTAAAAGACCTCCTAGCCATCTTTCATTGATATAGAAAGAATTACAACTTTTCGCTTCCTGTTCGATTATATCTTTTGCCTGTTTTTTTGTTCCAACAAAAAGTACCTGACCACCGTTAGCCACTATTCCTTTAACAAACTCGTTTGCTTTTTTCAACTGTTCAAGTGTTTTTAGAAGATCGATAATATAGATACCGTTTCTTGATGAAAAAATAAACGGCTTCATCTTTGGGTTCCATCTTTCGGTTTTGTGTCCGAAATGAACACCACACTTCAAAAGTTCTTCAATTGTGATCTGCATAGAAAATCCTCCTTCGGTTAAATCTTCCACTGATCCTATGGGAACAGATGAACTGCACCGCCCATAGGATTTGACCAGTGTGCTTTTTTGTTAAATTATCTCTTAGAGAATTGGTATCTCTTTCTTGCTTTAGCAAGTCCGTATTTTCTTCTTTCTTTTTCTCTTGGATCCCTTGTCAAAAGTCCATTATCCTTAAGAACAACTTTAAAATCTGGATACTTTCTTGCTATTGATCTTGCGATCCCGAGTTTTATAGCATCCTTTTGACCAGTGATTCCACCACCTGAAACTTTTGCATACACGGAAACTTTTCTTTCAAGGTTACACAAGCGTAAAACGTTCAAAAGTTCCTCTCTGTGATCAAATCTTTTAACATAATCCTCAAGTTTTTTTCCATTTATCAAAAATTTTCCTTTACCTTCAACCAATCTGACTCTTGCAACCGCTTCTTTTCTTCTTCCAACAAAAACATTATTTTCAGCCAAAGTTCCTCCTTATAATTTTATTTCCACTGGATTCTGTGCTTTATGTTTATGGTTTGAATCGTTGTAAATTTTTAATCTCGTTAACATCTTCCTTCCAAGTTTATTTTTGGGAAGCATCCTTTTCACAGCAAGAGTGATAACTTTTGATGGATTCTTTTCAAGCATCTCCTTAAGAGTGCTCTCTTTTAGATTTCCAATATAACCTGAATGGGAATAATAGATTTTGTTAGAAAGTTTATTGCCGGTAACTTTTATATCCTTTGCATTTATAACTATAACACCATCACCATTATCCACATCTGGCTGATAGGTAACTTTGTTTTTACCCATAAGAATAGTTGAAATCTTTGTTGACAGACGACCCAAGGTTTTTCCTTTTGCATCAACTATGTACCAGTTATGTTTGATCTCGTTCTCTTTTATTCTCGTCGTTTTCATTTAAACTCCTTACTTCCCCTGTTTTTTTAACTCTTCATATTTCTTGTATTCTTCTTTTGCTTTGTCGTTCATTTTCATTCTCGAATAGCAGTCGGCTTTTATCAGATAAAGATCGCTTATCTCAATTCCACTTTTGGAGATATATTCATCGATAATTTTTATAGCATCAGCATAATTTTGATTTTTGTAATATGCGAATCCCAAGTTCAACATCGATTCAAAATCATCCTCTTTAACCTTCAAAGCGTTCTCAAAGTTAACAACTGCTTCTTTGTAGTTCTTTTTTTCATCAAGATAGATTTTCCCAAGTTTGAAAGAAACATCATTTTTGTATGTCGAGAGTTTGGATTTCATGGTTGAATCTGAAGATTCATAAATTTTGTTGAAACTGTTAAAATTCTTTATTGCCTCATCAAAATTTTTCTTTGAATATGCTATTTCTCCAAGCCAGTATATGATCTGTGGATTTTCAGCATCTATATCTTTTGCTTTATCCAGATACTTCTTTGCTTCATCGAACTTTTCGATTCCAATATAATATTTTGCAACATTGAAAAAGAGTGAAAGATTTTTTGGGTTCTTTGAAACAGATTTTTCTATAGTTTTTGTCATGTTCGTTTCATCACCAGTTTCAGCGTAAAGTAGTACAAGATAATCATAGTTTATAGAAGTATCTTTAACTTCCTCCGCTTTTAAAAGATATTTTTCATACTTTGATTTATTCTCTTTACTATCCTTATTTCTCAAGAAACCCGTTCCCGCATTGAAGAGTACTGGCCAGTAAAATTCAACATTCTCTTTCATCTCTTTTAAAACTTGTCCTGTAGTATCCTTTTCAAGTGCGATAATAAAATACTCTGATGCTTTATCAAACTCACTCTTTGAACCGTATGCCTTACCCATCCAAAGATACGCCTGTGGGTTGTTCGGTTCAAGTTTTATCGCTTCGTTGAACTGAACTATCGCTTTATCAAAATCGTTCTGTTGCATATATATTATACCTGATGACATATATTGATTGTTACATCCAACCATAAGTATAACTACCATTGCAACGATTAACAACAAATTAAAAAACCTGTACATTTAAAACCTCCTGAAAAAAGAGCAGAATTTTAGTTTTTCATTTTATCAAAAAAAAGTTTTTTGTCAATAGTAAGAAGAAAGAGGTATACAATAATATCTTTTTAATAATTACCGAAACAGGTTATCAATTATGTTGTCAACTTGATTTTTGAAATCTCTGTCAAAAGTTATTTTTTCATCCTCCTCTTCCTTCATAAGTTTAACTATATTCTCACTTAATTTTTTCATCATCGTTTGAACAACTCCTATTATGGTATCTTTTGAAAAAAGAGAAACTATAATTATCTCATCGTTTACTGCAAGATAAAAAAAGGAAAATTTTTTTCCTTCCTGAAAGAGTGTAAAAAAATAATCCTCTTTAACAAGTTTTGCGATACTTTTTGTTGCATTGAAAATTCCAGCACATAAGGCACCTAACGATTGAGTGTAATAGTTATCCTTTTTCATACCCATCTGAAAAAGCACCTGACCTGCACTATTTATAATAAGAACATTCAGGACCTTTGTATCCTGAATGAATGTCTTCAAAAACCGTTCAACATCTTTGACGGTTGGCTCATCAAGAACAAGTTTTTTCATAAAATTTTATATATTCCCCTGAAGTTGTGCTGCGATATTTTTTATTTGTATTATCAAAGCCCCAATGTTCACATTCTTTTCAGCAAGAGCAAACAGTATAAACTTTTCTTTTGAAATGAAAAGTACTTCACCTTTTTCAGTGTATATCGTTGAAAATATTGGAAGGGAGTCGGTACTCTTTCCCAAACTTTTTTCCATCTCACTGTTTATCTTTGCAACCATCGCTCCAAGCAGTTCCGCCATTTCACTTTCATAGAAAATTTTATCAACGATGAGTCCATCTTTTGTAAGAACAGCAACACCTTTAACTCCAGTTATCTCCATTATCTTCTCAATTTTCTCTTTTATCATTGTTCAAGCACCTGTTTTATATTTTTTAACAACTGTTTCGCTTTTATAAGTATAAGACCTATCTTTACAACCTCTTCAGTGAAAATCCCCAGTATATATCCATTACCTTTAAAAAGATATATTCTGACTTTTCCAATTTCGATAAAGATCCTGTCTATCAGACCAAGATCGGTTTTACTTATAGAATCCTCTGAAACAGAAAAAATCGTCGAAAAAAGTGCAGAGGTGATTTCAGGGTCAAGGTTTTCCAGTATCTTTGCTCTTATAACAAGGCCTGATTCTTCAATTATGATACTCCCCAAAACTCCATTTATAGAGTTTATCTCTTCAAGCGATCTGTCAAGTAAACTTTCCGCCTCATTTGCGGTTATAACATTGTCCTTTTCTATCTTTTGCAAATCTTCTTTTTTTATCTCAGAGTTTTTTGAAATCCCACCCTCTTCGACTCTCACAGGTTGTATTAAAGATCTTACCGAAGGATCATCGGGAAATTCATTCAAAAGTTGATTCAAAACTTCTGTGGCAGATGGATCGTTCAATTCCTTTAAAGATCTATAAAGCAGAATTTTTGCATCCTTTATATCGGGAAATTCTGAAAGAATAAGTTTACAGTAGTTTATAGTTTCGTTGAACGCTTTGTTCTTATAAAGATCCTCAGCGATCATTATAAGTAGTGAAATACTATCCCGATCAACTTTCATTCCTTCATTCAAATTTACCTCCTAAAAGTTCATCAAAGATTTTTTGACACTCTTTAAGAGATTCTACAAGTTTTTCAACCTTACTCATCTGATCCGGTGTTTGGAGATTATCATAAAGAGAAATCAGTTCATCTATACTCTTCTTTACATCTCCCCTTTTAAAGTAAGCAAAAGAATTATACTTTTTTATAAAAGGATCATCGATTCCCTCGTTTTTTGCTATCAGAGTGAACTCGTTTATTTTATCAAACTGATTAGTTGCAAAGAATGAATAAATAAGCATTCTGTAAGCATCGAGATTTTTTGGATCCTTTTTAACATAATTTTTCAACTCGTTTATAGCTTTATCGAACAATCCATCATTGAAATAATGTTTTGCAACATCAAAACTACTTTCCACATCACCTTTTTGAGCGCCTTCGATAATAACTATACCAAGAGTTATCATTCCATATATCAATTTTGCTATTTCAAACTCATCACCATATTTTTCGGCGATATCTTTAATCGTGTTTTTACCATTTATCATCGAAAAAATTTCCCACTCTTTTGGTTTAAGATCCAAAAGGTCCATTTTGTCTGGATTGTCAGAGATTTTTGGAATCACCGATGAGTTTGGAATCTTTGCGGATAACCTTGACCATTCATCTATTCTTCTTGAGCCCTCCATTATCAAAGATTCGGTTTTGATTTTGAATTTGAACAGGTTGTCGAGAATGAAATTACCTTCCTCAAATTTGAAATATCCTTCTCTCCATTCAAAAAGTTTGTATATGGTATCTTCGATTCTGAGTTGTAAAAATTTTCTGAACTCGTTTTCAGTCATAATGTTCATCTTTATTATCTCTTTTGCGATTTCAACATCATCGTTTTGAATTTTGTTCATTATCCTCTGTTCATAAAATTCTTTGGTTATTTTCCCAGCTTTTATCAAAAGCAAAGGCAAAGTTATCCCTTCCATACTAACATACACAACATTCCCATTTTCAAAATAAACGTTCGCTTTTTCTTCTTTATTTGAATCTATTTTTAATATTCCACTCTTCTGATTGAAAGATAGTATCTGAAACAGATCTATGAGATTCAGTTCACTGATTGGTCCTTCAATAGCCACATCCACTCCTATTCAAAAATTGATATCCAGTTTCTTGCTGCTTCTATCGCTTTTGCGCTCTTCTGTGCAAATTCTGATTCAGGTGAATTCTTTACAACAAAATTCCACCTTTCCATAGCTTCCTTAATATATCCTTCCTTTGCTATTATCTTTGCAAAATTGAAATTCGCTTCAGGATTTGCGGGATCTATTTTTAGAGCGTTTTGATAAGCATCCTTTGCAACATCAAAATTTTCGATCTCCTGACAGACCGAACCTATTCTTAAAAATGCTCTGAGGTTGTTTGGATCAATCTGAACAATTCTTGTATAGATCTGAATAGATTTTTCAAAATCCTCGACTAATTCATAGATCGTTGCAAGTTCCCACAAATAACCAAGATTCTCTACATCTTTACTTATCAACGATTCAAGAATTTTGATCGATTCATCGTACATTTTCATACTTCTTAAAACTATCGCTTTTTTGTAAAGGATATCTAGATTCTCTGGATCCTTATTCAGGATTCTTTCGTATATTTCGAGTGCATCCCTATCTCTTCTCTGACTGACATATATTTCAGAGAGATTCGTTAGAGTTTCAATATTTTCAGGATCCTTTAAAAGTATCTCACCGATAATTTTTATCGCCTCTTCAAGGTTTCCATTTTTCCAGAGTAACATCGAATATAGATTCAAAACATCTATTTTATTTCTATCCTTTTCAATTATCTTTGAAAGATATTCTATCGGTTCTGAATAGATCCCTTTGTTATAGAGTAGTTTGGAGAGTTTTAAAACCACTTTTTCGTTAAGAGGAGAGAGCGAAACTATTTTTCGATAATACTCTTCTGCTTCTCCATAGATCTGTTTTATATTGTAAACATCAGCGATTATTTCAAACATTTCCACATCGCACTCATCTTTTCTTACAACTTCAAAAGCACTCTGTGAAGCAAGATCATATTCACCCTTTTCAAAATATTCTTTTGCTTTTTTTCTCTTCTCCTCAAGTTGATCGACTTCCTTTAATTTAAGATCCTCTTTTTCAAAAGTATCCTCTGTTTCCTCTTCAAAAACACCTGTAAAAATATCTGAACTCTTCTCTTCTCCGATTGTGAAACCTTCTAGTTGTTCTGATGATGTAACCTGAACATCCTTTGACAGACTACCACTTATCAAAACATCCACTTTATCTGCGTAATAGTCAAGTCCAAGTTTATATCTTGTCTCAACATAATAGGGATTAAGTTTTAATGCTTCTTTCGTATATTTGAGTGCATCCTCATACCTTCCAACTTTTGTTAAGGTGAAAGCAAGGTTGTAGTATGCCTCAGCGAAATTTTCATCATACTGGATCGCTTTTTCAAAAACTTTTATCGCATCCTCAAATTTTCCTTCCTCTCTATAGATTATTCCAAGATAATTGTATGTTAAAGGATAATCACCTTTTATCTCAAGAACTTTATCGATATATTTTTTCGCCTCTATAAAATTTTTATTTTCGATAAAGATTATCGATAGATTCAAAAGAGCATCAACATAATCATCCCTTATCTGTAAAGATTTGTTAAACATTTTTAATGCTTCATCCGTCTTATTTTTATGAAGCATTGCGATTCCAAGGTTATTGTATGCCATCACATATGATGGATCCATCTTTATAGATTTATTATAACAATCTATCGCATTTTCAAGTTCACCTTTTCTGTGAAAAGCGATACCCATATCGTTGTACGCTTTTGCTGCAAACGATTCATCTTTAAGTGCAAGTTTGTATTCCTCTATCGCTTTATCGTTTTCTCCAAGAAGAAGATAGATCTCACCGATCTGAATGTGAATCAGCGCTCGATCCGGCTCAACAGATTCAGCCTTCTTAAACTCTTTTAGCGCTTCATTGAAAAGCCCTTTGTTCCGAAAACCAATTCCAAGTGTAAAGTATGTTAAAAAACTGTTCGGTTGAATCGAAACATTCGATTCTTCCTGAACAAAACTCTGATACATCCCCTGCTGATAAAAATCTATTCCAAGGTTTGCCTGTGTTTTTCCGTAAGCGGGATTCAACTTAATCGCTTTTTTTGTTTCCTTAATCGCGTCATCAAAAAGCCCTTTCTCTCCATAAACAAAGCCCAAAAGAAAATGTGCTTCAGCAAGGTTGGGATCGAGTTCAAGAGCTTTTTGGAATTCTTTTATAGCAGAATCAAGTATTCCCTTGTTATAGTAAACCTCACCAAGCATCGAGTGTATTTGAGCTGAATCGGGCTGTGTTTTTAAAGCTTTTCGATACTCTTCGATCGAATCATCATACATACCTAAAGATTTATATATCTTCGCAAGGTTCAACCTCGCATCAACAAATGATGGGTTACTCTTTAAAATCTTCTTATACTCAGCGATAGCATCAAGCGATTTTCCCATGTTGTTCAAAGCTTCTGCAAGTTTAAACCTTGTGTTCAAATCTTCGGGATTCTTTTCAAGAACTTCTCTGTACTCTTTTATCTTTTCATCATACATCCCTGTTTCTTTGTAGATGAGTTCGAGATTCTTTTTCGCCAGGGTAAATTTCGGATCTATCGCAAGTGCTTTTTCAAGTTCTTCAATCGCTTCATCATAAAGACCTTTGTTGTAATACACAACAGCAAGATTGTTGTGTGCACCAGCATCCTTTGGATCTATCCTCTGGGCGAACGACTTTAAAACTCTCTTTTCTGCTTCAGATATTTGAACCTGTTTTTTCATTCAACCTACCTGTTTAAAAAATCGAGAAGTTTCTTTAAAGATATTGGATCAGGCAAAAGTATTAGATACCCTTTTAACGGATGTGGATCATCCTCAAAAGTGAACTCTGTTTCAACACAGAAAACAACATCCTTGTTCGCACTGAAATCGATGTATGCTGAAGTTACTACAGCTGATCCTATATCAATCACAAGATTTGGAACCGATGGTAAAATCAACATGTTCAAAAAATCACTCATCGCTGTAAGATATGAACTTATAACTATGTTTGCAACTTCTTTGATCGCTGATTGTTCTATCTCACTTAAAATCGTTGTCGTTCCAACAGGTTTTCCCATAACCATATCGACAAGAAGCATCGATTCATCTCTTGGAAATATCAAAAGTGTTCTACCTGTTAAATCTCCAAGAAATTTCACAAGAACACCTGTTACGATCTCGTCCTGGTTATTGATTATCCTGTATATCTCTTCTGAAGATATTATGTGAACTTTTGGAACCGAGACCATTACTCTTTTGTTCACAAGTTGTGAAAGAACGGTCGCAGCATGTCCTCCACCAATGTTGGAGATCTCTTTGATTCCATCCAGATGAAAATCTTTTAAGTTGTTAAAATCTATCATAAATTACCCCTCTTTAGCCATCGAAACAACACCTGGAACATCAACTATGAAAGATGGCATTCCGTTGTTTAAAATTGACACACCTGCAAGCCCATGAATACCTGAAAGTATTCCCTTAAGTGGCTTGACAACTACCTCTGATTGTTCTAGGAAATTATCCACAAGTATCCCGTATAAAGAATCCTCCACTTCAACAAGAACTATGGAATATTTGTCCCTATCTTCAACTTTTTCACATTTAAAAATTTTTGATAACCTTATAAGCGGTATTATTTGATCTCTCAATACGAAGACCTCTTTTTGCATAACCGTAAATATTTCGTTTTTGTTTATGTCTATCGTCTCCACGATGTGAGTTAAAGGTATTATATAAACTTCACCACTCACCTCGACTATCAAAGTTTTTATTATGGCGAGTGTCAAAGGAAGTTTTAAAGTGAAAACTGTTCCTTTATCTTTCTGGGACGAAATTTCAAGTGTTCCACCTATCTGTTTTAAAACATTGTAGACAGCACCAACACCCACACCTCTTCCTGAAATATCGTTAACCTCTTCTTTGGTGGAGAAACCTTCATTCATTATCAACGAATAGATATCGTTTTCATTTAGATGTTGTAATTTTTCTTCATCTATCAAATTTAATGACAATGCTTTTTCTATAATTTTATTTTTATCAAGTCCTTTACCATCATCTGAAACTGTTATCAAAACTCCATTTTTAACCCTTTTCGCTTCAAGTATTATCGTTCCGGTTTCATCTTTTTTATTTTTTATCCTTTCCTGTTGAGTTTCTATTCCATGATCCACAGCATTCTTCAGAAGATGAAGCAATGGATCCGCAAGGGAATTCAGAATCGCTCTATCAAGTTCAATATCTCTTCCCTTTATTATAAAATTTACTTTCTTTTTCAACCTGTTTGAAAGATCCCTGATATACCTTGGATACCTATCAAAAACCTGTCCAACTGGAACCATCCTTATCTTCATTATTTCATCCTGAATATTTGAGATTATCTTTGAAGTTGAGTTCAGAGAATTTATCAATTCTTCATTCTGTAAAGAGTATGCTATCTGTTGCAACCTCCCTCTGGCTATAACAAGTTCTGAAGCATAGTTCTGGAGATTGTCAAGGCGTTCGAGTGAAACCTTTATATCCTTTTTTTCTACAACGATTTCCTGATCACTTTTTGCTTCTTCTTTCACAAGGAAAGCATCTTTTATTTCAGGTATACCTTTAATCTCATCTATAACCTTTTCAATTTCAGTTGTATCTTTTATGTAAAGGGTGATCTCATCTTTAAAATTTTCCTTCATTATCGAATCAAAGTCCGGATCACTTTTTATGAAAATATTTCTATCCTGAAGATTTTTAATAACGACGAAAGCTCTCGCTGATTTTAAAACAACATCTTCAGAAAAAATTATTTTTATCGCTTTTTCTGATGATAGAGAAACTTTCTCTATAGGGATCTTTTTTGTTTTTACTTCCTCTATCTTTTTCGTTTCCTTAACGATCTCAGAACCTGTTTTTATAGATTCAATCACCTTTAAAAAACTTTTTATAATATTTTCATCTACATCTTTTTTATGGACAAGGGATTGTATATAATCTGTCCCCTTTAAGAGTAGGTCTATAAGTTCAGTGCTTACCTGTAATTTTTCATTTCGTATAAGATCCATAACATCTTCTATCGAATGGGAAATTTTTGTAATCGAAGAATAGCCCATTGAAGCTGCCATACCCTTTATCGTATGCATACCCCTAAAAATCGAGTTTATTGCCTCTATATCGTTCATATCCTTTTCAAGTTTCAAAATGGAATCAGAAACCTGCTCAAGGTACTCTTCAGCTTCACTTATGAACAATTCTTCATAATTTGTCATACACTATTTCAAATTTAAAACTCTGTTGACAGATTCAAGAACCCTTGATGGTTGAAAAGGTTTAACGACAAAATCTTTGGCTCCCGCCTGAATCGCCTCTACTACAAGCGATTGTTGTCCCATGGCGGAAACCATCAATATCTTTGCGTTTGGAAACTCTTTTATAATTTCCCTGACAGCATCTATACCTGACATATCAGGCATTATGATATCCATAGTTACAAGATCCGGCTGCAATTCTCTGTACATCTGCACAGCCTGAGATCCTGTCCCCGCCTCCCCACAAATTTCAAAACCTTCTTTTTTCAGAATATCTGCGATCATTCTTCTCATAAAAATTGCGTCATCAACTATAAGCACCCTTGTAGCCATATTTTTTCCTCCTAATTTTTGTTGATAATATTTTTCAAATTTAATATTATAATCTCTTTACCATCTTTTTCAACAAAACCTTTTATATATTCACCTTCACTCTCTTCATCTTTTACCTTTGAAACGTTTATTATGCCTTCTATTTCATCTATTAGAAGGCCATACTTTTCTTTGTTTTTTTCACAGATGATTATATAATTTTCCTCAACCTTTTTCATCATTTTCAGTTTTTTCTTCAACGAGATCAAAACAACAACATCTCCCCTTAAGTTTATTACACTTTCGATATAATCTTCAGCGTTTGGAATTCTAATACCTTTTATTCTCTCATAAATATCTATTATCTCGGATATCTTTATCCCATATATTTTACCTTCGATCTTAAACGTTATATACTGTTCATTTTCCATTCTGTTAAATCTCCTTCCATGTGAATTCTATTGGAAGAACACTCAAAGGATGCGCATAGAAACCATGAACATCGTCATGTATCGCGATCTGCCGATAGTTGTGAGTTAAAAATACCCAGGGTGCATCATCGACAATTATTCTTTCAATATCCTGATACAATTTATTTCTTTCTTCAAAATTAGTTGTCATCCTTGCTTTTAAAATGAGATCGTCCACCTGTTTGTTCGAGTAAAAAGAGTTGTTTCCACCATCACCAAAACTTTCACTATGGAAAAGTGGATAAACGAAATTGTCAGGTTCACCTGTATCACCAGCCCAACCCATCATAAAAAGATCACATTTCCCGGAGTGCATCCTGTCAAGAAGTTCCACCCATTTCAAGGGAACTATTTTTATCCTGATACCTATTTCCTGCCACATACTCTGTAAGAGTTCCGCCCTCTTTATAACCCTTTCAGAATTTGAACATATCATTTCAAAACTGTGATTTATACCGTTAGGAAAACCGGCTTTTAACATCATCTCTTTTGCTTTTGATGGATTGTAAGGATAACCTTCAAGAGATTTGTTGTAACATGGAAGTGCTGGGGGAAATACACCTTTTGAAATGATCCCGAGACCAAACATTGTTTCGTTGATGTACCTTGATTTATCGGTAGCATAGTTTATTGCTTTTCTTATCTCTTTTGTTAATGTGATCTCATTTTTTCTTGACATGTTGAAACCAACATACTGAACATCAAGAGATGGTATCGTTAGAACTTTTATATCAACTCTGTTCTGTTTTTTTAATTTTTCAAGATCCTCAGCGTTTACAGAACAATAATCTATGTTTTTCGCCAGGAGTTCTTCAAACTCATCCTCTTCCCTTTTTATCTTTATTTCAACATTTTCAACAAAAGGTTCTCCTCCAAAATAATGTTTGTTGGATTCCATAAGAATCCTTTCATCATCAACATATTTTAAAATGAATGGTCCACAACCGATGCAGTTGTTTTTCATCTTTTCATCGGAAAATTTTACCATATCCTTTTTTATTACCGCAAGACATATCACAGCAAGATTTGATAGGAATGGAATATAAGGATATTCAAGAGTAAACTTTATCGTATGTTCATCGAGTATTTCAATTCCCTCAATATCACGGGCTCTTCTTTTTATGTAATTCTGGGCTCCCTTTATCATATTCACAAAAGGAGCGTTTGGAGTTAAAAGAACATTTTTTATGCTCTCTTTCACATCCTCTGCTGTTACAGGTGTTCCATCATGAAAGTAAGCGTTTTTTCTTAAAAAGAAAACCCACTCCGTTGCATCAGAGTTGATATGCCAGTATTTTGCAAGTGCTGGGATAACACTTGTATCCTTTCCAAATCTCACAAGTCCAACATGGATCTGTTGTAAAACTGTATTACTCGTTGAATCACCAACGAGTGCTGGCTGCCAGTGAACGGGCAGGTTGTTCATTATGAATTTAAACCTATTCTTTTCAGGATCCCTTTTGATTATGAACTTCTCTGAAAATGTTTCCTGTATACCTGAAACCATCTTTAATGACTCTTCACTTTTCAAAATATCATTTTTAAAAATCCTGTTAAGTTCATCAGCCATCTGGTTTATTTTTTCAGATTTTGAAATTATGTTCATGTATAGTTTGACAATCTCATCCTTTAAAATTTCCTGCTGGGTTATGGTATCGTAAATCTCTTTCAAAAGATTTTTAAAATTCACTGCTGAGTCCTTTACATCCTTTACAACCTTGTTGCTCGTTTCTATTGAGAAAATAATCTTTTCCGCAGAATCGAGTTCTTTATCAACAATGCTTAAAACATCGTGTAAAAGTTTTTCCATATTTTTTACTATATCTTTTATCTCAAGTGAGGCATCAGTTGCTTTTTTTATGAGTTCTTTTGTCTGTGAAACTATAACAACAAGATTCTGTTGATATTTGCCTGATCTTGCTGCCTCGATCGAAGCATAGAGAGAAAGCAATTTTGTCTGTTCTGAAAGTTCTTTCAATTCTAAACTCGTTTCAAAAATTGATTTCAAATTTTTTGAAATTTCGTTGAAATCATCTTTAAGATTGACTATCATCTCAAGTGTTTTTTCGATATCATTTTTCACATTAACTACACTCGTTGAGAACTCGTTTACTGCACCAAGGAGAAGGTTAAGATTATCCTCTATCTCTCCAACATTTTTTAGCATCAACTGTTCACTTTCCTCTATTGATTCGATGGCACCGAAATAGTTTTTAACAACCTTTGATTGTTCATCGTTTCTTTCGATGAACTCGTTTATAACTCCCATCGTTTGATCTATAATGTTTTTACTGTTTTCAAGGAAAAATTCTATCTTTTTGAAAATCTTTATCTCTGTTGCTATAGAATTATCTAATGATTTCTTTTCATAAATAAGATCTGACAGAGGTTCAAGTTGTTGCATAAGATTCGATAGTCCAACCTTTACATCGGATTGTGTTTTAACCATTGTCATAAGTTTTTCGGTCGACTGTAAAGAAACATCAATTATATTTTGAACACTTTTGTTAAGGTCGTTGATCAGATTTTTATTTTTATCCTGTATGTTTATATATTCTTTCATCTTGTCCGACTTCAAAACAATATCAGAAAGGTTCATCTCAACATTTTTTAACCTGAAATTCAAAAGATCTATGTTTCTTTTTAATGCATCGATTCTGAACTTAATGTTATCGACAGATTCAATAACATTTTCTGTTTTCACTTTTATGTTCTGAATACTTTCAGGAATCCTTTTTGTTAGATTGAATGTTTTGTTCGCAAGAAGAAGCATCCTGTCAGCGATAACTTCAAAACCTCTTCCACTCTCTCCAGCATGATACGATTTTATCCCTGCGTTTCTTGCTGCCGATTCAGTCATCTGTGCTATACCAATTATGATCTCGGTTATTTGACCTATGTGTTTTGAATACTCGTTAAATGGTTTTACAATATCGAGAATCTGGGATGAACCACTCGTAAAAATATTCAACTGGTTTATCACCTGATCAAACTCTTTGACACTATTTTTGATACTTTCCGTTGAGTTTTTTGAATAATCTATTAAAACATCCGCAGCTTCAGAAACTATCTGTATCGAAGCGTAAAGTTTGTTTCCTTTGTCTTCAATCTTTTCTATTTCATCAACCAATCCTTTTTCTTCAAATGAAATCGAAGAGAGTATAGAATGTGCGTTTCTGTTTATCTCAAGAAGTTCATCATCATCTATTTTTATAGTTTTCAAAGCATAGATCAGGGCTGTTGGATCAAATTCCTCTTCCTGTATTACTCCCTTTCTTTTAAAAAAATTGAAGAAAGACACCATATCAAATCCTTTTTAAAAATAAAATATAACATAATAATAAAAATAAATCAATATGGTGGATTTTGAAAAATCAATCTATATTCTGTCTTTTTTCAACAGAACATTGAAGTGTAAAATCATCTATATATTCAAAATCTGTTCCAAAAGGTATACCTCTCGCTATCGTTGTAATCTTATCAACTCTGTCCTTCAAAAGTTTTGTAAGATAAATGGTTGTCGTCTCTCCTTCGGTTGAGGGTGATAGAGCTATGATCACCTCTTTTATCTTTCCATCTTCAATTCTTTTAACAAGTTTTTCAAAAGATAATTTTTCAGGTGTTATACCATCAAGTGGTGATATCAATCCACCGAGTATATGGTAAAGTCCATTGTATCTTTTGGTTCTTTCAAAGATGAATAGATCACGAGGTTTTTCCAAAACCATCAAAATATTCTCATCCCTTTTGTTGTTCGAGCAGATACTACAGGGATCGGTTTCATCAACACTCCCACAGATTGAACATATTTTTATACTTTCAGAAAGTTCAAGTATCGATTCTGATAACTCTTTAGAAAACTCTTTACCTTTTGAGATCAAAAAGAATATCAGCCTTTCAGCTGATTTTTCACCTATACCTGGAAGTTCTTTTAAATTCTTTTTCAACCGATCAAAACTTGTCATATCAAAATCCCATCATGTTTGGTAACTGGATTCCACCGGTTATTTTTGCCATCTCTTCTCTGTTTAAAACATCAACCTTACTTTTTGCTTCATTAAATGCTGATTTCAAAAGATCTGTTATTACCACAGGTTCCTCGTTTTTCAAAATTTCCTCTAAAATCGTTATATCAACAACCTCATACTTACCATTCATTTTAACATTGACCATTCCTCCACCTACACTCGCTTCTACAACAGTGTTTTTCAATTTTTCTTCCATCTCATCCATCATCTTCTGCATCTGTTGTGCCTGCTTCATAAGTTTCTTCATGTCCATTTTATTCCTCCTAATATATTATCTCACCATCAAACCTTTCGATTATTTTCAACACATTTTCATTTTTATCTAATCCTGTATTTAAGATTTGATTATCCTTTTTTTCATTTTTAAAAAAAATGATTTCAAGAACTATTTTTTCATTAAAATCTTTTACAAGACCTTTTATCTTTTGATCCTTTAAAATGTACTCAAGTGATTCGGGAAAAGAAATTTTTATATACTCTTTTTTCCTTTCGATAATATTACCGTTTTCAAGTGCAGTTCCAACGACTGGATCTTTCTTCTTACAGAATTCTATAAATTTTTCAAAAACTAAATTCTCTTTCTCCTGTTCAACTTTTTCTACAGTATTCAACTCAACGTTTTTTGTTGTTGCTTCAACCTTTTTTTCGATCCTTGTATCCGAAAACTTTTTTTCGTTGAGCAATTTTATTATCTCATCTATATCTCTTCCATCTATCATAAAAGGTATTCTCATCAACTGATTTTCAACTACAATTTTTCTATTCGATGCAAATTTTAATTTGTTTGATAGTTCGATCAACTCTCTTATTATCTGGTTCAAAGTTGTGTTTGAAAAATGTTTTGCCTGCTCTTTTGCTTTTTCTAATATTTCGGGATGTAGAGATGAGATTTCATCAGTTGTTATATCATTTTTTAAAAGCACAAGATAATGAAAGTAAGTTGCAAACTCTGAAACAAAAGTTTCTATATCAAAACCCTTAAGCAAAAGATCTTCAAAACTCTCAACAATTCCCTTTAAATCCTTATCTATAATCTTTTGAACGAGTTTAACAAAAAAGTATGTATCCAGACGTCCAAAAATCGAATTAACATCATCGTATGTTATCTTTTTATGCATAAGTGCTATCTGATCAAGCATCGACAACGCATCCCTCATTCCTCCATCAGCCATCTGGGCGATCAGGTTAAGCCCTTCAACCTCATATTCTATTTTTTGATCCTCGCATATTATCTTCAATTGTTTAACTATTTCAGATATAGGTAACCTTTTGAAATCGAACCTCTGGCATCTTGAAAGTATCGTCGGTATAACATTAAAAGGTTCTGTTGTACAGAATATGAATTTAACATGCTCTGGAGGTTCCTCAAGTATTTTCAATAATGCGTTGAATGCCTCTTTTGTTAACATGTGAACTTCATCGATGATAAAAACTTTGTTCTTCGCTGAAATCGCTACATATCCGGCTTTATCCCTTAGATCCCTTATCTCATCGATCCCTCTGTTTGATGCTCCATCTATTTCAACGACATCAACATCTCTTCCATCGATTATATCTTTACACGATTTGCATTTTAAACATGGTTCGCCATTTTCAACATTTTCACAGTTCAAAGCCATCGCAAGAATCCTTGCTGTTGTGGTTTTTCCGACTCCCCTTGGCCCTGAAAACAGCAAAGCATGCGGTATCCTGTTGTTTTTTACAGCATTTTTCAAAACTTTTACTATATGATCCTGCCCTATAACATCCTCGAACCTTTGAGGTCGATATTTTCTTGCAAAAACTATATATGTCATATTTTTTCCTTTTTTGATATGGCGGCGGAGACAGAGGCCTTTTACTGCTGCTTCCTTTCAGACCTGACAGGGTTCAAGACATATCTCCCCGCGTGTTTTTATAATACCATTTATAAAACTATTTTCAAGAAGGAATCAATCCCTGTTTTTTCTCTGTGCTTTTATATGTTCGTTGTAAGTTTTTGTAAAAGTATGTGTGCCATCCCCGTTAGATACATAAAAAAGAAAATCATGTTTTGATGGATTTAAAGCAGCATCAACGGATACACTTCCAGGTGAACATATCGGTGTTGGTGGAAGTCCTGCATTTTTATAAGTGTTGTAAGGAGAGTTCACTTCAAGATCCTTATATGAGAGTTTTCCTCCATCTTTTCCAAGAGCATAAAAGACGGTTGCACAACATTGTAGATTCATACCTTTTTTCAATCTGTTATAGTAAACTCCAGATATGAGATACTTTTCCTGATCAACTTTTGCTTCCTTCTCTATTATGGAAGCAAAAATTATATATTCATACCTTGTAAATGAAAACTCATTTGTTTTGAATAAAGACTCTGGATACTTTTCTTCAAAAAGTTCCAACATTTTTAAAACCATCTCTCTTGCTCCCATATCCTCAGTGAAATAGTATGTTTCCGGTAGAAGAAATCCCTCACAATTTTTTCCCTTTATGTTATACTTTTTCAAAATCTCTTTCGAAAAACATGTTGAAAAAAATTCTGTTGAATCTATATCAAACTCTTCATTCAGTCGTCTGTATATCTGTTTCAAAGTGAAACCTTCAGGAATAACAACTTTTTTCTGTAAAACTTTTCCTCTATAAATTTTGTAAAAAGCATCATATTCATTTTGTTTTTTTTCAAGCAGGTAAATCCCCGCCTTCATCTTTCTATCAGCATTGTACACTTTTACAAAAAACCTGAAAAGATTGGGATTATTTATTATCGAACTATCAACAAGAATTTTTTCTATCTCCTTTAAACTCATTCCATTTTTTATTTCAACTCTGATATACTCTTTAGGTGTGTTCTCTTTTTCAGTTGAAAAACTTCGATAGTTGAGTTTTATAAAAATGATCGAAATCAGTAATAAAAGTAAAAAACCGAAATATTTATTTTTCTCTTTCAAATTCAAGATACTCCTTCATAATTATCATCGCGGATACAGAATCTACGATCTGTTTTTTTTTATCTTTTAAACCACTCTCATTAATGAACCTTTCAGATTCTTTTGTAGTTAACCTTTCGTTAAAAAATATTTTTTCGATACCATCAATGTCGATACTGTTGATTAAATTTTTTATCCATAAAGACATTTCGTTATCGTTATCATTCTTATCAAGGGGAACGCCGATTATTATTTTCTCTATACAATAGTCCTTTAAATATTTTTTCAAAACTTTTTCAAGTTCATCGGTTTTCACAGGTTTCTGTGGTAAAAGTATCCCATCGATAGAAAGACATAGGCCTGTTCTTTTTTTCCCAACATCAACCGATAAAAGGTTTGACATACTCTTCTATGATTCCATCTATCAATTTTAAAATTTCAAATCTTGAAAACATTTTTGCTTTTCTGTTTCCGAAAACAGAAAACTCAAAAAGATTTTCCCTTTTTTCGAAAAGTTCATTCAAACCTTTCAAAAGATCATTTAGATTAAAATCAACAATAACTGCACTACCTTTAAAATTTTTTTCTATATCGAAACTGCTTGTAGTTAAAACAACACATTTTGAAGCCATCGCTTCAAGTATTGTCCTTCCCTGTTGTTCTTTCCATGAATTTGTATCTTTTGAAAGGTTGATAAAAATATCAACATCTTTATAAAAGTTATGCATATCCTTATGCTCAACAAATCCCAAAAACTGGTAATCGATTTTCGAACTTTTCAAAAAATCAAGAAGCAATTTTTCTTCTTTCCCTTTACCAGCAATCTTTATACTATAATTCTGCTTGAGATTCTTCAAAATCTCAACAAGAAGCTTAACACCTTTATTCTCTTCCAATCTCCCTGCAAAACCAAGAGTCAATTTTTCTTTCGAGAAATTTTTATCTTCACTTAAAAAGAATTCATCAGGTATATGTAATGGGACAATTTTTGTTTCTTTTCTAAAAATCTCTTCGAGAACCTGTTTTGAACCTTCGCCAACTCCAATAAAAAGATCGACCCTGTTCTTAACAAAATTGTAGAGAGTGTCTCTAAAAATATCCTTTTTTAAGATGTTTTGTGCACCTCTTAAAATTGATCTTTTATATTTCAAATTTTTCAAGAGAAAGTAGGTTTGTGGAAGATATGGTTCTTCATCTATCCACAAAAGATCATAGAATTCTTTATCATTTATGATCGGAATATAACCATTTTTTGTAAAAGGAAACTTTATTTTTTTGAAACCATTTTCGTCAAAATACTTTTCCCCAAATTCCCCTGTCCATGATTCTGGATATATTATTTTCACATCATATTCTTCCATAAGCATCTGAAAAACTTCTCTGTTTTGAGGATTAACATGCATATGTCCAACAACCAAAATCTTCATAGATCACCTCAAAATCTTTACATCTCCTGCAAGAAAACTTTTTTTTCCTGAAGATGTTTCCAAAACTATGGAACCATCTTCTTCAAATTTTATAACTTTACCCTCAAAAATCTGTTCAGAAGAGGTTATCCTCACTCTTTTCCCAATCATACCACTTTCGTTTAAAAATTTTGAAATCTCCTGGTAACCTTTTACCTGAAAGATGTTCATCAAAACCGAAAACAGAAGATCTTCAAGTTTTCTTTTCTTTCCAGTTTGTAGATAAATTGAAGTTGCTATCTGTTCAAGATTTTGTGGAAAACGATCATTGTTAACATTGATTCCTATACCTGCAACGATAATGTTGTCAAAATATTCAAGAAGTATTCCGGAGATTTTTCTATCCTTCACCAGAATATCGTTCGGCCATCTATAGGTTAAATCTTCTATCTCATTTTTTAGATTGTTGTAAACACCCATACAACAAACGATTGAAAAAAATTGTGAAGGATATGCTAACCTTTTTGAATCATATGAAAAAGTGAAATAGAGTCCACCCTCTTCTGACTCCCATTTTCTGTTGAACCTTCCATAACCTTTTGTTTGTCTTTTAGCCACGATCAAAAAATTTTTTTTACCTGATTTTAAAAGTTCTATCGCTTGTAGATTTGTTGAATCAACACTATCAAAATAAATATAATCATCAAAATCAAATTTTTCTTTTATTCTCAAAAAGTCAAACATTTTCCACCTTCATACTCATATCAAGAGCTTTTGCTGAATGTGTTATTTTACCTATCGAGATAAAATCTGGATATTTCTGGGCATAACTTTCTATATTTTTTTCGTCGATGTTTCCAGACACTTCAATCTCACATCTTCTATTTATGATTTTTATTGATTTTTCAATTTCTTCAGGTGTCATGTTGTCAAGAAGGATTCTATCAACTGGATAGTTTAAAACCTTTTCAATCTCTTCAATATTTTTTACTTCAACTATGATCTTTTTATCCGGGTATTTATTTTTCATTCTCTGTGTTACCGTGAAATCATCTTTCAAAAAAGAAATATGATTATCCTTAATCATTATCTGATCATAAAGATCAAACCTATGGTTAACTCCACCACCACATAAAACAGCGTACTTTTCAAGTGCTCTCAGGCCAGGTATAGTTTTTCTCGTATCAAGAATTTTAACATTATATTTTTCTACAAGTTTTACAAATTTATTTGTGTATGTTGCAACACCTGAAAGATGTTGTACAAAATTAAGTATCGTTCTTTCAGAAGAGAGTATTCCTCTTAATTTTCCTTTAACTTTTGCAAGTTTTTCACCTTTTTTTATAAAATTTCCATCTTCTGAGAAATACTCTACAACATAGACACCAAAATTTTGAAGAACGATTTCCGTAATCTGTATGCCTGAAAGAATACCATTTTCTTTTGCTATTAGGTTTGCAACACCTTCACTTTCTTCAGGTACACACATCTGTGTTGTTATATCCGTGAATGCCTTGTCCTCCTTAATCGCTTCCATAACAATAGATTCGATTGTGGATCTATCGACAATTTTAAAAATGTTCACACAACACCCCCTTTTCGTCAATCTTAAGATAACTTCCCTTCTTTTTGAAATCTGCCAAAGAATAGATTTTATGATCCTCTGAAACAAAATCTATATGGTAATGTGCGACTATAATTTTTTTAAAATCTTTACCAAAATTCTCTCTTACCTTTTTTTCTATCGATTTGACATTTTTTTCCTCTTCCATGACCCTCATATTGCAAAGGTCTGACACAAAAATACCTAAAATGTATCCCAAACTCTCAGGTAACAGAGAAAACAGAAATCTATCAAAATTGTTCTTTAAAATAGAATATAAAATTTTTTTTACAAATCCATCGTTTATGAAAATATGACCATGAGTTAAAAAGATTTTTTGGTCACCATTTTCTATACAGATCTGGTCAACAACCTCTTTACAACCTGTATAACTTTTCAACATTTTTCCCATATACATGTCATGGTTTCCTCTTACAAGATATACATCGTATTCTTTTGAAATCTCTTTCAAAAAATTCAAAAGATTCAAATTTTCTCTCTTATAAAATTTATTTTTGAACTCAAAAAAAAAGTCAAATGTATCTCCAAGGAATATAACATCTTTGAAATTATCTCTCTTCAAAACTTCCTTTATCATGTCAAAAAGATGATCATCACCCTTTCTATAATGAAGATCAGCAAACACCACTTTTTTGGTCATAACTTTCGAATATCCATTTTAAACTCTCTTCAATTGAGTATCTATTCTTATAACCAGTCAAACTTTTAAAAAGTTCACAACTTCCAAAAAATTCTTCAGGTTCATTTTTTCTTAAAAGGGAATCATCGACCTGAAAATGAATCTTTTTTCCTGATATTTTTACAATGTATTCGGCGATATCTCTTAACAGAAAACTTTTTCCTGAACAGATATTATAAACACCTTTTTCAAGATCCATTGCAAGAGAGTAAGCATAAACCATATCTCTCACATCTGTAAAATCTCTTTTCAAATCAAGATTTCCAACTTTTACGATTCCATCATTCGATTCAATTATCTTTTTTATTAAAGATGGAATAAAAAAATTCTCATTCTGTCCAACACCTATATGGTTGAACGCTCTTATGATAACATAATCGAGTCCAAACTTATCGTAACTTTTTATCATCTCTTCACATATCTTCTTTGAAATCGAATAGGGGTTCTGAGGGTTCAGTGGATGTTTTTCATCTATCGGTAAATATTCAGGTATTCCATAAACATCTGAAGTTGAAACGAATAAAAATTTTGTTTTTCTTCTATTCACCCTTAAAGATTCTATTATGTTTAAAGTTGAATTGATGTTTACAAAATATGTAAGATAAGGATCATTTAAAGAAACTTTTGTTGACGACTGACCAGCGAGATGAAAGATGTAATCATACTCATTTTTTTCAAAAAATTCGAGTACTCTTTTTTTATCTGTTAAATCGAGTTTATATGATGTGTATTCTAAAAATTTGTCAACAAAGTATGTCCCCTCAACAATATATTTATCTTTTAACACTTCATAAAGATATGAGGCAACAAACCCTTCAGCACCTGTTATTAGAACTTTTTTCATAATCCCTCTTTCAGTCGATCTGCAAGTATCTTTGGTAATCTTTCTTCATTTATCTTTCTCATAGCGCTCTCTATATCATATTCAACCCTATGGAAGTTGATTACCATCTCATCTTTATCAAAAACAACAAAAGATGCTCTATTATCTCCATCCCTTGGTTGTCCAACAGATCCTACATTTATTATGTATCTTGAATTATCTTCAATTTTTATCGTTTCATTTTGAACCATTTTAACATCGCCAAAGATCTTTTTGTAAACAACAGGTATATGTGTGTGTCCTATAAAAAGTATTTTAAACTTCTCATAGTAAAACTCGTCATCAGCCTCATAGATTGAAGTTATATAGTTCCAGTATGAAGGATTCTGTAAATTAGAATGAGAGAATTTCAAATCAGTTAAAGACAGAGTGTATTCAAGTTTTTTTATTCTTTCTAAATGATCTTTTCTTATTACTTTTTTCGTCCAGAGAATAGATTCCTTTGCAGAATAGTTAAAAAATCTGATGTTCGTTTTTCCTATAACACCACATTCATGGTTTCCCAGCAAAACTTTATCCGTGAGTGAAAATATTTTTTCCAAACATTCGTTTGGTTGTGCACCATAACCTATAACATCTCCAAGACAGATAACTTCTGGAAAAGGATGATAATTTTTTTCTACAAAATCGATAACCGATTTTAGAGCATCATAGTTTGAATGTATATCAGAAAAAATCAAAAACTTCATTTAAATTCTGGTAAATATTTTTCTTTGTTCTTTAAAATTTTATCAAGTATGCCGTTGACGAATCCCCCAGAATCTGAAGTTGAATATAGTTTTGCTATCTCTATCGCTTCATCTATCGCAACTATATCAGGAACATTATCCTGAAGGAAAATTTCAACGAGGGCAATCCGTAGAATATTTTTATCGATTACAGCCATTCTGTGTATCGACCAATTTTTTGTAACACCATCGATCAACTCGTTTAACTTATCAAAAAAGAGTGTCACCTTTTTAATGATGTTTAAACTATAATCTTTTACATCATCAGATAAATTATCCTCAAGTCTGAAAACTTCATCTATGATATTTTCAAGGTTAGAGAACTCGTTTATCTCGTAGATGTATAAAACTTTTAAAGCGAGAATTCTTGCTTTTCTTCTTTTACCCACACTCAGATCCTTTTGTAGAGGTTTGCAAGTTCCAGAACAGTTTCAGCAGCATCATAACCTTTGTTTCCTGATTTGGTGCCAGCTCTTTCTATTGCCTGATCTGTAGAATCTGCTGTAATTATACCAAAAGAGATAGGAATATCAACATCAAGATTCAATTTTGCTATACCTTTTGAAACCTCTGCTGCTATATAATCAAAATGGGGAGTTTCACCTCTTATAACAGTACCAAGACATATCACTCCATTTAGATCTTTATTCTTTTTGATAACCATTTTGGTAACCTGTGGAATTTCAAAAGCACCTGGTGCCATATAAATTTTTATATCCTTTTCATCAACATTGTGTCTTAAAAGACAATCAACAGCTCCATCGATCAAATTTTTTGAAATAAAATTGTTGAACCTTGAACACACTATCGCGAACCTCATCCCCTTTCCATCAAGTTTTCCTTCAAACTTTTCCATAAAACCTCCTATATATTTTTTAACAGATGTCCAAGTTTTTTCTTTTTCGTTAAAAGATATTCAAAATTGTTCTCATTCGGTTGTATCTCAATTGGAACCCTTTCGACTATTTTGATCCCATAACCTTCAAGTCCAATTATCTTTTTTGGATTGTTTGTTAATAATCTTATCGTTGTAAGTCCAAGATCTTTTAAAATCTGTGCACCTATTCCATAATCTCTAAGATCAGCGGGAAATCCAAGTTTTATATTCGCTTCAACAGTGTCATACCCCTTCTCCTGAAGATGGTACGCTTTGATTTTGTTTACAAGTCCAATACCTCTTCCCTCCTGTCTTAGATAGAGTAAAACACCCTCTTTCTCTTTTTCAATCATTTCAAGTGAACTCTCAAGTTGTTTCCCACAATCACATTTCTGAGAATGAAATATATCTCCGGTGAAACATTCAGAGTGAACTCTCACAAGAACATTTTTTTTACCTTTAACATTCCCTTTTATCAAAGCAACATGTATATGGTTATCGACATCGTTTGAATAGAGCACTATTTTAAATTTTCCAAAATCTGTCGGCAGTTTCGCCTCCACCTCTTTATGAACAAGTTTATCAGTTTTACACCTGTAAGAGATAAGGTCCTTTATCGTTATAATCTTCATCTTAAACTTTTTTGCAATTTTTAACAGTTTAGGTAACCTCGCCATCTTCCCATCATCATCCATAATCTCACATAGAACACCTGCAGGTTTAAGTCCCGCCATCCTTGCAAGATCTGATACTGCCTCAGTATGCCCTGCTCTTTTCAAAACACCACCTTTTTCAGCTTTTAGTGGAAACACATGCCCGGGTTTTGCAAAATCTTCTGGCTTTGAATTATCATCTATCAGAAGTTTTATCGTGTGCGCTCTATCGTATGCTGATATTCCTGTATCAATGCCTTCTTTCGCATCAACAGAAACTGTAAACTTTGTTCCATGAAGAGCAGTATTGTTTTCACACATAAGACGCAATCCCAATCTTGATAGCATCTCGTCAGTCATTGAAACACATATGAGTCCTCTTCCCTCTTTAGCCATAAAATTGATCTTCTCTGGTGTTACAAGTTCAGCGGCCATGATAAAATCACCTTCATTTTCTCTATCCTCATCATCAACGACTATTACTATTTTACCATTTCTGATATCATCAATTGCATCTTCAATCCTGCTAAACATTTCTTTTCTCCTTTAAAAATTTGTAAACATCCTTTGTTATCTGATTTATTTCAACATTAACTTTATCTCCAACTTTCAAATTTTTTAAATTTGTTATCTTTATCGTTTCGGGAATGATGTTTAAAACAAAAGAGTTTTCAAAAACACTTTTTATAGTTAAACTTATTCCGTTAACAGCTATAGAATCGTTTTCAACAAGATATTTTCCATATTTGGATCCAACATCAACTTCAAACTCAATCTTGTTTTTATTCGGTCTTGTTATCCTTTTCACATAACCTGTTGTATCAACATGTCCAAGGAGAATATGTCCCCCAAGTTTATCCTTTAGTGTCAACGATTTTTCAAGATTGACTTCACTATTTTTTTTATAGAACCTGATGATCGTTCGTTCAGCTGATTCAAATAAAGCATAGAACCTCAAAAAATCTTCTCCTATATGTTCAACAGTCAGACAAACTCCATCAACTGAGATCGAATCTCCAGATGTCACATCTTTTAGAAAATCTTTTGAAACCTGAACGGTTAAAACATAATCATCAGATTTTCTTTTCAAATCATAAATTTTTCCGGTTTCTTTTATGAGTCCTGTAAACATATATACCTCTTAAAAATATCTTCTCCAATCTTTTTTTCTTCAACTTGTTTGAATTTTTTATCTTTTAAAATTTCCTCTATATTAAAATTTATACCATCTTTTAATTTTTTGAAAGATTTATAGATCCACACCTCATCAACAACATCGTTTTTTAAAGAATCAAGAAAAACACTCTTTCCACCTTCAATGATAAGGGAAATTACTTTATACTCACACAATCTATTTTTCACAAAATCCCAACTCTCTTTTTTATTATTTACAAAGATATATTTTACATCCTTCCTGTCTTTTAAAACATTTTCAAATTTTTTTGAAACGATTATTATTTTCAACCTTTTCTTATCTTTAAAAACATTTTTTGAATAATCGAGTTTGTTACTAAAATCAAGGATAATTATTTTTGGTTTATAATTTTTTTCAATATTCCTTGTATCAAGTAAAGGATCATCAACATTTATAGTATTTGAACCTACAAGTATACCGTCCACCTGAAACCTTCTTTGATGTAGATCTTTTCGTGATTCAAAACATGTTATATATTTTTCAGGTAAATTTTTAGAATATATAAAACCATCACTCGATATTGCAACTTTTAAAATCGTATATGTTTTTTTACATGTTATATATTTTTGAAAGTATTTATTTAAACTTTTTACCTCTTCTTCACATACACCAACCTGAACATCGTATCCAGCGTCTCTTAAAATTTTTATCGATTTCCCATTCACAGAAGGATTTGGATCCTTCATTCCGATCACGATCCTTTTGAATGGGATCTGTTTTATAGTTTCAACACATGGAGGTGTTTTACCCCATACTGAGCATGGCTCGAGTGTGACATATAGTGTTGAATCAGCAAGTGAAACTGGTGAAGAATTTATCGCTTCTATTTCTGCATGTGGTTTTCCCGATCCCTTATGGTAACCCTTTGAAACAATTTTTCCATCCTTAACTATTAAAGCACCAACAAGTGGATTTGGGGAAGTTTTCCCTTTTGCTTTCAGTGCTAACTTTATAGCTTTTCTTATAAACTTTTCATCTTCTTTTAACATAAAAAAACCCGATTTTACAATCGGGGCTTATAACTCCTTCTTCCATCCTGACTTTACAGTCGGCACCGTAATTTCAACGGTTCTGCTTTCGCTCGCGGGCTTTACCGCCGATCGGGATTTTCACCCAGCCCCGAAGGAAATAGTATTATAGATTAAAATTTTTCTTAGTCAATATGATTATATTTTTGAAATTTATATTTTTATCTAAAAATAATAACTTTTATTGTTTTACTTTTCCCTTCCATTTCTAATCTACAATAATAAATCCCATTCCTCAATCCATCTCTTAATATATCAGTTTCACCATAACATATCACATTCTAAGAAATTTTAATTGTTAAAATTTATTATCATTATTTTAATCTTTCATTCTTCAATTATTTTTATTTTGCACATCTTAATCCTGTTGATTTTCACGAATTATTATCCCATATGTCAAAGGAACTACCCTCATCATAGTTACTATCTAAATTATTTAAACAACCATAATAACTACCTCCACTACCTACTTTGTTTTCCTCTGAAAATACTTTTAGGTTAAAGTGTTCACTTATGAAATAATAATTTTCTTGATACCTGCAAATCCTATATTCTGCTACATTTCCTGTAATTTTATGACACACATAAAAATTTATACCCTTTTATGGTATTAAAATCTGTTATAAAAATAATTAAATTTTATCCTCATTTTCAAATTATTCACTTTTTATTCGATAATAATGTGTTAATTTCTTGACTTTTTTTGATATTGAATTATGATTATTTTACAAATGAAAGAAGATAAAGGGAATATTTTTTACACTGAATTCAACTATGATAAACTCTATTGGCTGATAAATATAAGAACATTACTTTTAATCTGTTTAACTATAATTTTTTCAATTTTATCAATATTTAAAATCAAAATAAATAACACATTTTCTCCTGAATATCTACTTTTTTGGCAGATGATAGCACTTGTGATCAATTTTTTACTCTATATTGATCTAAAATATCTTCAAAACAATAAACACCTGATTATGAACGAGGAAAATTTTAAATATATTGGAATGATTCAAATCGATTTTGATATCCTTTATACGATAGTTACAATTTTTCTTTCAGGAGGAATAAAATCTCCACTTCTTTTTCTTTTCATTTATAACATAATCACTTCAAACTTTTTGATTCAGGATCGAAATACTTTCTTTTACACCCTTATATTAATTGTGCTGATTTTCATCTCTGAATTCAGATTTAGATTCAAGGACACATTCCCATACATAGAGTATAAAACTTTGGAAAAGTTTGAAAATATGGTCTTGATCTCACTCATATTCTTTTTCCTCTTCTACCTTTCAAAATATGTATCGGAAAAACTGAAACAGAAACAGGAAGAGTTGAATAAACTATATCAGGAAACATACAAGTTATCAATAACTGATAGGTTGACAGGCCTTTATGATCAGACATATTTTAGAGTGAGTGCTTCTGACGCTATTGAGATCGCAAAAATCAACAACAATAAACTTGCAATTGTAATGTTTGATATCGATAATTTTAAGGAGTTCAATGATACAAACGGACATCTTATGGGTTCACGCGCATTGGTTCAAATAGCACAGATCATGAAAAAAACTTTTAGAAAAACTGACATCCTTGGTAAATATGGAGGAGACGAGTTTATAATACTCTTAAAAGATATAGATGAAAATTATATAACATTTGTTCTTGAGAGATTCAAAAGTCAGATAGAAAATTTTAACTTTAATCCCGAAACATCAAGAGTTTCCCATTTGACTATTTCCATAGGTGTTTCGTTTTTTCCCAAAGATGGTGAAAACCTCGATACACTTATCGATAAAACTGATAAGGCATTATACACTGCAAAAAATTTAGGAAAAAATAATCTATTCATTTTTGATGATAGTAAAAAGTAGTTTTACAATATCAGGATCATAAATTTTTCCAACATTTTCGTTGAAAATTCCTTCAATATGTTTTTCAGTCAACTTAAAAATATCTTTAAAAACACAATATTCTCCAGCAACTCTAACTATTCTTGAACCAACTGGAATTTTTTTACCGACGAGTTTGTTAAAACCAGTTCCATCATAGTTTTCGTAAAGAAATTTAATAATTTTTTGAGCATCTTCAAGCATCACAAGAGGTGCTATAATATCAGCACCTGATACGATCGCCTGTTTTATCTCTAAAGATTTTTCAGGGTCGAAGTATGTTGGTGCATTGAAGATCTCCTTTGGTTTACTCAAAAGTCCAAGGAGATGCAAAAGAGCCGAATACTGTATATCCCTTATTTCATCTTCAGAAAGTTCCATCCTTTTTGCAATTTTTACAGAAAGTGCTGAAACTTTTTCACTGTGTTTTTTTAAACCAGGGAATATCCTATCCTCAAGATATAAAAAGGCGATCAAGGATTCAAGATAACTTCTTCTTGAATCCTCAAAAAATTTTGCAGATGCAAGAGAATTCGTGATCACGATCCTTGCGATTTCAAAAAGAACCATTTTTTCATCTTTAATTTTCAATGAATCTATTTCAAATATAAAAACTCCTATGATCAGTTTTCCTAAAAATATCGGCAAAGTAACCGTTGAGTTGTCCTTTATACCTTTAAGAGAGTACCCGATATTAATTTTGGAAGATTTGAAATATTCAATAAACTGGTTCCTGTTGATTTTGGTTCCAACTGGAAACTCTTTTTCAAAATTTCTTTCCTTTTTAACAACGAAATCTCCACTTTTTTCATCAAAAAGAAGAAGAACCAAAGAGTGGGGATTAAAAATCGTATCAAGTTTTTCAAAAATGTTTAAAGCGTTAGATTCAAAAGATTTGATCACAGAGATCATTTCAGAAAAAGTTTTGAGTTCTTCAATGCTTTTTAAAAGTTCTTTTAGATAATTATCAAGTTTCTCTTTCTGTTCGGATACCAATTGGTTCGTGTTTAACAGTTCCTCATTCATTTTTTGAATGTCAGCACTCAATCTTTCTTTATCAAGTAATAATTGCCTCTTCTCATAAGCGTTTCTGATAACAAGTAACATCGTATCTGCTGTGAATGGCTTTGAGACAAAATCGTAAGCACCACTCCTGATGCATGTCATCGCAAGATTAATATCTATTGTTGCTGAGATAACGATTATAGGTGAAAAAGGATTTTCAATCGAAAAATTTGTTATGAAGTCAAAAACATCGGTTCCTGGCAACGACAGATCCACTATTATTAGAGAATATTGATTCAAAGATAACAGATTTTTAAATTGTACCCCATCGGTTGCAATATCCACATCAACAGCATCTTTCTTTTCATACTCGATGATCTTTTTTAAAAAATTGGCTACTGTGATTTCGCCATCAGCTACTAAAATTTTTTCTTTCATTTTAACTTTTCAAAGGCAGTTTTATTATAAAAGAGACACCATTTTCTCTGTTAACAGCGAATATTGTCCCATTGTGTTCTTTTATTATATTAAATGAGATTGCAAGACCAAGACCAGTACCACCGCTTTTTGTTGTAAAAAATGGTGCAAAAATCTTTGAGAGGTTCTCTTCGGGTATTCTGGGACCATCGTTATAGATATCTATAACAAGAAAATTATCTTCTTTTTTAATCGAAATCTCAATATGACCATTTTTTACAATCGATTGAATAGCATTCAAAAGTATATTCATAAAAACTTCTATCATCTGTTCTTCGTCAACCATTATCTCCTGAATATCCTCATTTATATTCACATTCAAAGAAATGTTTGTTTCTTCAAGTTTATTCTTTACCATCTCAACCGCATGGTTTAATACATCGAGAATGTTCACTTTTGAAAGGAGTACAGTTTTTGCTTTTGCAAAAGATGTCATATCGTTCACAAGTCTGTCCAATCTTTTAACCTCTTTAATCACAAGATCTATTGACTCAGTGAGTATATCATCATCCTTAAGCCGCATCTTCAAAAATTCCATTCCGGTTAAAATTCCTGACAGAGGATTTTTGATCTCGTGCGCCATACCTGCTGCCATCTGTCCAAGCATCGCAAGATTCTCTTTCGCTTTCAATTCATTCTGAATCTTTTTGATTTCAGAAAGATCCTGAATTATACATACGAGTTCAAGATCCTTTTCAAACTTTATAGGTGTAATACTTATACCACAGGGAACGTGTCCTCTCTTTTTACTCTTTAAAATTATCTCATCTCTGAACAAAGGTTTTTCACTTTTAATAACATTATCAATTATTCCATTTTTATCCTCAAAAAGATCAAGATAATGCATGTTGAAAATCTCATCGGGTTCGTATTCACCAATTTTTAAAAGTGAATTGTTAAAATGTATAATCTTACCATTTTTATCTATGTAAACTACACCAGAAGGTATGTTGTTCAAAATCAGATCGGAAATCTGTAAATCTTTTGAGGATTCTTCGAATCTTGATATGGCAATGATCGCAGTGTTTGCAAGTGTTTCAAGGAACTGTTTATCCGACTGAGAAAAATATCCACTCTTTTTGTTATCAACACACAATACCCCTAACGTTCTCCCAAGAAACTTTAAAGGAACATTTATAAGATTCTCTACCCTATAATATTTTGATAATGATTTTATCGGTTTAAAATATTCACTTTTGGTTACATCGTTTAAAATCAAAGAGTTCCCTGTTTTATAAACATATCCAGCAGCACTATCTGACATATCTTTTATCTTTTTCAATTTTTCGATTTCTATGCCCAAAGATGCTTTAAAAACAAGTTTCCCATTCTCCTGAAAAAGAAGTGAGGCATAGGTTCCATCAACAATTTTAACAGCAGATTCAAGTAGATATTTGAAAAACTCTTCAATGCTTTTCACATATATAAGTTTTTCGGTCAGATTACTGATAATATTATACTGTTTCAACTTTCTTTCGTTTTCATCAAATAGTAGTGCACTCTCAAATTTGATATAAAGTTCCTGAACTATCGCGTTAAAAGTATAATCGTAAATTTTTGTTTTAAGGTTACGATCAGAAAAAACGATCAGAAGAAATTTATCCTGTTTGTTAACAAAAATGGGTAAAACGGTTGCATATCGTATCTCTTTTTTGAAAAATTCTTTGCTTATTTTGGGATCATCAAAAAAGTTTGTAACACTCTGATTTATATCTTGTTCAAAATAATATTTTTTCTTGTTCAAAAGGATATTTTTCAACTGTTCATTTTCGAAGTATGTTTCTTTAATTTGGTAACTTTCATCTTCGTTTTTTTCAAGGAGCAATGTCGCTTTACTTTTAAGTAAACTTCCAAGAGTCGTTGTAACTATTTTTGATAGAAATTTTAGATTCAAAGAACTTCTTAAACTCGTAAAAATTTTGTACAGAATCGTCAACTGTTCAATCTTGTTTTCCGAGTCCATCTGTAAAAGGAGAGATTTTATAAAACTTGCTGAATTGTTCGATATTATCTTTACTAGTTCAAAATCTTTATCAGTAAAAGGAATCTTCCCAAACCTTGTCAACATTAAAACTCCAACGAGTTCTCCTTTAAAAATTATCGGTACACATATTCCCGCCTGTGATTGTTTTTTATAACCTTTTGTGTATTCGATATTGGGAAACTTTAAAAGATCATCAAGCATCAAAGGTTCTTTCGTGAGAGCAACTGTTCCAGAAACACCTCTACCGACAATAAAATCTCTCTCCATCAATTCCTTTTCATCTATACCTATCGCTGAAACAGCTCTTAGTTTCTCCTCTTCTGTTTTTACAAGTATAAAACCCCTATCAGCATTTATCTCTGACATTAAAAATTCAAGAAGATTTCTGAAACTCTTTTTATAATCTTTATCCTGTGATAATATCTTTGAAACTTTTAATATCACTTCAAGTTTTTTTAAACTTTCATTCTTCTCTTCATAAAGATAAGATTTATCGAATATGTTTCCAACCTGTTCGTAAAATGTCTGTATAAAATCCTTTTTGAATCGGTCATTTGCAACATCTTCATCAAATTCTGTGATTATTTTACCAAAAACCTTTTTGTTGTATATTATAGGTAAATAAACAACATTTTTTACACTTTTATTAACATTTAATTCATCCAATCTTGAACCATAATAATAAAGTACATTTTCATCTCTTAAATTTTTAAAATGATCCAGATACTTATTTTTTATTTTGTTCAACTCAAATGTTGTACCATCAAGTTTAAAATATTCATCTTTTAAAATATCAATATAATAAACATTCTTGGGTTTAAGATTCTTAAAATAGTATTTCAAAACCTGAGGAATTAAAATTTTTATATCAATGTTTGAGGAAAAAAGGTTATTCAAATTGTTTACGATTTCTGTTTTCTTTTGAACAAAGTAATACTCTTCTTCTATCATCTTTTTCTCTGTAATGTCCTCTATCAGAATAACAACCCCAACACATCTTCCATTCTCTATCAAAGGATAACCATAAAGGTTTTGAACAAGTTCTTTTTTTAACCTTGTGGAATACCTCTTAACTCCAAGCATTCTTCTCGTCTTTTTTGTCTCTATTATCTCTGCAAGTATTTTATCGAGTTTCAATTCAAGTAGATCAGGGAAAAGATCGAAAATATTTTTTCCGATCATTTCAGAGTTGGTGAACTTATATTTTTCCGCTGTGAATTTGTTGAACTTGATTATATTCCCTTCTCTGTCCAGAACAATTATCCCCTGTGCAATAGCATCAAAGACAAGATTCTGAATCCTTTTTAAACCTTCTATCTCTTTTGTCCATATCTCCTTTTCCTTGAGATCATAAATTATTACTATGGAATAATCTTCCCACGGAAAAATACTAACCTTTACAGAGCTGGCATTCCCATTTATATCGTACATTTCTATAAAAAGTTCCTGTTTGGTCTTCTTTTTCAGCGATACTATCGTTTTTTCAAGATGGTCTGGTAAAACATATTCACTAAAATATGTTGCATTACCTAAATATGTATCTCCATATTTTATCTGAAACGATTGGTTTGAAAGTATAACCTTTAAATCTTTATCAAGAAAACATACAGAAGAATCTATACTATCAAGGAGTTCTGCAAGGAGGTATATGTCCATTATGGATGAAGTGTTCACTTCACTTTTTAAAAATATGATGATCTTTTCATAGTTTGGAAAATTAAAATAAATATATTCACCAGAAGAATTATATGAGAAAATATCCTTTTTAAATTTTACCGATGATAAAAATTTTTTTATATCAAAATCTTTTTCAACGAATTTCTCTTTCCGGTAATCGGATACCACTCTTCCATCATAGGTTGACAAAATGAATGAAATATTTTTTAATTTTAAAAAATCAAGAAAAGATGTTAAAACATTTCTCATAATCTTCCCTATAAATTTATCAGGTTTTCTAAATGCTTCTTCGCATCAGTGTTGTTTTTATCAATTTCCAGAACCTTTTTAAAACATTCTTTCGCTTTTTCAATATCGTTTATACTTTCGTAAACTATTCCAAGGTTATAATATATATCAGCATCATCGGGAAACAGGGTTAATCCCTCCTCAAAAATTTTTATCGCTTTTTTGAAGTTCTGGTTCTGGAAATAAAAAAAACCTGCTTCAAGAATTTTTTCTTTATCTGGTTCCATTTTTAAATAATATTATAAATTTTCAATCTTTTCAAGATCTTCTTTCAAACCGATCATGACAAGTATATCCCCTTCTATAATCCTTTCTTTCGGAGATGGTGATATTATCGTATTTTCTTCAAAACTCAGTTTGTATGAATCGGTTGTTGAGGGCTGTTTCCTTTTGATCGCGATTATGTTTATATCATATCTTTTTCTTATGTCTATCTCCTCTATAGTTTTCCCAACAAAAATTTCAGGAGTTTTTATCTCAACAAGATTATATGAAGGTGAAAGTTCGATAATGTCAAAAATTGATGGAGAGATAAGGGTATTTGCAAGCCGATCTGCACTTTCAAGTTCTGGATATATTATTCTGTCGACACCGATCTTTTCAAGAACTTTTCCATGTTTTTGATCACTCGCTTTCGCAATAACCTTTCTTATTTTTAAGTCCTCTTTCAAAAACGAGGAAAGAAGTATACTTGTTGCTATATCCTTTATAGCGATAATAGCGACATCAACATCCATAAGACCAACTTCTTTTAATCCTTTTTCATCAAGTGCATTCAACTGTATAGCATGTGTAACTTTATTTGAAATATCATCAATTTTACCTTCATCAGAATCTATTGCTATCACCTCATATCCTTTCTCTGAAAGTTTTGTAGCTACATGATATCCAAAACTGCTAAGCCCTATAACTGCAAAAAACTTTTTATCAGACATAAAACCTCCTTATCCAACAAGGATCTTTGCCTTTGGATACTGGAATGAATCTCTCCTATCTTTTGTTAAAAATATGTTCACAGCGGTCAAAACTCCAACTCTTCCGATCAGCATCACAAACATTATAACAAACTTTCCCAAAGGAGTAAAATTCGCAACAAGTGAAACGTTTGGAAGTTTTCCACCCAAAGATAAACCAACAGTTCCATACGCTGAAATGACTTCAAAAATCACTCTAAATGGCTCATCATTTTCACTGACAAGAAGGATCAAAATCGCAAAAACAACAATGAATATCGTAATCGTGAATATAAAATATGACTTCATTATCATTTCCTCATCCACCCTTCTTTTAAAAATGTTGAGATTCCTTCTTCCTCTGAGATTGTTTATCATATAACTGACAACAAGATAAAAAGTTGTTGTTTTTATACCACCACCGGTTCCTCCAGGAGATGCTCCTATAAACATAAGTATTATCAAAAGAAAGATTGATGAACTATTCAACAGAGCAAAATCAATCGTATTAAAACCTGCTGTTCTTGGAGTTACGATTTGAAACAAAGAGTTAAAAATCTTTCCAAAAATATCCAGTTCCTTTAAGGACGAGTTACTTTCAAACATAAAGAATAAAAAGAAAGGAATCACGATAAGAAGAGAAGTCATTATTATCACTATTTTTGAATGATTCTCAAATCTTTTATAATAAAATCTGTTTTTATATACATCTCTAACAACTATAAATCCAATTCCTCCTAAAACTATCAATACGATAACTGTTAAAATAATAATCGGATCGTTTCTGAAATCATACAGGTTCGTTGAAAAGGTTGAAAAACCTGCATTACAAAAAGATGATATCGAATGAAAAATGGAACAGAATATCGCATCAGGAACATTTTCAATAACCTGAATGAACCTGAAAAACATTATTACACTTCCTAAAAGTTCAACTGAGAAAACAAACAATAAAAGTTTTAAAATATAACTTTTAATCTCTTTACTGGAAAACTTTTGAAATTCTTGAAGAGTTTGAAACCTGATGTTTGAATCAACCCTTTTCGCTATCGCAAGCGTAAAAAAAGTTGAAATCATAACATATCCGAGGCCACCAATCTGGATCAAAAGTAATATGATAAACTTTCCAAAAGGGGAGAAAAAAGTTGCAGTATCTTTAACTATCAAACCTGTAACACATACAGCAGAGGTTGAAGTAAAAAGCGCATCTATAAAATTGATATTAACTTTCGGATCAGCATGAGAAATAGGCAAAGAAAGAAGGAGTGCTCCCGAAATTATAAAAACAATATATCCAAAAATGATCACAAGGGAAGGGTTCACCTTCTTCACTGTAAAATCATTTTCAAAATAATATTTTTGCTGTTTCATAAATGTTTTTCACAAAATAAAATTTTAAATCCTTTTTAACCTTTTTCGGTATTTTTGATAAATTTGATCTATTCTTTTCCGGAATGATTATATTTTTGATCCCATCTATCTGTGCTGCAACGATTTTTTCAAACAAACCACCAACAGGTAAAACATTCCCTGTTAAAGTTATCTCCCCTGTCATTGCAAAACCACCTTTTACAGGTTTTTTAGTTAACGCTGAGATCAGCGATACAACAAGCGTTATACCCGCAGATGGTCCATCTTTAGGTATCGCTCCTTCTGGGATGTGTATATGTGTATCAAATTTTTTATAGAATTCAGGATCTATGTCAAAAAGTTTATAGTTTTTTCTCAAATAACTTATCGCTGTAGCAGCAGATTCTTTCATCACATCACCAATCTGTCCTGTTAATTGAACATTTCCATTGCCTTCCAATATAACAGTTTCAACAGTCAAAACTTTTCCACCATTTGGAGTCCAGGCAAGGCCGTTTACAATTCCAGGTATATTTCTTTTCTCTTTCGTTCTTTCAATATAAAGTTCAGGGCCAAGATATTTTACAACCTCTTCTTTTCCAATTTTTTTATTTTTTATCTTTTCACCGATCGCTATCTCTTTTGCTCTCTTTCCCATTATCGCCTGTATATTTTTTTCAAGTCCTCTTATTCCAGCCTCTGGAGAATAGTTTCGTATTATTTTTACTAACGCTTCATTTTCAAACTGTATATCATTTTTCCTCAAACCTGATCTTTTCATCATTCTGGGAATCAAGAATTTTTTTGAGATTTCAACCTTTTCAAATTCAAGGTATCCCGGGATCTCGATTATCTCCATTCGATCCCTTAAAGCTGGAGGAATCGTATGAACAACATTAGCGGTGCAGATGAAAAGAACCTTTGAAAGATCGTATTCCAATTCAAGATAATTATCTGAAAAACTGTTGTTTATCTGAGGATCGAGGATCTCAAGAAAAGCGTTCGAAGGATCACCTCTATAATCCCCACCAAGTTTATCTATCTCATCAAGCATGAATACTGGATTTATGACTCCTGCTCTTTTCATCATCTGAATTATTCTGCCTGGCATAGCACCAACATATGTTCTTCTGTGACCCTTTATCTCCGATTCATCTTTAATCCCACCAAGAGAAATCCTTACAAACTTTCTTCCCATAGCTTCAGCTATCGATTGACCGAGCGAGGTTTTTCCAACACCTGGAGCCCCAACAAAACATAGTATATGACCTTTACTATCCTTTGATAACTTTAAAACTGAAAGATACTCAAGAATCCTTTCTTTCACCTGAGTCAATCCATAATGATTCTTCGTAAGAATCTTTTTTGCAAGTTTAATATCAAAATTATCCTGTGTCATCTTTTTCCACGGAAGTGAAAGGAGCCAATCAAGATAGTTCTTAATGATATTATATTCCGGGGAATATGTTGTCAACGATTTCAACCTGTTCGCTTCTTCAAGTGCTTTTTCTTTTGCGTGTTCAGTTAGATCAGATTTCAAAATTTTATTTTTTATTTTTGAAAATTCATCTTCCTGTTCAAAAGAATATCCAAGTTCTCTGTTGATTATTCTCAACTGTTCTTTAAGAAAAGATTTTCTTGCATCCTCTTTACTCTTTTCAATAACCTCATCGTATATTCTCTTCTCGATTTTTTTCTTTTCGATTTCTTGGCTGATAAATACAAGTAGATTTTTGATACGGGTCTCGACATCGGTTTCAAGTATAAAACTGTTGAAGGATTGTTTATCAAGGTCTATCAATGAAATCAACTCTTCGGAAAGTAGAAAAAGATCCTTTTCTGAATTAATTTTGTATAAAGAATCATAATAAGTGTTGTTATAATTTGATAGTTCTTTAAAGTTCTTTTTTAAAAGATTCAAATACGCTTCAGAGAGATTCTCATCTTTTATTTCCTTAAAATAAACTTTTTCACATTTAACCTTTTTATAGTTGTTATAATCTATAACCTTTATAATCTTGACATAATCAACAGGAGAAACAAACAATCTTAAAACCCTCTCACCAACATTTTCTTTTTTTAACACTTTCAAAATTAAACCTGACAGATGTTCATTATCAAAACATTTTAAAACTATAAATTCCCCTTCCGAGATTTCAATTTTCTGAAAATCGATATCTACCTTATCGATAAGATCAATTTTCTTTAGAGTTTTTAGGGAAAATTTTTGATCACTGTTTTTAAAGGAGAGATCTATTAAAAGAAACAATGAATCAAAGGAAAAATTTTCTTTTTCAACCATATCAACCATTTTTGAAAAACTCTTTGAGATCTTTTTCGGTGACTTTCACCACTTTTATATCATCCCTCTCAGGTATTTCAAACATTATATCAAGCATATACGATTCGATTATAGATTTCAAGCCCCTCGCTCCCGTTTTCTTCTCTTCTGCTTGTTTCGCAATAAAATCAAGAGCACCATCTGTGAACTCAAGTTTCTTTCCATCAAGTAAAAGAAGTTTTTCATATTGTTTTATTATAGAATTTTCAGGTTCATATAAAATCTTTACAAGTTCTTCATGTGTTAGTTCAAAAAGTGGGGCTATTATTGGAAACCTTCCGATAAATTCAGGTATCATTCCAAAATTGATAAAATCTCTGTGTTCTACTTTTTTCAGAACCATCCTGTCAAAATCATCTTTATCAACATTATCATTTTTGAAACCTATTGTTGTTTTATCCATTCTTTCTTTGATTATCTGATCGATCGAGTTGAATGCACCCCCCGCTATAAAAAGAATGTTGGTTGTATCAAGCTGAATATATTTTTGTTCAGGGTGTTTCCTTCCACCATAGGGTGGGATGTTGGCTATCGTTCCTTCAAGTATCTTCAAAAGTGCCTGCTGAACACCTTCTCCAGAAACATCTCTTGTGATCGATGGATTTCCAGCATTTTTACTACCTATCTTATCAATCTCATCAATATAACATATTCCCACCTTTGCTCTTTCAAGATCAAAATCGGATGATATGATCAATCTGAGAAGTATGTTTTCAACATCCTCTCCAACATATCCTGCTTCAGTTAAAGATGTAGCATCAGAGATTGAGAAAGGAACATCAAGAATCTGAGCTAAGGTTCTTGCTATCAAGGTTTTTCCAACTCCTGTAGGTCCAAAAAGAAGAATGTTTGACTTTTCTATCCCTCCTTTAACTCCTAATTTTATTCTTTTGTAATGGTTATAAACACCAACTGAAACAACCTTTTTGGCATATTCCTGACCTACTATGTACTTATCAAGTTCATGCTTTATTTCTTTTGGAGTTGGAAGTTTTTTTATAATCCAATCATTTTCTTTGCTGTCTTGTTCTTTTTGTACAAGAAGTCCAGCACATTGAAAACAAAATTTTTTGTTATTTAATACTATATAATCAGAAGATATCTCTTTCAAACATCCTTCACATCGATTTTCATTTTTTTTCATTTATTTTCCTTGATGTTATAACACTATCAATGATTCCATAATCTTTTGCCTCATCAGCACTCATCCAGAAATCTCTATCAGAATCAACCTCTATCTGTTTCAAATCTTTTCCTGTGTGAAGTGAGATTATCTCGTTGAGTTTCTGTTTTATTCTTAAAATCTCCTTTGCATGTATCTCTATATCTGATGCCTGTCCCTGAACTCCTCCCATCGGTTGATGTATCAGTATCCTTGAATTCGGTAAAGCGAACCTTTTTCCCTTTGCTCCAGCCATAAGTATAACAGCTGCCATACTCGCTGCAACTCCCATACAGATTGTTGATACATCACATTTGATATACTGCATCGTATCGTAGATCGCAAGTCCACTGCTAACTATTCCACCATTCGAGTTGATATAAAGGTTTATATCTTTATCTGGATTATCGGCTTCAAGAAACAACATCTGTGCTATGATCAGATTCGCTGTCTCATCATCGATCGGTCCACCAAGAAAAATTATTCGATCAACAAGAAGTCGAGAGTATATATCGTATCCTCTCTCTCCTCTTCCAGTTCTTTCAACAACCATCGGAATAAGAGTCATAAAAACTCCTTTTTTAATTTTAAACTATTTCCACTCTGCTGTTTATAAGATCCATCGCTTTATTGTAAATTATTGATTTTTCGATTTCCTCTCTCACACCTTCATCATCTGCCATCTCTCTCACTTTTGAGTTTGGATGCTGTTTTATTTTGTTTATTTCATCCTGAATCTCTTCCTCTGTTGCTTTTATATTTTCCTGCAAGGATATTCTTGTTAAGATTATCTCTCTCTTTGCTCTCCAGACAGCATAGTTAAGGTATAGTTCCTGAAGTTTTTCATCATTTTCAAACTCTTTTCTTCCTGAATTTTTCAAAGAGTTCAATATCGATTCAAGATGCATCTGAACAAGAGATTTCGGTGGTTCAAAAGGATTCTGTTCTATAATATAGTTTATGATCTTCTCTTCCTTTTCAAGTTCATAATCTCTGTTAATATCGTTTTCAAGCCGTTTTCTTGTGATATCCTTCAAACTCTGAAAACTTTCAAATCCAAAGTTTTTAGCAAAAACTTCATCATCGTTTTCAACAATTTTTCTTTTGACCTGTTTTACATCTATTCCTATCGTTACCTTCTTTCCTTTGAGTAATTCATCCTGGTAATCCTCAGGATACTGATAATCGAATTCTACTTTATCTCCCCTCTTTTTACCCTTTAAATTTTCTATGAAAACAGGAAGTATCTCTCCTTCAGTTAATTCGATCGAAAAATCTTTATAGTTTAAATCCTCGATCTCTTTTCCATCTTGATCTTTAAAACTCAAATCGACTATCGCAATGTCTCCTATCTCTATTTCACCTTCTTTATCCTCAATTTTTGCATAAAGATTTTTCAAAAGTTTTATATTGTTCTGTATCATTTCATCATCAACATCTTTCTTTTTTATGTTTATTTTTATTTTGTCATAATTTTTGATCTCGATTTCTGGATAGATATCAAATTCAACAACAAAATTGATTTTTTCAATCCCTTTTTCAACTTTTGAAACTACAGGTCTTGAAAGAATATGGAATTCCCTTTCTTTCAAAACATTTAAAAAACCTCTCTGAATGAGTTTTTCCTCTGTTTCCTCTTCTATCTGAGTTTTGTATTTACTTTCGATTAGATTCTCTGGAACTTTACCAGGTCTGAAGCCATCAATTTTAACTTCATTTTTGATTTCCTGTAAAACTCGTTTGTATTCAACAAGAAACTCTTCGTTGGTAAAACTTATGTTTAAAACAACATGCCAGTTTTCCTTCTGTTCAAAATTGTATTCCATAAATACTCCTTATATTTTATGCGAAAGGGGGGAGTTGAACCCCCACAGTGTTACCTACTGGATCCTAAGTCCAGCGCGTCTGCCAATTCCGCCACTTTCGCGGATTTAATTTTTTATTTTATATAATAAAATTATATCTGTCAATAATGATGGGAACTATGTAAAGTAAAAAAATCAGTTATTTTACCCTATCAAGATTTTCCTTATATTTTTTTGTATCCTCGTTATTTTCACCATTCTCTTTTTTGGATAGATCGTAGGCTTTCTGATAATACTTTTTAGCATCCGATTTTTTCCCTAACTTTTCATAAGCAAGACCCATATTGTTATAAGTATTTGCAAGTTCAATGTTATTTTTCGACTTCTCAAAAACCTCAGTAGCCTTTTTATAATATTCAAGGGCTTTATTGTATTCACCCGTATAATCGTATAACACACCATAGTCGTTGTATGTTACACCTAATTGATTGTTATTGTACCCACCATTAACCTTTAAAACACTTAGAGATTTTTCAAAATATGGTTGTGCACCTTCATAATCATCTGAATTTATATAAAGCCAGGCAAGTGTTCTATAATCTACACCAACAAGGGTATCATTTTTTCCATAAGTTTTTTCTTCAACCTCTATCATTTTTTTCATATATTTTATAGCGTTAGGATAATCATAAGCGTATTCATAAATCTGATAAAGATCATAGTAAGGCATAATAAGATTTTCGTTGTAATCACCATAACTGTTGTTTTCCTCAAACCAGTTTACTGCATCTAAGAGATTTTCAGTTGCAAGATCATCGTAAAAATAATCAAAATAAAGATCTCCAAGATTTGTTTTAACTATCGCAACATTCTTCTTCTCAGCATCACCACTCGCTTTGAAGGCGGTTATACTTTTATTGAAATATGTTTCAGATTCATCAAACTTATCAAGTTTTTTCGATATGAGTCCAAGGATATTGTAAGCATGTCCTGCCTCAACACTTTTTGAATCATACTTATTTAAAGTGTAATCGAGTAATTCTTGCGCTTTTTTATATCCCATCTCATAGTTTCCATTTGTGTAATAATTGTTTACGGTATCATATTTATCCTGCCATTCATCAGCAAAAGCAAAAAGAGTAAAAATTAACATAATAACCAAAACAAAAAACTTTTTCATTTCTCCTCCTTCTGTTAAAAAAGTTATTTTTTGTTACAGGTGTTTATTTTAAAGGGAACATAGAGAAGACAAAAACCTGTTATTGCGGTTATAAGTAATATTCCCCCAAAAATGTAAAAGATCCATAATTTTGTAATATAACCTATCACAGTAAAAATTAATGAGAGAACTATCCTGATTATCCTATCGATCTTTCCAACATTACATTTCATTTTTCCTCCTTTAAAAATCATCCTGGTGGCCAGTTCATCTTTCTTCCACCAAGGATATGGAAATGAAGATGAAAAACTGACTGCCCCGCTTCTGTTCCAACATTCGAAACGACTCTATAACTTTCAAGACCGACTTTTTTCGCAACTTTTGAAATATTTTCAACCAAAACACTTATCAAGTTTTTGTCATCCTCATCTATCTTATCGATCGATTCAATATGTTTTTTGGGTATAAGGAGTATGTGAACCGGTGCCTGTGGAGAGATATCCTTAAAAGCTATACACAGATCATCCTCATAAACGATCTGAGAATTTATCTCCTTTTTTGCGATTTTACAAAAAATACAATCAGTCATTCTTTGCCCCTTTGAGATAATGTATTATTGAAAGAAAAGCAACCGCAAAAGTTTCGGTTCTTAATACAGCAACATCAAAGAAGAAAGGTTTTACTCCATTTTTTATCAAGAACTCCTCCTCCTCTTTTGTGAATCCCGAAGGTGGTCCAATAAAAATATTAACAGATTCGCTTTTAAATTCAATAGTTTTTTTTGTCTTGTTCTCAAGTGAACCAAAAAATGAATCGATACTCCTATCAAAATCAAGTTTAAAAAGTTCTACTGGTTCATTGTAAACTGGAACTTTAAACCTTCTTGATTGTTTTACAGCAGATTTCAAGATTGAAAAAACTCGATCCTTTTTCAAAGGATATTTTTCACTTTTTTGTGTTATAACAGGATTGAAAGATCTAACACCAAGTTCAGTGCATTTTTCAAAAATAAACTTCATCCTGTTTTTATCACATAATCCAAAATAGAGGTTTACAAATTCATTTTCATTCGAATGATCAACCTTGATCAATTCATATATGTTACCATTCTTATCAACAGTACCAGAATACAGTATTCCATCCCCTGTTGTGAACAATATTTTTGAAGGAACTCTTATCCTGTAAACTGTAAGGTGGTGCAGTTCATCTTCTGGAAGAAAAAATTTTTCACCTTTTTTTTCTGCAAAAAAAATCGGTTCAACCATCAAAGAATCTTTTCAAGTTCTTTCAAAAGATTTTTTACTCTTAAATCGACATTTTGTGGAACCTCAATGTTGACTTTCACAAGTAAATCTCCAACTTTTTTTGGATTATTCGGATCGGGTAAACCTTTTCCCTTAATAACAAAAGTTTTTCCTGATTCGGTCCCCTGTGGGATTTTCAACTTTATCTTTTTACCATCTATTGTATCAATCGTGACTTCACCACCTAAAACCGCTGTTGGGTATTTGATATAAATTTCAGTTTTGAGATTATCATCCTCTCGAACAAATCTTTTGTGTGGAACCTCCTGAAAAACGATGATAAGATCACCATATCTGCCACCATTTTTTCCAGCATTTCCCTCTCCCTGTATTCTCATATAAGAGTTATCGTAAACCCCGGCAGGTATATCAACTTTCACACTGTGCTCAACTTTAACAACACCTTCTCCAAAACAATCTTTACACTTTTTACCAACAACCTTTCCATCTCCTGAACATGTCGGACATGTTGCGACCTGAACTATTGTTCCAAACATCGATTGTTTCTTATATTTCCTCTGCCCTGTTCCTTTACAATCCGGACAAACCGTGATATCTGTTCCACCTTTACCATCACATGTTTTACACTTCTCATATCTTGTATATTTTAAAGTTTTTGTGGTTCCAGAATATATCTCTTCAAGAGTTAATCTCAAATTTATTTTTATATCTTTACCTTTTCGCTCCTGTTCATAATATTTTTCACTTCTTCTTTCGGAAAACCCTCCACCGAACAGATCCTCAAAAATAGACGAACCAAAACCTCCCCTTGAACCAAAGAACTCTTTAAAGATATCTGAAATATCCTCAGCGTGAGAAAAATCCTGCCAGCTGAAACCACCCTGACTGAACTGACCGGATACTCCTTCATATCCATAGGTATCATAGAGTTTTCTTTTTTCAGGATCGATCAGAACCTCATACGCCTCCGATATCTCTTTAAACTTTTTTTCAGCTTCCTCTTTGTTGTCCTTGTTCAGATCAGGATGATATTTTTTCGCAAGCGCCCGATACGCCTTTTTTATTTCCTCGGGCGTTGCGTTTCTATCAACATTTAAAATTTTATAGTAATCCTTTTCCATCTTTTATCATTCTTTCTTTTTATCATCATCATCAACAACCTCATAGTCAGCTTCCTCTGCCTCTTCTTTCTTTTTCTCTGCTCCCGTTCTATTTTCAGCAGAGGATTTTTGTCCTGTTGTATCGGCTGACGCTTTTGAATAGACATCACTCGAGATTTTATAGAATGCCTGTTTTAGATCTTCAAGCCTGTTCTTTATATCATCTATATTTTCAGTCAACATTACATCTTTCAAGTATTTTATCGCTCTGTTGACTTCATCTATCAACTCCGGTTTCACTTTATCTCTATTTTCCTTGATGAATTTTTCAGCAGAATATATGAACTGATCAGCATCGTTTCTAACTTCAGCAAGTTCTCTTTTCCTTTTATCCTCTGCTTCATATTCTTTTGCTTCTCTGATCATCTTTTCTATTTCAGCTTCAGTCAATCCACTCGATGAGGTTATTCTTATCGACTGCTCTTTTCCAGTTGCTTTGTCTTTTGCTGATACATGTAATATTCCGTCAGCATCGATATCAAAAGTTACCTCTATCTGTGGTATACCTCTTGGTGCAGGCGGAATCCCTATAAGTTCGAATTTACCAAGTGTTCTGTTATCTGAAGCCATCTCTCTTTCACCCTGTAACACATGGATAGTTACAGCTGTTTGGTTATCTGATGCTGTTGAGAATATCTGTGATTTTTTTACAGGGATCGTTGTGTTCCTTTCAATAATTTTTGTCATCACTCCACCAAGAGTTTCAATTCCAAGTGAAAGAGGTGTAACATCAAGAAGTACAACATCTTTAACATCACCAGCAAGAACACCTCCCTGTATCGCAGCACCTATAGCAACAACTTCATCGGGATTGATTCCTTTGTGAGGTTCTTTCCCAAAGAATTCTTTCACAAGTTTGACAACCGCAGGCATCCTCGTCATTCCTCCGACGAGAACAACCTCATCTATTTCCTCTTTCGAAATTTTTGCATCAGCAATCGCTCTTTCACAAGGTGTCAAAGTTCTTTTCAAAAGATCCTCAACGAGAGTTTCAAGTTTTGCTCGTGTGATCTTCATCTCAAGATGTTTTGGTCCATTCTGATCCGCTGTAATGAACGGAAGGTTAATAGTTGTTTCCATAACAGTTGAAAGTTCCATTTTCGCTTTTTCCGCTGCTTCTCTCAACCTCTGTAATGCTGTTTTATCTTTCCTCAAATCGATACCATTCTCCTTCATAAACTCTTCAGCAAGATAATCGACCAACCTTTCATCAAAATTGTCTCCTCCAAGATGTGTGTCACCATTAGTTGAAAGTACTTCAAAAACTCCATCACCTATTTCAAGTATCGAGATATCGAATGTTCCACCACCTAAATCGTAAACAGCAATTTTTTCATTCTTTTTCTTATCGAGTCCATAGGCAAGAGATGCTGCTGTTGGTTCATTTATTATTCTTAAAACCTCAAGTCCAGCGATCTTTCCAGCATCTTTGGTTGCCTGTCTCTGAGAATCGTTAAAGTATGCTGGAACGGTTATAACCGCCTGTGTCACCTCTTCCCCAAGGTAATCTTCTGCTGCTTTTTTAAGATACTGTAGAATCATTGCGGAGATTTCTGGTGGCGAATACAATTTACCATCAATGTTAACCCTGACATCACCATTTGGACCTTCAACAACATTGTAGGGAACAAGTTTAATTTCCTCTGGAACCTCTTTATACCTTCTTCCCATGAACCTTTTTATCGAATAGATCGTATTTTCAGGATTCGTTACCATCTGTCTTTTCGCAAGTATTCCAACAACCTTTTCCTTATTTTTCTGAAAACCAACAACTGATGGTGTTGTTCTTCCGCCATCAGGGTTTGGGATAACAATAGGTTCCCCATTGATCATAACCGCAACGCAGGAATTGGTTGTTCCAAGATCGATTCCTATAATTTTTCCTTTTGCCATAAACTCCTCCGTTAATCGTTATCGTTTATTTCATTTTCTTCTTTTTTGTTAACAATGACCTTCGATGGCCTTATAACCTTATTGTTGTAGCAATAACCACGCTGACATTCATCAACAACGATTCCATCAGGAAGTTCTGCTTTACAAACGACAGATAGTGCCTCATGTCTTGATGGATCAAAACTTTCCCCTTTACAGTCAAGTTTAGAGACACCAACCTTTTCCAGAACCTGATGGAACTGGTTATCTATCATCTTTAAACCATCGATTATACCCTGTTTATCATCACTTTTTTGTGCCGCATCGATAGCCCGATCAAAGTTGTCAACCACATTCAAAATCTCTTTCAATATTTTTATTATTTTTTCTTCAGACAAATTTTCAAACTCTTTTTTGAGTAACTTTTTCTGATTTTCATACTCAGCAATCTTTCTTAAATATTTGTCGTTTAACTCTTTGATCTGAGTTTTAAGGGAGTCAACCTCTTCTTTTAATTTTTGATTTTCATCTTCAAGAAGTTGAAATTTTTCTCCCTTATCCTCAATTAGATCAGTTTTTTTACCTTTATTCAAAAGTTTTATCTCCTTATTGACTATTCTTCTTTTTTTTGACATAGTATTTCCCTATCTTTTTTATGTTAATTTAATTTAAGTTTCCTTCCTGTCAAGGTTTAATTTATAAAAGTAAATTTTTTCGTTAGAACTCTTTCAGGCAGTTCAACCCTTATGAAATATATTCCATTACGAAGTTCAGGATTCAAAATCAACTCAGTTTTGTCCTTAACAAAATAAGAAGAAGTTAAATAAACTAACCTTCCGGAACTATCATAAATTTTAATTTTAGCAAACACACTTTTATCGGTTATATAATTTATCTTTACCTTCCCGGAAGTGTAAAATTCAAGATGAAATTGAAAATCTTTAAATTCGAGTTTTTCATCAAGAGTATAGTAAGGTGAAAACTTTGCAAAGAAAACACCATATTCGTTATCTGAAATAAAAACTCTTTTTGAAAGTGTATCTACCAAAACTTTTTCAACTCTGTTATTTGGATAAAAACTTGATATTTCATTAAGTCCTTCAAATGTATATATCCCAAAACCTTTTGTGTTGTTATAACCTACAAGACCATTTTCAATAAGAGACAACCTGTTCGTTGTTCCAATATTTTTGCTTTCAACAAAAACGGGATTCAAAGGATCTGTGATGTTATATCTTACAATTCCTGAATTTACAGCCGCAAGATAAAGATTGTTATCTTTTATTTCACAGAAGGATTCATTATAACTTGTTGAGAATAGTGATATTTTTGTAACACCATTTGAAGGATAAGATGTTTTCATGATATAGATTCCGTTCAGAAGATCGGTTAGATAAAATATAGAATCCACTATAGCGGTTGAGGTATAATATTTAAGAGTTCCCTCACTGAAACTTCCAGCATTTTCAAACTTATAATCAGATTTGATATTTAAAACATAGAAAACCGATTGGGTTGTCAGAAATATAACATTATCTTTAATATCTAAATCTGAAATATTCTGAACAACTTTAAACGAATCTATCAAGGAAGTTGAATTCAGATTAAAAGTGTGTATGGAGTTGTCGGTTACTAAAACAAAAATCGAATCGTTAATCATTTTAAATCTTTTGTAGTTACGGCCATCATAATATATCTGTGAAACTTCAATAAGAGTTGTGTCCGAAAGATCAAGTTCATACAAGCCATAAGTTCCTGCACAAACCCATACGTTTCCATTTACAAAATCGATATCGTATGTATTCGATAGATCAAAAGTATAAGATTTCAAATTGATATTGTTTGTGTCAGAACAATCTATTATGTTCAAAGGATTGTAAACACCATCCGTAGCGATCAAAGAGGATAAAATGTTATAAAATTCTGCTGAGATATGGACCTGCCCTGAAATTTCTGGTGTAAAGTATGAGAAAGTATCAAAAGTTTCATTTATAAAATTTTTTGTTGTAAAATTGTTATTCGTCCAGTAAAGTTTTGTTGAAAAGAGTGAATCAGAGATATTTTTAAAATAAATTTTTCCTTTTAATCCCTTAAAATATTTTCTGCTATTAATATTAAGGTTACCTGTTCTAAAACTGTTACCACCTGCAGGTTTAACTTCATAAACACAGGAATAGGATAATTCTCCATTGACATAGGTGTAAAGATTCCAGAAAGGTTCAGTGTAATCCCATGTGTTATGTACCTGCACAAGAGTATCTGTTCCACCATCATCATAACCTATTCCAACAACAGAGTGACCGATATATTCTCCCTGATAGTAATAGTTTAAAACAGCCCAATGCACAGGTCTTATCGAATCGATTTCATTTTTTATATATCTATAAAAAAAGGTATCAGAAGTTTGACCATAAACATGTTGTCCTAAAGTAAACGAATATGGATGGTTTGTGTTCGCAAAAGTTGAATGTGCAGGTTTTATACTGTAAACAGATGTCCCACCTTCGTAAATCGAATCGGTATTCATAAGTATTGCAAGTTGTCTCTGTGTAGAGGGAACATTGTATCTATACGAGCCCAAAACATTATCATACCTTGTAAAGTAATAATCTACAAAATCACCATATCCTCTGGTATCATAATAGGAAAAGATCATAGCAGAAGATGTTGGAGAACATCCATAGGACCATAGAACAAAAGGAACATCTGGAATATAGTTTGTCGATTTTTTATCAGAAATTTTATATTCTCCTTTTAACACCTTTTGCCATTTATCACTTATAACATCATTTTTTTTAAAACCAATTTTTTTGTATGTTTTATAAGTTGCAAGATCGAGAACACCATCTTTGTTTTCATAAAAGAATCTGCCAAAACCTGCATAGTATAAAGTTTTTCCATCTTCTAAATTGAAATATCGTTTTAATTTTTTCCAGTTTGTTATGAAATATGGGATCCCTTGTGAATACTCAAGGATCACGTTGTTTTCCTTCCTTGCAGAAATTATGATATAACCAACCCTATCTTTAAATGATAAAATTTCTCCATAAAAATTTTTATTTTCAAGATCTTCTATTTGAACTAACAAACTATTAAAATCAACTTTTTCATCATATGAAAAGAAAAACATGTATGCGTAAAGATGATCATCGAGGTATGAAAGGTATAAAGGTTCTTCATTTAAAATGTACTTTGAATCCAAACTTTTGACTTTTGAAAGAGCAATATTCATGGCAGTTTGAAGATCCACAAAATTATCTTCGATAACAGGTATTTTAAACTGGGCAAAGATCGATATCGCGATGAGCGGGAACAAAAAAACAAAAAATTTTTTCATATATCCCTCCTATTTGTTGGGGATAACACAGATAAACTTGAAATCCTCTTCAAAAGGATTTTTAAATTGATGTATTTCGTTTGGTTCAACATAAACAAAATCGCCAACTCCTATTTCCCTTTCCCCCTCAGAGGAAACAACTATACCTTTTCCACTTTCAACTTTTACAAGGTGTTCAAAGTCATGAGTATGAAGGGGTGAATGTCCACCGGGTTTTACCGTAAAAAGCCGCATGATTATTCTTGTTGAACCTTCTTTTATTCCTATTGGAATCTGCCTTTCAACATTTTTTACACCATCATCTGTCACTATATCTTTTTTAACATGATCGATATTGTTTATCTTCATATCAATACTCCTCATGTGGATCTTTTTGTTTTATCAACTTCTTGTAATTTTCACCATAATAATCTCTTGCCTTCACAATCTTAATCTCTTTCATGTAATCACCTTTTGAGATTTTGTCTAAAACTTCAATCTTTTCAATTACCTGGCCGAAAACCGTATATTTCCCATCAAGATGTGGTGTTGAATCAAGACATATATAGAATTGACTACCTGCAGAGTTTGGATCCTGTGCTCTTGCCATAGCAACTGTCCCTTTGATATGCTTTATATCGTTAAATTCAGCATCTATAGTATAACCTGGCCCTCCCATGTTTGTATTATCGGGACTACCCGTCTGGATCACAAATTTTGGTTCCACCCGGAAAATTATCAATCCGTTGTAAAATTTTTTCAACGATAATGTTAGAAAATTTTTAACATGGTTTGGTGCCTTTTCAGGATAAAATCTTATAACCATCGTATCCTCTTCTTTTCCATCTTTTGATTGCCATACGAATAAGGCAAGGTAATCTTTCTTAAAATCAAAATTTTTTAAAGGATCTATAGTTTTCGTTTCCATCTTCTCCTCTTTTTTTGTTTCATTTTTATCACATCCATAAAATGAAAAGATTAAAAAAATTATAAGAATGCTATAAACGATTCTTTTCATTTTTAACCTCCTATTTTCTTAAGGTTATAAGATAAAGATAAACAAGATAAGATATAAGCATAAAAAAAGAACCTTTTTTGCCTATAGAATGTTTTTTCCCAAGAAACATCAGTCCAAAAAGTAAAAAAGTTGAATACAGTAAAACTAAAATATCAAAGTTGAAAAACTGTTTATAGCCAACATTGTTTATCAAACTGGATATTCCAAGAATAAAAAGAATATTAAAAATGTTTGATCCGATGATATTTCCTATTGCAATATCACTATTCTTTTTATATGAAGCAACCGCAGATGTCACAAGTTCAGGTAGTGAAGTTCCAACAGCAACAACCGTAAGAGAAATGAAAGCTTCTGAAATTTTTAAAAACCTTGCAATAAATATGGCAGAGGAAACAAAAAATTTTGCTGATACGAAAAGAAATATCATTCCTGCAATTATGAAAAGAATAGATTTTCTAAAACTAAAAATTTTAATATTCTCTTCCACAACAGGTTCAACTTTTGCAATCTTTATAATATAGTATAAAAAAAATATAAAAAATATCAAAAACACCATACCTTCACTTCTTGATAGAGAGTTTGAAAAATCTGAACCATTTATAAGATCATCGTTTAAAAAAATAAAAAGAATAAAGGCGGCAAAGAAGGAAAAAGGAATCTCTTTATAGGTGGTGTTCTTTTTTACAACTATAGGATTTATAAGACCTGAAATACCAAGTATCAAAAGGATATTTGTGATGTTGGATCCGATTATGTTTCCCAAAACTATATCGTTATGTTTTGAAAAAGAGGAAATAATATTTATAACAAGTTCAGGTAACGATGTCCCCATTGAGACGAGAGTAAGACCGATAACTATCTGTGATACTTTGAAATGTTTCGCTATCGATGATGAACCAGCAACAAAAAAATCTGCCGACTTTATCAAAACAAAAAGCGAAACCAAACATATTATTACCTGTAAAAAAAACATAAAAAAATTATATACCAATAAAATTTAAAGTAAATATGAAAATCAAATCACAATCTTCTCATTTTTATTCAGTTTACCTGAGATTATTATTTCGGAAAGTTTATTTTCAACAAGAGTTTGGATAACCCTTTTAATAGGTCTTGCACCATATTCTATTGAATAACCCTCTTCAAGTATCTTATTTTTTGTTTTTTCACTTACTTCGAATTCGATTCCGAACTCCTTCGCTCTCTCTTTAACCTTTGCGAGTTGTATCTCTATTATCTTCTCAATCTCTTCTTTTGTGAGATTTTTGAAAACTATTATGTCGTCAAGTCGATTTACAAATTCAGGTTTGAAGTGATTTTTTATCTCATACATGATTCTTTCTTTGATCATGTCATAATCATCTGAAAAATTTATCCTGCCTGAACCTATATTTGAGGTCATTATTATTATGGTGTTCCTGAAATCAACAAGATGCCCCTGTCCATCGGTCAACCTTCCATCATCAAGCACCTGAAGTAGAATGTTGTAAATATCGGGATGTGCTTTTTCGATCTCATCGAAAAGAATAACAGAAAAAGGCCTTTTTCTTATAACCTCTGTGAGTTGACCTCCCTCCTCGTAGCCAACATAACCGGGTGGTGCACCGATCAATCTACTGACAGAAAATTTTTCCATATATTCACTCATATCTATTCTGACGAGAGCATCCTCTGTATCAAATAAAAACTCTGCTAAAGATTTAGCAACCTCAGTTTTTCCAACCCCAGTTGGACCAACGAAAAGAAATGAACCAATAGGCCTTTTTGGATCAGATAATCCTGCTCTTGATCTTCTTATCGCATTTGAAATCTGTCTGATCGCTTCTTCCTGACCAACAACCCTTCTGTGTAATCTTTCTTCCATTTTTAAAAGTTTCTCTTTCTCACTTTCAACCATTCTCGAAACAGGTATTCCTGTCCATTTGGAAACTATCTGAGCCACCATATCTCCATCAACTTCAGTTTTCAATTTATTCTTTTTGATCCATTCATCTTTTTTCTTTTTCAACTCTTCAGATATTTTATCACTCTCTTTTTTCAACTCTGCTGCTTTCTCATAATCTTTTCTGATGACAGCACTCTCACCATCCTCCTGGATCTTCTTTAACCTGTTTTCAAGAACCTTAATCTCTTCTGGCATCGAGAAAATCTGAAGTTTTAATCTTGCGGATGCCTCATCTATCAGATCTATCGCTTTGTCAGGTAACCTTCTGTCAGTTATATACCTGTAGGATAGTTTGGCTGCCTGAACCAAAGCATCATCGGTGATCTTAACTTTGTGATGTTCCTCATATTTTTTTCTGAGACCTTTTAAGATTTCAATCGTCTGATCCACGGTTGGTTCTTTCACGAGTATCGGCTGGAATCTCCTTTCAAGTGCTCGATCCTTTTCTATATATTTTCTGTACTCATCGATAGTCGTTGCACCTATAACCTGCATCTCACCTCTTGCAAGTGCTGGCTTTAACATATTTGAAGCATCAAGCGAACCTTCTGCTCTTCCAGCACCAACAAGATTATGCAATTCATCTATGAAAAGTATTATTTTACCATTCGATTTAACAATCTCATCAACAAGAAGTTTTAATCTTTGCTCAAACTCGCCTCGAAACTGAGTTCCGGCAACAAGAGCACCCATATCGAGTCCCAGTATCTTTCTTGATTTTAAATTATCTGGAACATCACCTTCAACTATCTTTTGCGCGAGTCCCTCAACGATTGCGGTTTTCCCTACCCCCGCTTCTCCAATAAGAACAGGATTATTTTTTGTCCTTCTTGAAAGTATCTCTATAGCTCTTTCAACCTCTTCCTCTCTTCCTATAACTGGATCGAGTTTTTTCAACCTTGCAAGTTCAGTAAAATCTCTTGTGTATTTTTTCAACACATTATAGTTTTTCTCAGCATTTTCACTTGTGATCCTCTGATTTCCCCTAAGATCCTGTAAAACATCATAAACTTTTTCCTTCGTGATATTGTATCTTGTGAAAATATTGTTCACTGTTTTATTTGAAATGTCAAAAAGCCCAAGAAAGAGATGTTCTGAGCCAAGATATTCGTCCTTCATCCTTTCCCTTTCACGATCAGCATTATCAAAGAGTTGTTCAGTATCATAAGTGATATAAACCTGATAACCACTACCATGTTCTATATAGGGAAGATTGTTTAACTCTTTATCAACATCATCGATTATACTTCTTCTGTTTATTTTCAATTCCTCTATTATCGATGGAACAATCGATTCATCACTGGCAAGGAGACCTCTTAGAATATGGAGAGGGGTGAGTTCAGTATGTTTTTTTTGTCTTAAAATTTCCTGTGCAACACCTATCGCTGATCTTGCGCCTTCAGTTAATCTATCAAAATTGATCATAATAAACCTCCACCAAAAATATAATTCTGGCAGAGGTTCTGTCAAGATTTCATTCTACAATGTAAGGGAAAATTATTCCATAAGTTGAATATCCCACGGAATCATCTTCAAGAGTTTGTTTTGTGAAACCATCTATAAGCATTCTATATGTTTTTTTGATAAATGGAACCCTGAATGTTTGTGTATAAAGATTTTCTGAAGAGTAAACCATTTCTTTTCTTTTCAGATAAGAATGAACAAAAAACCTTGATGTTGTATCTGTTGAAAAAACTGATAACTGTATGAGTGTTCCAGATGGAAGAGAAATTATTTCGTTCTTTCCAAAATAGGATGTATCCATTTTTATCATCGTATCGATGATACCATCAGCGAAAATTTTTATTGAATCAATTTTAATATCTGAAGGATTTTTCGTATAAATATATGTATCGGTCATTTTAACAAGACGCCATCCGTTATGATAATCGAGGGTTGTATCTTTTTTGAAAAAACAATATTTTACGATTGTATCGATATAAGGTTTTGCGATGTGAACAGTGTCTGAATCTGAAATATACCAGAGGTTCATATCCCCTGGGAATATGATTTTAACAGTTGCATAAGCAGAATCACCGATAACATCAATATCAATATCATAACTTATACTGTCATCTTCCGACTTTGTTCTATACCAGAGGAATGGTTCTATCTGTGTTTTTACTTCAGTCGTCTCCTCATCAGCATCGTAGGTTAAAAAAATTATATCCTGCAAGGAATATATCAGATCATCAATGGATGCCTCATCACTTTTTTTGTTGAGAGCACAGGAAAGAAAAAGCATTATCATTAGAAGAAAAAGAAAAAATTTTTTCATAACCTCTCCTTTTTTAAATTTTTTAAAAATATTCTTTCACCAATAAAGAACTCCTTTGCGATATCACTTTTATAATCAGGATAAGTCCAGTCAAGATACTTTATTCCGTCTTTCGTGAAAATGAATGTAACCTCACAATAGATCCCTTCTCCAAGGTATATCCTGTGGGAATAATTTTTTGTCGTCAGAAGTTGAACATTGTTTAAAGTTATAACACCTGGATCTATATTTATCTTTCTTTTACCATCAATTCTGAATCTGTTTTCTATATCTATTGAAATCTTTTTCTTTTCAAAAAATGACTCAAGTCCTATAGGTTCATCAAAAGATATCCATTCACGGATAACATGTTCTCCTATCTCATCATCATAATAATGGGAAAAATCTGAAAACTCCAGGGTTTTCGAAAAATTTTTTATTTCTCCAAAAGCATCCCTTATATCTGATAACGCTTTATACCTTATACTCGTATCACTGTAAAGTAAACCACAGAAAAGAATATTGTTTTCCATCAATACAACTTTTTTAAAATGTCAAAAAGAAAAAATACGATAAAGGAAGACAATGAAAGAAAAGGAACAAACGGAATCTCTGGATCAGATCTTTTTCTATAATAAAAAAAGTAAGCAATAAGTCCTAAAACTCCCGCTATTATAAAAACATAAAAAATCAAAGGATAACCGATAAAAAGACCTATAAAAGATGAAACATAAATATCTCCTTCTCCCATCCCTTCCTTTTTCATGACTTTTGAAGCAAGAAATCTCACGACAAAAATAAATAAACCACCAACAAAACCTCCAATTATCGATTCTTTGAAATCGAGAAACGGCAGTTTGAAAACTTCACTCTCACCTGTAACACTCAAAAGAAAGATTGAAACATATAATAAATAGATTATCACAGGTATAACAAAAACAGGAACGAATACATTTTTTGTTTTTAGATCTATGAACGAACTTACAAGAAGTGTTGAAAAGAGCACGATGTAAACTATCGATAAAAGGTTGAATCCAACCTTTATGAAAATTAAAAGGAAGATCAGACCAGTAAGAAGTTCAACTATTGGATAAATTATGCTTATCTTTGTCTTACAATGCCTGCATTTCCCTTTGAGTATTATATATGAAAAAAGCGGTATATTGTCGTACCATTTTATACTCGTTTTACAAACAGGACAAAATGATGACGGTAGCACTATAGATCTTTTTTCTGGAATTCTGTAGATCAGAACATTGAAAAAAGAACCAAAAACAAGACCGAATATGAAAACCATAATATAGTAAAATATCATTCTTTCTCCCTTACTATGACTGTATCTTCAAAAATTTTCACTGCAATTCCAAAAGGTAAAAAATCAAGTTTTTTCATTTCACCTTTCAGGTAAACATAGATATTTTCCTTATTCTCTTTTAAAACTCTGTTGAAGTGTTCCATCAACAGTACTATTATATTATATTTTGCTCCATCTTTCTGATACCTGTTATCGGTGTTGTTGTAGATTTCACTCCATAATTTAACTGCTGTGATATAATCACCTTCCTTCTTTTTAGAAGCGGCTGCAAATGTTTTACAAAAATATGGTGCATCCTTTTTAGTTGAACTGAAAAGAAACCATCTGTACGCTTTTTCATAATCTTTCAGATAGATGTAATACAAAAAACCTTTAACAAAAGGACTTTCCCATCTTTCAGGTAAATTTATCATCCCTTTATCAAGAAGTTTAAATCCAAGATCTGGTCTTTTCTGATCATAGGTTACAACGGTTCCACCAAAAGTATAACATTGTAAAAAATTCGAATCAAGATCTGTTATCACATCAAAAAGTTTATATAAAAATTGAAGATTTTTATCTGTCAACATATGTTGACCATAATATTGAACCGTCTGAAACCACATCAGATTCGTGAAAGTTGTTTTATAATCAAGGGATATATCTTTTATAAATTTTCCCGAAGGGAAATACAAAAGTTCATTTTCAAATTTTTTCTTATTTTCAGGTAAATTTTGAAGAATGTTTGCAAAAAATGTTATGAGCAAAAAGAGAAGAAAAATTTTAAAAAATACTCTCATAGAAATTCTTTTTTTCTAAAAATTAAAGTTGAAGCATATAAGAGTAAACATGTATAGATAAAAGTATAGGTGACTGAAAATATGATAAAATTCAACGATACAGGTATATTGTTAACTGCATAAACTTTGATATCAAGGTAGTAAAAGTTTGGAATAACAAGCATTATAAATTTGAGAAAAGTTTTTAGGATAAAAGTTGGCGCTTTCTGGATCAAATATGATAAGTTGTTTACAAAGAAACCAGCGATATAAGTAAAAAATGTGAATATAGAAGAAAGAACAGGTGTTGAGAATGTTGAATAGAATATCGCAATCGCTGAAAGAAGAATCGATTGCAGGAATATGTTGATTATTGAATAAAGAAGAGTGATGTTAAAAGTGATCTTATTTATCAAAAGAATAAATATAAAAAACACAGATGTGATAAAAGTGAAACAAAAAATTATCGAAAACAGTCCAAAGAATTTTCCTAAAACTATTTCATCCCGTGAAACAGGTTTTGTTATAAGAATAAATATCGTTTTCTTTTCGATTTCCTGAAATATCAACCTTGTTCCAGAAAAAAAGATTATGAACAATGAAAAGAGAGAGATCGTTGAAAGACCACTATCTTTAACAAGTCGATTCAATTCACCCAGCGCTAAAGGATTTAAGGTTAACGAAAGAATTATGACAAGGAAAGATAATGAAAGGGAAAAAATTATTATTCGATGTCTTACCGATTCTTTAAAAACTATCGTTGATATAGAAAATATGTTTTTCATCATCTCTCCATAAGTTTCATAAAATAATCTTCAAGAGAAAACTCTCTTGGAATAAAGGAAACTATTTTACCACCATTTTCATTTACAATCTTCACAATTTCTGAAGCAACATCTTCTTTTTCAATTGTGATAAAAACTTTTTTTTCATGAATAGAGAAAAATTTAGAGATCTCTTTAAACTTTTTAATTTTTTCAAGAATTTTTTCGTTTGAAAATATTTCAATATCGATCTCTTTGATTTCCCGCTTTATGATCTCATGAACATAACCTGTTCCAACTATCTCTCCTTTGTTGATCACACAAACTTTGTCGGCGATCATTTCAATATCGGGGAGAATGTGCGTAGAAAATATGACTGTCTTGCCTCTTTTTTTCGCTGTCAGTATTATATCTTTAATATCTTTTCTTCCTATAGGATCAAGTCCTGACATCGGTTCATCGAGTATCAGAAGTTGTGGATCGTTTATCAGAGCAACAGCAATTCCAAGACGCTGAACCATACCTTTTGAAAAAGTTCCAACTTTTGAATTCATGCTATTTTCAAGTCCAACAAGTGAAATCAAAGTTTTAATCCTGTCAGATAAAATCTGTTTTTTAATGTTAAACAATGTACCAATATGTTCAAGTGTCTCATACGCAGTTAAAAAAGGATAGAATGATGGATTTTCAGGCAGAAATCCAATCTTTTCTCTGACACTTTTTTCAAAAATGTTTTTTCCAAATATTGAAACTGTTCCTTCTGTTGGTTTTAAAATTCCCATGATGATTTTTAAAGTTGTTGACTTCCCCGCACCGTTTGGACCAAGAAATCCAAAAATTTCATTATCAAGAACATCAAAACTGATACCTTTTAAAGCAAGAAAAGTTTTGAATGGGAACTGTGTTTTATAAATCTTTTTTACATTTGAAATTTCTAAAATTTTCATATTTTTTATTATAGCAAAAAAAAGGGGCTTTGAAAAGCCCCTTTATACAAAGTTAAAAAATTAATTTTTACTCTGTTGTTCCAGGTGTTAAAATAAGATCAACCAAAGTATCTTTTCCAAAACCTGTTATCTTGTAATCCTGTCCTGCTGCTGCTCCACCATCAGGGTTTGGTGTTTCATAACCAACAATACCCTGTGCATTAGCTTCAGCTAACCAAACATATGCTCCCCCATCACCTACTGCCTGTGTATATGGATTTTTGAAGTTCTGTGGGAGGTAACTTGCTGTAACATCTGTCTGTGGATAAACACCACCTGAATCTACAGAAATTGTCTCAATTGCAACCTGGAAAGTGTGCATGTTTGCTTTGACTGAAGATATTTTTGCTTTGTCAATGATCTGAACAAAGTTTGGTATCGCTATTGCAGCAAGAATACCAATGATGACCACGACGATCATGAGTTCGATAAGTGTAAAACCTTTTTTCATTTTTCCTCCTTGTTTTAGGTTTACTTATCTTGTAAACAAATTTTATACCAAATCTAACTTTCAATTTTTTATTGATTTATTAAAAACTCAAAGAACAAAACTTTTGCATTTTGCAAAAATCAAAAAAGATGTGTAGCTGGTGTCAATTCAAGTAAAGTTGAATCGGTATCTTTCCCATAACCAGTAATTCTATAAAAATCAAAAGAACCTTCATATTCAACAACACCTTCAATATTAGTTTCCTCCGCATTCTGTATCGCAGGTGAAAGATTACTGTAAGGATTTTTGAAATTCTGTGGTAAAGCATCAACAAAACCTTCAATGTTTGGGAAATATTCAAGATATGTTTTTTCTGCTGCCTTTGTCTCAACTGTCATCTGAGTTGTATGCATATTTGATACTACACTTGCTGCCTTTGCCCTGTCAACTAGTTTATAAAAATTGGGGATTGCAATCGCTGTTAATATACCTATTATTACAACAACGATCATCAGTTCAATAAGCGTAAAACCTTTTTTCATACAAAAAATATAAGCAAAAAATATTCCAAAGATAAGTTATTATTTTTTAATATTTAAATAAAATTCGAAAAGATTTTCCTTTTGCATTTTGCAAAAAAGTAAAAAATTTTTCTTTCTTTTTTTTCTTTTAATGTTATAATTTGTTTATGAAAAAAATTTTACTCATGACATTTTCTAATATAAAATCGGATTCCAGAGTTTTAAGATACATTAAATCTTTCGATGAAACTTACACTGTTTATCTTATCGGTAATGGAGATTTTTTGCCTGAAAACAAAAATCTTATCTATATCAACATAAATTATAAATCAAGAAGGAAAAACAAGTCGATTTTTGAGTTTTTGTATTACAATTTCTATTTGAAATTTAAAGCATTTGTACTTATAAAACTCATCAAGCCAGATTTTATACATTCAAACGATTTTGAAACATTTCTTCCATCATATCTTGCATTTTTGAATAAAAAAAATAAACTGATATATGATTCACATGAGATCTGGTGTGAAAGAGCAGGTGTAAAGAAGAATATTATTATAAAAATTCTCAATTATTTTGAATATTTGCTTGAAAAATCTTTTACAAAAAAGATCAGGTATTTTATTACAGTTTCTGATTCGATCAAACTTTATTTTGAAAAAAGATATAAAATCAAAAATCTTTATGTTATCAGAAATGTCCCAACTTTTTTTGATAACAACGAGATTGAAAAAAATATTCTTGATTCTGTTAAAGATGAGAAAAGGTTGAAATTTGTTTATATCGGTCCATTATCTTATGAACGGAATATTCCTTTTTTGATAGGTATCTTTAAAGATTTTGAAAACGATTTTCATTTAACTTTAATCGGGAAAAATTTTTTAAAATTACCAGATTACCAAAATATAAAAATTTTTGATAACATAGATGAAAATAAAGTAATTCCAACTTTAAAGTTTTTCGATATCGGTGTTCATCCTTTAAAACTTGATAACCTAAATCATAAATTTTCTTTACCGAACAAAATTTTTCAATATATGGCATCATCCCTTGCATTGTTCGTTTATGAAAATCCCGAAACTTTAAAAATTATAGAAAAATATAAAAATGGTTTCACTGCCGATTTTTCAGATCATAAAAATGTTGCTGAAAGATTGAAACTCTTCCAGAAGACAGACATCAAAAGAATGAAGGAAAATTCATATAGAGGTTTTTTAGAAGAGTACAACTGGGATAACGAAAAAAAGGTTTACCAGAAGATACTTAAAAAAATTACAAATCTTTAATATTGTAATATCTGATTTTTCTATAAAGAGTTGATAGATTTATTCCAAGTGCCACACTTGCCTGTTTTTTATCGTAGTTAAAATATTTTAAAGTATCCTCAATAAGTTTTTTTTCAACATCTTCGATTTTCTGTGGAACAAAAACTGCCTGATCGGTTTGAACTTTTAAACTCGAAAGTAGTGGAATATCCGATTTTTTTATTTCAAAATTATCTTTTATCACTATTATCCTTTCAACTATATTCATAAGTTCTCTTACATTACCAGGCCAGGAATATTCGGTTAAAACATTATAAACTTCCGGGTCAACCTTTTTTATAGTTTTGCCCATCTTTTTTGAATAGTAGTCAACATAGTAATCAAAAATCTTTGGAATATCTTTCTTCCTTTCTCTTAAAGGCGGAAGATCTATCCTTACAACATTCAACCTGTAAAAAAGATCCAATCTGAATCTATTATTTTTTACTTCTTCATCTATATTTTTATTGGTTGCTGATATTATTCTGACATCAACAGGTATCGGTTCTGTTGAACCAACTGGAACAACCTCTTTTTCCTGTAAAACTCTCAGAAGTTTTGCCTGAAGAACAAAGTCCATCTCAGATATCTCGTCTAGAAAAAGTGTTCCCATATCAGCGACCTTGATTAGTCCATCCTTATTCGTGTATGCACCTGTAAAAGCACCTTTTTTGTAACCGAAAAGTTCACTTTCTATAAGATTCGGATTCAATGCAGCACAGTTGAAAGAAACAAAGTTTTTGTCTCTTCTTTTTGAGTTGTTGTGTATCATCCTTGCGATCAACTCTTTTCCTGTTCCACTCTCTCCAGTTATCAGAACCGTTGAGTCAGTTTTTGAAATATCGTTTAAGTTCTTTAAAATAATTTTGATCTTTTCATCCTCTCCAATAAAATCTGATGGTATTTGAAAATTTTCCCTTTCTTTAAGATAGATGTAGTTTAACTTCTCATCCCTATTCTTCAAAGCCCTATCCACAATCTCGACAAGATAATCAGAATCCTCAACCTTTTCGAGAAAATCGAAAGCACCATTTCTGAGAGCATCGAGCAAAAGTTCCTGTGTTTTTCCAAATGCGGTTATAAGGATAACATTGACGATTGGATCTATCTCCCTTAGCCGTTTTAAAAGTTCTATTCCCGACATCTCTTTCATCTTTATATCAGATATCACAAGATCGATGTTCTCGTTTTTGAATTTTTCCAAAGCATCCTCGGGGCTTGTTGTAAATGTGGTTTTGTATCCCAAATTTTTTAGTTTGTAATCAAGAACTTTACATCTGTTCAGATCATCATCAACTATAAGAATATGATACTTATTCAATGTTCCTCCTGAATTTCAAAGTAAATTCAGTATAACCTTTTTCGCTTTTAAAATCAATCTCTCCTGAATGTTCATCTTTCACGATCTTGTAAACTATCGAAAGTCCAAGTCCAGTTCCTTTCGTCTTGTTCGTTGTAAAAGGTTGAAATATTTTTGCTTTTAAATCTTGATCAATACCTTTTCCATTATCGATGAACTTTAAAACATCGTATCCATTTTCCCGCTCATACACAACCTTCACAACACCATTTTCAAGACCATCTATTGCATCAAAACTGTTATCAAGAAGGTTTATAAAAACCTGTTTAAGACCTGTTCTTTCAGCAAAAATCATAGCATTTTCAAAATTTTCAAATCTTACCTTTTTATATTTTTCATCACACAGAAAAAGTTCTCCTAAAAACTCCTTTAAATTTATAAGTGTTGGTTCGATTTTTCTTACTCGAGCATATTCAAGAAACTGGTTCACAAGTAAGTTCAACCTTTCGACCTCTTCGAAAAGAATGTTGAACATCGGATGAGACCTGTATTCATCTTTTAGTTCCCCAAGAAGAATCCTGGCACTCTCTTTTATGTTCGAAACAGGATTTCTTATCTCATGTGCAAGTGATGCTGAAAGTTGTCCAATCGTTTCAAGTTTGTCCTTTATTCTCAACCTTCTCTCATATTCGACTATATCGGTTATGTCGTTGATGAAAATCATTATAAATGTTTCACCACTCTTCTCGTTGTAAATTTTATCGACCTGCAACTGGTAAGTTTTATTTTCTCTTGTAAAATTTTTTCTCTCTCCCTTCTGAACAAGATCAAAAATCTCCTGATCAACATTTTTAAACTCGATATTTGAAGATATGTTTTTAAAAAGTTCTCTACTTTTTTTGTTGAAATCTGTTATTAAATAATTCTTATCAAGAAGGATTATCGTGTACGGTATATGATCTAAAAGGTCTTTCAACTTCGCCGAATATTTAAAAAGTTCAATCTTCCTTGCCTGTAACCTTTCAGAAAGAAAACCACTCACTGCAGCCACAAGAAAGAAGGAAAGAATATAGATATACACTCTTATGATTAACTCTTCAAGATTGACCTGTGGCTGTGGTAAAGGTCGATAGGGTGATATTATAAAACCAAAATACTCTCCAAATACAAAAAATGAATATGCAAAGGTTGATAGTATCGCAGTTAAAAAACTACCTTTCGCGAAAATAAAAAAACTTGCTGCGATGATGTTTACAAAATATAAAATTTCAAAAAAATTGTTCGATCCGCCAGTAAAATAAACTATACCAACGATCAGAAGGTTATCATAGATTATCTGAACATAATTGTAGAAAGTATAAAATTTTTTTGTTCTGAGTAAAATCAAAATAAAAACACTGAAAAGGATAGTTAAAATCAGTATCGAAAAATGTGGAATAAGATTGAATTTCATTCCCCTTAAACGGGAAAATATCCCAAGTAGAGGAAGTGTCAATACTATGAAAAACCTTATAAGGATATACCAGAAATATTTTTTGTCTATATCTTTAAACATTCAATACTATATCACCCAGCAACAAGAGTTATCATCTTGAACATCGGAAGATACATCGCTACCATCATTCCACCGACAACAGTTGCAAGAACAACCATTATAAGTGGTTCAAGTGCTGACATAAGTGCTTCAACAGCAGCATCAACCTCTTCATCATAAAAGTCAGCAACTTTTATAAGCATCGATTCAAGACCACCAGTTTCCTCTCCGATCCTGATCATCTGCACAACCATTGGAGGAAAAACTTTTTCTTTAGAAAGTGGAAGAGATATCGATTCACCTTCCTGTATCGCGGTTCTCGCTTTCAGTATCGCTGCCTCAACAATAACATTTCCAGCGGTTTTTGCAGTTGTTTCAAGTGCTGAGATAATGTTGACACCTGACGAAAGGAGTGTCGCAAGTGTTCGTGAAAATCTCGCAACAACCTGTTTTCTCTGCAGATCTCCAAAAACTGGTGCTCCAAGAGCAAGTTTATCAAAAAATACTCTTCCCTGAGGAGTATTCTGAAAAGATTTTAAAGCCACTATAATTATGACTATAGCAATAATTATAAACACAATATTTTTTCTTAAAAAATTAGAAAGGTTAACAAGTATCGCTGTTGGAAGAGGTAGTGTACCACCAAAACTTGTGAACATACTTGCAAAGATCGGAATAACAAATATCAACATAACAGCAACAGCAATAACCATAACAACACTTATTATAGCAGGATAAACCATCGCTCCCTTAATTTTTCTTGTTAACGCTTCGTTCTTTTCAAGATATGTTGCAAGACGGCTTAAAATCGTTTCAAGAGCACCACCTTCCTCACCTGCTTTCACCATGTTCACATAAAGTTCAGAAAAAGCGTTCTTATGTTTTCTCATCGCATCAGCAAGAGTGAGACCACTTTCAACATCGCTTATCATTTCCGAGAGAACTTTTTTAAAAGGTTTACTTTCTGTCTGCTCATGAAGAATTCTTAAACATTGCATCAACGGAAGTCCTGCTGCTATCATCGTTGAGAATTGTCTTGTAAAGATGGATATAACTTTTGTTGGAATTCCACCGCCTCCACCAATTTCTATCGATGTCCAATCCATACTTAAAGAAATTATCTGATATCCTTGTGCTTTTAAAATCTGCTCTGCTTTTTGCTTGTTTGGTGCTTCTATGGAATCCTCTTTAATTTTGCCATCTCTACCTTTTGCTTTGTATTTAAACTTTGCCATCTATTCCCCCTTTTATTAAATATTAACATTTCCTGTCTTTCTATATTCAGCAAGCATCTTTTCAAGTTCTTCTGGCTCCTTCGAAGCAGCCATCATGTTTTCAAGTGTTATCTGACCTGTTCTATAGAGTTCAAACAACGCCTGGTTCATCGTTTGCATTCCATATTTTTTTCCTGCCTGTATCATCGAATATATCTGATGTACTTTGTCATCTCTTATTAACGCCTTTATTGCTGGTGTTCCAGCGAGTATCTCCATAGCCATCGCTCTTCCACCCCTTATCTTTGGAACGAGTGTTTGAGTCATTATCGCAATTATAACAAAAGCGAGTTGTGCTCTGACCTGGCCCTGCTGTGCTTCAGGGAAAACATCTATGATACGGTTTATCGATTCTGCTGCTGAGTTTGTGTGAAGTGTCGCAAAAGTTAGGTGTCCTGTTTCCGATATAGTCAAAGCTGCCTGAATAGTTTCCAGATCTCTCATCTCACCTATCATCACAATATCAGGATCCTGTCTCAAAGCGTATTTCAAAGCACTTGCAAAAGATTTTGTATCTGAACCAACCTGTCTCTGGTTCACAATACATTTTTTATGTTTGAACAAGAACTCTATCGGGTCCTCAACAGTTATTATATGACTTCTCCTTTCCTGATTGATCTGATCGATCATCGCAGCAAGTGTCGTTGATTTTCCTGAACCTGTTGGACCTGTAACGAGTATGAGTCCTTTTGGTCTTTTTGCGAACTCTGAAACTATTGGAGGTAAACCGAGTTCTTTGTATCCTTTTATCTCAAAAGGAATCTGTCTTAAAACCATCGCTACATTTCCGCGTTGTCTGAAAACATTTCCTCTGAACCTTGAAAGGTTAGGAACCGAAATCGAAAGATCGAGTTCCCAATTCTGTTCAAATGTCTTTTTCTGTTGATCGTTTAAAACAGAATATGCGAGTTGTTCACAGTCCTGTGGTTTCAAAACATCATAGTTCATCGGAACTATCTCTCCATCGATTCTGATACATGGAGGTAGTCCTGCTGTTATATGTAAATCTGATGCTTTTCTTTCGACCATCTCAGTTAAAAGTTGAACTATTGAAGGTAAAGGTGACATCTATAAACCTCCTATTCCATTACAGCTGTTTCTCTTATAACCTCTTCTATAGTAGTTAAACCCTTTTTTACTTTTATCAAAGCATCATCTCTTAGAGTTTTCATACCCTCTTTCTTCGCCTGCTCTCTCAGTTCGGCAGTTGATGCTCTTGCTAAAATCATCTCTCTGAGTTTTGGAGAGATCGGCATAACCTCTGTTACAGCCAACCTTCCCTTATAACCCTTTCCACCACAAAAATCACAACCATCTCCCTTTTCATAAACCTGATGACCTTTCAAAATCATAGGATCAATTCCATAATCCCTTAAGGTTTCCTCATCGTAAACAATCGGTTTTCTACACTTTTCACACACCTTTCTGAGCAACCTCTGCGCCTGTATCAGATTCAAAGCTGCTGACACAAGAAATGGCTCTATTCCCATATCTATCAATCTGTTGACTGTTGAAGGTGAATCGTTTGTGTGAATCGTTGAAACAACAAGGTGACCTGTGAGTGCTGCTCTTATCGCGATTTCCGCTGTTTCTGTATCTCTTATCTCTCCAACGAGTATCACGTTTGGTGATTGTCTCAAAAATGCTCTTAAAGCGGATGCAAAAGTGAAGCCAATATCCGGGTTGACCTGCACCTGATTTATTCCGTAAAGATTATACTCTATTGGATCCTCTGCTGTCATTATCTGTATATCCGGGGTATTCAGAGATGATAGAGCAGAATATAGTGTTGTTGATTTTCCCGAACCTGTTGGACCTGTGACAAGAACTATTCCGTAAGGTTTATGTATGGCTGCCTGGAATTTTTCGAGGTTGTCCGGCTCAAATCCAAGTTTAGTCATCTCAAGTTGTAATGCTGATTTATCGAGTATTCTCATAACAACCTTTTCACCAAAAAGCACAGGTATAATTGAAACTCTGAGGTCTATCTGTTTATCGTAGACCTTCAACCTTATTCTTCCATCCTGCGGGATGTTATGGACTGCAATATCAAGTTCTGACATCAATTTTATTCTTGAAACTATTCCTGCCTTCAGTTCGTATGGGGGTCTTATAAGTTCAGTTAAAACTCCATCAACTCTCAGTCGAACTCTCAAATAATTTTCAAATGGTTCGATATGTATATCGGACGCTTTCAATTCAACAGCTTTTGTAAAAATATAGTTTACAATTTTAACAACCGGCTTGTCCTCCGCTGCGGAAGCACCATCGATAACTATCTCTTTCGAATCAGCTTCTCCAACAACCTCTACATCATCGTCTCCAAGAGTAATATCCTCATCTATGTCAAGATTTACTTCTTCGTCAATATCAAGATCTATATCTATATCATCCTCTTCTGAGAACTCACTCACCTGAGTTTGTGCTTCCCTGTATTTACCGAGTGCTTTCTGGAGTGAATTTTCAGTTGTAACAACAGGAATGACATCGAGTCCAGTTTTGAATTTAACATCATCTATAGCGTTGAGATTTGCAGGATTCACCATCGCAAGAAAGAGCATATTCCCGGTTTTCTTGTATGGGATCATCATATGTTTTGTTGCGAGTTCCTCTGGTATAAGATTCAATATTTGAATGGGAATCTCTTCTTTATCAATGAGAATAAATTCGGTTTTAAAATATTTTGCAAGAAATTTTGCGATTTTCTCTTCTGTGGAAAAACCTAAACTCACAACCGACTTTATAAAAGATTCACCGGTCTCTTTCTGTCTTTCAAATACCTTTCCAACCTGTTCCCTGTTCAAAATTCCTGCTGAAGTGAAAAGATTTGCAAGTGTTTGCATATTACCTTAAAGCGGTCTCCTTTACAACCTCAAGTATATCTGTTACACCCTGTTTCAGTTTTCTTAAAGCAACCTCTCTCATCGTTACCAAACCATTTTCGATAGCAATTTTTTCAAGATCATCGGTTGTCAATTTTTTCATTATCGCTTTTCTTATTTCAGGTGTTATATCCATAACCTCAAAGATTCCAACCATTCCCTTATAACCAGTTCCACCACATTTTTCACATCCAGCACCTTTATAAAGTTTCGCTCCCCCGATCTCTTCAGGTGAAAAACCAAGACGATTCAACTCTTCATCAGATATGTTATGTGGAATTTTACAGTTCTCACAGATCCTTCTCAACAATCTCTGTGATACTATACAGTTTACAGTTGAAGATATTAAAAACGGTTCAACTCCCATATTTATCAATCTTGTTATAGTTCCAGCGGTTGAATTTGTGTGAACTGATGATAAAACAAGGTGTCCTGTCAAAGATGCTCTTATAGCGATTTCCGCTGTCTCTCTATCTCTTATCTCTCCAACCATTATAACATTTGGATCCTGTCTGAGATACGCTCTTAATGCTGATGCAAAAGTTAATCCAACCGACTCTGCAACCTGTAACTGGTTCACACCGTCAAGTGAGAACTCTACCGGATCCTCTGCGGTGGTTATGTTTATCTCAGGACTGTTTATCTTTGAAAGACATGTATAAAGTGTTGTTGTTTTTCCTGAACCTGTTGGACCGGTTATCAATATTATCCCAACAGGGTTTCTTAATGATTTCATCAATTTTTTTTCAAGATCTGGATCAAAACCAAGTTTATCGAATTCAAAATCAACCTTTTCTCTATCAAGGATTCTCATAGCAACCTTTTCGCCATACATCGTAGGGACTGTCGCAACACGGATATCTATCGGTTTTCCATGAACTTTTACCTTTATCCTACCATCCTGAGGTAATCTCGCTTCCTGAAGTTTCATATGAGCCATAACTTTTATTCTTGAAACGATAGATTTTCTGAATTGCCATTTTGGAGGATTTTCTATAGGTCTTAAAACTCCATCTATTCTGTACCTAATCCTTAACGATTGATCGTATGGCTCAATATGTATATCAGATGCACCCTCTTCTACCGCTTTAGTGATAAGGTTGTTTACTATTTTGACTATTGGTCCACTATCAACTGATGCTGCAAGATCACTCACAACCTCATCCGCTTTTTCATTTTCATCCTTTTTTATGACTTCAACATTCTCTTCAACTATATCGTTCAGATCGATGTTATCAAGGTTGTCTATATCAACTTCAATATCATCCTCTTTGGGATAATACCTATCGATGAATTCAAGAATCGATCTTTCAGATGATATCAAAGGGATAATCGTGTGTGCAATCGTAAACTGAATGTCCTGTATAACAAACATGTCCGCAGGATTAGCCATCGCAAGGTAAAGCGTCTTGCCCTCTCTTCTCACTGGAAAAATCGTATGCTGTCTTGCAAGTTTACCTGGAATTATTTGAAGCAAAGATTCATCAACCTGAATCTCTTCGAGGTTAACTGCCTGAACTTTATACTGTTTTGAAAGAAATTCGATAAGTTTTTTTTCAGAAGTGTATCCGAGTTCAACAAGAACTGTCCCTAATTTTTTGTTTGTCTGTTTTTGAACTTTTAATGCTTCATTGAGTTGCTGGTTATTTATGATTCCAGCACTTATTAAAAGTTCTCCTAATCTTTCAGCCATACAATTTATTTTATTATTTTATTTTTTTAAGTCAAGTTTTAATTTCAAAGATGCTCTTACAAAACCAAAGAAAAGAGGGGATGGAGAAAATATAGTTGATCTGAATTCGGGATGTGATTGTGTTGCAACAAAGAACCTATGATTCTTTAACTCTATAAACTCCATCAACTTTTCATCCTTTGATACGTTGTGATATCCTGAAAAAATTATTCCATTTTTTTCAAGTGTTTCAACGAACTGGTTGTTCACCTCATATCTGTGTCTATGTCTCTCAAGAATAACCGGTTTATCTTTTTCAATATAACCAAGACGAAAACTGTTTTCCTTATCTTTTTTCAAAATTTCAATATAATATTTATCTTCATCTATTCTTCCGGTTTCTTTATACAATCTGTACACAAGTGTTCCTTCCACAAGATGTGCAGCGTATGCACCAAGTCTCATCGTTCCACCATACCTTGATTCTTTGATAACATTTTTCTGATTTTCTATGAAATGGATCACAGGGTATTTCGTATAAGGATCTATTTCAACAGAGTTTGCGTTTTCAAGTTTACAAACATTTCTTGCAAATTCAACTATAGCAAGTTGCATACCAAAACATAGACCAAGATAAGGTATGTTGTTCTCTCTTGCAAATCTTATAACTTTTATTTTACCTTCAACTCCATCTTTTCCAAATCCACCTGGAACGATGAATCCATTATATTTTTTAAGATCCTTTTTGTCAATTTTTCCGTTCTCAACATCCTGTGCTGAAATCCAATCGATTTTTACACCACAATCGTTTTTCGCACCGGAATGCTCCAGTGCCTGGGCAACAGAAATGTATGAATCTTTTAAAGAAAATTCTCCTATATCGATGTATTTCCCTACCATTGCAATATTGATAATATCTTTTGGATTCTCGATGATGTTAACCGTTTTTTCGAGAAAACTCCAATCAGGTCTTTTTCTTGCTTTTAATGAAAACTCTTTCAAAATCTTTTTTCCAAGTTCATCTTTTTCAAAATTTAAAGGAACCCTGTAAAGTGTATCAATATCTGGAGCAGAAATTACATGTTCAGAATCTATGTTCGCATATATTTCAATTTTTTTCTTTCTCACACTATCAAGAGGTTCCTTTGCTCTGCAAAGGATGAAATTTGGAAAAATTCCATGTTCGGAGAGGAGTTTTATCGCCTGTTGTGTTGGTTTCGTTTTCATCTCTCCAATGTGTTTCGGTGTTGGAAGATAGGTTATAAGAACATATTTTACATTCTCTTCTCCTATCTCCCGTTCAAGTGATTTTACAGCAAAAAGATAGGGGATATTTTCATAATCCCCTATCGTTCCGCCAATTTCTATCAAAACAAATTCATATCCATTTCCTATCTCTTTGATCCTTCTTTTTATCTCATCCGAAATGTGCGGTATGAGTTGAACCGTCTGTCCTAAAAATTTTCCCTTCCTTTCATCTTCGATAACTTTTGAGTAGACCTGTCCTGTTGTGATATTATTTTTTTTACTGAAATGCTGGTTTAAAAATCTTTCGTAATTTCCAAGATCCTGATCTATCTCACCACCATCATCTGTCACCCATACCTCACCATGCTCGGTAGGTCTTAAAGTTCCAGCATCAAAATTTATATACGGATCAATCTTTATAGTCGTAACTTTATAACCATAATTTTTAAGTATCATTCCTATAGATGCTGTAGCAATACCTTTTCCTACACCACTTAACACTCCTCCGGTCACAACTATAAATTTAGGAAATTTATTTTTTTTCATAATAGACCTACTCTGTCTTATCTGTGAAAATTATTCTTCTCTTTTCAACATCGATATCGACAACCTTAAGTTCAATTTCACTATCTTTAACATACTCGTTTGAAAGGTTCTCGGACTGTTTTGCTATCAATCTCTGTGGAATCAGCCCCTTTACTCCATCATCAAGTGTAACATATATACTTTTATCTTTTATTTCTGTGATTTTTCCTTTTACTATGTCTCCTTCTCTATAATTCTCGATAGGATCCTTTTGAAGTTGTTTTATCCCAAGAGAGATCCTCTGTTTTTCATTATCGATGTTAACAACAACACATTCGACCTCATCGCCAACCTTATAAAGATCCTCAATTTTCGAAACCTTGTTATCCCATGAGATATTTGAGATGTGTAAAAGGCCTTCTATTCCTGGAGATATTTCAACGAATGCACCAAATTTTTGAATCTTTGTGATCTTTCCTTTAACCTTCTGGCCAACACTGATACTATCATAAGGGTTATCACTCAACTGTTTTAAACCCAAAGATATCCTTTCATTCTTTTTGTCTATACTGAGAACTATCGCTTCAACAGTATCACCAACCTGCATTATCTCTTGTGGTTTTTTTACATGTTGTGTCCAGGACATCTCTGATATGTGAATCAGACCTTCAACACCTTTTTCTATTTCAACAAATGCTCCATAATCTTCTATTGAGACAACCTTTCCTTTGACCCTACTACCAACTGGATATTTTTCTTCAATGTTTTCCCATGGATATGGAGTCAACTGTTTCATACCAAGATTGATTCTTCCTTTTTCCCTGTTGATCGCTGTTATAACGACTTTGACCTTATCATTCAAACTCAAAATTTCTGAAGGATGAACCAATCTTCCCCACGACATATCTGTTATATAAAGAAGCCCATCAACTCCCTTTTCAATTTCGATAAAAGCACCAAAATCTGTTATATTTTTTACAACACCTTCAACAATATCACCAACTTTAAGATTATTTAAGAATTCAAACTTTTTGCTTTCCTTTTCACTCTCAAGTATCAACCTTCGTGAAACGACTATGTTTCTTCTCTTATAGTTTAACTTTATAACCCTGAACTCTGTTTTTAAACCAATAAGAGCATTCATATCCTCAACAGGCTGAAGATCTATCTGTGAACCAGGTAAAAATGCCTCAACTCCCATCAGATCAACGATCATTCCACCTTTGACCTGTTTTTTGATTATTCCAGTTATGTTCGTCCCCTTTTCATATGACTCGTTTATTTTTGGCCAGATATTGATAAACTGAGCCTTTTTCAGAGATATATCAGCAAAACCATCCTCATTCTCAAATGCCTCGAGAAAAACTGGCACTATATCTCCCACTTTAACCTTTTCAGGTTCACTGAAATCTGAAAGAGGTATGACACCTTCAGATTTTAAACCAACTTCGATGATAACATCTTTGTCTGTTATTCTGACCACTCTTCCGTTAACAACCCTTGATTGTTCATCCTCATCCTTTTTTGAGAAAATATCAAGGTCATAACTTTTGAATGAATCATCATAGAGTTTTTTCATCTGCTCTGCTGAAAAATCTCTGTTGATGATGATTTCGACCGATTCATTTCTTTTTTCTTCCATTTTTCTTTTCCTCCTTATCTATTTTTTTTAAATATTTTCTTACATCCTCTATTATCCAGTCAGGTGTTGATGCACCTGCAACTATTCCCACTTTTTCGCTTTTTAAAATTTTATTTTTCAAACTCTCAAGTTCTTTTGATGTTTCAATATGGAAGGTATCTTTGTTCAACTGGGAACATATCTGATACAACCTTTTTGTATTCCCGCTGTTTTTTCCACCTATTACAAGCATAAGATCAACCTTTTTGGCAACATCTATCGCTGATCTCTGCCTTAAAGATGTTGCACTACAGATTGTATTAACCACATATATCTCTTTAAAATGTTCCATCAGTTCGTTCACAATCTCCTTGAACTTTTCAAGTGATTGGGTTGTCTGAGATATTATGCCGATCTTTCTTGCTTTAATATTAAAAGTATGTTTTACATCCTCTTTTTTTTCAATTACAATACCTTTGTTGTCTATCTGACTGTTGATCGCAAGGACTTCTGGATGATCCTTTTCCCCGAATATAATAACCTGATAACCTTCTTTAAAAAGTTTTATAGCATAGTTGTGTGCATTCGCAACAAATGGACATGTAGCATCAATATACTCGATCTTTTTTCTTTTTAATTTTTCTAAAAGTTCCTTCTCAACACCATGTGTCCTCAAAATCAATTTCCCATCTTTCATCTCTGAAACATCTTTTAAAGGGAAAATCCCTTTTTCTTTCAAACTATCAACAACCTGAGGATTATGTATGATCGGGCCAAGGGTGTATAAAGGTTTTTCTTTTGAGTCCCTCTCAAGATCCTCAATTATTTTCATCGCCCTTTTAACACCAAAACAGAATCCAGAATTTTTAGCAACTATGATTTTCATTTCCAAGCCTCTCGATTTCTTTCATTATTATTGAAGTCACGATCTTTGAATTTTTTGAATTTGGTGGTAACTCAGGTAACACTATCGGTTCACCAACGATCAATTCGATTCTATCCAATCTTAAAAGTTGTCTTAAAAATGGTTTGTCAGTATTTTTTAAAAATATTGGAATGATTTTCGCTCTACTCTTTAAAGCGATATACCCTACACCACTTTTACCTTCAAGTAGTTTATCAGTCTTATTCCTTGTTCCTTCCGGAAAGATTACAAGATAGTTTTCATTCTCAAGTGCTTCCAGCGCCTTTTTTATTGCTGTTGCATCCATACCTGTTCTATCAAGCGGAATCGCATGCAAGATTTTTAAAATCTTTGTAAAAAATGGGTTTATCTGGAACAACTCTTTTTTTGCAAGAAGATAAACATCAAAACTTCTTCTAAAAGAATAGGCAAAGGTACCAACAAGTGGTGGATCGTTAAACGACCTATGGTTGGCAACAAGAATTAACTTTCTTTCTTTTAATTTTATTTTACCTTTTACCTTTGCACCGAGTAAAAAATGGTAATAGAAATTGGCAAGGAAATATATAAAATTATACGCCTGCCTTGCGCTTCTTCGCCTCCTGGATAACAATGTCTATCTGTTCCTCCTTACTCAGATTAGTAGTATCAATCAGAATAGCATCTTCTGCCATTCTTAAAGGTGCATTTTCTCTGTTTCTGTCCCTGTTGTCTCTATCGATAATTTCCTGTTTCAATTTTTCAAAATCAACATCTATACCTTTTTCGATATACTCTTTGTATCGTCTTTTTGCCCTTTCTTCAACAGAACAATCGAAAAAGAATTTTAAATCAGCATCTGGAAAAACGACCGTTCCAATATCTCTTCCTTCAGCCACGAGCGAGTACTTTTTCCCCATCTCTCTCTGTAGTTTTACAAGTCGTTCTCTCACCTTAGAAAATGTAGATACTTTGGATGCTGTTTGAGAGATTTTTTCGTTTCTTATTTTATCACTTATGTCTTCGCCATTTAAAAGAATTTTCAATTCGCCTGCGTTATTTTCAAGTTCTATTTTAACATTATCGACGATTTGATTTATTGCATCTTCATCCTGTGGATCAATATTTTTTGAAAGAACATAGTAAGCGAACGCTCTATACATTGCACCTGTATCTAGGTAGGTTATGTTTAACTTTTTTGCAACACCTTTTGCTGTAGTTGTCTTACCACTTGCAGCAGGTCCATCTATCGCAATTATAAAATTCATTCAATTATTATATTTATGATAATCTTTAAGTCAACATTTAATTTTTCATTTCAACAACAGGATTTTTTCCTTTATTTTTTTATTTTTATTTTTTAACTCTCCAACAAGAAAATAAGTTCCTTTCGATACATAAGAGTTTGAATGGTTTTTTAAGTTCCATTTGAATATATAACCACCTCTTTCAATCTTACTATCAAAAATCGTTTTTACAAATGAACCTTTATTATCAACTATATAAAGTTTGAGTTCATCAAATACTGGAACGTTGACTTTGATTTTCACATCCTTTCCAAAGTTAAAACCATTAACAAGGTCCATTTTAAAAACTGTATCATTTCTTCCAAGGTTGTATGCTTGCTCAAATCCCTGATAACCGCAAACAAAATATCCACCTGTTTGATACGCTGATGATAAAGGATCATACACAAAAGCTCTCCAAAAGTAGGTTTTTCCAATTTCAAGTTCATTCTGTTCGTTAAGGGTTATCGAAGCGATTTCACCGGAAGCATAAGCAGGTTTACTCCATAAAGATGAATCAACTCTCATATCGAAATCTCTTACTATGTTTGAAAATAAAGAATCAGTAGATATTTCAATATGATATTTCAAAACTGTATCAGGATCAGCATCAGAAGCGGTCATCGACAACGTCGGCCTATTAGAAACAATCTCTCCATTTACAGGTGAAAGAAGTATAAGATCTGTTGGTTTCGAATTTAAAACTATACCATCTGACTCTAAAACATCAGAAAATATACCTGCGTTGTTTTCCGCAAAAAGATGTATGTGATAATTCACATATCTTACGACTCCACTTATTGATGCTCCATTAGCAAAAGTGTTAAGAGTGCAAACTTTTACCGTTTGGTGATCTGATGTTTTTAAGGAAACATAAAGTCCCTTTATACCACTCTCATCATCTTTTGGTATACCGTTCCACGAAAAATTCAGATTGTTTTTATAAGGTATCATTGTACCCTCATCAACAACAGGTCCTGAAATTCCATACGGCTTTGTTGAATCAACTGTAGCAAAAAGTGTTGCTTTCGAAACAATTCCATAGTTATCTTTAACCTCTATGAAAAGATTGTGATCCCTTCTATCAGCAAGAAGAGTACACTGGTATGTTGGTTGATATGGTCTGAAAATTCCTTTATCTATTATATTTTCAGAAAATCTAACAGAATCAGGAACTATAGATTTTGAAACATTCAAATATAGTGTTGGATATCTTGTAGAAACATACCTTGAGGTTGAATTGTTGAAAAGTGGATTAAAATTGATTCCATCTTTGTCATAATCGATATATTTTGTTATCGTTGAAGACCAGTTACCCATCTCATCTTTAAATCTGACCGATATACCTTTGGTTCCCTCAAGTGTATCGGCAAATGGGAAAACAAGACCTGTAGTTACTGGAACGATCACTCCATTCACCTCTGCACTTATACTTTTTGAAAGGTCATCATAAGCATATAGATCCACTGTACAGTATGGGAGAGTTGTAAACAGAGCACCGTGGTTTACTGAAAGTGAACAGTTGTATGGTGGTTGATTGTCAAAAATAATGTTATCGTATATTTTCCCAAAACCTAATCCGTTTTTAAAAAACTGTCCATATACTGTTTTACTTCCCTGGTTTGTAGTCAAAGACCAGTTTATGTTCTCATAGTTTGAAAAGTAAGTGTTTCTTAAAGAAAAGTTTTCATAGTTTGATATCCATAAAGAATCTGGAGCTGAATATATTTTAAACGCAAGGTCTGTTACAACACCACCATAAGGATACCAGTTGCCCGCTGTTGGTGAATAATAGGTTTGTCCATCAGGATATGGGTTCATATAACTTACCATACAAACACCATTAAAAGTTGAACCAAAAAGATCAGTGTAAAGAACAATATGATAAAGCGAATCTGGATCAACATTAACTGGAGGATTTAAACTTATATATTTCCAGGAAGAATCGGATACAGGTGGCAGGAAACCATAACCTAACATTCTGTTCGGGATATGATAAGAACCCGATAGTGTATCAGAATAGATTGCAGCATAAATACCAGGTGAATTTACATTCTTTGTAACTATTCCGATCGCTGAAATTTTATCAGTATGAGGTATAAAAGATTGTGCTAAAGGCATTCCTCCATACTCATACTCATAAGTTGTATTACTTGATGTTATGATCTTTGGAAAAGCTTTTACCGTAACATTTGTGTTGTTAGTATATTCAGAATCATCGTTTATAGTTAAACTTCCTCTTTCAACAAAATTTATAGTTTTTTCAACTCTATCGCCTTCTATTTTTTCACTGTTGAAAAATTTTACATAGACAGTATAAACTCCAGGTTCAGATGGTATATCAATACTTATCCTGTCTGTGGTATAAGGAAGATCGTATTTTGTATAATCGAGGTATCCATTAACACCTGTCTCAACATATCTAACAGGGAAAAAAGAATCTGTTGCAACAAGATTCATCGAAACTTTTGGAGAAAATACTATCGTATCAGGATTAACTATGTTTCCATTTGGTCCATTTACAACCATTATAAGAGAATCCTTAACAGGTGTTGATTGGTTTCCAGCAAGATCCTTAAAAGAATACCAGTAGTATGTCCAACCATTTGTTGCTGGCTTATCGAGAGGTAGATCGATCACTATAAAACTATCAATTCCAACATTTTTAATGTTGAATTCACTCCATGGCAAAAGGTTTGTTCTGATCAAAACTGAATAAAATCCTGAATAGTTGTCAGTTGCTTTGAATTTTACCTTTGGAGTTTTTAACCAACTAACGATATATTTTCCGTTACTATAATAGTAGTTATCAACATAGGTCCTTGTTCCAGTTGGAGGGATGGTATCATAACTGTTCAGAAAAAATTCTTTTGCTAGATGTTGATTTGAACCAACATGAATGTAAGTATAGAAGGGTTGAAAAGCAGGGTGTGTGACTTTAACAAGATATTTGAATGTGGTATCTGAAAGAGGCATTACTCTTTTGAATTTGAAATATCCAATGCTATCAGTGATCACATTATAACTTCCCAAAGAAACTTTCGCGTTTGAAATGGGATCCCCTTTGGTGTTAAAAACTTTACCTTCGAGTGTTGAATAAACATTCATAGATACAGTATCAACATATCCTGTTATCGGAATGTTGTTTGTAACAATATAAAATGAGGTTGGAGCATAGTTCGAAGTTGAGTCTGGAATAGCACTACATAAAACAGTGTCGTTTCCTGGACAATTTGCTGTAAAACAATTCAAAGAAGGGTAAAATTCTTTCACTCCATCGTTTGAACTTATCGTGAAACTCTTCACATCCATGAAAGCTTTATTCAAAGAATCAAGCAATGTCACCGTTAATAATTTCGTTGGTGGTACAACTGTTTCAACAAAAGAATAGGTGTTATTGGTATAAACTATCTCTTCCACATTTCTATCAGGATTGATTTCTGCAGTTATGTAATGATCACCAGGTGTAGAAAATGTATAATTAACAAAAGCCCACCCATAGCCTGTTGGGTATAAAGAATCTGTTTCAACCTCTAAAGTATCAATATTATCAATGACAATTCTTATAATGGTTTTATCTGACATATTATGATCATCGATGTTTGAATAAGAGATTCCTATTTGAGTTGAAATTCCTGCCTGGGTGAAAAGTACAGGATGTCCCCAATTATCAACAGAAAAAACTAGAATCTTGTCAATTTTCAAATCTGGTCTGAACAAAGGTTCTCCAACGACCTTTATTGGAATCTGTATATACTTATCATATTCAGATACCGGTATATCCCAGACAAGACTTCTAACACCAAGAAACTCATAAAAATCGTTATCAATCCAATATGTTGAAGCGATAGTGATCCCGAATGATGATAGAGCAAGTCCGATTCTTCTATAGAGATCAATATTATAGTATGGATTTCTTATATATAGATATCCTTGTGAGTTTTGTAAAGCAAAAGAATCAACATAAACTTTCAAAAATAAGGTATCCTCTCTGCTATTTATGGTTCTTAAATAGATCGGAGATTTAATAATACTTCCATCACCCTCGGTTAACATTAAAACCTTTCCATTTTCAATTTTAAATCCTCCACAAAGTTTTAATGATAATATATCGAAAAGTCCTAAAACATCTGAAGCACCAGAAGAACCATCATCTTTTGGAATAACACTCAAAGTATCCCCATCACTATCGACTATTGTAGCAACTTTACCACCACTTGAAGATGCACCTTTTATATCTGGAATCAAACTTAAAAAATCAATATAATCATCACCTTTTGCTTTTTCTCCAGGATAAAATGGAGGATTATCACTCGATTCTATATTTAGATTGAAATCAAATCCCAATGATGGACCAGTTGCCCATGTCCCGCCCAAAAGTCCAAACAATCTTGTTTTTATACCCACTCCAGCACACGCACCAAAATTTGAATATATGACCGGTTTTGAACCCTTAACTGGTTTTGTGATAATCTTAACACGCAACGATTCACCCTGAATAACCGAATCGGTGTCATAGATCACATGTATCTCAAGATCAGAATAAAGATTACATGAAGCAAGTCCAACTGCAAATTCAGCATATGCTTGATACCATTCCAAAGGATCAGTAATTGACTCATAAATATCTATACCATCTCCAGAATTATTTTCACTATGTTTTAAAGGAATAGTTTTTTTATAATCTATAACAGTTGAATTTAAATAGATAAAAAAAACAAAGGATAATACGAAAACAAAATATTTTCTCATAATTCCTCCATTTTATTATAATTTTAACAAAAAATAAGTTTAAATCAATAAATCAAGTTGAAAAATTATTTTTTGTATATATAATAGATACAAAATGGAGGAAAAATGAATATTTTGATAGACACAGAATCACCAATTCCTGTCTACCAGCAAATAAAAAATCAACTGAAAGGAATGATAATATCAAAAGAACTTTCAAAAGGAGTAAAGATCCCGAGTATAAGAGATCTTGCATCAATGCTGGGAGTTTCGATCAACACGGTTGCAAGGGCATACTATGAACTTGAAAAAGACGGATTTTTAAAACTCGATGGAAGAAGGGGAAGTGAAATAGTTGATAGCCCTGAACCCGATGAAAATCAGAAGAAAGAATTTCTGGTAAAATTAACAGAAGAATACCTTTTAAGAACAAAAGAATTTTTATATTCAAAAGAAGAAATTTTGAAAATCGTTAAAGAAAAATATGATGAAATCTATTATTGACCGCAATCTCCCTCAAAAAGAGATCCTTCATTTTCTAAAATCTTTTAAAAATGAGAATTACTTTTTTGTTGGCGGTTTTGTTAGAGATTTTCTTTTAGGAAAAAAAGATTTTGAAGATTTTGATGTTTTAGTGATAACGGAAAACTTTGAAAAAGAATTATCAAATTTAAAAGTGAAACCCATCATTGTTAACGATAGGTTCAACACTTTAAGATTTTTTATTGAAGGGAAACAAATTGATATCACTTTTGCAAAATCTTTAACCGACGATTTAAAAAGACGAGATTTTACAATAAACAGTATTGCAATGGACAATAAGGGAAACATAATCGATCCCCACGGTTACAAAAAAGATTTAAGAAAAAAAATTATAAGATTATCAAATGAAAATTCCTTTAAAGATGATCCTTTAAGAATTTTGAGAGCGTTCAGATTCAGATATGAACTTAATTTCAAATTTTCAAAAGGATTAAGAAATTTTATCCTCGAAAGTAAATATCTTTTAAAAAATGTTGCAAAGGAAAGAATTTCTTTTGAATTAAAAAAAATTTTATCATATGAAAATGGTGAAACGATTTTCAAAGATTTAAAGGATTATGGTATACTTGAAATAATTTTTCCCGAAGTCGATAAAACCAAAAATTTCGTTCATAAAAAATTTAAAAGCAGATATTTGTTGAACCATCTTATAAACACAGTTTTTGCTGCAAAAAAAATTTCAAAACAAAATGTTCCAGAGGAATGGAAAGTTTATTTCAAAAAATATTATTATGAAGTTTATTTAGCATCTTTTTTTCATGATATAAAAAAACCTGAATCCTTTAAAATTTTAAATAAAAGACAGACATTTTTTAACCATGATCTTCTCTCTTCAATTTATGTTGAAAAAGTTTTAAAGGAGAGTTTAAAACTCTCAAATGAAGAAACAAAAAGGATTCAAAAACTCGTCAAAAATCATATGAGACCACATTATCTTTTAAATTCCAAAAATTTAACAGAGAAAGGACTTTATAAAATTTTAAAAGATAATGGGGATGATCTTGAAGGTCTTTTTTTAGTTTCTATGGCTGATCAACTATCAAGCGAAGGTATCTTCGATGAAAGGTATATAAAACTTTATCAGGACATAAAACTTTTTGAAAAAAAACTTAAAGATAAAAAAATAAATTTTATATCCGGTAAAGATATCCTTGAAAAATTCAAAATAAAACCTGGTCCACTCGTTGGAAAGATGATAAAAGAGGGTAACTATTTTGCGATCAAAAATTCGATAACAGATAAAGAAAAGATCTTGGCTTACCTTGAACAGAAATTTGGAAAATTTCAAAAATCCTGAATTACACCATCCACAAGTTTAACAACCCTATCACCATGTTTTACAAGTTCTTCGTTATGGGTTATTATAAGAAAAGTTGTTTTTCTTTCAAAATTTATTTTTTTGAAAATTTCCATAATATTTTCAGAATTTTTCGAATCCAGGTTTCCAGTTGGTTCATCTGCGAGGATGATTTCGGGATCATTGATTAGAGCCCTTGCTATTGCAACTCTTTGTTGTTCACCGCCAGAAAGTTCGTTGGGTTTATGGTAAATCCTATCAGAGAGAGAAAGTGAGTCTAAAAGTTCTATAGATTTTTTCTTCGATTTAAAAAAATTTTTTGTTAAAAAAAGATGTGGAAGCATCACATTTTCGTATGCAAGGAACTCGTTTAAAAGGTAGTGAAACTGAAAGATGAAACCGATCTTTTGATTTCTCCATCTCGCTTTGCTTCTATCATCAAGTGAATGTATCAGTTCATTTCTAAAAAACACCTTTCCATCCGACGGGGAATCAAGTGTTCCAAGGATATGTAAGAGTGTTGACTTACCAGCACCTGAAGGTCCAAGAATAAAAGTGATTTTTCCCTCTTCGATTTCAAGATTTATTCCTTTTAAAACATCGATTTTTTTGTCCTTTACAAAATATGATTTTTTTAAGTCGACTATTTTAAAAATACTATTCATATTTTATCGCTCTTACTGGATCCATTTTTGATGCCTTGTACGCTGGATAAATAGTCGATACAATTGAAACAACAGAGGTAAGAATCAAAACAAAAATTACATCCCAGAATTGAACATCAACTGGGAGTTTATCCAAAAGATAAACTTCTCCAGGAAGATCAATAAACTTATACTTTGAAAGCAGAAAACATAAAAATAACCCGAGTACTAGTCCTGCTATCGTTCCAATTATATTGATAATAAGTCCCTGATAGATATATATCCTTAAAATATCTTTTTCGGAAAGTCCCAGAGTTTTTAAAACACCGATCTCTGTTGTTTTTTCCATAACAACCATAATCAATGTTGTGATTATATTGAACGCAGCAACTATAACAACAAGTAGTAACAGAAGAAACATTATTTTCTTTTCGAGAGCAAGTGCAGCGAATAGTGATCCGTTGAGTTCTATCCAGTTGTTCGTTCGATATGGATAACCAAGTTTTTTTTCAATTTTTTTTGCAACCTTCGGTGCGTTGTATATATCTTTTATTCTCAATTCAAGTCCAGTAACTTTACCTTTGAGGCCAAAAATTTCAGATGCTTTCTTTAAAGGTATATAAACAAGTTCAGCATTATATTGGTACATTCCTGCATCGAATATCCCCGTTACGGTAAATTCACTGATCTTTGGAATCAAAGAACCAAAAGTTTCTGTTGAACCAAAAGGGGTTGCTATTCTTACTATATCTCCTGTGTGAACTCTTAATTCTTCTGCAAGATCAACTCCCAGAATCAATTCATCATCCTTTTCAGGAAATCTTCCGAATTTCAAGTGTTTTTTGAAAATTTTGTAGGTGACACTGTCTTCGAGACAGAAACCTCTTATGATTATTCCATTCGTCCAGTTTTCAAACTGGATCAGACCTTTTGAATAGATAAAAGGTGTAATACTAACAACATCATCAAAAACTTTTAAACTGTCTTCTATTTCCTTATAGTTATCTATCGGCTCGTTGAAATATTTTAAAACTATGATGTGGGAATTAACATCAACTATTCTTTCCTTAACATCCTTCTGGAATCCGTTCATAACAGAAAGAACAACGATCAACGCTGCAACTCCAATGAATACTCCACCTATGGCTATTGCTGTAACAATGTAACCAAAAAAAGTTTTTCTTGCACCAAAAAGATGTTTTAACGCTATAAAAAAAGAGTAGTTCATTTTTCAGGTTTTAAAAGTGGAAAGAGAACGACATCCCTTATCGAATCCCTGTCAGTCAAAAGCATAACTGTTCTATCGATGCCGATTCCGACTCCACCAGTTGGAGGCATTCCATACATCAACGCTTCGATGTAATCCTCATCCATCACAAATGCTTCTACATCTCCAAGTTTCCTCTCCTCAATCTGTTTTAAAAATCTCTCTCTTTGATCTAAAGGATCATTGAGCTCTGAAAAGGAATTACCTATCTCCATTCCACATACGATCGCTTCGAACCTTTCAACAACTCCATCTTTTTCTCTATGTTTTCTTGCAAGAGGAGAAATTTCGATCGGATGGTTTATCACAAATGAAGGTTGAACTATTTTTTTCTGAACAAGTTCTGAAAAGAGTTCATCGAGAATTTTTCCAAAAGTTTTTTTACCTTCAATATCAACTTCAAATTTTTTCGCAACACTTTTTAACTTTTCAACAGATGCGCCTTTCAGATCCTCTCCAACCACATCGTTCAAAGAATCATAAAAATCGATACGTTTCCATGGTTTTTCAAACGATATTTCCTGATTCTGATAAACTATTTTTTTTTCAGGAACAAGTTTCAAAAACATATTCTCAACAAGTTCCATCATATCATTATAATCAGCATATGCCTGATAAAATTCAACCTGGGTGAACTCTGGATTATGTGTCCTGTCTATTCCCTCATTTCTAAAATCTTTTGCAAACTCATAAACTCTGTTGATACCTCCAACGATCAACCTTTTCAGATAGAGTTCATTTGCTATTCTTAAATACAAAGTCATATCATGGGCGTTATGATGCGTTATAAAAGGTTGAGCAAAAGCGCCTCCATATATCGGCTGTAATATCGGAGTTTCAACCTCTACAAAACCGTTTGAGTTTAAAAAATCTCTTATTCTGTTGATTATCTCGGTTCTTTTTAAGAAAACTTTTTTTGAATCATCGTTAACAATAAGATCAAGATATCTTTTCCTGTATCTTATCTCAATATCCTTCAAACCATGAAATTTTTCAGGTAAAGGTTTCAAAGCTTTTGAAAGTATTTCAACATCCTGAACAAAAATTGTCAACTCACCACTATGGGTTTTAAAAAGTTTTCCGGTAACTCCTATAATATCTCCTATATCATAAAATTTTACCTCATTGAATTTGTTTTCACCGATAACATCCTTTTTAATATAGAGTTGTATTCTATCGAGTTGATCTTTGATGTCCCAGAAGATAACTTTTCCATGTTTTCTTTCTGAAACTATTCTTCCTGCGATTTTTATCTGAAGATCTTTATCAAGAAAATCATCCTGTTTTTCTATGAGTTCTTTAATAGTATGGGTGAATTCAAAATTATACTTATAACATTCAACATTCATCTTTTTAAGGTTTTCAAGATTCTCCAGCATCTGTTTTTCAAGAATGTTCATCTCATCCATTTTCTCTCCTCTCTTTTGCTTTCATTATAAGATACTCTTTTATAAACCTTTCAAGGTTTCCATCAAGAACATCATCAACATCACTCGTCTCATATCTTGTCCTTAAATCCTTTATCATTTTATAAGGATACAGAACATAAGATCTTATCTGGTTTCCAAACTCTATCGAACTTTTTTTCTCAAGTTTTCCCTGAAGTTTTGCTTCTTCCTGTTCTTTATAAAATTGATATACTTTTGCTTTCAAGATTTTCATAGCGTTCATTTTGTTCTGTATCTGCGATCTTTCCGTCTGTGATTTTGCGAATATACCTGTTGGAAGATGTGTTATCCTTATAGCTGTTGAAACTTTGTTAACATTCTGTCCACCCGGGCCACCGGCTCTGAAAGCTTCAATTTTTAGATCGTTTTCGTTGAGTTCAAAGTCCGTGTTCTCTTCAATATCAGGGAGAAGATAAACTGCTGCAAACGATGTGTGCCTTCTCTGGTTAGAATCGAATGGTGATATCCTTACAAGACGATGAACCCCGATTTCCGACTTTAAATAACCATACGCATAGTCACCTTCAACTTCAACGGTCACAGATTTTATACCTGCGACATCTCCCGCTTCATAATCGATTATACTGTTTTTAAAACCTTTTCTTTGAAAAAATCTCAAGTACATTCTCAAAAGGATATCAGCCCAATCACAACTTTCTGTTCCTCCGGATCCAGGATGTATCGTTAGAATTGCATTTGAGTTATCAAATTCATCTGTGAAAAGGAGTTCTATTTCTAAATTTTCAAGTTGTGCTTTCAAATCGTTGACCATTTTTGTCAATTCAACGATCGATTGATCATCAACTATATCAACAAACTCATCTATGTAGAGAATATCATTTTCAATCTTTTTAAAAAGTTCTACTCTATTTTTTAAGATTTTTAAATCCTTATTGATTTTAGCAGCTTTTTTTTGATCGTTCCAGAAATCTGGAGAGGACATTTTTTCCTGAAAATTTTTTATATCCTGTTCCCATTTAACAAGATCAACATGTTTTTTCAGATCTTCAAAAATATTATGGATACTCTGAATATCCTCTTTCAGTTTAACATCAAGCATAGTTTTTAATTATATTTATAAAAATGGTAAAAGTCAACCTTTCTTATTTTGAATATTTTGATACTATGAGTTTTTCGACTGTATCTCTATGTTTGCCAAACCTCACATAAACTCCTCTGAAATTTTCAAGACGGTTAGGTTTTTCAAAAGGAGAAAGAAGTATCCCTTTATCATCTATATAGTAGGATTTAAAATTTTTAAAATCATAGGTTTTCGTAGTAAAAAAAAACTTTACCGTGATGCTCTTATCATCAATCATGTATTTCGTTGGTAAAACATAAGGCAAAAATGTTATCAAAACCGCAATCAAAGAAATAAAAATTCCAATAACTCCCAAATAAACAAAACCAACAAGAATCATCAAAAGAAAACCCAAAAATGCAATTAAATTTTTAATCACACTCTCATCTCTGATTGGAAAACTGACCCATTCAAATTTTTCCATTTAAAACCTCTTTTAAACTTTTTTTCAATTTCTTCCTTACACTTTCAAAAGATTCACTTACTATCTTCGTTTCTGAGATTACAGGCATAAAATTTGTGTCTCCGGACCATCTCGGTACAATGTGTATATGGAGATGGTCTTCTACTCCCGCACCGGAAACTTTTCCATAATTAATTCCAATGTTGAATCCCTGCGGGTTGTAAGAGTTTTTTAAAATTTTTATTCCAAGTTGAACACCTTCCATCAATCCAACCAAGTTATCTTTATCAAGTTCTTCAAACTTAATATTATGTAATAAAGGTGCAACCATTATATGTCCATTTGTGTATGGATATTTGTTGAGGATAATGATAAAATTTTTATCACGGTGTATCAACATTTTTTTTTCTGGAAAACAGAAAATACATTTTTCCATCTTCTTATCATACTTTTCAAGATATCTGATTCTCCATGGTGCATACAATCTTTTCATCATACCTCCTTTATCTGTCCATAAACTCCATCGTATCCTGGTAAGAATTCTATTCTGTTTTTTCTAACTTTCAACAAAAAATTTACAAATTCTTCGTCATAAAAATCAAGTAAAGTTTTTTCATCAGCGAACGTTTTCATCTCCATTTCTGGGAAAATTTTTAAAAACTCTAAAAATGTTAACTTTTTTTTATTCTTTTTATAAACCTTATAATAGTATTCTATTGGAAGAGAATAGAAGACCTTTTTATTCAAAATTTTACCACTCTTTTTAAAACTGTTTATTCGACTTAAAACTCCCTCTGTCAATTTTTTCCCACAAACAGGGCAGATTTCAAAATTTTCTCCTGTTGAGAAATCACATTTTCTGTGTCCGGAAAGAAAATATTTTCCCTCCTGAGGGAAAAACTCAACAGTTCCAAAAATTTTGTTGTTTTCAAAAATATCTTTTAAAAATCTTATATCATCTTTCCAGTATTCTAAAATTGTAGATTCTCTACCGATATTTTCTGGAGAATGGGAATCTGAGAATGAAACGAAAGTAAAGTTTTTGATCATATCTACAGATATACACATAAAAGGATCAGAGGAAAGACCTGTTTCAAGTGCGGAAAAAAAATCTTTTTTAACAGGTAAATAGGAGTACCCTGATTTACACCCAAATAGGCCAAAATGTGGTGTCCAGATATGTGCAGGTATTATCAGAATATCCTCTGAGATATTCTTCAGTATTTCAACGGTTTCTTTTAAATCTTTCTTAACAATCCCTCTGCCATCACTATCAAAATTTGAACAATCAGAAAATATTTTTTTTACTTTATAGATTTTTTCAAAATCTGGAAAAATTAACATAAGATGTATCTTTTTACCAGTTTCTTCTTTATAGAAGAGAGAGATTTCGGTGGTAAGCAAAATTTTTGTTCCGTTGTAAGAATAAACACCATATCCAATTTCTTTCAAATTTTTTTTCGCATCTTCAAACATCAAAGGATGAAGTATATCGGAACTTCCAATAACATCTATCCCTTTCATTTTTGCAAACTCTGAAAAGTTTTTTAGATCACCATTTTTAGAAGATGCAAGCGAATATTTTGAATGTAGATGTAAATCAAGAAAAATCATTTTTTGCATACAACAAGTCCTCTTTCGGAGTAATCGTTCAATTTTTTCATCGTAGAAAAATCGTAAAAATCAACAGTTTGAAAACCTGCTTTTTTTAAACCATCCTCCAATTCCTCAGGGAATATAGCTCTTTCACTAAAAACAAAAGATTCGGTTTTCTTATTAAAAAACTCTATCCTCAAATTCAAAGTACATATTCTACTTTCCGGATCATATTCGGTATCCCAGAAGGAGATAAAACCATTCCCATCTCGAATCTGTGAATTTTTTGACATAAGATCAAGTCCAAACTCTGTGTTAAAATCAAAAATAAAAATTGCATCATCTTTAAGGATATTAAATACATTTGAAAAAAAGATTGTTATATTTTCTTCTGTAATATGGTTTACAGTATCATACATACATATTGCAAGATCAAATTTCTTTTTGATACTTAGTTTAAGAATATCACAACAAACAAATGTTGAGATATTCCTGTAATTTTTCTTTTGCGCTTCTTTTAACATTTCAATTGAAAGATCAACGAGAGTTACATTGAATCCATATTCGGAAAGATGTTTTGAAAGATTTCCTGTTCCAGCACCCAAATCGATTAACTCTTTACCTTTAACTTTGAAACCTTTACAAACATTATAGATGTTTTCTGCCCATATTTTATATGGAACCATACTCATAAAAGAGTCATATAAATTGGCTATTCCATCGTAATCGAAGATAATCCTATCCATTCTTTAGTATTTTATCAAGAATCTCCATCACCTCTGAGTAATCGGTTGTTCTGTTAATCCTTTCTTTGAAAATTTTTATATTCTTAACACCTTTTAAATACCAGTGAAAATGTTTCCTCATTATATAGATGTTTTCTTTTTTCTTTCCATCATCTGTTGCAAGTTTATAGTGTTCCTTTAAAACTTTTATCTTTTCTTCAAGTGATGGTATCTCATATTTCCCGCTTTTCAAATAATCTTTTATCTGTTTAAAAATCCACGGATTTCCAAGAGTTGCTCTTCCAATCATTATCGAATCCACTTTTGATTCTTCCCATAATCTTACAGCATCCTCCGGATTTTGTATATCACCGTTTCCAACAACCGGAATGTTAATGTTTTCCTTAACAAGTTTTATCGAATTCCAATCCGCTTTTCCAGAAAACAACGATGTTGCAATCCTTCCGTGAACAGTTATAAAAGTTACACCACAATCCTGAAGTATTTGAGCGATTTTAATCCCTTTATCGGTATTGTATCCTAATCGCATCTTACACGATACCGGTAATCTTGTTGAAGAAACAACTGAAATTATTGCATCCTTCAGATTTCTGAAATCTTTGAGCAACGCAGAACCGTATCCCTGTTTTATCACCTTTTTTACAGAACATCCCAGATTTATATCTATGAAATCTGGAGAAAGTTCATTCAGTTTCATCGTAGCATTTGAAAGAATTTCTGGATCTTTACCAAAAATTTGAATTCCAAAAGGTCTTTCCTCTTCAGTAAAATATGTCAACAGAAAAGTTTTTTTTGAGTTTCTGTACAACCCATCTGCTGAAATCAATTCGCTGTATGTGAAATCAGCTCCAAACTTTTTGCATATCCTTCTGAAATATGTATCCGTTATTCCTGCAAGGGGAGCTAAAAAGATTTTCCCTCTAACATCCATCTATTCAATAATAGAATCAAAATCGATGAAATTTAAAGGATTTACTTTATCGTTTGCTATCCTGACCTCATAATGGAGATGTGTTCCAGTTGATCTTCCAGTACTACCCATATAACCGATGAGTTGATGCCTTTTTACTTTATCCCCGACTTTTACTTTAAAAGAATTCAAATGTGCATAAACTGTTATATAACCATAACCATGATCTATCTTCAAAGTTTTTCCATATCCAGGCAAATAGTCAGCAAAAATAACCTCTCCATCCGCTGAAGCATAAATTGGAGGAGCTGATTGGTTCGCTATATCAAGACCAGTATGGAACTCAGGTGTTTTAGTAAATGGATCCAATCTGTAACCAAAACCACTCATTATAGTTCCATTCGTTGGGAATATTGAAGGTGTGTGTTTTAAAAGTTTATATTGTTCCTGAAGTGCATTTTCTATTTTTGAAAAGTTTTTCCTTTCAAAATCTATAATCTTATCAAGATGCATAATTTTTTGATCCACATTCGTTATCAATCTTTTTGTTAAAAGATCAAATTTTTTAAATCTCGCATCCTCTATCTGATAACCACCAAGACCGAGTTGTCTTATATCATCGGATAAAGGATCAAGATTTGCAAGAATTCTCAGTTTTTTTTCATAATCGATCAAAACATTCATCTTCTCGATATTCTGTTCAAGAACATTGAGATTCTTTGCAATCGATGATATGTAGAAATCTCTTTTCGAATAAATTTCAATCAAGGATTCAGGGTTCAGATTGTTAACGTATGAGAATATAAGAACTGATGAGGAAAATAAGAGAAGAAAAGACAGAGTTAAAAAGAAAATTTTAATTTTTTGAACTTCGAAATTGAGAATTATAGGTTTACCTGAAGAAATATATTCGTTGTGCAGTATTATCGAAATTCTTTTTTTCATAAAATTTATTATAAGAATGTTTTTTTACAAGTCAATAAAAAATTTTAATTTTCCTATTGACAAAATGGAGTAAAAAGGTAAAATATGGTAAAAAATGGTAAAAAATGGAGTACCATGGAAACAAAGTTGAGATTCATCGGATTTAAAATTGTTAACATTGAAGAGAACGGGAGAATAATCATTCCATCAGTATTCAGAGAGAATCTCAACTCTAAAGTTTTCTTCATCATACCTGGAAGAGAAAAAGTTTTGCATATCTATCCTGAAATCTCGTTTTTGAAACTTGAAGAGAAAATAGAAAAACTTGAATCAGAAGAAGAAAAAAGCATCATCATAAATACAATCTTTGCTAATTCAAGAAAGGTCGTAAGAGATTCTGTCTGGAGGATATCAATTCCGCAACAACTTCTCGATCATGCAAATTTAAAGAACGAGGTAAAAATAGTCGGAGCAAAAGATAAACTTGATTTCTGGAACCCAGATATTCATGAAGAGTTCAACAGAAAACTATTATCAGAAAAAATTGATCTATTCAAAAAGGTAGGTTTATGATGAAACTCTATCTTGAAAAAAAAGTATCATATTCCCTTTTAAAAATAACTGGAAACATAGATTTAAACGATCTTAAAAGTTTGAGAGAAACCTTACAGATGTTGGCGGATCAAAACAAACCTCTTATAATAGATCTAAGAAATTTGAAAAATACCCATTATAAAATAGGATTACTTCTAAGAGGGATAAAGAGATTATTTTTAAGGAGATGTTTACCATTAAAAATCGTATGCAGAGATCCTTATATACTTACGATAATTTCGCTCTTTGATTATGATATAGTGTACGATACCACGAAAGATCTCGTTTCAGCAAAAAATTTTATTGAATTGAAAATCTGATTATGCATCAACCCGTAATGGTGGAAAGCGTAATAGAAAACTTAAAAATACGGGGAGATGGAACATATTTAGATCTGACAGCGGGTTTTGGGGGACATTCAAAAAAGATTCTAGAAAAATTATCAGAAAGAGGGAAATTGATACTTGTTGACAGAGATCCTTTTGCTATAGAACATTTGAAAAACATTTTTAAAGAAAACAAGAACGTTGTTATTTTAAAAATGAATTTTAAAGATATCTCTTTTGACTTTAAATTCGATGGAATACTTTTGGATCTCGGTGTATCATCCTATCAGTATGATACATCTTCTCGAGGTTTTTCTTATAGATACAATGCTCCACTCGATCTGAGAATGGATCCTGAGGAAAAAAATAGATTTTCAGAAATTTTCAAAATGAACGTTTCCCAAATCGCTTCAATTATAAAAGATTACTCTGAAGAATATGATTCTGAAAATATTGCAAAAGAGATTTTTAAAAAGATCCAAAAAGATGAGTTAAAAACAACTTTTGACCTGAAAGAAGCTATAATCAAAGGAAAAAAAGGAAGGGATGTTCCAAAAGGTTTAAAACGAGTTTTTATGGCTTTTAGAATTTTTGTAAACGACGAATTGAACTCTCTTGAAATCTTATTGAACAAACTATCAAAAATTACAAATCCAAAATCGAGAGTGGTTATAATCACCTATCACTCAATTGAGGACAGGTTGGTAAAAAATTTCATAAAAAATTCAAAAGATTTTATTCCAGTTTTCAAAAAGGTATTAAGACCAACATTTGAAGAGATCAGGAACAACAAAAGGGCAAAATCAGCAAAGATGAGAGTTTTTGAAAGAGTATGAAAAAAGTTTTTTTTATAATTTTAGTTTTTATCTATCTTCTACTTTTTCCTTTAACCAGATTTTATATTTTAAAATTAACAAGTTCAAACGATTTTTTAAGACGAGAGTTAAAAGAACATCAAAAGAAAAAAAATGAACTTTTGTTGAAAATAGATTATCTGACATCCATAACTAGGTTGGAAAAGGTTGCTTTTGATACTTTAAATTTAAAGTATCCTGCTGGAAAAGATTATGAATGGATATCTAAAAAATAGAAAAGAAAAAAGTGTAAACGTTTTTCTAAAAAACTCATTGAGCATTTTTACAACGATATTCGTGATAATTTTGGTTTTGAATCTGTTTTACAAGCAGATAGTTCTACACTATTCTCTTGATGATCTGTATAGAAAGAAAAGTTCTATAAAATTCTTTGATAAAGCCGAAAGAGGACTTATAAAGGATAGAAAAGGATATGTTATTGCAACAAACATCAACTCTTACAACATATATGTATCAAAAAAACTTGTTAAAGATAAAGAAAAAGTTGCAAGAATCCTTTCAGAAAACTCTATAATTGATTATTATACCGCATTAAAAAAACTTAATTCAAGAAAAGAGTGGATCCCTATAAAATTTAACGTTGATGAAAATATAGCTTTAAAATTAAAAAACAGGTATCCAAGTATAATTGTTAAAGAAGAAAAAACCAGATATTATAATAAACCAGAAGTGTTTTCAAATGTTATAGGTTTTGTAGGTGTAGATGATACTGGTCTTGAAGGGATCGAATATAAATATGACAAAATCTTAAAAGGTAAAAATGGTTACATAACCTACCAGAAAAAACCAAATGGAAAAATATACAAACATCCTTTAAATGAAGATAAACCGGCAAAAAAAGGAAAAGATATAACTTTAACTCTCGATTATAGGTTTCAGGAAGCATGTTATAACATCGCAAAAGATTATTGTGAGAAATTTTCTGCAAAAAAGGCCCTCGTTATAGTGTTACAGAGTAAAACAGGAGAAATTTTTGCAATGGCTGAATATCCATCTTACAATTCGAATCTTCATGGGTTGGGTGATATTTCCAGCTATCAAAACTATGGAGCTGTAAACCTGTTTGAACCAGGTTCAGTTTTCAAAATTGTTGTAACTGCAGCAGCTATAGAAGCAGGTTTTGATACATCGGTCATATTAAAAGAAGAAGATGAAGATACTTTGATAATCTCAAAAAAAAGGATAACAGATTCTCATGATTTTGGAAAATTGAATTTTAAAGAATCTTTTACTGTTTCAAGTAATATAGCGTTCGTAAACCTTGGTAAAAAAATAGGGAAAGAAAAAATTTACAGTATGATCAAAAGGTTTAACTTCTTATCAAAAACTAACTCCGGTTTTCCCGGCGAACAATCGGGACAAATTACACCTTTAGAAAAATGCAGGGAAATAAATTTTGCCAATCTTTGTTTTGGGCAGGGAATCAGTGTTACTGCATTACAACTTGTGGCTGCATACAATTGTATAGCAAATGATGGTATTTATATAAATCCCAAAATCGTTAAAGAGGTTGATAATAGAACAGCGGTAAAAAATATAAAAGAAAAAGTTCTTCAAAAAAATGTTGCATTAAAAATTAAAGAATTATTGTTGTCAGTAGTTGAGATGGGAACCGGATTAAAGGCAAAAGTTGATGGAATAAAAATAGCAGGAAAAACTGGAACAGCAGAAAAATATATTGAAAACATAGGTTATAAAAAAGGATATTACATCTCTTCCTTTGTGGGATTCTTCCCTGCTGATGATCCTGAGTTTACCATCTTAACACTGCTCGATGAACCTAAAAACCAGTATTGGGCAAGTGAAACAACCGCTCCGATGTTCTCGGATGTTTTAAAAAGAATAATAAATCTTGACGACTACAGATTTCTTGTGGAAAAGAATAAAGAAAGGGAGACAATCGAAAATGGAACTAAAAGATTTGCTAAAAGATCTTGAAGTTGAAACTTTTAATTTAAAAAATGTCGAAATAACCGATATTACAGATGACTCAAGGAAAGTGATAAAAGGTTCCCTTTTTGTCGCTTTAAAAGGAAACAATTATAATGGAAACCTGTTTATAAAAGATGCTATAAAACAGGGTGCTCTCGCTGTTTTAACAGAAGAAAATCCAAAGGAGAATCTTGATGTCCCAATAATTATTTCAAAGGATATCAATAACGATACAAAAAAAATTGCAAAGAAATTCTATGATAACCCTTTCAACAAAATAAAAACGATAGGAGTAACAGGAACAAATGGAAAAACAACCACAACATATTTGATTAAATCCATTTTAGATCTAAATTATAAAACTGGGCTTATAGGAACAATAAAAACGATAATAAACAATAAAGAATTTGAATCGATCAACACTACACCTAACACATTAACACTGATAAAACTTTTCAAAAACATGGTGGATGAAAAGGTTGATTATGCGGTTATGGAAGTTTCAAGCCACGGACTCAAATTGAACAGAATAGATGGTATAACCTTTGAGTCAGTCATATTTACAAACCTGACTCAGGATCACCTTGATTTTCATAAAAACATGGAAGATTATAGAAACTCGAAATTGATACTCTTTTCTCTTGTGAAAGAAAATGGAAGCAGCATAATAAATCTCGATGATCCGAACTCAAAATATTTTGTCGAATCATCTAAAGCAAAGAATGTCTTTACCTTTGGAATAAAAAATCGGGACGCAAGATTTCAAATAAAAATTGAAAAGATTTCACTCGATGGTTCAATTTTCACGATCGTTGACAAACAAGAAAATAAAAACTATCAAATAAAAACTAAACTCATCGGTGAACCCAATATTTACAATTGTGCATCAGCTTTTCTCACCTGCTACTCACTTAAAATTCCTGTGGAAAAAATCAAAGATGGTTTAGAAAAAGCTAATCCTGTAAAAGGAAGATATGAAATATATTATGATAGAAGGGGATTTAAAATCATAATCGATTATGCTCATTCTCCGGATTCACTTGAAAGGTTGATAAAAACTGTAAGAAGATTAACCCCGGGAAAAATAATAACAGTTTTCGGATGCGGTGGAGATCGAGATAAAGAAAAAAGACCAATAATGGGTAAAATAGCATCGCATCTTTCGGATATAGTTGTGTTAACTTCAGATAATCCAAGAAATGAAGATCCTAACAGGATAATCGACGATATTATTGAAGGAATAATTGAAAAAAACTACATAGTTGAGGTTAACAGAAAAAATGCTATAAAACTTGCTTTTTCTCATGCGAGTGAAAACGATTCGATCATTATAGCTGGAAAAGGTCATGAAGATTATCAAATAATTAAGAATAAAAAATACCATTTCGATGACAGTGAAATTGTAAAAAGTTTTATGAAATCGTAAAAATTATGGAAAAAATTAATTTTGAGTTTATCGAAAAAGCAACAAAAGGAAAACCAGTTAACATACAAGATTTTTCAAAATTCGTTGAAGATATTTCAACAGATAGTAGAAATATTAAAAAAAACTCACTATTCGTACCAATAAAGGGGGATAGGTTCGATGGTCATGACTTCATTCAGGACAGTTTCAACAAAGGTGCAATTTTAACATTAAGCGAAAAGGATCTGAACGGTTTACCATATATAAAAGTGAAAGACACCATATTAGCATTAAATGGTTTAGCAAGAGAGTATTTAAAAAAATTCAAACCCTTAAAAATAGGAATAACAGGTTCAAATGGAAAAACAACAACAAAAGATATGATCTATTCTGTTATAGATAACGATAATAAAATTGCAACAAAAGGTAATACCAATAATCTAATTGGAGTTCCTTTAAACATATTCAGAGTCGACCAAAAAACTAAATATCTAATTCTTGAGATGGGGATGAATAACAAAGGGGAACTTTCCTTATTGAGTGATACAGTTGGACCCGATATCGTAATAATCACAAACATAAACGAATCACATATAGGAAATTTTGAATCTTTCGATCATCTGATCGAAGCTAAATTTGAAATTTTAAAAAATTTCAAAGGGAACCACCCTATCATAATAAATGGTGATAATCCTTACATTTTAAACAAACTTCCAGGGAATTTAAAACATATCACCTTCGGCTTAAAGAATGAAAATGATGTTTTTCCAGAAAAATTTGAAATCGAGCAAACTTATTCAAAAATTTTTATAGGTGGAAAGGAATTTAAAATCAACATTCCTGGAATCGGTGGGATACATTCTTTTCTGATTGTTTACACTTTAAAAAAGTTTTTTGAAAATCTTATTGAGATTGACCTTGAAAAAGGTCTTGAAGGTTTCTACCCATCAGAAAACAGAATGAACATTATTTCAATAGACAGAATCACAATAATAGATGATTCATACAATGCGAATCCAGCATCGATGAAAAATGGAATTGAAGTGCTTTCAAAATTCAATTCAAGAAAAATCGCCGTTCTTTCAGATATGCTTGAATTGGGTAAAGAATCTGAAAGATTACATAAAAAAATTGGGGAGATATTGAACGAAAATAAAATCGATGTACTTTTAACATTTGGAAATTATTCCAAATCGATTAACTCAAATTTCATTGGAGAAAAATACCATTTCGATGAAAAGGAAAAACTTTTAGATTTTTTAAAAAGATTTATTAAAGAAGGAGATACGCTACTCGTTAAAGGTTCGCATCATTTTGAAATGTATGAAATAGTAAAACAGTTAAAGGAATATTTAAAATGATATCAACTATTTTATCTTACATTTTTCAGGATGTGGCTCTGTTTAAATATATTACATTCAAAGCTGCCATGTCTTCGATAACATCTCTTTTTTTCATATTCATCTTTGGAAGAAAACTTGTTAACCTTCTGAAAAGGTTTTCTGTTACTGAAAAGATCAGAGAAGATGGGCCAAAACAACATTTCAAAAAAGAAGGTACTCCAACGATGGGAGGGATAATAATAATTCTCTCTATCTTATTGGGAACGATTCTTTGGGCTGATCTTTCGAATATCTATATCAGGTTTATTCTGATGATAACTCTTTTATTCTTCATCCTCGGATTTACTGATGATATTTTAAAGTTTAAAAACAAAAAGGGATTGATACCAAAGTACAAACTTATATTCCAGTTTGTCATCTCAATTCTAATTTTCGTTTTTATAACAAAAAATACCGATTATTATGATTTTAAATACCAAACGAATATTCTTTTTATCAAAAACATCCTTGTTAATCTCTCTTTAATGTATCTTCCATTCATCATAATAGTTCTTCTTGGAACTACAAACGCTGTAAATTTGACAGATGGACTTGATGGTCTCGCTTCCGGAATGCTTGCCATTGTTTTCACATTGTTTGCAATAGTAACCTATATAATGGGAAACAAAGTGTTCAGTAACTATCTTAACATACTTTACATCAAAAATATTGGAGAACTTTCTGTTTTCATCTTAACATGTGCATCAGCATCACTTGGATTCCTATGGTTCAACTCCTATCCTGCTGAAATCTTTATGGGAGATACGGGTTCCATAACACTTGGTGGAATCCTTGCAACCATAGCAATTTTATCGAAACAGGAAATACTTTTACTGATAGGTGGTGGATTGTTTGCAGTTGAAGCATTATCCTCTTTGATACAGATATACTATTTCAAAATAACCAAAGGAAAAAGATTCTTCAAAATGGCTCCACTGCATCACCATTTTGAACTTTCTGGAATACCCGAGTCAAAAATAGTCATAAGATTCTGGATCATAACGATCCTTCTTGTGATAATAGCTTTAAGCACTCTGAAAGTGAGATGATATGAACGAGTTTGAGAATAAAAAAATAGGTATCGTTGGATTTGGAAGAAGTGGACAAAATGTTGCAAAAATCTTAAAAGCAAGAGGTGCAAATATCTTTGTTAGTGAAAATAAAAATATGAACATGGACCAGTTAAAAATTATTGCTGATTACAATTTGGATTATGAAATAGGACATTCAGAAAAACTTCTTTCAAATGATATTATTGTAATTAGTCCTGGAGTCGATAACAATATTGAAATAATAAAAAAAGCAAGAAATCAAAAAATACCAATCTTTTCTGAAATCGAAATAGCATCAAGATTTTTAAAAAATAAAGTTATTGCGATCACAGGAACGAATGGGAAATCAACAACAGCATTTCTAACATATCAACTTTTGAAATTGAATGGGAAAAAAGCATATCTTGGAGGAAACATAAGTCCGGGGAAATCTTTAAGTGAAATTGTAATTGAAAATCCTTCAAAAGACGCCATAGTGGTTGTTGAAATATCATCATTTCAACTTGAAAACATTTCAAAATTTTCCCCAAATATAGGAATCATAACATCAATATCAGATGACCATCTTGATAGATATTCTTCATTTCAAGATTATCTCAACACAAAGTTAAAACTTTTGAAGAGTGTAAAAAAAGATGGTTATAAAATTTTAAATCATGACAACGAATTTTTGAGAGTTCAAAAAGATCAAAACACTTTCTTTGTTTCAGTAACAGAGGAACTTGAAAATGGTGGTTTTTTAAATGGTGATAGCGTGGTTATAAGGTTCAACAGGCAAGAACTAATATTTGATATTAAAAAATTCAATCTTATAGGGATACACAACAAACAGAATTTAATTTTCGCCATTCTTTCAACATTTTTGATTTCAGATAAAGAACTTAAAATCAACTCTGAAGATTTTTCACAACTAAAAGGGATAGAGCATAGACTTGAATTTGTAGGACAGATAAATAACAAAAAAATCTATAACAATTCAATGTGCACAAACCCTGAAGCATTTATCAAATCTGTAGAATCGCTTGGAAACAAACAGATCATAATAGTCGGTGGAAGAAACAAAAACTTTAATTTTGAATCGATCATAGATACTATAAAACAACATGCTGTATTTGTTGTGGTTATAGGTGAAGTAAGAGATATCCTTATAGAAAAACTTCTCAGAAATGGATACAAAAAATTTTATTCTGCAGATTCACTTGATGATGCTGTAAAGAAATCTCTTGAAATCGAAGATGGAGAAATTATAAACTTTTCCCCTGGATTCAGTTCATTTGATATGTTTAAAGATTTTATTGATAGAGGTAACAAATTTAAGGAAATAGTAAAGAAATATGAGAGACATCCATAAAATTTATTTTATAGTTTTGCTACTTTTGATATGTGGACTGGTTATTTTGACTTCTGCTACAACATTTTTGAGTTACCAGAATAAATCCTTTAAGAACAACCCATACTATTTTTTGACAAGACAGATATGCTGGGTAATAATTGGGATTTTAGTAGCCATAGTTATAAGTAACATAGATATAAGGAAAATCAACGAGAAAATCTTTTTTTATATTTTGATCATATCAATTTTTCTTCTTGTAGTTGTTCTATTCACAAAACCTATAAATGGTGCAAAAAGATGGCTAAGATTTTCTTCATTTTCATTCCAGCCATCAGAATTCGCTGAACTTGCAATGCTTTTATACGTTTCAAAAAAGTTTTCGAGTGTAAAAAACCAGAAAGATATAATCATACCTATACTCTTTTCTTTTATAGTAATAGGTTTAATCGCAATAGAACCTAACATATCATACGCTTTAACTCTGATGATAATTTTGATTGTTATAATGATATACAGTGAAATTCCTGCTGGATATACCTTATCAATAATTTTGTTTACGATTTTGTTTTCTCCAATAATAATTTTAAAATACCCACACGCCCTTTTAAGAATAAAAATGTTTTTAAACAAAGTTCCAGATAATTCACAGATATCCGATTCTGTTCTTGCGATAGCAAACGGTGGACTCTTTGGAAAAGGAATAGGATCTGGACAGATGAAACTCCTGTTTATACCGGAAATTCAGAGTGATTATATATTTACAACGATCGCAGAGGAGACAGGATTTTTGGGAAGTATCTTTATTATTCTGATATATATTTCACTTTTTAAACTTGGTAAGGAGATCTCTAAAAAGAATATGTACATTAATAGATTTTTTTACATACTCGCTTTTTCTATTTCTTTTACAATATTTATAAAAGCTATGTTTCATATTGCAATATCACTACAAATGTTTCCATCAACAGGAGTTACTCTTCCTTTTATATCATACGGTGGAACATCGATGTTGATAAATCTTATCTTGCTCGGATTACTTGTTAATATAGAGAGGTACAATGAGTTTTAAAAAAGAAAATCGAAAAATACTGATCTGTGCCGGAGGAACAGGAGGCCATATAATACCTGCCATAACTTTGGGAAAAAATTTGACAGGTTATGATGTTTTTTACATCTGTGGAAACAGAGATATAGAAAGAAAAATTTATAAAACTTTCGATCTTAATCCAACTGTTCTTGATATAAAATCTTTTAATCCGTTTTCTTACATCTTAAAATTCCCATCTCTGCTGTTCGATTCCCTTAAAATCGTATCATCAATAAATCCGAGAACCGTAATGATCACAGGAAACTATATTTCATTTTCAGTTGGTCTTGCAGCCTTGTTATTCGGGAAAAAAATTATCATTCTCGAGCAGGATGCTATAATTGGAAAAACGAACAAAATATTTTCATTTTTCTCATATAAAATTTTTACAGGATTTCCTGCGCCTTTTAGATATGTAAACAACAAAAAAATAATTCATATAGGTCATATACTAAGAGAGAATATTTTTGAATTTTCAAAAGATAACAATCTTATTATCGATTCAACCAAGAAAACGATTCTTATATTTGGTGGGAGCCAGGGTGCAAAAAATGTCGCAAAAAAAGTTCTGGATTTCCTTTGTCCTTTAAATGAAATTTATAACATAATTCTTGTTGCGGGAAACCATTATGATGATTTTAAAAAATACAAAAATATTACAGTGCTTCCATTCTATGAGAATATGGGTTACCTGTATTCGATATCAGATATAGTCATTTCAAGAAGTGGAGCAATTTCGGTTGCTGAAATAAAGGCTTTAAATAAAAAAGTGATCTTCATACCTTTCGAAAGTGCATCAAACAAAGAACAGATTATTAACATTAAAAAAATTAATCTTGACCCAAACAGATTTATAGTGATTAGAGAAAAAAAATTATCAAAAGAAAATTTAATATCTTCTATTGAAAAACTTTTGTCCATTAAAAATGAAAATAAAAGTTTTTATAACGATTTGTATAAACAGATCGGGATGGTAAAGCAATATGTTTAGAAATATTGAAAACATTCATTTTGTTGGAATAGGTGGAATAGGAATGAGCGGTATCGCTGAGGTACTTGCAGGAATGGGTTATAAGATAACTGGATCAGATATTAAAGATTCACCGATCATCCAGCATCTAAGAGATATCGGAATTACCGTTTATATTGGACACAGATGGGAAAACGTTGTTAATGCTGATGTTGTGGTTTATTCATCCGCTGTAAAGATGGACAATGTTGAACTCGTTTATGCCATAAAAGAAAAAATTCCTGTGATACAGAGAGCAGAGATGCTCGCAGAACTCATGAGAATGAAGTTTTCCATAGGTGTTGCTGGGACACATGGAAAAACAACAACAACTTCATTGATCGCTTCAATTTTTAAAAAAGCAAAACTTGATCCAACATTGATAATCGGTGGACAGGTGAAAATATTTTCCGATTCGAACGCTACACTTGGAAAAGGAGATTATCTGATAGCAGAAGCGGATGAAAGTGATAAGTCATTTTTAAAATTATTCCCATCCATAGCTGTTATAACCAATATAGATGAAGATCATCTCGATAATTATACAGATATAAATGAAATAAAAGAACATTTTGTAAAATTTGCCAACTCTGTTCCCTTCTATGGTTGTGTTGTTATCTGCATAGACGATCTTAACAATAATGAGATTATTCCCAAAATTGAAAAGAAAATCATCACCTATGGATTTTTAAGAAAAGCCGATGTAAAAGCAATCAATGTGAAGATGGGAGTTCTAAACTCTTCCTATACAATGGTTTTTAAAAACATGCCTATAGGTGAAATCCAGTTAAATATCCCGGGGAAACATAACATTTTAAACTCCCTTGCTGCTGTTTCTGTTGCGATCGAAATGGGGATACCATACAAAACAATATTTGAGGGAATAAAAGATTTTACAGGTGTAAAAAGACGATTTGAAATCATTTATAAAAATGAAGAAAAAGATATCTATGTGATTGACGATTATGCACATCATCCGAATGAAATATTTACCGTTATCAGTTCCGCTAAGAATATGGGAGATTATAAACTCATAACGATCTTTCAACCACATTTGTATTCAAGAACAATGAAACTTTTAAACCAGTTTGCCGAAATTCTTTCAAAATCTGATATAACCATAGTTACAGATATATATCCCGCCAGAGAATTACCAATAAAAGGGGTCTCTGGAGCAAATCTTTACGAGGAGATAAAAAAACTTAAAAGTGATGATGTTTACTATGTTGAAGATAAAAATAGGATAAAAGATTTTTTAAAAGATTTTATAAATGAAAAAACTGTATTTCTCTTCATCGGTGCAGGAGATATAAACAATTATTCAAGAGCTTTCGTAGAGGAACTAAAGAATGAAAATCTATAAAAATTTTGATTTTTCAAAAATATCTTACATCGGTATAGGACCCAGAGGAAAACTATTCGTTGTAGAAAATTCAAACGATCTTTTACAAATCAACAGTTCACAAGAGACAAAAGTGCTGGGAAACTGTTCAAAAATTCTTTTTTCTAAAAAAAAATATGGATACACTTTTTATAGACTCGGCGGTGACTTTTTAAAAATAGAAAAACTTGATGATGAAAAAATCAGAGTCGGGGGAGGAGTCCTATTTGTTAATTTAATGAACTTTTTGATAAAAGAGAATCTATCGGGATTTGAAGAACTTGTTGGAATACCGGGAACAATTGGAGGAATGATTAAAATGAATGCTGGGGCTTTTGGAAAAAATATTTCAAACAACCTTATTTCCATAGAAACCATCGAAGGTAAAAAGGATAAAAAAGATCTTGTTTTTTCTTATCGAAAATCAAACATAAACTATCCTATCACCTTTGCAGTTTTCAAATTTGAAAAAAGCAAAAAAACTATAATACTTAAAAATATTGAAGAGTTTGTGAAACTTAGAAGGAAAAACCAACCCAAAGACATCAGGACCCTGGGTTCAACTTTCAAAAATCCATCTCCTGATCTTCCAGCATGGAAACTTATCGATGAAGTTGGATTAAGAGGTTTTTGTATCAACGATATTTGTGTTTCAGAAAAACACACAAATTTCATAATCAACAAAGGAAAAGGAGATGGCAAAAGTTTTTTAAAAATGATCTCTTTGATACAGAAAAAAGTTTATGATGAAAAAAAAGTAAAACTGGAGCTTGAAGTTGAGGTACTATAGCGGGAAATACGATCTTCTTCTGAGAGAAAAAGAAAACAAAAAAAGTAAAGGGAAAAAAAGGATTAAACGTTTTTTCGTAAAAATCATAAAACTTTTTGTAATTGTAATGTTAATTACACTAACAATTATTTTTATAAAAAATAAATTAATCAATATGAAAATTTTTAAAGTAAAAGACATAGAATTAAAAGTAGTTAATGAAAAGATTTATCTTGACAGTAAACCTTTTAAAAATATCGTGGGAGAAAATATTTTTAAAATAAAACCTGAAAAAATCAATGAAATTGTAAATATGAATTATAATGACTTTAAAGTAAAAAATATAAAAAAGAGTTTTCCTTCAAAACTGGAAATCATAGTTTACAGGAAAATACCTCTTCTTCTGTTGGATAATGATCTTGTGATATACCAGGATATGGAAATAGGCTCAAGCAATAAATACTCTGTAGCAAATTATATATTCGTTGAAACCGATGAAAAGAATATAAGGTCGCTTTACGATATTCCTGGTCTTCCAACGATTTTCTCCGATCTTATAAGAGAAAAGGATAACATAAAAAAAATATGTTTTACAGAGAAAGAAATAAAAGTTTACACAAAGAGCAATAAATCGCTAATCATTAATAGAGGTGATAGGATACCAAAGTTAAAAGAATTTGAAAATATCGAATATAAAATTTTTGATCTAAGATTTAAAAATGGAATATATGTAAAAAAATAAATAAAAGAGAGGTAAATATGGTGATCACTGTATTGGATATCGGAACATCTACTGTAAAAACACTTATCGCAACACTTGAAGAAGAAAATACAATAAATCTTCGAGGTGTTGGAGAATCCTCGAAACATAAAATGTACAAATCGAAAATTACCGATGTAGAATCAACTGTTTCTGCAATAAAAGATTCTATGCTGAAAGCAGAAGTGATGGCAGGTCTAAAACCTGATAACATTTATGCTTCCATCGGTGGAGTTGAAACAAAAGGTATTACAGGAAAGGGAACGATCGCATTACCGAAACAAAATGCTGTGATAACTGAAGGTGATGTTATTAGGGCTATAAGCCAGAGCAAGGTTATGTCTATAGGAGACAATCCTATAATACATGTGATCGAAAGGAATTTTACAGTTGACACACAGGAAAACATAAAAAATCCGATTGGACTTATTGGGTCAAAACTTTTATGTGAAACCATGTTGATAACTATTCCATCACTTATAATTCAAAATTATAGCAATGTTATAGAGAGAGCTGGTTATCGGGTTGAGGATTATATTTCACAACATATTGCTGCTTCTTATTCTGTTCTTTCAGAAGAGGAAAAAGAACTTGGGGTTGCATTAATAGATATTGGGGGTGGAACAACAAAGATTACTATTTTTACCGACTCAGTTATCAGAGAGATCGACACGATAGAAATAGGCGGTATGAATATAACAAAAGATATTTCTATCGGATTAAGATTAACAAACAGTGAATCGGAAAATGTTAAAAAGAAATATGGAAGTTGCATCAAAGATAATATAAATCCAGAAGAAAAATTTAAAGTAAAAGGTTTAACAGATAATGAAGAAAGAGAGATAAGTTCTCTTGAACTTTATGAAATCATAGCACCAAGGGTTGATGAACTTATAGAGTTTATACAACAATCTTTGGCATCATCACAACTTTTTGACAAACTGAATGCGGGACTCGTTTTAACCGGAGGAACAGCAAATCTAAAAGGGATCAAAGAAAGATTCGAAAGAAAAATGAATCTTCCAGTAAAAATAGGATATCCAAAATTGAATGTAGGAATGTCAGAGCAGATAAAGGATCCTTCATTTGCTGTTGCCTGTGGAATACTGGAGTATGTATCACTCCAATATTCAAGTAAAGGATTCTCAGGCAAAAAGAAAGTGAATCTTTCAGCATCTTTTTCAAAAGTTTTTAATACGATAAAAGATCTTTTTAAATTATAAAAAGGGGGAGAAAAATGTTTATGCCAGTTAACGATCAAATTCAACCAGCCAAAATAAAAGTGCTGGGAATCGGAGGTGCAGGAGGAAACGCAGTCAACAGAATGATAAACTACAAATTTACAGGCGTCGATTTCATCTCAATAAATACTGATCTTCAAATTTTGAGTTTGTCAAAGGCACCAACAAAAATTCAAATCGGAAGATCAATCGCCAAGGGTCTCGGTGGAGGCGGAGATCCAGAAATTGGTAAAAAAGCAGCAGAGGAAAACAAAGATGAAATAAAAAAAGTTCTTGAAGGAAGTGATCTTGTATTTATTACAGCCGGAATGGGTGGTGCGACGGGAACAGGTGCGAGTCCTGTTGTTGCTGAAATCGCCAAAGAACTTGGAATTCTTACAATTGCAATAGTTACAAGACCTTTCCTTTTTGAGGGTAAAAAAAGAAACGAAGCAGCAGATATTGGAATCAGAAAATTGAAAGAGATAGTAGATACCATGATCGTTGTTCCAAATGAAAAATTAAAAATGATATGTGATAGATCAACACCTTTGAACATGCTATTTGAAAGCGCAGACAATGTCTTATATCAGGCAACAAAAGGAATATCCGATATAATCACAAGAGCTGGATACATCAACAGAGATTTCGCAGATGTAAAAAGTATTATGTCTCATAGAGGTGATGCGATAATAGGTGTCGGAAGTGCAAAAGGGGATGATAAGGGAGCGAGCGCCGCACAGATAGCTCTTGACTGTCCAATTCTTGAAGATGCATCTATAGATAAAGCATCAGCGATTCTTTTATCAATTACAGGACCAGAAAGACTCGCATGGGGGGATGTTGAGGATGCCATAGAGATAATCAAGAAAAGAACGAATAATAACGATATCAATCTAACTTGGGGTGTAATATATGACAACAATATCGAAGATGAAGTTAGAATTACGATCGTCGCAACAGGTATAAATGGAAATACTGATAAAAAACCAGAAAAAGCAGAAGCTTTGGAACTTTTTTCTGACAACAGAGATGTAAAAGAAAGTTTTGAAGATAAATTTACAGTAAAAAGAAACTATTCAAAAGAAGAGGATATCGAAAAACCTGCATTTCTTAGAAGAGCAAGTGATTAAAACTTTTTACCTCCCCCACGGTGGGAAGGAGAGTCCTTCCCACCTATAAAAGATATAAAATCTTCTTTTATCCTTTTATTTGAGAAGTGTTTTAAAACAACTCTTTGACAGTTAGTAGAAACTTTATTAAGATTTTCCTTATTATAAAATTCAAAAAATTTTTTTGTGATAACTTCTGGATCATAGTGATCAAAAACCAATCCGTTGTAACCAGTTTTCACATAATCATCCATTCCGTTTCCCTTCAAAATTAATGGTATAACACCAAAAGACATACTTTCCGCTACAACTCTTGAAAATGTTTCTGTTCTCCTGTTAAAAAATAACAGAAAAGAACTTAACGATAAAACATTTTCAATCTCTTCATAACTTTTAAAAATCACATTTTTAAAATCACAGTTTTTTCGGTATTCATTTCCGAAAAAACTCTCTCTCCTGGTTACGATTACTAATTTAGTATCACTTAAGATACTGTTGATTTTTTCAAAAACTTCAAAAACTCTATCGTATCCTTTTTCAAATGTTGGATCACCGAAATACAAAAAAATTTTAAAATCCTTTTTACTTTCTCTTATTCTATCAACGATATTGTACAGAACTTTTCCTTTTCTTAATCCATATCTTTTTTTTAAAAAATTGGAGTTAAAAATCGTTTGGTACGAAAAAGTATAAATAAATCTTTTTAATACTCTTATTATTCCGTTTTCATACATATCTCGTTCCAAAATGATCCACCTGAAATTACGATATTTTATCTTGTACAGAAAAACTAAAATGTGTGATTTAAAAGTATTTGAAACGATCATCTCTGAATTCATATCGATCATTTTCAACACACACGTTATTTCCTTTAAGAAGAGAATAAAATTTCTTAATTCTTTTTTTAAAAGAAGTGTCTCCTTTTTTATAGAGATTTCTTCAACTTTAACATTTTTGTGAAAATTCCATATATTCTTATCACCAACTATCACATTAATATCAAAATCATCAACAAGAGAATTTATCAACTTTTCGAGAGATATTTCAGCTCCACCTTTATATGGTGAGATATCAACAAATGTAATCCTTTTCATAATTTTTCTAAAATTTTTTCAACAATAAAATTCGAAGAAGTTTCACCAAAATATTCTACAAAAAAATTTAATTTATTCTCAACATAATCTTTCTCAAAATTTTTTTCAGACAATCTTCCATACAACTCTATAAAATCATTTTCATCTGAAACTATTTCCGCCATCCCACTTTTTGTTAACCCTAAAAAATCACCTCTGTTAAGAAAATCGAACAATATTACAGGTTTGCAGAAAAACATAGCTTCGAGTAATGCTGTTGAATAAAAACCTGAAACAATTTTAGATCTTTCTATAAACCTCTTAATTTTTCCTTTCCCCCATTTTATAAGTTTATCTTCTGAAAAAATTTTTTTTAAAAAACGAATGTTGTATTCATTTCTTAGATACACTTTAAAGTTTACATCCAACCTTTCAAACATTTTTGCAATTTTTTTATATACGTATTCAAATTCTTCTTCAAAGCCTAAAAACTGTTGATCTATCAAAAGGAGATCTATTTCTTCTTCAGTTTTATCACATTTGATTTCAAAAGTGGGGTTTCCTCCGATTATGATTCTATTTTCGGGAATAAAATTTTTCAAATAAATATATGACGCCTTTCCCCAGCACACAAAAAAATCAGCATTCAAAGGAGCAAAAGATTCTTTGATCATAGGTAAACTGCTCTCAAAAATTGGTGTAATCCCATGTTGAAAAACAAATGTTTTTATACCCTCTTTTTTGAAATGCTCAATAAGGACCTTCTTAAATTTTGTTCTGTCCTCATCTACCAATACGAACAAGGGCAAATTTTTTGAAAAATATTTTTGAAGCATTTTTTTAAATCTTTCAAGATCATAGTAGTTGTCCTGAATTATATCTTTATAGAGATTTTCAATTTCATGTTCACCATCAAATTTTTTAATTGAAATGGGAAATCTTCCCATTCTTGAATAAACCAGGTTCCGTTCATCAGAAAATCCAAAAGGACTGCTTGTGATCCTTACAGTTATATTATTTATCTTTTTTTCAAAAAACTTGTCAATTATGCCAAATGGAAGGTTTCCAAAACTTAAAAAAAATGGTTCTTTTGGATTTTTAATTTTCAGATTCACGGAAAATAAATTTTTTTTCTTCTTCCTATATATAAAATTTTCGGAAAAACTGTCATAAGTTGCCCATAACAAAGAATATCGCAAATTCTTAAATTCGGGATAGAGATTTATAAAATGTTCAACCTTTTCAACTGACAGAATATATTTTTTTCTCTGATCTTCTTTAATCGATTTAATATCCATCATATTCCTCAAATATAATTTTTAAAATGACCGGTAAAACAAAATGAAAATTGAACAGGGACGAAAAAACAAATAGAAAAATATAAAAAATTGTGAAAATGTTGATTTTTCTTATAAGTATCAAAAGTGAAAGCACAAAATATAAAACGAAAACGAAACCGCCAGAGAATAAAAGGTTCAAGAAACTCGTTTCATAAATATTTTTATCAATGTTTTTATCAAGAGCTTTACTTGAAAGATACAAACCATCTCCAAAAGGTTTCCTCTTTAAATTAACGATATCATTTTTCACTTTTTGTATCCTGTTTTTCAGAGAATATGTTTCAAAATTCTTTATAAATGGTTCAACATTATGCTTTAAGATCGTTTTGAATCTGCTATCATGCTTATACACTGTTGTATCAATCTTGATAAAAATTAGTAAAAATTCATAGAAAATTAAAAAAAATAAAAAAACAATAAAAAAAGTTCTGTATTTCTTTTCAAATAAAAGAAAAACAAAAAACATAAATATTACAATAAACATAGATGTTCGAAACGAAAAAATTACTATGAGAAAAAATGAAATCAAAGAAAAAAGGATAGAAAATCTATTTTTATTTTTAAGAAAGACAATAAAGGATAAAGCAAGAAAACAAGAAAATTCCTCAACTGACGAAAAAGTTGAAAAAGGTCTATAATAGTTACCAAGTTTTAAAGATGTATATTGGTAAAAAGAGACATTCTTAACATAAAACATATCGGATAAAAAATAAATGTTAAAATATTGTAACAATGCATAAAAAACTGTAAAGGTAAAAAAGTAAACAAAAAGTCTGTTAAACAAAATAGTAAATTTTTTAAAATTTAAAAAAAAGAAAAAAGGAAAAATATAAAGATTCACAAGAACAAAAAAATCAAAAATATCTATTTTCAAAGGCAAAATTATCATATAAATGATCATAAGGGAGTGAATCAATAAAAACAGTTTCAGTTCCTTTGTTAAACCTAAAATTGAAAAAAAGATTTCTTTTAAATAGAACATAACATACAGAAAAGGTATAAGAAAAACAAGATTATAAGGATATCCTGATGTGAAAAAATAGAACAACCTTGAAAAGAATCCGTATAACAATAAAAAGACTAAAAAATAAATATTATTTTTATTTTTTTCATCAAAAAAAACTATAATAAAAAACAATACCAGAGGAAAAACAAAAAATAAATTTTTTTCCTTAACCGCAAGGAATACATAAAAAGATGTTGCTATAAAAAGCGATCCCAGTTTAAAGATATTTGAATAATCTAACCTTTTCATCGGTTTAATTTTACCATCTTTTTTAAAAATAAAAATATTTTTAAATAAATGTTCACAAAATTTTTTACTTTTTTTCCATAATGCTTTTCAAGGAAATAATCCATTGATTTAAAGGAATAATTTAATGATTCTTTTGTAGCTGAAAGGTTATGTTTGTGAAAAGCTTTTAATTTTGACTCATAAAATATTTTAAAACTTTGTTTTTTTAATCTTAAAAAAAGATCCGTCTCTTCATAGGTTAAAAAAAATCCAGGATCAAATTTCCCAACTTTTTCGAAAGATTCTTTTTTTACAAGCATCAAAGATCCATTAACACCATAAACCTCTTTTGAACTTTTATAAAAATGGATACCTTCCCATACACCTAAATATCCGTTACTTTTTTTATCGAAGAGAGAAAGGATAAAAGGTAAAAATGAAAAATGGTAGAAAATAACAAAAGGATCATAAGACTTTTTTTGAATACCCTTTCTAAAACTTACATTTGAATAAATATTGAACCCGACGATCGCGTAATTTTTTTCTCTATATTCATTTATCCGCTGTTCAAGTTTTTTAAAAAATTCTTTTTCAAAAATAATATCATCGTTTGATATAAGGAAATAATCGGTTTCTACAAAAGTTGATGCGATGTTTATGGATCTGCCATAGCCATAGTTTTCCTTATTTTTAATGTACATTATTGTCAAACCGTTCGGAACAATTTTTTCATTATCACCATTGTCCACCAATACGAGTTTGATATTATTTTCCTTTAAAATTCTGTAATTATGTAAAAAAAATTGCTCAGCATTTTCTCTTTTAAACAGAACAACTATAAGATTCAGTTCAAATTTTTTTTCATCCATAACACAAAATTTTTACCCTTAAAAATAAAAATAAAACAAATAAAAAAGATTACACCTAACAAAAGAATTAGATTCATTTTTTCAAATGAGAATATTATCAAAGAAAAAAGCAAAATAGTAGCAAGAGAAAATAGATCCAAAATTTTTGCTTTTAAAATGAAATTTAAAAAAAAGATCCAGATAAAAAAATAAACCGTTTTTAATGTTAAAAAGTAATATGAAAATTTAACGATGTCAATTTTTTTTTCAAAAATGTAAAAAATCAAAACACCGGATAAAATCAAAAATGAGCCAAAAATTTGAAGATAGTTATAGTATTTCAATTTTTCTATTGAGAGAAGTTTATTAAACATTATATAAAAATATATATCAAAAAAAATCGTTATGGAAAGTATTAAAAATATGTTAACCGATTCGATATAATTTGTTAAAAACCTTTTTGTAACAATTTTCAAAAAAACGTATGAAACAACAATAAAGAAAAAAGTCAACACTGAAATTGTAATAAAAAAAACATTTATCCTTTTATAAGAATACTTATCAATATTTTTTACAAAATCGGGTAAAAAATATTGTACTATCGAAACAGGTAGCATTTGAGCAAAAGAAAGAAAAAAAACTGCGGTTGAATATATCGCAAAAGTTTCTTTAATCAATATAAAACTTAAAAACAATCTTTCGAAACTCGAAATTATCTGGTTTAAAAATCCCACTGAATAGATCGAAAATCCTTTTTTTAAGAAAAATAAAAGATTTTCAAAATTAAAAGTTTCAAAACGAATACCTTTCGTAAAAATAACCCCAACAGCAAATGAGAACAAAGAATAAACAATAAAACTAACATATGCTCCATTTAAACCAAAAAAATAAGTCAAAACTATTGTTGAAAACAAAAGCATGGTCTGTGAAAGAACAAGATTTAATGAATATTTATAAAAATCCCCTGTAGATTTCAAATAATATAACGGGATTTCCTTCGCCGAATAAAAAAAGAGTGTTAAGAACAAAAAAAGAAAGATCGATTTTTTTAAAAACAAAAAAAAAGGTAACAAGAACAAAGAAACAGTAAAAAAAATCAAAGAATTTATTGTAAAAATTTTGTTTTTGTAAATTTCCTTTTCTTTATCAGTTACCCTTGGAAGTAGTATCATGAAAGAATTTGTTAAACCAAAATTTAACAGTAAAAGATAACTTAGGACAATTTTGAACTGGCTGAATTCTCCCATCTGTTGGAGAGAAAGCATTTTTACAAGAAAAAAACCCTGGATGAACGATAAAAAAATATTTATATAATTTGAAAAAGTATAAAAAGTGATATTTCTAATCACCATCAAAGAAGTTCAGCTCCACATTTCTCACAGTTAAACAGGTCTGATCTGTTAATATGACCACATTTAGGACATACAAGACCTTCAATCGTTTCAATGTTTTCTTCTTTAACATTGACATCAAAATCTTTCTCAAAAACGAGATCATCTTCACTTTTATATTTTTTATTGTTCATTTCAAGAGGATTATCTTTAACCATTTTTTCTTCTTTTGGAAGATCTTCACCTAGAGAAAATTTTTCTTCTTTTACTATATCAGGTTGAATTATATTATCTATAGCAGATTGTATATTTTCAGACAAGTTTCTGTCAAGTTCTTCCGGCTGAACATTTTCATTTAAATTTTCTCCCGCAGGTGGAAATTTTACTTCGATTTTACTTTCAGGATATACAAGATTGTTTTCATAAACAATTTTTTCTCTAAACTGTTCCAGAGAAGGTTCATGTGGTGTTTTTTCTTCAGGTAACATTTTGGTCAACTCTTTTTTATCTTCTTGAAGTTTTCTTAGTTGATTCAATAATTCTTCCCTTTTGTTATCAAATAACTGTTTTTTTTCTTCAAACTCATTTAAAGTAATCTCTCCGAGGATACTTCTAACGTTTAATTCTTCTATTTCAAGTTCTAAATTGTTTATTTTTTCACTGATTTCTTTTTCCTTTATATTTATATTCTCTATTTCAGATTTTACAAACTCTGCATTTTTTTTGATCTGCTCAAAAATGTTCCTTAATTTCTCTTCATATTCGTTTTTAATTTTCTCATAGATCGCAAGTTTTATCTGTCCTTTCATTCCTTCAAGTTTTTTCATCCTATTTTCAAGTTCCTCTTTCTCTGTGACCAAACTTCTTAAGTCCATTCTTCCCCCTTTATTATTTTTATAATAGATTCTTCAACCAACAGAGTTCCATACCTTTGATTGAATCTTCTCAAATCCCTTAAAAGATTATACACTGTTTCAAAACTCTTTTTCAACACCTTTTCATCCCAATTTTTGAATTTGTTTTTTTCATTTTTTTTTGCTTCAGAGAATTGTTTTAAAAGCATCATAACAAGTCCATCGTTAGTCAAAAGTTTCCATTCAAGACATTTTCTATATGATATTATCGTTTCTTTTAATTTTTTCTCAGATAGATTGTTAAGAAAATCGAAAATATACGAATCGTAAAATTCAACCTTATCCTGTAACGCTTCTATATCATCTAAAGTTAAAACTTCTCCTTTCATGTATGAAGAGTTGATTATGTTAAAAACAGAATAAATATTTCCATCTGTAAAATCCAAAAGTTTCTGTGCCATAAGATCTGTTATTTTCATATTTCTTGCTTTTGCAAATTCAACAATTCGCTTTATATTTATACTTTTAAGAAATTTAGGATCCATCTCAACAAAAAAATGAAGTGCGTTTTTAAATTTTTGTTCAGAACCTTTTTTTATCTCATATGGGGATAGTTCCTCTTCATCAATACACAGAATTATAAATATTATATTTTTTTCAAGCCCGGAAGATAGATCATCTATTCTTTCTGCAAAACTTTTGGAAATTTTTAAACCATCTTTGAAAATAAAAATTTTTTTTTCAGAAATAAATGGAGGTGTCAGAACCTTATTATAAAAATCTTCTTCGTTGTTTTCATCTATGTAAAACTCAAAGTAATCAAAATCTTCAGCACCAGGAGAGATATATTTTTCCTTCAATTTTTGTATAACATTTTTTATATCCTCAGAATAGTTTCCCGATATTACAAAAAAGTTTTTAGTTTCCGACAAAGTTAAAATATCGTTTATTTCCATCAGAATAAATATGAAACTCCAATAGAGTTCGTGTTACCAATTTCAAGTATTGAGAGAGAATAATAAATAGAACCATTCAAAATGTTTAAAAATACCCCAAACCCAAGATTTTTTATATCTGAATTTTCAAAAAGGTTTTGGTTGTATCCTATATTGAAGCCAATAATGTTTGAATATATATATATCAAAGATATCATAAGTTTTTTATCACTAAGATCATAGGATATTTCTGAAAAAATGTTCGAATTTATTTTATGAATATCGATAGAATAGGAAATGGATGTAAAGAATCTATCGTTTATCAAGTTTACCGTGTTGGAATCGGTATCCCATACAATTCTCGTTTTTGCAACATCTTTATAAACAAATGAAAAAGAAAAAATTCCTGGAATTTTCGTTTTAAAATCGTTAAATGAAAATTTTACAGTTGTTCCAAGATCGATTCCAAATCCCATACCCCTATTCATATACAGTTTCTGGTATAATGTTTTTATGTTGCTACCAAAACTGAATTCATAAAACTTTTTTTCTTTTTGACCATTAGTTCTGTAAGAAAAATTTAAAATTCCAGCAAAACAGTTATCCGAAAAAAATCCTTCGGGAACAAACGAAACAGAATCAGAATATTCCGGATAAACTGGTATATCATTTATATTCTGGTTTAGAAGTTGAAAACCAAAATTCACTCCTTTTATTTCAGGTAAAAGAAAAGAAAAGTTGTTATAATCGGATATATTGGAAAATAAAAATTTATGTTCATAAAAAAGTACAAAACTTTTTCTCGGTTGACAAAATAAATTTGAAGAGTTTGAAGGATTAAAGTAAAAGAGTGGTAATCTTGAAAAATTGAAAGTTAAAACAGCACCTTTACTGCTTTCTCCAATCGGTGTTGGTAAAATCGACAAAAAATCACTGGAAAAGATTTTTAAAGTTAAAGAAATGAATAAAAAAATAAAAAATTTTTTCATCTTATCACACTCATTTTCTGAATTTTTGATTTCACTTTTTCTCCATCACTTTCTGCTTCTATATAATAAAAATATGTTCCGTTTCTATAATCATCAATCTGGATATCAGCATAAACAAATCTGTCTTTTAAAAATGAAAGATTGTATGTTTTAAAAAGTTCACCATTTGATTTATATATTTTAAGTGTTGCCGACTCTGGATTTTTCGAAAGTTCACAAACTATCCTCGTGTTTTTCCCAACAACAGGGTTCGGGAAATTTGCAACATTAATTATCTTGAACTGGTTTGAAACCTGAAAATCAAACACTTTTTCTGTCGAATTTCCATAAATATCTTTACAGTATACTTTAAGAGTATGTGTTCCATTTTCAAGAAATTTTGAAACTTTTACCGGCATTGTTTTAGTTACTGTTTCCTTTGTAACCTTATAATCTGATTCAGAGGAAAGAGTATCATCATCTATCATAATTAAAAAACTTTTCGTATCGATTCCCTCATTATCTTCAACGGTGATTCCCAAATCTACATTGTTAACGAGTAATGTAGAATAATAAACCTCTTTGTTTTCAACAAAGATTTTTACAAGTGGTGGAATGGTATCATTCCATCTTCCGATTACAAATCTTTCAGTATTTCTTTCAAATGTGAAAAGAATCGTATCCTCTCTTCTCTCTCCTTCTAAAACAAATTTGTTTGAAAGAGAGTCATACATTAATACATTTGCGGGGAGCAGTTCTGAATGTGGATAAAGTAAAAGAACATTTTTATAATCTGGATTCAAAACATCTATTCTATAGACATCCATCTGTTGTTTATCGACACTCAATATTTCAAGGTTTTGATCAATTTCATTCAACGAGTCCCTCGAAACAATAATCAGATTTGTGTCATCATTCGTCTGTCCATTGTTAAAAATGCAAAGAGAATGATAGGTTAACGATGAATCAAAAGGTTGTTTTCCATAAATATAGGAATAAATATAATCAAAATCTGATTCCATTACCTTGTTGTTTGTAAAATTCCTATCAGGGAAAATCAAAGTATCTTCAGCAGCAAACACATAAATTTTTTCCCTAAAATAATTTTTAGCAATTTTGACTTTTGATTCTTTTGTTTCTCCACCTTTTAACGAAATGGTATCAATTCCTATTAAAAGAGTGTCATCGTTTTGATCTATATTATAAAAATGAACAGGCATTGAATTGATATCTCTTTCTCCCCCATTGGAAATTTTTACCGTTATTGCTGGACTTTTATCTTTAAATGATAGATAAGGTTTTTGGAGTATCTTTGCATCAGGATAAGGAGGAATCAACAACTTTTTCGTGAAACTTGTAAAGTTGATATTTTCGGTTGAGTCAGAATAAGAGATATAATAATAAAAATAATCGTATGAACTTTTCTTCGCCTTTATTGGTGATAACAGATTTGTGTAAAAAAGTAAACTATCAAGAGAATCCTGAATCATGTTCGCTGTATAATAATATGTGGAATTTGGATATTTATAGTTCGCTATAAGATTCTTTAAATTTTTTCCACCTATTCTTGCAAATATTCTAAATTCTGTAAGCGTATCGGGATTTGAAGGAGAGATATAAAAACTTTTTATACCATCTCCTCCAACTGTTGGATATGATAGATAAAGTACTGATGTGTCACCTGTAAAAGCAACGGTTGCCAGAACCATGGATGAAGCCGGAAGAGAATCAGGAAGATAGAGAGTATTTTCTCCATAGCCATTTACAAGATTCGAATGATCAAAAATCAACATTCTTCTTTCTGTATCGATAATAACACTTTCAAGAAAACCATCCTTTAGATTTGAATCTGAATGTATGATAACAAGAGTATCTTTTGGTGCTATCTGATACGATGAGAGTGAGCATGTTTTTTCTGAGATATCAGGTATTTTTAGATCCAAAAGGTTCACTCCCAATAAACCATAATTTTTGATCTCATAAACATTGGGATCATCTAAATTTGAACTCCCAAAAGCACTGCTGTTGATGAAAAAGTTAAGTTCACCATAAAGTATTATATCCCCTATATTTTTTATTCCATTGAAAGCGATCTGCCTGAAATTTGATTCTCCTAAACTATTATTAAGATTATCGGTACTTGCGGTTGCAGATCCATAATATGCTATCGAACCACCAAACGGAGAAAGAACAAACGCTTCGCCTATCGATTGCTGATCCCTAAATAGTTCATCATAATAACCTGTATCACATGAATAAACTTTCACAAACGGTAATCTGTTGATGTTGTTCATTCTCAAAACATCGGTTAACCTTATATAAACTCCACTACCTATAGATTGGGCAGCACCGTGAGCATATATGTTCAAAATAGATGCCCCATAGTTCAACTGGTCTATAAAATCACCGTTGTTGTCATAAAGATTGGCCACAAAATCGACTCCAATATAATCTGGCATCATCGATGCAAGTTTTAGCGACTGGTATTTTGCATCAACATAGGATGGAAGTCCAGTGCCTGGAGGTGTTGTATCGTATGCGAATATAAATTTTAGATTGAATATTCCGGAATTTTTCCAATCAAGATAATGTTTCACTTTTTGTATTGCAACATCAATTTCACTCTCATTTCTCACGGGAAACCTTGAAATCGATATATCCTCAACAGGATCATCTCCAACTATTGTTGCATAATAATTATCGGATGCTATGAGAGCCCTTGAATACGCTGAATTTTCATAATAGTATGGTGCAGGTATACTGTAATCAAAAATTTTTAAATGGTTATTGTTGTCATAAGATCCATCACCCAAAAGGAGAACATGTGTCGGTGGAACACTCCAGTTGTTATATGCTGAGATCAAAAAATCTTTGATAGGTTTAACACCTCTCATTCCATAGTTGAACTCATCATAAATTTCTTCAGTCCCAACAAGAAAAACTTTATTTTTAGATGAAAAGAGATCAGCGAGTTCTTTCGCTTTTTCTTTCAGATTCTGATCAACTATGATTACATAATTTCCTACATTTGTCGGAGAATCAAGTTGATTGAACTTGAAGGTCTCTATGGTATCGGGCTTAAGAAAGGAGGTGTTTTGATACACAGAATAGTTAACAGAGGAAGTAAAAATCTGATCAGTAAAATACAGGTCGTAATTTCCAAGAACTGGATCATAAACTGTTATGAAATTTGTTATATTCTTCAAATCTTTTCTATAGATTTTAATATCTGTTGATGTGAGACCTTTAATGTGAAATTTGTATGAACCAAAATTCAGATTCGAGATTTTAAAATCAAGTTTTCCATTTTTTACAACAAGATTTTTCATATATGAATATTCAAAATAGTTTAACCCTACACCTAATGTGTCTCCACCTATAAGTTCAAATTTAATTTTAGAAGAATCTCCTGTAGCACTCAAAGAATCTTTTGAATATTTATATGGAGAAAGATCATCCCATTTTATTGTATCGATCAGAGAATCATTAATATAGAAACCTAAAACATGATCTGGATTCAAAAGAAGATTATAGGAAAATCCATGAAAATATGCAGAAAAATTGAAATTCTGATAAAGAGTATCAAAATCGTCTAAACTTATATATTTTTCATAAGGAACTGTTTCGTTTATTGAGTACATGAACCAGAGATCAGATGTATCTATTGTAGTTCTTCCACCAAGTGGTTGATAAAATGAATCATTTTCAATATGTACTTCACAAAGATATGAACCAATAGTAGAATCTATCAAAGAATCATCGATAACCTGATTATCTATAACATACCTTATACCATTTCCTCCACCAGCAACTATTACATAAACATTTTGAAGTTGGTATTTATCAAAATAAGTGTTTTCTCCTTTTTTTCTTTCACCATAAAATTCAAAATAATCTCCTGCTCCAAAAACATTATCACCTGTACCATACATATTTATTGGAACTTGCACATTTTTGTTGTAAACCTTTATTGTTTTGGGATCATAAATTGAAAGATCTATTCCGGTTCTACTCTTAATATCATCATAGTATATTCTGTATAATCCGCTCTCCCCGATTTTCATCTTTGCAAGAGGTGTTCCATCATAATCTAAAGATTTAACCTGTTTTGTTATCCTCGGTTTTATATAATTTTTTAAATCTTTACCATTAACAGCTATCGTTCTTAAAAATTTTTCAGTTTTCTCATCCGGATGGATAACCTTTCCAATATTTTTTGTTTTTTTAAAATTAATTGTAACCGTGTATTTTTCTTTATACGGTTTTAAGGGAAGTATTTGAAAATCTTTAAAAAAGAAAGGTTTTCCCAAAACAATATCTTTTAAACTTGAGGGATATAAATTTACAGAAAAATCAACAGGTGGAAGTATCAGAACTTTTGTAGAATCATTTTCTTTGGGGAGATAATTAACAGTTATACTTTCTTCTGAAGAATTATAACTGAATGAAGGAAATGAAAGAGAAAAATTCAAGATGATAGATAAAAAAATGACTATTTTAAATTGTAAAATTTTTCTTTCCATCTTTTTTCACCTTTTTCAACGATCAGAAAATAAATCCCTGTTTTAAACTTTGAATGATCTAAAGTAAATTTATCTGAGACAGATGAATAACTACTCACTATTTTACCAGAAACATCATAAATAGAGATTCGGTAATTTCCCTGATTTATAAAATCAAAAATCATTTTTGTTTTTTCTTTGCTCAACTTGTATGGTTTTTTATAATCTTCAGTTATAGTGTACTTTTTAGAATCTGTGTAATATATCCAGTAAATATTGTTTGGCCAGAAAGATGATTCTGGAGTTTTATCATTAAGTATATAAACAAGATGTATATTTTCATTTTTATCTAAAATACATTGAGGTGTAACAATATATGAAGTATCATGATGTGCGATAAGTTTTATACTGTCAACAACTTCGTTTGATATGTCATAAACCAGCTCATACAACTCCCCATAATAGTAGTTATCTGAAACATAAAACAAGTGAATTTTGTTGTCCAAAATAAGACCGGTCGGATAATAAATATTTGAATTATCATCTGACAAAAGTTTTGGAGTTGTCCAGATACCATTTGAATATTTTGAAATATAAAGTTGACTAAGTCCATTTAACAAAATTGTAAACACTGCAAATTCATTTTGTCCATCAGAAATAATATTGGGATAGTATATATCAGAAGTTAAACTGATAATTGAAATTTCATTCTGCCAGATATTGTTTGTTCTTCTTTTGTTAAAAAGATTTTGATATCCATTGTTATCTTTGGTATATATAACTGAAACATCTTCATTTGGATAAACATAAAAATCATAATTAAGACAACTTTCACGTGAATTTGTTATATTTGTTGGATTATGTATAATAGAATCAAAATAACCATAATATATGTCGAAAACACCTGTTGAATCATCACAATATATAAAATGGTGCTTTTTGTTTCTGTAAAAGGATTTAGGATACCATGAGTTTGAACTTGTATTTGTTACCTGAAAAATGGACGAGAGTAAAACACCATCAAAATATCTGCCAAATATATTAAAATTACCATCCTGTCTGCTTTCCCAGAGAAACAAAAATCTTCCATCCTCATCAACAGAAAGTGTTGGCATCCATGACAGAAGATAGTATCCTGTTCCACTTTCAGGCTTATCATAAACTATGCCATCATATAGCCATTCATTTCCATCATATTTATACTTTCTGATACAAAAATAAACATCTTTTGATGTATCATACCACCCAAGGTGAAGATTTCCCAGTGTATCTTTTACAAAAAGATGAGAAGCGTTCGGTTGAAAATAAGCAAGACCATACTCCCAAATTTTAAAAGGGGTACTCCATTGAGAAAAAATAAAAGTGAATGTTAAAAATGGAAATAGAAAAAGAAAATATTTTTTCATAAGTATATTTTAATTGTTAACCAATTTATTGTCAATAGTTTTGGATTTTACAACTTTTGTATAAAATCTTTAATAAAAAGTTCTGAAAGTTTGTTTGTTTTATCCCAATCAAAATTTTTTGCCCACTTCTTAGCATCATTTTCCATCTGCTTAAGTTTTTCCCGATTTTTTAAAAGATACAAAATTTTTTCTGCAAGTTGATCTATGTTTCCATATTCATAAAGTAAACCTGAAAATCCGTCTTTAACAGAATCTTTAAGACCCAAAACGTTTGATGAAATAACAGGAGTTCCGAGTGCATTTGCTTCAATATTAACTATCCCCCATCCCTCAATAAAGGATGGGTATACAGATATCCAACTTTCCTGTAAAATTTTTATCTTTTCATGTTCCGAAACATAACCTGTAAAAACGACATCTTCTATATTCAACCTTTTAACCAATTTTTTTAACTCATTTTCATAATCTCCCATCCCAACAATGTATAAAACACATTCTTTACATTGGTCTTTAACCTTTTTAAAAGCCATTATAAGATGGTGAACAGATTTATATTTTTTTAACCTTCCAACATAACATATCTGAGGGTTTTCCTTTTTTTGATAGTTATAACTAAAAAATCTTTTATCTATCCCACATTCTATAACTTTTATCCTTTTCTCATCTATGCCTCTTTTTAAAAGATCTTGTTTCGTTGAGTTTGAAATAACCTCAAAATAGGAGTTTTTATAGATCATTTTCAATGGTTTTTCAAAAAGATACACGTATGTTCCAAAAACAAAATTCGTCTGTTTAAAAATCGTTTTTCCAAAAATATGAGGTACAACCACAAAAACCGGAATCCTTACGAACAAAGGAGTAAAAAATGGGACCTTATTTATATCCTCTATAATAAGATCTATTTTTTTTTGCTTAACTAAATCTTTGATTTTAAAAGCAACAAAATAGTTGAACAGTAATTCATTTCCAGTATGTATATAAGAAACATTGTTGATAACCTCATCTTTTGCACCTTTATAGCCAGACGTTAAAAAGAATACATTATGTTTTTTAGCAAGATGCTCTGCAATTTTGGTAATATGAATTTCAGCACCCCCGTATAAGGGGTTTTTTAAATCTCTCCAATTGATTATCAAAATATTCATTCTATTTTTTCAACTCCCAAAAGGTTGTAATCTTTATCATATACAAAATTTTTCGTCATAATTTTAAACAAAGGATACCCGTTATACTTCATAGAAGGTGGCATTTTTTCTTTTAAGAGAGGATCTGATGAAAAATATTCGATTCTGTCATATGTAAAGTTACTATTTCTTTTGATTATTCTTACAGCAAAATTTGAATCCGTTTCAAGAGGTTTTAAAAGTGTATCAAGATAAATTTTTTTAAATTCATATCCAATATCATCATAGAAAATTAATTCGTAAAATTTTTGTAGACAACCTTTAGAATCTTTTTTTATTTTTAAACTCTTAACACCTTGAAAATTCCCATCTTCAATCTTTTCAGTATTCAAGACAATGTACTCTTCTCTGTTAAAAAATTTCAAGGAATCAACAATATTTTCGTTATTTTCATTTCTAACAATCTCTTCAAAACCAAGAGCATCAGATGATAAAAATAGTTTTCCATCTTCACCAACACTATAAAATTTGACTTCCCACCTACTTGAATTTTTATCTTTAATAATAGTAGAGAGTTTTATAACAACAGAATCAATCGATGGAACTTTTTCACCTTTATCATCTTCAAAATAAGAAAAAACCTTTTCACAACATTGTTTTTTTCTTTCAAAAGTTATAAAGATCATTTTTTCAACATAATTAAATGCTTTAACACTTTCATTTTTTCTATCAAAAAATTTATAAATCATCTTTTCAGCAAAAAAACTATCATCTTCAATCTTCAAAAATGTATCAACATAAGAAATCTCCATTCTTGAAAAGTTAGATTTCCACCCAAAAACATCCTTTTCAACAGGTTTACCTTTATAACATATTTCTATTGAAATTGGCCTTTTTTTATTATCGTAATATATTCTATAACCCTCTATCTTTTCAAACTCTGATTTTGTAATCTTTTCTCTACCATAAATTCTCCCTATAAGATCAAAGTCCAAAAATCTGTAAAATTTTTCAGATGATAACAAGATTTGATAAAATACACAAAAAATTAAAAATAGAGCAAAAAATTTTTTCATATATCCCCTTTCATTTTGAAATATTCTATTAACTTTTTTAAAAAAAACAAGAAAAAATTATATTTTTAATAATTGACATTTTTTTTGGTATATATAAAATAGATAAATATGGGAATTTGGAAGGAGGATAAATGTTAGATCTTTTCTCTTCAGGTGATCCCACAAAAATAATTGAAAGAAGCAGTAAACTGAGAATAGAAGGTAAACATGATAAAGCGGAACAACTTTTAAAAAAGAGCATTAAAAATTCAAAATCAGATTTTATAATCCTGCTTGAACTTGCAAAAACACAATTTGAAATGGGGAAAATATCCGAATCTGTAAATACGTTGAGAAGTTCTTATTATCTTTCACCTGAAGAGATAAACAAAATTATAAATGTTGGAGAGGATCTCCATTACAGGGCAACATCACAAAAAGATCAAACAGCAGCTGTTCTTATAGAAATGTATATAAAAAAAAGGGATTTCGAATCTTTCAGAAAAATTTTTGACACACTTTCTGGTGATGAGATAAAAAATCTGATCAGCTATTTTGAAAAATTATATCTTAATGTAAAAAATACAAAAACTGTTGATCAGTTCAACAAAAAGGATATAGAGATATGTTTATCAATGGGTATTTTATATCTTTATAACAAAAATTTCAAAGAAGCAAAACCTATACTTGAAATGATTTTCAGAACACAGGTTAAGGACAGGGATCATATTCTCTCAGAGTATATAAGTGTCGCAAAAACAACCTATGGAAGCCCTGAACCTTATATTGCGATCGGAGATCTGTATATTTTGATAAACGATAAAGATAAAGCGATAAACTACTTTCAGAAAGCTTCTTCGATTGATCCCAAATTAAAAACAGATATTTCAAACAAAATAGAGGAACATATCACTGATACAAAAGAGATCTCAGAAACAAGTAAATATTCAATAGTTGATCTTGCGATAGAAAAAAAGGATTATAAAAAAGCACTCGATATAATCCATGAAATGATAAAAGATAAAAATGAAGTAACAGAAGAGATAGTCAGGAGAACATACCAGATAATACAGGGTGCTCCAGAATTTGTCGAAGGTTATAAACTCTTGGTTGAAATTTTCCTTCTAAAAAAAGAAATATCAAAAATATTCACTAATCTTGAAAAAATTTATGAGTTAAAAAAAGAAGAAAAAGATTTTATTCTCAATACGATAGATCGAATAGAGAAAGAAAACATGTCAAACGAAGAAATACTTTTACTTAAAGCAATCATATTTTTCGATAACAACGAATTTAACGAATCAGCAAAAATAATCAAAAAGGTGTATTTTGAAAACAATTCCTATACTTTCGATGTGGAAAAACTCGCGAATAAAATTCTTGATAAAGATCAAAAAAATATCGATGCATTGGAAACAATCTGCCAAATTTTTCTTGATAAGAATGAGGTTGACAAACTCAAAAAGATATGTGAGTACCTTATTTCACTAAACAATGAAGAATACATATCTATCGCAAAAAAATATCTACAAATAATTTACGAAAAAAATCCATCAGATGTTGATATAAAATTAAACCTGAGTATCGCTCTTATAAAATTGGGGAAAATCAAAGAATCAGAAGTGATGATAACTGAAACTTTAAAATCGAACCCAGAAACTTTTTATGTAATCATACCACAGTTCTACAATTCAGCAAAAAATGATAAAGATGTCGCAACAATAGTTTTGAAGATCCTAAAAAGCATCGATAGAAAAAAACTCGATCCATTTTTATACGATTTTTCTCTCTGTGAAATGTCATATCTCGCTTCGGATCTTGAATTCTCTCTTGGAATGTTAAAAGAAATGTTTGAAAAATTTCCCGAAAAAGAAGATGATCTTCTTGAACTTCTTGGAAGGATTAAAGATTTTTATCCAGAAAACGAACTCGTTGCTGATTTTGAATTCAAACTCTTCACAGACAAAAAAGATTACAGGAAAGCTTATGAATCTCTTATAAAACTTAGAAAAGACAAAACAAAATTAGGACATATTCTTGACAATCTTTACATTCTGAACAAAAATCATCCCGAAAACGTTTCCATAGTTGAAAGTATAATGGAAATTCTTGATGAAATGGGATTTTACGAAAAGATCATAAAAGAAGCCGATATCCTTTCTTCAATACTTGATCAACAAAAGATTGGCAAAATAAAATTTTTCCTCGGAAAAGCGTATGCAAACAAAGGAATGGTAAACGATGCAGCAACAGTTCTTTATCAGGCAATTATCCTCGACAAAACCTTAACAGAAAATACACTCACAATATTAAAAGATCTCTTGAAGTATGATCCATTTTCACTCAGAGTTCACTACACACTCTCTCTGGCATACTATCTGAATAAAAATATTGATTCAGCAATAGATGAACTACTTGAAATAGTTAAGATCGATCCCAATCAGATAAACATCGCAATTTCGGAATTGGAGAAGTGGAATGAGAACATTATAAATAATCCGAAATTAAATTTTTCATTGGGAACTCTATATTTTGAAACAGCACAATACGAAAAAGGTATTTCAAAAATGTATGAAACTTTTGAAATCGACAGTTCATACCTGGATTCGATTATAAACTTAATGTCAAATTATATTGAAAAGGAATCTGAAAATGGAGAAATTCTTTATGCGACCGGAGTTTTTTATGCCAAAAAGGGTCTTTATAAACTCGCTTCCGATTATCTGTACAATGCAATGTCGATAGAGACAGGTTTAAAGGAAAAGGTGATATCACAACTACTCTTTATAATAAATCAGCAACCCGATGAAGTAGATCCCAGATTTTCTCTTGCTCAGGTCTATAAAGATATGCATAACTATATGCAGGCGATTACCCTTTTAAGACAGATAGAACTTATAAATCCATCTGAAACAGAAAATGTAATAAGCTATTATAAAGAAATGCTTGTTAATGAACCTAACAATACTTTTCTTTTAATATCACTCGCCGATTCTTATCTAAAGTTGAACAGGACAACAGAGGCTGTCGAACTTTATTCAAAGATAATAAAAATAAATAAAAAATATATTGATGAAATTATTGATAGAATAATAGAAATTGAAAATAAAAATTTTGAAATACAATTATTTCTTGTTGATCTTTACTTCGAAAAGGATGATTTTGAAAATGCATCAAACTGGTTAAATTTCCTTTATCTTACATCTGAATCTGAAGATTACGATCGTATAATCGAAAAAGCAAATCTTATTCTAAGTAAAGATCCAAAAAATCAAAAAATGATATCCCTTCTTTCCCATCTATATTATGATCTGAACAAATTTGATAAACTTATAGAATTAACGATGGAAATTTATGAGAAAACAACAAAGAATGAAGAAAAGATTAGATATGGAATTCTGCTCGCTCAGGCGTTTAGATTTTTAGGAAATCAAGAAAAGAAAAATGAAATAATTTCTTTTTTAAAAAATTTGAACATCGACCTGTACTATGAGATAATTCTCCAGATATATGAAGAGGAGAAAAGTAAAAAAGGATCAAAAATTGAAAAATTGTTCCAAAAGGAAAAATTTGATGATGAGAAACTGATAATAGAATATGCTTTCAATTTATATAAACAACAAAGATATTATGAATCTATAAATGTACTCAACAGAAAGTTTACGGATAAAAATCTTGATTACGAAAGAATTTATATACTTTCTCTTAATTATGAAAAAATTGGAAATATAACCTATGCTTTAGAAATAGGGTCAAAACTCAGAGATTCTTCAGAAACAAAACATTTAAACCATTTAATAAATTTGATGAAAAAACTTGGATACTACGGCGAAATAGAAGGTATGCTGAGAAATAAAAAAACAGACATTGGATTCTCTTCAGAGTTAACTAAAACAAAATATTATAAAAATCTGTTTTCTGATTACAGGATTATAATTTAAAAAGGAGTATATATGGAAGATAATCTTCAAAACCAAAATCCAATTGAAGAACAAACTCCAAAAGAAGAAAACATAGAGATTTCTAAAGAGGAAGTGAATTATTCAAAACCAGATGAAATTGAAAATAAGAAAATTGAAGAACAAAAATCTTTAAACCTTGAAAAAATAGAAGAAGATCTAAAGGAATTTTTAAAACAGGTAAAGGATTCAAGTGATTCGGTAACAAACAATTTTAAAGAAACTTTGCTGAGATTTGAAGCGATCAACGAAACGATATCTGTTTTACCAGAAATGAAAGAACTTATAAAAAACAATTCCGATGGTTCAAAAGAGCAGATAATGGTCTTGGAATCAAAACTTGAAAATATTTCAAACAATCTTGACAATATTGTTAAGTTGATTTCTGAAGAAAAGGACAATATTAAACTTCTTATTGATAATTTTAATGAAAAAAATCAGAACATGTTTACCAAAATGGATTCTTTAATTTCAAATCTCGAAAAAATTTCGGAAACGGTTCTGAAAGTAGTTGACTACGAAGAAAATCTTTCAAAAAAAAGGGAAACTGAATTTGCAATGATGCAAGCTAAAATATACAATGAAAGAGGTCTTCTTCTTTTTTATAGAGGAATTTTCAGCACAGCATTGAATTATTTCCTCAAAGCAAATGAACTAGATCCAACATCACCAGAAATTTATAACAATATAGCGCAAACTTATCTAAAACTTGGTAACCAGCAAAAAGCGGAAGAAAACTTTAAAAAAGCGATTGAAATTTTCCCTGATTTTGCTGAAGTTTACAACAATCTTGGTTTAATGTATCTATCGAATAACCAATTTGAACTCGCGTCGGAAAATTTCAAAAAAGCCATTGATCTTAATCCGGATTTTTCAGAAGCGTATTTAATGCTTGGAAATGCTTTCCATTCTCTGAAGAAATATGATGACGCTGTAAAAAATTGGTCTAAAGCTTTGGAAATAAATCCATATCTTGAAGAAGCAAAAGAAAAATTAAAAATCATAAAAGAAGGAGAAATAAATGTCTGAAGATTTTTTAAAAAGAATATCAACAAACAAAGAGAATGAAAAAGATAATCCATTTGCGAAACTTTTCCAAGAAAAAAAGGAAAAAGTGATTCCAAAAGTTGAAGAGAAAAAAGAGGAAGGAATTTCGGGAATAGAAAATCTGGGAACATCACCGACTTCAAAAAATGAAGGTGAAATGTTTTCGGAAACAGAAAATATTGAAAAAGATGATTCAAAATTACCATCAAAAGATATTTCCAAGGAAAATATTTTTGAAAAAAAGGAAGAGAAAGTTGACGATAGTTCTACATTTCTATTCAATACCACTTCTTCAACACAGGACTTAACTTTTGATGATTTAACAGCGGAAAGTACCATTAATGATCAAAAGAAAATTGAACATGTCGTTGAACTTTTAGAAAAAGGTTTGATAGATGAATCTATTGAATTCATAAAACAGAACTTCAAAAAGTAGGTAATATGTCTAAAAAAACATTAATATTGAATGAAAACGATATTTCAAAAATTATAGATAGGATGGCCAATCAAATAATAGAAAACGAAAAAAATTTAGAAAATGTTGCATTTATAGGCATAATCAAAAGAGGAGACATTATAGCAAAAAGAGTCGCTGAAAAAATTTTTAAGAAAAAGAATTTCAACATACAGATTGGGAAAATTGATATAAATCTTTACAGAGACGATCTTTCTTTAATCGATCATCAACCATTGGTGAGATCAACAGAAGTTCTATTTGATATAAATGAAAAAGTGATATATCTTTTCGATGATGTTTTTTTTACAGGAAGGACGATAAGGAGTGCACTTGTAGAAATTCTTGATATTGGAAGACCAAAGATGATAAAACTTTTTGTTCTTATAGACAGAAAATCTCGTGAACTTCCAATAAGACCTGATTTCTCAGGAATAGAGATAGAGATACCTAAAAAGGATAACATAAATGTCTTTTTAAAAGAACTCGATGGTAAAGATTGTGTTGAAAAGGAGGAAATTTGAACTGGACAAAAAAACATCTGTTATCTATAGAAGAACTAACAAAGCAAGAGATAGATTTTATAATTGAAAATGGTTTTTCCTTCAAAGATATACTTTTAAGACCTATAAAAAAAGTGCCAGCATTGAGAGGGAAAACGGTAGTGAATCTTTTTTTTGAGCCAAGCACAAGAACACTTGTTTCATTTTCACTCGCTGAAAAACATCTTTCAGCTGATTCTGTAAACGTATCGACAAAAACTTCATCGGTTATGAAAGGGGAATCACTTCTTGATACTGCAAAGAACATAGAATCAATGAAAACGGATATGGTTGTTATAAGACACAGTTCTCCAGGAGCAGCTAAATTCTTATCAGAAAGAATCAATTCAAATGTTATCAATGCTGGAGATGGAACACATGAGCATCCAACTCAGGCATTACTCGATTTTATGACGATTAAAGAGATCTATAAAGATTTCAAAAATTTAAAAGTTTTGATACTTGGGGATATTCTCCATTCGAGAGTTGCACGATCACTTCTATGGGGTTTTTCAAAATATGGTTCAAAGGTAACACTCTGTGCACCTCCAACACTTATGCCTTTATATTTGAACGATTTTGATGTGACAATAGAATATGATATCGATAAAGCTATCCTGGATAAAGATGTGATTTACATTTTGAGAATGCAACTTGAAAGACAGGAGAAAGGATTATTCCCATCTTTAAGAGAATATGTTAAAGAATACTCAATGACCTATGAAAGATACTTAAGAATAAAAGACAGAAGCATAATAATGCATCCTGGACCTATCAATAGAGGCGTTGAACTCGATGGAAACGTTGCTGATAGTGAAAAATCTGTTATCCTTGATCAGGTTACAAATGGAGTTGCTATAAGAATGGCAATATTATATTTACTCAATGGAGGAAAGAATGAATAATCTTGTTTTAAAAAATTGTAATATAGTCAATTATGATAAAATAGATAAAAATAAAACAGTTGTAATAAAAAATGGGATAATCACTTCAATTGAAAATGGAAACAAGCAGGAAGGTATAGATTTAAAAGGTAAATATCTTCTTCCATCTTTCGTTGATCTTCATTCTCATTTGCGAGAACCGGGTGAAGAGTTCAAAGAGGATATATTCACAGGTTGTGAAGCAGCTCTGAGTGGTGGTTATACTTCAATAGTAATTATGCCAAACACAAAACCCCCAATCGATAACCCACAATCGATAACATATATTAAAAAAAGAGAGCAGGAGTTTGGAAGAATAGAAATTTATCCTCTTGGGGCTTTAACTAAAAATATGGAGTCGATAGAAATAACAGAAATGTATGATATGCTAAAATCTGGTGCTAAGGGTTTTTCCGATGATGGATCAGGAACTAAAAATTCAAGAGTGTTTCTTAACGCCTTAAGATACATTTCAAGATTTGATACTTTTGTTTCAGTACACTGTGAAGATAAAAATCTTACTGAAGGTGGACAGATAAACGAATCTGATGTTTCAATCAAAACAGGTCTTTCAGGAATCCCATGTATAGAAGAGGATATAATGGTTTATAGAAATCTAAAAATTGCAACATATTTAAAAACTGGTCTTCATATAGCACATATTTCAACAAAAGATACATTATCTTTGATTAAAGATTTTAAAAAGAAAAACAAAAAAATCACTTGTGAAGTCACTCCTCACCATCTGATTTTTGATGAAAGCGTCCATTTCATGTATGATACCAATTTCAAAGTAAAACCATCTTTAAAATCAAAAACCGATGTCGAATTTTTGATAAAAGGGATAAACGATGGGCATATAGATGCGATAGCAACAGATCATGCTCCACATCAGGTATATGAAAAGGAAGTTGAGTTTATCTATGCACCCTTTGGAATAATAGGATTTGAAACATCATTTCCATCTTTATATACAAACCTTGTTTTAAAAAATAAAACTGATTTAAAAACAATTGTAAAACTTTTAGCATACAATCCTGCAAAGATTTTAAATATAGATGAAAGGTATATCAAAACGGGTAATGTTGCTAACCTTACTGTGGTCGATTTAGATAAAGAGATTACAGTAGATAGAAAATTTATCAGATCAAAATCGATAAATACTCCATTTTTTAATAAAAAATTGTTTGGCAGCGTTGAGATGACAATACTAAAAGGTCGAATAGTTTTTCGGAGAAATGAGTAATGGGTTTGAAAACAGAATATAAAGATCTGTTCTTAATCACATTTAATCAGTCAAAATTTGTATCAAATATTGACGAAAATTTAAGTCAGAAACAAAAATATCAAGAAAATATTCAAAGGGTTTTAGTCCTGTTAAAAAATCGAAACATTAATCTTTCACAGATACAGGTTTTCATTGATAACACATCGTATGGAAAAATCTTTATATTCATTCCTTTTGATCAGTTTGAAATGTTACAGTCACTGTTCAAACTATACATATTAAACTCTATAGATAAAAATGAGATTTCACAGCAGATAAAAAAATTTTATAAAAATGTTATCGAAGCAAACCAGAATTTTTCTCTTTTGTTTGAACTCGTAATGCTAAAAATTTTTTTCAATGTATTTCAAACTCATAAAGAAAACCTTGATCATAATGAAACTCTTTTTGAAGAAAAACTCAATGGAATAAGAGAAATTGTAAAAGATGTGAGGAATGAACTCTATTCCACAAACATTTTTAACAGAGAATTTCAAACAAAAATTTTCGATAATTTAAAATTTACGAAGAACTCTATATTCAATAGAGATCTTGAAATCGAAAGAGAAAGTTTTTTTAACGAATATGGTTTTTCGCTCAATACCTTTATCAATCTACTAAAAATGTTCAACACGGCAGCAAGTCTCGAAAAAGAGTTGGAAATAATCGAATACTATGAAAACAGAACTATTTGGTCTATAGACGATATAATAAAGCCAGATAATATTATCTACTTACCTTTTTTAAGAGATGAATTAAAAGATATAATAACAAAATCGATAATCAAAAAATCCAAACAAACTAAAGAATTTTTACTCAAAGAAAAGGAGGATCTTGAAAAACAACTTGATCAGATAAAAAACGATATGGTCGATATTTTAGAAAATTTTTCTTCGAATATAAAAAAGGAAACCATAGATTCTATAAAATACCCAGTAAACCCAACTGTAACAAATAAAATTAACAGTTTTATTATTGATTTTAACAGAAGTGTAATGGGAAATATTTTACAGGCGAACAAACTGACAGAAAGATGGAACAATTTTCAAAAAAAAATGGTAAAAAATGAAAATCTTAGAAACCTCTCATTCGAACAATATATAGAGTTTTTAAAAAATGAGGGTACATTAGATAAAAATGATATTATTCTTTCTATTTTAATATATTTTGATTACTCAAAAGATTTTGAAAACTTTTTTGAAAAATTTAAACCACAGATAATTAAAGTTGTAAAAAATTCTTTTGAAGAGTTAAAAAAAGAATACAATGAAAAAAAGAACAGTATTGTTCAAAAAGAGATCAATTTCATTTCAGATCTTTTTATTGAATCGAAATTTCAAAAAAAATTCAACTTTGAACTTTTAAAAACAAAATTTTTGCAGATCGTTGAAAATTTGATTGATAAATTTATTGTTTCGATTCTCTTTGATTCTTTCACAATTTTCAATTTAGAATTTACAAGTCAGGAAAATAAGCAAGAACTTCTAAATTTCAATCTTTCTGTAAACCTTTTACCTTTCAATAGGGTTATCTATATTTCCAATACAGAAAAAAGTATTTCTCAGAGATTTTTAGATACGGATGTGGAACAATTAAAAAACATTATAAAAAAGAATTATTCAAAACTGGTTAGTGTTCTTGTTTACGATATCAGGGGATCATCCTACATGAGTTCAAAATTGAATAATGCTGAAAAACAAAAATTTATTATGAAAAAATTTCAACACATCATAAATAACACTATAAAAAACAATTTCGGATTACCTTTAAAAGAAACCGGTGATGGGGGTATTGCAATATTTTGTTCAAATTCAAAAGAAATCTATAGAACACTCTTCAAAGAATCGGTTTCATCAAAAAATGTTCTTATAAGACATTCTATAGCAACAGGTTCAGATCTCATAATTAAAGAATCTTCGACCTCATCAATAGAATCATTAAAATGTTCACTTAAACTCATAGAAAATGCCGAACAGTTCATCAAAGATAATTACATGAATTACAGAGAGTGGTTTTTCGATGTTCACGAAAAAAAATTGATCCATGAAGGTATAGAGTATGCCTTACTTCCACCAGAATTCAAATCTCTGTTTAGAGTTGGTGTTGGAATAGCGAGTGGTATAGTTAACAGAGATGTCAATATTTCAATAAATGCCTTTGGGGATATAGATATATACGGTGTAACAATAAATGAAGCAAAAATACTTTCAGGCGGTAAAGATCCATCATCATCGATAATATTAATAGATCATTTTACACTATTTTCAACAATACTCAATTCGAATTATATAGAAACAAAAATTCAAGAAAATCTTTCACAAAAAGAAAATTATTTAAAAAATCTTTTTGATCTTAGAAAAAGTTTTCTTGTTGAAAATTTTAAAATCAAGTATTACGGTATATACTATCCTTTAAAGAAAAATAAAGATCAAGTTATAGAAACAAATGTTGACATCAATGATATCTTTATTGAAGATAATGGAAAAATATTCTATAATGATGAAGAAATAAAAATATTATATCAAGTAGAGATATAACTATTTTTCTTTCTTATCGCTTTTTCCAAACTTTTTCATGTATTTGTCAACCCTTCCAGCTGTATCAACAAATTTCTGCTTTCCAGTAAAGAATGGGTGACATTTTGAACATATTTCAACTTTTATCAATTTTTTTGTTGCTCTTGTCTTTATCTGGTTTCCACAAGCACATTGTATAGTTGCATCAACATATTCTGGATGTATTCCTTTTTTCATTGTTCCTCCTATTCAGTCATCACTTTCAAAAATTCCTGATTGTTTTTAGTTGCTGACATTCTGTTTATTAAAAATTCCATAGCTTCAACCGGATTCATTTCACTTAGAAGTTTTCTTAAAACCCAAACTCTTGATAATTCAAATTCTGTTAAAAGAAGGTTCTCTTTTCTCGTTCCCGATTTATTCACATCTATAGCAGGGAAAATTCTTCTGTCTGCGAGTTTCCTGTCGAGTACAAGTTCCATATTTCCCGTACCTTTAAACTCTTCAAAAATTACCTCATCCATTCTGGATCCTGTCTCTATCAAAGCTGTTGCTATTATAGTTAAGCTTCCTCCATTTTCAATATTTCTTGCGGCTCCAAAGAATCTTTTTGGTTTATGTAAAGCGTTCGAATCAACTCCACCAGACAAAGTTCTTCCACTATGTGGAGTTACCACGTTGTATGCTCGTGCAAGTCTTGTTATTGAATCAAGTAAAATCACAACATCATATTTCTGCTCAACCAATCTTTTCGCCCTTTCTATAACTATTTGTGCAACCTGAACATGTCTATCCGCTGGTTCATCGAATGTGGAAGAGATAACCTCTCCCTTAACAGACCTTTCCATATCTGTAACTTCTTCAGGTCTTTCGTCGATAAGTAAAACTATAAGTTTAATTTCAGGATGGTTTTCAGATATCGCATTGGCTATCTTCTGTAAAATTATTGTTTTACCTGCCCTTGGAGGTGACACTATCAAAGATCTTTGTCCCTTTCCAATCGGTGTTAGCAAGTTGATTATTCTCAAAGAAAGATCGTTACTTTTTGTTTCAAGATTTATTTTTTCATCTGGATAAAGAGGTGTTAAATTATCAAAGAGAATCCTTTTTCTTGATTCTTCATAAGGAACATAATTTATTGTTTCAATCTTCAATAGAGCAAAATATTTTTCGTTATCTTTTGGAGGTCTAATTTGTCCATAAATCGTGTCACCAGTTTCGAGTCCAAATTTTTTTATCTGTGATGGTGAAACATAAATATCCATCGGACCGGGAGTGTATGAATATTCTGGTTGTCTTAAAAAGCCAAAACCCTCCGAGGAAATTTCAAGAACTCCTTCCCCATAGATGTTACCATTAAGTTCAGATTGTTTTTCAAGTATTTTGAAGATGAGTTCCTGTTTTTTCAGGGTACTTACATTTTCAATTTCAAAACTTTTGGCAAGGTCTATCAATTCGTTAAAAGTTTTATTTTTTAAATCATCAATTTTCATAAACTCTTCTTTTTTAGGGGTTAAAATGAACAATTATTATAAATCTTTTTTCAAGAAAGTCAAGGTTTATTTTTTCTTTCTAAAACTTTTCAAGAATGATGCTTTGTTGTCAACTTCTTGAACATTTGAAAGTATCTCTTGCATAGATGCGGTTTGTTGTTCAATAGATGCTGCTATCTCCTCTGTGTTTGCTGAAGTTTTCTCCGAAAGTTCTGCAATATTTGAAATTTTTTCTATATATTTGTTTATGAGTTCCATCTGTTCCTCTGAAGAATAGTATATCTCTTTAATCATATTGACCGTGAGAGTTATCGCTTTTGAAATCTGTTGAAATTCATTCTTTGTGTCATCCATCAATTTTTTTCCTTCCGAAACATTGTTGTGCTGATTTTTTATCAGTTCTGCAGTACTTTTGATATCATCTTTTATTTCATCTATAAGGCGGGAAATCCTTTCGGTTGAATTCGCAGATTGTTCAGCAAGTTCCCTTATCTCTTCAGCGACAACAGCGAAACCTTTTCCGTATTCTCCAACCCTTGCTGCCTCAATAGCCGCATTCAAAGCGAGTAGGTCTGTCTGTTCTGAAATTTTTGTAATGATCTCAACTATCTCGTTGATCTGCTCTGATCTGTTCTGTAAGAACTCTATTTTTTCAAGTGCTTTATTGACATTCAAAACTATAAAATCGAAATTTGTCATCGTTTTTTCAACTTTATCAAGACCAAGGGTTGTTGCATCGTTAGCCTTTTTTGACGCTGTCTGTGCCATATTTATTTTGGATGAAACACTTTCAGACAAAGTTTTTATCTTTAAAGCATCATTTTTTGCTATTTTTGTATTGTTGGATTGCTCTTCCATATCATGTGCTATCTCCTGAACCGTTGAGGAAATCTCTTGTGAAGATGCTGTTATCTCTTCTCCAGTTGCTGCAAGTTGACTTGTTATCGTTGAAAGTTCATCAGCAATATTCAGTAATGTTTGAATAAACTTTTCATACCTTTTTAAACTCTTGTTCAACTCCGATACGAGATCACCTATTTCATCGTTCACATATATTGAAATATTTTCTCCGACCTCACCTTCTTCGGAAAACAATTTTTTTATTGACTCCTTTACATTTGTTATTGGGTGAACTATTGACATCAAAAAAATCCAGGAAAGAAGAAAACTTAGAACCAAAAGAATGCCATAAAGTATTATATTATGCTTGATCACGAAACTTATAAAAATTATGAATATTAAAAGGAAATTAACGGTGATAAAGAATCTTAAACCTATCGGGATCCTTTTTAGATATTTTTTTATCTTATCATAATCATCGGGCGAAAGCTTATATTCAGATAATTTTTTTGAAAAAACAAGTATCGAAAGTTGCATGTTTACAAGACCCATAAAAATTGCAATTAGAAATCCATCTATAAAACCAATTATTACAGATTTTATAGGAGAGTTTGTAAAGAAAAGGATAATCGCAACTATCAATGTGCCTGAAAAGAAGTGCAAAAACATGTGTATCGATGAGGCAAATGGAGAATTTATCATAAATATGTATTCTTTCAACTCCTTTTTTTCTATATCTCCATTATTTATTGTTAACCTGTATCTGATCCTCTGTACGATTTCATATTCTATGGCAAGTATTAAACCTAAAATCCCGCCAAGGTATAGAATGATATTCCTTTGAACCTGAGTGAATTCAACCGATTGTGGAACCATTATTACGAGTAATGGAACACCTATAATTAATGCTGGGAGATTTGTTGAAAGGGTAAAAAAATTTAACAACTTTTTCATATTTTATAATTTATCTTAACATAATTTTTTTTCAAGTCAATATATTCAAAACGATATAGAGGAGTTTAACGATACAGATCCATAATAAATATCACTCAACACATCCAGGTAAAAACATGGATAGAAACTCAAGTTTACAAATTTAAATTTCAACTTGAAATCTGGAGTAAACGACAAACACATCTTTTTTAACCCATCAAAATCTTTTTTCAAAAAGATTTGAATTAATAAACCCAAAGAAAATTTGTCCGCAGAACCTATATATCCCAAATATAAACCATACTTTTCATCAATGATTCTCTCGATTTCTTCTTCGGTTATCAGCGCTCTAAAACTCATGGATGTTCTGAAAATGCTTTTATAAATTGAAGAAAATAAGAAATCAAACTCTGTGGATAGATTTTTCTTCTTTTCAGAAAATTTGTAATTCGTTTGAGTTATAAAAAATTTTCCTGAAAGATCAAGTAGATTCAGTTTTGTAGCATAATATGTTCCTGTTCCTGTTTTGAAAATATGATTTTTATCGTTTTCAAAATCTCCACTTGAAAAAATATTGTTTGTGATGGAGAAAAATAGGTGTGGAAGATTTTTATTTGAATAAATAAAGTTCAAATTTGTGAAAATATCATTATGCTCGGAGTCAAGAAAAAAGATTTTATTCTGATCATCATCTTTAACAACAAGATCTCCTGCTAAAACAAGATCTTTTGTTATGAAAATCTGATTTTTTAATAAAAATCTGGTGTAATTGTTATAAAAAAAATAATGGTCATAATGTGAAATTTTTGTTATATAAATTAGAGCATAATATTTTTTTAGATCTATTTCACTTCCAAATTTTTGGGAAAAGTTTTCAAAATTTCTAAAGTTAGATAAAGAGTCATCACTCAATATAACATATGGAGATGAAATGTTGTAGAACAGTTTCACCTTTTTACTATACAGATGAAAATTGTTGTTCAATTTGAAGTTTATATAGAACAAAGAATCCTTCAACAGCACATTTTCAAGGTTAAAACCATAGAGGTTTAACCTTCTATCAAAAGTAAAACTTGAAAAAAACTTTTCAGTATATGTAAGCTTTCCAGTGATATTTGAAATGGAGATCAAAGAATCTCTGTAGTAAAAGGAAAATCCTTTTAAAGGAATATGACCATAATTTGAAAAACTATCATAATAATAAAGATCCAACAAATTCAAAGTAACTTTTTTGAAATTTAGACGAAAACCCATTTTATTTTCGCTCCAGAAATTTTCTCCAGAATAAACATTGTTATATATGCTAAAGTTGTATGAAAAGTTACTAACGTTTCCATAAAAATAAATAGAGTATGAGTTGAAGAAATTGTTCAAAATGTTTGGTTCATATCGAAAGTTATACGACATTTCTCCATTAAAAAGGTTTTTAAAAAAATCTTTATTTGAAATATTAAAATAATAAGTTTTGACCAGTTTTTCTTCTTTTGCAAGATCTATCCTGTATCTTGATGGCTTTAAAAGCTTTTCAGGTGCATAGGTTAGTATCTTTTCCCCAATTAAACATTTCTCTGTTATGTTTTCACCATCCATTACTATTTTTACATCTTTTGTTCCATCAGGTATATAAACTGAAAATATGAAATTATCAGGGTCAATTTTTTTCCCGCTTTCAGGTAATAATAAAATGATTTCACTTTTTAATTTTTTTTCTTTAACAAACTTTACAATATTTTTAGTTCTTTCCTGGATCAACTCAGGTAAATATTCTAACTTGTTATCTTTAGTTAAAATCTCAAAATAGTAATAGAAATCTTTTTGTGGCAAAGAATCAAAAGGTATTGAAACAAAAGTTCTGTTACCATCAAATTGCATTCTAAACCTTTTTTCGACATTAAAATCTGAAAGAACAATATATAGTTCTCTAATTCTATAAGGATCCTCTTTAAAAATTAAAAAAATTGTAAAATTTTCTCCATCATAAAGTTCATCTATTTTTGAGTAATCTGCCATGATCCCGGGGAAAACTTTTAAATATAACATTAAAAAGATAACCAGGTAAAAAAATTTCTTAGTTTTCGATGTAAACATAAATTGTGTCATTTTTGTAGTTTTCAAACTCTATCTCAATAATATTTTTATCATTAAAGGTTTGAGGTTTATAAACTTCCTTTTTTGATTCGACTTTATATGGATTCTCGTTCTTTCTTATTATAATCTGTTCGTTTTTCAATCCATTTATTTTACCATACTCATTTTCAACTTCAAAATCTTTACAATAAAGAATTGAAATTTTTGCAATCGAATCTGTTAGATCAACAAAAAAAGATGAACTATCTGAAAAGATAAATGTATCAAAAATTTTTAACTGAACATTTTCTTGATAGGTTTTGAAAAAAAAGTTTCCATAGTTAAGGTTCAACCTAAAAATAGATCGGTCAGATAATTCAAAAATGTTTGTTGAAAATTCACTTTCCCCGAAGATGGAGATTTCGCTCTTTCCATCAATTAAAACAAAATCTAATAAAGAAAATTTATCAAGAAAAATATTGAAACTATCCTTGATTATATCTCCTTTTTTTAATGGTTCTTTTTCTTCCTTCTCCATCTGAAAAACATATCCTTTTGAACTTTTAACAACCCCTATTTCTTTTGAAAATAGAAAAAAAACTAATAATGTTAGGATAAAAAAAACTATTATTTTTTTGTTTTCCATCTTATGTTTTTTAGATCGTATAGATTTAATTCTTTTAAATCAACTTCGACTCCATTCACCCATACTCTTCCGGTTGGATAAAATCCTGCGATCCCAAAAATTTTAAAAATTAGAGAAAGATATTCATCTTTACTCTGATTTACTTCGTAGAAGATATTATCATGACCAGTGTTGAAAAAAAGAATATTGCTTCTTTCTATAACTCCATTCTCATAACTTTCAAGATACCATGCGAAAGATTTTTTGGTTGATAGATAGAAAAAAGTATCAAGAACAATGTAATTTTTATCCGATACATCAATCTTTAAAAATGGTTTTGAATATATTAAAACATCTTTTCCAATATCATTAAAATCTGTTATATCTTTTATTATAAGAGAACACAAAGAAGATGAATTAAAAATAAAAAAATGGTTAAATGGTTCACTTTTCTCTTCCGATCCAGGATAGAAAATAGTCAAATCAGCATAAATAAAGTTCGCTAAAACAAAAAAAATAAATAAAGAAATTTTTTTTCTACTCATTTAGCAGGGACATAAATATTAGATCAACATATTTCCCATCTTTGAACGAATGTTTCTTAAAAACTCCTTCCCTTTTAAATCCCAATTTTTTATACATTTTTATAGCATTTTTATTAAACTCATAAACCTCAAGAGAGATCTTATGGAGTTGCAGATTTTTAAAACCATAATCAACAAGTAGTTTTGTAGACTCGGTCCCATATCCTTTATTTTGAAAATCTTTATCAATGGCGATTGCAAGCATAGCTCTCCTGTTAGGCCAGTTGAAATCGGATAAACTTATCAATCCCACAGTATCAAAATTTTCTTTTTCAACAATTTTTAAAAATAAACCTTTTTTTTCTTTGTTTAAAGAAATTATCTCTTTTAACATGATTCTGTTTCTTGGGAACCTTTCGGCAAGGTTTTTTCTCACATCAGGATCGTTTAAAATTTTTTGAATGGTAAAAAGGTCATCCTCTTCGATCGGAGAGAGTATGACCTTTCTACCTTCTAAAAAGATTACTGGCTGTTCTTTTTTATTTTTTTTCATGTTATCTCAAATTCAAGATTTTAATGTTTTTTTCATAAACAATTTTTCCATTTTTGTTTGATAAAACCTTTATGAAATATATTCCCTGACTTGTGATATAATTTTCAAGTTCAAACCTGTGGACTCCAGAGTTGATTTTTCCATCATAAACTTTTCCAACACTTCTTCCAGAAAGGTCAAAAATTTCCACTCTCGTATAACAATCCTCAGGAATCTCCATAAATAGAATTTTCTCATTTATACTGTTGTTCATCTTCAAGTTGAAATATTTTATGTTCTTATTTTTTAACACGGACATATTATCTATATTCGAATATGAAACTATAGAGAATAGATCGGAGTAGTAATAGATTGAACTGTTGGAACTTGATGTCAGTTTCAACATACAACTATCAGAGTACATACCTGATGGAACGGTCCATTCATAGTTTCCGCTATTGTTCTGGTTTGCAATAATCTGGATCCAAGAAACACCTTTATCATAAGAGATCTCAAGATTGTACTGTAAAATAGTTCCAAGTGTTGTCCATGTAAAATAGTATTTTTTTGTTGTTTCAAATACATTTCCCAGAACAGGAGAAGTAAATTTTACGATAGGTTTTGAAATAACAAAAGTATCAGATATTCCATAAATCGTTGATTGAGAGGAATTGGAAATTTTTATTAAAGCCATGTCGGACACAGCTATATCTGGTATTGTCCATTCATAATAACCTGTATTTGAAACACCCGATGCTATCGACCTCCATTGCAAACCAAGATCAGTTGAATAGAAGATATCACAGTTTGTAAATGCACCTGAGTTTCTCCATGTAATATAATATTTTCTTCCTGCAATCATTGTATCAGAAGAACTTGGAGATGTTACCATTATATTTTGTGGTAAAATTGTAAACCTTTCTGATACACCATAAACATTGTTGTTACTACTATTCAAAACTTTTATCAAACAGTTATCCGAATCCTCTGTTGGAACAGTCCATTCGTAATAACCATTGTTTGCAACACCTGTCGCCACATATATCCAGGTTGCTCCATTATCCTTTGAATATTGTATATCAACATTTGATATTGTTCCAGTATATTTCCAGGTAATAAAATATTTGTTTCCCGAAACATAATCATCCGTTGATTTTGGAGAGAGAACCTCGATCGTTTGTAAAGGTATAGCGAATTTAGAACTTGTTCCGTACACACTTGTATTATCATAGTTGGATACTTTTACAAAGCAGTTTTCAGAAGGTGTATTCGGAATCGTCCATTCATAAGAGTTTGTATTTGAAAGGTTGTCTACCACCATGTTCCAGCTGGCACCATCATTGTATGAATATTCAATTCTGACTTTCGATACAGTTCCAATATTTGTCCACGTTACAAAATATTTTCTTCCAACAATCCATCTATCAGTAGAGATTGGAGAGTTTACAAGAACAAGTTGGGGAACAATCGAGAACACTTCACTGTCATCATATATCGATTCGTTGTTCGAATTTGTTACCCTTATAAGAACAAGGTTCGAATTAACATCTGGGACAGTCCATTCATAGTAGCCGTTATTTGTTAAATTGGAAGCAAGAGAAATCCAGTTTGCACCATTATCTAAAGAATAATAGAGGTTAACAGTGGATACAGTACCAAATGTTTTCCATGTTATTATATATTTTCTACTTACAAAGAATTGTGAATTTAAAGTCGGATATGTTATTTCAAGTTTTTGAGGTATAATTCTGAAATTATCAGAAAGATCAAAAACATTAAGGTTTCCAACGTTTCTGATTCTTATCAAACCATTTGAAGTTGAAGATAAAGTTGTTGGTAAAGTCCACTCATAATATTTGTTGTTAACTGTTGAACCTGTTATCGTGTTCCAGATCGATCCACCATCGAGTGAGTACTCAAGCATAACATTATCAACTGTTCCAGTGTTGTACCATGTTATAGGATAAGTTTTTGATACCATTAAGGAGTCGTTCAACGATGGAGAAAAGAGAACTATGGTTTGAGGTATTATAGAAAACCTTTCAGAAACATCATACACATTTTCCAGAGATGAATAACTGACTTTAACAAAACAACTATCAGAAATATAATTGGGAACAGTCCATTCATAATATCCAGAATTGGTATAAGATGAAACTATCGAATTCCAGCTTGCTCCATTATCTGTAGAATAATAAATGTTTACTTTATCGATAAGACCATCATTTTTCCATGTGATGAATATTTTACTTCCAACGATAAACGATGAATTTGGTTTAAACGATGTTATGTTTATCACTGGATATACTGTTACAAATTGATTGGAAACATCCTGAACAAGAACATTCGCTTTGTTTTTCAACCTGATAAGGGTCTGCAAAGAATTTGAAATCGGGAAAGGATTAAACAGATAATTTTGATTCGAAGCAACAATTGAATTTGCAAATGTGGTCCAGTTTGAACCGTTATCAAGAGAGTATTCACCAACAAGTGTATCAATGCCACCTGTATAATCCCATGTAAGATAGAAAGGTGAAAGTGATAAAATTGTATCATTTATATTCGGATATGTTATGTTTATCGATTGTTCCTTCATCACAAACTGGTTAGAATACCCTTCAATAACCGGTGACTCATAACCTGTTACTTTAATAAGACAGTTCGTTGCTCCAACCTCAGGAACCTTCCACTTAAAATATTTTTGAGTAGCACTAATGGTATCTATTATTGTATAGGTTGTTCCTCCATTCTTAGAATAAGAAATAACAACACTATCACCACTACCCATATTTGAATACCATGTTATATAATAGTTTTTACCACAGAGTAAAGTATCCGATAACTTTGGTGAAACAACAGTTACCGATGGGTACTTCATTGTGAAAATAGGAGAAACTCCAAAAACAGAAGTATTTGAACTGTTCTTTACCCTTACAAGAGAATTTGAAGAAGAAATGTTCGGTAGAGTCCAGAGATAATATTTTGAGTTCGTTGTTGTAGTGATCGTCTGCCATGTGGATCCACCATTTGTTGAATACTCAAGATCAACATTCGAAAAACTGCCAGTATAGTTCCATGTTATGTAATATTTTCTACCAGCAACCCATTCTGAACCTGAAATAGGTGAAGTAACATTTATTGTTTGAGGAATTATTGAAAATCTTTCACTTGTTGCTGTTGATGATGTTAACCTTAAACAGGTTATCCTTATATAACAATTTGAACTTATAACATTTGGAACAGTCCATTCAAGATATTGTGTTGAAGATGGAATCGTATCGATCTGTGTCCATATTGTTCCACCATCAGTTGAGTATGAAACTATAACCGAATCGTTTGATGAACCCAAAAAATCAAAAGTAATCAGTGCCTTTTCTCCTACTATGTATTCATCATTCAATTTCGGTGAAGTTATCGTTATGATTTTATCAGAAATTGTAAATAATTCAGAGACTCCAAGAATTGAGGTATTATCTTTGTTAACTATTCGTATAAGAGTTGAATCACTCTTTACATTTGGAGTTGTCCAGAGATAATATCTGTTAGATGATAAAGTTTTTCCAAGAGTGTTCCATGTTGTTCCATTATTTGTAGAATATTCCACTATTGATGAATCATAAAGTCCTTTGTAAGTCCATGTAATATTGTACTGTTTCCCGGAAATTAAACTTTCAGTTGAGAAAGGATATTTAACCGTTATCTCCTGTGGGATTATTTTGAACAGAGATGAAAGATCATATTTTGTTGTATCATCAACATTTGCAACTTTTATTAAAACTGAATCCGAATAATTTTGAGGTAATGTCCAGAGATAACTCTGAGAGTTTGTCGTTGAATTTGTTATCACATTCCAGTTCTTACCATTGTCAAGAGAGTATGTTATCTTAACATTTGAAAAGTTACCTGTATAGTCCCATGTGATATAATATTTGTTTCCGGCATACCATACGGTTGAAATATCAGGATATGTGACCAAGATGTTCTGAGGAATTATAGTAAATGTATCCGATACATCAAATACATTGCTGTTCCTTGTGAATTCTACTTTTACAAGTGCTTTATCGGAAGAATAATTTGGAACTGTCCATTTGTAGGAATTGGAATTTCCCTGTTTGGTAACAAAAGTCCAGTTCGAACCACCGTCTATCGAATAGTAGATGTTTACAGAATCAACTCCACCAAGGTTATACCAACTTATATGATAGTCTCTTCCTGCTATAAAGGTATCATTTGTTAAAGGCGAGGTAATAAAAATTTCTTGCGGTTTTATTACAAAACTCTGCGAATATGCAGTTACCTGATTATCTCCATATTCTTCTATCCTTATTAAAGCATTTGATGTTGGTTCATTTGGAATTGTCCATAGATATGAACCTGTATCAGGAACCTGACTTTTTACTTCCTTCCAAGTTATTCCATCTGTATTATAATAGATTTGAACTGAACCGGGTTGACCTTTTATCGTTCTCCAAATTATATTATGTGCTCTTCCAACATAAAGTGTATCAGTATTATCAGGGTATACAACTTCAAGAATAGATTTTTTTACTACAAGATTATTCTTCTCTAAAGTCTTTCTTAATGAATCTGATGAATCATAAAACTCCAACTTTATATTAAAATTGTTTGAAGAAGCATTATGAGGTATTTTGAACAGTAAATAATTTTGATTTGATATTCTTTCTCCATATTGTAAATAGTTAACACCATCTGTAGAATAAAGAAGTTCAACAGAATAATTTGAATATATTGAATCCATGTTCCAGACAATATAATAAAATTCATCAACATACATCGTATCATTTTGATTTGGGAAAATAATTTTATCAATTGTACTATAGGGTAAAACTGTAATTTTATCAGAAATATCAAAAGTATCACCTGTTGTTTTATCTAAAACCAATATTTCTATCGTATCTGATAAGGAATCCGTAAAAGTATCTTTAAAGAAGAAAACATCGTTAATTAAAAAACTTCCAAGATTGATAATTCCTTTTTTATTTGAATTGATTTGAATTATAATTGAATCATTCAAAAATCCTCTATTAGATAAATAGATTGGGAAATAGTTATTATAATAAATAGTATCACTACTATCCGGTTGATCAATGTTTAAAACAGGATAATTTGCTGAAAAATTGTTATCAGATTCATCATAGGCATAGTTATCTTTATTTGACATAACTTTGAACTTATACGTATTGAAAGGATAAGATGGCATCCTCCATAGATATGATCCTGTGTTTTTCACCGTTGTCAGAGAGTTATAGTTTATTCCACCATCAAATGAATAGAATAAAGAAACTGAATCAGGACCTCCGATCCAGTCCCAATTAATTTCAAGTTTTTCACCACGATAGAATGATTCTCCACCATTCGGTTGAACGATATCATATATTGGTCTTACTATCGAAAAAACCTTTGAAAGAGAATATACAGAATCATTCGCGGTACTTGTAACTTTTATCCAACAACTATCACTTACATAATTTGGAACTGTAAAAATAAAACTTCCAGTATTCATGGTTGCTGTTGAGATGAATGTACTTTGAACAATTCCTGAAACTTTATAATACAATTCTATGATCACACTATCAACAGTTCCAGTCCAGTTCCAGTAAATTGGATATTTGTTCCCAACGATCAACACTGCTGCTGAATCGGGATTGAATATTGAAACTGTAGGTTTTAAGATTGAGAATTTGTTATCACTTATGTCATAGGAAAGATTATCAGAGGTATTCGTTATTCTAACTATACAGTTGTTTGAAACATCGTTTGGAACTTTCCAGATATAATTTCCATCATTTGTTTCTGAAGATGAAATCGTTTTCCAGATTGTTCCTCCATCGGTTGAATACTCTATTTTAACATTTGAAAATTGTCCATCATTTTCCCAGTGAATTGGAGTATATTCTCCAACAGTAAGATTTTCAAAGCCATTTGGAGTCAACACTTTTATTGTCGGTCTTTTTATAGAGATCAAACCATCCGATACATCCTTTGTTAAAGAATCGGTTGTGCTTGTCACTTTCAACTTTATCGAATCTGAAACAACAAGCGAAGGTATCGACCATCTGTAATATCCATTATTTGTAGTTGAAGAAATAATAGTATTCCATGTATTCCCGTTGTTTGTAGAGTATTCAATCTTTACATTGGAAACATTCCCATTATTCTTCCAATGGATAGGTAATATATTCCCAGAAATAAAACTCTCACCTCCATTTGGTGAAAGTATCGTTAGAGTTGGTGATACTATTGAAAAATTGTTATCAGAAATATCCTGAGTGTTTCCATCAGTTGTACTTGTTATTCTAACCTTTACATTTGAAGAGACAACAGAAGGGACTGTCCAGTTGAATACACCATCGTTTGGGTCGGAGGGGTCAATTGAAATCCAGTTTATTCCATCTGTTGAGTATTCTATCATAACATTTGCAAAAGTTCCCTGACTTCTCCATCTGATTGGATAAATCTCGCCACCAACCAAACTCTCCCCTCCATTTGGAGAGACGATTGTGAGTGAAGGAGAAACTACTGAAAAAACTCCATTGGAAACATCAAAAGTGTTTATTGGATCCTGATTGTTTGAAACTCTAAAAAGAACATTTGAACTGACTGCTGTTGATGGAACAGCCCATATAAAAGAACCATCATTTAAAGTATCAGAATTAATAATTTTGTTCCATGTCGATCCACCATCGGTTGAGTATTCAAGTTTTACATAAGAAAAACTACCGATCCAATTCCATTCAATCGGGAAATATTCACCTGCAATTATAGTTTCTCCGCCATTTGGTGAAACAAGCGTAATTTGTGCAGGGATAATTGAAAACTGCGAACTCACAGCATAATTAGATGGATCAGAAACATCCGAAACTTTTATCAAAACATTTGAACTTATTGTTGAAGGTGTTGTCCAGAAGTATGAACCTTCATTTACAGTTGAACTGACTATGACATTCCAGGTAGAGCCATTATCGGTAGAATATTCTATCTTCACATTTGAGATCTCCCCATTATTGATCCATTCTATTTGATATACATTTCCTACCAAAAGTGAATCGTTTGATTTTGGTGATTTAACAGTTATCGTTGGCTTGGAAATTGAGAATTTTTTTGAAACAGCAAAGGAGTTTAAAGTATCAGAAAGATTCAAAACTTTTATGAAGCAATCATTTGAATTTAAGTTAGGGATGGTCCAGATATAAGTGCCAGTATTTGAATCACTATTAGTAATAACATTCCATGTCAATCCATTATCCGAAGAATATTCAATTTTTATATTTGGGAAATATGTATCATAAGTGTAATTTATTGAAACTTTTTCTCCAGACAGAAATGAAACACCAGAATCGGGAGAAATGATTTTTATAGATGGTGAAGAAATTGTAAATGTGTTATCAGAGATATCAAAAGAATTGTTATCAGAACTGTTTCTTACTCTCACCTTATAATTTGTTGATGGTGTCAAAGTTGAAGGTATATTCCAGATATAGGAACCATCATTTGTTTCCGATGAAATTATCGAGTTCCATGTTGTTCCACCATCAGAAGAATAATCTATATTCACAGATGAAAAATCACTGTCACTGTTCCATAAAATAGGATATTTTTCTCCAGTTTTATATGCTTCTCCACCGTTGGGAGATAAAAGATTTATCTGAGGTGATTTTACCACAAAAGTTGTATCACTTATATCATATGATGTCACATCCGAAGAGTTTGTGATTTTTAAAAGATAACTTGAAGATGTTGTTGATGGAACAGTCCAGACATAACTTCCATCATTTGGAGTGCTTGTTACAATAGTGTTCCATGTTGCTCCGTTGTTGGTTGAATATTCAATGTTAACATTTGAAATGGTTCCCTCTGTTTGCCAGACAATCGGATACTTATTTGAAGCTATCAGTGTATCATTTCCATTGATTTTGAGTATCTTTATTTCAGGTCTCTTTATAGTGAAAGAAAAATTGGATATATCAAACACCGAAGAGTTTGCAGCATCAGAAATTTTTAGAAGACATTGAGAAGACGGTGTTAAAGGAACTGTCCAGACAAAAGAACCATCGTTTGGATCTGACGCATCTATCGTTGACCAACTTGAACCATTATTGGTGGAATATTCTATCTTTACATTAGCAAAAGATCCACTCCAATTCCAGTTTACAGGATATTTTTCTCCAACTATCAACTGTTCACCACCATTCGGATAAGTTATATCTATCTGTGCTGTTACTATACTTGATTGTGAATTTGAGATATCATAGCAGTTCACATCGTTAACATTTGTTATTCTTATCAAAAGGTTTGTTGTTGAAATGTTTGGAACAGTCCATAAATAACTACCATCACATGCGGTAGATGTTATGATAGAGTTCCAGTTCACTCCACCATCAGAAGAATATTCCAACTTAACATTAGCGATAGAACCTTCCCAATCCCAACTTATGTTCGCCTTTGTACCTGCCACAAAAGTTTCTCCTCCATTCGGTGTTAAAAGGGTAAGGGAAGTTGAAAGTATTGAAAAAGTATAATCGGATATATCATAAACAGCTGGATTTGACACATTCGTAATCTTTAACAAACATTTAGATGATGGATTTATCGAAGGTATCAACCAGTTATGACTCCCATCATTTGTGGTTGAAGTTGTTATACTGTTCCAGATGTTTCCAGAATCAGCAGAATATTCAAGTTTAACACTTGTAAAAGATCCACTCCAGAGCCAGTATATCGGATAATATTTTCCTGTAATGTATTGCTCTCCACCATTTGGAGTGATCAAAGTTAAACTATTGTTTGCAATGGTAAAAGTATTTTCTGTTACAGCAAAAGAATTTGGATCTGTAGTGTTGGTTACTCTTATTTTACACTGATTTGAAGGAAAGTTTGGAACACTCCAAATGTATTCTCCATCGTTTGGAGTAGAACTTGTGATAACCGTCCAGTTTGTTCCTCCATCTGTTGTGTATTCAAGTTTGACATTCGCAAAAACTCCTGTCCAATCCCAATGAATCGGATAATTTTCTCCAATAATAAGAATATCGTTCTGAACTGGTTTTTTAATAAATATTTCAGGCCTTGATATTACAAAGAAAGTATCACTGACATCAAAGTCGTTTGGATCGGATGGATTTGAAATTCTTATTTTACATGTAAGTGATGGATTATTTGGAACGGTCCAGAGATAATCTCCATCGTTTTGTGTTGAACTGTATATCAGAACCCAGTTTGTACCACCATCAATTGAATACTCCAACCTTGCTGATGTTGCATTACCTGTGATATCCCAATGTATAGGCATCTGATTTCCGACTATATAATTTTCATTTCCATTTGGAGTTCTTAAATTAAAGGATGCGGAAAATATTGAAATTGAGAATAAAAATAAAAATATTAATAGAAAAATTTTTCTCATTGAGACCTCCTCTTAGAAAATAATTTTATCTTTCAAATCAATAACAGTCAAGAGATTTCAACAAACTCTGTTGTCACAGGTTTTGGACTCTTTACAGATAAAAAGATTGCAACTTCATCAGAAATATTTTCAAAGTTATGAACAACCCCCTTTGAAGCATAAGCCATATCCCCCTGTTGCAACACCTGAAATTTTCCATCAATGTAAAACTTAATTTTTCCTCTTAAAACAAAAAACAGCTCATCGTTTCCAGGGTGTTTATGCAATGGAACTTTTGAACCAACAGGCATGTTGTATATGAAGGGAGACAATATTTCTAAACTGTCAAAGAAAGGATTAATCTCTATTTTATCAGAATAAGATACCTTCTCACCATAAAACATAAATATTCTTGTTAGATCTTCTTTTTCTATCTCAACGAATTTCTCTTTTGGAGATTTACAGTTTGGACAAAAATCAGGAGGATTATTACCTTTATGGATATAACCACAAACCGAACATTTAAAAATTTTCATAAACACTCCTTTTTAGAAAATTGATAGACTACTCAATGGTACAAAATAAGCAAAAAGAGCCCCAAGAACAATACCTGTTAAACACCCTAAACACGCTTCAGGTGGCATACCCTCTAACTCGTTCATAAGGTCTGATGCACCACCTATAACATATATTACTCCCATTAACCCAAGACCTATACATACTGCTGTGACACACCATGATGGTGGTTCTGAATTTTGATCAAAAGCTGTCACACTTTGATTTAATACAAATCCACCAGATATGAGTGAACTTAACACTTTTTGTCTATGAGATATTTTTCTTGTTTTGAAAACAACATCTCCAAAACAGATGTTAACAATCAAAACAAATATTAACAAAATGGAAACTATCTTTTTCATAAAGAACTCCCCTCAAATCTGAAATGCGTATACTATCATAGCCCCCACAACAAACCCGGCAATACAGGAGAGAGTCAAACATTCGATTCCACCTTCATCCTGCATTTTTGAAAATGCATTTGTATAATGTTTATTAAAATTGTCGCTCTGATTCAAGGATTCAAAATCTGGTAATAAAGATTTTAAACTAGAAAGAAAACCTGAAAAAAGGATGAAAAATAAAAGAGAATAAATTATAACAGTTTTCATTTTTCCTCCTTAATTTTTTCTTTTAAATATTTGAATACAACATAATTTCCTTTTTCATTGATATGTGTATTATTTTTTCTGTAAAGTTCTTCTCCTTTTTCATAACATATTTTAAAAGTATCAACAAGTGAGAAAAATTTTAAATCATATTTTTTTAATATTCTCTCAATTTTTCGATCAGCAAAATCCCATTCTTTGAATTGCACAGAAGCGTTTTCCATCAAATCCTTTTGAAGAGTTTTGTCAACGGCGAACTGATCTGGAATTATCAAAAAATAAACTTTCTTTTTTCTCTCTTTGAAAAATCTTGTAATAGATTCAATATTTTTTTCAAAAAATCTCCACTCTTTATCATAAGAATTTTCAATCAAAATTTTTGACCTTCGATTTTCGATGTTAATAAAATTTTCTTCTGATAGATCCCCAGATACATTTTTTAATTGTAAAAATGAGAGAAAATTTTTAATCAGGTTTACACTTTTTAAATTATTTATCGAATAATTGTTTTCAGGATAGTAAATCTCTGTGATATCATTACCTGAAAATATCATAATGAAAGTCATATCCGAAGATGTTTTATCAAAATAATTAACAAGAATTTCATAGTAATCTTTCGGCGAATTACCAGGTTGAGAAAGGTTTATAACTTCATATCCGAGAGAATCCTCAAACATTTTTATAAAATTGTTCTTATAGTCCACAACTCCAACTCCAAAAGAATCTCCAATAAAAAGAATTCTTTGTTTTGTTTTTGGTTTATCAAATTCTGTTCCCAAAAAGCCATATCTGTTGACTTTTTCATTGTTGAAATAGGTGTTTGGTTTGAGTTTCATAATTTCATCTTTTCTTTTTAAAATATCTATTGGTTTAAAAACATAAAAAATGTTTAAAATTATTTCAAGTGAAAAAAATAGTACAACGAAATTGATATAAACAATTTCTAGATTTTCTTGTATTTTTAAACTCTTAAAATATCTTTTAAAAAAATAGATCGTTAAATAAAAAAATCTGTTAAAAGTTATTATGAGGATTTCAGGGAAGAGGTGTGTTCTAAAAAATATTGAAGTGATAAAAAATGATAATGGAAATGAAAATAAAAAAATTTTGAAATCGAGATGAAAAAAGAGAATAACAATAGAAGATATGTAAAATCCGATTATGGTATAGAGATAAGGTAAAAAATATTTTTTTTCAAAAAATATGGTGACAAGAATTATTGTAACAAGAATATAAATTTTAAAAATTTTTTCAAATATTTTTGACCTGTTCCTCACAAAAAAATTTTATAAAAAAAATCAAAAAATGTCAATCTACCAATTCGTTTAATCTCTTAACAGCACAAAAATCGCCACACATTGAACAGACATTACTATCTTCAACTTTGGATTTTTTTCTATATTCTTTAAATTTTTTTTCATCTATTGAAAATTTTGACATCTTTTCCCAATCGAGTTTTTTTCTTGCTTTTGACATTTGAGTATTTATTTCAAGAGCATACCTTCTACCAAGGGCAAGATCAGCAGAAAATGCCGCAATTTTTGACGCAATAACACCTTCTTTAACATCTTCAACATCAGGAAGTTTTAAATGTTCTGCGGGAGTAACATAACATAAGAAATCAGCCCCAAAATATGCCGCAAGAGTTCCTCCTATAGCACCTGCAATATGGTCATACCCTGCTGAAATATCATTTACAAGAGGCCCAAGGACATAAAATGGTGCGTTATGTGTAACTCTTTTCATTATCTCAATATTTGGTTGTATGTGTTGTAAATATAGGTGTCCTGGCCCTTCAACCATAACTTGAACCTTTTTCTCTCTTGCTCTATCAACAAGTTCTCCCAAAATCAAAAGTTCTTCTATCTGCCCCCTATCTGTACCATCCTCGCATGCTCCAGGTCTTAAACCATCACCAAGTGATATTGTAACATTGTATTCTTTCAAAATATCAAGGATTTCATCATAATATTGATAAAGTGGTGATTCCTTCTTGTTATGTTTCATCCAAGCAATTAAAAATGAACCTCCCCTCGAAACCACATCCATTATTCTTTTCTCTTTAAAAATTTTATCCATAGAAGATAGGGTAACTCCAGAATGTATAGTCATGAAGTCAACACCATCCTTTGCTTGTTCTTCAACAGTTTTCAAAAAATCATCTATTTTCATTTCAACTATATCCTTTTTTTTCAAAGAAAGTTCAAATCCAGTTTCGTATATTGGCACAGTTCCAACCATAACAGGGCAGAGTTCAAGAATTTTTTTTCTGATAATCTTAATCTTATTCCCCAACGATAGATCCATTACCGAATGAGCACCATACTCAACAGCGATTTTCATCTTTTTAATTTCTTCCTCTACATTTATATGCATAGGAGAGGAACCTATATTTGCATTTATTTTTTTTGACAGACCTTTTCCGATGGCATAATAATTTTTCTTTTTTCTTCTTATATTATCAGGTAATACAATTGTTCCATTCTTTATTCCTTCAATTATTACAGATTCATCTACTGCATCATTCTTTGCTGCATTTTTTATCGCTTCTTTGTGAAACACAATATCTTTCATAATAACTCCTTTCAATATCCAAAAACTCTTTTATTCTTTTAGATGGATTATCACTTTCATTTATATATGAAAGAACAGCAAAATTTTTGAAACCAAGATTCAAAATTTCAATAAGATTGTGCGGTTTTATCCCACCAATCCCTACAGATGGAAGGTTAGAAACTCCCAACATTTTCTTTGCCTTATCTAATCCTAAAACTTTATCCTTAATAAGTTTTGAATTTGTTGGATAAATTGGCCCAACTCCAACATAATCAGGATTTTCTTTTAGACCATTTTTTAGTTGAGACAGATTGTGCGTTGATTTTCCAACGATAATATATTCAGAAAATCTTCTGACATCTTTAACAGAAATATCGGTTTGACCCACATGGACTCCATCAGCATCTGAAAGTATTGTGATATCAACTCTATCATCAACTATGAACAAGGTTTCACTTCCTTTTGTTATGTTTCTGATATTTTTTGCTATGTTTAGAATCTTTTTATCAGAAAGTTTTTTATCTCTGAGTTGTATAACTTTGATTCTGTTTTTTACGGCTATTTCACTTAACTTTTCATAGCCAACTACAGGATCAGTCATGATAAGATACAAACCAACATTTTGAGGAAAAACTTTTTTTAACAAAACTTTTACAATATCTTTTTCAATCATATAAAGGTTAAATCTTATTTCTTTAAATTCTTTTGAAATTTTTGAATCTTTGATTTTAAAAATCTCTTCAAGAACTCTTGATGATTCCTGACATCTTCCGATTGAGGCCCTTATGATATCTCCAAAATTTTTTCTCTCATTTTTGTCATACTCATAAATCTTTCCTGGATCAGTTTCTGTATCACGTTTAAAAATAGTGCCGGCAGATATTTTTTTTCTTAAAATGTATAACTTTTCCCTTTGTTTTCTTATTCTTATCAAAAGATTTTCATCTCTTCTTTCAAACCTAACAAAATCCTCTACCAGCCTTAAACCTTCAGACAACCTGTTTAAATTAACATCTATTATTCTTTCCGTAATTCCTCCTTTATCAACTTATAAGATTTATATCCCGAAAGCAACATTCCACCAAAAATTGGTCCCATTCTGAAACCACCAAACACACCGTTAGCAGCCATTCCTGAAACAAAAAAGTTTTTGTAAACTTCTCTTGTATTTTCAACTGTTTCCCTTTCTCCAAGTTCTGCATTCATAGGTTTTTCACCTTCAATTTTTCCCGATGGAGTGTTGAGTTTTACGTTTGCTTTTTTTACCAGTACAGATGTCAATTCCGCAGGATGTCCTGTTGCATCTATGACTTTTTTTGAGATAACAGTCAGAGGATCAACATGCAAAGACATATACTCAACAGGTGTCCAGTTGATCACAATTCCACAAACAGCATTATCTTTCAAAACAACATCAACAACTTTTATAAGATTAAATATTTTCAACCCAACTCTTGAACTGTTGTATATCAGTGATGATGTTGTTTGAACAGAATCAAGCACAAAATATCCTTCAGATTCTTCTTTTAGTTCTACATTAAACTCTTTAAGTATTTCCACAGCATCTTTTTGAACAACAATGCTGTTAAACATCATTCCTCCTCCCCACATTCCTCCACCAGGAGCAAGTTTTGTTTCAAACAGTGCAACTTTAAAACCATCCTTTGCAAGATAGTAGCCAGCAACAAGACCAGAGGGTCCTCCACCAACGATAGCAACATCAAGATTCAAATTTTCTTTCAGTTTTTCAAAATAGTTTTTCACAATCAGTTCACTTATCTTTTGATCCTGTAGTATCATAAAAACCTCCTAAAATAAAAAAATCAGGTTTTGAACCTGATCTTTCTGATTTCCCTACGGCAGCATTACCTGCATCAGGTTCAAAGGGTCAACGGTCACACCGTTTTCTCAGCCGCTTACAGCAGCTCCCCTAAAATAGAATTTAACACTTAAAATTTTAAAAGTCAACTATCACACTTCACATTTTTCCCTTTTGATCTTTGTTTCAACTATTGAGTAAATAACAGGAACAAGTATCAGTGTGACGACGGTTGAAAAAGAGAGTCCGCCAATTACAACTATCCCAAGAGATCTCCACATTTCAGCACCTTCCTTTGTGCTCAAGGCAAGTGGAAGTAGGCCAAAAATGGTTGTTAAAGTTGTCATGAGGACCGGTCTTAATCTTCTCTTTCCTGCCAATGCAACAGCATCACACAAACTTACTCCATTCTCTCTGAGTTGATTCATATAACTTACAAGAACTATAGCATTGTTTACCACTATTCCAACAAGCATAAGCATTCCGACAAATCCCATTATCGAAAGAGTAGTGTTCGTTAAGAACAAAGCAAGAATAACACCAGTGAAAGCAAATGGTATTGAGAAAAATATTATGAAAGGATCAAGAAACGATTCAAACTGAGCAGCCATTACAAGAAATACCAAAATTATTCCAATAACTATTGCTATCGAAAGATCTCTAAAAGATTCCTGCTGACTTTTTACATCTCCACTGTTTATAATAGTTATTTCTTGAGGAACAGAAATTTCCGAAATCATCTTTTGAACTTTCCTGTTACCATCTGAAAGTGATATGTTGTTAAGGTTTGCCTGTACACTGATATATCTCATCCTGTTTTTTCTTTCAATTGTTGGTGGCTGTTTGGTCAATTTTATCGATGCAACACTTGAGAGCGGGACATTAAAATTAGCAGGCGTTGTTATCGGTAATGACTTCAAATTGTTGATATTTCTTAGGTACTTTTTATCAAAGAATACGTTTATATCATATTCATAACCATCTTTTCTGAAAACTGAGGGAATATTTCCATTTATACCATTTCTTAAACTCAACATCAAATAATAGTTGTTCACTCCAAAATTCGCAACACTTTCTTTCTTCGGGATAACAGAGATATCTTCTATCTCTTCTTCTCTTGATATCGAAACATCCACAAAACTACCATCATCCTCTATCTTCTTTTTCAATTCTTTTGCGATAGAAAAAGTTTTTGAAATATCTTCTCCGTATATTTCAACAGCTATTTGTTTTTGATTTGAAAACCCTCCAGCAAAATTTGAACTCATCTCAACATTTTTTACTTCAGGATAACTCTGAATAAATTTCCTTATTGAAGAAAGATTCTCTTTCACCTGATTTATCGAAAGGTTATCTTTGAACGCTATAATTATCGTTGAAGAGTATTGGGTAGAACCACCAAACATTCTCCCACTTGTACCACCAGCATAGAAAACAAAATTTTCAACATCAGGAAAATTATTTTTTATTTTTTTCCCTATTTCAGTCATAATACTATCTGTAACTTCTATTCTCAGACCAGGAGAAAGATTTACAGTTCCTCTTACTCTATTTCCACCAAAAGATGAAAAGAATTCTGTCTTTATTGAGGGAAGAAGGAACAAAACACCAACAAAAATAACCACAACAGTAATTATTATAAATTTTTTATTTCTCATCGAATATGATAAAAAATCTGAATAGAACTGTTCAACATCGTTAAACCATTTTTCAGTTATGTTATGAAACCTTTCGAGAAATTTTTCTTTATATTTTAACAGTTTTGAGCTTAACATCGGTGTTAAAGTTATGGAAATAAAAAGTGATGCAAAAAGAACAACTGAGACCGTGTACGCTAACTGTTTAAATAGAAATGAGGTAAATCCTTCTATAATAAGAAGTGGAATAAAGATTGCAATTGTTGTTAGAGTTGACGCAAATATAGCTCCAATTACCTCATTCGTTCCATCGAGTGCTGCGTTTTTAATCTCCTTCTTTTCCTCATCTTTATGTCTGTAAATATTTTCAAGAACAACTATCGAATTATCCACCACCATACCTAAAGCGATCGAGAGCGATGCCAGGGAGATAATGTTCAAAGTTGATTTTGCAAGGTAAAGATATATGATTCCAAATATAAGAGAAAATGGAAGTGATAATGATATTATCAAACTACCTGTTATATTTCTTAAAAATATAAACACAATTATCACAACAAAGATAAAAGCATATAAAATTGTCGAAGAGAGATTGCTTATAGAATTTGTTATCTGTTTTGATGTATCAAAAACAATGTTGATAGTTGTTCCTTCGGGATACATATTTTTAATATCTTTCAACCTTCGATTCAATTCTTCGACAATCTTTACAGTGTTCGCATTTGATTGCTTCTGAATAACAACAACCATTCCTTCTTTTCCGTTAATTTTTGCAACACCTTCGATTTCTCCCTGAGAAAAGTCAATATCCGCAACATTATATAAATAAACAGGATTTTTTCCAGAATAACCTACTATCGTTTTTGATATATCATTTACAGATGTATATTCTCCAGGTAACCTTAAAGAATAACTTCTTATGCCTTGTCTTACTTCCCCAAGAGGTATATTCAAATTGTTCGCAGAAATCATCGAATTGATCTGAGATAAAGATATGTTGTACTTTATCAGGTCTGGTATTCTAACTTTCACATTTACTTTCTTTTTACTTGAAGATGTTATCGAAACAGCTCCAACACCTGGGATCTGTCTTATCTTATCAAGAACAACCTTTTCTGTGAAATCGTACATTTTTGCAACTTCACCTTCATTTTCAAAAACTATTGTTACAGTAGCAACCGGAATCATTGATGTTGAGAATTTGAAAACTGTTGGTGTTTGAGCATCTTCAGGTAAAGAACTCTTTATGAGTTCGATCTGGGTTCTTATATCGTTTGCAGCAGCATCAAGGTTTTTACCCCAGTTAAAGGAAACTGTAACAAAAGAAACCGATTCCATCGAATTTGAATTTATCTCTGTCACATCTGGAACCATCGAAATCGCTGACTCTATTTTTTTCGTTATCTGCTCCTCAACATCGATACTCGAAGCCCCTGGATATACGGTTATTATGGAAATTTGAGGTAACTCAATGTTTGGAAGCATTTCAAGAGAAAGATTTTTAAATGAAAGAAAACCAAATATCAATATAACAATAAAAACAACTATAATAAAAATTGGTCTTCTGATAGATAGTTTTACCATAGTTCACCTAACCTTCACTTTCTGTCCATCTTTTAACATATCTGAACCGATAGTCACAACAGTGTCTCCAATATTTAAACCTGATATTATCTCTACCTGTGATTCATTTTTGAGACCAGTTTTAACATCTACTTTGTTTGCGATGCCATTTTTCAAAACAAAAACATATTCACCAATTTGATCATTTTTAACAGATTCAAATGGGACAGTTAAAACATCTTCTTTCTTTTCTAAAAGTATTTTTACTGTACAACCTTTATTTATTAAATTCCCATCACCTGTAAACAGTACATCAATACTACCAAGATTTGTATAATTGTTTGGATATTTTGAAACTCTGATAACCTTTCCGTTAAACTTTTTTTCGTCAACTTCAACCTGTGCAAAAGTTCCATTTTTAATTTTTTCAAGCAATTCAGAGGAAACTGAAATTTTTGCAATTTTGTTTACATCATCAACTATCATACATACAGGTGTTTGGTTTGTTACAAAATCTCCTTTGTTTATTGATAATTCATAAACTCTTCCATCTATAGGAGAGATTACCTTCGCTTTTTCAAAAGAAACCCCGGGAATCGATCTGTCTATTTCAGCTATAATCTGATCTTTCCTTACATATTCACCCTCTGATACCTTGTATTCCAGAAATCTACCGGGAACATCAGGAAACACTTCTGTTTGTTTATAACCTTCTATTTTTCCATAAAAATCCTGATATATTTTTATTTCCTGTTTCTCTACCAAAGTATAGGAAACTGTTCTTATAAATTCCTCACTTTTCATCGGCTTATTTCTTGTTTTTGAAAAGATAACGAAAACGATCAAAACAACAACGATCGATAAGATAACAAAAAATTTTTTCATTTAATTCCTCCTTAAAGAACTCCGAGATAATTTAAAATTGACAGTTTATTTATGATGATATCATAAATAGATTTTAGATATCCCACCTGTGCGTTTATATATTTCGTTTCAGCATCTATATAATCAACATTACTTATAATACCTCTATTGTATTGTTCTGTTGCGGTTAAGTATGCTTCCTTTGAAAGATCCACAGTTTTTTCAAAAATCTTTAGATTCTCTTGTGAATTTTCGTAGTTTTTTATCAAAAGTTCGAGATCAACAGGTATCCTTTCTTTTAGAAGGAGATAACTCATGTTCACTTGTTTTTCCTGCTTCTTTGATTTCAAAATGTTCAAAACTCTGCTTCCACCAGAAAAAAGATCAAGATTCACTGAAACTCCAAGATTGTATGATCCATCAAAATATGAAGAATCTGAAATATAAGAATAGTAATTCTTATAGTTGTATGAAGTGAAAAAAGCAACATTAGGAATAAAGGATGAAGAGTTTAACAATGTTGCTTTTTTCGATATATTTTTTGAAATTTCAAGATTTCTCAACTCACTTTTATTTTTGAAGCATATATCTAACAATTTTTCCTTGGTTAATGAATCCAGTCCAAGAGTATCAAATTTATCAACAGTAATAAAAGAAAGAGAATCGGTTAAAATTATACTATCTTTAATATCCATTCCGAGCAAAAACTTTAAACTGTTTAAAAGATTGTCTCTCTGTTTTATAAGATTTTTTAATTCTATTTTACTGTTTTCAAAATCAACTTCTGAAGAAAGTTTTTCAAGTTTACTCGATGTACCAAGATTGTATTTTGATAGAGTCACTTTATAATGATTTTCTTTTGCATCAATAATCTTTTTATTAACATCTATCATTTGATCAAAAAGTTTTATTGAAAGATATAATTGAATGACAGAAAACTTTATATCCCTTTTTGCTTTTTCAAGTTCAATTTTAGACATTTGGAGTCTATCCTTTGAAACCATATAGCCAAGAATAAGTTTTCCTCCAAGAAAAACTGGTTGTGAGAGTTTTACATCCAGAGAATAGTTGTTCTGTTCACCAACTTTTATTCTCATAGGTCCAAGAGCAGTGTTAACATATGTTGTTGGAACCGTATCCAATCTGACAAAGGTTCCAGTTGATGTTACTTTTGGAAAGAAGTTTGTAATTGAAAGTAGCAAATCTTCGTTCGCTATATTAACATTTTCCTCTGAAATTTTTATCTGTAAATTGTTAACGTAAGCTTTGTTAATAGCTTCATCAAGAGTCAAACCTGATACAAGTAAAAAGGAATAATAAAAAACCAAAAGCATCAAAAAAAACTTTTTTTGCATTTTCACTCCTTAATTAATATTTTTAGTACATTTTCTTTAATATATTTTATTCTCTTCTGGTCAAGTTGTGTCTCAAGAAAGATGATTCTCGAAATCTCCATATGTATCAAACCAACTATCATCATAGTTAAAATTTCACTATTTAAATCTTTAAAAATATTTTTTTGAATCCCATCATCTATTATATCCTTCAATATCTGAAACCTTTTTACAACTATTTTTCGATCGATTCCTCTTGAAAAATCAAACAACTCTTTATTTGAATTCAGATTGTTCATAGTAAAAAATTTCACCTTATTTACATTTTCTACCATTATCTCCAAAAATGATTCTATATATTTTTCAACTTTCAAGGATGGTGAATCCACTTTTTCAACAGATTTTTTAATCTCTTCATTACAATTGTTTATAGCATAGTTTATAGTTGAAATAAAAAGTTCTTTTTTGTTTTTGAAATATAGATATATTGTTCCTTTTCCAACATTCGCTTTTTTTGCAATACTATCGACATCCGTCTCAAAATATCCTCTTTTCCCAAAAAGTTCTAAAGATGCTTCTAAAATTTTACTTTTTTTATCCATCTTGATAATATAATTAAAACTGACCGGTCAGTCAAGATGTTTTTTCAAAATTTCTATTGAAATTTTATATTATTTTATTATACTAAAAAATGGTAAAAAAGGAGAAATATGATTGTTGAATGTCCAAAGTGTCATAAAAAATATGAAATCGATGAAATGTATATTCCTATTGGCGGTGCTCCAATAAGATGTCCCAACTGTAAAAATATTTTTGGAATATATGTTGAACCTATAGATATTCCTATGACAGAGGTTTCAGACGAAAATATACCTTCTTCAACTTTTGAAACACCAGTTGAAGAATCAAAAAAACCATCTTTTGAAGAGAACTCGATTTCAACACAATTTGAAGAAAAAAAAGTTGAAGAGAGCGAAATTCCCACTTTTCCAGACATGGATCAATTTGGAAAATTTTCAAGTGAAGCAGAAGAAATTCCATTTTCTTCTAAAAAAACCAGTTTTGAACCAAAGGTTGAAGAGGTGAAAAAAGAGGAACCTTTTGTGAATCCTTTCGCTCAACCACAACCTCAAAAACCAGTTCAACAACCACCATTCCAGCAGCCTGATTTCGGTGTTCCTCCAGCTTTCACTCAACCAAAGGTTGAAGAGGTGAAAAAAGAGGAGCCGTTTGTGAATCCTTTCGCACAACCACAAAGACCTTTACAACAGCCAACCCAGACAGTTCAAGCAGGTAAAGCAGGTTCTCCAATGTTTGATGTATTACTTGCTGGATTCAATCTTCCACCAGATTTTAAATCACTTCCTGAAAATGTTCAAAAACTTCATAAAGATGCGATCAAACTCGCAAGACAACTTGCCAAAGATATTCTTCTTTATCATAAGGATGAGGTTGAAAGAGGATTGACATCTGGAAACATAAAAGAAGTTTTGAAAGAGGAAATCGAAAAATCTTACAAATTCTACTCTCAAAGGATACCCGCAGAAATAGTTAATTCAACAAACTATTTCAATGAAGCTTTAAATAAGATAATCTGTAAAGGACAGAACATTTTTTAATATTTAAATGCTGAACCACCAACAAATTCTCTTAGAACAGAGGTTGGTGGTATTTTTTCAACCGAAATCTCTTTGAAAAAAGAAAGAATGAAAAGTAATCTTTTCGCATCAAGATAAAATTCGCTATTTTCATCAATTTCTTGTAATAAAGGTCTGGCAAAATTTTTTAAAACTGAAAGTTCATATAAAAGTGAAGAGTTGAAAAAGAAATCTGCACTTTCCTGAAAAGGGAAGATATTCTTTTCCTCTCCATCCCTAACATGTTTCCACATTCTAAGAGTATTTTCAGCAGTATGGTTTCTAAAAAGATAATCTCTAACGATTCTCCTGATCAATCTATTATCTGTAGTTGAAATTCTATGTGTGTTGTCTATATTTATCTGGGTTAACGCTGAAACATATATTTTCAGTTTTAACTCTTTTGGAATCGATTCTGTTAGTTTTTCATTCAATCCATGTATTCCTTCAATCACAAGAATCGAGTCCTTCCCCATTTTCAATTTTGTTCCATCTTTTAATCTTTTCCCGGTTTGAAAATCAAATTTAGGATTTATAATCTCTTCTCCCTTTATTAAGGAATTCAGATTTCTATTAAAAAGTTCAATATCCAAAGCATCTATTGATTCAAAATCTTTTTTACCATCTCTGTTGACTTTTATTTTATCGTTATCAAGGAAATAATCATCAAGAGATATTCCAACAACTGAAAGTCCAAGAACCTTTAACTGTATTGATAATCTTTTTAAAAAGGTTGTTTTACCCGATGAGGAAGGTCCCGCTATAAGTATAATCTTTAGTTTTCCTCTCCTGGAATCAACATGGTTTGCTATTTCAACTATCTTTTTTTCATGTAACGCTTCACATACATACACAAGTTCAAATATTTCATCATTCTCTATCGATTCCCTGATATTTTTTACTGACCTCCATCCAAGTACTTTTGCCCAATTTTCCGACTCATTAAAAATCGCAAAAAGTTTTTTTTGATCTTTTTTTACATTTTCCTCAGAAAGATATGCAATAAAACCGGGGGGATAATATTTTATAAAAGATCCTTTTAACAGAGATGATGAATCTACAACCGGTGTGAAGAAAAATTCTTTTACATTGTTGTACTCACACAAAAACCCACCTGACATTTCTGAACTGGTTAAAACATCAAACTTATCCTTATCATCCTTGAAAATTTCAAGAAGTTCATCTTTTGTTTTATATTTTGAAGAAAGTTTTTCATTGTTCTCTATCCTTTTTTCAAGAATATCGTTAATTCTGTTGATATCGTTCTCACAGAGTAAGGTTTCAGAAAAAACTTCACAATAGAGTCCTCCATTTATTGTATGTTCCACATTCAAAATAGCGTTCTTAAAATTCGAGGTTATGATATCTTTTAAAAGTAAAATCAAACTGTTCTGAAGAACAAGTTTTCCATAAAAAGAATCAGAATAAACAGGATTTTTTTCTTCATACGAAAAATTATCTTCAAGTGGTATCAATCTGTTTTTTCTTTCAAAACAAACTATCTTTCTTTCCATAAATTTTTCAGCTGGTGGGCGGATTTGAACCGCCGACCCGCGCTTTACGAAAGCGCTGCTCTACCACTGAGCCACACCAGCAAAATTTTTATTTTATGAATAAGATTTTACCAGTAAACTCTTTTTTATTTTCATCAGACAACTTTACAAACAAGATTTTGGATGAAATTTTTCTGTTTGAAAGATCGACTGTATAACTGTTGATACCATTCTTTCCAATAATTTCAGTAGAGTAAAGTTGTCTACCAGCCACATCATAAATTTTCAAATTTATTTTTTCGTTATCTTTCGATGTAAATACAACACTTATTTTATTATTTTTAAAACTATTTTCAATAGATAAAAGTTTAAATTCCCTGTGATCCTCTAAAGAAAAATCCTCTATGTTCAACTTCATTTCAAAAAAGTCCATTATTCTTCTTAGCCATCCACTCTTTGAACTGATCGAATCGTTGTCAACAATATTTCCAAATTCAATTGAGGATGCAACAGTTCTATATTTATCATTCTTGTATGAAACAACATAACCACCAAGACCATTATAGAAAACCTTTTTTGAGCCATTTATACTATCGATCAGATCATTGTACGATGTAGGAGTATAATTTAAAACTATTCCTTCACCGATTGTTCCATCCGTTCCATAATATACTGAAGGTGAAGTTGATGTCCCATCACTTTTTGGGTTTACATTACACAAAGAGTTAAAATTGAAAGCGTTATTATACAAAGGATCCCAGTAAAATGCTTCACCACCTTCTATATAAAGTTTGATCTCTCCACTATTCAAAAGGGAATCAATCATTAAAGCAACAGGATCATAGGATGGTATCACATAATTGTTTGGATATGAACCAAGTGTTAAAAACACAAAATTATAATTTTTTACATTCTGATATTCTATACTGGTTAAAAGATCTCCAGCATATCCCCATGATTTCAAAATTGAATCTATATAAAAACCACTGTTTGATGATTTTGCATAGTTGAGTACAAGATAATCTTTTTTGTTTATATATATCGTTTTAAAGAAAGTGTCTGTAAGTCCAAGTGTATCAGTATAAATAATGGTCAATTCAACAGTATATAGTGTATCCGGAGGTAAATCTTTCACATATCCTTTAAATCCTGTCACAGAAAAAGTATCGTTACCATTTAAGTATGGTATATCAAAAGATTCAGGAATGACGGATAATTTATTTGTGTCATTGGAAATAATTGAAACTTTCAATTTTCTATCATTCTCATTCGAGTAGTTTTTCAATTTTACTATCAGATCAACAGTATCGTTAGAAAATACAGATGTATTTTTTGATATCACAAAAAGAGTTTCAATCTTTGTTTCTGGTGCATATATAAAAAATCTCTTCTTAGTATTTAAAGTTGAATCACCTGAAAAGAATTTGAAACCTAAAGAATCGTAGGTTCTGTTTTTAACATTGCCTTTTACTCTAAACAATATTGAGTTCAAAGATAAACAACTATCAGATGGTAGAATTGTACTTTTAAATTTAAAGATATTTGAATAGAGTTTTACATTTCCCGTGAAAACAAATACAGAACAGGATAAAGATAATAGAGGTTGAAGGCCCTTATTTTCAATCAATAAAGAAATATATCCCAAATCTGCTGAAGTAAAATTCCCATCGGGTTGATTGAAATAAAAGAGTGTGTCTTTGACGATTAACTTTTTGATTGATGGATAAAAGGTTGAATTTGAGATAACAGAATAGGAACTGTCAGGTTTATAATTATTTTTAAACGCATAAAATTTTATTGTATCCCCGGTTTCACCATAAAGGTAAAAAGTAACTTTACCTGTCTCATCTGTTGTACCAACATCAATCAAAGAATCGTTTAAAATATAAGAAACTTTGGCATTTTTTACAGGTAGCCCTGTTGTCTTATTATAAACAAAAAGATCAAAATCATAATTTGAAGATGGTATCGTTGAAAAAACATCTATAAATAAAGAATCATAGTTTATATAAAATGTAAGAGTAGGATCACCCAGAAGGTTGTACTGCTCAAAATACCTTTTCCCAGTTGAAGGAAAAGCGTTCAAAACATTGAGTTTTGCAAAATAGATCAAATCAGAAAGATTAGTATAATTTGAATCTATGTAGTAATCAAAAAATCTTCTTTCCATAATATCATCTTCATCCCAGTATGAATAAACTGAAGAACCCAAAAAAGCAATACTTTTCCCACTTTTCACCCATGTCTCTCCAAAACAATCTGAAGAGTAAGCATAATTTCCAGTAAGACATGCATAACTTGAAACAAAAGGTAACATCTCACCATTAGTTAAACCTGTTATATCTGACTGATAAAAAGTTGGGCCTGCCCATGATGTGACACTTCCATGTCCTGAGTAAACAGCAAGGGATCTACCACTATTTATCGCAGTTGAAACAGGAGTTCCCGTTTCATTGTAATAGAACAACGAATCGATAACCATCAAGGAATCTCTGAGTTTCTCCATAACATAAAGATGTGTTGACTCAGCAATCTGATGGAATGAAGCATCATCAGATGCCATAAAATAACCTTTTTTTGTCCAGTTGTTTGTGTTACTGAAAAGAGAGTTTTGATAATTAATGTTTTTTTCAATTATTATTTTCAAAGTGGTTGTATCTGTTACAGAAAATCTTCCGATCCCAATATCAGGTAAAAAATCTGTTCCTTCAAGTGTTGTATAATAGAGATCTGTTGGTGGAAAATCTTCTTCTGTTCCGATATAGTTAGGAATAATGTTTACATCACCAACAAGCAGAACATATTCAAGTGGAACAATTGAATTGTTATAAACATTTAAAATACCATTTTTGATCTGCTCTTTTGTGTATCCAACTGTGTCCAAGAGGAGTACTTCAGTATAAAATCCCTGTTTGTTTTTCAATTTCATGAAATTTTGTAAGTATGGTTTCATCGTTGAATTCACAACAAAAAGGATTTTGCTTTTCAACGAACTTTTCTGAATCTCTGGTTGCTCTAAAATATCTTTCAATTCAAACTCAATATTTTCATAATAAAAAAGTTTATTATCTTTTCTATCAAAGACAAGTGGATTAACTTCAATCTGATAAACAAATTGATCTTTTCTTTTTCCCAATAATTTCAAATCTATAACCCTATCGGGAAATTTCTCATTTGAATTGTAAAATTTTTCATCAATAAAAAATTGATTAATATCTTTAGATTTTACCACAGGTTTTTGTAAGGGATATATACCTTTTTCAGGAATTCTTATGTTTAGAATTTTTTGTTCACCAATCTTCACTTTCTTTAAATTAAGGTTTCCATCTTTCGAGTAAATTAAAAATCTATACGATGGAAGTTCTGGATATCCATATCTTGATGTTTTAAAACCATTCTTTACATCGATTTTTAAAAAACCATCTTTTAAAAAGTATTCAAAACTTTCAAGTTTTATAATATACTTGCTGCTTAGCTTTTCGATTTTAAATCCATTCTCAGAGGAATCTTTCATTTTAAAGGTTTCCGCAAAAATTATAATCGAAAACAGGAAAATAAAAGCAGTAAAAAATTTTTTCATTGTTTTCTCCTTTTTATAAATATAGTTTATAAGTTTTTTTAGTCAATACTATTGACTGTTAAAATATGTTATATTATAACTTAATTTAAAAGGAGGTGGAATGAAATATTTGTTTCTATTGATTATTTTTTCGTTAATTCTCGTTTCGTGTTCAATAGGTCCTGTATACGTTTACAATTACCAGCCAGTAGTAAAAATTCTTGCAGACACAACAGAGGTCACTTTTATCGTTCAGGATTTATCACCTGATGGTTGGTGGTCAGGTGATGGAGTTGATTCTCTGAATTTCAAAATACTACTATCTGAAATTAAAAAAGTTAAATCACATATTACGGATATTCAATTCAACATAGTAACCGAAACTTATGGCAACATTTTTGAAGATCGAATTTCATTTTTAACTCCGATTGAATTATCCGGTTCAAAATCTGATACTTTAACATTACCTTTATCAGTCAACGAACGAAGCGCTTATTATACCGATATCTCTGATGGAATAAACGATAATGTTGGAGAGGCAGCAATCATTATAAAAGCGATATATTATGACGAATTTGGAAACAGTTATGAATCTCTTCCTTTCTATCTACCAATCAAAGTAATAAAACCATGAGGTGAATTATGAAAAAAATATTTTATATTTTATTTTTCACAATTTTTCTTTCTTCCTGTTATACATCACCTACTTCGATAAAATATTATCAACCAATTTTGGATATAAGTATGAAAGACACTTTAAATTTTTCTATTCCACTCGGTAACGATTCCATATGGAACTATGAGGATGTTGATTCAATATATGAAAATATAATAATATTTGAAAATCAGGGGTTGAACGCTTATATTACAGAAATCGACTGGGAAATCTATGATTACACAAACAGAGTCAGAGAGAATTATAATAAAATATACCTAAACCCTGTAAAGATAGAAAAAAATTCATCTGACACGATTTCTCTCCTTTTCTTTCTTTATGGTTCTTCTGCTTTAAGAATTGATCAAGAAGATGGAGTAGAAGATAATGTAGCTTATGGAACAATCCAGTTGAAAATTAAATATTATGATGATAATGGTATAACTTATACTTCAAAGATATTCTATAAAAATGTTAAAGCTGTTGTTGAATAATTAAAGAGAGGTATCTATGAAAAAATTATTTTTCATAATTATTTTTGTAATATTGTTTATCTCCTGTTCTATAGGACCTGTTCCAGTTTATTACTCTCAACCGATAGTTTCACTTCTCGATGATACACTTGAAGTTATTTTTTCTGTTTCAGACAAAGATTTATCTGGATGGAACCATTACAATCAAAACAACATTGGTTCAGATACCGCTTTTCTTTCAATAGATGCATATGAAACAACAGGAGAAAAAAGTTTTATAGAAAGGATTGAGTACAGATTTTTAGTTGATGGTCAGATAGTCGAAAGAGATGATGTTTTTTATCCCATACCTTTAGAAATAGAGGATAAAGATACAATTCATTTACCCGACCTTTTGATAGTTGTAAATGAACCTCTTGCTTATGAAATCGATATTCAGGATGGTTATGCTGACAATGTTGGAACAGGAATACTTGAAACTAAAGTATATTATACAGATATCAAAGGAGAATCTTTCTCATCTATTCCAATAAGAAAAAGATTTAAAGTTATAAAACCTTTAACATATTGACTTTTAAAGATTTATTGAATATGATTTTATCAAAGGAGGTATCAAAAATGAAGAAAACTATTTTCTTTCTTTCAGTTATATTACTAATAACTTCCTGCACTCTATATGTACCCACACCTGATTTCACGATCACATGGATAGATCCTCTTGGAAGTGTTATAACATCAACAACAACTGAAGTTCTTATTAACACAATAGATGTTGAAAACAACACTTCTTATGAAGCGATACTCGATAGAATCTCCTATGATTACATCTACAACGGTGATGTAATTTACGATGGACAGGACATCTGGAATATATACGCTTTACTTCCGCCAACAGTAATAGACACAGCAACTGGAGATCCTATAAAAGGAAAAGCAAGCATTGAAAATATTCCGATCCCAGTTCCAGCATCAATTTATACCTATATGGATTCAAGAGATATTGAGGGAGTAACTCTGAGGATATATATAAGTGGAACCGATAATATAAATAAAACAAAAAGAACAACAAAGTATGTAGATTACGGTATAGCAAAATATTAAATTTAAAAGAGGGAGTTAAAAACTCCCTCTTAATTTTTCCTTAACTCTTTTGACATTCTCTTTCAGTTTCAAATAATTGGAATCAACCATAAGACCATTTTCAAAACTTTCTTGAGCATTTTCATACGAACCAATAAGGTTATCAAGATGAACAGGTACAAAACCAAGAAAACCTGCTGAAAGGTAAAACAAAAGAAACTTTTCGGCAAAATATCCTTCTTCAAAATATGATGCCCCAAGATTATTGTAAGCAAGAGATGAATTTGGAGAAATTTCCACTATCCTTCGCATCATCTCTCGTGATTTTAAACTCATTCCAAGATTTTTATAAGTCAAACCAAGATTGTAAAGAACCCTTACATTTTCAGGTTCGATATTTTTAGCTTTTTCAAGAAAATATAATGACTTTAAATAATCTCTTTTTGAAGCATACAAAGTCCCCAGATTTATAAGAGAGTTCGTGTATAAAGAATCGAGTTCATAAGATTTTAAAAGATTTTTTTCAGCACCAGTGAAATCGCCTTCTTTCATAAAATAAAGTCCAAGGTTATTTGTTCCAACTACGGACTTTGGATTATTTTTAACAACATATGACCATAATGAGATCTCACTTCTAAAATTTGGAATATAAAGTAAAGTAAAGATTAAAAAACAAAATGAATAAAGAACGAAAAAATACTTTCCAATATTTTTCAACTTTATATATATAAAATAAGAAAAAAGAACAAAAGAGAATGATGGTAAAAAAAGGTATCTATCTGCAAAAAGATTTAAAACCGGTATAAAATTTGATATAGGGATATAATTTATAACAAAAAATAAAAAAGAAAAAAGTATAAATTTTTCGTTTCTATATCTGCAAACAGAATAAATCAAAACTGAAAAAAGCAAAAGATTGAAGATAAAAAGTTTAATGTTGTTTTCAGAGATTGGAATATAATAGTCAACAACAAGTGGATATGGGATAAAAAGATTTTTGATATATCTCATGAAAATATATGGCTGGATTTTTAAAATATCTAAGTATGTAGCATCCCTTAGCATTCTATTTTCTTTAAAAAACTGATCCATATTTTTAAAATCTGGCATATAAAAACCAAAAATAAAACCAAAAAATAATATAAATATAAACGCCAATAAAATAGTTGAAAAAAATATCAGATAAAATTTTTTATCAACATTTTTTTCAAATATCCTGTCATATACAAAAAAAATGAAAGGCAAAACTACAGCGACTTCCTTTGAAAGAAGTGCTAAGAAAAAGAAAACAACAGAAAATATTCTTTTGTTTTCAACATGAAAATAGAAGGATAACATCGAAAATATGTAAAGAAAAAGTTCTTTTCTGTGGGTTATGATAAGAATGTTTTCAACATGAACTGGATGGAATGAAAATAAAAATACCGATAACAATGAAAAAACTCTGTTTTCCGTAATTTTATAAGTCAAGAATGATGTAAGAAAAATCGTTATAACATACAGGAAAAGATTTTCCAATCTATAAAAGATAACTTTCTCTTTAAAAAAGAATCTATCAAGAATTATAGACAATTTTCTTATAGGTCTTTCTGACAATTTTATCGAAAAAATATCTTTTAAATCATCGACAGTATCATCTTCAAATATTGTTGGATAATCGTCAAACTGAAAAGGATAATTTAAAGAAAACAGATAAGGAACAATTGAAATCAAAGAAATAATAAAAAGAAAAAAAATAAATTTTTTATTTGAAATTTCTGAAAAACTCTTCTGTTTCTTTAGAGCACTCTTTCCAGCTTTTGAACCTTTGTTCATATTTTTTGTCTCCTTTGACTTTTTCTATTATTCTATCAAGATTTTCTTTATATGATAGGTCCATAATATAGTATATAGGTAAATCTTTATAAACCTCTCGATGAACTGGAATATCCATACATACAACTCTTTTTCCAAGAAACAATCCTTCAGCGACAGGTAAAGAAAAACCTTCCTCTCTTGAAAGATAGATTATAACAAAAGTATCATTTATGATTTTTTCAAATTCGTTGAATGGAAGATATCCTTTAAACTCGAATTCTTTAACCGCTTCTTTCAGAGTTTCATCATCAACTCTTCCAGTAATTAGAATTTTTTTATCTCTAAAGAATTCTTTTAAATCTTTTGCAAGTTTCAAAGCAAGTGTGATGTTTTTTCTTTCTTTTAAAGTGGAAGGTATCAAAATATATTCTTCTTTTTGATTTTCATATTTTTTGTATGTATCAAAACCGTTATAAATCACACTACTCTTTTTTGATTCTAAATTTCTAAATCTCTTTTTATAAATATCCATACAGTTTTTTGTTATAAAAATTACACCATCTGATCGTTTCGAAATAAGATTGTATTCGATTTTCCAATAATATCTTGTAAAAATATCCTCTTTTGAACTTCTCTTTTCAGGTATAAAATCATGTATGGTCGATACTGTTTTAAAAAATTTGATCATAGTTGAGTTCTGTTTTGGCAGATAAAAAAGGTCAATTTTATAAAAAAGACATATAAAAGGAAAAACAAACTGTTCATAAAAAAATTTTGTAACTCTGTTAAAAAATGGGATCCTTAAATATTCAAAATCATCTCTTCCAACAATCTCTTTGGCTTTTTTTTGATCTATCAAAACAAAATATTTGTTCTCATGATCAGAAAAATTTTTCAAAATCATCGTTATATGTGTTGACACACCTCCACCTTTTGTAATCGAAGTTCCATCAATAAGTATTCTCATTTTTCTCCTTCATTTTTTTTATATTTTTGAAAAATTCATACCTTGCTCTAACAGGTGAAAAATTTTTTTGCATAAAGACCTGTAAAATCATTATAAATGGTTCAACAAAAATGAGAAACAATAAAAATAAAAAAATATTTTTAGAATCAAAATTTTTAAAAACAAAAAGCAATCGATTTCTTTGCAAAAAAAATCTTTTATCTTTTAAACCTGAAGATGAATGTTTATGGTAAACAACGAGATTTTCATCAAAACAGATTTTTTTAATCTTTTTTAACCTGACCGATAAATCAACATCTTCATAATACATAAAATAATTTTCATCAAAACCTTTTAATCTTTCAAAGATCTCTCTTTTTATAATAAAAAACGAACCGGTAAGGTGGAGTTTTCTTTTATCATATTTTAGATCTCTGTTTAAAATGTTATAAAAAAGTATAATTTTTGAACCAAGAGATTCAACATCTTTTGTATAAAAATTTTTTACTAGTGGAACAACAACATCATCTTGGATATTCTTTACCCTTTTAAAAAAATCTTCATCAAAATTTATGTCATCGTTTGTAATTATAAGGTATTCATTTTTAGAAAACTTTGAAGCATAGTTGATCGCCTGACCATAGCCAGCACCAAAGAGTTTTAAAACTTTTATTCTTTCATCTTTCAGATTGAAATCTTTATCTTGAGTTAAAACAAGTATAACATCTCCAATATTTTCCTTTAAATAGGATTTTATCTGTTCTTCATAAGTATCAAAATAAACTGGAACGACTAGAGAAAACTTATTCATATCTTTTGATACCTTTCAAACTCAAAAAACCAAAAATTAAACCTTTCACATAAAAAGAAAATTTTTTTGTTTTATTTATATGAAAAAGGATTGAAATTAAAGTTCCTGAAACAAATGATAGCCAGTTTTTCAAAGATAAAATTTTATAGTTTTTAAAATATAAAAAAACTCTGTTTCTACCTTCCCAGAACACTTTTTTCGGAGAATATTCATCCATCCTGTTTTCCAGTTTCGTTGTTCCCGAAATAAAATGATATCCAACAGTATCAGGTGTAAAAAGTATTTTATATCCATATTTTTTTAACCTCAAAGAGAAATCAACATCTTCAAAGTACATGAAAAATCTTTCATCAAGCATTCCCGCTCTAACAAAATAATCTTTTGCAAAATAACATATTGACATTGAAAACCCTTCAACATCTTTTTTGATAATTTTGGTTTCACTTATTTTTTTACCATGAAGTATTTTGTAAGGTCTTATGAAATTTCCAACATCGTCTCCTGCAGAATCAACAAATTCCCCATTATAATCTAAAACCAGGGGAGCAAAAAAATGATAATCTCTATTTTGATTCATGTTTTCTATACAATTTTTTATAAAATTTTTTTCAAGATAAACATCGTTATTCAAAAGTATAAGATTTTCAAACTTTGATTGTTTCACTCCAAGGTTTACAGCGAAACTAAAACCTCTGTTCTCCAACAATCTAAAGAGTGTTACATTCTTTAAATTTTTTAAAAGATACAAATAACTTTTATCAGAACTGTGATTATCAACAATTACAACTTCAGAATAGGGATAGGTCTGTTGATTCAAAGAAACAACAAGTTTTTCAACAAACTTATCTCCATTGTAGTTTATGATAATAATAGAAACATTATTGTTTAACAAAAAATTTTCCTCTCATCTTTTTATTTTCAATCTCGAATATATAGTAATAGATTCCAGATTTAAAGTTTTCAACATTTATTTTTATCCAATTTTCAACTTTTGTTCCTGATCTTTCAAAAACTTTTTTCCCATCGTTTGTAAATATTACTATTTTATACATTCCTGCATACTCAGTGAATATGTTTATTTCGTTAACAGCCGGATTAGGAAAAACATAACTTTCAATCGAATCATTTACAAAAAATTCTAAAATTGTATCAATATCTGAAACATTGTTAAATTCATCTACTCCGGTTATAAACAAAATATTTTTTCCATAACCGATTTTATGGACGGTTCCAACATTCGAATTAAGTATGGTTCTATAAAGATCTTTTATTTTATATATTTTTAAATCGTCAAGATAAAGATAAAAATCCTGTTCTAAATTTTTATTGAATTCGATTTTCAGAAGTCCTTTTTTGATTTTAAAGTAAAAAGATTTCCAGTCAGTTAACTCTCCTTCAAACGATTTTACTGGTATTCCATTCAGATAAATATAAAAGCATGAATCAGAAAATAATCCCTTGTACTTAAAAGATAAGAGATTTTCTTCTTCAGGTAAAAAGATTTCAAAAGTAAAATTTCTGCAGAACAAAGAATATGGTTTTGAGTAGGGATTCTGGTCTGTTAGACAAAAATTTCCAGTAAAATTTTCAGGCAGAGAATCGAAGTTTTCTATATAGGTATAATAGTTGTTTGAAAATTCAACATCATAATTTTTTATTTTAGAGAAATCATAAGAAGGATCAAAGTTTATTTTAAAATTGTTATTATTTGTTTTCGTAAGTTCTATATTGTGCACAGGTAAAGGGGAAAAGGTATCTTCTATGCCGAACGATAAAAATTCTTTTCTTATAACCTGAAAATCTTTATCGATACTTAGGTTTATATAGTCTTTATAAAGTTTATACAAAGTTAAAAAATTTAAAGGATAAAATAATTTTATTCCTTTAAAATTTTCATTTTTTGTTAAATTGATTACAACAGAATTTTTTAGATTACATGAAACATCAGTTTCATTTATTATAGAAAATTCATTCCTGTCAGTGAACTTTAACTCTTGAAAATCTTTTAAAATATTTTCAGTTTTAATTGTTGATATCGTTAAATCCTTATAGTTTGTTGAATCGGAGTAATGCTCGAAATATTTTTCAGAGATTATTTTTGCTATATCCTGTGGATCTTTTAAAGTATCTATGCAGGGAAGTATTTTATCATAAGGAAAACCATTGTAGGGAACTATCCCTTCCGATCCTACAACAAACGAAACATAATCTTTGATTTCATAAACTACCTCAACACTCTGCATCAAACAAGCATCAAATATCAAAATATCTGTTTTCTTCTTTGTTTTATTGTATATATCCAAAAAAATATTTTTAAATTCACCTTCAGTTATCGAAATAAAATCAAACGGATGGTTATCAAAAAATATCGATTTATCTTTCGTAGTAAAATTGTACCAGCCATTACCATGATCCCATAAAACCATTATCCTTTTTTCATAATCGTATTTATAAAATGTTGAAAAGAAGTTTGAAATGTTTTCGAAATCACCTGAATTCACATTATCAAAAACTTTAAGGGTATCACTTTTTCCATCATTTATTTCAAAGATATATGAATAGAAAGGTGAATCAAGAAAAATGATTATATCAGTATTTTTTATGTTTTTTGAACTCTCTATCAATTGATTGTAGTTTGTTAAAAATCCATTATAAAGATTGTTATCAGCACAAAAATATCCTATAAAAAGTATTTTTGATACTACAAAAAGTGGTGGCAAAAAAAATATTAAAAAAAATGGTAACTTTTTCATAAAAAAGGTGGGGTTTTTAAAACCCCACCTGATTTTATTAGAAATTCAGAGTTAATGTGACTCTATGACCGTTCACATAATTGTCTGACAGAAGTCCCATCTCTGTATAGGAATAATCTATTCCAACATCTATTCCGGAGAATCCATATTTGAAACCAATACCTGCTGTAAGATTTTCAATCTTTTCGTTCTGTGTTAGATCATCCATATTGTCAAGAACATATTTGAATTTTTCCCAGTTGAATATATATCCCAGCCTTACAAAGAGTATCTTTGAAAGGTTGTATTCCATACCAAATCTTATGTTCTCGGTTCCATCGTTTGGATTCTGGAATTCAAGTGTTGTCGTGAGGAAATTTGTTGGACCTTCAAGAATGTCATACGCAAGACCAAAGTTGAAATTCATTGGAAGTGTGTATGTATCGGTTTTATAATATATGTTAAGTGGTGTCTGACCATCTGTCCATTTCGAATATTTATCGGTTAATATAGTTCCGCCTGTAAACATTCCTTCAGATCCAAAATTCCTGATAGACATTCCTATTCTCAATGATTTGAAACCTGTTTTATAGAGTGCTCCAGCGTCAAAAGCAATCATTGTAGAAGTTGCATCAACTATTTTTTCCTGGATGTACTTTAAGGTTACTCCAGAAGTGAGTTTATCAGTAAATGCTTTCGCGTAGGATGCTCCAACAACATAACTTGATGCGGAGAAGTATTCTCCTGTTCCCTCTGGTTTATCAACAGTTGTTATTTCCATTTCAGGCATTGTCATTATTCCCGCCTGTAAACCCAAAGCACCCATTATGCCCATTGGAGCAGCAAAAGCAACATAGGAATAACTTATCTCTGCAGGATATTTCACATAGTTGAGTAAAAGTCCCATCTTGTTCATCGTTGCAATTCCCGCTGGGTTGTAATAAAGTGCTGATGGATCATCAGCAACAGAAACAAAAGCACCACCCATCGCAGTTGCTTTCGAGCCAACCAGTATTTTCAAGAACTGAGCACCTGTGGTTCCCTCATTGAAAGAATAGGCAAAATTTGCTAAAAGGGTAAACGATATGATTATAAATAATAATTTTTTCATTGTTCCTCCTACTTAATGATAGCAAATTTGCCAATTTTTGTTTCACCGTTTGGTGTCTGAACATGATATATGTAAATCCCTGGTGCTGGTATCTGATCATTTTTTGTTAAAAGATCCCATTCAGCATAACCTTTTGTTAGGTCATACGCTGTGGTTGTCTGGTTATCTTTTGTAACCTGAATCTCTACATCATGGTTGATTGTTGCAATCAACTCACCTGATAGTGTGTAAATTCTGATTGTGCATTTATCTGGTAAATTCGTGAAAAGAATTCTTCTATAATTATAGTCAAGATCAAGTTCACTTCTGACAACATAAGGATTTGGAACAACTTTAATCTTATCAAGAGTTGAATCAACTACTGTTGCAAAAGTTGCTGGAGTAACTGTGAATTTAAATGTTGAATTTATAGGTGGATAAGTAACAACGAATGCTGTATCGTTTGGAGTCACTCTTACAACCCATACATCACCATCTTTTGGCCTTGCACTCCAAACCATTGGTCTTGAAGGTATCGGTGAATTGTTAAACTTTAGCACGATATTTGAAAAATATAGACCAACCTTTGCTGTATTTGCTGATGTTGACTTTAGATATCTTGGATTCTGTGAAGGAAGTGCTGTTGCTGATGTATTGAAATGCCAGTTGTCACCTATTGTTCTATTACTGTAAGGTATTTCAATATTGTTGTCAACATCAAAAATTGTTACTGTTAAGTTTGTATCATTTGGCAAGAATGTATCCGTTCCGATAACAGTAAGAGTTGGGTACACAACCTCGTGCCAGGTAATAATATATTCTTTGCTGTTGTGATAGAATTGTCTTCCCTGTGCTGCAATTTCAACTTTCAAAATTGAACTATCGTAAGTACCACTCTGTACACTGACTTTCAAAGTTGAATTACTTGTATTCATCCAGCCAGATGTGTCGAGAGTGAAACTGTTTATTTTAAATAGGAATCCTGAATATGGATTCCATTTTTCACTTGGAAGTCCAATTATTTTTTCATTTTCTACCCAGAGTGTCTCTAAATCCATCTTATCTTCTATAACTATATCTCCATTTTTATTTGTGATCGTGTAAGGATACCCAGGTGTTAAGTCATTATAAACGGAACTATCTGCAAGTCCAAATGTCAATGTAAATGTATCATCTTTAACTTTTTCGATCATTGTGTCAAGAGCGTTTATAATTTCCATACTGATCAAAGATGTATCAATGTTTCCAGAGATTAGGTTTATATTATATGTTCCAGGGACAAGGTTTGAAGTTACTGCTCTCGGAACCGCTGCTTTTGTTTTTCCTGCACCTTCAAGTATAAGTGGAATAGCACCTATGGTATCATTTGTTGGAGTAACAGCATAACCGTTGAAGTTAACATCATACGCTCTCACTGTATAATAATACTGGATTCCGTTTGTAAGATTTGAATCAACAAAATAGTATGGAATTCCAGTATTTGATCCAACTGTATCATAGTAGTATGTTGTTTCATAAGTTGCAGCAGCTGTATTGTAATAAATTAAAGAATCTTTTAATATAACTGTATATTCATTGATTTTATCAAATTTACCTATCAATTCCCATGTTCCACCTGCACCAGTTCTCGACCTATATACATTATACCCTTCAATATCATATTCTCTATATGCAGGGTTGTATGTTGGAAGTAGTGGATCTGAAACAAGAGAATAATATTTGTCTGGAATGAGTTCCTGAGCATTATCCCAGTAGATTACAACTTTTTTATCCATTCCAACAACATCAAAGTTAACCTGTCCGGGTGCAACCGGTCCAAGCCATCCCTGATCATAAATCTGTTGTGCAATAAGCATTTTGTTCAACATTTCAGCAGAGTTTTTTGAAATTATGATTCCAATAATAACTGTTGCAGTTGAATCATATTTAAGAGTGAATGGTCCTGATGCCATTGCAAATCTTTTATCACCCGCTGCTGTTGGGTCCTCAGTTTTTCCAGGATAACCTGGAACACCCTGCCCCCATGTTGGGAAAGGTCTATATGATGATTCTGGATCATTTGGGTTATAAATCGTGTGATCATAACCGGCAAGTACAAGATACCTTTTGATATGATCTGATGGATCAGTTTGTATTGTAAAGTAGTTGAATGTTGTCATTCCAATTCTTTCCCCTGCTGGTATTATGAATGAACCATCATGATAAAGATCTATTGGTTCAGTTGCTCTTGGTGATTCCAGATATTTGTACGCAATAATTCCAGGGAAGTGTGTCCAGTTTGCTTCAGATTCAAGTTGGAACTGATATCCAACATTGATCTGCATCAAAGTATCGTTAACACCAGCATAATCAACTGTCATCGTATCAATAAAACCAAGAAGGTCGTTAGCCGCATCCTCTGCTTCATTTCCTATATCGTTATCGGCACCAATACCAACATAACATTTCTTAATGTCTTTGTGATCACTTCTCTTGTTCTGTATCTCATATTTTATAAAAATAATATCTTCCTTTAATGGCCCAACCCAGGCATATGTTGTCTGTTTGACCTCTATCTCAAGTGGTCTTGAAGTTGAAACCAGACGATACGCTATATCCATATCGTTGAACTCAGTGTATGAATCCTGCATTGAAACAACAGAGTCGGCACCAGATGTTGTTTTCAAAGGCCATGGTTGTCCATAATTATCACTTGTTGAAATATAAACTATATCCCATGGGTTGTTGTAGGGTGTTGGTCTATCTGGTGATGCATCGTTTATATCACCTGGAACAAATTCTGTTGATGCTGAGTTTGGATAGTAACCGCATGACATCGTTGTATCTGCTGTTCCATCATCGTTTTCAATTATTCCACCAACCCACACTCCTGCACCAAACACGTATGTTTCCTGAGGAAAACCAGCAGGCCAGTAAAGACCTGAGTTGTTTCCAGAATAAACATCCTGACCAAAGATAGCAAAGTTTGTTATATATGTATTAATCTGGTTTATGTCAAGCATCCTCTGGTCGAATATCTTACCTGATGTCATTTTGGGATCAATATATGCAGGACGAGCAAAAATGGTTATTGAAAAAAGGAGTGTGAGGAGGATAAAAAATGCAATTTTGTTAATTTTATTCATATTTTTCCTCCATCCTTAGAATGAGAATTCAAGACCCAGAGTGATAACTCTTGGTGAAGACCAGTTCGTTGGGTCATTAAGATAATCTTTATAATAAGCGATATATGATTCGTATGCTTCATCTTGTGAAACTGTTCCATCTCTATCAATATCTCTTCTGACATCATATCCTGGCTGCCCTATCGTATATGCATTGAATATATCTTTCTTTATAGATGCGAGTGTTGCGTTTCTATCTGGAAGACCTGTTGAAGCATAAACATCAACAACATTTCTTATATTGAAAAGGTTTGTCACTGTGACATAGAAGTTTGGTTCAAATGTTCCAAGTAAGAATCCTTTTCTGAATTTTAAATCAGTGTTGAATGTCCATGGTTTTCTTTCACTGTTTGTAACACCAGTTTTTACTCCTTTTTCATTAACAGGAGTATATGGCTGTCCTGAATTGATCGAGTTGTCAATTGAAAGTGTCCAGTTGTCTGCATAAATTGGTAACTCTTTTGCAGGCATTCTTAAAACGAAGCCAATATTTATAGTATGTCTTTGGTCAAATGATAGATAATATGGAATCTTTGGCATCTGTATATCACCACCTGTCACAGGATCCCTTTCAGCATAGGTTAGATAATAACCTTCCCATGCATCTGATGCTGTTCCTTTTGCAAATGAAAGTGTGTATGCGATATCTGTTGAGAAATATTTTGATGATTTTGAGAAAGCAACTTCAAGACCTTTAACATTACCATACTCAACATTCATCAAAGCATAGTATGGTGCAGGTAACGCATAGACCTTTCTTGAACCAATAAGTCCATATATATCTTTATAATAAGTTGTGACATCAAGAGCCATATCAGCTCCGATCTGAGTTGCTATACCAAATTCATAGGAAATTGTTCTTTCAGCATCAAGGTTTGGAGAACCTATATTCGAGTTTCCTCTCTTTGAAAGATCAACACCCATACCAGAGAACAGATAATCCATCTGTGGTGTCTGGAAGAAGTGTCCATAGTTGAAATGTAATACAGAAACTTCTGAAATTGGATGTGAAATTCCCAACCTTGGCGAGAATTTATATTTTTTAGCAGCCATCTGAACTGGCCATGTCAAAGTATCCCAAACAGAATCAGGATATCCTGGATATGAATCGGGTTTTGTGATATTTGGATTTGGAGTTATAATTATTGTCGTATCCCCTGTGATTGTATCAATTATCGTATCCTGTTGATAGAGTGGGAAACTTCTGTTGTTTGCAACATAATAGAAAGGAGTGTTGGCATCAAGATAATCGAATCTAAGACCAATGTTAACAACCATTCCTTCAAATTCCATCTTATCCTGTATATATGCTGCTGCCTGTTTTGGATAAACATGGTATTGATCTGAGAATGGGTTTGGGTCCCATGGAAGGTAAAGGTCCCAGAGATAAAGTTCATACGCTTTATATTCAACACCCGTCTTCATCTCGTGGTATCTTCCTATCTGGCTTGTCCAGTCGGCTTTCACTGTAAGATAATTTGAATATCTAAAACTTGAACTTCCATACCAGTTTGGATAGATGTACTGTGCATCGATCCACCATCCCCATGGAGAGTTATTTTTCCACTTATCAACCATTCCAGGGACATAATGGAAGTTGTTTGTATCTATCACACCATAAGGTTTCCAGAATTCATACCATTTCGGTATCACAACTTCTGGTGGATAAACAGTATCACCATTTTCATCAAAAAGTATGCCATCAAACTCTGGTCCATAATGTGTTTGTGTATAGAAATAACTACCGGTTAAAGTAACAAAATTAGCCTGGTTTATCATCCAGTTTGCAGTTCCGTTGATCTGATATCCATCTGTGTTTCTTGTAAGATATCTTTCAAGGTTGTATTTCAGTGAATTGTTAAACTGCTGATATGAAGAGTGTGAATAGAAACCACCAAAATTTATTTTTAAATTGTTTGTTGGTTTCACTGTAAACTTTGCCTGTGCATGATATTCACTTCTCTTGTGATGTGGAACAACGATACCTAAATTATCCCAGTATGTTGGTCCATACCTATTCCACATAACAGTATCAAGCACAACTTTGTTGAAATAATATGTTGTATCGTTAACAGAATCATAAACAGTATCAACACCAAATGTAAAATATGGTACCGAGTCCTGTGTCCAGTTTGATGTTGTAAATGTTGATTCAATATATGCATTACCTAATGAATCATAAGCAATATTGTAATCTACAAAATCATAGGAGAAAGCGTATCCTGAAGAATCATTTTTATAGAAAAAGTTTGGTTTATCAACAAAAAGTGGAGACCAATCGTTTGTTACATAAATATCACCTGAAACAAAAAATCTCAAAAGGTCTTTGTAAATTGGACCACCAATTGAATATTCCAACCTGTTATCACCATAATTGAAAGATTTTGGAAGGAACGAGTTTCCTTCATATCTTACCGTTCCTTCAAATTTTTTCGAACCTTCTCTTGTAACAATATTAAGAATTCCTGACATTGCCTCACCATATTCTGCATTGAATCCACCGGAAATAAATTTAACTTCTGAAACAGCATTTTTATTTATCGTTGCACCAAGACCTTTTGTAACAGGATCAATGATTGACATACCATCAACCATGTACCCAACTTCATCTGTTCTTCCACCTCTAACATGGAGTTGCGTTCCTGAACCAACAACACCAGCATTATTTGCAACTGCTGCCATAATGTTGTTTGAGACCGATTCATCAAGAAGTTGCTGGTTCATCGTTCTTTCTTTCTGCGTGACATTTGTTTGTATCTTTGACTCTTTTGCTTCAACTATAACTGTATCATATTCTATAGCACCCATAACAAGTTCAAAGTTGACAGTTGTATTAATATCAGCAGAAACAGAAATGTTTGTTTTTGTCTGGGTTTGATATGATATTATTTGAGCGGTAACGGAATAAACTCCAACTGGGACATTCAGAATAAAATAGTATCCATCAAGATCTGTAACAGCACCGATTCCAAGTTCAGGTATTATCACGTTAACACCTGGGATACCTTCTTTTGTCTGTTTGTCTATAACTCTTCCAGTTATTTTACCTGTAACACCTGCAAAGATGTTCACTGAGAAGAGAAGGACCAGAAGGAGAATAATTCCAAAAAGATAACTTTTCTTAAACATTATTACTCTCCTTTTTAAATCTTAAAATTGTAAAAAAAAGGGGAAACAGAAGTTTCCCCTTTTAAAAGTTTGAATAACTTATTTAACTGTGACAATCTTCTTTGTGAAGTTGTTGACACCATCATTAACCTTTACAAAGTAAACACCCTGTTTCAGGTTAAGATTGAGTGAGTGGGTTCCTTTTGCAAAGAATTTGTTAATTTTGTTTACAACTCTTCCTGTTGCATCATAAACTGATATTTCAACATTCTTACCTTCACTCATAACAAAACTGATCGTTCCATTCTTGCTGAATGTTGATACATTGTAAACATTTTTGTTAACTCTTGAAGAAACTTCTGAGTTCATACCCCAGACAGTTGTTCCAAGTTCTTCCCAAACAAGTGTTGGATCATTTATATCAATTGCCGCATAATAAATTGAGTCCTGTGAACCTGCAACACCTGCTATATGTATAAGTCCATTTTCATCAACATATTTACCACATTCAACTTCATAAAGTCCTGCATTTAAAAGTATCGTTGTTCTATAAACTTTATCTGTAATAGTATCAAGCTTTAATGCCTCAACTGATGTTCCACCAAAGACTGGGTCAACATAATCAAGGTAAATTATATACATTCTACCAGTTGCTTGATCATAGCAGAGGTTTGCACTGTATGCGTTTCCTCTCCATGTTGCTGTTGCACCAGTGTTATCCAAAACATCACCATCATGTATGTCTATATAGTCATATCTGAAGTTGGTTTCACCATCAAATTTGTATCCAAAAAGAATTGACTGACCCTGCCATATAAATGTATATAAATCACCATCTTCATAATAATCTACAAAAAAGTCATTTAAAGGTATAACATAAGCCATTACACCTGTTCCTCTTTCTGGATAGAATTCAGCATCCCACCAGTACCACCATGTTCCAAATCCATCACCAAGTGCATTTCCAAGTTCATCTGTCCATCCACCAGTTGCAGTATCAAGGTAGGCTTTAACTGGGAACGCATCGTTTGTCGAGTTTGCTGTTGTGTCAAGATTATATATAACTGTGTCACCATTTATTGTATTAACATTTGGCCAGATATTTCCCTCAAAGAGACCATAGTATGCATCCCATGTTACACCAAGATCTGTTGTCTTCGCATAACCTGGAATTATCGCTGAACCTGGTCCTGATGCAAGGATATCTGATCTTGTTTCATTTTCCCAGACCATTCCAAAAATACCATGAACATCATCATTGTTTCCCCATCTAATTGCTGAAACATCTATTTCCCAGAGTGTAGTAGTATTGAGTGTTGCCGGGAAATCATATGTTCCCCATGTTGCACCATAATCTGTTGAATGGTTTGAACCGAATCCGCCTGCAAAATCATAAGCAATCATTACAACTTTGTCTCCATCTGGATTAACTGCGATTGATGGCATATATGCCATATAGTTTGCTGTATCTGTAACAAGTATTGGAGCACTCCATCCACCACCATTTGCACCAAGTAGATCTGCTGTGAACCAATCACCCCAATATGCAGATGTTCTGTAATTGATTATAACATAAGGTGCTTCACCCAATGCAGCAACTGAAACCATTTCATTATAGTTTCTTGCAAATGGACCTGTTGCTGTTATTAGTGTTGGTGTTGACCATGTTGATCCACCGTCCAAACTTGCTGTATAATATACACCTTGGAAAGCACCACCATTATACCAACCAGAAACTACCTGTATTGTCTGTCCATCTTTTGATGAAACTATACTCTGTAGTGGTGTTGGAGCAAATCCTCTCATATCACCACCAAGTTCAAGTATTCCTTTCATCCCTGCTGCCTGTGCATCAGCATCTTTTGTCTCCAAAAATTTACCATCCTGTGAAACTTTTGTAACCTGTCTTATCTTTGCAAGTGCATCATTTGTTGGCATTGCAAACAAAGAAAATGCAAATGCCAATACAAAGAGAAGAACAAATACTCTCTTCATTTTACCTCCTATCTTTAAGGTTTCCTTTTTTCTTGAGAAGAACCATCTCTTTTTTATTTTTCCTCCTTTTATCTTTTATTTTAGAATCAACTTTAAAAAAAGTCAATAGTTTTTTTACACCCGAAAGGATTTGAACCTTCAACCTGCGGAACCGGAATCCGCTGCTCTATCCAGTTGAGCTACGGGTGTCATTTTTTCTTTTTATGACGCATCGCTTTTCTTCTTTTCTTTCTTTTATGAGTTGCTATCTTTTTTCTTTTTCTCTTTCTTCCACAGGGCATTTATACCTCCTTATCTTTTTTCAACTTTCTCTTTCAAAATTTTTGATGGTTTAAAAGCAGGAACATATCTTTCTGGAACTTCAACCTGTGCTCCTGTTTTTGGATGTCTTGCGATTCTCTGTCTTCTCTTCTTTGTTTTAAAAACTCCAAGTCCTCTGATCTCTATCCTATCCCTGTTAACAAGTGTTTCGGTTATCAGATCTATCAAAGTTTCAAAACAGATTTCAACATCCCTTCTCATAACCCCTGTTCTTTCAGCAATCTGATCTATAACATCAGCTTTCGTTTTTGTTTTTGCCTTATCTTTTACTTCAGCCATACTTCCCCCTTTTTGTTAATATTATCAGGTGATTTTTAAAAGTCAAGTTCTTAAAATTTTAAAATTCTTTTCTTATTCTGTCTATAAAACTTTTTAAGTTAATCACTACTAAAGAATCTTTACATTCATCCTCAGATAATTTCGTTTCAAAAATTTTTTCAGTAAGCACATTCTCTGTAACATTTAAAATTCGAAATTCAACATTCAATACATATTTATAACTTTTTATGTTTCCGTCCTCTCCATAACCATAAATGGATCTTGAATAATCTTTGATAGTAATGTTCAAACTGTCCCTTTCGCTTTGCTCATTAACAATTTTTACATTCGCATAAACTGGAAAGATTTCAAAGATCCTGTTATAAAATTTTTCTTCAAAATCAAGATAAAAAGTTCTGTTTTCAATTTTTCCCAAAACAACCCTTTCAAAAGGCAAACTTCCTTTTACAAACGAGTAAAAACAACCTTCAAAACTAATCAGAGATAGTATAATTATTAAAAAGATACCTTTTAATCTTTTTGGTTGTTGTTTTAGGAAACTCTTCATATCTGATATCAAATTTTTTCACCCTCTTATAATCAGCAAGATTTTCACATATTTTTGCGATCTCTTTTCCTATTATCTCTTTTAATTCTTTGTGCCCTTCCTCTTCTGAAAGATTCTTTTTCATAACATTTTCAATAAGTTCTGGGTTTGGATAAACGACAGCACCGACCTCTTCTCTTCCAGTTTTTTTATTTATCACAGGTAAAACTAAAACCTCTTCGATAAGTTCACTTTCTCCAAGCATCTCCTCTATCTCTTCAGGGTAAACATTTTTTCCCGCTTCTGTAACTATAATGGATTTTTTTCTTCCCGAGATATAAAGATATCCCTCTTTATCCTTGTATCCAATATCGCCAGTATAAAACCATCCATCTTTTATAACAGCATCGGTTGCTGATTGGTTGTTGTAGTAACCTTTCATAACTATTGGACCTTTGATTTTCAATTCTCCTTCTCCATTTTCATTCGGGCTATCTATTTCAACTTCAACTCCTTCGATTGGAATACCAATCGAACGATGTTTGTATTTATGTAAAGGATTTACGGAAACAACTGGAGAGGTTTCAGTAAGACCATAACCCTGAACAAGCAAAAATCCAAACGATTCAAAACTTTCCGCAACTTCTGGTTTTAATGCTGCACCACCTGAAATCATCAATCTGATCGTTGAAAGTCCCGATTTTTCCCTTAAGGATTTAAAAATTGGACTTCCAAGTTTAATGTTAAGTAAAAATTTTGAACCCTTTTCAATAGCAAGCATTCCATTGACTATCGTATTCGTAACAGGTGATTTTTTGATCGCTCGTTTTATTCCAAGGATTATCTTTTCAAAAAGAAGGGGAACACCAAGCATAATCGTTGATTGTGAATCTTTTATATCCTCTAAGATTTCGTTTGGTTTTAAAGATCTTGCATAGGTTATTGTGCAGCCATTATAAAGTGGTAACAAAAAACCTGCTGTTGCTTCAAATGTATGGTGAAGAGGAAGAACAGATATGAATCTATCATTCTCTTTTACTTCGATAAGTTTTGCACTGTAGATGATATCATAACTTATATTCCTGCTTGTAAGCATAACTCCCTTTGATTGTCCTGTTGTGCCTGATGTAAAAATTATAACATAGGGATCATCAAGAGAAACTTTTACATCTTTATACTTATGGGAACCTGATTCGATAAGTTTTCTCCCCTCTTCAAGTGCAACATAAAAAGGAATTTCATGTGTGTGTTCTGCTTCATCCATCGAAATAACATATTTTAAATCTGGAAGCGAATCTTTTATCTCATTTATAAGATCTAAATATCTTGGAGATACAAAAATCCCTTTTGCTCCAATGTAATGGAGTATCATTTTTATCTCTTTCTCTTTTAACATCGAATCTATGGGGATTACATAAGCCCCACTCCTTGCTATCGAAAGATATGAAACAGCCCATTCAGGTCGATTTTCTCCAAGTACAGCAAATGCATCTCCCCTTTTGACACCAAGGTGTAAAAGATATTCAGCAAGTTTTTTCGTCATATCGTTCAACTGTTCATATGTTATAGATCTGAAAGTGTATCCTGATTTTATCTGTAAAGCAATTTTACTTCCAAACTTTCTTGCGGAAATTTCTGGAATATCTTTGATCAAAAATAGATCTTCCATCAAAACTCCTTATTCGTTAACATCTATAAGTTCCCATTCAGAATAGTTACCATTTGTGTATTCCAATCTTTTATAGAGAAGCCCCTTAGAAATTGACCAGTAGAGATAACCGTAATAATCATCTTCCATAATTTTTACTTTAACAACATCGCTGAATGTTCCAGCACTCACTTCAACTGTTGTATCTATTGCTGCAATCTTTCTTGTTTCCGATTTATAAAGCCATGAATTATCAATTTCAACAGGTGTTTCAAGATATACTTCCTCTTCTGAAAAACCTGAGAAATATTCATCCTTTCCGTAGAAAATCAAATTTTCATCTTTGTCGATTATCAAAAATCTTGTTTGTCCGTCATCGTTAATCGTGTAAACTTTTCGATCGGTCTTATCTGTGAAATCAACTATTTTCCATTCATAGTTATCAGTTGTGGTATAGTTTATCGCTGATATATAGGTTGTAAACTTGTAATAGTATGTCATATCCTCTTTAAAATTGGAAGACCAATCATAAATGTTGTTTGGGTCTTTTACCCATGGAAGAAGTGTACAACTCGACAGAATAAAAGCAATGAGAAAAATGAAAAAAGAAATTTTTTTAACCATTTTACCTCCTAATACATATCTGTTATCTCACAGCCCCTTTTAATGATCTCCTGAGCTATAACAAGTCGTTGTATCTGATTGGTCCCTTCATATATCTGTGTTATTTTTGCATCTCTCATCATCTTTTCAACAGGATACTCTTTTATGTAGCCATATCCACCAAAAACCTGAACCGCATCGGTTGTTACTTCCATTGCAACATCTGAACAGAAGGTCTTTACCATCGAACCAACTCTTGCAATATCCTTTCCGCCACCATCAACATATCTTGCGGATGTGTATGTTAACGCTCTTGCTGCTTCAATTTTTATAGCCATATTTGCTATCATATTTTGAACCATCTGGAATGTAATAATTTTTTGCCCAAACTGAACTCTCTGTTGAGCATAGTTAACAGATTCTTCATAAGCGCCCTGTGCTATACCAAGGGCCTGAGCACCAACTCCTATTCTTGAATAATCAAGTGTTTTCATCGCAACTTTAAATCCCTGCCCTTCACCACCAAGAATATTTTCCTTTGGAACCTTACAGTTATCAAAAACAAGTTCAACAGTTGCAGATGCTCTTATTCCCATCTTATTTTCATGTTTTCCAAAAGTGAAACCTTTCTCTCCCTTTTCAACAATGAATGCTGTAAGGCCTCTGATACCTTTTTCAGGATTTGCATTCGCTATTATAACATATATATCAGCAACTTCACCGTTGGTTATAAACTGTTTTGTTCCGGTTATATAATAAAAATCACCATCCCTTTTTGCAACCGTCTTTATGTTTGATGCATCACTTCCAGCATCCGGTTCAGTTAAACCAAAGGCAGCGAGTTTTTCTCCAGACGCTATCTGTGGTAAATATTTTTTCTTCTGTTCCTCATTCCCAAAAAGTATTATCGGCATCGTTCCAAGACCTGTTCCAGCGTATCCTAATGCTATACCAGCACAAACTCTTGATAACTCTTCAGTTGCTATCGACATTCCTGTGATTCCAAGTCCCATACCCTCATATTCTTCGGGTATAAACACTCTGAAAAGATCCGATTTTGCAAGGTATTCCATTATCTCATAGGGGAATTTTGCTGTTTCATCATATTCCTGTCTTACTGGCTTTATCTTTTCCTCAGCGATCTGTCTAGAAAGATTTTTGACTTCAAGCAGTTCTTCTGATAATAAAAGATGCATCAAACCTCCTATATATATTATTTTCTATTCTTTTCAAACCAATCTTTTAAATATTCTATAACTTCTTTTGTTTGACTTCCTGGACCGAAAAGTTTTCCAACACCCATTTTTTCTAATTCTTCCATATCTTCTTTGGGTATGATTCCTCCACCAAAAAGAAGTATATCATCCCTTTTGTTCTCTTTCAAAAGTTTTAAAACTTTTGGAAAAATTGTCATATGTGCACCTGAAAGTATCGAAAGCCCAACAGCGTCAACATCTTCATCGATTGCGGTTTTTACTATCTTTTCAGGTGTTTGATGTAATCCTGTATATATAACTTCCATTCCAGCATCGGACAGAGCAGACGCAATTACTTTCGCTCCCCTATCGTGTCCATCAAGTCCTGGTTTAGCAACAAGAACTTTTATTTTTCTTTCCATATATCCTCCAAACTTTTCAGATCAATTTTCTTAAAAATTTTTTCAGATATTTCATAAGGTGAAATATCTTTATCTTTTGTATTTTCTATAATTTTTAACTCCCTGTCAATACTTTTTATAAACATATCTCTTAAAATATCTCTCACCTCTTTATTTTTTCTTATCTTTCTCTTTCTTTCTATTATTCCGTTTTCAATAAAAGTTTTTTTCAAATTTTCAATCTCTTCAACAAGTTTATCGATATTCTGATCATCTTTTGCTGAAACATTGATAACCGGTGGAAGAATCTCTTTATCTTTTGTTTTCATCTGTAAAATCGATTTTATGTATTCAGATGTTTTTTCTGCACCATCTCTATCAGATTTGTTAACAATAAAAATATCGCCTATCTCCATAATTCCTGCTTTCATCGCCTGAATCGAATCTCCCGATTCAGGAACAAGCACTACAATGACAAGGTCAGTAATCTCCATAACATCAAGTTCAGATTGTCCAACACCAACCGTTTCAACAAGGATCAAATCTGTTCCAAAGATTTCAAGAACCTGTAGAATATTTTCAGTTGAAGAGGATAACCCCCCAAGAGAACCTCTTGATGCAACCGATCTCATGTAAACATTATCAAACCTGTACAGATTCTCCATCCTCAACCTATCACCGAGTATCGCTCCTCCCGTAAAGGGACTCGACGGATCTACTGCTAAAATAGATAGATGATTATACTTTCTGGCAAACCTTTCAACGAGTTTGTTCACCAGAGTTGATTTCCCTACTCCCGGTGGACCAGTGATACCAACTCTAAAACTTTCTTTTCTTTCCTTATAATACCTTTTCAAAAATTCGATCCCTTCTGGAGTTTCATTATCAACGAGTGTGATAATTTTTGCAAGTGTAACCCTATCTTTTTCTTTTAATTTTTGAAAAAGATTTTCAATATGCATCAGAATTCGATCCCGTCTCTAGCGTTTACACCTTTTTTAAAATAATGTTTGATCTCTTTCATTTCAGTTACAAGATCCGCATTCTCTATAATCTTCTTGGTAGCACCTCTGCCTGTCAAAACAAGTTCCACATCGGTTGGTTTATTTTTCATAATGTCAACAACAACACTTTCATCAACCATTTTAAATAGAACCGCTACAAGGATTTCATCGAGTATAACAATATCAAAAAGACCTGAAAAAATAATTTCTTTGCTTTTTTCAATACCCTTGTTTACAAGATCTATCTCTTCAGTTTTGAGGTTTTTGGGATCTATAAAATAAGGAAAACCAAATTGAAGAAAAGTAATTTTTTTTGAAAGGAACAGATATTCTCCATAGGTTTCACTTTTTTTTAAAAATTGAACGATTGCCACTTTTTTACCTTTTCCCAAAGCTCTTATCGCAAGTCCTAAAGCGGCAGTAGTTTTTCCTTTACCATTCCCGGTATAAACCTGTATATATCCTTTTTCCATTTATATTTTACAACTCATCTACCGGAACACCGAGTTGAGTTGATGATTCAAGGTAAGGTGAAAATTCAAGGATGAAATCCATGGCTTTTTCTTCGTTCGGTGCTTCAAAGATGAGATAAAAATCTGGTTTTCCAAACATCTGAAGGAAATGAAGTATTTTTATATCATCTGGTGGAGTTATCTTTTTTACAAGTTCCAACGCTTTATCTGTATTACCCGGTATTATTTCAAGTGTTGAAACAAATATCATACTACCTCTTTTAAATTTTTTATTAAAAGATCTATCTCCTCTTTACTCCTTTTTTCAGTTGAAGCGATCAAAAGAATATCTTTGTAATCTTTTGAAAATCTTTCAAGGTTTACACCTATCAAAAATCCTCTTGTTTTCATCTTTTTGTATACATCGTTCAAACCTTTTATCTTTACTGGGAACTCGTTGAAGAACTCTTTTTGATCATATAAAATTTCAACACCTTTTACCTCTTTCAATCTTTCTTTCAAATAATGTGCTGAAAGTAAAGAATCGGTGCTAACCTTTTTCAAACCTTTCTTGCCAAGCGATGAAAGGTAAACTGTTGCCATAAGCATACAGAGCCCTTCATTTGTGCATATGTTAGAAGTTGCTTTTTCTCTTTTGATGTGTTGTTCTCGTGTTTGCAGTGTCATAACAAAAGCTTCTTTCCCGTTCTTGTCCTTTGTTCTTGCGATTATTCTTCCAGGCATATTTCTTATATATTCTTTTCTACTTGTAAATATCCCAAGAAGTGGTCCACCAAAACTCTGCTCTATCCCAAACACCTGGCCTTCTCCAACAGCTATATCCGCTCCCATATCACCTGCTGGTTTCAGAATTGGGAGAGTCATTGGATTTTGATTAACAATAAACATAACTCCTTTTTCTTTAACAATCTTTCCAATTCTTTCCCCATCCTCTATCAATCCAAAAAAGTTCGGTGTTTGCAATACAAAAGCAGCATATGAATCGTCAAGTTTCTTTTCAAGTTGTTCAATATCGACTGTTCCATCCTTCAGATCAACAAAATCACAATGTATATTTTGCCCTTTAAGATACGTATGAACAACTTCAAGAATCTTTACATTCACTCCTTTTGAAATTAAAACTTTTTCTTTCCCTTTTATCGACATTGCCATATGACATGCTTCAGCAGTTGCTGTTGCTCCATCGTACATCGACGCGTTTGCAACATCCATCTTAAAAAGTTCACAAACCATCGATTGATACTCATAAATCGATTGTAATGTCCCTTGAGAAACTTCAGGTTGATATGGGGTATACGCTGTGTAAAATTCAGGTCTTGAAATTATATGCTTTATAACTGGTGGTATATAATGATCATAGATGCCACATCCCATAAAGGAAATATAATCTTCTGTTGTTTTGTTCTTTTCTGCAATCTTTTTCACCTCTTTCAGAAGTTGGTATTCAGAAATCCCTTCATCGAGTTCTTCGAGTTCACTTTTTAGATTATCTGGAATATGTTTTATCAACTCATCAAAACTTTTTACCCCGATCTCATTTAAAAGTTCATTTTTCTTTTTTTCATCAGAAGGTATATACTTTTTCATAATTTCCTCTTAATGATGGCTTTCCTCACAATGTTTTTCATATTCTTTGCTTCCCATAAGATTGTTCAACTCGTCAAGATTTTCTGGTTTTATCTTCACGATCCATCCTTCTCCATAGGGATCCTCATTTATCTTGTTTGGAGAATCGTTTAAATTTTTGTTGACCTCGATTATTTCACCTGAAACACCAGCAACAAGATCGGAAACAGCTTTTACTGCTTCTATAGTTCCTATCACATCCCCTGCTTTGACTTTTCTTCCAACTTCAGGAAGTTCAACAAATGCGATATCTGAAAGTTCTGATTGTGCAAAATCTGTTATCCCTTCAACGCATATTCCATTTTCAACTCTGATCCATTCGTGAGTTTTTGTATATTTTAGATCATCAAGAAGTTTCATATATCCTCCTATTTATGTGTTCCATTCTTATAAAATGGGGGTTTGACTATAACTGCTTTTTTCATTCCTCTAATGTCTATTTCGATTTCCTGTCCTATCTTTGTAAACGGAAGGTTAACATATCCAAGACCGATATACTTGTCTATCGATGGAGAGTAGTTTCCACTTGTGACAAAACCGACTTCTTTTCCATCAACAAAAATTTTATAGTTGTGTCTTGGAATACCTTTATCCATCATTTCAAAACAGACAAGTTTTCTTTTTAAGCCATCCTCTTTCTGTTTTATCAAAGCATCTCTTCCGATGAAATTTCCCTTTTCAAGTTTTACACACCAGCCGATCCCCGCTTCGAGTGGAGTTGTATTCTGATCGATGTCGTTACCATAAAGCATATACCTCATCTCCAATCTTAAAGTATCCCTCGCTGCAAGCCCTATAGGTTCGATTCCAAACTCTTCTCCTGCTTTAAAAATTTCGTTCCAGATTTTTTCCGCATTCTCTTTGTAAAAGTAAAGTTCAAATCCATCCTCACCAGTGTAACCTGTTCTGGAAATAACCATGTCTATGCCACAGACCTTTGTCTCAGCAGAATAATAAAATCCCATCTTTTCAAGTTGAAAATCGGTAAGTTTTTGTATAACCTTTTCAGCAACAGGTCCCTGAACAGCGAGTTGGGCTATTCTGTCGGAAATATTCTCAACCTCAACATCATCCCATTTGTTTTTCATTATCCATTCATAATCTTTATCAGTATTTGATGCGTTAACAACAAGCATTATTTCATTCTTTAAATTGTAAACAAGAAGATCATCAACTATTCCTCCATTCTCATAAAGCATATTTGAATATTGTACCTGATTCTCCTCCAAAGACATAACCGAGTTTGTAGTTATATAATCCACAAACTCCTTTCTTTTTTCTCCCCTGACAATTATTTCTCCCATGTGAGACACATCAAAAACTCCAACTGTTGTTCTCACTTTTTTGATCTCTTCAATAACGCCTTTAAACTGCACGGGCATTTCATATCCTGCAAAAGGGACGATTTTCCCATTATTTTTTACATGAAAATTATAAAAAGGTGTCCTTTTTAACAATTTTACCTCCATTGAAAAAATTGATTTTTATTATACAACTTTATTCAAATTATTCAAGGGAGAGCAGTTGAAAATTTTTTTGAAATTTTTAAAATATAAAAAAGGAGTTTTTAATGAAATTTTTACTTTTAACAATAATCATCCTTAAAAACATTTTCGTTTTCTTTCTTAACATCAAAGAAAAATTGTATATACAAAAACATTCAAAAAATATACCTGAAAATTTTAAAGATGTTCTCGATGAGAGTAAATTCTCGATATCAAACAGTTACAACATAGAAAAATTAAATTTTTCAAACATTTCTCTGATCTTTTCTCAAACGATATTGTTAATCTTTATCTTCTCACCACTTTTAAACCTTTTTTCAAGTTATTTTGATAAACTTAATACGATATATATACTCAAATCACTATCCTTTTTTTCTTTTCTAATAATAATTTCTACACTTTTCAGTTTACCTTTCGATTTTTACTTTCATTTCAAAATTGAAAAAAAATATGGATTCTTAAAATACAAAATTTCCGGTTGGCTAAAAGATAAGTTGAAAGAGTTGTTGATCAATCTTGTTCTTACAAACATTTTCGTTTTAGTCCTCATAGGAATAGTAGGAAAGAATTTTTATTTTTCTCCCTTAAAAATTTTAGGTATTACAATTATTTTTGTGTTCCTTTTAGTTCTATTCACATTTATTGTCCCTATCATTTTGATACCGTTTATGTACAAAACTGAAAAACTCAAAGACGAAAAACTTATGTCAAAAATCAAAGAACTGATAGAAAAGTCAGGTTATACCTTCGATGGTGTTTATGTGATAAGGGAGAGTGAAAAATCAACTCATTCGAATGCAATGTTTACAGGTATCGGAATAAAAAAAAGGGTTATTCTTTTTGACAATCTCCTTTCAAAATTTTCTGAAGATGAGATTTTGGGTGTTGTTGCACATGAGATCGGACATGGAAAACTTGCTCATATAAAAAAATTTTTGATTCTGAATATAGTTGCGATTTTCCTTTTCATCATAGCATCCTTTTCAATACTTTCCAATGATTACATCTATAAAATTTTTAGTGTTCCCTTAAACTCATTCACTGGGATATTTTTACTCTCCATTTTAACTTCAGAGTTAATCCTGTATTTTTTCAATCCTCTTTTAAATTCTATTTCAAGAAGGTTTGAATTTGAGGCAGACAATTTCTCAAAAAATTTAATGAAAGATAAAACGCCGATAATAAAAGCATTGAAAAAACTTGCTTTTGAAGAGTTATCCAGTATAAATGTTGATCCTGTCTATGAATTTTTCTATTATTCACATCCAACTCTTGAAAAGAGAATATTGAATTTACAAAAAGATTAAGGACCAACATGTATCATTGGAACATCATTACTGTAATCTTCAAATTTTAAACTATTCTCCCTTTCAAGTTGAAGAATCGAATAATGTATCATCTCCATGGATGAAAAGAATTTTAGCATTTTGGATGTTTTTTGATCGTCAGCAAAAACTCTTGAAAGTTCCTGATAAAAATTGTGTGCAGCAAGTTCACTTTCCATCGCTTCATAAAGTATATCACTCAAAGGTTTGTTTGGAGAGGATATATCAACTTTAGGAAGTGGAACTATATCATCAACAGGGAGTACTATCTCTTTCAGATAAGTTTTTTTATAAAATTCTTCAAAATATTTTTTATGTTTTTCTTCTTCATTCGCAAGGAATTTTAATCTTTCTTTCAAAAAAGCGTTTTTTATCCTTTGAGCGAGTTGATTGTATATGTTCATTGAATCTATTTCATTCTTTAATGCAAAAAGGATTAGATCCTCTCTCTTTATTTAAATGATATTCATCTTTTTTTATAAAAAATGTTTATTACAATGCACTCTTATTGATAGATCCAACAACATATATTTTTAATTAATCAAGTAAAAGAAATGATAATGTTAAACTCTATTAGTTTTTTATAGTTATTTTACTTTTTGATTTTTTACTTTTATCCAATAAAATAGATAATTTGAAAATAGTAAGAGAATAACCAAAAACAAATAAATCCAAATTGATTTTTGTGTGAATTCATAAAAATATTTACCGGGATAATATATAGTCAAAATTATTATGCTTAAAAATGTTGATAAAAATATAAGAACAAAGGTTAAAATAAAAAGAATATTATAATTAATCTGTTTTTGAAATTTTCCTTTTATATTTTTAAAATCTATAAAAAAAGGAAAAATCATCGAAAAAACTAATACAAAAATAATGAATATGGAATAAACTGAAAGAACAAGATTTTTGAAAAATAAAAAATTTTTTGAAAAATCAAGATTAAGTTTTTTTTTAAAATTATCCATTTGATCAACATTTGAAATACTAATGTTATATATACTGTTATCAATGCTATATATTTTAAAAATAAGTAAACCAAATAAAATTTGATACCACAAAAAAATGACAAAAATTAATATGAAAAGTATTATCATCTTTTTCATAATTATCACTCCCACCATTCACTTAAAAAACATTTTGTTTTACACACAGTATAACAAAAAGAAAGACATTCTCCTGTTTCGTCCTCATCACTATGATAACAAGTCGCTGCACAAGGATCATAGCAATTTGCAAAGCAAATTAGAAATTTATTTATTGCCGTAGAATTTGGTATAATATATACATCGCTTATAGGTAAAGTTCCAAGTGAAAAATAAAATTGATTTGATGTGGTTGTAAAAATTGAATAATCTGGATATAAAATATTAGTGTTTATAGGTGATGTCTCGCTCTTATTTACAATAACTGTTGACGAATCCATAATAAAATCTAATTCAGAATTCATTATAGAATATGATTCCAATTTTATCCACATTTTTTTATCACTATTTTTTTGAATAAGAATAACTATTTCAGATTTATAATTTCTATCTTTTGAATTAAAAGGAATATTAACAGAATAAAAAGTATCATTCCATATAGGACAATATACTTTAATTATTTCCTTTTTTTCAAAACTCTGAACAAATCCACTCTCTTTCATTAATCTTTTAATTTGTTCCCATGAATCTGAAGAAACTATGTTAGCAAAAATCATTGTTTCTTCTTTCTTTTCTAAATCCAATATCAAAAAAGTATCACATAAAGCACAACTATCTGCATAGACCTCTGTTTTGATAATAACTTTGGGTCCAAAATTATTTTCCATGTTTAGCGAACAATTTGATAAAAGCAATAATAATGTTGATAGAACTATTACAATCAACACAAAATTACTAATTTTTTTTATTAGAAATAAAAAACTGCTAATCGTTATTTTCATATCACCTCCTATTTATTGTTTCTTGTTTTTTTAAAACCAGTTCTTTTTTATTCCCCACTTTTTTAAATGTTAATTTAAAATAAAAAAAAATCAATATTTTTTGTTTTTTATACCCGAAAGGATTTGAACTTTCAACCAGTGGAATTTAAATTTCTCGATATTTTAATAATAAGACCATAAAAATATTTTGTAAATATTTTTATTATTACCAGAATTCAAATTAAAGATAGCAAAATTTTTTCTTTCTTTCTAAATTAATTTGAAAGATAAAACACCGATAATAAAAGCATTAAAAAAACTTGCTTTTGAAGAGTTATCCAGTATAAATGTTGATCCTGTCTATGAATTTTTCTATTATTCACATCCAACTCTTGAAAAGAGAATATTGAATTTACAAAAAGATTAAGGACCAACATGTATCATTGGAACATCGTTACTGTAATCTTCAAATTTTAAACTATTCTCCCTTTCAAGTTGAAGAATCGAATAATGTATCATCTCCATGGATGAAAAGAATTTTAGCATTTTGGATGTTTTTTGATCGTCAGCAAAAACTCTTGAAAGTTCCTGATAAAAATTGTGTGCAGCAAGTTCACTTTCCATCGCTTCATAAAGTATATCACTCAAAGGTTTGTTTGGAGAGGATATATCAACTTTAGGAAGTGGAACTATATCATCAACAGGGAGTACTATCTCTTTCAGATAAGTTTTTTTATAAAATTCTTCAAAATATTTTTTATGTTTTTCTTCTTCATTCGCAAGGAATTTTAATCTTTCTTTCAAAAAAGCGTTTTTTATCCTTTGAGCGAGTTGATTGTATATGTTCATTGAATCTATTTCATTCTTTAATGCAAAAAGGATTAGATCCTCTCTCTTTATTTCGTCTATATTCATCCTTCTCCATAGTCCATGTATATTACAATATGCTCTAACACTTTTTATTTTAAAACTTTTTGGTAATATATAAACTGGTTTTTCATCGATATTGAAAAATTTTTTTATACTCTCTTTATCTGTATTTATTTCTAACCATTCGATATGATGTTCTTTCGTCATCGGATGTTCAACTTCGCCAACAGATATTTCAAAAAAACCATTTTTTTCTTTTATGAATGGTAGATGTTTTTCCATTCCTTCATCTTTATTTTTCGATTCCTCTTTCAACATAACTTTTCCACAACAAATGATTTCTCCATCTCCTTCCCTTAAAATTTCAACTACATTATTACATACAGAACACCTTAAGATATCTTTTTTTATATCCATCTCTCCTCCTCTTTTAAAATTATTATAATTCAAAATGTAATCTATATCAAGGTTAGGGTTGTATTTTTACAAAAATTAACTATATTAAAATAATATCATTTTAAAGGAGTGAAAATGGAAGAAAAAAAGAAAAATCAGTTCAACAAAATAAAACACAAAATTTTGATTTTAAGTGGCAAAGGTGGTGTTGGAAAAAGTACTGTTTCAGTTAACATATCATCTACTCTTAAAAGTTTGGGATATAAGGTCGGACTTCTCGATATCGATCTACATGGTCCTTCGATTTCAAAAATGGTTGGTGTTGAAGATAGAAGAATTGAACTGGATGATAACAACCTTATGAAACCTGTACTTACTGAAGGTGGAATCAAAACTTTATCTTTATCGATGCTTGTTGAGAAATCTGATTCTCCGATCATCTGGAGAGGACCTTTGAAGATCAAGGCGATTCAGCAATTTTTCGATGATGTAAACTGGGGAGAACTCGATTTTTTGATAATAGATTCTCCTCCTGGAACTGGTGATGAACCTTTAACTATTCTACAACAGATCGAAGGTGTAACAGGAGTTGTAATTGTCACAACACCACAGGAAGTTTCTACATCCGATGTTGCAAGATCTATAAATTTTGTAAAAATGGTTGGTGGAGAAATTCTTGGGTTAATCGAAAACATGTCATATTTTGTCTGTCCGGTATGTAAAACTCAACATAAAATTTTTGGAGAAGGTGGAGGTGAAAGGTTGGCAAAACGGTACAATATCGATAACTTTGTAAAGATCCCTTTAGATAAAGAACTAGTTGAACTTTCTGACTCTGGTAAACCCTATGTTGAAACTTATCCTGACTCAGAGATCTACAAAATTTTTGAGAATTTCATAAAAAATATGATCACAAAAATCGAATGATTTTTGTTGACTTTCATATTCTTCTTCAATATATTTTTATTTGAAGGAGGAGTTATGGATTTTAAAAAATCTTTTTTTATTTTTTTGTTTATTGTAATATCAACCTTTTCAATTTTTTCAGCACCATCGATGCAGTTGAACTCAGGATACATTCATTCTCTTGATGCTATATTAAAAGAACAGAGGTTGAATCTCGGTTTCCATTTTTACGGGTCATCAAGAGATTTTCAAATACCTTACATATCAACCATTGACGGTGATACACATTACAGTTGGGATACTTATGCTTTTGCAACTCTCGCATACGGAATAGGTTATTCCTTTACAAACTGGCTTGAGGTAAACATCTATTCAACAGCACATCTTGATGCTATCGATACTCCTGAAGCGGCGGGAAGAGTTGACGAAAACACGAACTATGCAAGTTACGGTTTTGGTGATACTGAGGTTGGTTTGAAACTGACAACAGGTGGTATATTTGGTGCTACAAAAAATGCAGATTTCGGTGTATATTGTTTTTATAGATTATCAACAGGTGATACCTATGATACCTTAAAAGACAATTCATCATCGTTTTCGATAGATTATATAAAAAATCATGGTGGAATTTTCAGACATTTTACAACGAACAGTCAGGATTTTGGAGTGAAACTTTTGATTTCCTTTATCACTTCAACACAGGTTCCGTTAGCGATAAATTTGAATGGTGGTTACACAAAGTTCAACGATCTTCCTTCATCGATTTCAAATCCTGTAATGTTTGATTATTCAGGATCATTCTCGATCAAATTCGGATCATTCATCCCATTTTTTGAAATCTATGGCAACAAATATATGTTCAACAACATAAATGATGGCCGCCTTGTCCACAATTTAACTGGTGGTGTGAGATTTGATACACCGATAGGTCTTGTAATAGATCTTGGAGCGGATTATAGGATATCAAAATTCGTTCCCGATTTAAAACCAACATTAAACGGTATCTCAGATGTTCTATTTTTGAATGATGGATGGGAAGGAACACCAGATTGGAAAGTGTTTTTCGGTTTAACATACTATTATGATTTCAAAAAAGAGGAAATCAAAAAAGAGGAACCTAAAACACTTATAACTGGAAAAATAATAGATGGTGAGAGTGGAAAACCTCTGTCGGCGATCATAACCTTACCTGGATATTCTGAAACATTACAGATAGTTACAGATTCAACAGGAATTTATTCTATTGAAGTAAAACCGGGCAGTATTAGAATAAAGGTTGAAAGAGAAGGATACAAATGGCAGGAGAAGGGAATAATCATTGAAAAAGGACAAACAAAGATAGTGGACTTTGCTCTGAACAAAAAGGTTGTTGCACAGGGAATATTAACTGGAACTGTTAAAGACAAATCAACAGGAGAAAATATTAAAGCAACATTATCATTCCCTCAGACCGATATCCCCTCATTTACACCTGATCCACAGACAGGTGTTTACAGGATCAGTTTGAATCCAGGTACTTATACTCTTGCGGCAACACTTGATGGATATGTAACCTATGTACAACCTATCGTCATAGAAGCAGATAAAACTCTGATCTTAAATATAGAGATGCTCAAAAAAGGTGGAAAGATAACTTTAAGAGGAATAAACTTTGAATCTGGAAAAGCAACTATTCTTCCTGAGTCATATCCTATACTTGATGAAGCTGTTAAACTTCTCAACGACAATCCGAAGGTTAGAATTGAGGTTCAGGGTCATACAGATTCTGTTGGAAGTGATAGTGCAAACCTTGTTCTATCACAGGCAAGGGCTGAAGCGGTTCGAAACTATTTGATCATGAAAGGTATAGATCCTGCAAGAATAGTTGCAAAAGGTTTTGGTGAACTTATGCCTGTCGCTGATAATGCAACAAAAGAAGGTAGGGCAAAAAATAGAAGAATAGAGTTCTTGATACTTGGAGAATAGAAGGATAATTTAAAAGTAATCTTTGAAATTTTTGATCATCTTTTTCATGTTCTTGTGCTGAACAAGTAGTTGCTTAACCATAGCAACACTTGTTCCGCTTCCTTTTGCGATCCTTTTAACTCTGCTTTTATTGTTTAAAAGTTCTGGATTTCTTCTTTCCTCTTTTGTCATCGAATTTATTATCGCTTCCACTTTTTTAATGTTTTCTTCTTCAATACCGGTAAGTTTAATTCTGTTTCCAACACCTGGAATCATTTTTATGATATCTCCAAGAGGTCCCATTTTTTTTAACTGTTTGATCTGGTTTAAGTAATCCTCAAAATCGAATTTTCCTTCCTTCAATTTTTTTTCGATCTCTTTTGCTTCCTCTTCTTTTATTAAACTTTCAGTTTTTTCAACGAGTGTTACTATATCTCCCATCCCAAGCAATCTTGAAACAAATCTTTCAGGATAAAATTTTTCTATATTGTCTATATGTTCACCATTACAGATGAATTTTATTGGTTTTTCCACACTTTTTACTATAGATAACGCAGCACCACCTTTTTGATCACCATCCATCTTTGTCAGAATTATACCTGTTATGTTTATGGTTTCATTAAAGATCTTTGCACTGTTAACAGCATCCTGTCCCGTCAAAGAATCCCCAACAAAAAGTTTCTCACAAGGTTTAAATTTCTGATCAATAATTTTTAGTTCTTGCATCAGGTCATCATCAACATGTAATCTTCCAGCAGTATCAAGGATAAGTGTATCAAAACTATTTCTATGAGCAAATTCTAAAGCATCATTTATCCTTTTTATAAGATCGGTTTCATTCGTTTCAAAAAAACTTAAAGAGTTTTTTGCTGATAGTTGTTTGAGTTGATCATAGGCAGCAGGTCTTTTAATATCACATGGAACAAGTAAAGGTTTTCTACCAATACCCTGAAAAAGTTTTGCAAGTTTTCCCGATGTTGTTGTCTTTCCACTACCCTGAAGTCCAACTAGTGCAACTACCGCTGGGTTACCTTTAAAGTTGATCTCTCTATCACCAGCAGAAAAAAGTTCAACGAGTTTGTCATTTACACTTTTTATTATTATGTGTTCTGGCTTTAAAGATCTGTATACCTCTTTTCCAACAAGATCATCTTTCAGAAGGTTTACAAATTCGTTCACGATCTTATAGTTCACATCTGCTTCAAGGAGTAAAAGTTTTATCTCTCTCAAAGTCACATTAAGATCATCTTCTGTTACCTTCCCTTTATTTTTGATTTTGGAAAAAATGCTAGTAAACCTTTCAGTTATTTTTTCAAGCATCTTTCAAAACTCCCGCACTTTTTAGAATCTCTTCAACCAAATCATCATATTTTATTCCATCATATTCCGCTTCCATAGGAAGATCGGAAAGATCCGTCATTCCCGGTATTGAATTCACTTCAAGTTCAAAAATTTTCATATTTCGATCTATGATATAGTCAACCCTTGCAAACGATCTCATGTTTAAACTTTCAAATATTGTTTTTGTCCTTTCCATCAACGATTTTATTATTCTATTATCTACTTCAGGAGGTATTAGAAAATCGGTTTTTCCTTTAGTATATTTTGCTTCGTAATCATAAAATTTGTTCTTCGGTTTCAATTGCAAAGGTGTTAAAACTTTTGTTTTTCCTTTGTATTCTATTACTCCAACTGTGACCTCTATTCCATCTTCAACATATTCTTCGATCAAAAAATCGTTAAATTTCAAAAAATTTTCTTTCAGACGATCCTTTACTTTATAACTCTCTTCTATAAATGTTCCAACCGATGATCCTCCAGTGTTGGGTTTTACGATGACTTTACTCTTAAAATGCTCTTCAACTATATTTTCATTATCGTTAAAAATTTTTTTATTCACATATATAGATTTCAAAACAGGTATATTGAGTGATTTCACCATCTGTTGAGTGAGATATTTGTTTATCGTTAAAGATGAAGGGATAACTCCAGAGCCAGTATACGGTATTTTAAGATATTCAAGGATACCCTGAACCAAACCATCCTCACCCGGTCTTCCATGCATTACATTGAACACCTTATCAAAACCTTTTAATTTTTCTATAAGATTTTCATCATATTCAACTTTTACAGCGTTATAACCCTTTCTTATCAAGGCATCATAAACTCTTTGTCCCGATCTTTTTGACACCTCTCCTTCATTTGAAGGACCTCCAAAAAGAACAGCTATCTTTTCATCCATCAAGAATCTCCTTTAAAATTTTTGTCTTTTTAAAAAATTCAATTTTATAATCTTTTCGATTTTTATCAAGCATTATAAATGTTATATATTTTTTTAACCTGTCATCTCTTATATCTACCTCTCCTGTAATAACAAAAATCTTTTTTTTCCATTCTATCGCCTTTTTAACTATTTCTCCATTTATTTTTCCTCTTAATGATTGAGCATCAAATTTTCCCTCGTTCAGTATCACGATATTGGTTCCTTTCACAATTTTTTCGATCGATATCATTTTTGATAGAAAATCCCAACATCCAATATTTTTCCCACCAGCAAACCTTGTAAAAAATCCCAATCCCCCTCCACTTCCTAAAAATCTTTCACCAGCAACATTATACTTTTTGGCGACATAATCAAAAATCGATTTAAAGAATTTTATTTCTTCCTCCTTCACACCTTTCTGTTTTAAATACAAAGATGCACCGATTTTACCATTGAGCGGAGAAACCACATCACAAACCGAAACAAGATTATTTAAAGTTATGCTCTTACTTGTCCTTTTAAAATCTATCAAAATTTCAGTTTCTGGAAACTTTAAAACATCATAACCTAAAATCTCAAAAGAGCCCGATCCAAGATCAAAAGTCGTTGTTCCACCGATACCCAAAAAAATTTTTTTATATTTTTTATGAACTTTTTTTAAAATATATCCCATTCCCTTGCTACTTCTTAGTGCTGGTTTTTTAGATATATCCTTTATAGTTTCAAAACCAATAATTTTTGCACTCTCAATGAAGAGATATTGATTATATTCAAGAGTTTCAACCTTTATTTTTTTTCCTTCAGGGGAAAAGGTTTCAAAAATTTTTATTTTTGATGAAGGATATAAATATTTTATGAAATTTAAAAAACCGTCTCCACCATCAGAAATTGGAAAAATGAAATCATCCTTTGATTTAAAAAATCTCTTGTACAGATCAACCACATCATCGTTTGACAGTGTTCCTTTCAGAGAGTTTGCAAAAAAAACTTTTTTCATTTTAGAAGTTTTTTAAGAAAGGTAACATTTCCAAACTGATCATAAACTTTAACCAATATTGAAAGTGTCCCATTTCCGTTAAAAGGTATATCTATTAAAAATTTTTCCTCTCTGTTATCATAAATCTGATCTACAGGTAATGCTTCTTTAAATTCACTTCCATTTGTTGAAACTTCCACTTTATCTATAAAACTTGATTCATCGTAAACTGAAAATTTTAAAATGTTGTTCTGAAATATATCATCTTTTATCTGTGGTGGAGTGTTGTCGATTAAAAATTCTTTCGATACTTTTTGATCATTTAAGAATTCTGTGTTATCTATCGAATCTGATACAACCAATTTTATCTTGTAGTATCCGGTTGTAAAATTATCATAATTGAACACAAAATAATTATCCTCTATCTGTGAAACCAAGGGATATTCGTACTTATCGTCCTGAAGAAATAAAGAATATGTCAATCTATCACTGTCTGGATCAAAACCTTCCCATTTTACAAAGATCTTTTTTTCAAAAATTTTAAAGATATTCTGTTCTTTTAAATCCTGATAAATTTTCTTTTTAAAACTCTTATCCATTTTTACATTCTGCGGCATCGCATAATCAGGCAAAATTCTTGGAGGGAAAACATCTATATTTTTAATTTTTGGGATTTTATTCTCACCTTTATAGAAAATCTCTATTTTTTTAAAATTGTCTTGTTCATCGTTCAAAACAACTTTATACTGGAAACATTTTGATTTCGGAAGTTCGTTATTATAACCACTGACCACCGGATAAAAACCTGTCCATGTATTATCAACCTCATAAGAATCCCCAAACCTGAAAAAAACTTTTGCTTTTCCTGAAATCTCAGGATACACGGATGTTATCGATTTTTGAGAGTTGAAGTTAAAAACTTTTGAAAAAAATTCTCCTTTCCCATCATTTTCTTTTAACTTTACAATGGAAGGTTGTCCATCGTTTCCAATATATATATTCTCATCATCGATGTAAAGTGCAGTTGGAAATTCAAAATCAAAATTCCCGGCAAAAAATACATGGTTAAAATCAAAATAAAAGAAATTCGCTGGTTTAGAAAGAAAAATTAAAACACCATTTTTAAAACCTGACACCTGTGAAATATGTGTATCAAAAGTGTAAATGGTATCGACCATATTTTTATCAATCGAAATTATATATGATTTATACTCCTGAAATATGGGATCTTCATTTTTCGAATTTTTTGAGTTAACAAAAACAAAGACCTTGTCATCCTTGAAATAAAAATCTCTCACCTCACTATCACTTGAAACAAAAATGTAGTCAGTTTTTCCATTCTCATAACTTAAGAGTTTTCCATCACCTTCTGTCGAAAAGAAAAGACGGTTCTTATATTTCTTCATCTGTAAACAGTTTTTATCGTTTACCTGAAAAAATTTTTCAAATTTATCCTTTTTTAATTCAAAGATATTTTCACCTACAAGAGCATATATTTTGCCATCAATGTATACTATTCTGTTTATACTCTTATTTCCATCTTTAAAAAGTGTATCACATTTTTTCTTATCATCGATTCTAACAATTATTCCAGATGGTTCAATTGAAGCTAAAAAATTTTTTTTGTCTATAACAAATATATTTCTAACGATTTCACCTTCTCTAAATTTCATAAATGTATCTCTACTCGATAAACTGTATATATATGAATTGCCTCCGGTTCCAACTATGATATCTTTGTCGAATCTTGAGATTGAGAAAATTGGGTCAAAAACCCTGACTTCCAATTTTTCGAGTAAAAATCCTTTTTTCACGAAATTTTCAGATACCATAACACCATCTTGAACTTTTAAAGATTTTATATTCTCAAGTGGAGTATCAACTATTCTTCCTGTTTCAAGACCACTTAGTGTTAAAATAGATATAACAAAAATGTATAGAATACCAAAAAATTTTTTCATTCTACCTCCACAATTTTAAAACTATACTTTTCGTACCTTTTATTACAAAATCTGTTGAGAATTTTTTCACTACCAGATTGTTACCGTTAACCATCTTCTTCCCCATCATGAGTTGCTCTTTTACAAAAGATGTTGGATAGTTGAAAAATTCAAGGTTATTATCTATAAATCCTTTTTCAAAGGAAACCAATCTTACTATTAAACTGTTCGATGGATTTATCTGATCTATTATGTTTTCCAGAGTTTCAATATCCTTAAAATCAAATTTTCCAGAACTTCTCGAACTTTCAAAATAGAGGTCATCTCCACCACCATTAACGGTAATCATTATTGAATCATCTTTTATGTTATCAGGTATTCTGATTTCTAACTCTTTTGTCAACATCTCTCTATCATAACCTTTCAGTTTAATCAAAAGTCGCAAATTTTCTCCATTTCTATAATACTTTTTGTCAGTTATTATATCATCTATCATAAACACAAGATTCTGTTCAACAACATCAGATTCAATTTTTACAGAATCCATTCTGATCGTTCTATAAACATTGTTTGTATATGCTGTAAAAAGACCGGAGATATCAAAAAACATCTGTAAAAGTATATTGTCTCCTGAAAACATATTTTTATATTCAAAACTTTTTTTATTTGAACCAAACACCTCTATTTTATATTTAACAGAGAGGTTCCCACCAGATTTAAAATTTTTCGAGACAGTTGATAGAAAGGTCAACGGAAGATAATTTGAAATTATATCTTTATCGTTTACTATTGAAAAATTGTACATTTTCTGGTTAACTTTCATCCTGACTTTTACCATCTCAGATTTTTCACCACTAACCGCAAGAACTCCAAAGGTTCTATCCTGTTTCGCTTTTCCGACATTATCTTTCAGAGAAAATCCCATTTTAAACGAAATATCATTTTTAGGTAATATCGTATATATGTACGCTTCAGAAACAGGAAAATCAACCTCTCCTTTTAAAGTGAAAGGATGACCTAACGAATAAATATTTTTTTGATCAACATAAGTAACGGTTCCTATGGCGGATGCTTCGAAATCTCCCTCGATAAGTTTTATCGCTATTGCTTTTCCAGGAACGAGTTCACTTTTTTTAGTACCTTTAATGTTAATATTGTTTCCACCGGAAATTATGGAATTTTTTGAAAAAATGTTTAACTTTTCTGCAAGATCTATAACTTCGTTTGAAAATCCATAAAAAACTATTGGAACAGATATTTCTTTGAAATCAAAATCTTTTTTCTTGTCCTGATTTTCATAATTTTTTATCTCTACAATCCTTCTTATCGGGATAACACCACCTACAGGTTCTTTTAAATTATCCCAGGTATAACTCAAACTACCGGCAAGTTTTCCTTGAAAATAAACCGGGCTACCACTCATACCAGCTGCAACTCCCGTTTTTTCTATATTTTCTCCCGAACATTTTACAAGAATCATTTCCATATTCGAATCTCTCATAATATCGATTATCTCAACCTCAAACGTGTCTATTTCTGTTCCATGAAAAACTGTTAAACAGTAACCCTTCATCCCAATTTTGAGATCGTTAAGATCGATAAATTCTTCTGCACAGATAAAAACAAAAAATAATAGAGTCAGCACAAAAAAATATTTTTTCATCATACTCCTTTTATATACTTTATCAGTTCTACTTTTTCAATATTTTCATCACTTTCTTCTATCTTAAATGAATTCTTTAAAATCTCAACACTTTCCTGGTAATCATGGTTCCCAACAAAAACCTCAAAGATTATATCACCTTTTAAAACTCTATCTCTTATTTTTTTATAAACTTTCAATCCAGTTTTATGATCGATATTATCCTCTTTTCTAAACCTTCCAGCATTAAGATGGATAAGTGCAATCCCAATTTTATAAGTATCAAAGTAAGAAATATATCCATCTCTGTCTGAAACTATTTTAACAGAATTTTGATAGAAAAGATCATCACATTTTAATTTATCAAGTTTACCACCCTGAGCTGAAACTATTTTCAAAAAGGTTTCATAAGCGTATCCTTTTTTTATTACATCCTTTATTTTTTCAACTCTATCTTCACAACTTTTCCCAATACCATTCTTTTCCATCAAAAGAACAGCCATAGCTTTAACAAGTTTATAAACATCATTTTCAAGTTCACCTTTGAGAATTTTTATCGATTCATGAATTTCACATCCGTTTCCAGCGTATTCACCCAAAACCTGTGACATATCGGTTATAAGGTAAACCATCTTTTTATCAAACATCTCTCCTATTGACAACATATTGTCGGCTAATTTTTTTGCATCATCAAAATTTTTCATAAAAGCACCATTTCCACATTTAACATCAAGTATCAAAGAATCTATACCTTCTGCAAGTTTTTTGCTCATTATCGATGATGTTATAAGAGGTATCGACTCAACTGTTCCCGTTACATCTCTCAGTGAGTAGAGAAGTTTGTCTGCTGGAACAAAATTTTCTGTTTGTCCTCCAAAACCTCCACCGATTTTTTCAACCATATCATACATTTTTTCTTTACTCAAAAAAACATTCATTCCCTCTATAGATTCAAGTTTATCGAGTGTTCCTCCGGTATGTCCAAGCCCACGTCCTGAAACCATTGGAACTTTAAACCCAAGCGAAACAAGAACTGGAAGAAGCGGAATTGAAACTTTATCACCAACTCCACCTGTTGAATGTTTGTCGACTTTTAATCCCTCAACATTTGAAAAATCATACTTATATCCTGAATCCATCATTATTTCGGTTAAAATTTTCGTTTCAAGATCAGAAAAACCTTTTAAAAAACCTGCCATTAAAAATGCAGCAACCTGATAATCAGCAATTTTACCTTCAATGTAACCTTTTATAAAAAAGTTCAATTCATCTTTTGTCAGTTCGTGTCCATCTCTTTTCTTTTTAATAATCTCCACAGGATTCATAGACCTCTCCCATTATTTTTACAGAGTTTGAACTTCCTATCCTTGAAGCACCACTTCTTATCATTTCAACCGCTGTTTTAAGATCCCTGATCCCACCACTTGCTTTTATCTTTATTCTATCACCGCCAAGATTTTTAAAAAGTTTTATATCTTCAATTTTTGCTCCACCTGTTGAAAATCCTGTTGAAGTTTTTATATAATCCGCTTTACTTTCGATAAGAATCTCTAAAATCTTTTTCTTTTCTTCCTGATCAAGCAAACAGGTCTCAACAATAACTTTTAATATCCTATCACCACATACACTCTTTATTTTTTTTACTTCATCAAATATGTGATCATATCTTTTCGACTTCATATAACCTATATTCATAACCATATCGATTTCATCTGCACCAAGATCAATGGATCTTTTTGTTTCATGAAGTTTTGTTTCTATGTCGGTTGCACCGAGTGGAAATCCAACAACAGTACAAACTTTTACATCACTATCTTTTAAAATATTCTTAGAATATTCAATATAACTCTGATTCACACATACTGAAAAAAACTTAAAATTTTTTGCCTCTTCACATAAACGTCTAATATCCTCAAAAGTTGCATCAGGTTTCAAAAGCGTATGGTCAATGTACCTGTTTAAATCTTTCATCTATCAACTCCTTCAACTTTCACTATGTTACCGTTTAAAAAATACCAGATGTTATAATATTCTTGGTTTTTCAGTATCTCGATAACTATCATCCCATCATATTTTTGATTATATTTTAGATTTCCACTTACAAAATAAACAGGATCTTTTTTATCGTCAACGGGGTTGATCAAAACTTTACCATATCTGAAAAAACTTTCCTTATCCCCGGGATAGAATCTGTTATAATCATAAAATTCCTGTAAAATTTTTTTTGCCTTTTTTGCATTGAATTTTATTTCTTTTTCAACATCTTTTTTGAACTCAAAATTCGCAAATTGAACATAAACTGGAGTATAATAATCTATGAATTCACCTTCAAGACCGTCCTCTCTGCTTTTCAAAATAGCGACACCATAACCTTTATCTCCAGCATAACATGAATATAGGTCGATCACCTTCCCACGGACAACATCTTTTGTTATACCTTTTTCTTTTACAATACTTTTGTAAGTATAAGTTCCAAATTCATTTTTTTCCTTTTGATATTCTATTTTAATACCGATCGGAAGATCGTTACTCAAAAAGAAACTGTCTCCTACCATTTCACCTGAAAATCTCAAATAATCTTTTCCGTTTTTAAAATTAAAATTTTCACCATATTTTTCGAAAAAGATATTTTTTATGTCTTTTAGTTCTTTATAATCTCCTTCCTGTTTTGATAATCTCAAAAATAGTGAGATCTTTTTTGTTTCAAGGGAGAAAACCTTAAGTTCTGCGAAAGCATCACCGATCTGATCTATCGCCTCATAAAAAAAAGCGAAGTATTTACCATCATCAGAAAATCCAATAATCTCTGGTTCTGAACAGAAAATTGTAACAGCAAAAACTATTGTTAAAACAACATAAAAAATTTTCATTTTATTCTCCTTATTACAATTTTACCCGAAATATTTTTTAATAAAACCTCCTGTGGTGGAAAACCAGAAGAAATTTCAATATGTGATGGATCCACTTCAAATTGCTTGAATGTTGGATCAACAGTATAAATAGTACCTCTGTAAAAAACGTTGTTCCATGCATGGTATAAAAATTCTCCCTCTGAAAAAACAACTCCCGAAACAACATTGACCCTAACATTTTTTGCGATAAGTATTGAAGCAAAAAGTTGAGCATGTTCAGTGCAATCACCATAAGAGTTTTTCAAAATCTGTGATGGAGTCAAAAGGCCGGAAAATATTTGTTTTTTTAATTTTTTGTTCACAAACTCCATACTCTTTTTTATGAAAACAAGAGTGTCGTTTTTGCTCTTTTTAAAAATTTCGTTTGCAACAAGTGCTACAGAACTATCTGGTAAAAGGTAAAAAGAATCCTTAATATCTTCAAAACCTTTATTTGTTATTGATCTCCTAAAAACTTCAAGTGTGTCTTTTTTATGTATCTGTCTATAATTTGAAAGATTTTTATCTTTTATTCCATCAATAAGATATTTGGCATAATTATCCTTCCTGATATTTCGAAAATTACCTCTGGCTTCAATTTTAAAATAATCCAGAATGTTAAAATCTTCCTGTGGTTCCTCAACTTTTTTAGCCAACATCATCTCTATGCCCTGGTCATTGAAAGATTTTACACATCTGTTATTTTTATCAAACCAGAGATAAAATGTTGAACTTTCAGTTTTTAAAAGATATTTCGATGTAACGATTTTGTCATCGAATATTTCAAGAGATTCATTACCTAAATACCTGATATCAACCTTTTCAAGTTTCATATTCAAAGGATTAAATGTGAAAAGATTTTCTTTAAAAAATTTTTTATCAACGGTTTCAATGTTGAACACGATTTTTTTGTTTCTTATATCGATAGTATCAGTTTTATCTTTACCTGAAAGATCTGTTTTTATAATCAACTTTTCTCCTTCTACAAAACCGTTTACATAAAAGGAAATATCTTTGCTGTTTATTCCGGTGAAGAATTTTTTAACATTCCAGTCTTCATCAAAAAATGATACAGAATTTGAAAATATTTCAATATCGTTACCATATATTTTGAACTTCATTTTACTTTTTTCTTCTAATTTTATCATACTATCAATAATTGTTTTATCTTCCTTAAAATATCCGATCTTTTTCCCTCCAAGAAAAATATCCATAACCCTTTGTTCAGCAAAAAGTCCAGTAAAAAAGGTCAATACAAATATAAAAAGATATTCTCTCATTTTTTTACTACCTTTACATTTTTTAAGTATCTCTTTCCTTCCGAAAATTCACTAATATCTATATTCAAAAGATAAACTCCAGGAAGTAATTTTCTTTTGTTTTTTAAATCAATAAGTATACTGTTAAAACCCGAGTTAAAATTTTTTCTTCCCTCTTCCAGCATTTCTCCCTTATCGTTGAATATTTTGTATAATATAAAACCTGAGGAGTTCGAGTTGAATGTTAAGTAAAAGTTATCATTAAAAGGATTCGGATAAACCAGAATATTTTTCGTTAAATTTGTCTGTGGATGTTTTATGAACACAGTTTTTTCATATTTTTTCAGATCATTGTCAAAAACAACAACCCTTAAAGTATCGATCATAGAATAAGCACTATCTATAAAAATTTCCGTCTTAAAAGTATCCTCTGAAACTATAAAATTGTTAACAACCATCTTTTTATCCTGGTTGATATAGACTGTTGGTTTAAAACCTGTTATATTTGCAAGATATACTCCTCTGTTTGAAACAAACTCTATTCCAAGTTTATATTTTTTTGAAGCAAGAACAGTATCAATGACTTCTGTCCCATTTACCTTTACAATAAGTTTAGCCATTGAAACGGATGTATCTTTTTCAATTTTATAAAAGACCTTTTTGACTTTTGAATGTATAAAACTATCATCTTCAAAAACTGAAACAAGGTTCAACCTTGAAAGATATCTTTTATTTTCAAAGGTATCTGGTAATACGATCTGAAATATACTTTCATTTTTATTGTCTGAAATCCTTCTCATCACTCCATCATCCTTGACATAATATACATAAGCGTATGGGTATGTATGAAGATAATCGTGTGAATCGACATAAAAAGGTTGATATATATCGAAAAAAACCTCTTCGTCATTTTTATTGTGATAGGAATATCCTACATTACATTCTGTTCCAAGTGTTATGGTATCATCTGAAACCACATCGATATCGTATTTATATCTTTTCACAACCATCGATGGATCACCAAAAAGTTGATGTGATGTATAGGTATAGTTGTTTTTGTTGATCATAGCAAGATAGTACTCTCCAACAGTTCTATAACCTCCATAAAGAAAAAGATCGTAGACAAAAGACAGATAAAGAATGTTTCTATTCTCATCAGCACCTGTTGCACGTGTTGCAGCGATTGTCGCAGAGAACCCTGAATATGGAAGGATTTGAAAATCACCGGCGATACAACCATAATCGTTATCAAATTGGCCTGCCTGACATGTTCCAAAAAGAAATATTGGATATTTATAAATGTTATCAAAAAGATCAAGATCTGTCGGATACTCCAGAAAATGTTCGTGTGTTAAAGAATAATATGACCCGTGTCCATAAAAGAATCCAAAATTCACTCCTCTCGAAAGTATATCCTTTAGCACAAATCTGACATCCCTTTTGAATCCGGGATTATAGGGCCAGTGATCGGTTTTTTCAAGATCTCCTTTGTAATCTGTAAGATATAACTTTTCTATCGAAAAAATATTTTCCAGAAGATTTGAAAGTTCCTCACTCGCATTTATAAAACTTATATCGTTAAAATCATTCGTTATTCTCGAACTGTATTCGTCATCAGATATCACAACACTTCTACTTTTCATATATGTTGGAGTTTTTGTCTCATAGTCGATAATCTTATTTAAAGCATAATACGCCTGGTCCTTTGTATAGACGGTCATTCTACCAGGTATAATATCGATATAGTTATCTCCATCAAGAAGTGTATACCATCTATCAACACACTCTGATCTGTAGGAAGTAAGAAGTGCAAGTTTGTAAACACCATAACCTGTCTCATAAACTGGAACTACATTTCTATTTTCATAAGTGTTCAAACGGTTTTTATAATCGAAAGAACCTGCTCCAAGAAGAAGTAGATAGTGGGGAAATTTAACCCATTTTTTTTGAGCATAGTAAAGAAAAGATTTTATCGAAGTAGGTGTCTTCATACCAAAAGAAAAAGCATTGTCTATCTGTTCGAATTCAAAAACTTTTACACTTAAACCATCTTTCTTTCGATACTGCACATAAGAGTTAACAATGTTTTTGTATCCTTTTCCAGTAATGACAAGTATATCACATCCTTCATCAAAATCAAAAATTGCAGAGCAATCAACATATTCAATCTTATCAATCTTTTTCAGGTCCTTTGAAAAGTAGATTTCATCTGAGTTAAAAGTTTTTATATTCACATGTCTATTTTTTTCTAATTTTCCAAAATATGAATTTTGAACGGATGAAAGAAAGCAAAAAAGATTCTCTTCAGGTTTCACAGTTAAAATTTCTTTTTGATTGTGTTCAATTTTCAAATCCTCATCACCACCAAGATATGCTCTGTATTCCGGCTCTATAGAACATAGGTAAAACACTTTATTTTTATTATCTGTATTAACAGGTATTATCCTTATAGAATTTTCTTCCTGAAAATTGGTGATATCAAATGAAAAACTTTTTGGAACCGTTGTATATGCACCCCGTGCAGAAGCTCTTCCAACAATTTTTCCATTCAGTTCAATGTCAATGTCAAAAGTGTCATTAAGATCTGTCTGAAAGAAAAATGAAATATAAAGTTTTCCAGAAGAATCTGCTAAGTTGTTTAACTTGAAATTCCAGAGATAATCTTGTTGTTCTGTTGAATCTTTATTTACAGAGAACTCCCGCCACGCCCATCCATATCCAGCCATTAAAGGATTTATTGAATCATATCTGAAAGTTATCAAAACATTTGCAAAAGAATCACCTTTTACACTATCGTATTCAAGATCATTGGTTTCCCAAAAATTTGAATCGTTAAAAATTAGAATATACTGGTTGTAATCTGTGAAAGGATTGTTATAAAGATCATACGAAAGATAAAAATTTTTTCCTTTTCCTTTTATCGAATTACCATAAAAAACAAAGTATTCCCCCTTTTCAAAAGAATTGTCATCATCACCAAAAAATTTTATAGGAACTTTTATCGGATCCCTATGATAGAACATGTTCGATGTATCAGCTGGAAGTACAAGATTTTTTCTTCTGTATAGACCTAAATGTTTAGGAGAAACAAATTCAGGCGTCAATCCAGCATTTTTCAGATCTGTATAATCAAGGCGGTATATTCCATCATCCTTTATCTCGAGTTTTAGATACGATTTTATTTCTGTTCCATCAGATTTTGAAAAGAAATATAATTTGGATGGAGATACATAATTGCTGTTTACACTAGTAGAGAGTAATGGATTATAAGAGCGACTTTTAAAAAGTTGATTTTTAAACTTTACCTCTATCGATATTTTTTTGTATAATTGAAGTATCTCTTTATCGAAATTATAAACCGGAAAAATTTTTAACTGCAAAATTCTCTGTTTTGAAGCGTAAACAAACTTCTTTTCATACAACTTTGTGGTTTTATTCAAACCCGTAAAAAAATTTTTCCCATCTTTTATACCTTCACTTTTAACATATACTTCAATATCACCTTCCGGTACATTTATATATAAATTTTTTACAAGATAACCATTTTCATATTCAAGATCATAAAATGGTATTCCTTCATCAAAAGGATAATATTCAACTTTTACACTTTTTTCATCAAAATTGCTAAGAATCTTCGAAAAATTTGTCAGAAAGAATAATAAAATAAAAACCAATATAAAAGTTTTATTTTTCATCAAGTTTTTTTGCCTTTTCTATCAACATTACAGGAATATTGTTTTTTATTTCATAATATATACCATCTTTTTTACATATAAGAATATCCCTTTCCTCATCGTAGATGAGTTCTCCTTTACATTTCGGGCATATCAGAATATCAAGTAATCTTTTGTCTATCATTATTCCTCCTTAATATAAATATCTTTAAAATCAAATGGAAATTTATTGATAACAATAATCGCTGCCAGAACCTTTTCGTTTAAATCTTTTATCATCAAAATTTTGTTTATTTTTGTATACTTTGAATGAAATGAAAACTTTCCCAATTTACAAACCATTTCATAATCTTCATCAAGATCAACATCTTTAAAATTAACATTGTACAGATCACCTTTTTTTTCAACAAAAAATTCTTTCCCATATATTGTCAACATCTTTTCCTCTTTTAAAACTGTGTTTCTCAAATCAAAATTCATGTAAAGGATATCGTTCCCTTCATTATCAGGCGATACATACTTGAATCTGTAGAATGAAAGAGAATCCTCTAAAAGTATGTTTACATCAAAATTAAATTTTTTGATATCAAAGTTCAAATAAACTCTGTTGTTCTGGATTTTTCCAAGATCAGATTGAACAAATCTTTCGTTCAGAATTTCAATATCTTTTCTGTTTCCAAACACATTTATACTCGTTTCAAAATATTTATCTTTAAATTTAATGTTTCCTATATCTTTGAATTGTATATTAACCTGAAAATTCTTTTTCTCAACCAAAGTTACAAAAATTTTTTTCTTCTGAGGGTAATAGTAAAGAAAACCTTTCTGGAGATAGTTGGTAGGATCCATTAACGCTGTATTGACTTTGACATCAAAAATGTATGCTCCATTTTCAAAAGATTTCAATTCCATATTTTCTTTATCTATGATATTTTCTATAAAAAGTGGTATATCAATGATATCATCGGTTTCTTTTTTAAGATCTCTTCTTCTGATCCATTCTTCTCCCGTAAATATATGATCGTAGAAATTTTTCTGATCCAATATATTAAAATAACCTTTTAAAGTGAACCTGTTTAAAGGATCTTTTTCACCTTTGAAGGAAACATCTAAAAATTCATGCTTTATCATGATATTGTATTCATAAGTTGATAGAAGTATATTTTTTATTTCGTTTTTGAGTAAATTTTCACTTTTCTGTGAAGTTATTTGAGTTGTATCATACTTTTTTACACATGATAAAAAAATTAACAACAAAAAGATTGGCAAGAATTTTTTCATAGTTTGAATCTTTTTGGAAAGAGTTCGGAAAATTTGTATTCTTTTTTTTCAGTATTCGAAAAAAGCACAATTTCAAAATCATCTTCAACAAACTCAGACATAACCTGCAAACATGCACCACATGGTATTGGAAGAATATCAGAGTCAGCATACACATAAATTTTTTTAAATCTTCTTTGACCATCCGTTATTGCGTTAAAAAGAGCATTTCTTTCAGCACAAATGGTCAGCGAATATGAACCGTTTTCTACATTAACCCCATAATATTCTTTCCCTTTTTCCGATATCAAGATCGAGGAAACTGAAAATTTTGAATATTTGGAATAACTATTTTTGGAAAGTTCTTTTAACTTTGAAAATATCTTTTTTTCATCCATTATTTTATTTTATATTGGATTTTAAGATAATTCAATAAGGAACTAAAAAAACTATTGACAAAATTATCTGTTGGATTTAATCTTTTATTGGAAGCAGGTCTAAAATTGTCGTAAACACTACACACTCAAAAAACGACAATCCTGCTTCCTCTTTTTTTTTACTCAAGCAAAATAAATTTAAAATCTTTCAAATATTTCAGAAGTGTTTTTGTAACTTTATCACTCTTCAAATTATCGAGTTCCTTTATGAATTTCATATCGTAATCATAATCACCAAATATCAAATAATTGTAACCGAGTGCGAAACTTCTATTTGAAGTCCTTTCGTTATCGAGAAAAAATGATGTTTGATAGATATTCTTCATATCATCTATCTCTTCCTGTTTGATTCCTTCCTTTCTTACTTTTTCTATTTCATCTCTATAAAGTTTTATAGCGGAATCAGGATAGAGTGTACTAACATAGAACACTCCATAGTTGACCAGTTTATTTGAAGCACCAACATACGCAGCATAAGTTAATCCATGCTTGGTTCTCAATGTCTCATAAACTCTTTTCGAAAGTATCGAAAGTCCCACTCTAACAGGGAGATATTCTTTATCTTTAACTGATGGAATTTTAAATTTGCAACCAAGATATTTTGTTTGTAAACCACCTTTTTCATATTTTAAAATAGTGTCTCCTTTACAGAGATCAAACTCTTTAACACCTTTTATTTTCTCAAATTTCCCATTTATAAACCCAAACTCTCTTTTAAAAAATTCTTCACTATCTTTGAAAGGAACTCCTGAAACAACACTTATCACAACTCGTCTGTTTGAGAGGATTTTTTTCAGGTGGTTATAAAGATCCTGTTCTTTCAGATTTTGCACCGTTTCAACATAACCTTCTGGATTTGAGATATATGGATGGTTTTTAAAAAAGTACTCGTTAAGTTTTAAATAGAGAAGTTCATCCGGATCCTCTTCTTTCGATTTGATCTCATCGATCATTCTATTCCTTTCCTTTTCCAAAACGGTTTCAGAAAAATCTGGTTCTTTGAGATTATCAGCGAAAATTTTTGTAACATCAAAAAGGTATTTGTTCAGAGTTGAAAAAGTAAAGGACGAGTAGTCGTATGAATTATCATAGGATACATTCACAAAATACTTATCCATCAATTCATTCATTTCCGTTTCCGAATAGTTTTTACCACATTTTTCTATCATCCTAAAAATTATATTTTCTATGCCTGATTTTTCATAACCATAGTTAGCACTTCCTCCTTCAATAAATATTGATACAGAGGAAATATCATTTTCAGGAACATACTTGTATAAGAGTTCGAGATTTTTTGAAATCCTTTCTCTATAAACTTCTGAAAATGAAAAAATGAAAATCATTATTATGAAAAAAACAAAAAATATCTTTTTCATTTTATTCTCCCTTTAAAAATGATAATTTTTCCTTATAGGTTGTTGAATCTGTTAAAAATCCTTCCATATAATAACCATTCGAAATATATTTTGATACAGCAGATATTATGTCTTCTTTTGAAATGTTTTTTATTCTTTCGTTGTAGTTCTTAAAATTCTCAACACCTCCAACACACCACCAGTAACCAAGTGTCAAAGCAAAAGATAAAGATGATTCAAGTCGTCTAAAAGTGTTTACTTCTCCATATTCTTTTGAGTGTTGTAGAAGGTTGCTATCATAATAATCCGGCGTATTCAATTTCTTTATGTGCTCAAAAAGAATCTTTTTGACAGTGTCGATATTTTCACCTCTGAGATCAAGATAGAATGAAAACTCTGAACCGTCTTTTAAACCAGAATATCCAACATAATAGTTGTAGACGAGTCCACTCTCAACAAGATCCTTATAAAGTTTTGATGATGTTAAAGAAAGATAATCTGAAAGCAGATCCAAGGCATAAGGTTCATTCGAATTCCCATCAAAATTTGGCGCTCTGAAGGATAGGAGATATTTTGTTGTAGCCACCTTATCAACTATGATAAACTTCTTGTTTTTTTCAAGAAGTGGATGTGATGGAAAATCGAATTGAACATCCTTTCCCTTTTCCCATCTTTCAAAATATTTTTTTACACTTTTTTCTGTTTTATCAAAATCTATATCACCAACGATCACCAGAGCACAGTTGTTGGGTATATAGTACTTGTTTTTTATCTCATACATCTGCTCTCGGGTCGCATTCGCTATCACATTTTTAAAACCTATAGTATTCTTTCTGTAAAAATATTTCTCATACATAACAGAGTCAGCCGTCTGGTAAAACTTATAAAATGGGACCGAAAAATCTCGATCGAACTCATTCAAAACAACATTTCTTTCCTTTTCAAGTTCCACAGAATCAAACAAAGGATCCATTATAGCGTACGACATGAATTCAAGTCCTTCATCGATATTCTTAGAAGGCAGGGTAAAATAGTATCTAACCGATTCGTTCGATGTCATTCCGTTATAGATTATGCCCAGTTCTCTGATCCTTTTGTTGTACTCTTCTTGACTCTTCCACTTCACATTACCTTTAAAGAACATGTGTTCATAGAGATGGGAAAGTCCACAGTTTTCAGGTGTTTGTGTATACGATCCATTTTTGACTGCGATCTCGATTGTTACAATCGGTTGAGTTCTTGTTTTCACCATCAACACTTCAAGTCCATTATCAAGTTTAATGCTTTTGTAATCCCTTTTATAGAGTGTTTCAGAAAAAATTAAAAATGATAGAAAAATTGTAATAACAAGATAAAAAGATTTTTTCATCTATTCTCCTTTTTTGTATTCTGCTTATCAAAAACGAAAATTAGACCTCCAAACAAACTGTAAATCACAGAAACTATGAAAAATGTCAAAGAAAGTGATAAAATTTCTTCCTTTGTTGTCAACTTAAAAAAGTTTATGTAAGCCCATTCTCTTAGGCCAAGGCCATTGATCGTTATCGGTATCATCGAGATTATCGATATGAATGGAACATATATTATTTCATCAACCAACCGGACGGACAATCCCTGTGAAAGAACTATAAGATGGTTTGTAAAAACAAAAACAACTTGAATCATTATCGATAACAGAAGATTATAGAAAAGATCCTGTTTTCTATCTTTCACTATCCTTAATGAATATAGAAGGGAATTTATCCTATCACCAATTTTAAAAAAAGTAATTTTAGAAAAAAAAGATACAAAAAATGTGAAAATTTTATCAGAAATTAGAACCGTTAGAAACATAACAGAAGCTGATATTCCCGCTATAGATACATAAAGAAAATATTTCGTTATTCCATACTTGAAAAATAAAAGCGGTGTAATCGAAATGTAAACTATTATTCCCAAAAGTCCTATCCATCTTTCGATGATTATAGAAGAGATAACATCCGCAATCCTTTTCTGATCAGATACTATATACGCTCCTCTTATAAAATCCATTCCGACAGTTGATGGAAGAAAGTTGTTAAAAAAGAATGCAATGTTATATATCCTGAAAACTTTTGATAAAGAAACTTCAAAGTTATAAAGTTTCAACACAAGTTGCCACCTGAGAGCAACAATAAAACAAACAAGGCCAACTGTTAAAACAGCAAGAAAAAGAAAGAACATGTTTGAATTTTTCAGGATGCTAAAAAGTTGTGAAGTGTTGACACTTTTCAATATAAAAAAGAGTATCAGAATTGTTATCAGTAATCTCAGTATTTGAAAAAAACTTTTTTTCATTCATTAAAATATACTTCACTTTAACTTTTTGTCAAGGTAACTTCAAAACAGGGAATAGTTTAAAAGCAAATAAAAACCATAAATATCCCTATTATTTTTAACAAGACCAACATTTGTTTTTACCACTCTTTTGATAGACAAATTTAAACCGTAAACTATTCCTTCTCCACTTCTATATATTTTCAGAGGATAATAATTGGTAAACGAGTATTCGTATATAGAAATATAGTCGGTTTCAAGGATTTTATAGGTATATATGTAGGTTGACAATTCAAAATCTTTATTCTTTACAAAAAGATCCATCTTTTGATAATTTGAATTTTTTTGGTTTAAAAAGAAAGTTAATTTTAACGATAATAAGTCATTATAACTTTTAAAAAATTCAAACTTCAAAGAACTTCTGTTTTTGTCGAGTAAATCGTAAGAAAATGTTGGCTTTACAAAATCAACAAATCTTATGGTTAAAGAATTTTTAAACTCCTCATAGTCACCCTTAACAAAATCTATTCTGTTTTCAAACCGTAATCCTTTCCTTTTTGAAATATCAAAGAAAAATCCAAAAAAATCTTTTTCTTCTATATCGTTTGAGTGAAGGTTAAAAAATCTTTTATTCAAAATAAAACCAGAAGAAGTCATAAAATCTTTATTCTCATTTTTAAGACATAAGGACAAGGAATATCCTCGGTTTGGATAAGAAAATCCAAAATCGTAGGAAAAAAGTGAAAATTGACCAAAAGAAGAAAATACAATATTTTTATCTGAATCGATCATATTAATTGTTTTGGAATAATCAGCAAAATATGTTGCAAAATTCAAACATTCTTTCTTATGATTGAATAAAAAACCGAAAGAACTCTCCCTTAAATTGTTATCCCTTGACATCGAAAGGGAATCATCATGAATGTTGTAGGTCAAAATTTTTTTAACGTTATTCAAACTATCAAGTATACAATCATAATAAACATTACTCAGAAATGGAATGATAATATAATTTTTTAATAAAAATCGTTTAGCCAAACCGAAAAATGATGGATATTCACTGTAAGAATCATCCAATTCTATTCTGTTAGAATAAAAAACTCTATTCAGAATGTTTTCATAATTTGTGCTGGTAGAGAAAAGTCCTCTTCCTGTTTTCAGAACATAGTTACCAGCGATAAGATCTTTATATGTTGCACCAAATTTAATATTGTCATAGAATCTCTTTTCTCCAACATCTTTTTCAGTAAGAAGAAAAAAATCAAAATTTTTGTATCTTCCAAACATCTTAAAAAAGTTCTTGTTATTAAGCGAAAAAAGTGAATCAAGATTTACCCCAAGATCCATTTTAAAAAACTTTTGTTCTTTGCTAAGATTTTTTTCGATAATTTTAGAAACGATCTGATTTCCTGTTATTTCAAATAGTTTTCGATAGGTTATATTTTCTTTTGAATAGTAAAAACTTTTAATTTCATCTATTTCGCTTTCGGTTAAAAAACCTTTCAGATCTTGAATTATGAAATCAAAGGAATCCACAAAAATTGAAACTTCATAAAACTCTTCTTCCTGTGATACCAAAATATTCAAAAGAATGGTTAGTAAAAATATCAAACTAAAATATTTTTTCATCCTTTTCAAAAAATTCCCATAAGAGCAGAGCCGCAAGTGTTTTTCCATCGATTATACTTTCTTTCAGAATGAATTTTTTTATATCTGCTCTTTTTATTTTCAGCACCTGAATGTTCTCATCAAAATCTTTTTCCTTTTCCTTTTCAACAAGATCCCTTGCAAGAAAAATGTGCAGAACCTCATTTAAAAAACCTGGGGACGATGCAATACTTTTTAATTTCTGGATATTGTTTGAAACAAAGCCTATCTCCTCTGATAATTCCCTATTGGCTGCTTCAACTGGATCTTCATCATCTTCAAGTGTGCCTGCGGGAAGTTCTATCATATCTTTTTTGAAAGGGTATCTGTACTGTTTAACGAAAAATACTGAATCAGTTTTTTCATCAAAAGGGATAACAGCGACAGAACCTCTGTGTAAAACAACCTCTCTGACACTTTCCCTTCCAGAAGGGAGTATAACTGTATCCTTTTTCAAACTCAATATTCTTCCAGAATAGATCAGTTCTGAATTTTTAGTTTTTTCCATTTTGATCTCCAATAATGGTTTGTTCTTTTAACTTTTCTATACTTTTTTTACCAATTCCTGGCAATTTTTCGAGTTCATCATACGAATTTATTCTACCATTTATCAATCGATAAATATATATTCTTCTTAAAACAGTTTTACCCAGTCCTTCAAGAGACAGAATCTCCTCATAAAAAGCTCTATTTAAATCGATTTTCTCGTTTTGAACAAAACCTTTTATCCTTTTTATTTTAAGAGGTATATCGAAAGAAACTTTATTGGTTTTGATTTCAGGTAAATCATAATATCTGTTTGCTTCATAAAGAGAAAATCTGATATCATTGGAATTTGAAAAATATGGATGAACAAAAGTCGAATAATTTATAAAATAAGGAAATCTTGTAAACTCTAAACCAAAAAAGATTCTTTTTTCACTATCAAAAGATAGATTCACTGAAATATTATCAAATAACCTATATACAACTCTTCCTGTAAAAACGTAACCATTCCAATAACAGGTTTGAAATTGTATATCAAGTTCATTTTTTAAGTATCCAGTTAAAAAGATTGAGTGATTCTGATCTTTTTTCAGAATATAAGAGGAGATTGTATAAAAACCCCCATGCCTGATCATACCCGAAATGATCATACCATATTTTACTTCGTTAACACTATCACAAAAATCTATAAAATTTATATATGGTGAAAATCCAATTTTTAGATTCATCCTGCTGTAAGCAATTTTAAAAGAAAAACCATAACCTTTGTACACACTGTTAAAATCAGATATAAAAAGATGCCCAAATGAAATGTTTTTAAAGTTGTAATTTGAAAGGGAATAGCAATTGTTTAAATCTTTTATAAAAAATCTATTAGAGCATCCAAAAGTCAAATAGTTGTATGAGACATTTTTGTTCAGAGGTAAAAGATCTTCAGAATCGTTACAGAAATTAAAATCTGATGAAAAAAATGTTGTTGAAAATGTTTTGAGTTGAAAAAGTAGAATTAAAAAAATTAAACTTTCTTTTAATGCCACCCTTCCCATAAAATTATTTTAAAAAATAATAAAAAATTGTAAAGATCTTATTTTATTTCTTCGATTATTGAGTCATGGATTTTTTTATCCTGAAAGTTATCAAAATCGGTTGTCTTAACTATTTCATTTATCAAACTATCATATAGTTCAAAATTTTTTTTCGCTTTATATGTTTCTGCAAGAAAAAATTTTCCGGTTATTGAGTTTTTATTTTTTTCTAAATATTTTTTCAAATAGATTTCTGATTCATCCAATGATTGCCAGTTTGTATAATATGGTACTTTTGGTGTGATATAGTACAATCTTCCCAAAATTAGATAAGCTCCATAATCGTCTATATCCGGTTTTTTATCTATAACCTTTTCAGCATATTTTTTTATCCTGTTTGGTATATTCATTTTTATCGCATCCCAGATATTAGATGTCTCAGCATACCTTCCGTACAGAATTGATAAACAATAGTAAATCTCTGGAGAATTATCTTTTTTCAATAAAAGTTCAAGATCATCTAAGATTTTTTTGTATTCTCTTTTTTTAGTATCATTACACTTTTCGAAAAATTTATAATAAAGATCAAATAAAAGTATATACTCTACCAAATTATCCTGTTCTTTTAACAAACTTAAATCTTTTTCTCTTAAATTTTTCACATCTTCTATCAATTTTTCTTTGAAAAGTTTTTCATCATACAAAAGATTCTTATTTTTTTTGCAAAATTCAAAACCACCTGTAACATTATTCAAAACAGAAAGAATCAAAATGAAAAAGAAAAACTTTTTCATCAAAAGAACACTTTTGTTGTTAGTTCAAAACAACTCAGTTTTTCAATTTTTTTAAAATAAGATCCACTCGTTCCCTTTATGTAAAAGAAGGAAAACCCAATCGAAAAATCATCCATCAAATTTAGTGTAATTTTTGGATTAAATAGAATACCACCTTGACTTTTAATTTCTTTCCAATCAACTATTTCATAGGCAAAGTTAAACGGTTCAACAAAAATCTTTTCGTTAAGAAAACTGATCCTTGAATTGAAAAAAAGATAATCGTTTAAATTTTCCTCACCATAAGTCCCTCTTATCCCATGGACATATTGAGTCATAAAATAATATTTACCTGAAATGTTGAAATCAAAACCCAGAAGAAAATTAAAAAAGATTTTTTCCTTTGCAAAAAATGTATCAACCACTCCTCTACCAATTTCTGTTAGATCTATTTTGAATCTATTTTCATTTAGAAAATTACCGACAAAATCACTCCATAACGAAAAATCTCCAAACGCTCCACTGAAACCTAAACCAAAACTACTTATTCTTGGGAAATTGAATTTCACATCACCAAAACCGGAAAAAGGTGTAACCATTTCTAACTTTATATTTGAAGGTAATGGTGTTTTTGTTCTTGAATATCCATAAAAAAAAGATGTTTGAAAATTGTTGATATCTTTTAGGAACTCTACAAAAAAGTCGCTATTTTGAAAAATATTCTCGGGAAGAATAATACTATCCTTTATGTTGAGATTTCCCATATAATCCTTAAAGTCAATATAACCATCTGGAAGAATCGAAGGAGTAAAAAAGGGAGTATAAATTATATTCAGATCGAAAAATTTAAAATATGATTCAAGTAAAACCATAAAATTTGTTACCTTTTTATCCATTCTTAAAGGATCTGAAAGATCATCTGAATTAACTATGTCAGATGGTGATACAACAAACCCTTTTCCCAAATTGTAGAATGTTTTTCCCAATGTAAGATCGACAAAATCAAAAGGAAACTTTTTTAAGAAAATTTTTGCTTCATATATTTTAAAAAGATTTTTATAAAAATTTTCTTTTTCTGTCATATCTTCAATATTTTTGATAAAAAAAGGATAATCGCTTTCAATCTGCAGACAAAGATTGAAATCAAATTTTTCGTTAAAATTTTTTTTGTATTCCATATCTACATAGAATTTATCCATAAATATATTTTTCTCAAAAACGAACAATCTGAAATCATTTTCGATTTTACCACTGATATCACTTGCAAAAATTGTTAAAACCCCTAATAGAATTATCAGAATCAAGAAAAATTTTTTCATCATCACTCCTTTAAAAATCTGTCTGTAAAAATATCATCTGAAAGGTTTGTATCAAAAAATATACTATCGTATTGCATTATCGTCTGATGTTTGTTTTCAATGTTTTTCATAACCATCTCTTTAGCAACATAATAATCTTTTATCTTTTCTATTTTCCTTCTTTCAAGGATTTTTGTACATTTCCCCTTTTCAAAAAATTCGATTTTTATAGGGATATAGAATCTTTTATCAACTGTTAACTGAAGTTTTTCATAAAAACTGTTTTTTTCTTTTTTTGGATAAATCTCAATTAAAAATAAGGAATCGTTTTCATTCAATATTTTACCTGTGTAGTCCTTTGAAAAACTTGACATTTCCATATCCTCATAGGTAAAGTCGGTTCCGGAAAACGAACCATTTTTCGACTGTGTTGTTATATTTTTGATCTTTTTGTATGCTGGAAGATATATGTGCATAACGTTCCCTGGTAACGATAAAAAACCAAGTCCTTTTTGTTCGTTTGGATAGGTAAATTTCCCAGCCCTTTTATCCCATCCTTTTTGATACATTGTAATTTTTCTAATCGATTGTACATTGTTTTTGTCTATAAGGGTTATTGTTATAAACATTTTTTGATCTTTTGGCGCGTTAGTGATACTATCCATTCTTTCCAATATTTTTTCAAACTTCAGTTCATTACTTTTTACTGAGAGAAGGTTTAATACCACAAAAATCGTAAATAAAAATTTTTTCATTTTTACTCCTTTTCTTTTAGTGAATTAGAAAGAATAATGATCGTTGAAAACCCTGCGGTAAGCATCGTTAACATGATTAAAAGTCCAAAATTAGATAAGGGTTTTAAACTTGAAAATATAAGTACGGCAAACCCAGAAGCAACGGTTAAAACATTTATTAAAACAGCTTTTCCTGTTGTTAATAGTGTGATCTTTCTCGCGTCTTTAAAACTTTTTTTCATTTTCATTTCCTGCTTCATTCTTATCATATAATGAATAGAATAATCTATACCTATCCCTATTGAGATTGACCCGATTAGATTTGTCGCGATGTCAAGTGGAATTTTTAACAGCGACATCAGACCATAAACACATACTATTGTAACAAAAATTGGAAGAACACCCTTAACACCGTTTCTTAACGATCTAAAAACTGTCGAAAGCAAAATCAATGTTATAGCAAGAGATAATGTTGTCGAAAAAATCGTAGATTTGAGTATGGTCTGGTCGAGTTCTACATATATCGAGGGCATTCCGGTCACTTCAAAAGTTACATTTCCTTTATCGTTTTCTATTCTCTTTTTAAGAATCGAAAGAAGTTCTTTTACTTTGTCTATAGATAATCCATTTTGAAATGATACCTCTATTATCGTTTCACTTTTATCCTCTTTTATCAATCTGTTCAAACTTTTTTCTCCTTCCAATAAAAAGTAAAGATTTGAAAGTTTTTCATTACTATCAGGTATTTTTTCTTCGTTTTCAACAACATTGTTCATCCTTTTGATAATTTGTATAATCGAGTTTACATTTTTAAGGTTTAGAGAATCTTTTATAAAGTTTTCAAAAGTTTCAACTTCCTTTAGATTTGAAACGACATTCATATCTCCTTTCGCTAAAATCAAAAATCTTGATGAACCACCAAAATCGTTTTCAATTATATCGTTTGAGTTTCTGAATTCGGTACCTTTTTTAAAGTAGTTTATAATATCAGCACTTCTTGAAATTTCAGGTAAAACAAAAATTGAAACTATGAGAGCCAAAAAAAGTAATACAGTCAAAGGTTTATGAAATTTAAGAATAGCGTCTGCTATGGTTAAAAATCTATCTTTTTTGTTTTTGTCATTAGAAATTTTCTTCCTGTTTTTAGTAAACAGCATTAGAGATGGAGTAAATGTTATCGCAAGTATAAATGAAACCACAACTCCAATCGCAGAAAATATACCAAACTCCTTTATCAGTCCAAGATAAGATCCTCCTACAAACGATATGAAACCAATAAAAGTAGTCAAAGCTGCAAGTAGAACAGGTAAAAAAATTTCTTTTATAGAGATCTTAACAGATTCTTCTCTGCCTTGGTTCTTTTTCTCCTCTTCATAAACTTTGCTTATAAAATGTATTGAATACGCACTTCCAACAGCGATAAGAATTATCGGAATTATGTTTGATATTATTGTAACTTTGACTTTAAAGATCGACATGAGTCCAAAAACCACAACGATTGAGATAAAAGAGTTTAATAGAGGAATAAAAATTCCTTCAAAACTTTTGAAACTAAACGCAAGTATAAAAACCATCAGAAGGATACATGGTATTATCAATCTCAAAATATCATTAACGATAAGATTACCAACCTCTTCAAGAAGAAATGGCAGCCCACCATAATAAACCTTACCCTTTAAATTGAGTTCTTTCAATTCCTTTTTTATTTTTTTACAAACTTTTTGCTGATCTATGTTGTCATTAAAAAATATAACTATTAAGCTTTTTTTTCGATCTTTTGAAAGAAATTTTCTTTTATAAAACTCATCCTCTAAAAAGATTTTCTCTTTTTTAAGAAGATAATTTTCATCGTTTAACGAATCAAATGACAGAACTTTTTTTATTTGAATGTCATCCTTTTCACTTGTTATATCAACTATGTTTGTTAACGAATTGATTAAATTGACCCCTTCAATTTTTTCTAATTTTTTTGTTATAATCTCTATTTCTTCAAGTGAATGTTTTGAAAAAATTCTTTCATTCTCATAAACTACAAAACCTGTTAAACTTCCACCATAATCTGTACCGATTTTTTTGAAATTTTTAACTATTTGATTTTGCTCAGGAAGATAATCTATAACATTGGGATTTACTTTGATTTTTACAGCAAAAAAACCCATCAAAAAAGTAACGATCAGAGTTGTAACAAGAATATGTTTACTGTTTTTTAATAGAAATTTTTCCACTCTTAACTCCTTTTGATATTCCATAGAAGAAAATTTCCAACATTGACTGTATCACTTTTTCTACATAGTTGAAATCTATCTCAGATGTCCATCTATATTCAAAACCTTTCATTGCCACAACAAACGATTCGGCTGTTAATGAGACATCGATATCTTTGAGTTCACCTTTTTTCACACCATCCTTTAAAATGTCCTCTATAAATTTTTCCTCTTCTATGTCAAATTTCTTTCTGAGTTTTTGCACAAATTCAAATTGTCTATAGTAATCCTCCTTAAATGTTTGATAGAAATTTGCCACTTCATTTAAAATTTTGTATCTATTCAACACATATGTTTGCAATTTTTCTTTTGTTGTTTTTTTATCAACAATCGATTGAAAAAGTTTTTCTTTAAGGTAGATTATTTCCCTTTCGATAACCTCCACAAAAACATCTTCTTTTGTTCTAAAATAGTAATATAGAGCACCTTTTTTCTTTCCCACTGCCTTTGCAATATCATCCATCGTCGTCTTTTCATATCCATACTTTGCAAATATCTGATTAGCTTTTTTCAAAATTTCTTCTTTTACATTTTTTTCCTTTTTCATAAACTCTCCTTTGACTTTTTGACTTTTTTAGTATTATAGTCAAAAAGTCAAAAAAATCAAGTACTGCTTAAAATTATTTTCTGTTAAGGAATTCTATTTTCTTTTGGAGAAATATATATCCGCTTCTATCATTGTGTCGTTTCTAAAAAAATGGTGGACGAAATAAAGATTCCCATCTTCATCAAGAGTTGGTTCACCTGCAAACTGAGAAACCATCAACTCTGGTTCACCCCAGTTATTGTTAATTTTTTTTGATCTAAAAATTGCTGGTGTTCCCATATATGTTCTTGAAAACCAGAATTCATTTCCATCTTTTGAAATGAATGGAAATCCATCATCACCTTGAGTGTTAAGAATACTAAAATTGATCGGTTCACTCCACCCATCATCTTTTTTTACTGTATACCAGATATCAAGCCCACCTTTTCCATCATCTCTTGTTGAATGAAAATATAAAGTATCTTTATGAAGATGAACTTCCCCTATCTTATAATCTTTCATCAATAAATCTCCACAGTATTGACAGTTTATCCATTTTTCACCATCAAATTCTGCGGTAAACATATTCACCCCTTCGTAACCTTCCCTTACGGAAGCAAACCACATTAATGTATCCTCAACACAAACGGCTCCATCCAAAGATATTTTCCCTGGCTCTATCAACCAAACTCTTTTTGCTTCTTCCCAGATTCCATTTTCGAATTCAGAAACCCAAACTCCGGTTACGCTATCAAGTATCTGTTTTTCTACAGGACCTCTGACATCTGGTGTAAAGAAAAAGTACAGCGTTTTTCCATCTGGAAGAATAAAAGGTGAATCCTCAGCCCCTTTCGTGTTCACTCCTCCCTGAACGGGAACAGGTTGTTCAAATTCGTTTGAATGGAGTAGTGGAGGGTGTTGATCTAAATCGGGGGTCACTTTTGTTATATCAGCAGGTAGTTTATTATTTCTATCAACAAGTGGATATTCTTCATGCTTTAGAAGAAAACATCCATTACTAAAAATTATTATCAATGAAATGATAAAAATTGGAACTCTCATTTTGTCTCCTTAAGATTTTTTATCCTTAGAACAAGTTTATCATCTTTTTTTTGTTTGGCAAGCAATATTATAAATTTATTAACTAAATTAAAAAGTATAAAAATGTTCTCCTTGACTAAATACTTTTATTAAATTAAAATTGTAATGTGAAAAAAAGTAGTAATACTATTTTGAAATTTTTATTGTTGTCTTTAATTTTCTTATCCTGTGTTAAAAATAAAAACTTTTACAAAATTGAAAATGTTAAAATAGTTGAAACTTCAACTTCAAAGGAAATCGATTTCTATGATTTTTCACAGAAAATTTTGGTCTACGATATAATCCTTTTCGGTGAAAAGCATGATGATGAATTCACGCATAAATTAGAATCGATCACATTTGAATCCATGTTTAAAAACAACAAAAAAATAGCATTATCACTTGAAATGTTTGAAAAGGATGTTCAAAACATTCTTGACTCCTATTTAAAAAATGAAATTACAGAGAGTGAGTTTTTGCAGAGTTCAAGACCATGGCCTAACTATCAAACAGATTATAAACCATTAATCGAATTTGCAAAAGAGAACAAAATACCTGTGATCGCATCAAATATCCCGAGAAAATTTGCATCGATAATATCAAAATCTGGAAAAGATTCACTTTACAAAACTGAAAACATTAAAGACCTTTTCTTTGAACCAGTTGTTGATCTACAATCCTATAAAGAAAGGTTTTTCGAATTTATGTCTTCAATCATGCCAACCTCACCGATGGGAAATCTTAATAAAGAAAACACTTATATGTCTCAACTTTTTAAAGATGCAACCATGGCTGGATCTATAAAAAATTTTTTAAATGCAAACAAAGATTATAAAATTTTACATATATGCGGAGAATTCCATTCAAACTATCATCTTGGAATCTACTCTCAACTTGAAAAAATGTTACCTGATAGAAAGATCGTAACGATTGCAATTGTAGATTCAACAGATTTCGATCCACAACTCGCCGATTTTATCTTTGTAAAATGAAAGAGAACCCTAAAATCAAAATTGAAAAAATAGTGTCCGATGGAAGGGGTATCGGAAGATATGAGGGAAAAGTTTTTTTTGTTAACGATGTTATTCCCGATGAGATTATCGAAGTTGAATCTATAAATGAAAAGAAAAATTTCACAGAGGCAAAAGCAGTTTCAATCCTGAAAAAATCCCCTTACAGAATAAATCCACCTTGTAAATATTATAAAGATTGTGGTGGCTGTTCATTTCAACATATCGACTATAAATACCATAAAGTTATAAAAACACAAATATTGAAAGAACTTCTAAAAATGAATTCAAAAATCAATTATGAGGATGGAATCGAATTTGTTGAATCGATTCCATTTTTCTACAGGAATAAAATTACTTTGAGAGTCAACGAAAAAGGTGTTTCACTTTTAAAAGAAAAATCAAACGAGTTTGTCAACATTGAGTCCTGTCAAATTGTAAACGAAAAGATCAACGAAGTCATTGGTGTTTTAAATCGGATGAATCTTTACGGAAACAATGTGAACAAGGTTAGTATAAGGTTATCAAAAGCAGGAAAAATTCTGCTGACATTTTATACCGAACTTATCGATTTATCCCATTCTTCATTGTTTCTTGAGTCATTAAATGCTGACAATCTGATTCTTTTTTTAAAAAATAAAAAACCAGTATATTTAAAAGGAAGAGGTGAACTTGTAAATCTGATTGACGAAAATATTTTTCATTTCTCACATTCAAACTTTTTTCAGGTAAACGATTTTATAGCAGAAAAACTTTATTCATACCTACAGAGTGTTATAAAAGAAGGGGAAAATCTACTCGATCTTTTCTCCGGTATAGGGATCTACTCGATAATTTTTAACCGATTATTCAAGAAAATATATTCAGTTGAAGGTAACCAATCTTCAGTTCATTTTCAGAGAAAAAATATTAAGGAAAACAAAATAAATAACGTTTCCGTCATCAACAGATTTATTGATTCAACTTTTGAACTCGAAAAAAACATTCTTTTTGATACTGTGATAATAGATCCACCACGAGAGGGGGTTGATAGAATATTTTTAAAATCGCTTCTTCCAAAAATCAAAAATCAACTTATCTATATTTCATGTGATCCAGCAACCCTGACAAGGGATATAAACATCATCAAGGACGAATTTTTCATAAGGGAGATAAAAATTTTCGATATGTTTCCCCAAACAAGACACTTTGAAACCGTTGTTATTTTTGAGAGGATTTAAATCTTAATAAAACTCTGACAGATTCTTCAGTTGATTTTGAATCAATCCAATCAATTCGATTACATAAATTATATGCAGGTCCATGATCTGGAGATACTCTCAAGAAATCAAGACCCAAAGTTATATTCACTCCGCTATTAAAAGATAACATTTTAAAAGGTATTAAAACCTGATCATGGTATGTTCCAACAAATAGATCGTAATTCAGTAGATTGTTTTTATTAAATGCAGAATCAGCAGAAACAGGTCCTTCAATGTCAAACTCTTTTTTTATTAAAGTGATTATTTTTTTCAACCTATCATCAGACAACCCCAGAAGTTTTCCATCTGAGCAATGTGGATTAACACATAAAAATAACATCTTCGGTTCTTTCTTCAAAAACCTTTTATAGAATTCCTGTGCATTTTTTAATTGTTTTCTGATATCAGATTTAAAAAGTTCATTTTCAACTTTTTCAAGTTTAATATGTCTTGTTAAAGGGAGAACAGAAATCTTTTTTGAAAAAAGAAGCATACTTAATTTCTTGTTAAACTTTTCCTCTAAATATTCAGTATGTCCACAAAAACCGATTTTAAATTTTTCTATCTGTTCTTTATTTACAGGCATGGTTAAAAGACCATAATAACTATCCTTTTCATTTTTCATCCTCTCTATTGAAAAATCGAGAGATTTTATTGACAACAATGTCGACTCTTTTGATGGTTCGCCTATTTTTATCTTTTGGATTTTTGTTTGTGGAAAATCAAAACAGATATTTTTTAACTTTTTTTTGATTTCGAAACTTTTTAGAGCATCATAAAAAATTTTTTCCGTACAAGAAACTTCAAATGTGGTATTCTTATATTTTTGTGCTGTAACATAAATAAGATATGAGTTGATACCTCCAATATCACCAATTGAAACAAGTATTTTTTTCATTCGGAATAAACTTTTATAAAAGATTTTTCTTTTTCCCTATCGATCAGTTTCTGGATCTCTTCTTCAACTTTTCTACTCTCAAGTACCGATGCGATGATGTCTCTTACTTCTTCATAGGAACTGATCTTACCACCAGAAATGTTTTTAATCATAAAAAGTTCATAACCAAAATCACCTTTTACAATTTCAGACACCTCATTTTCCTGTAAACTTTTCAAAACATTTCTAACATTTTCAGATACCATTTCAAACATGACTCTTCCAACGAATCCACCTTTATCTTTTGTCCACTGATCGTTTGAATATTTTTTCGCTGCATCTTCAAAAGTTATCTTTTTATTAACGATCTCCTTTCTTATATTGCTTATTTTATTGTATGCTAAAACCGAGTCATCTTTTGTTACTGGAAATTTTAAGAGTATCTGCTTATAGTTAATAGAGTCATCTTTTGCATCAATTATTTTTATTATATGCATTCCCTCTCTTGACTGTGTAAAAATAAGAGTATCTGCTTTTCTGTTCTGATAAAGAAAATTCGCAAGTTCAACTGGTAAATCACCATACTTTTTATAACCAACAACTCCACCTTTTTTTGCATACTTATCTTCAGAATAGATCTTAGAAAGTTGTGTAAAGTCCTTTCCATTTTTCAAATCTAATACGATAGATTCAAACTTCTGTAAAAGATCAAACATCCTTAAACTGTCTGGCTGTATTATTATAGAAATATGGTAAAGATCCGCAGCAGGTTGAACATAGAAAGAATCTTTATTCTGTTCATAAAAATCTTTTATTTCATTTTCATTCACAGATGTTTTTATCATCCTTTTGTTCAAAATCTGTCTTTTAAGGTATAAACCTGTTGCCTGTTGGAAGTAGTTTTTTCTTAAATCATCTATTTTTATACCATTTTTTGACAGATAATCATAAAATTCCGTGGTATCGTTAAAATTCTTTTTTAAATCTTCTATCCTTCTATCAACCTCTTTTAATAACATTAAACTATCAACAGATATTGAATCTTTATCAGCGATTATCTGTAAAATTTTAGAATCGATGAGAATCTGGACCAGATTTCTTTTTAAAGAGTCAACTGCCTCTTTGTTGAAAATTGAAGAGTTTTCTATCAAAAAAAGTTTTTCTTTATACTCAGATTCAAGTATTATCGAATCGTTTACCTGAATAAAAATCCTATCCGCTTTTAGATTTAAAGCGGATAGGGAAAATATAAAGAAGAATAGATTGAAAATTTTATTTTTCAAATTTGTACTCTATTTTTGCTTTTTCTCTTAACTGCTGTGTATACGCCTGTATGTATGATTTTGATTTTTCAGAATATAAAAGGTTTGTAAGCATTCCTTTTATAGTATTTTCATCAAGATTTGATGGTTTAAAATCAACGAGTTTTACGATATTGTATGTTCCATTTATTTCAGCAAAAGGTGTCGATATTTCTCCTTTATTTTTTAATGAGAAGGCAACAGAATCTATGTTGGCAAATCCTATGCTTGTTAATTGTTTGAATGTAAACCATGTATCTATAGCACCACCTTTTTGTCCTGTCTGTTTGTCAAGGGAGACCTCTTTTGCAACAGATTCAAAACTCTTTTTACCTGATTTTATCAAATTGTATATTGAATCAGCATATCCTTTGTCCGCTGGAAGAACTATGATTGATATTTTTATGTTTTTATCAAAATTGGGCTTATTCAACTGAAAATACGCTGTTATCTCATCCTGCGTTGGTGCAGGCATCTCTTTAATTTTCTTTTCCATATATTTGCTTGCAAGAGTAATTATTTCCTGTAATTTTAGTTGATTCATCAAATTTGTGTCATTTTCGATTCCATTTTTCAACGCCTCATGGTATATTAGAATATTGTCGATCAATTCATCCACTACCAATTTTTTGTTTTCTTCTGGAACCGGCTGACCCTGTGTTACGATGTTGACCAGCCCTTCTGAAATGTTCATTCCATTAACTGTTGCAAGAACTTTTCCTGAAGTTTTTAAACTAATTTTTTCTTCCTGTGTGTTTTTCAAAACTATGTATCCAAGAAGGATAACAACGATTAAGGAAAGCACAAGGATTACGATAACTTTTGTGTCTTTTTTCATTTTTTTACTCCTTATTTTCACTGATTGTTTGGTTTACGATTTTATCGAAAAGGTTTCTGTTAACGAATATCTTCACATTTTTCTTTTCTTTTTCTATCTGATCATTGTATATACTATCAGTATAAAATTTCAGATATTCATTTTTTAACTGTCTTGATTTGAATTCATCTGTCAACTCTTTTGGTTTTGGAGGGATCACATCAACCACATAAATTATGTTGTATCCCTTTGAGTTCTGGAAAATATCTGATATTTTACCTTTACCTGTTTCAACTGCTTTTTGATAGTATCCTGTTGTATCGGTTTCATCGAAAATAAAATAATCGGGTTTTGAAAACTCCTTAGGTTTTATTGTTGAATACAATCTTGCAAAACGCTGAAAATCCTTTTTTCTAATCTTTAAAGAATCTTTAACCATATTTACTTTCTGCAGATCAGTGTTTGAAACTATATAAACATGCACCTTCCCCTTTTCCATGAATCTATCGATCTTGTCTTTATAAAATTTGACCAGAAGTGAATCATCTGTTGGTATTGAATTCATTATATCTTTACGAACTTTCTGATCACAAATTATTGCCATCTTGACATCGGTTTCCTTTGCAAATTCTTTTGAAAGGTTTCCTCCCATCCTTCTTCCTTTTTCATAAACTGTCATAAAGAAGAGCATCCTATCTATGAAGTTTCTCATAACATCCGGTTGAGAGAACGGGACTTTTCCAAAACCACCTTTCTGTGCTTCTCTGATAACATCATCTATAGTCCACGCACCGAATATTGATGTTGCAAGAACAAGTTTTCTTTCATCTTTCAATGAATCGAGTATCACATTTCCAACAGAATCATATTTGAACGCCTGGAAAAGTTTGTTTATGTTTTCTAAATTAACATTTATTTTACCCATCTTTCTCAATTTTTCTTCCGACTTTACGGCGATCTCGTTAATTTTCTTTCTTTTTAATGTGTTCTCAATCCCCTTTATTTCACTCTGATATTTTGATGTATCCTTTTTTTCTCTTTTCAAAACTCTGATTATATGGTATCCAAAAGGAGATTTGACAGGTTTTCCAATCACATTTATCGGTTGTTTAAAACAGGCATCCTCAAATGGTTTAACCATAACTCCACCAGAAAATTCTCTAAGCATTCCTTCGTTGTTTTTGTTGTTTGTATCAAGTGAATATAATGCCGCAAGTTCTCCAAACCTTTCTGGTTGTTTTTTTAATATTTCATATAAAGAATCAGCAAGTTTTTTATCTTCAACAAGTATATGTTGAGCCCATATCGTTGTTTTACTCCTGATATATGTATCCCATAGTTCCTTTTCACTTATCTTAACCTTTTTTGTCACTTCGTTATCATAAACCAGTCCTATCAACCTGCTGTTTTCTGATTGAACCTTTTGTGTTAATAGATCTTCTGTAAGAAGATTGTTTTTTTCCATATAGTTATAAACTATCATCTGGTTTATCAGGTTGTTCAAGGCATCCTCTGCCCTTTTCAAATTTTCCTCTTTCGAAAGATTTGGCATTGGGGTATACATCTTTTTAAAAGTACTTTCGAACAAAACTTTATTATCAACTTTTGCAATCACATTATCTCTTTTTGAACAACCATAAAAATTGAAGAGAATAAAAAATAGTGCTGTAAAAACTATAACATTTTTTGAAACTTTCATCAAACCTCCTTACAAGATAATTTTTAATTATAACTATAATAATATTTTTTTCAAGTATGCATAAACCGAATCAAAAATCTTTTCACCAGTTTTCAATTTAATAACAATGGTAAAAGAGGGATCATACAAAATTTCAAAGTTTTCCTCTATTTTTTTTATAATTCTCTTTAAAAAATTATCCAAATTGTTATCCATTCCCGTATAAAATTCTATGATGAGTTTTGAATTTGTATATTCGATTCTTGAAATTCTATTATTTTTACAGAGTATTTTCAATTCCTGAAACTTAAACAGATTTTCAACATCATAGTATATTTTTCCGTATATATCTTTGACCTCTTTTTTTCTTTTCTCAAGAGTTTCAAAACTATCGATAGAGTTTATCGATCTATAAAGTTTTATCTTCGAACTTTTCGTCATATTGTAATTTTCTGAAACATACGAATCAAAAGGTATATTTATTGTCGGTTCTACGATGTTTGATTTTTTTGTTCCTTTTATCTCCTCAATCGCTTCGTTTAATAGTTTAAAATATAACGAGTAACCAACATTACCTATATATCCATGTTGTTCTGTTCCGAGTATTTTCCCCGCTCCCCTGATCTCTATATCTTTCATCGCAAGAGAAAGACCTGCTCCAAGAGAAGGATATGAGGAGAACACCGAGATTCTTTTTTTTGCGTTATCACTTAAAAGTTCTTTTGAAGGAATTATAAGATAGCAGTATGCTTCCCTTTCAGATCTACCAACCCTTCCTCTCAACTGATGAAGTTCAGCAAGACCAAACCTGTCAGCATTGTTTATAAAAATTGTATTCACATTCGGATTGTCTATTCCCGATTCAATTATCGAGGTAGACAAGAGAAGATCAAACTCTTTTCTTTTAAAACGATGCATCATAAGGTCTATATGTTTTGAACTCATCTTTGCATGTAAGGTTACAATCCTGACATTGGGTAAAATTTTTAAAAGATGTTGTTCAAGAGATTTTATATTTTCGATTTTATTGTTTACAAAGTAAATCTGCCCTTCCCTTTCGATCTCTTTCAGTACAGCATACTTTATGATGTTGTCATCCCATTTTATTATTGAAGTTTTTATATTTTTTCGTCCCGGTGGTGGAGTGTTTATACTGCTTATATCCCTAACACTCATAAGCGACATTTCCAGTGTTCTCGGAATTGGAGTCGCTGATAATGATAGAACATCAACATTCTTTTTCAATATCTTTAACTTTTCTTTCTGTTTTACTCCAAAACGGTGTTCCTCATCGATTATCAAAAGTCCCAAATCTTTAAACTCAATTCCTTTTGATAATAGAGAATGTGTTCCGATGATTATATCAATTTTTCCATTTTTCAAATCCTCTTTGATTTTTCTTTTTTGATACTCATTTTTGAATCTGCTTATCACTTCCACTACAACACCGAAATCTTTTAACCTTGATATGAAAGTTTCGAAATGTTGTTGTGCAAGGATTGTTGTTGGAACCAGAAAAGCCACCTGTTTATCTGAAAGAACCGCTTTAAAAGCAGCACGCAAAGCAACTTCGGTTTTACCATAACCCACTTCACCAACAACCAATCTATCCATCGGTTTTTCTTTTTCCATGTCTTTTTTGACCTCTTCTATCACCCTCAACTGATCTTCCGTTTCTTCATATTCAAAACTCTCTTCAAGTTCAAGTTGTAAAAGATCATCCTTTTTGAAAGAATAACCTTTAACAAGATTTCGTTCCGCATACAATCTTAAAAGTTCACCTGCGATAGTTTTTATCGAATTTTTTATCTTCTCTTTTTCTTTTATAAACGAATTTGATCTAAGAGAAGATAGTTTAAGATTTTCACCTTTATCTCCAACATATTTGTCCACAAGGTATATCTGTTCAACTGGCACAAAAAGTTTATCGTTATCAGCGTATATTATTTTTAAACAATCTGTTGTTCTATTGTTATATTCTATCTTCTCTATACCAGCATAGATTCCTATCCCATATGTTTGATGCACTACGAGATCACCATTCTCAATCTCGTCAAGTTGTTCAAGATATATTGGACTTAGTTTTAAATGTGAATATTTTATACTTCTTGATCTGTTAAAAAGTTCAAAATCGTTTATATATATCTCTTTAGAATAGTGTGATACAAACCCTTTAAAAATGTTGAATTCAAAATATTCAAACTCATTCTTTGTGAGTTTTTCAATTTTTTCCCTTTCATATCTGGATGAACAAAAGATTTTCACTCTGTATTCAGAAAAATTTTTTTTATGATACTCCAAAAAATTTGTAAAACCTGAATCCTTCAAGGATAATGGTTCAAAAAGTTTAAAATCTGGTTCAAGTTTTAAAATTTCATCTGAAAAATTGAATACCCGATAATCGAAAAAGAAGGAATCGAATCCAACTGTTTTGGAAACATTTGGATCAAAATCGGGGGGAATAAAGATTTCATCAACTTCTTCCTTACTCAATTGAGTATCCAGAGAAAATTTTCTTATAGATTCTATTTCTTTTTCGTCGAGTTCGATTCTATAAGGGTCATCTCCATATGGAAAAATATCTATTATGAAACCTCTGACAGCAAATTCTCCTTTTTCGAAAACATTGTCAACCCTTTCAAAATTCAAATTCTCAAGGTTCTGAATGAATGTTTCAATGTTCAGTTCATCACCTTTTTTTAAAATTATTCCTTTTTCCTGAACATAATTTTTTTGTGGATATTTAAACTCTTTTAACCTTTTTTGAGATACTATATTTTTATGAAATCTTTTCAGTAAAAAAAGTTTTTTATAAAATTCATCTTCACTTCCACTATCAAGAAATGAGATTTTTTCTTCAAGGAAATTTTTCAGATGTTCAAAAAGATATAAAGATTCATCAAAAGAATCAGTTAAAATCAAATATTTTTTATCAGATTTAAAAATTTTTTTGGTAAGAATAAAAGGTAAAACTTCGGGAATAACCTTTTTTTCATCCAGTTTATTGAATTTTTCCAATAATTTTAATAATTCTGTTGACATAAAACTTCTTTTCAGTTAAGTTATTATATATGTATAAAATTTTTCTTTCAATACTCGTTCTCTTTCTTCTAAGTTGTTCCATGGATTATTCTCTTGAAAAAGCAACGGTAACATATATAGGTTTTGATTTTTCCAGCAAAGGAGCAAACTCTGATCCATCTCAGAACGATATCGTCGCTATACTCGATTACAATCCTTCATCTTCAACGATCACAAGAGAAGGTTATATCTATTTTCTTATAAACGAAAAATCAAAAAAACAGGATATAGTCGACTTAGGTGAAGCACCTTTTAATTCAATTGACAGAGTTTCATACTCAATGTTCACTGATTCAGTGTGTCCTCCAGTAATGGCAGGACATCTTTATATAATCAAATGTAAGGACGGATACGCCAAAGTTTATGTTGTATCGTTTAGAGGAGAATCGCTTCTTAGATTGCAGGTGAATATTATGTACGAATTTTCCTCAGATTCTGTATTCTAACTTCCGCAAATATCAGGATACTTGCTCTTTGCTCTTTCAAAACCAATCTGAACCGCTTTTATATTCATATCGAGAAAATTTTTCGGGACATTTTTTTCAACCGATTTTAGAACACTCTCTTCAGAAAAATATTTTCCAACAACCGTTATTATACCTACTGAAATCATATTTGAAAAAAGTTCAGAGTTGGCAAGTTCTTTTGACATCTCTGATATCGGAAAGGAAAGAATCCTTCTATCAAGTTGATCATAGTTTTTAACATAGAAAGAATCTATTATCAATTTACCATCTTCTTTAAGTTCTTTCGAATAACGGTCATACGCTTCCTGTGAAAGGCAAAGTAAAATATCAGCAGCAGCGATTTCAAGTGTATATATATCTCCATCATCTATAATCACATCGGCTTTTGAGAGTTCGCCTCTTGCTGCAGCACCATATATCTGCGACTGGACAACATTCAGATCTGAGAAAATACCCGCTGCTTCCGCAATCACTTTTGCAGCAAGTATAATACCCTGTCCTCCGCTACCTGCCAATCTTATTTCTGCTCTCATCTCTCACCCCTTTTTGCTTTTTCGATAACATTTTTTTCATAAGATTCAACATATTCTTCTCTCTGTTCGTCTACAAAAACACCTATCGGAAATTTTCCCTTTTTCTCTTCTTCACTCATCTCCTGCCATTTTTTCAAAGAAACAGCCCTTTCAGCAACAAAATCAAGCATCTGATATGGTTCTTTCAATTTATTTCTTCTACCAAACTGTGTAGGACAGGTCGCCATAACTTCAACAACCGAAAATCCTTTGTGTGAGAGAGCTTTTTCAATCACATTATCAAGAAGTGCTATATGGAAAGCATCCGCTCTTGCAACAAAGGAAGCACCCGCTCCAATTGCAAGTTTCACTATATCAAAAGGTGGTTCAACATTACCATACGGCGCTGTTGAAGCATAATAATCTTTGGGGGTAGTGGGAGAGTACTGCCCTCCTGTCATCCCATAAATATTATTGTTAAAGATTATCGCTTTAATATCAATATTCCTTCTACACGCATGGATAAAATGGTTACCACCTATTGCAACAGCATCTCCATCACCCATCACATCTATAACAGTCAATTCAGGTTTTGCCATCTTAATTCCAGTTGCAAAAGTCAAAGATCTTCCGTGAGTAGTATGTAAAGTGTTCATATCAAGATAACCAGGTGTTCTTCCAGAGCATCCAATTCCAGAGAGAACAGCAACCTTGTTTTTATCAAGCTTCAACTTCTCAATTGAACGAAGGAGTGCCCCTACGATTATTCCGTGAGCACACCCAGGACACCAGATATGTGGTAGTTTATCTGTTCTAAGATAATCAAAAATATGTTCATTATACATTCATTACCTCCCGAATCTTTGATAAAATCTCAGTTGGAGTTATAAATTCACCATTCGCTTTTCCAAGAAACTCCACTTTCATCTTCGACCCACAAGCTCCCCTTTCGACTTCACCAACGATCTGTCCAAGGTTCATTTCAACAACAAGGAATTTTTTACAATGTTTTGAAAGTTTTTTAATCTTATCGTAATTGAAAGGCCAGAGTGTTATAGGTCTGAAAAGTCCCGCCTTAATATTTTCTCTTCTTGCATCCTTTATAGCCCTCATAGCGCTTCTTGCAACAGATCCATAAGCAACAACTATTATTTCAGCATCTTCTGTCATTCTTTCTTCATACCAATCAAAATTTTTCCTATTTTTTAAAATTTTATCTCTTAATCTTTCCTGAAGTTTTTCAACGATATTTGGATTCGATGTAGGGAATCCTGTTTCATCATGTGTTAAACCTGTTATGTGGAATCTATAACCTTCACCGTATGGAGCAAGTGGTGGAACAAGTCCATATTTGTTATCAAAAGGTTTATATTGTTCACTCTGAACCGAAGGTTTTACTCTATCGATTATTTTATAATTTTTTGCTTCATCGAGTATAACTTTTTCTCTCATATGAGCGATTATTTCATCTGTAAGAAGTATTACAGGTGTTCGGTACATTTCAGAGAGATTGAACGCTTCAAAAGTCAGTTTAAAAGTTTCCTGTACTGAACAGGGTGTTAGAGCAATGATCTGATGGTCTCCATGAGTTCCCCATCTTGCCTGCATCACATCACCCTGTGAAGGATATGTCGGCATTCCGGTTGAAGGTCCACCTCTCATCACATTCACGATCACAACAGGAATCTCTCCCATTATAGCATAGCCGATATGTTCCTGTTTTAAAGAAAACCCGGGTCCACTGGTTGCTGTCATCGATTTTACGCCTGTTAAAGAAGCTCCTATTGCAGCACCAATTCCTGCGATTTCATCCTCCATCTGGATAAACTTGCCTCCAACTTTTGGCAATTCTTTTGACATACCTTCAGCGATTTCAGAAGAAGGAGTTATCGGATACCCTGCATAAAATTTGCATCCACACATTACTGCAGCTTTTACAACCGCTTCATTTCCGGACATCAGTTCTATATTTGACATCATTTCTCCTGTTTTATCATTGTTTTTCCATTTTTATCGATAAAAACTATCAATGGAAATCCATCTATTTTTGCTTTAAAAAGGGCTTCACTTTTAAATTCTTTGAAAAGAACAGGTTCAATATTTTTTACTCTGCTACCATACAAACTTCCAAGCCCACCAAATGCTAAAAAATATATTTTACCATATTTTTTATGTATATCAATATTTCTTTCTCCTTTACCTATCGTTGCAAGTACACCATTTTCAAAAAGAAATTGCAAAAATCTATCCATCCTTTTCGAAGTCGTTGGACCAAATGAGAAAAACCCTTTTTCATTCTTTTCAGTTGGACCCGCATGATAAATGATACTATCTTTCAAAAAATCTGGAAAAATATTTTTTTCTTCCATAACTTTCAAAACTCTATCCCTTGCAACATAGATTTCTCCAGATAACAATACACATTCTCCACTTTTAAGATTTTTCAATTTTTCGATTTCAAAACTTTTCAGTTTTTTCATATATATAAAACTCCAACCCTTTCCTGATAACAGTTAAACTGAATCGATAACGGGAATGTTGCAATATGTCTTTCACCAAAAATAACCCTGCAATCCAAAACCGTTTTTCCAAAACCCAACCCTGCAAATCCTGTTTTTATTTCAAGTGATTTTTTTAACACTTTTTCGCTTATCCTTTCTTCAACATCTTTTCTGTTGTGAATAAATTTTCCAGTCAAAGCCAATTTTGAAAGCATTACCGCTTCCAAACTACTTTTTCCTGAACCAATTCCAAGAATGTAAGGTGGACAACCTCGATCTTTTGCCTCCTTAACACTCTCTATTATCTTTTGAACAATCTCTTCTTCAGACGTTGAAGGATTCAACATAAAAAGTTTTGAAAGATTTTCACTTCCTCCACCTTTTGCCATCAAAACTATTTTTACATTTTTTCTTTTTCTTTGAAAAATGTAGACAGATGGAGAGTTTGAATATTTACCATCATTATCAACTATCGAGTATCTAAAACCTAAATGTTTTGTCTCTTTGTTCAAACTCTTTCTCAATTCACTTTCAATATCAAATTCAAAACAGAAATTTTCTGGAATTTCAATAAAAACCGAAAGATGCCCTGTATCCTGACATAAAGGTGTTTTATTTTTTATTGACAATAGATTATTTTCTTTATATGAATCGATGAAAAATTTTTCAATTTTATTTGAAGTTTTTTGATTCTCAATTTCCTTTTTTACAAAGGGAGAAGGTTTCAGGTTGATATCTTGATACAACTGAACAATTTTTCCAACAACACTTTTATCTATCTTTTTCAAGAGAGACCCACTCAAAACTATTTAACTTCTTCTTTCTGCTCTTCACATGTATGAACCTGAATCGCAAAATCTGGACATCTGAGTTCACACATATGACAACCGATGCAATCATCAGGTCTTGCAGCGACGACTTTTCTATCCTCTCCAATCTCAAGAACTTTCTTTGGACAGTAGTGAACACACAGAGAGCATCCTTTACAAAGATTTTTAAAAATTTTATGTGTATATCTTTTTTTCATAACACCTCATTTTTGTTAGTTTTATGATTTTATAAAACCATAGATTAAAGTCAATAGTTTAGTTGTCTTTATCCCTAAAAGTGGCAGGTAAAATGAAAAGAAAGAGTGAAAATAATGAAAGTTTTATATAAGATTCTGGAAGCATCGGAATACCTCTTGTGAACGCTAAAAACCATAAAAATATAAGAAGATTTAGCCATGCTACTAATAGAAAAATGCTTTTCACAAAAGATGGAAGAAAAATGATATTTTTTAAAATTGAGACAACAACACCGAAAATTATTAAAAATACAAGAGATTGAATTATGTTAAACCTTAAAAAGTATAGAGGATTCTGTATTTTTTCATATTTCAGAATCAAAAAATTCAACCTATCAAAAAAATCTCCTTTTTCATTGATTATCATATTATAAGTTAAATTATCAAAACTTTCTTTTCTACCTGTTATAAAATAATAACCATATTTTATTTTTTCACTTTTCATACTACTTAATAATTTTATCTCCTTCTCTTTTTCCTGTTTCATATTCAATCTATCATAAATACCTGCAAAAGTTGTTGTACCCCAGAAATTGATTCTAAAGTTTGAATCTTTAACACTTTTTTGATAAAGCAGTATTGAACCAGAAATTATTATAAAAAGATAGAAAAGCCCTGGAATTATTCTGAAAAAGTTTAAATTTCTTCTATTTCTTTTTTGTTTTGAAATAATCTGTCCTATTCTTTTGGGATCATCCCACAAGTTTTCAACCTCATCGCCAATTTTCAGATTTACTGTCTGTTCAAAACCTAAAATCCTCTTTAAAATTTTAACAGATTTCAAGTCGATTTCATTCTTTTCAAGTATTGATATTATTTTTCTGTTTTCGATACTACTGAGTTGATCCTTTTCTGAATATCTTTCAAGAAGAATTCTCAAACATGTAATTTTATCCCTTTCCGATAGACCTGAACTATAAACAAAAATAGTTATATTTCTTATCACTTTTACTTCATTATTCGAACTCTTTGTTAAATCTGTATACTCATCAATAAAACTGATAAATTCTCCATTCAATATTAAACTGATTATTTTATTTTCGGCAGCAGTTGATTTTTGCGATAGATATTTAAAAAGAAAACTTTTTAGATTGTTAACATTTATTTTTTTCCCAAAAATAACGAAAGGCAAACTTTTATTGTATTGATAAATCAACCTCATTATTTTTAAATCCTCATTTATACCCGAATCTTTTAAACTTTGAATGAATTTCAAATCTTTTTTCTGTTTATTGAAATCACAAACAGATGAAAATTCTCCTCGACCAAGATTTTTAATCGCTGTATTCCAGTTCTCTTCACTCTCTGCAATTCCATAAGAAAGATCCTTTAAAGAGTGATAAAATTTACCATTCAACTCAAAAGGTTTCGTTATACTTTCTTTTTCTTCTTCCTCAAAAACTTTTTCAATCTTTCCGTTTATCCAATTTTCAACCTGCTGAAAACCCCATCTTTTCTCATAATCTCTAAGAAGTAATCCTTTTATCAGGACTTTTAAATTTTGATCTATTTTTTCGGGGATCTCAATATTTTTTGTTGTAATATTTACAAAAATCACCTGGTGATTGGCACCTTTAAAAGGTAACTCACCAAAAACCAGTTCATAAAGAGTCATTCCTAATGTCCAGTAATCTGATTCCTTTCTCATTGCACCCGATAACATTTCTGGAGACATATAACTTGTTGTTCCTCTGACCTGTGTGAACCTCATTGTTTGTTCTCCATCAAGAAGGTTTGAAATACCAAAATCAGAAAAAATTATAGATTTAATGTTATCATTTCTTAACAAAAGATTTGATGGTTTTAAATCAAGATAGATTATTCCCTCATCATGTAAAATTTTTAAACCTTTGTTAACCTTTTTAACAAATTCTTTAATTTCATTTATCGACAATTTTCTTTTGTTAACATAATCTTTTAAAGTTCCCGCTTGAGCGTATTCCATTACTTCATAATATCTTTCATTAACCTCATCATATTCGAATTCATAAATCTGAACAAAAAAATCTTTATTATTTTTGCTTAGTTTCATAATCCTTTTTATAACATCAGTTTTTGGAACTATTCCCTTTCGATAATACTTCAAAAAATATTTTTCATTGTTCTTTGAGACAAGAAAGGTATCCGCTTCACCACCCTGAGCAGGGTATTCCTTTTCGATGATGTAATCTTTAATTTTTACAGGTCTGACAGAATTTTCCTGAACATTTTCTTTTGATGGTGTTGAAAAATTTTTTACTATTGTTTTTTCATCTTGTAATCCTTCGTTGTTTTCAAAACTTTTCCTTATAGTTTTGTCATTATCAAACATCTAATATCCCCCTTTTTCCACATCTATTAAAAGGTCTCCTGCAAGTGATATTCTATCTCCACCTTTTATTCTATACTGTTTATATTCTTCACATTTTTTATCATTTAGAAATGTTCCGTTTAAACTTCCAAGATCCTCGATGAACCATTCATTACCTTTTCTCTCAACTCTTATATGTTCTCTTGATACAGTTTTAATATTCGAACAATCGATTTTTACACCTTTTCGACCAATAATATCTCCACTTTCAATTTCAAATTTTTTGTTCATACAACTAAAAACAATCGTTTCAGCATCTTCTTTTTCAACTTTAACTCTCAGATTATTGAGATCGTTTTCATCAACAGGTGAAATGTCTGCAATGTTGTTGTTACATTTTGAGCAATTCATTTGAGTTATTTCATTCTTTTCATTACAAACTGGACAGATTTTTATCAATCCCATAAAAACCTCTATTTCGGTATTCCTGAAATTATAAATTCGTTTTCAAACTTGAATCTTTGGAAAATATTGTTTTTCCTTTTTCTTCTATATTTTTCATATTTTTCTCTTATCACATTTTTTTTGCTCAAAATTATCATTTTTTGATTGTTCGATCCTCTCCAGATAAGATTTGATTTTTTATCTTTTATGTATTTCCCATCGATTAAAACTGAAATATACCTTAAACAACTTTTAAATTCATTTTTTATATTCTCAAATCTATAGCCAGTGTAAACCAGAATATCATCATATTCTCGTTTTATTTCTTTTAATAGGATCAAAAGAGATCCATACTGTAAAAAAGGTTCTCCACCCGATATTGTTATTCCTTCACAACCTGATTTTTTAGATACAATCATTTTTTTTATCAGTTCTTCAACTGACACTTCAATACCCCCCATCTTATCCCATGTATGTTGAGATATACATCCTTCACATCTTATATCACACCCCTGTGTCCAGAGAACAAATCTTTTACTAGGTCCAAGGTTATAAATTGGAAAATAAAAAGCACTTATTCTCATCTTTTTATCAACATTTTCCATCTGTTATCTTCCTTGATTATTTTTTCTATTGTTAAAATTTCTCCTTCCTTTGCCTCAATTTCAAAAAGAGTTCTTGAAAGTGTATTTATGAAAACATCTTCTATAACATTTCCTATTCCTCTTCCTCCCATCGATAAATCTTTTGTTGCTTCAGAATATACAGTTCCGAGTGCTTCAGGTGTTAGATTTAGTATTATCTTTTTTGTATCGAGAAGTTTATCTTTAACTCTGTTGATCATCTTGTTAACGATATTCAAAGCAACATCCTTCCTTATAAAATCAAAAACAACAATATTTTCACCGATTCTGTTTAAAATTTCTGCTCTATTGATTTTATACTTAAAAAAATCATCAATTGCATCTTTAATTCTTTTTTCAATTTCGGAATATTCCATCTCTGGATTTATTCTCTGGATTCTTGTTCCATTCTCTGTTCTTTCATAAACACCAAGGTTGCTTGTAAAAATTATTAAAGATTCCGAGAAGTAAGCGAGTTCTCCTCTTCCAGAAGTTAATCGACCATCATCAAGTATTTGCAAAAAAATATCGAGTATTTTGCTGTGTGCCTTTTCTATCTCATCAAAGAGTATCACGGAAAACGGTTTCGCTTTTATTGCGTTTATGAGTTCTCCACCTGTTTCATAACCAACATAACCTGGAGGAGCACCAATCAACCTCTGGTCTGAATGTTCTTTTGAAAATTCACTCATATCAAACCTTATATAACTCGTTTCGTTCCCAAAAATCAATTTGGTAATCGATTTTGCAAGTTCTGTCTTTCCAACACCTGTGGGCCCTGCAAAAAACAAAACACCTTTTGGCCTCTGTGAAATTGTGGAATATTGGGAACCTGATAGATTGAAAACCGATCTTTTGATTATATCTGCTGCTTTGATCACGGCCTTTTCCTGTCCAAAAACATCTTTCTTCAAAACATCTTCACTTTTTTTGATTACTTCAAGATTTAATTTTGACCAGGGGTTTTCTTCAATACCAAGTTTATATCTTCTGATCGCCTCACCTATTTCAAGAAAAGAAAGGTTTTCCTTTCTTGCGATCGATACAATCGATGCTATTTCCTGTCCCTGTAATTCCGTTGTTTGACCTATAAAAATTTCCTTCATCTCATTTACTTTTTGATTGTTTTCCTCAAACCCAGTTATATTTTTCGATAGTAATTCAACTATGATTTTTCTTGTTTCATAATCTGGTTTTGGAATATTCAGGGACTTTATCCTGTAGTTACCAATGTTAAACCAGGCAGGTAGATCATTATCTTTTTCAAGAATCCATAATACAAGGTTATATTGAGCCAAATTTTTCTCTTTGATAAACATTGGCTGACACACAAGCGATAATCTAAAAAGTTTATAGTAAAATTCATCTATCTCATTTCTTGAAAGTTCACTATATCGTGATGAAAAATTCAGTTGCACTACTGACAGAAATTTTTTATTGTTTACTATCTTTTCTATAATCGTTGACGAATCCTTTAACCCACAATCAAGATAGTTCTCTTTATTAATACTGTACCCTGTTATCTCTTTAGCATCATCCTCTTTTCCTGAAACCAATTTAAAACCATATTTTGGTTCATATGAAAATACTAGATCATATCCTTCCTCTTTTAAAACATAGTTCAAATAATCTTTTAGACCAAGAGTTGTTGGAATCAGAGTGTTTTGATTACCCATATAATATGGATAAATATCATAGATGTTGCCACATATTAAAAATTGAGATTTTATTGAACAGAACCTTTTCAACTCTTTTGCCCACTTTGGATAGTATGATGACATTCTTTCCCTCCATTTACAATTTCATTTAGATTAAACTTAAATTTTTCATAAAAACAAAATTTTACTCTGTATAAGATTCTCTGTTGTTGTATCTTTCCTGTTTTCTTTCTCTTTGATCTTTTTCAGTTACAATTTCATATTCTATGTTATTGAATTCTGGTTCAACTATTTTGATATCTTCAAATATCATTTCTTCTAAACTCATTTCTTCTAATATTTTCTTGTATAAAGTGCACCACTTTTTAGCGTTATTTTCATCTTCTTTTTTTTCAACATCACTTACAGAATCTTTTCGCTTTGTACTTCTTTTTACATACTTTGTCACTATCCTTCCATCACTATAAGACACTTTCACAACATATTCTCCTTTTTTTATCTCAACACTTTCGCCTTCAATAAGTTTTTCAAAAATTTTTTCATCAAGTATAATCCATCCTTCATCTTTTACCTTCTTTTCAAATACAGGCAGTTTTTCTTTTAACTTGTTTCTTCTTTCCTCTTCATACAAGAATTGCTCAATTTCTTCTTCCAACTTTTCATATTGATTGGGATCAATTAAATCCTCTCGAATCAAATTTCCTATATTTTTCATCAAAATCTGATATTTGCGATTTTTGTTTTCAACATTTACCATTTTACTTCGATATTCCGATAATTTCTCCTTCAAAACTTCGTTCATCACACTCATTTTTTTTATGTTTTCAAAATTGTAAACAAGTTGTGTATATAATGTATCAACTCTTGTCTTGTTGTCCGACTTTAAAATTTCTTCGAAAATTTCTTGATTTTCATTTTTACCGAATCCAGTAAAATTTTTTATTTTTTCATATATTAACCTTGCTTTTTCCTTTTTTTGTTGTAATTGAACCTTTTCCTGTTTGACAGAAGAATTGTTTGAAACAATTTTTTCTTCTTTCAAATTAGAACTTTTCATTGCCAGATAGTTCTGATACTTATTCACTATTTCATCACTTTTGATTTTCAGGTTTTCAAGTTTTTCTCTCTGCATGTATATGTCTTTTTCGTTTTTGACTTCATTGAGTTCTTTTTTTATTAAATTTACATCATCAGCAAAAATATTTCCAATTTCACCAAAATTCAAATCATTTTCAATTTTTGTAATGTTTGTGTTATTGGTTAAAACAATTTCATTTTCCTCATTTTCAATTTTTTTTATTTCGGCAAACAACTTCCGAAAATTTCTCCTCATATTTTTTTCAACCTGCTCAATAACGATTGAACTTCTTTCATATCTAATTTCATTGTTTATTTCTTTAGCAAGATCGTTTATCTTAACTTGAATTTCATCTTTTCTTTTATCAGAAATCTTTGATATCTTTCTCTCACATTTCATTAAGTTATTATTTAAAATGTTCATGATCCTTTTCTTCTCATTCAAATAAATTCTTGTTTCTACATAACTACTCATCCAAACACCTCACTATTATGAAGGTTATATTATCTTTTCCTCCATTCTTGAGCGCTTTTTCAAGTAAAAATTTTCCTGTTTCTTCAAGATTTTCTTTTTGAAACCCCTCTTCGAGCACATCTATTTCTATACTATCCCAGAGACCATCTGAACAAACTAAAAATGTATCTCCCTTTTCAAAACCTTTTTCAATTACATATATCTGTGGTATATTTTCTATTCCATCTCCTGAAATCGAAGAAGTTATAACATTATGTGGAACATTTTCTATCTTGTCAGTTACTCCATTATCTTTCAACATCTCAAGAACTGAGTGATCTTTTGATAATCTTTCAAGATATTTACCTGACAGTTTATAAACCCGTGAATCACCAACATTAAAAACGACGATCTTTTCTTTATCAAATGCGATACCTGCAACAGTTGTTCCAAGTCCTGATAATCTTTCGTTATTTTGAGAAATATTTTCAAGTTCGATTTTTGATGATTTTATAAGATCTTCAATTTTTTTATCATTTTTTTCTATGATATAACCTCTTAAATGTTCAAGAACGATTCTACTTGCTATTTCTCCTCCTTGGTTTCCCCCAATCCCATCGGCAACAGAAAAAATAGTTTTGTTTTTCTCAAAACGATGTGAGCACACAACCTCCATATTCGTTCGATTAAAAATCATATCATCAACTAATAAAGAATCTTCATTGTTTTCTCTTTTTAATCCAATATTGGTAGCAAAAACCGCTTTAAATTTTGTCATATTCCTTCTCCCTAAATCTTTTGATATTCTCTTTTACCTTTTCTTCAGAAAAATTTGCATAACAATAAACACAAAGATGCATACATGTATTGTATTCTCCAATATCTTTGCTCATGATGCAGCCACAATCAGCTCTTTGTCCTTTATCTTTCAACTTTTTATTTTCAACATAGTCAGAAAAAAGATTTTCATCATATCCCAGAAATTCCATCAACTTTTTGTCATCCTTGAATAATCTGACCATAAGTTCATCATCAACACATTTGTTTTTCTTTATACCATAAACTGAAAGATCAATATTTTCAGCACATGTTGTAACTTCAAGATTAAACTTTTTACCAATTTCAGAAATTTTTTTTGCTATTTCAATTTTTTTCTCATCATCAAATTCAATATATTTTATGTTTTTTTTGCTTAAATTATTTTTTACCTTTGAATAAATCTGAATATCAGCATAACTGAAAACCAATTTTTCTGTGTATCCCTTAAGTTCTTTAGCAATGTTTTCAATTTTTCCAGTCAGTTTATTAATATCAAGTTGGTCATTTAGAATCAATGGATCGAATCTCCATATAACTTTTTCTTTTCCAATTTTTTCTGACAATTTTTTAAATATCTTAATTCTTTCTTCAAGTTTTATCACATTCGGTTCAAATCCTTCTTTTTCATAATCGTTCAAAGTGAACTGAAAATAGTATCCAATGTTTCTTTCATCAAGCACTTTTAAGTATGGGATTATCGGTTCTGGATTCTTTGTCCAGAAAACAATCACTCTTGTTTCATCAAAAAAGACATACGACTCTTTGTTGTTGAAAGGGTTAACCCATTTTATATAGCCATTCTCAAGACATCTGAAAAACCAATCAGAATGAAACGCAGGTATATCGGTCGCCCTACTCGCTGAAATTATAACAGGGCAAACACCTTCCTTTTTTTGTCCATCAATAATCTTTTCAATTTTATTCCATTTATACATATAAACCCCAGAAATATCCTTCTTTTGTATTTTTTGTTAATTCAATACATTTTTCAATCTTTCCATTTTCACAAATATTAAAACCTGTCGATGTTTCAGCAACGATGTATTTTGAATTATCAACGACCTTTTTATTTACTAACTTTGAAGCAGTTCCCTTTTCAAGAATGATCTTATAATTTGTTTTAAAATTATCATACACCATAGATCCAAATCCAAAATCTCTGATTATTTTAAAATTTATCTGTGTGAAGCAATCTCCATTATTGTTGACACAATCGTTGTGATTTAAATTACATTGCACAGGTAATAAAGTCGTATAATTTTTGTTGTTTCTGTAAAATTTCTTCAATTCATTATTCATAATTATCGGGAAAAACCTCCCATCGTTATTTTTATCGCAAACATCAGTCAAAAATATTATACCATCTTTGTTTAGGTATTTTACCATTTCTTCTACAAAAATTCTATAATTTTCTTCCTTGTTTTCTGTTCTGTAAAATTCATTTATCATATTGAAATTCAAAATGATATCAAATTTTTCTTTTAGTGATTCCATCAAATTTTTCAATCCGTTAGAGAATTTTTCTTCTGATGTAAAATCATAAAGCAAATATGTTGAATTTGTGCATGTATTATTTTTCACATCAAAATAATATTTATACTTAAAAAAGTATTTTTTCATTATAGGATTTGAGTCAACAAGATAAAACTTAAAACTCTCATGATTGAATTTTTTATTCATAAATGCCTTAATCATTCCAAAAATTTCGGGTGCTGCACCACATCCAATATCGAGTATTTTTATTTCTTTTTTATTTTTAATCGTTTCAATATAGTTTGTATTTTCTATTAGATTTTTAAACACAAGATATGACACAATTTTGCTTCTTAAAAAGTATGTTCCGAGATATTCTAAAACCGTTGCCTCATCAGCATTTTTAAAAGTGATTATCCCACCACCCCTTTGTTTGTATTTTGCTCCAATTGTCTCAAGAAACCTAAAAACTTCATTACTTATTTTTATATTTATCATACCCCTCCCTTTAAATTTTTATTTTATCTTCTTAAACACTTTCCTCCAAAAAAGTCCTGTTCCCGGAATTCCAACACTTATCGATTTTTCTTTACCTGATGTAAATTTTAAACCTCTAACTCCCGACGAAACACTAACCCCACCTTTATTGATATTCAACCACAAGCCGGGCAAAATTTTTATAACTTTTCTAAATCTTATTCCCAACTTTACCTCCTTTTATGGGTTAAAAATTTTATATACTATACCAAGAAAAATAAAACCAACTATTATTCCAAATATTCCAAATGACGGATCGAAAACAAAGAGCAAAAATCTAACAATAATTATCATCAAAAAAAGTAACCCAATCATCGTCAGAATAAATTTAAAAAAGATTTTTAAATTTTCCATATCCCTCCCTTTATGTTAATAAAACTGAAAAATTTTTCAAAAAACAAAAATATTTTAGTAAGGTAAATCTTCTTCATCAACATCATAGAATTCATCAAAATCATAAATAAAGTAATTCTTTATTCTTTCTCCAATATCTTTTTTTATTTCATTTTCAAGTGTCTTCAAATTTGTTGAAATATCATTTAGTAGATTTTCAATTTCAATTCTAAATATAGGAAAGTATCTAATTTCATAAAGTTCCCCTATCATTATATTTTTCTTTTTCATTTCAACTTCAAAAATATCAGCTAATATTGGAAAGAAAGTTTTGTTGCATATTACAGTATAAATAAAATCCGATTTAATAATTGCTGGAGCGTTTGCAATTTCTTTATTATATAAGATAACCGAAGCAATATCTCTTGGCTCAGGTAAAAAATTTGTTAAAATAAATTTTAATATATCTTTGTTTTTATCATTGCAATAAAGATATTCAAACAGTTGATCAAGATTCATAATGTTTTTTGTATCATAATTTTTACCAAAAAGATAAAATGTGAAATCAGCATATTTCAAAAGGTAATTGCAGATTGTTTCAACAGTGATCTGTTTTCTTCCGTTTAACATATTACTCCTTTTTTAAATTTTTTAATATGATAAATCTGACAATAATCATTTTAGAAACAAGAAAAATTACACACAAAAATACTGTAGGAAATTTTACCATTATCTCTTCCCTCCCTTTTTATTTAATTTTCTAAACAAAACAAAATGGATCTATAAAATCATCGTAAATGAAAGATTTATAAGTGCCTTTAACAAAAAAAGATCTATTTTTTAATTCCTCTATAAATATTGTTGTATAAATGTTATATATATCTTTAAAATTTCTCTCTATATCTTTTACAGCATTTTTAAAATCCGGTGTTGTATTACCAGTTTTTATTATATCTACTAAAATAGATTCTGTTATGTTATAACGATTAAGAATTCTACCAAGTTCAAAAGAACAATGGACCATTTCATTTATCGGCCTTATAAAATAAAGAAACTTTGCAACCTGTTTTAAATTTTCAGTATCTATTTTACTAAAAAAATAGTATGGAATACCCGTACGAACAATATGAATATGAAAATCTATTAAAAATTTATATACTTCTCTATTTTCTTCATTGCTAAAAATACTTTTAAGTATTTCATCTGCACTCCTTTCATCATCTGAAAATTTATGATTATATAATTTACAATAGAATTCCATATACTCAACAAGAAACTTTACTATCCCATCCATTGTTACTTGATTATTTTTTTTCTTTTCCATTTACCCTCCTTTTTTGTTATTTTTTCAAAAAAACATAACCTTATGGCTTCCAGTTAAATCGTTCTGATGAATTTGAATTTTGAGGGCTTTTAATACAAATAAACTTAAATTTTTTTGAAAAACAAAAAATTTTTAAAAATTTTTTATCTTCAGTTTGTTTTTATAACATTAAGAACAGGACAATTTTTTCTGTATTATCCCATAATTCAAAAGTAATCATTTTTTAAAATCTGTTAAATGTAAATTGAAAGCAAAAGGTCTAAAAAGGATACAGGATACCAATAAAACTACAATCATCTTTACTATTTAATTTTTCCAAATCAATATTTTTATATAAAATAATGGTTATATTTTTATAAATAAATCATTAACCATTTTCCTCTCCCTTTTTAATGTAAAACTATTCATAATCTTTAGGTTAAAATTTCATCTAAGTACCCATAAAAACTCTTTTTTTTTCGGAAATAAAAAATTTACAAAATTAGGAAATGTTTTAAATAATTTGGATTTTTGATACTAAAAATTTTTTAATATTTTTATTTTCGAACACCCCGTTAACTTATTTTTTTAAATATACTTATAAAAAAATGTCAAAAAGTCAAGCACCGTCCCCAAGTTAAGCACCGTCCCCAAGTTAACCAAATTATAATAATAAAATTATTCATTTCCATATTCTCTATTTAGATAATCTGCTGCCCAATTTAAATTGACACTATTATTATCAGATATTTCGATTCCAAATTTTCCTCCAAAATCATCTCTTTTATATGTTCCAATTAATATTTTCTTACCAGTATCAACTTTGAAATAATTTCCTTTTATTGCTCCTTGTCCATGATAGGGCATTGAATAGCAGGTTTTGATCCATCTATTATTCCTCCAAACTTCATAGACAAAATCTTGAAAACCTTCTGGATAATGATGCTCACTAAATGTTGGTTCTTTTCTTTCATCATCATTCAAATTAGTTAAATTTGGAGCTTTAGGATACCTAATTCTAAAAGATTCAAGATATATAGTTCCAAGAGTATTTAATGAATACAAAAATCCTTCTTTTGTATCTATTATATCAATAAATACTTTCAATTTTTCATCCAATTCAATTTCATTAGTATTATCAATAGTATCTTCTCTTTCTAAAAGAGACAATAGATCAGCATTTTTTCCTAAAATATCATAGTCCAATGAAATAGGTAATGGGGGAAAATCTATAATTTCATTAAATTTTTCATGTTTATAAAACACAGGAACATTTAGCGCTTGACCAAAAATAACAGCAACTGCTATTTGTGCCTTATATCCCCCAGTTGCATCTATTGCAACATTATTTAATCCATATTTTTTAATCATTTTACCAAGTTTTTTAACAAGATTTCTTAATCCTTCTTTTTTAAATTTTTTAGGATCTTTATCTTGAAGCAACTCAACTATTTCAACTTCGATATTATTAAGATTTAAATCTTCTCTATTTTCATAATATAGTTGAAGAAATTTACCTGTATTCTTGCCATCTTCAGTATCAGAGACAAAAAATATAATATTTTCTAATGTTAACCAGCTTTTCTTTCTTATTTCTTCAATTGTATTAATCTCTGCGCCACAAAATCTTTCTGAAGGATTTATAGATTGAAATAGTTTAGATAATTTGTCCCATTGCTTATTTTCAAAAGAATCTTTAATTTCTTTCCAATTTTCTGGTTTTTTTTCAAAATTTTCATTTAATTTTTTTAAATTCCCTTCAAATAAACTAGTTCCAACAGTACACAATAAAGTCGTTTTCATATTTTTATCCTCTTTTAAGTTTTTTAATATTAAATTCTGTCAATTTTTAAAAATATCATCTAAGTTTTGGATTATCAAGCTTCAAAAATATTAAATAAACGCCAATAACCAAAAATAGAGCAATAAAGAGTGTGATACTGACAGCATTTTTTACTGATGCTCCTGGTAAGTTTCCATACCATAAATGGTGCGATTAAGAGAAAACCAGGAACTGACGTTATAATAAATATATTTGCAATGTTTCCATACCATAAATGGTGCGATTAAGAGAGATATGGACAATTATATATACCTAAGGTTTCTGATATGTTTCCATACCATAAATGGTGCGATTAAGAGGGAAAAGAAAAACCACCTGTTATCAGTGATAGTTTAAGTTTGTTTCCATACCAGAAATGGTGCGATTAAGAGAGGGGTGGATCTTATGCTGATGTTGATTTAAAGATT
>JBBFKX010000003.1:0-284277 GCA_037481815.1 Caldifarciminota bacterium
CATGCACTATCAAGATATCTCCCAGAACTATCCCCCTTAAACCATATCTCTTTCCCCACTCTCTCCCCTACCCATATCAGTTCAGGAAAACTCCCCTTCACTCCATAACACTCACTCTCAAATACTATTGAATCCAACTTTATCGTATCATACCCAACATTGCAAAATTTTATCTCCTTATACAATGTGTCTCCATTTACACTACTCCCGAATATCAGTTTTTTATTCTCGGAGACGGTGCTTGACTTTTTGACATTTTTGGGAATTGGTTCTTAAAAAAACAAAAACCGATTTTCTATACCAACAAAAACAAAAAAGTTGCTATCAAAAAAAGGATGAAAAAGATCTTACTCATATCTTTTAATTTTAAAGTTGGATCTTCGCCTGAAAATGATAGACCAGTTTTTAAAATTTCATCTCTATAATCAAAAATTGTTCTGTCAAAATCAACATTTTTTTTTGAGAAAAAATCGAGCATATAATTCAACAGAGGTAAAAATCCTGAAGTCAAGATAAAGTTAGACAGAGTCGTATCAAGAGGTAAAGAAACATAAAATTTTTCATCTGAAAATGAAACAAGTTTATTCCCCTCTTCATCAACTATTAACGGTTCTTGTGGGATGTTCGAAATCTTGTTATAGTAAAGATTGTCAAAACCATTTTTTATAACTTCCTTTAAATTTTTATCCTTAAAAATTATTTCCTTTTTTCCTAGTGTTGTGTTGAACATGTATTCATTAAAAAAAACAATACCTTTTTTTATATCATCTTTTTCAGAAATAAAAATATCACTTTTACCTGTTTCATATCCCAGTGCTTTGAGTGCTATCTTGATACTCTTGTCATTTATCAGGTTGTTTACCTTTTTGTTTTTTAAAAATATTGTTTTTGAAAATTTTATTGAATCGTTAAAAACTTTTAAAAAAGTTAAAGAATCAAATGAAATATCGAAAAAATTGATTCCTTTTTTTAGTAAAACCTTTTCTTGTTTATCGTTTACAGTTAAGGATACAACCTTTTCATCTTTTGAAAAAATTTTGATCACAGGAAAAATATCAAGGATTAGAATATCAAAATCGTTATCAATTTTTATAAAATCAAAGTCATCCCTGAACCTTTCATATACTCTATCTGAAATCAAAACTGTTTTTATTGACGGAGAATTTATTTTTTGTATCAATCTAACATAATTTCTGATCACACTCTCTTTTTCTAAAAGTTCTCCAGAAAAAATTTTTTCTTTTTTGAATGGATAATCGACCTTTTCGTTATTATCAAAAATCAAAATTTTTTCAAAATCGTTCCCTTTTTTATACTCTTTGATAATACTATCTACCTTTTCACTTTTAAGATTTAAAAATGGAGTGTTGTCTATATATACAAGAAGAAATTCGATTTTTTTTGATCTTATGTATGGTTTTGATAAAAAAAGTATTAAAAACGAAAATGAGAGTAAAAAGAGAATTATTTTGAAAATGTATATGAAAATTTTTAAATCCTTTTTTATAATACTTTTCTCTTCTTCATTAAAAATATCAACATAAGGATAGTTTTTTACTTTTTTGAATTTTTTTGAAAATATCAAGAGAAACAGAAATAAAGGTAAAAGAGAAAAAAGGATAAAAATATACTCTCTATAGAAAAACACTCTTTCTCCTTAAAAAGAATTTTGAAAGTGGTTTTTCAAATCCTTCCTCGATCATTATATGGTTGTAATCTATTCCATTTTCATAACAGATCTTTTTTATCCTTTCATTCCTTTGTTTTAAAACTTTCAACCTATCAGAAGAAGAATCAAGAAAAAGAGTTTTACCTGTTTCCATATCTTTCAAATATACATTTTCAAAATTTTTTCTTTCAAACTCTTCTTTACTCTGAAGATGAAAAACTATCGAATCGTTTTTAAAAACTTTGTATATGGAAATCGTTTTCATAATGTTTTCAAGATTCTCTCCAAAATCTGTTATAAAAATAACAAAAGTTGATTTTTTTACTTTTGGTAAAATTCCCTGTAAAACTTTTGCACCTTCTGTTTCTCCCTCTGGTTTTATCTTTTCAAGATCTTGGTAGATCTGAAAAATAAGGTTTTGCTTTTTTGATGGTTTATGAAAAATTCTTATCCTGTCATTATAGAGCGAATAACCAAAAGAATCGTTCTGTCTTTTTGAAATCAAAGCGAAAACAAAAAGTAATGTTTTTCCATATTCGAATTTGTTTGAAAATTGCATGGATTTTGAAGAATCAAGAAACACATGAATATCGGTATCCGACTCACCTTCATTTTCTCTTACAAAAAGTTTTTCACTCCTTAAAAAAACTTTCCAGTCAATCTTTTTAAAATCATCACCCTGAATATATTCTCTGTACTCAGAAAATTCTGACGAAAATCCTTTGTATGGAGTTTTATGGATACCTGAAAAATATCCTTTTAAAATATATTTTGATCTTAAAAAAAGGTTTTCAATTCTTAAAATTTCTGAAAAATTATTATTCATCTATTCTGTAAATCTTTAAACTTTCATTTTGAAAAGATGTTCTGTATATAATGTGTGTTGAATCAAAAAACGATGGTTTATTGCCATAGTAAAAATAGTATGAAATTTTATATCTTTTTAAATCTTCCAAAAGTTTATCCTTATCATTTGAGTAATAAAAAGTTCCATAATATTTTAAATTAAGATAATATGAGATGTATGTAGTGTTCTTTCTATTTAAGTTTGATGCAACATTTCCTGAGATATTCAGATTTTTCAATTCTGATGAAAGGTTGTAAACATCTTTTCCAGAGTTAAGATCAGACTTCAACTCTTTCAAAGGCATTATCAAAAATGATAATGAAATCAAAATAAAAGATAGGATTTTTAAAAAATTTCTTATTTTAAAATTTTCTAAAACAATCAAAAAGAGGGAAGCGATTAAATAAAAATTGATAAAAATATACCTTCTTTCAATTTCAACAGGTAAATACCCAATAAAAGATATGATTGATGCAAAAAAAATCAGAAAGAGATTTTTTCTTTTTTTCTTTTTGATAAATAGAAAGACAGATAAAATAAAAAATAAAGGTAAAAATAAAGAAAAGGATAATAAAAGTTTGAATGTTCTCAATGTTCTCTCAGAAACGATTTTTAAATAATAATTCAAATTTTCAAATACCATTTTAACACTAACTTCTGGATGTTTTACATAAGAAGGGTCATCCCAGAAAGATGTTGAAAGTGAATCTGGTGGGGGAAGAGGGTGTGTATAAACCTCTTTCAGTTTTAAAGTATCAATTGTCAAAGTTGTATAGTTGAACTTACCTGTTGTTCCAACTGTTGGATAACCGTATTTTGCAGAGATAATAAAGATCCAGATTGAGGATAGAGCAATGAAAACTATTCCCGATAGGAATAAATATTTTATTTTCCGAAAATCTCTTTTAATCAAATTGATAAAGAATAAAATTATCAAAAGACCAAGGAAGAAGAAAAAACCGTATGTTTTTGCAAGGTATGTTAAAAAACCTATAAATCCAAGTAAAATAAAGGAATATTTTTTATTGAAAAGATTTTCATCAACTAAAAATGATAATAAAAACAGGAAAAAGGTTGTAATTATAAAATCTGATGTAATTTTTATAAGAGTAAAATGTGTTGTGACAATTGGGACAAAAAAAATCAAAAAAATTTTTTTGTAGTTTGATACAATACCAACATTTTTTAAAAATCTATCAAACAAGTATATTGAGAATAAACCTATAAAATATGATAAAATTTTAAATGAGATTACACCTTCTTTAAAAACTACCAAAAAAGGAATAAGTAAAAAAGATATCAATGGAGACCAATAACCGTTGACAGCAAGTTTAAAATTTCCTGATAAATATTTTTTTGCGATGTTTATGAGTGAAATCCCATCGGGGTTGATCTGGTACCTAAAAAAAAGAAGAAAGTAAAAGAACAATATTGTGTACAGGATGAACGTTAACAAGAGATAATATTTTGAAATAAAATCTTTAACTTTTTGTTTCATGATAGGATTCCTCTGCATTGACATTCCAGATCGCTTCTTTACTTTTTTTGTTCTCAGTGATTATCTCATAACATTCCTTGGCGCTGAGCATCGAATGATCCATGTTGTTATACCTATGCATTCCATTTCTTCCAATTAAGAAAAGGTTATCAATCTTATCAGAATAATTTTTTACAATATCAAAATCTCTGTAAACCCCAAAATATGCAGGATACGCTTTTTCTTCTTTTAAAATTATACTATCAAGAACATCTTCCTTTTTAAAAAACCCGATTTTTTCCATCTCTTCATAGGAAAAATTTTTTAAAAGATCTTCTTCAAGATTCCAGATCGGGTCAGAAGTGTTTGCGAAATATTCAAGGCCCATCCAGACAAAATTTAAGTCCTTTACAAGGTATGGTGACCAGTTGTTAAAAATCTGTGCTCTTCCAACCTTAACATCCTTTTCCTGAATATAGATCCAGTTATCCGGAATGATATTGTTTACCGTTTTGATTTTCGTTTTATTTTCAAGTAAGAGTTTTTTTAGTAAAACTCCAACAGTGAAAAAGTCCCTGTACTGTAAATTCAATGCAACCCGTTTTACATCATCAGGAATATTGTCTCCTTCGATTCCTTCAAAAAGATCTTTTATCGGAAGAGTTGATATGAAATAATCACACTCGATTTTTTCAATTTTTTTGTTTTTATCTTCAACCTTGATAGATATTACTTTGTTATCTTTTAAAACTATTCCAACAATTTTTTTATTTTTTTCTATTTTTCCGCCATTTTTTTCAACAAGATTACCAAGTTCTTCCCAGAATTGTCCGGGTCCATATTTTGGATATAAAAATTTTTCGATCAAACTCGTTTCAACCTCTTTTTGATCAATATTTTTACTCTTAAAATTTTTTGTTATCGCATGGATTATCGCTTTACCTATATCAAGTCCTTTGACCCTCTGCCTTCCCCAACTCGCTTCAATATCTTTACATGAAACCCCCCATACCTTTTCTGTATAGTCCTTGAAAAATGTATCGTAAAGTTCAAATCCAAATCTGTTGATAAAAAAATCTTCAAGATTCTTTTCTTCTTTGATCGGTTTGATCTTGACTTTTAAATAGTCCAGTCCGATTTTAAAACTTTTTGAAATACCAAGGTTTTTTAATGTCTCAAAAGATAAACTTACAGGATAACTGTAAAATTTTCTACCATAAAAGATTCTTGATAATCTGTTCCTTATAAGAAAGAGATTATCCTCTTTTTCGGGATCAACTATCCTCTCACTCATTTTTAAATCAATGGATTGATTTAATATTATTTGATCTTTTGATCTTTCTGTCTGTACTGGAAATATTGAAGTCCAAAAGTCCATTACCCACGAAGATTTTGAAAAGAATCTGTGTCCACCAAGATCTATTCTGTTACCATTGTAGTTGTATGTTTTTGCGATTCCACCGAGATTGTCAGATTTTTCAAAAAGGATAACTTTATAGTTTTTATTTTTTGAAAAAAGATATGCGGCTGTAAGTCCGGCAGGACCTCCACCACCGATAATTACTATTTTTCCCATATGGAAAAGATTATATGTTAAAACAAAAAAAATTCAACAATTTAAAATTTCAAAAGTTTGATACTTTGTAAAATATTATTTTCTTTAAAAATCACAAAGAATATTCCATTTCTTCGTAATTCTTTTAAATCATTTTCTCCCTGATAAAGTGTTTTCAAAATTTTACCGTTACAATCAACAAGTTTTGCAGAACTAATGTTTTCGAGTATTATCTTATTTTCAGAAAGAAAAATTTTCATTTTTTCTTCGTTTTCTTTTGTAATAACATCCTTTTGTGAGGTTTCATTCGATCTTGTTAAGTTAAAACTAAGATCATAATCAAAAAAGTTTGAAAATGTCTCTTTTATCAACTGGTCAAGATTCTTACCATCAATATATTCCAGAGGAAAACCAAAAAATACTGACTTATGCGTTTTTGCAACATTGTTAACACCAACATATACAGGTGCTTTTGATTTTCCAAGATAGTAGTTTACATTTACGAAAGTGTCTCTTGGAAAAGGCATAACATAATCAACATTTGAAGAAGTTGCTTCAACCTGCTGTATTAATGATGTATACGGATTTAAAGAATAAAAACTTGTCTTATCTGCTGTGAAGAAGACATCATCGTAAATGCTTGATCTGTAATCAATCCACAAAAAGTATGCTAAAAATGGAAACTCATCAGTTTGTAAGTTTTGCCCAGGTATTCCATACGATTAAGCAAGATTTTCACCTGAAACAAGAATGTTCCCTCCATAGGTAAGATATCTTTGTAAATTGAATGTGTCATTTGGTAAAACAAATGGTTCTCCATATTCTCCTGTGTAAAGAATTACTGTTGTGAATTTTGAAAGAAAAGTATAATTTGGATAGGTTCCGGTCGGTTTTAAATTTACATAAAAATACTCAATTCCATTATTATCAAGTGCTTTTAAAAGATCATAAGTAGATTTTGCAACCTGTCCATCATCCTGTATCACAAGAGTTCTTCCAATCGAGAAGAATCTCAAAATATCTCTTAAATAACTTGTTCTTATGAGAATATTTTTCATCGAATCCGGTATATCTTTACCCTGTTTATATGGAAAAGCGTAAGCACCAAAATCTGTTGTTTGCATCACTGTTTTTCCAGGGAAATAGTATGGTGCTTTCGACTCCGGAGGTGTATACGCTGTTGCTGTTGACCTGTAAAGTTTTCCTTTTGCATTGAAAACAAGGAATGGATAATAGTATGGTTCACCGATTCCATAAAAGTTTCCAAGTTGATCTATAGAATAATCGGGAGCAGTCCCTGCAGGATACACAAATTCATAATATCTGCAAAAGTTTGATGTTGTATCGGTGTAAACTGTTTCAACATAAGAATAGTTCGTACCACCACTATAGAGTAGATAGTTATTAAAGTACATATTTAGAAAATTTACATCAGTTCTATCAAGATAATCCGCAATGTTGTTACCTTCAAGATATAAACACCCTCCACTATCAAGGTACTCTTTCAGTTTGTCTATATCACTTTGTGAAATTATTGTGGTTAAAGCAGGTCGAGGTCCACATGTAATAAAAACTGCTCCATACTGCAATAGTTCTTCTATAGGAGGTAAAGTATTATTGATATCAAGATTATGAGAATCTTTTGAAAATCCAAGTATCCCAAACGATTGTATTAGATTTTCTTCATATCCTATGTATTTGTCAGGGTTATCAGGATCTTGAAAGGTAAGTCCGTTGTCATTATCCCACAAAAATATTCTCACATTACTGAAATTTTGAGGGAATAATATTACAAAAATCGTCAAAAAACTTAAGAAAAATATTATGGATTTTTTCATAAAACCCTCCTTATAGTTCATAGATTAAACTATACACAGGTTGAAGTCAAGAAAAAAATAACAAAAAAACCATCTTGACTTTTTGTAAAAAATTACATAAAATTTTACAAAAGGAGGAAATATGAAAAAGATATTTAACTTTATCATCTTACTTTTCTTTCTCCAGACATTTTCTTATCCATTAAGGATGGAACAAGATATGAACGATTTTGAAGTAAAATTTTTTCCTTTTTCAAAAAAATTGATCTTCAACTATGAAAAAAATGTCCTTGTAGTTCATCAGAAGGATATTACTCCTGATGAATTGAATTTCATGCTACTCTCTTTGGGATACCAATATATCAACATCGTAAACTATGACGCCTCTTTTAATTCTGTTAAACACATTATAGATTCGGTTAAAAATACGAAAAAACTTTGCTGTATAATCCTTATTGGTGATGAAAAGAGAATCAATCCCTATAGAAACTGTTTAAACCCTTACACATTAAAATATTTTTCATCAGATATGTTATTTTCAAATCCATTTTGTGATACTTTCTTTGTTCCTGTTTCGAGGATCCCTGTTTCAAACCAGAACCAGTTGGACATTTATATTGAAAAATTGAAAAATTTTCTTTTTGATAACTCAAATGTTAATTTTATCTTTTCTTCCCCTTTCTATGATTACAATCAGGACTCAACAGAAGATTATCTTTATTTTACATATCCTTATTTTATCAACAAAGTTATAAAAGGAAAAATATATGGAGAAACGAATTCTTCTTTTCCAAAATACACTTACACATATGAGAAATTACCTGATTCTTTGATCTTTCCTCAATACAACTGGTTCTTTGAGTTAAACATGTTGAATCAGGAAACAGACAATTTCATTTTTACATATAGAGGTCATGGTAATACGATTTCAACGGTTCTTCCAGATTTTTCATTAAGTGATATCTATTCTTTAAATTTCTCAAAAAGTGGAATTTTTCTTTTCTTTTCATGTCTTGTTGGTAGTTTTGATAAAGAAAATTCGAACTTTGAAAGATCTTTTTCTGAATCACTTCTTGTTTCTAATTGTAATTCGATACTAACCCTTTCATCTTCATCTGAAACTTTTTACCAATACAACAATTATATGATGAACAAATTTTTTGATTTTTTTAACGATAACTGTTTTAAACTTGAAAAAACGGAAAGTGAATCGATCTTTTTGGATCTGTATACCAAATTGGTTTTCTCGTTTTTAAATTATGCTGGTATAAACGACTACTCTATCTCCCAACTACTTTCATACAATCTTTTTGGGGTTCCAGTTTTGAGTATGAAAAAATCTTCTACAAACAAACCCTATCTTATTTCAAACTATTGTAAAATATCAGATTCTTTAATAGAAATAAACATTTTCCAACCCTGCAAAATAAACATATTTTCAAAGGAAAAGATTCTTGATACTTTTAACTTCTTTGAAACCACGAAATTCTACTACAGATTTTTTAACTTAAAACCTGAATCTTTCTACTATATTTCATCATATAAAAATGGTGTTTTATTTATTGATTCGTTCTATTTGGATCGTGATTCCATTTACATAGACACAATCTTTTTTTCAGATAGTTTATCAAACAACAACGGTATGATAGAGGAAGGAGAACCTGTACAGATTTATTTCAAACTAAATAGTAATATCGATCAACAAAGGATAAGATTCATCTCAAACTCTTGTGAAATTCTCGAAAATATAATTTTTGATAAAGAGTTTTATAAAGTGACAGTAAAATCTTTAAAAGGTGTAAAGAGTTTAGATTTTAATATCAAGGTTGATTCGTTTAATTTTTATTTTTCCTTTCCTGTAAACATGTTCAGAATCGTGATTGATTCAATTATATCAAATGAAACTATAATTTTCTATGAGAACCAGGAATATCAACTTGGAATTTTAATATCAAAAATAAACGACTTTCCTTCAGAAAGTATTAAAATAAAATTTTTAAATAACGGTTACAAAGTGTTAAAAGATACTTTTTGGATAAAAACTCCTTTTGAAAAGATTATCATATGGAACCATTTTACATTTTTTAACGATACAAATCAAATAACGATTGAATATTCCAATGGTTTTATAATGGACACAGTTTCAATTATGATTTTAACAAGCAAAAGATTTTCCCTGTTTTTTTTCGATCCATTAAACAACTATCAAAACTCAAACTTTTTAACATTTTTAAAAGATTCGATGAAGATTTTTGTAAACATTTCAAACAGAATCGATACATCAATCTTTTATTCCTCTTACTTTTTCTCTTATGGTGTTTATCCAAAGATATACCATATTACTTCGGATGAATCAAAATTTATAGAAAAATTGATTTCAAAAAACATTCCCCTGATCGTTGAAGGAGGAGATGTTTTTGGATACGACAAAGAGGGAAAAAGGATCAAAGAACTTTTCAACATAAAAGAATCGTATGATGGAAATTACATGTATAAAGGAAGTGTTGTTAAGATCCTGCCTTTATACATCGATGTTTTCTATGATACCACAACAAACTACATCGATTACTATGTAACCGATTATCCCGTACTTTCATTTGAGAATAAATTTTTTGGTTCACTAAAAGATAACAGAATCGCACAATCTCTGCTTTTAAAAAACCTAAAATATTATGATCAGAGCATACTATATTACTATTACACTCTCTTTCTTTTTGATTTTCACGAAGGAATATCATTTAAAGAAACCATTGATATTTCAATAAATAGAAATTTCGAAATATGTTCAAATGTTGATAATCCTCAATTAATTTTTTGCTCCTCTCTAAGCAGTTTTATTGATTCGATTGAATTTGAAAATTGCAGGATTATAGATCCTCACTCTAAAAAAACTGCAAAAGTTTTTATCAAAAGAAATTCACCTCCATTTTTCACAAAAATAGTTCTATCAACAGGATTTTTTGAATATACATTATTTTTAAAATACACTCCATACAATCAAACAAAAAAAGTAAAAGAAAAAGAAATATTGAAAAGTGAAGATAAAAAAATCTATTTCGATAGAGCAGGAAGAAAAGTTTTAAAACATGATTTGAAAAATTTTGATATTTATTTTAACAACAACAAAAAGTTACTAATGTTAAAAAAATAGTTTGACTTTATTCTGATCGATTTTTATAATTTTTCTATGCATATAATCATTTTTACATTTTTTTTACTTTTGTGCGAAAATCTGTCCGGATATACGATTAAAAAGAGTGATCTTATACTTTATTACGATACATTGACTTTACAACAAAAGGTTTCTCAACTTTTCATAGTTTACAGAAACGATCTTAATTTTACTGAGAATACACCGGGTGGAATCATTCCATCAAGAAACCTTTTAAAAAAGATATATTATAAAAAAATTCCTGTTGATTCTTTAACAAAAAACTTTAAAGTCCCGCCTTTGATCTGTATCGATCAGGAAGGAGGAAAGGTTGATAGATTGTCTTTCATAGAAAAAACCCCATCCTTAAATTCGATTTTTCATGATTATGAAAGAAGAGAAATAATTATAAAAAATATGGTTTTAAACCAAAAAAGGTTAGGAGTAAATTTAAACCTTTCACCTGTCCTTGATATATCATATCAAAAAAATTCGATGATGAGAAGAACAGATCGAAATATTGTATCAACTGTCGATTCCATTCAGGAATTCATTGAATTATATATCTCTATTCACAAAAGTATGAAAATATTGAACTGTGTAAAACTTTTTCCAGGATATGGTGAAACTTTTGATAATTCGGATGTCGTTATACCAAAATTTAAAGGTGGTAAAGAACTGTTTGATAAAAATATAGATCTGTTTTACCATTTTTTTGATAAGGTCTCATTTGTGATGCTTTCAAATCTAATTTATCCTTTCCTTGACACCCTACCCGCTATAAGATCACAAAAAATAGTAGAACTTGTTCGAGATAAGAACAAAAATATTGTTATAATTGCTGATGATATAGCATCAAAATCCAATAAAAATCCATTTTTAGTTTTAAAGGAATCTTTTAAAAGTGGAGTTGATATGTTCATTCTCATGAACGATACTCTTTTTGAATATATGGTGGATTCACTTTCTTTATGGATCTCAAATGGAGAGGTAGAAAAAAAGGATTTTGATGAAAAACTCTTTAGAATAATGTTGAAAAAAGAGTATCTTTTTAATTTTATAAAAAACCGAAGTTAAACACCAACTATTGAAACATTGTTCACAAACTGTGTCATTATATCTCTTGCTTTTTTTAACTCTTCAGGTTTGTAAGGTTTAATCGTTTTAAAATCATCGTTTAAAGTTTTAATGTTTCTGAACTGCTGAATCACATATTTTTTCGCACCTGCTATTAAAACCCCGATCTCTCTTATATCTTCGAGTGTAACAAGTTGTGGAACCATCGTTGTTCTGAACTCATACTCGATTTTAGAATTCAACAAGATTTCAACAGAATTTTTTATCCTTTCAAAATCAATTGTTATTCCAGAAGCAACGATATATTTTGAAGGGGAGGTTTTTATGTCCATAGCAACATAATCAACAAGGTTTTTCGTTAAAACTTTTTCAAGAATTTCTGGAGTGTAACCGTTTGTATCAACCTTTACTGGAAGTTCAAATTTTTCCTTTAACTTTATTATGAAATCAACAATTTCTTCACTCATTAAGGGTTCACCACCTGTTATACTGATACCTTCAATAAAATTTTTTCTCTCATTAAGAAGCGAAAACAATTTGTTTTCATCTATCGTCTGTATGATATCAAAATCTTTTACAAGTTCAGGATTATGACAGAAAGGGCACCTGAAATTACATCCAGCAAGAAAAATTGTGGATGAAACTTTTTCGGGAAAATCAAGTGTAGTTATCCCTTGAAAACCTTTTACAGTGACCATTTAAAAAATTTTTAAAGTTTGAACTCTTTTCTGTCTTTGAACTCTTCCCTTTTACCTTCGTTCCAGTTGTTAACAGGTCTGAAATAACCAACTATTCTGCTGTAAATCTCTGTTGGAATCACTTTCACCTTTTTAACATCTTTTTCTTCACCTTTTAAAACAACTTTTACCTCTTCCATTTACTCTCCTTTTTCGACATATATTTCAACACCAAATTTTTCAAGTTCTTCAGTCGTATGATCGTAAGGACAATAGTTATGCTCTCCAGGAATATATCCATGAACAGGGCATATTGAAAATGTTGGGGTTATCGTAAAATATGGTAGATGGAAATTTTCCGCTATCTTTTTCACAAGTTTTTTACAAGCATTAGAAGAGTATATTCTTTCACCAATGAATCCATGCAAAACAGTTCCTCCTGTATATTGACACTGGAGTTCGTCCTGCAATTTTAACGCTTCAAAAAGATCATCTGTAAAACCAACCGGAAGTTGTGTTGAGTTTGTGTAATATGGAACATCTTTTCCTGCTGTTATGATATCCGGGAAACGTTTTTTGTCCTCTTTTGCAAGTCGATACGATGTTCCTTCAGCTGGGGATGCCTCAAGGTTATAGAGGTTCCCGGTTTCATCTGTAAATTTTTCAAGTTTTTCTCTCATAAACTTTAAAGTTTCAAGCGCAAACTCTTTTCCTTTTTCCTGACCAATATTTTCTCCCACAAGCATTAAACACGCCTCGTTCATTCCAACAAGTCCTATAGTGGAAAAATGGTTCGCCCAATATTTTCCATTAGCTTTCTTTACCTCTTCAAGATAAACCTTAGAATATGGATAAAGGTTATCCTCTGTAAACTTTTCAAGAACTTTTCTTTTGATTTCAAGAGATTCTTTAGCTATTTCCATCATCTTTTCGAGTTTTGAGAAAAAGTCCGCTTTATTTTTACTGTTATAAGCTATTCTTGGAATGTTTATCGTTACAACACCAACAGAACCAGTCATCGGATTTGCACCGAAAAGACCACCGCTTCTTTTTGGATGTTTTTCCTGTTTATGTTCCTGAAAAGAATCTTTATTTGAAAGTAGATTCAACTGGATCTTTTCACTCCTTCTTTTTAACTCTCTGTTGTCCAACCTCAATCTACAACACATACTCCTTGCATCTGAGGGATCCATATCGGAATTTATAAAATTACTGAAATAAGGTATACCATATTTTGCGGTCATCTCCCATATTTTCTCAAGATTTGGATTGTCCCAATCAAAATTTTTTGTGATGTTGTATGTTGGAATCGGGAATGTAAAAATCCTTCCCTTTGCATCACCTTCCATCATGACTTCTGCAAACGCTTTGTTAAACATGTCCATCTCTTGTTGAAACTCTTTGTATGTTTCATTCATCCTTTTTCCGCCGATTATCACTCTCTCATCTTTTAATGTTTCAGGACAAACAAGATCCATCGTTACATTTGTGAAAGGCGTCTGGAATCCAACTCTTGTTGGAACATTAACATTGAAAACAAACTCCTGCATCGCCTGTTTAACCTCTTCATATGTGAGTTCATCATATCTTATGAATGGAGCAAGATAGGTATCAAAGTTTGAAAACGCCTGTGCTCCAGCTGCTTCACCCTGCAATGTATAGAAAAAGTTAACTATCTGTCCCAGAGCGGTTCTGAAATGCTTTGCAGGTTTTGATTCTATTTTTCCTGAAACACCTCCTAAACCTTTAAGCAAAAGGAGTTCAAGATCCCATCCACAACAGTAAACGGAAAGCATACCAAGGTCGTGTATATGTAAATCTCCATCTCTATGTGCATTTGCAACCTCTTTTGGATAGATTTTTTCAAGCCAGTATGAGGCTGAAATCGATGAAGAGATATGGTTGTTAAGCCCCTGTAAAGAGTATGACATGTTCGAATTTTCGTTAACTCTCCAGTCTATCTTTTCAATGTATTCATCCATCAAATCGATACCATATTTTATCAACTCTTTACTCTTTCTTATCTGGTTATGCTGCTCTCTGTAAAGTATATACGCTTTTGCTGTTTTGGCATGACCTGCTTCGATAAGCATCTTTTCAACAAGATCCTGCACATTTTCGACTGTTGGAATTCTGCCATCTTTATACAGAACCTCAAGAACAGCAACTATCTGATTCGTTATCTTTTTCGCTGGTTCAATATCTGTTCCACCAACAGCTTTTACTGCCTTAAAAATCGCTTCAGTAATTTTGTTTTCATCAAATTTTTCCAGCCTACCATCTCTTTTTCTTATGAATTCAACCTTGGTCACCCATTCCTCCATTTTTTTTCAAAAAATATTATCACTCACTTGAAAAATGTCAATAGACCCCACAAAATATAGTGGGGTCGAGTTTTGTAAAATACAATATGTTGAAAAATAAAAGAACTTATGGTTTTTATTATTTTACAAACATTTCGGCAACCTTTAGAGGTATTTCATAACTCAAAGAATCGACCAATGTAAGTTCTGAAAAATCAACAAGATATAATTTTCCCACATTTGTTGAAACCACGACTTTTCCCTTGAAATATTCTATATCTGAAGGGGATGGAATTTCAAGAGTTTTTATGATGTTTAAATCTGTATCAAGAATGTATAATTTATTGAATATATCTGTTAAAAACACTTTATCCTCAACAACTTTCACTTTTCCAAGAAAATTATCAAACTCTAAAGAATCAACATCAACACCATCTTTTACCTTTTTAATTTTACCTTTTATATCATTATAATTTCCAACCAGAGAAACATAAACATTATTGTTTTGATCAAGATCAAGGTAGGAGGGATTTGAACCTTTAGCAATATCTGTTTCAATATTGTTAAAATCTTCTGATATTTTATAAATATGACCATTCAAGGAGGTGTTGTTTGAACCTACATATAAAAATCCATCTCTGTAAATAACCTCCTGTGGTGCTGTAACAGATAATGAATCTATTATTGAAAAACTTTCCTTTTCTATTTTAAAAATTGAATTCGAAAGCCAATCGGTAACAAAAATATAATCGTCGGAAGCATCAATATAAGCAGGTGAACTCAGTCCTCCCCTCTCTATTTGTGAAATTTTGTTTCCAGATAAATCAAACTTCTCTATCGTTGGTATACCCCCAAATCCTGAATTTGTTATGTAAATGTTTTTATCATCAACGTATATATCTGTAGGTGCTGAACCGGTTATCAAAAGTGGAGTTGATTGAAGTTGGAATAGAGAATCCACCGTATAAACCGCTTCTTTTTCCCAATCGAGAATATAGATTGAACTCTCCATCTTCTCATTTTTAAACAGAGAACAGGAAATGCCTAACAACAAAATCGACAAAACAGATAGAACAGAAAAAACTTTTTTCATCATACCTCCATTTTTAGGTTTAAAGAGAATTTTCTTCCCTCTTCAATGTATCCTCTTACACTCTCAATTTTTAAATCGAATGGATTATCAAACGAAAAAGTTATATTTAAATTTTTCAACCTATAATCAAGGTTTATTTCATCAAGAGAGAGATAGGATGGTAAATATTTTGTGTTTTCATTGTTTAAAAACCTCTTCGATCGATACTCAAAATAAAGAGAAAAAGTTAAATTTTTGAACTCGTAACTCAAAGAATAGTTCATGTTTATAAAAGATGTGTATAAAAGCATCTTGAACCTGTTCAGATACATCGGAGAAATGGTGAATACAAAAGAGTTGTTAAAACTCAATATCTTTTTGTTGTACTGAAAACCTATGAAAGGGTTATAAGTTTTAAGGATATTTTCAGGAGTATATATACCATTTTCGTTTATCCATCTTATAAGGTCTTTGTAAAAATTGAAGCCACCAAAAAATTTCCTATCCTCTTTTGAAAAAGCAAGATGGTATGAATAAAGTTTTTCGTTTACAAGTTTTTCATTTCCTTGAGTGAAAATATCTCCAGTCCAGTAAAGTTCGTTGAAAGTGGGTCTTCTGGTTGATATTTTCAAAGAGTGGGTTACAAGATACTCGTTAAATTTGAAATTTTTTAAAATTGAAAAACTATACACAAAATTGTTTTTCAAATTATCATCTTTGAAGGTAGATGAGAACGAAAACGAGTTTGAAATTTCAAAAGATTTTAAAACAAAATTTGAAAAAATACCGTAAAAGAATTCGTTTGAATATAAAACGTTAGTCGATACTATCCAGTTTTTTTGAAAAAACAAACCAACACTTGTTTGTGAATAATTGTAGTTCAAAATTATGTTATCAGAACATGTTTTTGAAGTGTCATAAATTACAAGATCCTTGTTATCGTAAACATAAGTGTAAAAATTATGGGAAAATAGAATTTCTAAATTTTTTGCAGTCAAAAATTTAAAGTTTATAATTCTATTTTTTTCATAAATCGTTGAGTTATAAAATCTATGCCCTAAAATCCCAGGGTCACCAGTTTTAACCCTTCCATCGATTATTAGACTCGAAAAAATGTTGTTATTAAAATAAAAATAATTCAAATATCCCTTCTGATAAGAGTTTAAAATTTTTTCACCACCTGGAACCACCATATCCTTTTTATCAAAGGTTTCGTTTCCAACTTTAATTCCTTTTAATGACAGCGTTAAATCTATATCATAAGATTTTTTGTCATCAAAATTTATATTCACTTTTGATCTATCAGGTTTTTCTATTTCAAAATTTATTCCAGAAGAAAAAATGTTCTCACCATAAAAATTTGATATACCATTTTTATAAAAACTAACAGATGAAAAAAGGTTTTTTGGTAGAAGGTTTATGGGAACAGTTCTTGACTGCTGGTTAACTATTGGAACACCATCAACACAGATCTGGTTATCTTCATTTAGAAGTCCATCTACTGAAATAACATAACTTCTGTTGTACTCTCTCAAAGTTACAGAAGGAAACTTTTTTATAACCGAAACCAAATTTTTATTTTTTGTTTCCAATTTTAAAACTTCATCTCTTATCCTCTCTTTTTCGACTACAAGCGGTTTATATGCAAAAGGTTCAATTTCAAGATAGATTTTTAAAGTTTCCTCTAAAGTTATAAATGTTAGAGATTTATATCCCAATGAAGAGACTGTTATCTCTTTTCCCTTTTCTACTTCAAATGGAGTTTTTGTTTGATAAGTTTTATTTTCATAAGAAATCGTGACATAGTAGATTTTTTCTCCACTGTTATTATCAAAAACATATATATGGGATGAAAATGATTTCACCAGAAAGGAAAAGATAAAAATCAATATGATCAGTTTTTTCATCTACCATCCATCCTTGTCAGGACGGACCCTGTCATAGCAGGTTCCGAACATCAGGCAGGTTTCCTGGCTTGCGGCTTAAACCTCCTGCCACCTTCCCCAAAATGGGTGGTATAAGGCATTTGTATCCGCTTACAGTTGCTTGACAGCAGTGGATTTTCACCACTTTCCCTTTTACCTCAAAAGAGCACCTGACGTGTAAGAATTATATACACTAAAAAAATTTGTCAACATCTTTCAATTTTTAAAACCAGTTTAATATTGACAATTTGTTTATTCTTTATATACTATAAAATTCTAAAAAAACAAAACCCATAGGAGGTTATGATGGTTAACATACATTTAAAAAGAATTGGTAAAAACAAAACTTCTTGCTACAGAATCGTTGTTGCTGATTCAAGATTTCCAAGAGATGGAAGATTCATCGATTGTATAGGTTCATACGATCCAAAAGGAAAAAATCTTACAAAACTTGATCTTATGAAGTATGATGCCTGGATAAAAAAAGGAGCAAAGCCGACTAAAAGAGTTGAAACGATAATTAAACTTTATAGAGAGAATAAACTTGAAGGAAAGGTAGAGAAAGATGAAATCACTTCTTGAGTATATAGTAAAGTCACTTGTTGATAAGCCAGAAAAAGTGAAAATACACGTATGTGAAGGTCAGAAAACTACACTTTATGAAATCGAAATAGATAAAGAGGATGTCGGAAAAGTTATAGGAAAAGATGGAGCAACACTTGAAGCGATAAACACTCTGGTGTCAGTTTCATCTGTAAAAAATAATAGAAAATCAGTTATCGAAATCATCGATTGATATGTTGTTTAAAGTTGGAAAAATATTAAAGCCACATGGATTAAAGGGAAACTTGAAGATCTATTTTTATGATAAGGATCGGGAGTTTCAGATTCCAGAATTTTTTTATATCAACGGTGAAAAATTTTTTGTAGAAAGTAGCGGAAGAATTGGGTCGAATTTTATAATAAAGTTTAAAGGAATAAATGATAGAACGGATGCGGCAAAATTACAAAACCTTTATATCGAAGTTGAAGAGAAGGATCTTGTGAAATTGAAAAATAACCAGTACCATTCTCATGAGATAGTTGGTTCAAAAATTGTTTCTAAAGATGGTCAGGAGATAGGAAAAGTTATAAATATAATTTTTCTTGAAAATGGAGATGTGCTTGAAGTCGACATAAAAGGCAAAAAGGAAACGATTCTGTTTAAAAAAGATTTTTTTTCAGAAATAGATCCTGAAAATAAAATTTTAAAACTAAAATACGAAGAAGATTTTTATGCGTTTTAGTATCATAACTCTTTTTGGAGAGTTGATAAAACCGTTCTTTGAAACATCTTTATTGAAAAGAGCAATAGAAAAAAAACTAATCTCTGTTGAGATAATAAATTTAAGAGATTTTGGCATCGGAAAACACAAAAAGGTCGATGATTATCCTTACGGATTGTCTTCAGGAATGATTCTAATGTGCGAACCACTAAAAAAAGCCCTTGACTCAATCGATGGGGATAACAAATATGTTGTTTTGACTTCTCCTTCAGGTGTTCTCTTAAATCAGAATATCATTGAAAAAAATCTATCGAAAAAGGATCATCTTGTTATAATAGCAGGAAGATATAAAGGTATAGATCAGAGATTTATCGATAAATATGTAGATCTTGAAGTATCCATAGGTGATTACATACTTCAAGGTGGAGAAATTCCGGCTTTGATTATAGTTGAAACGGTCAGTCGATTCGTTAAAGGAGTTCTACATTCTATCGATTCTGCAGAGAACGACTCTTTTTCAAAGGGATTTCTTGACTCGCCTAAATATACAAGACCAAAGGTTTTTGAAGGTATGGAGGTCCCAGAAATTTTACTTTCAGGTAACCATAAAAAGATAGAAGAGTATGAAGAGTATGAATCTTTGAAACTTACATACAAAAGAAGAAAAGATCTCTTAAAAAATAAGGACTTGACAAAGAGACAAAAAGAAATTATAAATAAATTAAAATTGGAGGAAAAGAATGGCAAAACTTAATATTGACAAAATAAAAAAAGATTTTGAAAAATCTTTTGAAAAAAATGAAAAGCACGATTTCAAGATTGGAGACACAGTTGATGTATCGGTTAAGATAGAAGAGAGTGGAAAAACAAGAACACAAAAATTTAGAGGTATAGTTATAGCGAAAAGAGGCACATCTGTTGGTAAGACAATAACTGTAAGAAAAATTTCTGAAGGTATTGGTGTTGAAAGAATATTTCCTCTTAACTCCCCAAGTGTAACAGATATCAAGGTTGTTAAAAAGGGTGAAGTTAGAAGAGCGAAACTCAACTATATGAGGGGAAGAACAGGAAAAGCTGCAACAAAAGTCGAATGAAAAAAAATTTAAGAAATTTCGAGGAAAAATGGTGGCGGAAAAACCGCTACTTTGTGGCTGGTGTTGATGAGGCAGGACGAGGTCCAGTCGCAGGACCTGTTGTTTCGGCCGCTGTTATTTTTCCAGAAGATATTTTTATTGAAGGTATTGACGATTCAAAAGAACTCTCTCCTGAAGAAAGAGAAGAGATTTACCAGATAATAATGGATAAAGCACTTGCGATTGGAGTTGCTTATACGGATAATGTTGTGATAGATAAAATCAACATTTTACAGGCAACATACCTTTCGATGAAACGCGCTATAGCAAAATTGAACATAGTCCCAGATGTTGTCCTTGTCGATGGATACCCTATCCCCGATCTTCTCTTAGAACAGGAATCGATAATAAAAGGTGATTCCAAATCGATCTCGATAGCAGCAGCATCTATTGTCGCAAAAGTCCATAGGGACAGGATTATGGAATTTTACGGTATGGAGTATCCTGAGTACGATTTTGAAACCAACAAAGGTTATGCAACACCAAAACATATCGATATAATAATCAAAAAAGGTCCCTGCGAAATTCACAGAAAAACATTCACACCGGTAAAAGAGATCATTAAAAAAGTTTTTGGTGATAAAATCTAAAAATATATCAAAGGGAAAAACAGGAGAACTCCTCGCTCTGAAATATCTTAAAAGAAAAGGTTTCCAGATTCTCTATCAGAATTTTCGTTTCGGTAAATTTGGGGAAATAGATATTATCTGTAAAAAGGATGATACTCTTGTATTCGTTGAAGTAAAATCAAGAGGAAATGTTGAAAAGGGTACTCCAAAAGAATCGATAACAGATTTTAAAAAGCAAAGGATCTTAAAAAGTGCAAATTTTTTTTTGATAAAACATCCTGAACTTTCAGATTTGAATTTAAGATTCGATTTTATAGGGATAAAAGTTAAAAAAAATCCTTTTAAAAGATTTGAAATAGAACATATCGAAAATGTTTTTTCTTTTGACGAATTTTAAAGATTCTTCCGAAAAATCTCTTCAACCAATCTATGACATTCTTTGTTTTTATCTCTTGGCACATGTTCGATTCTAAAAGATTTCACCTTCGATAGAATCGATTTAACCTCTTCGTATATTTTTTTAAGTTCACCATCTTTGACTTTATAAACATTTAAAAGTTGTTTAACTACAAGTTCACTATCAGAAAATATTTCTATATCCAATTCTTCTAAAGAGAATCTTTTTGAAATATCTTTTAAAGCGTAAAGCAAACCCGACCATTCAGCACGATTGTTCGTTGAGTTTTCGAAAAATCCTCCACCGTTTATCTTTTTATCATCAAAACTTATCATGTATGCGTAAGCAGCAGGTCCAGGATTATTTTTACAACCACCATCAAAACTTATTACAATTTTCATCTTTTTTAAAAAGTATAATCCTCCCACAGTTGATGCAGAATTCTATCTTTTTCATGGATTTCACTCTATCAAAAAGTTGTGCTGGTATAGAAGAATAACAACCAAGACAGTATGGTTCATTGATAAGAATGACAGCCCTCTTTTTTTTCTTTTCATATATTTTTTGATATTTTTTCTGATATTCTTCAGGTAAAGACGAAACCAGTTTTTCCCTTTCAACGTTAAGTTTTTCATTCTCTTCTTCGATATCCTTTATTATGTTGTTAATCTCCTCTATCTCTTTTTTTATCTTTTCCATCGTTGAATTTTCCTGCTCAAGTTTTTTTATCTCATTTTCAAGTTTTTCAATATCAGAAAGATTTTTTAAAATCCTGTCTTCGCTTTGAGAGATGATATCCTTTTTGTGTTTTATCCCTTCAGATATCATCATGTATTCATCATTTGATTTTACATTTGATAGATATTTTTTGTCCTCCTCTATCTTATCTCTAAGAACCAATACTTTTTGTTCTATCTCTTTGTTTTCCAGAACAAGTTTTTCCTTTTCCTTCTTAAGATTCTCTATCTTTGAAATGATTGCATCGAGTTGTTCTTTCAATTCTTTTCTTTTAAAAGGTTTATCTCCCATTTTTATCCTGTTGTTTTCGATCCTCTCTTCAATCTGTCCTATCCTTTGAAATATTTCATAAACATCTTCCATCATAACCTCCATAAAAAAGGGAGTGTTTTTAAACACTCCCTTTTAAATTTTATCGTTTCAAGATATATATTCTTATCACTCACGACTCTTTCCTTGTTTATTTTTTTCATTTTTTTTCATACATACCTCTTTGCTTTAATCTGGGCGAAACAGGAGTCGAACCTGTGATCTCCGGTATGTGAGACCGGCGCTCTAACCAACTGAGCCATTCGCCCCGAAAATAAATTATAATTTTTTGAATATTAAAGTCAAGTAATTTATAGAATAATGTTGACTTTTAAAATTTTTACAGGTAAAATTTTTAAAAAGGAGGAACCATGATAAAAAAGATTCTATTTTTCTTTCTTGTAATCTCACTCATTTTAACTTCCTGTTTCCTTTTACCACAAAAGGTGAGTGTAGATGATACAAAAACATTTTTAAACGATTTTGAAAACTCAATTAACGATCCAACATCTCAATACAACGGAGAAAATACAACTTTAAGTATGGCCGCTGCAAACGACTTTTTCAACAAAGGTGGAACATCAAAAGGAACATTCCTGTTTCCATCGATCTCGTTCAGAAATCCTTTCAGACCTGATGTAAAAGGTGTTCAACTTTTGTTTGATACTGTATATGGAACATATCAATACGATACATTGATAGATCCCTGGGGATATGAATATTATGATTTTGTTCTCGTTGATAATTCATACCCTGCAAACGGATACCTTTTCAAGTGGATCTTTACAGATTCACTCGGAACAAATTACAATATGGGATTTTTGTTCGATTCTTTACAGTACTATTCAGGTGATCCTTATGAACAGACACCAACAAAAATGTATGTCGAAATTTCAGCGAATAGCAGCAGATTGATGTGGATGAGGATGAACGCGCAGTACACAACGATTTCAGGTTATGATTACGATGAGTATCAACCAACAGATTTACAGACACATTTTGAGATAACAAACGAGGTTGCATTTGAACTTGATTATGTCGGACATGAGAGTGGAGATACAACTGTTATTATCGATTCTTTAAGAGCAAAGGTAGAGGATTTTGTTAACGATGACTGGAACGAATATACTGTAAAGATGAACAGTGATGAAACAACAGATTTTACAATGGAAAACAAAGAGGGATGGTTCCTTGCAATAAACGCTGAAAAACCTGTTGAAGTTGATACTATTTACACAAAAACAGATTATACAGGTGAATTGCAATTTAAAGGAACACACGCTGCAGATCTTGAAGGATATATCTGGAATCCAGAGGATGTTAACCACCTTTCGATTATGATTGCAACTTATCCTGATGGTTCACAAGATACAATAATTTTGAATCCACCGGTACCACAACAAACAAAAAAATAAATTTCTATAATTTCAAAGGGGAGTTTTTGCTCCCCTTACTTTTATGAGGAATTTAATACCTTCTTTTATAATAGACAGATTGAATTCAAACCTTACAAAAGGTAATTTTTTTGGTTATGTTGTAAGTGGAGATATAGAAAATTTTACTCCAATGGTAGAAAATCTGATGGAAAAAGACAAAGAGGGAGCCGAAATACTTGGAAACATTTTGAACAGAACTCTTGGTAATGTGACTGATGTTATCTATAAAAATAATGGTTTCATAACATCGTTTTCAGGAGATGCGTTCACTGCAATATTTTCAGATGAAAAATCGTTTGTAAATGTACTTCAGGTTTCAAAACAGATACTTGATATTTTTTCAAACCTCAACAGAAAAGGTGGAGTGAAACTAAACATAAGGTTGGGCATTTCTTCAGGCAATATTGAGTGGGGAATATTTAACAATGAAAGATCAATATATTATTTCAGAGGCTGTGGTATAAACTCAGCGATAAGAATCCAGCATGGCAACGAATCATCTGTCATCAAAGTTGATAAAAATCTTATTGAAAAAATAGATAAAAATTTTATAAAAGAAATCAGAGATGAATATTTTATAGTTGATGATCAAAAACTTGAACAATCTAAGAACTTGAATGAAAAAGTTGAAATCATTCCATTTAAAAGTTTAAATTCAAAATTTTTTCCTGAAATCATCTCCGATCTAAAAATCGAAGGAGAGTTCAGAAAAGTCATTCCAGTATTTATAAATTTTCCATTTGATCTTTCAAATGAAAAACTTGATCTTTTTTTAAAAATACTAGATGAAAACTCAAAGAATTATAATGCATACTTAAACAAAGTTGAATTCGGTGATAAAGGTGGAATGGCACTTCTTATTTTTGGAGCGCCTTACACTCAGGAAGATATGGTAGAAAGAGCAATACTTTGTTCAACGGGTATATTCAATCAATTAAATGAAAAAGGGATAAAAGTATCAATCGGACTTGACTATGGAACAACATATTCTGGATTCATCGGAAGTGCTTTCTGGAAAGAGTATACTGTAATAGGAGATATTGTTAACACATCTGCAAGAATCGCAACTTTGAATAAATTCAGTGTTATGGTCTCCGAAAGGTTAGCATGTGAAACAAAAAGAGTTGAATTTTCTGATGAAACAGAGATTTCTCTCAAAGGAAAAGAAAAAAAGATAAAAGTTTTAACAGTTAAAAATATAACACAGAAAAAAAATTTTGATTTTATCTCACCTTTTATTGAAAGGAAATATGTAACCGAAAAACTTGAAAAATTTTTAAAAAATATTGATCAGAAAAGAATCGCTGGAATAGTTAACATATCTGGTGAAAGCGGAACAGGAAAAACAAGGATTTCTTTTGAACTATTTTCAAAACTCGGATATGAACCATTTTACACAACTGCTGACCCTATAATAAAAGAACCGATGATGGCAATAAAAAATCTTTTTGCGAACATAATCGGGATAAACACATTTGATAAGGAAACTAGAAGAAAAGAGATTTTAAAAAAATTTTCTCAGGATTTTGAAAAATTTTATGAAATCGAAGATGAGAGATTGTACTCTTTTCTACTCTACTTTTTCAACCATGAAGAAACATATCTTATAAAAAATCTTCCAGCAAGAGAAAAATTGGAAGGAACATTCTTTACTCTAAAAAACATTCTTTTTAAAAATATTAAAGATAAAAAGGTTGCATTGATCTTTGATGACTTCATGTGGGCTGATCAGGAGACCGTTGACTTTATCAACTATCTTTTGAGGGATCAGTATGAATTCAAAGGAGTTCCATTCGTTTTTCTTTACAGAGAAGAAAACGAAAATATAAAAGGTTTAAAAAAATTAGGATGTGAATCTATCATCATAAAACTTGAGAATTTTAACTTTGAAAATGTCAAAACATTTCTTCAGAACTTTTTTAAAAGTGAGATCTCAAAAGAACTTTTGAATACTCTATGGCAAAAAAGTGAAGGTAACCCCCTATTCCTTGAACAACTTTCCGTTCACCTTGTGAACAATGGATTATTGATAAACAAAGATGGTGTGATTAGTTTAAAGGAAACAGAATATGAAATACCTTCAAATATCGATAGATTGATAGTGTCTCGACTCGATTCGCTTTCAGCGATCACAAGGGATGGAGTCCAGAAAGCATCAATCATTGGAAAAGAGTTTGAAATCCTTTTGCTTTCATTTTTGGTAGAAAAAAAGGATCTAAACAAAATTCTTTCCGAAGCTGAAAAAAATAAAATAATTACGATCATTTCTGAGAAAACTGCACTTTTCAGGCACATTCTTTTATACGAGATAACTTACAAGATGCAGTTTAAGAAGGTGGTAGAAAAATTACATCGAAAAATCGGTGAACTTTACGAAACACTTTTTAAGGAAAATCTGATAGACTACTATGAGACACTCTATTATCATTTCTCCAAGGCAAATGTGAAAAACAAAGCGATATTCTATTTAAAAAAATCGATTGAAAAGGATATATCATCTTTTTCAAATGAGAATGCTATAAAACTGATAGATCAATATCTACAATATAGAATAAAAAAAGATGAAAGGATCCTCTTTACCATAAAAAAAGCTGAAATATTGTCACATATCGGTAAATACAAAGATTCAATAAAAGAGTATAAAAAAATTTTAAAAGAAAAAAAACTTAAATCAAAAACGAAAGCAATCGTTTTAAAAGGAATCGGAAATTCCTTCTGGGCGATGGGGGACTATAAAAAAGCATTGTCCGAATATAAGAAAAGTTTAAAGATTGTTAACGCTTTAAAAGATAACAAAGAGATAGCGGATATATATGAAAAGATAGGGATAGTTTATTACAATAGAGGTGACTATTCAAAATCAAAAGAAATGTTCAATATCGCGTTAAGATACGCGAAAAAGGATATAGAAAAAAGATTTTCAATCTATTCGAATCTTGGACTTTTACTCTATAGACAGGGGAATTATGAAAAGGCGATGGAGTACTATACAAGATCGCTCGATTTCGCAAAGAAAAATAACAATCTTTCAGACCAGGCATTATTCCACCTCAGAATAGGACTTATCCATTATGAAAAACAGGAATATGATAGGGCGTTAAAAAATTATTTCACATCTCTTGATCTCAACAGAAAAACTGGTAACAGAAGGAATGAGGGAGTCACTTTAGGAAACATTGGAACAGTTTACAATGAAATGGGTGAAACAGATAAAGCACTCGATTATCTTTTTAAAGCATTACAGATAGACAAAGAGATAAACAATCTTGAAAATGAATCAATAATTTTGGGTAACATAGCAAACATTTATGGATCAAAAGAGGATTGGGAATCATCTCTTAAATACTATAGGGAAGCACTTGAGGTTGACCGAAAAATAGGCAGCAAGTGGTCTGAAGCGATAGATCTTGGAAACATCGGACAACTTTTTAAACTGCAAAAGAAATACAAAGAAGCTGATGAACATTTTAAAAAATGTATAAAAATAATAAGAGAGATGAATGCGAGATATCCGTTAAGCCATTTTTTGTATCATCGTTCACTACTTTTATACGAGATGAAAAACTTTAAACTATCTTTAAAATTTTCAAAAGAGTCACTGAAAATAGCAAAAGAATTGAAAAAAGAGAACCTGATCAAAAGTTGTGAAGATCTTTTAAAGAAACTGGAGGAAAAGAATGTTAAAGTGTAACAACACCAACGAATGTTTGTGCACTTATCCTGGTTGTCCAAGACATGGAAAATGTTGTGAATGTGTTGCATACCACAGACAACACAATGAGTTTCCGGGTTGTTTTTTTTCCAAAGAGGGTGAAAAGAGTTATGATAGATCTTTTGAAAATCTTATAAAAGATAGAAGGAATAAATAAACATCTTGTCTTTTTAAATATTGATAATATAATAATATTTTTGATGGGCCAGTGGCTCAGTTGGGAGAGCGCATCCTTCGCAAGGATGAGGTCGGCGGTTCGACTCCGCTCTGGTCCATTTTAAAAAAGGAGAACGATGATCAAAAGGATTGGAATTTTAACCGGTGGTGGTGATTGTCCCGGCTTAAATGCTGTTATCAGAGCAGCAGTGAAATCAGCTATTCTGCATTATGGATGGGAAGTGCTTGGAATAATCGATGGATTTGATGGTTTGATAATACCTGACAAAATTTTTAAAATGGATTTAAACACGATAAAAGGTATACTCCCCAAAGGTGGAACAATACTTGGAACATCTAACAGAGGAAACCCTTTCAAATATCCTGTAAGAAAGAATGGTGAAATAGTAACAGAGGACAAATCTGATGAAATTTTAAAAAACATTTTGAAATTTGGAATAGATGGATTGATCGTTATAGGTGGAGATGGAACTTTAAATATTGCATATCAACTTTACAAAAAAGGTGCTAACATCGTTGGGGTGCCAAAAACTATTGATAACGATCTTGCAAAGACCGATTACACTTTTGGTTTTTTCACGGCTGTAAACACAGCGACTGATGCCATAGATAAATTACATACAACAGCAGAATCACATCATAGAATCATGATCGTTGAAGTTATGGGAAGGGATGCAGGATGGATAGCTTTAAATTCAGGGATAGCCGGTGGTGCAGATATAATACTTATCCCAGAAATTCCTTTCAGTATCGACAGAATCATCGAAAAAATAAATGAGAGAAACTCAAGAGGTTCGCACTTTTCCATCATAGTCGTTGCAGAAGGTGCTTATGAAAAAGGAAAGGACAAACATTATATAGAAAAAGCAAAAAATGAAGGTACACTACCAAGATATGGTGGAATAAGTAACTATATCGCATCCATTTTAAGTGAAAAAACTGATATGGAAGTTAGAACAACAATTTTAGGGCATATCCAGAGAGGTGGATCTCCCACAGCGTATGATAGAATATTATCTTCAAGATTCGGAGTTGAGGTTTGCGATCTTATAGCACAGAAAAAGTTTGGATATATGGTTAGTCTGGTTGGAACAGAGATAGTTTCAAGGCCTATCGAAGAGAGTATAAGTAAACAGAAACTCGTTGACCCCTATGGGCAACTCGTTGAAACAGCAAGACGGTTACAGATTTCTTTGGGGGACTGATCAGATGAGAGTTTTAATAGTTACTCCTTTTCCATTGGTAGCTTCTCAGAGTGGAATATATTCAAAAGATATAGCCACATACCTTATAAATCAAGGTGATGAAGTTCTGGTTGTAAATTTTGACAATGAGGAAACGACTTATAACGAACAATTTAAAATCACAACCTTGTTTTTTGGAAATAACAGGATACCCTTTAAATTCCCCTGTTTTACAACACATCCACACACTGACAAAAATTTTTATCAGATGACTTTACAGGAAATCGAAATTTACGAAAAATATTTAAACATCGCATTATCAAAAATAATAGAATATTTCAATCCCGATATAATCCACTCTCAATACCTCTGGATAAACACAAAAATTCTTGGAGAGATCAAAAAGGATATTCCTCTTGTTTCAACAAGTTTTGGAAACGAAATACAGGTATCCTCAGAAGATATCAGATATGAAGGATACGTTAACAAAGCTGTTGAGTACTCAAGATTCATAGTTGCGCCATCAAAACAGATAGAGTTATTGCTGAGAGAAAAATTTAAACTCGATGCTGTAAAATTAAAATTGATATATAAAGGATATGATGATGATCAGTTCAAATTCATTGATGACAATTTTGAAACCTACAGAGAATATTTTGGAATAAGTGATGAGATAAAATATATTGTACTCTTTCCTGAGAGTTTAAACTATATGAAGGGAGCTGATATTTCGATCGGATGTGCAAAAAAAATTCTGGAAATAAGAAAAGACATTTGTTTTATTTTTACGGGCAAAGGTGACTTTAAAAAAGAGGTAGAGGATCTTGTAAAAACCGATCACAAACATTTTCTTTATTTTCCTGATCTAACATATGAAGAAAGACCAACTGTATTCCATATTGCTGATCTCGTTGTACTACCTCTAAGATTTGAACAGTTTGGAACAGTTGCTCTACAATCCTTTGCGATGGGAACTCCTGTTTTATCTTCCGATGTTGGTGAACTCCAATTTTTTGTTAACAGCGAAAACGGAAAAGTTTTAAGAGAGATAAACATTGAAAACTTTTACAAAGGTATCATAGAAATGGTTGAAAAAAATTTTAAAAAGAAATGTTCCCTTTTCTGTCATCAGTATGCTTTCAGAAACTTTTCAAAAAATTCTGGACTCGCTCTATTAAAAAAACTTTACGAGTATGCTCTTACTGAAAAATATTAGGAGGCAGGATGGAGATAAGAAAAGAATCTATCTGTGGTTCTGAAAATCCCAATGATGTTCTTGTAAAAATTGAACCAGCTGAAAATGGTATCGACATTGAAGTTTCTTCTAATGCCGGAGATGAACAATTCACAAAAATAAAAAATCTTGTTGATCAGATTCTCAATTTTTATGGAATAGTTAACGCAAAGATCACTATAAATGATTTTGGTGCCCCAGATTTTATAATCAAAGCAAGAATGGAAACTGTCATAAAAAGAGCTTCCCAGGAAATTGAAAAAAAGATTTATGTGGAAAAAATGGATTTGAGATATCAGCCGATAAGAACAATTTTCAAAATAAATGTCAACAATCCAAAATATCTGAACGACTCTTTTAAATTGAAACCTGATGCATATCTTTTAGATCTTTACAAAGGGATTCCTTTAAATGAAAAAGATAGTTCAAGAATCCTCGTTGGAAATTTTTTAAATGAAAAATTGAATGAAACAATATTTCGAATGGTAAAAATAAATCCCCTTGATCTTGGTGGTAATGACGATATTGATTATCTCACACAGTTCTCTCCAGATTTTTTTGTGTTGACGAAATGTGAAACAGAGTTTGATGTGAAAAAAACATTGGAGTTGGTCGAGAAAGCAGAAAAAAAATATAAGATTTTTAACAGGATAATGCTTATTCCTTCCATCGAATCAGTCAAAGGATTGATAAACCTGTATGAGATCTCTTCTGTTTCAGATAGAGTTTTTGGAGCGATCTTAAACATAAAAGATTATTTAACATCCTTGGCACTTCCTTCAGACAACATTACAGATCACATCTATTTTGCTAAACTTGAATTCATAACAAAGGTAAAAGCGGCAAACATTATGGCTTTTGACACAATAACTTCCAAAATAGATAACAACGATGAGATAAAAGAGGAGTTAAAAATCTCCTGGGATATGGGGTTTGATGGAAAAGTTGTGACACATCCCAAAATCATAGAACTTGTAAACTCAATTTTTAAAACTGATGGAAATATGGAAAAGTTTGAAAACATCTATTCTCTGTATACAAAAGCAAACGATATGGGTTCAGGGCTCGTGGTGAACAACTCTTTTCTGGTTGACAAATATGAGATCATAAAAGCGATAAAATTTGTCCAACTCTCTAAAACAAACAAAGAGGAGACAAAGGAGTAAAAATGTTCAAAATACTTGCAATAAATCCCGGAGCAACTTCAACAAAGATAGGTTACTATGAAGATGAAAAAGAAATCTTTACTGAATCACTGAGGCACCATAACGAGAACATTCAGAAGTTTAAAAGGACAATCGATCAACTCGATATGAGAGTTCAGGTTGTAAGGGAGTTTTTAAAACAGAAAAATATCAAGATTGAAGAGATCGATGTTTTCGTTGCAAGAGGAGGGCCATTCAAACCGTTGAAATCAGGAACCTATTCTATAAACAAAAAAATGATCGAAGATGTCTTATCAGGGAATGTGCTTGCAGATCATGTATCAAATCTTGCATGTCTTATAGCAGAAAAACTTGCGGTTAATGAAAAACAGAAAAAATTCATAGTTGACCCAGTTTCCGTCGATGAATTCGATGATATCGCAAGGATTTCGGGACTTGAAGGTATTGAAAGAAAATCTCTTTCTCATGCTTTGAATATGAAAATGATAGCGAAAAGATGGGCAAAGGAGAACCAAAAAGATTATTTCAAATCATCGCTTATCGTTGTTCATCTTGGAACCGGAATATCTGTCTCCGCTCATAAAAATGGAAGAATGATAGATGTAAACAACGCTAACGATGAAGGGCCTTTCTCACCACAAAGAACCGGGACATTGCCGGTTACACAACTTGCAAAATATATCATATCAAAAAAAATGGAATATGAAGATGTAAAAAAAATGTTAACGATGCAGGGTGGAGTTTATTCATATTTCAAGAACGATAATATTACCGAACTTGTTAAACTTATGAATGAAGGTGACAAAAAAGTGGAACTTATACTTTCAGCCATGATGTATCAGGTTTCGAAAGAGATCGGTGCGATGGCCACAGTACTTTATGGAAAAGTCGATGCGATACTTGTAACTGGTGGCATCGCTTACAATAAATGTTTAACAGATATAATTGTTGAAAGAACAAAATTTATTGCACCTGTTGTTATTTATCCTGGAGAGGATGAGATACTCGCTCTTGTTATGGGTGCTTTAAGAGTTTTAAAAGGTGAAGAAAAGGAGATGGAATATTAAAAAATGTATAAAAAACTATTCTATTTGATACTTTTGTCTTTAACATTCTTTTTCATTTTTCCAGAAAAAGTCCCAATTCCAACAGATTATCCAACGATTTTCCCATCAGCAAGGATCAGAGGTCTGGGTGGTAATGGAACATCGATCATGGGTGATATCAGTTCAACATTTTATAATCCAGCAACACTTTCCGGTTTAAATTCCGGAGGAATATCTTTATCCTTTGAAACCGATCATTTCTCTTCCTATGCTGAATTCATTCAAAAAGAACAATCAGTTTATGGGAAGAATATATCCTTTTTTACAATTTCAACCTATCAGGGCGGCCTCAGTTATATGCCGCTTTTTAAAATCTCTTACAGGGACTCATTCTTTGATTCTTTGAACATCGAAAGAGATTTTGAAATGAAACTTGACCAGTACTGGTTGTCTTTAACAAGTTTCACAGGTTTTAATGAAAAATTTTCATCTCCAATTTACTTTGGTATAAATTTAAAATATTTAAATGGAAAAATAGCAGAAGCAAAACTATTTTATGATTCCTTAGATAATATCATCGATGGTTTTGCTGACATATCGTACGGGAATGGATACGGTCTCGATGGTGGACTTGTACTATCCCTTTCGAATCTTTTCGTATCACTTGTTTTCAGAGATATTTTTACTCATATCTATTGGGATATATATGATAAACAGATAATTCCCATGAATGGTAATCTCGGGATATCGTTTGTTCCTATTCCAAATCTTTTGTTCAATTTTAATGTTTCCAAATTTTTAAGAAACGAAACACCTTTTGTTTACAATATAGGTGGTGAGTATACATTTTTTGAACTCACAGAAAAAACAAACTCTTTCTGGGATGATTTAAAAAAAGGATCCCCGAGTATAAGGATTGGAACATCGTTCAAAAAGATTCCAACGCTCAGCACGGCAATCATAGATTTTGGTTTAGGTTATAACTCTAACTCTGTTAGAGTTGATCTGTGTTTTGAATCAACACTTGAAAGGTATTATATAGGAAAATTTGACTACTATTTAACTTTAACGATTCCAATAACAATTTAGGAGGAAAAATGTTGATTTCACAGTTTTTAAAAAAGGATAATGTGATTTTTGATCTCAAAAGCAAAACAAAAGATAAAGCACTTGAAGAAATGGTTGACAGAATGAAACTCTCAAAAGAAAAGAAGGATCTGATACTTCTTTCTTTAAAACAGAGGGAGATTCTTGGAACTACAGGAATAGGAAACGGAATCGCAATACCGCATGCAAGATCGGTAGTTTTGGATAAGCTCTGTCTTTATGTTGGTATCTCCCAAAAAGGAATCGAGTATGAATCACTTGATGGAAAAAATGTAAACATTATATTTTTGATCATAGCTCCTCCACTCGATTCTTCGAATCAGTATCTCATCCTTCTTGGAAAAATAGCCGCACTTTCAAAAAAACTGATAAAGAAAAAAGATTATCTTAAAATAGATAATTATGAGGATTTCATCGAACTGATAAAAAAGATGGAAGAAAGTATGGAGGATGAAATATGAATATACAGTTACAATATCTTATCCAGTTGAGTGATCTTGATACACAACTTGAGGAATTAAAAAATGACAGAATAAGAACAAAAGAAGAATCTTTAGGATTTAGAGTTCAGGCAAAAGAGAACGAGATAAACAAATTAAGAGAAAGTATCAGAAAAAAAATTGAACCCAATCTTTTGAACAAATATGACAAGATACAGAAAAGGTATAAGATGAGGGCAGTTGCACAGGTCAACGATGGAGTTTGTTACGGATGTTTCACTGCTCTTCCTACAAGTTATGTTGCCGAAGGGGATAAGAACAATAAAATTATAACATGTCCAAATTGCGGGAGGATTCTATTTTGGATAGAATAGTTGAAAAAACGATCAAAAATTTAGAAAAACATCATTTTGAAGTTTTTTACTATCAGGATTTTGAAAAATTGAAAGAAAAAGTTAAAGAATATTTGAACTTTTATGAAAGTTTTTCTCTGGGGGGTTCTACGACTCTCGTTCAGACAGGATTAAAAGATTTTATAATCAAAAATGGTAAAAGATATATTGAAAGAATAAGTGGTGATGATGAAGAAAAAAAACTTGAATCTGAAAGAGCAGCATTACTTTCGGACATATATTTTATGTCCACAAATGCGATTTCTTCAACAGGAGCATTGATAAATATAGACAAAAGGGGAAACAGAGTTGGTGCACTTTTATTTGGTCCAAAAAAGCTTGTTGTGATAGCATCAACAAACAAGATTACAAAAGATATAGATTCTGCAATCGAGAGAGCAAAGAATGTTGCCGCTGTTTTGAATTGCAAAAGGTTCAATTTAACAACTCCATGTGTAAAACTTCAAAGATGTATAGATTGTGAGGATGAAAATACAATCTGTTATTCAACGGTGATAACAAAAAGATCTTTTCCTCATAAAAGGATTTCGGTTCTACTCTTTGAAGGAAACTATGGATTCTAAATATATTCCATTTGCACAAAAATTCAGACCCGAAACACTCGATCAGTTTGTTGGACAGGAACATCTTGTTGGAGAAAATGGTGTTATAAGAAAATTTATCGAAGATAAAATATTGATTTCCATGATCTTTGTTGGACCACCAGGTTCAGGGAAAACGACTCTTGCAAATATTCTGGTAAAAAATTATTCACTGCCAAAACTCTATATCAACGGAATCAATTTTTCGACTACAAACTTAAAAAAAATGATTGAAGAATCGAAATCTTCAACTCTTATCATCATCATCGATGAAATACACCGTATGAACAGAATACAACAGGATGCTCTTTTACCATATATTGAGGATGGGAATGTAATAATTATCGGAACAACAACAGAGAATCCCTCTTATGAATTGACCCCGGCTTTACTTTCAAGGGTTACTGTTTTTAAATTCAACAGATTGGAAGAAGTTCATTTAAAAAAGATTGCAAAAAATATTTTTAAAAATCTCAGAATGGAAATCAAGGATGAAAAGATTTATGAGGTTTTAATATCTTTTTCTAACAACGATGCAAGGCAACTAATAAACATTATTCAAAACTTTTATCAGGATCTAAATAGAATAAAGGATCCAGAAGAATTAAAAAAAATGATAGTTTCAAGGAAATTGATCCAGTATGATAAAAAAGGAGATTATCATTATAACCTGATTTCTGCTTTTCATAAATCAATAAGGGGCAGTGATGTTAACGCCTCTATTTACTATTTTGCAAGGATGATAACCGGAGGAGAAGATCCTTTATATATTGCAAGAAGAATGATCAGGATCGCATCAGAGGACATTGGAAACGCTGATCCAAACGCTTTGATTTTGGCTAATAACGCTTATGAAGCTTTTGAAAAATTAGGTTCACCCGAAGGTGAACTCGCTTTATTACAATGTGCGATATACCTTGCTCTGTCCCCAAAATCTGTAGCAGTTTACAAAGCATATTCAAATTCAACAGAGTATGCGCAAAAAACATCTCACCAAGATGTTCCATACAGATTCAGAAATCCTGTTACAGAATACGATAGAAATGAAGGGATAGGAAAAGATTATAAATACCCACCAGATTATGAAAACAGTTTTGTTTTAGAAAATTATTTTCCAGATGGTGTTGAAGAAAAAGTTTTTTACTTTCCTGTTGAACGAGGTTTTGAAAGAGAAATGATAAAAAGGATAGATTACTACAAAAAATTAAAAGACAGGTTGAAAAATGAAAAATAAAAAAATCTTTTTCATCTTACTTTTTACACTTATCAACCTTTTTTCGTGTAATGATGTGAAAAGCAAAAATACAATTATCGTTTCAACTCTGTTTCCGATCAGTTCATTTTTTCAATCTCTTCTCGATTCTACGATCGTTAGTGTAAGCGTTTTAGAAAGGAATATGGATCCACATATTTCAGATATTTCCCCTTCAAACTTAAAAAGAATTTCTGAGTCGAAGATTTTTGTTTTACTTGGTTCCAAAATCGAGTTTGAAGAAAAAAATAAAAATCAGTTTTTGATTGAGGCAAAAAATTCCATAGCGATAAACTTATCAAAATCACTGTCAAAAGTTAACGACCCACACATCTGGATTTCTCTTGATAATCTAAAAATCTTTGCAAAAGTTCTTTATGATACACTTTCCTTTTACAATATTGTCGAAAAAGAGAATCTGAATAAAAAGTTTTATATTTTAAACAATAAAATTGATTCTTTGAAAGAATCTCTTGAAAAAATAATAAAGGAAAAACAAATAAAAATTATTTTTACAGATCATAATGCTTTTTACTACTTTGGACGGGAGTTTAATATAGAAATAAAAACTATCTCAGATAATGAAGATGAAGTGTCTGTAAAAGATCTGAAAGATATTTATGAAAAAATGTCAAAAGAAAAATTAAAGATTTTTTTCTACACAAACAAATCTTCAGAAAATTATGCTAAAAATTTTGAAAAAGAACTCAACGCAAAAAGTTTATACATATTTCCTCTTGAAAATCCTTTAACTAATTTTGAAAACATTTTAACATTTTTAAAATCTTTATGAGTTTTAATTACATTTTGAAAATAAAAAATTTAGGATACATTTTAAACGGAATAGTTATTCTCGAAAATATTAATTTCACGATAGAAGAAAATGAACTCGTATCGATAATAGGTCCAAATGGTGGGGGTAAAACAACGCTTTTGAAACTTATACTTGGAATAAATAAACCAACAACTGGAACAATTGAATTTTATGACAAAAATATTTCTATAGGTTATCTCCCTCAAAGGAAAACGGATGCTTTTGATTTTCCAATCTCTGTTTATGATTTTATACTTCTTGCAAGATACAGGGGAATTTTTAAAAACTTTACAAATGATGATCTCAGAAAAACCGGAGAGACGATAATAAAATTAGGCATAGAAAAACTTTTAAAGAAAAGATTGTCAAACCTTTCCGGGGGAGAGTTACAAAAAGTTCTTCTGGCACGGGCTATCGTAAACGATCCAAAACTGCTTATACTCGACGAGCCAACCTCTTTTATTGACATAAAATCACAGAATGAATTTTATAACCTTTTATTCGAATTGAAGGAGAAAATGTCAATAATACTTGTAACACATGATCTTGGTGCAATTTCAACTAAAATAAAGAGAATAATATGTCTAAATAAAAATATAAACTTTGATGGTGATATTAACAAAAATAGAGATTTAGTAATGAACAACCTTTACGGATACGATGTAAATATAATAGATCATACTGATCACAAAAAATTATGATTTTTGAATACAAATTTGTTCAATTAAGTTTATTATCCCTTATTCTTTACTCTCTTCTTGCCGCAATCATTGGAACTTTTGTTGTTTTAAGAAAAACAACATACATTTCAGGTGGGATCTCACATGCTGCCTTTGGTGGTCTTGGACTTGGAGTTTTTCTCTCCTTGAACCCAATTCTTGTTGCTATACCTTTCACTCTCATCTTTACATCCATGATGTTTTATCTCGGGAAAAAGTTTAAAATTGAAAATGACTCAACTGTTTCTATCATATGGAGTTTGGGAATGTCTTTAGGGATAATACTTTTAAATTTTAAAAAGGGATACACAGGTTATATGCTTGGCTATCTTTTTGGAAACGTTCTATCAATAAACACATTCGATATTCTATTACTTTCTGTTGTTCTTGTTTTTACAGTTATAATTTTTTTCCTTTTTATAAAGGAATTTATTTTCATTTCGCTTGACCCTGAGTATGCAAAAATTGTCGGTATCAATTATAACATTTTTGATACCGTTTTTTATCTTTTTGTAACCTTAGGAACAGTTGTTATGATAAAAATTTCAGGGGTTATAGTCAACATAATCTTTTTGACTATAGCCCCTTTGATCACCAAAAACCTTTTTACAAAAATTTACAAAATAATCTTTTTCAACTTTCTTTTGAATGTATTTTTTTCACTCACAGGATTGTTCATTTCATACAAACTCGATTTTCCGTCTGGTCCTTCAATCGTTCTTGTTTCTATAGCCACTTTCATAATTTTTAAAATTTTTAAAAATTTATGATAGTTTGTGAACTATCAATCCACTTCTGAGTTTTGGTTCAAACCATGTAGACTTAGGGGGCATCACATTTCCAGAATCAGCAACTGTCATCAACTGTTCCATGCTTGTTGGATAAAGAGCAAAAGCAACTTCATACTCTTTTGAATCGACCAACTTTTGAAGTTCATCTATACCTCTGATCCCGCCTACAAAGTTTATCCTTTTATCCGTTCTTGGTTCTTTTATACCAAGAAGTGGATTTAAAACATTATCCTGTAAAATTGAAACATCCAGAGATTTTATCGGATCAGTTCTAGATATTATATCCTCTTTTGCCTCAAGTTTATACCATTTTTTATCAATATACATGCTGAAAGTATGGACCTTTTCAGGTTTTTGAGATCTTTTCAATTCAACAATATTGAACTTTTTTTTCAACTGTTCGAAAAACTTTTCTTTTGTAAGGCCGTTTAAATCTTTTACCACCCTGTTGTAATCCATTATTTTCAACTGATCATCAGGATAAATTACTGAAAGAAAAAAATTGAATTCTTCTTTCCCGGTATACTTTTTGAAATTTTCTCTCCTCTTTTTTGCAACCCTTACTGCTGCAGCAGATCTATGATGTCCATCCGCAACATACAGGTTTTCTATATTGGCAAAAAGTTTCACCAATTTTTCAATTATCTTATTATCCTTAACAACAAAAAGTATATGTTGTACATTCAACTCATCCCTGAAATCGTACTCAGGTTCATTCTTTTCTATAAAATTGTTAACTATATCATCTATTTCTTTTTCTTTTCGATAGGTAAGAAAAACCGGGCCGGTGTTTGCATCTATGATATCCACATGCATAGCTCTTTCGATCTCTTTATCCTCTCTTGTATGCTCGTGTTTTTTTATCACATCCGATATATAATCATCCACAGATGTACAGGCAACGATTCCTGTTTGTTCATGTTTTCCCATTATCTGTTTATAGATGTAAAGGTAATCATTTTTATCCTGAAACAAAACTTTATCCTTTAAAAACTTTTCAAAATTTTCCTTTCCTTTTAAGAATATTCTTTCATCGTGAACATGCCAGTCATCAGGACATTCGATTTCAGATTTTTCGATCCTTAAAAAAGAATATTTTTTATCTTTAACATATTCCCTTGCTTCTTTAACAGAAACTACATCATACGGCGGTGCCGCTACTTCAGCTACTTTTTCTTTAACAGGTCTTATACCTTTAAAAGGTTTTATCACTGCCATATATTTTCCTCCTTACCATGCAAAAAGTTTAAAATGTGAAGTGAACTCTTTCACTTCCTCTCTGATTCTGTTTATCTCTTCTTCGTTTTCTATATTCGTTAGAACTCTATCTATAAAGGATGCTATCTTTTTCATCTCGTCCTCTTTCATTCCTCTCGTTGTCATCGCAGGTGTCCCCACTCTTATTCCACTTGTAACAAAAGGCTTTTCAGGGTCGAATGGAATCGTGTTTTTATTCACTGTAATTCCTGCTTTGTCGAGAGCTTTTTCTGCAACCTTTCCTGTTAACTTTTTACTTCTCAAGTCGACAAGCATAAGATGTGTATCGGTTCCACCCGATACAAGTCTATAACCTTTCTCTTTTAAAGATTCTGCGAGTTGTTTTGCGTTTTTTAAAACCTGTTCCTGATACTTTACAAACGATGGTGACAGAGCTTCTTTAAAAGCTACCGCTTTTGCAGCGATAACATGCATCAATGGTCCACCCTGTATACCAGGGAACAAAGTTTTATCTACCAAAGTTGCATGTTCCTCTTTACATAAAACCAAACCACCTCTTGGACCTCTTAAAGTTTTATGAGTTGTAGAGGTAACAATATCAGCATACGGTACAGGTGATGGATGGAGTCCTGCGGCAACAAGTCCAGCGATATGTGCTATATCAACAACCAGTTTTGCTCCAACTTCATCAGCTATCTCTCGAAATTTTGGAAAATCAAAAAATCTTGGATATGCACTTGCTCCCGTTATTATCATCTTCGGTTTCACCTCTTTTGCAAGTTCTCTCAACTTCGCATAATCTATAACTTCTGTATCCTTTTCAACACCATAGTGAACCGCGTTGTAAAGAATCCCTGAAAAACTTATTGGATGTCCATGTGTCAGGTGTCCACCATGTGAAAGGTCCAACCCCATAAAAGTATCATTCGGTTTTAAAAAGGCAAGATATGCAACCATATTCGCCTGTGAGCCACAGTGTGGCTGCACGTTTGCATGATCAGCTTTAAAGAGTTGTTTCGCTCTTTCTCTTGCCAAATTTTCTGCAACATCGACAAACTCACATCCGCCATAATATCTTTTACCTGGATACCCTTCGGCATACTTGTTTGTCATGACGCTTCCCAAAGCTTCAAGAACAGCATCTGAAACAAAATTTTCAGAGGCGATAAGTTCTATCTTTTCCGTCTGTCTTTTTTTCTCATTCTCTATTGCTTCGTAAATTTCGAGATCGATCCTTTTTAAATTTTCTTTTTCCATAATCACTCCTTATTTTTCAATTCTACACTTTGTGTTGGAAAAGCAAAATTGATCTTTTCTTTATCAAAATTGTATTTTACAAGATAGTGAAAATCTTCTTTTATCTGGGCTATATTCTGGGATTTGTTTACTGCAAAATTCACATAAAGGTTTACAGAATATTGATCAAATTTATAAAAACCCACATTTATTGAGTTTTTATCTTCAATCCTTTTATCATCGTTCAGTATTTTTGTAACTATATCTGATGCTTTCTTAATGGTTTCAACAGGTGTTCTATATTCAAGTTGTAAAACATAGGAAATTTTTATCAGATTGTTTTCCATATGGTTCACAATTTTACTTTTAGCAACAAGGCTGTTAGGAAAAATCACTATTTTGTTATCATACCTTCTCAACTTTGTCGTTCTTAAACCAACACTCATTATATAACCCAGTTCATCGTTGATTTCAACTAGGTCTCCAACATTTAAAACTTTCGAGAAAAATATCGTCATTCCACCTATCACGTTTGACAACAGATCCTGAGCCGCAAGTGCTATCGCAGCACTTCCTATTCCAAGTCCAGTAATTATCGAGAGTACATTAACACCAAGAATACTTAAAATAAAAGTTGATGCCACTATCAACGAAAACACCAGAACAGTTTTTTTCAGAAGAGATTCTATCTGTAGTGAAAGGTTAATATGCTGTCTGAGAATATCATCTCTGTAGATTCTTTCAATAAAAAAGTTCACAAAAGATACGAAAAGGAATGTAAAGGTTAAGACATATAATATTTTTGTAATGTCAACCAATATGTTGAATACCTGAGTGTATTTTGTAAAAAAAGAAACAGAAATATGGAACGAGATTGAATACAAAAGGAAAATTATAAACCAGAAAAATCTTTTGAAAAATTTATACTTTTTCTCTTTGAAGAAAATTATCAGAAACAATGTTATGGATGTTGATATCAAAATGAGAAAAAGCAAAAGAATGTATGAACTTATTTTATTTTCAAAGATTAATCTATCCATCATCCTTTCCTTCTATTATACTCCTTTATTCCAAGCGAAAGAATCTTTATCGCATCTTCAAGTTCTTTTGTGTTTAAAACGTAAGCAATCCTTATCTCATCTTTTCCTTTATCAGGGGAAGCGTAGAATCCATTGGCGGGTGCAACCATAACAGTTTTTCCATCAACTTCGAAATCTGTTAACATCCATTTAGCAAAATTATCAGCGTCATCAACAGGAAGTTTAACAACAACATAAAATGCACCCTCAGGTTTTCTTGTAAATACACCTTCAACCTTGATCAAATTTTCATAAACAACATCCCTTCTTTTCTGATATTCTTCTATCATTTCTTTCATAAAACTTTTCATATGTTTGTAACCTTCTATCATTCCTATCTGTTCGATCGTAGGTGGACACAATCTCGCCTGTCCTAACTTCAAAACTCCTTTCATCACATTTTTATTTTTTGAAACAAGATATCCTATCCTTGCTCCACATGCCGAAAACCTTTTTGAAATAGAATCGAGCATTATTGAATTTTCCTGTGTTCCATCGATTTCAAGAATCGAGGTATGTTTTTTGTTATCAAAAACAAACTCCCTGTAAACCTCATCCGAGAGAATGAATAGGTTATGTTTTTTAGCAATTTTTACAACCATCTCCATTTCCTCTCTGGTAAAGATAGTTCCAGTTGGATTGTTCGGAGTGCATATAAGAATCGCTTTTGTTTTTGGAGTTATCAACTTTTCAAACTCTCTTTCATCAGGTAAATGGAAACCAGTTTCAACTCTCGTTAACAATGGAACTACTCTCAATCCAGCCATTGATGCGAAACCGTTGTAGTTTGTATAAAAAGGTTCAGGTATTATGATCTCATCACCATGATCCGCAACGGTCATCATCGCAAATATAATTGCCTCGGATCCACCTGTTGTTATGAAAACCTCATTTGGATTAACATCATAACCTATTCCTGTAAGATATTCTGCTACAGTTTCCCTTGCAACTTTTAACCCCTGTGAAGGACCATAAGCTAAAACATGTTCAGAATAGTTTTTTATAGCGTCATAAATATAGGTCGGTGTTGGTATGTCAGGTTGTCCGATGTTCAGATGATAAACTTTTATTCCTCTGCTTTTCGCATCTTCAGAATAAGACAAAAGTTTTCTTATCGGTGATTCCTGCATGTTAATTACTCTTTCCGATATCTTCATTCAATTCCTCCATTTTTTCTTTTCTCTCTTTTCCCAGCCTTCTGATCTCATCGAGAACTTCCTGCTTCTTCAAAACGTTTTTACTTTCAAGGACATTAACCAGTGCTTCTATTGAGAGTGCATTCGTGTAAAACATTTCGGCTGGAGAAAGATTGATTTTTATAAGTTTATTTTCTTTTTTCTTCTTTTTCTTGAACAGATTCATTTTAACCCCACTATGAAATAACCAATGCCTATTCCAACAAAATCGTAAATGAGATCTTTGTAAGAAACAGTCCCATCTGAGTATCGATCATAAATTTCTTTTCCAAATGAAAATAGAACTGGAATACTTACTGAAAGAGTTATATTCTCAAGTTCAGAGTCGTTTTTCATAAAACTTTTAACAAAAAGTGCTGTTGATGCTGTCATCGCAAAAGTCGTAAAAAGATGATCAATTTTATCCTTTGAAAAAAAAGGATCTGAAAAAATATTTGTAAAGAAAACAATAAACAAAAATAGAGTTAAAAGTTTACGCATTTTTCAGGTCTCCTTTTTTCAACAAGCACTTCAACTATCGATTTGACACAGATCTTTGCCATTTTTTCTCTTGTTTCTTCTGTTGCACTTCCTATATGTGGTAACAGAACAACATTGCTCATTCTTAAGAGTTCTTCTTCGATTATAGGTTCGTTCTCATAAACATCAAGACCGGCACCCTTTATTATGTCGTTTTTCAAGGCGTATACAAGATCCTTTTCCTTTATCAGTTTCCCTCGCGCTGTATTTATGATGATAGCATCTTTTTTCATCTTTTTAAACACTTCAAGATCAAACTTAAAAAGGGTTTGTTCATTTAAAGGTGCATTGATCGATATGAAATCAGATTCTTTTATTAGTCTTTCAAAACTCACTTTTTTGCTTATACCATCTTCTATCGCAGTTTCATCGGTAAAGATCGTTTCCATTCCAAAACCTTTAGTCCTTCTTGCAACAGCTTTTCCAATCCTTCCGTAACCAAAGATCCCAAGAGTTTTACCAAAAAGATCTTTGCCCAGAAGAAGATCCGGTTTCCATCCTTTGAACTCACCTCTTCTTACAAAATTATCTCCTTCGACTATTCTTCTTGTGACAGCAAGAAGTAAAGCAAAAGCGATATCAGCAGTTGCTTCAGTTAAAACATCTGGAGTGTTTGAAACAAAAATATTTTTTTCTTTCGCATACGAAACATCAATGTTATCATATCCGACAGCATAGTTTGCAACTATCTTCAATTTTTTCCCTTTATCTAAAATATTTTTATCTATCCTATCACTTAAAAGACATAAAAGCCCATCGTAACCCTCTATAACCTGTTCTAATTTTTCATAAGAAATTCCATTCTCAAACAGATCAACATCTATTCCATATCCGTTAAGATATTTTTTCGTATCAAAAGGTAATTTGTGTGTTTGTAAAATTTTCATAATCCCAGATCCTCCGAAATAGATTTCATCGCTTCAAGACAAATACTGATAAATTCTTCCAACTTTAAACCAGTTTCCTCTATCATCTGGATCTGTTCTCTGTTTGCACCAGCAGCAAACCTTTTTTCCTTAAATCTTCTGAGCACAAACTCTGTATCGATCTTATTTATCTTCTTTTCAGGGTGCATCAACGCTGATGCAACTATCAACCCAGTTAAAGGATCCACAGAAAAAAGAACCTTTTCGATAAGTTTTTCTCTCTCTTTATGACCTGGATGAGCGAGTATTGAATCAAGAATATTTTTTGTAACATCAAGGTTTTTCAGTTTTTCAACTGTAAGGAAACCATGTTTTTGAGGATCCTTGAAGGTTTCTTTATAATCCAGATCGTGAAGAAGTCCTGCGAGGGCCCATTCTTGTTCATCCTCTTTAAAATGTTTTGCAAGTGCTTTCATACACACTTCGCACGAAAGCATATGTTTCACGAGGTTCTGGTTGTCAACATTCTCTTTTACGAGTTTCAAAGCTTCATCTCTTGAGATCATTTAAACTCCTTCATTCTTCTTCGTTTTTGTTTTTCCTTTTGATAATGTCATTGTAAAGGTTCATATACTTAAAAATCGAATCGTTCAATCCAATTTTATAATAATACTTTACGATCCTATCGTACGCATCAAAATTTGTCGAATCTATCGATATAACTTTTTTAAGAATCTCTAATCCTTTTTTTTCGTTTTTTGATTTGAGGTTTAACTCTGCATAATTCATCAAAAGTTGACAATCAAAAGAATCAACTTTAAGCCCATCTTCGTAATATCTTTTCGCCTGTTCGATGTTTCCTTGAAGAAATTCTATATTACCCAGAAATTTATACGCTTCAACATTATTATTTTCCATCTGCAGAGATTTTAGAAGAAAATCTTTCGCTTTAACAGGATCATTTTTCCTGACGAAAACTTTTCCAAGAAGAAGGTATATTTTAAAATTTTCAGGCGAAAAATATTCCGCTTTTTTTAAATAATATTCAGAAGAGTCATACTCTCCCTTTTTATAAAATGATAAAGAATAGTTGTAATATAATGTTCCAACAACCTTTTCTATACCTATAAAATCACCTTTTAAATCTTCATACCTTTTTGTGTTTATAACCGCTCTTTTGGTATCATAAAGTTTTTCATCTGAAAGAAAAATTATATCAGCAAGTGTTTTTTTATCAGGTTTGATCTTAAAATTTTCCTCAGCAATCTTCAAAGCGTTCCTGTAATCACCTTTTTCCATGTAGGATCTGTAATCTTTCCGAGAACACGATATCGATATAATGATCAAGAAAAACAAAACTGACAATTTAAAGTATCTTCTCATAAAGGTTCCCATTTTTTATCAACAAACTTTCAAATCTAACGCCATATTTCAAAGGTATGAATATCGACGAAGTCAGTTTAAAGATTTCCCCATCCTTTACAGTTCTATCTGTTACAAAGGTGTTTATCTCACCGGTTCCAGCACATGAAACATAGGAAAAACCATATTCTATAGACATCTTTTCAAGTTTATGGCTCCTTAAATAATCCCTATAATTCATCTCACACTCTTTGATACTTCCTCTTTTAACAAGGCCAGCAAGTAAAACATCTATTCCATCTTTTGCTATATTGAAAATTTTTTCTTTATTTTTGGACAATTTCCCAAAAGGAAAACTTCTCGAAAAAGAGAAACCAACACCACCTTTCATCACACCGATATCGAGAACAACTATTCTATTTTCTTTTAAAATGTCTCCATTAAGGGTTGGATATATCGTTTTTACATCAAACCCAACATAGGTTGGTAAATATCTTTTGAATCCATCTTCATAGATCAAAAGATCGACTGCATTCCTGAGTTGAACATCCATGATTCCAGATTTTAACATCCTTTCAACCTTATCAAAAATGAATTCCATCCTTTCGGCAATCTTTTTGATTTTTGAAATCTCATTTTTACTCTTTAAAGTTCCCAGAGTTTTTGAAGGTGAAACGAATTTAAATGTAACATAATCTTTAAAATAAAGAGAAAAAGAGGTGTTTACAAGTCCCACTCTTGTAATGCTATTCTCTTTTAAAATGTTCAACCATTCTTTAAGAAACAATCTACCATTTTTCAAGTAATCTATGGTATCACCTTTTATAACCTCCACTGAATCAAAATTTCTCACCCTCGGGTATAGAAGGTAATCGACTATAAGATAAACCTTCTTTTTTCCGATAAAAAGATTTGCATCATATTCACCATAGTTGAAAGAGAGATCTTTTTCAAGAAGATCAAAAACCTGCTCTGGATCATCTATAAAGATCATCTCCTTATCCTTTAAAAGATTTTGAATTATTTTTATTTTATTTTCCATAATTTTTCAACTCTTCATAAAAAAGTTTTAAAATCTCTTCGATCGGTCCCGTTTTTACTATCTCTCCTTTTTTGAAAAGAACTCCGGTTCCATTCCCACCCGTGATACCAAGATCAGCATCTTTTGCTTCTCCTGGACCATTGACAACACATCCCATCACTGCCACCTTTATTCTGCTGTTGACATTTTCAAGGATCTTTTCAACTTCCTTCTGAACAGAAATAACATCAAAAGTCGTTCTACTACATGTTGGACAAGCAATAACATCTGGCACATTTGAGTTTATATGTAATGAGGATAAAATCATCTTAGCAACATCAACCTCGTAAAGCGGAGATTCTGAAAGTGATACTCTTATAGTATCACCTACTCCGTTCAAAAGCAGATAAGATATACCTATAGAATTTTTTATCGAACCTCTCAGAAGTCCTCCTGCTTCAGTTACACCAAGATGTATGGGAAAATCCAATTCTTTCATTTTCATGTTTGCATCTATCATTTCCAAAACATCCGATGATTTAACAGAAAGAACAAGATTATCAAAATCGTTATCAAGAAAAAAATCAACCGATCTTTTTATCGATTCAAAAAGAGCATCAGCATTAGGATAATTATACTTTTCTAAAATTTCTTTTTCAAGTGAGCCACCATTTACACCTATTCTTATGGGGATACTTCTTTCTTTTGCAACTTTAATTATTTCGAGCAAATTTTTCTTTGAGATGTTTCCAGGATTTATCCTTATTTTTGCACAACCGATTTCAATAGCAGAGATTGCAAGTTTATAATCGAAATGAATATCAGCTATAATTGGACATGGAGAATTTTTAACAATCTTTTTCAAAGAATCTTTGCATTTTATGTCAGGATATGACACACGAACGATCTGGGCACCTCTTCTGTGGAGATCTTCTATTTGTTTTATAGTACTTTCATAATCCTCGGTCTTTGTATTCGTCATCGATTGGATAACAACAGGATTTTTACCACCTATCGGAATATTTCCAACATATACAGTTTTTTTTGAGTTCATTCTTCAACCCTTTTGATCTTTGCTCCAATTTTTCTTAACTTCTTTTCTATAGATTCATATCCTCTGTCAATATGATATATCCTTTTTATCTCACTTTCACCTTCAGCTGCAAGAGCTGCTATTACAAGTGCTGCAGAAGCACGAAGATCTGAAGCCATTACTGGTGCACCTAAAAGTTTTTTTACACCTTTAATGATCGCTTTGTTAGAATCAATCTTTATATCGGCTCCCATCCTTAAAAGTTCCGGTACATGCATAAACCTTTTTTCAAAAATATTTTCCGAAACTATGGATATTCCATCTACAAGTGAGAGCAACGAAACAAACTGTGCTTGCATATCCGTTGGAAAGAAAGGATATGGCAAAACATCTATGTTTACAGGTTTCAAATTTTTTGATGATTTTATGTAAATTTCATTTTCTCCTATTGAGAGTTTGAAACCAATCTCTTTGAGTTTGTTTAAAACAGCATCCATATGTTTTGGATTGCATTTTTTTAAAATAAGTTCTCCACCTGTTATCACAGCTGAAACAAGTAGAGTTCCAGCTTCGATTCTATCAGGAATAACAGTATATTCAACAGGATAAAGTTTTTCAACACCATCAATCGTTAGAACAGGTGTATCTACTCCTGTTATCCTTGCTCCCATACTGTTTAAAAATCTTGCAACATCTGAAACTTCTGGCTCTAAAGCAGCTCCCTTTATTATTGTTCTACCATCCGCTTTAACAGCAGCCATCATAACATTTATCGTGGCTCCAACAGATGTTCCCCTGCTACCTTCAAGGAACATCTCTTTGCCTTTTAATTTTTTACACCTCGCTTTTATATATCCCTTTTCCAGTTTTATTTTACATCCAAGTTCTTCAAAACCTTTTAAATGTAAATCAATTGGTCTTTCACCTATAGCACATCCTCCGGGTAAAGATGCATCCACTTTTCCCTGTCTTCCGATCAACGCTCCCATAACATAGTAAGATGCTCTCATCTTTCTCACGAAATCGTATGGAGCCACAAACCCAACCTTTGATGGAACATCTATTATAAGTGTATTTTTATCGAATTTAATCTTTGCACCTATGTATTCCAGAACCTTGATCATATGGTTCACATCATCAACATCAGGGACATTTCTGATGACACTTCTTCCAGTTGTTAGAAGAGTTGCAACCATTATCGGAAGAACCGAATTCTTTGATCCAGAAGTGTTCAGCTCTCCTGAAAGTTTTACTCCACCTTTGATTATGAATTTATCCATATTACTCCCTTTTTATGAATGGATCAAAATTTGAATAAAACTGAATATAACCTTTATCATAGAAAAAGTATTTTCCACCCTTTTGAATATCCCTGTAGTCGGTTTCGAATCCTTTTTTGGCAACAAGATATGAATTTTCACCCAACTTAACCTTTAAACTCAAAACGAATCTTGTTTGAAATGAACCATATGAATTCGTATCATCTTCTCTTTTTATATTCGAAATCACCTGGCCACCACTTATATCAAAAATATTTTTTGAAAAAGTATAACCAACAAACAAAAGATCTGTTTCTTTTTCAAAAAATTGCTCAACTTCCCTATACCCTTTTTCGTATAAAAGGTCAAACTGGTTTACACCTCTTTTGTACAAAAAAGAAAAAGATAATTTTATTCTCGCATCCCGTTCTTCTGTTGTATCAGTAAGGTTAAACAACGAAGTTGCCAGGTTTAACATTGTCAGTCTAAATCCAGTTGATAAGATATTTTGTTCTTTCCTGTCAGTATAGAATATTTGAGAAAAGATATAGTCATAACTTGTATCAACTGAAAAAGAATATAAGAAGGAATCTAAAACCTCATCATAAAAATAATGTTTTTCTCTTGTAAAAAGTTTTTTCCTGTATAAAGTTAAAAATTCAAGTTTTTTTATTTCCCCTTTTGAATAAAGAGATAAAATGTATGGATTGTTCTCATATATCCGTGGTTTTTCTATAATATTCTCGTTCCAGTTTTTATGGGAATAGTTGTTATCAAAATTTTCAAGTATCAACGAAAATCTGTTTTCGGTGTTAAAACCTTTAAAATCAAAATGGAATGTTAAATCTGACTCCTTTTTATAAAAGGTTGGGTTTGCGAAAAAACCTAAACCAAAAAAATCTTTAAATCTGTAAGTCAAACCGTATTCAAAAATTTTGTTATGGAATTCAAAATCATCATAATAAAAGTTTATAAGTTCAAAATCCAAAGATTTTATCAAAGGAATTTTTAAACCCAACAAAGATTTAATCGAAAGTTGTTCGACATTGTAACAACCACCAGATATCATAATAAAATTTTCTTTCTTTATAAGGTCGTTAAAAATGTTTATATCAAAATCTGAACAAAATTGATCAACGATATATTCTGAATCATATGACTCAGGCAGAATATAAGGGAAAACGAAAAGAGGTAAAAGAAGAAAAACTAAAAAAATCCTTTTTTTATTCAATTTTAAAATCCTCTGCTTTTCCATAGACGGTATCGATTTTAAGTAAATAGATCCTTAAAGTGTCCTTTTTATCAGGATCAACATTTATATCTTTTAAGATTTTTATAAGATGCTCAATTTGCTCTTTATCCTCAACTGTTGAAAAAATTATTTTTGAATATTTATCAGAATCCTTTAAACGATATTTTAAACCCGAAAAAATTGGTATGTTGATGTTAACCGCTTGATTTATAGTCTGTCCTTCAACTACAAAAGAATCGTTTATTCCACTTTCTACAAGTGAATTTAAAACATCCTCATAAAATTCTTCTTTATATAAAAGAAGTATCATAAAAAACATATATTTTCTCCTTTTTATTTTCGATAAAGATAGCTGAGCCAGAAAGGTGTTATAAGTGTGGTAAATAGAATCATGATCACAAATCCATTGTAAACGACCTGATCCACAAATCCTCTTGAAAGTGCTATTGATGCTATTACAAGTCCAACCTCACCTCTTGGAATCATCCCCACACCAACCTTTATCGATTCATCCAAGGTTAAACCATTGAAAAAACTCGCAACACCACAACCTACAACCTTTGAAAAAACAGAAATTATGATCAAAATAAAAGTGAAAAGCAAATTTATATCCTTAAGATTTATCGATGTTTTTAATCCAACAACAAAAAAGAAAAATGAGATAAAAAGAGTATCAACAATTATGTGGGTATTATCCAGAACCCTTTTTGAAAACCTCGTTTTCGAAATTGAAACACCTGCAACATAAGCACCAGTTATTCCTGCAATTCCCATCTGTTCAGAAAAATAGGAAAGAAACAACATAAGTATTACAGAGAGGCTTAAAACCATATCATGTGATTTAAAATTTGAAACAAAATGGAACGCTCTATTGATTATATAGGTGTATATTATGTAAATGAAAAAAACCAGAAGTAAGAGTTTCAAAACAACCAAAATAAAATTTCCTGAATGAAAAAGAAAAACGAACGAAATCGACATAAAAAGTATACCTATAACATCATCGATAACAGCTGATCCCAAAATCGTTATTCCACTTCTTGTGTTCAACTTCCCTATTTCCAAAAGCGTCATTACAGTTATGGACACAGATGTTGCTGTCAAAGTCAAACCAACAATGTATGCCGAACTGAAACTGAATTTCATCAAAAGAAAGATAAAAGCACACAAAAATGGAACCAGAACACCAGACAAAGCGATTATGAAAGATGCTTTCCCCTGTTTTTTTATACTTTCAAGATCAGTCTCAAGTCCTGCAAGAAACATTAAAAAAAGGATACTTATATCCGAGAAAAATTCTATAGTGTTATCAACTTTTATAATTTTTAATATCGGTCCACATAATATTCCAAGAACTATTATACCCACAACCGAAGGAAGTTTTAATCTAACAAAAATTTCATTAACAATTTTTGTTGCAAGAAGTATGAACACAAAAATAAATATCTCATTCATTTTCTATCACCTTATAATAAAATTCTCCATCGAATTTATCGATTTTCAATTTTTCCTTTAGATCCTTTTCAAGTTCTTCAAGAATTATTTTTAACCTTTCAGAATCTATTCCCAAAGATATAGATATCTGTTCAAAAGTACATGGTCTTCTTTTTAAAAGTTCTTTCACTTCCTCTTTACCAACATTCGTTTTGTTGTTAACATCTTTCCCTGAAAAAACAAGATCTATCTGAACAAAATCTCCCAAAAGATTTTTTATTCTTTCTTTATCCTCTTCATCTATAGGTTTTGCCTCAACGTATGCTGGTGGTCTTACAACAGTATTTATCTGTATTTTATCTACTCTCATTTTTTCAATAACTTTCCTTAAACCTATAAGATCGTTATCCGAGTCATTAACACCCTTAACAAGCAGTATTTCAAGAAAAAGTTTTCCTCTATACTCTTTTGAAAATTTTATCAACCCTTCTATAATATCTGAAAGTTTTAATTCTTTATTCGGCTGATTAACCTTTAAAAATGACTCTTCATTAACGGAATCAAGAGATGGAATCACAATATCAAAATCCATCGATTCCCTTCTCACATCTTCTCTATAAAACAAAGATCCGTTAGTTAAAAGTGTTATAGGTAAAGTTGTTAACTTTTTAACCTCATTTAAAATTTTTCCCATCTTTATGTTGAGGGTCGGTTCTCCTGAACCTGTAAAAGTTATACAGTCGATTCTTCCTGTATAATCTTTTAGAAATTTTTTTATCTGGGAAACGATTATTTCATCGTTGTGGAAATCTATTCTTTCAATTATTTTATCTGTTGTTTTTCCAACTTCGCAGTAGATACAATCGTATGAACAATACTTTCGCTCGACAAGATCTATACCTAAAGAGTAACCTAACCTTCTCGATGGAACAGGTCCAAATATATATTTTTTGTTCATAGATTGCAATTATAACATAAAGAAGTTAAAAGTCAAATTGACACTACTGTAAAACCAATGAACTGAAGATATACCATCTTTTCTTTTTCTTAACAAGTATATGTTCCATGTTGTTAAAAATTTCATCTTTGCCTTCAACTTGAAAAACCATCCTTGTGAAAACTCTTGCTGTCTCATCTGATAAAGAAATTATTGAAAAACTATCTATCCTGGTCTGGACATTCACACTGTTAAAAATAAATTCTACAGTTCTTTTCGTAGAATTGAACTTAAAAGTATCTTCAGGGTCAATTGTTTCCATATATCCTTTTATATCTTTTCTGTTCATAGAATCGGTATTTTTGTAAATAACCTCTTTTATCGATTCAGAATCATTCTCTTTTATCTTTTCACATGAAGAAAAAATAAACAAAAAAAGGAATACAAAAAAAATTTTTTTCATCATCCATAACTCCTTTTAAAAGATTAGATTAATTAAAAGCGGAATCAAAAGTATTGGTAAAGTTGATGGAAGAAGTATTCTGTAAACTTTAGACCAATCAGCTTTATAATACTCCCTTGTCAATGACAAACATAGATGGACAGGTGAAAGTAAAACACCGAAAAAACCTGAAGCATAAAAAAGGGTAAGTTTTATAAAATCAACTGATCCGTTCCCTTGCAAGATGATAGCAGAAACTAAAGGTAAAAGTACTCCAACATATGCTTGGTTCACACCCGTAAAAATCCCAACAAGTATAGGTAACATGACAAGTAGTAAATAATATGTTGCCTTGAAATTCTGAAGAACAAGAAAATTATCTTTTATTATCTGTGAGTTCGAAAAGAAATCTTTAAAGATCATAACTCCGATTATAAGGAATATCATATCGAAAGAGAAAGATTTAAAAAACAGTTCAATCTTTTTTTTAAGATCAGTTTTCAGTAAAAGAAGAAAAAGAAAGGAAACCAGAAAAACTACTATTTCCTCTTTTAGATTTGAGAAAAGAATTAAAATGACAATTATAAGAACTGGAAGAAATCCTTCAACAACATTGAGTAAACTTATTTTTAAAGATCTTTTTCTTTCAACTTTAACATTTTTTAATTTTTTTATGTAAAATATTCCTATAATAAAAGCTATTATGGTCAAGTAGAATTGATATTTCATGATCATTCTTATTGGTATATTCAAAATGTTTGAAGTTAAAATCAAACCAGGATATAAAGGCCAGAAATATTCCCAGATATGTCTGAACCAGTAATTCACAAAAGTTTTCTGTTCTGGTTTTAAATCTATCTGATCTCCCAACTCGTTCACTATTTCTGCTGGGAAAAGAGCCCCACCTGGCATGGGTAAAAGTCCTATAAACATTGGGGGAAAAATGATAGCATATTTTACATCTCTAAAGATTTCGAGCAAACTATCTGATAACTTTTTTATTCCCTTCTCTTTTATAACATTCGAAAGAAGTAAAACTGAATAGATTATCACAACGGTTTTTAATGTTGTATAGGAAGTAATCGATTTGATAAAAACTTTTTCTATCTCCTTAAACCCTGAATAAAAGAAAATTCCAACAAGAAAAGATGATATTAGAAGAGATATCCCCATGTTGATTTTCAACCTTAAGAAAAAAACAAAAAGTATTAGAATGAAAAAAATTTTTAACCAGAAAAACATTATTCTCCTAAGTTTAAAAGTGGAACAAGATTTTTATCAAACGGAAGAATAACTATTTTAGAATTCTGTGTATTCAAAAGTTCTTTAAGATTTTGAATATAGTACCATTGCAAATATTGTCTGTTTAATGACTCTGAGATCTTTTTCTGTGCCTGTGCTATACCTTCAGCTTCAATAAGTTTTCTTTCCTTTTCCTTTTTTTCTTTTTCAAGTATATATATCATTTTTTGAGATTCCTGCTCTGCTGCTATTTTTTCATCTATTGCGTTTTTAACTCTTGTTGGAAGGTCTATATTCCTCAACAAAACTTTGTCAACGATTATACCTTTCTCGTTAAGGTTAGCATAAAGTTCATCAAATATCTTTTTGGATAACTCTTCCCTTTTTTCTGAGAAAATTTCTGAAACGTTGTAAAGAACCGTTGCGTTCCTGATCGAAGTTCTTATCGCTGGTCTTACGATCTTTTCAACATAGTTTGTCCCAATATTTTGATATACATCAACAGCTTTTACAGGATCGAGTTTATACCAGACGCTTATATCAAGAGAAATTGTCAGCCCATCTTTTGTAAGAGATGTTATGGCATCATCACCCTTTTTAACACCTTCTTCTTTCGCAATCGACATTGTATAGTCCTGTGTTCTAACATCCATCATAACAACCTGTACCAAAGGAAAAACAAGATGCAATCCATTTTTCAGAACTTTTTTGTCGAGATTACCAAAAAGAATCTGAACACCAACATATCCAGGTTGAACTATTCTAATTGAACTCATTAGAATAAAAAATAAAAGAAGAGTTGTAAGAACTATAATAAAATTTTTTCTGTTAAAAAAGCGAATCTTAAGACCAGTGTTATATAATACTATATAACCTATTATCAAAACCACTATCAGAAAAATTACAAAAAACATTTATCCTCCTTTTTTGATTTTATTAAAGATTTCCCGTACATCTTCAAAATCAAAACCCTTTCTGTAATATTTTTGAACAAGTTTTTCATCAAAGTTTTTTTCTCTTCTTAATAAGTTTTCAAGAATATTTCTTTCATCGTAATCATCGAGAGATTCCTTTAAAAAAACACTATCAAAAACTTTTTTGAATTTTAAAAAAAGTTTAGATTCTATTTCCTTTTTTGAATATTTTCGCTGAGATTTCAAATAATCCAGATAATCTTTTATGTATTCTCCATCATCGATTAACCCATTTGCTTTAAACTCTTCCAACAATCTTTCGATTATTTCTCTGTCAACCTTTCTCAAAAAAAGTTTTTCCCTGATCTGGTTTTCCGTGTACCTTCTTTTTGAAAGTATTCTGTAAAGATATCTCTTTGAGTCAAAAATCTGTGTTTCTTTTTCAACGGAATCAATCCAGTTATCATCTACATCCTTTCCAGTAAAAATATCGAATTTTATCAAAAGTTGATCGTATGTTGAAAAAGAATATTCTCCATCAACAAAAACATTGACTTTCTCTTTATTTTTCTTTGCTCTCTCGATTTTTGTTATCTTCAACTATCATCCCCAGTGCTTTTCTTATTTTTAATTCGATCTCATCAGCAACTTTTTTATTTTCTTTTAAAAACTGCCTTACATTCTCTTTTCCCTGACCGAGTTTTATATCACCGTAGGAAAACCATGCACCAGTTTTTTCAATAATGTTTAAACTCGTTCCAAGATCAACGATTTCACCATCTTTAGATATACCTTCTCCAAAATATATTGATACAAGAGCTTTTTTGAAAGGTGGGGCAACTTTGTTTTTAACGACTTTAACCTCTATGTTGTTTCCAACCTCATCCTCACCAACTTTAATTGAACTTATCCTTCTTACTTCCAATCTAACCGATGCATGGAATTTAAGAGCTAATCCTCCAGGAGTTGTCATCGGGTTTCCAAACATAACTCCTATTTTGTATCTAACCTGATTGATGAATATCACAGCTGTTTTGGATCTGTTGATAACTGCTGTCAACTTTCTCAACGCCTGAGACATCAACCTTGCCTGTAATCCCATATGCGAATCACCCATATCACCCTCTATCTCGGCTTTTGGAACAAGAGCAGCAACAGAATCTATCACAACAACATCTATACTTCCACTGCTGACCAGTTTTTCTGTTATCTCAAGTGCTTGTTCACCAGTATCAGGTTGGGATACAAGGAGATTGTCTATATCTACTCCTATCTTTGTAGCGTACACAGGATCAAGAGCATGCTCTGCATCTATATATGCTGCCATTCCTCCGTTCTTCTGTGCCTGAGCCACAACCTGTAACGCAAGGGTTGTTTTTCCACTCGATTCTGCTCCATATATTTCAACGATTCTTCCTCTCGGAATACCACCAACACCAAGTGCAGCGTCTATCGCTATTGAACCGGTTGAAATGATATCTCCTGCCATCATCGCTTTATCACCAAGACGCATTATCGCACCTTTTCCAAAATCCTTTTCTATCTGTTTGAGTGTCATTTCAAGAGATTTCATTTTGTTATTATCCATATCTATACCTCCTGATTTATTTCATGTAATGGAATATATATTGGTTGGTTATCAACAAATTTTGATTCATACAAAACAAGTGCGCTGATCGAATATCTTTTCGGTTCAAAAAAAGTTTTCTTTTCATTTACAAACCTGTACAACAGATTTCCATCATATTCCTCTTTTATCCTGGCGATAGTTATATGTGCGTTGAATCCTTTTCTGTCAAAGTCGATCCCTTTTTTTATAAGATTTTCCCTTATCGATCCAACTGTATCTTTAAGTTCATCTGACACTTCAAGAGAGTAGAAAAATATTGCTGGATAGTTATTTTTATTGAAGAATTTTAAACCTTCACCTTTCAACTGCATCGATCTAAAATTAACAGAGTTCATGACCTCGACTATTTGAGGAACGATCTTTTCGTCAACCTGACCCAAAAATGCAACGGTTATATGCATATTTTCCGGTTTAACCCAGTTAACACCTTTAAGATCAAGATTGTTTTTTATCTTGTGTTGAACAAGCAAAAGTTCATTCTTCAGATCTGATGGAATTTTAAAAGCGATGAATAATCTTTTACTCATCCTTTATCCTCCTTAAAATTGAAAACATTGACAGGTTAACTGATTTTTGTCTCACGATATCTCTGCTTCCTGTGAAAATGTATTTTTCAGTTTTAACTATATCTCTATAAAAGGTTGAAATGAACACGGTTCCCACCGGTTTCTCAACGCTCCCACCAGAAGGCCCAGCTATACCTGTTATCGAAACGGAAAGATCAGAGTTAAAAATTTTAGCACAGTTTTTTGCCATCACAAATGAAACTTCTTTCGAAACAGCACCATATTTTTTCAAAATTTTTTCATCAACTCTCAACAAAACATTTTTTGAATCGTTTGAATAAACTACAACTCCCCCAAGAAAAAAACTACTCGATCCTTCAATATCGGTTAACCTTTTTGCTAAAAAACCACCTGTACACGATTCTGCAACAGAGAGCGTTAAATTTTTTCTTTCGAACTCTTCCTTTAAATACAGAACCAAATTTTTTGTTCCGGTTTCCAAGAAATTGTTAGAAAATTTTATTTTTAAAAATTTTAAAATCTCTTTATCAGGGAAAAAAAGATCTATAAACCCAAAAGATGGATAAAAATGAACATTCGATAACCGTTTTGAATTAAATTTTTCTTTCAAAACCTGGTAGATATAGCTTTCCGTTGTATTGAAGATCTTCAGGTTATACTCTTCTTCTTTTTTTTGTTGATCGGGAATCAATTTTTCAAGGATATTCACTACTATCCACTCTACTTCTCTTACCACACCAGGTAACAAAAATATTTTAACCTTACCAGATTTCAAAAAGTGACAGAACGCTATACCTGCTTCGTTTTCAAAAACTTTTGAACCTTCTATTATTCTCGATTGTTTTTTAACTATATCTTCCGAAACATTTTTCATCTTTTGTGAAACTTTTCTAAAAATCTCCTCAGAAAAAATAACTTCTCTTTTTAAAGATCTAGCAACAGCATCAAGTGTTATGTCATCAGGTGTTGGGCCAAGTCCACCGGTTATCACTATAAAGTTTGAATTTTTTAGTGAAAACTTCAAAATCTTATCGATATTTTTGTAATCATCTCCTACGATGAATTTCCCTATAACATCATACCCTTTTTTAATGAAAAAATCTGAAATGATTTTTGAGTTACTCTCCGTAACTCTATTTTTCAAAATTTCGTCTCCAACGATTAATATGGATACTTTCATATAACCAAGATTATCAAATGTGTTATAAGATTTGCAAAAATACCGGCCATTATATCATCAAGTATTATTCCTGTTGGCCCTTCAATATTTTCAAATTTCTCAAGGTAGAATATTTTTGCAATATCAAGATACCTGAAGATCAGAATCGAAAAAAACATGATAAAAAAATTTTTAGGCAAAAACATAATAGAAATGATCGCTCCAAGAAGTTCATCAACAACTATTCTTGTGTCATCTCCAGAAAATTTTTTTGAATTGGATATACTCACATAGGAAACAAAAAGGGTAAACACAAAAAAATAGTAGATAATCAAAAAATTAACATTCTGGGAAAAAAACAAAAACAAAAAGAAAAGAAAGGACACAATTGTTCCACCACCTTTGATATAACCAACAAAACATACTGTATTAACAATTGAATAGAAAATCTCTATCATCTGTAGATTTCTGGAATCTTTTTGAGTTCTTTTATCTCTTCCTGTGAAAAAAGTGAAAGATAATTCAAGATTATTATTATTCTTTTTTCGTTCTTAAAAATTCCAACACCTTCTATGTATTTTAACTTTTCCTCAGGTAAAAAAGGTGGGATTTTTTTTATATCCGATTTTTCCATTTTTACTATACCGATGAGTTTATCAACATAAAACCCTATCCTTAGTTCATCGAGTTTCATTATAACTATCGATCCATTTTCACTTCTCTTATTTATTTTTAAGCCAAATTTCTCTCTGAGATCGAACAGAGGAAGAAAGCCCTCTTTGTCATTTAACACCCCAAAGAAACTTTTACTTTTTATTCCAAGATCGAGTGGATCTTTGTATTTAATGATCTGTTTTACAAGATCTGAATCTATACCATACTCTTCTTCATTCAATTTAAAAGAAACGTATTCCTTTTCATCTTCAAATTCATTCTCTTTTTTTGAAACTTTTTTTTCTACCAGAAAAATTTTTTCTTCATCTTTTTGCTCAACATTTTTTAATTCTTTGATATTTTCATCTAAAACATTCTCTTTTTCATAACTAAAATTTTCCTCTTTGATCTCTTCTGTCTCTAATCTTTCAGTTTTCAAAGGTTCGATTTCATTTTGTTCCTTGACTTTCTCCTTTTTATCTTCAGGTTTTTGTCTACCGCTTTTAAAAAGAGAAGAAAGGTCAACTTTCTTTTTCATATTTTTCCCCCAGAATCTCTTTTAATTTGATTTCAGCTTTTTGAGCCCATTTACTGAATCTGTTCTTTTTTATCAGTTCTTTTAAAACTGTAATTCCTTTTTTTTCCATTCCAGCAGAGATATAAACTAGACCAAGATAATAGTAGGCTTCAAGGTGGTTTGGTCCAAGTTGTATCGTATCTTTGAGAAATTTTATAGAATCATCATACATCTCTCTTTCCATATAGATAAGGCCAAGATAAAAATTAGCATACATCAAAGCAACCCTGTCCTTTGAGTTTTTCAGAACATATGTTAAATGTTCTATCGCTTCTCCATATATGCCTTTTTTGAAACAGACAAAACCAAGATTATTTTTAGCAATAGAGTTTTCAGGGTCTATCTGTAAAACTTTTTGAAAAACTATCATCGCATCATCATATCTCTCTTTGTTTATATATGCCCATCCTAAAAGATCAAGGGTTTTAACATCTTTCGGAGCAAGAGAACTCGCTTTTTCGAGAACTTCTATTGCATCATCATATTGTTCTTCAACAAGGAAATTCCATCCTTTGTCTATGTACGTTGATAGATCAACTTTGGATATTCTAATGTTTTGAACAAAATTTTCAAATGTACTTTTATCCATTTTTTTTGTTTTTAACTTTTTTGCCAGTTCCTTTATTTTTATGTCAGCCTGCACCAGAAAATCGTTGAGTTCCAATATCTCTTTATGAAGATTTATTATTTGATTTTTAATATTTTTTTCATCATAAGAATTTGCATCGATTTGAGATGATAAAATGTCTATCTCTTTTTCAAGATCTTTTTTAAATTCTTTAAATTTCATTTAAAAGTTCCTCTATCTTTTTTGCTATATCCTTTCTATCTAAAACAAAATCTACAGCACCTGTTTCCTCAGCAGATTTTGGCATTCCATAGATAAGTGCACTCTCTTTTGATTCAACGATATTCTTTCCATTCATTTTTTTTATAATTTTAACACCTTCGCTTCCATCTTTACCCATTCCTGTCAGAACAACTCCAATAATTCTGTTTTTAAAATATTTTACTGCTGAGATCATCATTATATCAGCGGATGGACGAACCGAATGGTATGGAGGATCATCCGTATGTATAATGTATCCATTTTCATCAAACACCATGTGCTTTCCACCCTGTGCTATAACACAATCACCGTTAAGGAGTTTACAGTTATCGTAAGATTCAAAAACATTCAAATTGGATATCGAATCAAGTCGTTCAGCAAAGGACTTTGTAAAACCAGCAGGCATATGTTGAACTATCGCAATCGCTCCATTTATATCACTCTTTATCTTAGGAATTATATCCATCAGTGACTTAGGACCTCCTGTTGAAGATGCTATGGCTACAAGTCTTGTGGCTTCAACCCTTTTTTCTTTAAAAACTTTTTCACTTTTTTCAGTTTCCAAAACCACTTGATTCAAACTCAGAAGATTCGCCTTTAACCCTGTTTTCAATTTTACCAGAATTTCATTCTTCTTATCCTTATAATCTAAAGAGGATGGTTTCTCAACAACATCAATCGCACCAAGTTCAAGTGCTTTCAACGCTATCTTCGATCCAGTTTTTGTATATGAACTAACTATTAGAACCGGCAAACTTTTTATCCTCAGAATATGTTGAAGTGCTATAAGACCGTTCACTTTTGGCATCTCTATATCAAGTGTCACAATATCAGGATCAAGTTCTTTTATTTTATCTATCGCTTCAAGACCATCACTCGCCTCACCAACCACTTCAAAATCATCATCTGAACTTATTATATCTTTTAAAATTCTTCTGATCAAAGCAGAATCATCAACCACAAGGACTTTAAATTTTTTCAAATGAAAATCTCCCCATTTTTAAAAGAAATCACTCTTATGATACCATTTTTCACTGTAAATTCAACTGATCTACTATAATCGCTTCCTACATCTTCTGCAACGATTGGAATCCTTAATTCTTTTAACATTTTCCTTGCAATTTCAACATTTCTATATCCTATAGAATCTTCAACACTCTTTATGAAAGTGGAAAACATGTTTGCACCACCAACAATTTTTGATTCCATTCTATACTTTTTTGCACCGAGCTGCTCCATCTCCAAAATAAGGTTTGGAAGTCCACTATCACAGTATTTATAAGGATTAAAAACAACATTCGAATAGGTTCGTGAAGGTAACATGTAATGGATCATTCCTCCTATTTTTTTTTCTCTATCAAATAAAGTTAAAGCAACGCATGACCCAAGACCTATCGTTTTTAAAACATCATCTTCAAAACCTATATTCGCATCAGCTATCTTTATGTTGATTATCAATTTTTTTAAAAACCCTCTCTTTAATGTTTATTGGTTTATAAAGTGCTTTTGTGTTACCTGTTAAAATTTCGACCTTTCCAAGTATAAGATAACCCTCTGGAAATAAAAGTTCATAGAACACGTTAAAAATCTTTTCCTGAAACTCCTTTGAAAAATAGATGAGCACATTTCTACATATTATAAAATCAAATTTTCCAAGAGTAAAGAGTATATTTTCTTCTTTAATATCAACAAGTTTAAAATAAACATTCTCTTTCAACGATTCATCTATGGAATAGTAATCTCCCATCTTTTTAAAATATCTGTTGATCTCACTTTCGGTTAATTCTATAAGAGAATAATCTTTGTAAAGTCCTATATTAGCTTTTTTTATAGCATCTTCATCAACATCGATCCCAACTATCTCATAATTGAATTCATTTTTTATTCTTAACCTTTTCATGATCATATCCAAAGAATAAACCTCCTCCCCAGTAGAACACCCCACACTCAAAATCCTTATCCTTTTCTTTTTTTTTATGATTTCAGGGAAGATAACCTCTTCAAGATAATCAAAGGTTTCTCTATTTCGAAAAAATCTTGTAACATTGATTGTTAATGTTTCTTTCAATATGTTTAATTCATCTCTATCACTTTTTAAAAATTGTAAATACTCCATAAAAGTTTTTTTGCCGGTTGCCCTCATTCTGACCATAAGCCTTCTTTTGAAAGGTCTCTCTTTATAAATATTACCATCGATACCAATTTTTTGGCTTATGTAGTCAACAAGAATTTTATAATCTATTTCATCCATTTCTTACAGTGTTTATAGTTTTTTTGAGTATCTCGTTGCCGGGTTGTAGTTTTAAAGCTTCCTCCCAAAATTTTAGTGCCTCATCCTTTTTTCCTTTTCTATATTTGATATTTCCCAGCTTATAAAAGACATCAAAATCTCCTTTGTTCATATTGACTAGTTGCTCAAGAACTATTTCTGCAGCCTCAAAATTTTTTTCAAGGAAATAGAAATCGATCAACGATTTGTACGGTAAAACCTCATCTCCGCATACCTCTACACTCTTTTTTAGAAAATTTCCAGCACTCTCATATTTCCCAACAGCAAGATACATTTGCCCGAGATTGTAATGGTACTGCCAGACGGAAGGGTCATTTTTGGAAAGTTCAAAGAATATTTCTGTCGATTCGTTTACCATTCCATATTCAAAATATATTAATCCCAAAAAATATCTGGCATACTTTAAATTTTTATCAATGTTTAAAGCCATTTTCAACTTTTCTTCAGCATCCGAAAAAAGGTTTTCCTTGAAAAGGAGTATTCCATAGTTGGCAAGAATTTTGGGATTCTCGGGTTCCATTTTTACTGCTCTTTCATAAAATTCTTCAGCTCTTTCAAAAATTCCAAGACGTTCATAGGTAAGAGCTATATTGTTAAAGAGCTGAACATTCACAACACCCAATTTTAAAAGTTCCTCAAAAAATTTTAAAGATTCATTGTAATCCCCCATCCTGAAATATATGAGTCCAAGATAAAAATATGCTTTTACATCACTTCGATCAAGTTGTATTATATGTTTGAATTCCCTAATAGCTTCTTCATGCATTTCAGTTAAAAGAAAAGCGATGCCAAGATTATAATGTTCCATTATCTTATTCTGTGAATCAACGATCACCTCTGCACTCTTTTCCTCCCCTGCATAAATATATCCAAGTTTCAGTAATGTATAAAGTTCCTTTCCGGTTTCATATTTTCCAACAGTTGAAATCTCAAATATTTCTTTTAAAGTTCTAAATCCATCAACAAGAGAGAATATATACCTTGTGATTTCGTTTTCTATATCCTCTTCTTTCTTTATACCCGTTTTAACAAGCACTGTTTTTTCCGAAGGTAACTCTTTTTCGATTATCGACCATTCATCGATTTTTCTTGCTTCTTCAAGTAAAACATCATCGGCCTCTATCTCAACCGTAATCGTTTCTGTAACCGGTTCGATATTTGGCTCAAAGTTAAAAAATCCTGTTTTCCAGGTTAAAAGAGTAAAAATACTATCGGTGATCTGTTGTTTTATCCTCTTTTCAAGCACCTCTTTCGAAACAAAATTCATTTCAACGAGTATATCGCCGAGTCTTTTTTTCGATTTTATTTCTTCCTGATATTCGAGAGCTTTTTCCAACTGTTCTTTTGTGATGTCGTTTGATTTTAACAGAAGATTCCCGATCCTTTCCTCTCTGTTGACTATAGAACAATAAATTATTTTTCCATCCTTGAAAAATATATCACCAAAATTTTTCTTATCCGAAACACTCAAAACTCCAGTTTTTCTTCCAAGAGAAAGTAACTGGATTATATCCGGCAAAGATGCTTCCTGTAAATTTCCCCTTATGGCCATTTTCAAACCTCAAACTCTACATACAACCTATCGGTATCATTTATCCACTCTTTAATCAATTTTGAAGAATCGAATCCACCTTTTTTAACAAACTCTCTCTTTTTGATCGTTCCAGATGGGAAAATTTTCTTTATCAGTTCTTCGGTTATATTCGTTTCATATTTTTTCAATTCAAGAAAATATCTTTCTATCTCTGACAGCGGAGTAGTAACATAATCAAGAAGGAAATTGAAAAGAAAATCGTTTATCTTGATTCCATATTTTAAAAGTAAATTTTTATACACATTCTTTTTTATAAAAAGTGATGTTGGCTGAATATTGTAAGAGGTGTATTTGTTGAACATATCGAGGATCTCTCTATCATCGATACTGAATTTTCTTTGTAGAGTTATTACTTTCACAACATTGTTTGATAAAATATTCTTTATCACTGGAACGTTTTCTCTTTTTTCGTAGATCTTATCCAGATCATCGATCAAAACAAGATCCACCTCGTTTATAAATTTCATAACATAAAAATTGTTTGCAGCCTGCTGTATATTATTTCTGTTTATGAAGATAACCCTTTTATCAACCAAACTGTTAAAGAGTCCATTCAGAATATGCGTTTTTCCTGTTCCAGGACTACCGGTTATCAAAACTATTTTATCAGTATTAACTCCATTGATTATTTCACCGATCTTATTTATAACCGATCTGTTAGAAGAATCTATAACAAAATTGTTCAAATTCATCAGAATACTTGTTTCCTTTTCAAAAAAAGTAAAATAGTTTATTTTTTCTTTTAAAAGATCAATTTTTTCTTTCAAGATCTCGACACGATCTGGATCAAAAAGCATCGATTCAATCTCTTGTGCTTCAGTTTTAAACTTTTTCACATTAAGAAGTCCAAACTCCTTATGTAATTCCATAAGTTTTTTTACATTCTCGGTAAACTTCTCAAACTCTTTTCTGATATAGCCGGTATCTTTTGAATTAATAACATTTTTAAGATGTTCAACGTTGAAGCCTTTCATCTCCCAGACATAAAGTTTTTCTATAAATTCCTCTTTACTTTCCTGCTCATCGAGTTTTTCTTCTACTCCTGCCTCCTGTTTTACCTGGGTTATGAAATCAACAAAGTTTATAAAATTGTTATTGATTTTCTTTTCCTTTATAAGGTTATATATTTTAAACTGTAATAAAAACTCCCTTATCCTCTCAATATTTTTTATTTCTTCAACTTTTTTTGATGATGTAATCAAAAGAAAAGTGTTCGACTTTAAACCCAAAAAAAGTTCCTCAACAAATTTTGAAAGTTCAGGATGTTTTTCTATATGATCAAAATTTTTTACAAGGAGAATGTTTGCATAGGGAAAAATGTTTTTGTATTTGAGAAGGGTATCAGTTTTTTTTAGTTCAAAAATTTCTTTAAAATCAAGAACAAAAAGATAAAGTTCCCGAAACTTTCTTGAAAGATCAAAAAAAAGTTTATCAACAAATTCGTTTCCCGTTCCATCGTTAGAGTAAACTATTTCAAATCTGCTTGTAAGATACCCAGTTGATAATGAATAGGAATACTCAGATTTTAAAAATGGATCTTCAGGTAAATTTTCTTTTACCGACTTGATACTAAAAACTGTAAAATTTTCTTGAAATTCCTTTATATCATTTTGGTTCATCTTTTATTTTTTTCAAATCTAGTTGTAAGATTCTTTATAACAGAAAACATCGACTCTTTGAGTGTTTCTAAAACACCTACTCCCTTCGTTGCAACCGACTCAAAACTCTTCCATTCGTTTTTAAGTTGAAGAGTCGTTTTTATGGTTTCAATATCAAGAGCTGTTGGAAGATCCCTTTTATTGTACTGAATAATGAGAGGAATATTTTCTATCGATAGATTGTTTTCCTTTAGGTTTATTACAAGATTTTCAAAAGATTCTATATTATCTTCCATCCTATCAGCCTGTGAATCGATAACAAAGACAACTCCATCGGCACCCTGTAAAACGAGTTTTCTCGTTGAATCGTAATAAACCTGACCGGGAACAGTATAGAGCTGGAATTTTGCATTGAAGTTACCAATTTTGCCAACATCAAAAGGTAGAAAATCGAAAAATAAAGTTCTATCCATTTCGGTTGCAAGTGATGTCATCTCTCCCCTTTTGTCAGGTGGAATTTTACTGAATATGTATTGAAGGTTTGTTGTCTTCCCTGACCTTCCAGGACCATAATAAACTATCTTACAGATTATCTCTTTTTTTGCATAATTTACAAGTGACATAATTACCTCAATCACCTTTTATCGTGTTGAAAACATCCGCATCGGTTGATTCTATTCCCCTTAACTTTAATTTGAACTCATCAACATTTGTAACCGATTGTATAGCGTCTTCATACGAAATGATTCCACTTTTGTACAATCTCATGATCGACTGATCGAATGTATGCATCTGATACATCGAACCTTCTTCTATAGCTGTTGGGATAAGAAGTGTTTTTATCGGATCAAGGAGGTATTCTTTTATCGTTGGTGTATTTATCATAACTTCCGTTGCAGGAACTCTTCCCTTTCCATCGATTCTTGGAAGTAATCTTAAAGAGATAACCCCAACAAGTGTTGTTGCAAGTAGAACCCTTATGTGTTGCTGCTGGTGTGGTGGATAGAATGATAAGATTCTGTTTATAGTTTCTGAAGCGTTCAGAGTATGCAGGGTTGAAAGAACAAGATGTCCAGTATCTGCTGCTTTGATAGCGACATCCATAGTATCAACATCTCTTATCTCTCCCATAAGTATTATATCTGGATCCTGTCTTAGAACATGTTTCAAAGCACTCTCGTAAGAGTTCGTATCGTTACCAACTTCTCTTTGAGAGATAACGGACTTTTTATCTCTGAAAAGATACTCTATGGGATCCTCTATTGTGATGATATTTTTTGAATGGTTCTCATTTATGTATTCTATCATCGCAGCGAGTGTTGTCGATTTTCCTGAACCTGTCGTTCCAGTTGTAAGAATGAGCCCCCTCGGCTTTTCTGCCATCTCTTTTAAAACAGGTGGAAGGTTCAGTTCATCTATAGATTTTGCAGATATCGGTATCGTTCTCATCGCTATAGCAACACTTCCCCTCTGAAGGTAAACGTTTACCCTGAATCTTGATAAGCCAGCAACTCCTATCGCAAAATCGATCTCTTTTTTTGTTGCGAATTCTTCCTGTTGAGATTTTGTCATTATTTTTAAGGCAATATTTCTCAACTCATCCGGGCTCATCGGTTCTTCTTTTAAAATTTGCAATTTTCCATCTATCCTTAAAATCGGTGGAGTTCCCGCCTTCAGATGAAGGTCTGATGCTCCGTCCTTTACCATTTTTTCAAGTAAAGCTTTCAATTCCATATTCTCTCCTTATTATACTCTTTCAACATACTCGCCGGTTCTTGTATCTATTTTTATTTTATCTCCAACATTCAAAAAAAGTGGAACTGTAACTCTAAGCCCTGTATCACAAACAGCAGGTTTACTACCACCAGATACAGTGTTCCCCCTAACTCCTGGCTCAGTTTCCACTATCTCAAGTTCAACAAAGATTGGTACTTCAATATCAATAACTCTATCACCAACAGAGAGTAAAGTAACATCCATATTTTCTTTTAAATAGAATCTTTTTTCCTGCAATATATCTTCTGTCAAACTTATCTGCTCATATGTCTCATTGTTCATAAAAATATATTCTCCTCCATCTCTGTATAAAAATTGAAACGGATTCCTTTCAAGTTTTATCTCGTTCAAACTTTTTCCGGAATCAAAGGTCATATCGATGATATTACCATTTTCAAGATTCCGCAACTTCGTTCTCACGAATGCACCACCTTTACCCGGTTTAACATGCTGGAAATCGACAACGAGATAAATTTTACCTTCATATTCAAAAGCAAAACCTTTTCTAATATCAGCTGTTGTAGCCATTAAACCTCCATCATTTTTTCTTTTGGTTTATAAATTTTATCCATTCTTGAAAATTCCCATCAAAAGAAGATTTTTCCTGTTTTTTTTCTTCAGTTTTGTTTTCATCATCCTGTTTCTTGATCTCGTAATCAACTTCTTTTTTTTCTTCTATTTTTTCTTCAGATTCCTTTTTCTCTGTTTCTTCTACAACGGTTTTATTTCCCATCTGTTCAACATTTTTTGTTTCAAATGCGACATTCTCTTCAAGGTTACCAAATTTTTTTTCGAAATCAACTTTTTCCTCTTCAGAAACATTTTCGAAAGATAAAGATCTGTTCAATTTTTCAATAAACTCGGCTCTATTTTCTTTTTTCTCACCCTCATCACTTTTGAACATTTCTTCGTCAACTTCCTCTTTTATCATGAGTTCTCTAAGGGTTCTTATCTTTTCTGCATATCTTTCCTCATCGGGATTCTGACGAAGAAGAGTTTGGTAAATATCTATCGCTTTTTCATACTTTTTCTGTTCAACATATATGTTGGCCATCTCTTCTGAAAAGTACAGAAACCTTTTTGTTCCACTCAACTCATAAGGAATAATCTTTTCCTCTTTCTTATCTTCCTTTTTTATGAACGGATCAACATCCTTTTTAATGAATTTTTCTTCATCGATTATTCCAACACCTTTTTTTTCTGTGGTTTCATCTTTCTCTGTATTATCAGTGTTAATTTTTTCCTCTTTTGTAAAAGTGAAAGAAGTTTTTGAATGTTCTAAAACCATTTCCTTGTCTTCTTTTGTTTCAACCTTTTTCTCTTTTTCCACTTGTTTTTCATTTTTAGTTTGTTCTTTTTTCTCTTCCTTTTTTTCTTCCTCGTCAAAACTTATCACATTTGAGGAATGCTGGATGATAAAGTCATCAACTATTTTTTTCTCTTCGAAAGCATCTTTTTGAACAACTTCTTTCTTTTCTTCCTCTTTTTTCTTTAAAAGTTTTTCTTTTTCTTCTTTTATACGATTTTCCTCCTCAATTTTTCCTCTGATTATCTTCAACTCCCTTTTCGCATCTTCGTTAAGAGGATCAAGGAAAAGAATCGTATCGTAAAGTTTTAAGGCCTCCTGTAAGTTACCTTCCCTTTTTTTTATTTCAGCGAGTTCAGAAAAAGCAACTATGTTCTGAGGATCAAGTTTGATAACCTTTTCAAAATTTTTTGAAGCGTTAACAAAATCTTTTTTTTCTTTCAGAGCTTTTCCATAAAGAATAAGTGCTGAAACATTGTCAACATTGTATCTCAGCCCCTCTTTTAAAACGGCAAGAGATTCATCAACCATATTTACTTTTAAATAAATGTTTGCAAGTTTAATAAAAGATTTAGATTTAGGATTCCTGGAAATATCTTCAAGTAATTCTTTTATCTCTTTTTCATACATACTGTAAGAGTTCAAAGTTCCTCCGTTGAGATTCTTTAAAATAAAAATTATAATTAAAATATATAAAAGTGTCAACAACTCTTTTTCATTGATTTTTTGTTTATAATTTAATATAATTTAATAATGAAAAGAATCATTCTTGTTGAAGACGATCTCGACATAATTGAACTTTTACTCGATGTTCTTTCAGACAAATATCAGATCTTTTATGAAACAAATGTTGAGAACTTTTTTAAACGTACAGATATAGAAACTTTTGACCTTATCATTACCGACTATCTTCTCGACAAATATTCAGCGAAAGATATATTAGAAAAGTATGTTCATAAAAAAATTCTAATAATTTCTGCATTATCCATTACATCACAGGAGATTTCAAGATTTGTTGACAATAAAAGAGTTTTCTATCTACAAAAACCTTTTCTTATCGATACTCTTATTTCAACGGTTGATAAAATTATAACTTGAATTTTTCAAAACTTTTTAAAGTTTCAAGATATTCTTCACCTTTTAACATACTTTTAAAATGGTCAAGTGATAAAAAGAGATAAATCAATGCAAAAATTATAGCCATCCCAACATATACTGTAGGGTACTTTTGAAAATAAAGGATCAAAGGAAAGAGTGTAAAAAGTATTAAACCCAAAAGAGCAGGCCTTTTCATTATTGGTGTTAAGATCAAAAAGATGAAAAGGTATGAAATCAGGATTTCCGGAAATAACGCAAGAAGTACTCCTAATGTTGTTGCAAGCCCTTTTCCTCCCTTAAAATTTAAAAATATAGGAAAAATATGTCCCAAAACAGATATTACTCCTGCAAAAATCAGTAGGAGATCTTTTTGTGAAAAATTTTCCGGAAGAATTTTTTTTACTACGATAACAGATATAGCACCTTTGGAAATATCGAAAATCAAAGTTAAAACACCGATAAATGTTCCTCCCTCGATTAAAACATTTGTCGCTCCTATATTTTTTCTTTTTCCCTCTTTTCTTATATCTCTTCCTGTTTTCAACTTATAGAATACATATCCAGACGGAAAAGAACCAATAAGGTAAGAAAGAATCAAAAATAAGATAAGATAGAGATACACTTGCATTTATTCTCTTATTGTAAAAAAAGAGGGCTTTTTTAAAAGCCCTCTTTTATCTTTTTATTTTATATCCCTTATTATGTGTGGAGTGATGAAGATCAAAACTTCTTTGTTATTTTTTGTAGATATATCCCTTTTGAAAAGATTACCCAAAATCGGTATAGCCCTTAAAATTGGTATTCCACTTTCAGATCTCTGATCCTCTGTAAGGATGAAACCACCCATCACAACAGTTTCACCATCTGAAACCATCTGAACAGTTTTTGCCTGTGTCTTATTTATTATTGGCTGTCCACCAGCATCAGCGGTAACAGTCGAAAGTTCCGCTTCTATTTCAAGAGTTATATCCTCTGCTGAGTTTACATGTGGTATCACATTCAAAATTGTTCCCACTGTATATTTTGTATAATTAACTGTTCCATCAGTGTTTATAGTCGTTAGGAAAAATTCCTTTCCACCAAGAATATTCGCCTGTGTATTGTTGGTTGTGGTTATCCTTGGATTTGAAACAGTTTTTGATTTTCCAACGACCTCAAGTGCATCGAGACGTGCGCTCAACTGTCCAAAATCTCTTGTTGTTCCTATTGTCACGGTTCCGGCTGTCATACTTGAAGGATCAACCCCTGGAATTCCTCCACCTATCGTCACCTGATTTATTCCCACATTGTTCAATGTCCATGATATTCCAAGTTCTTTTGAATCGTTCAACTGGATCTCAACAACTTTTACAACGATTTCTACCTGGAGGTTTTTCTTATCCAGATCCTCTATAATACCCTGTATTCTGTTCTGAACATCCTGAATATCTTTCACGATTATCGAGTTTGTTCTTTCATCTATCGTTATGATACCTCTTTTCGATAGAACAGGTCTTAAAGAATTCTGTAAAATTTTTGGATTCGCAAATTCAAGTTTATATACCGTTGTTATCAAAGGTAACGCATCCTGCATCGCTGTTTGTTCGGATGAGAACTCTTTGTATGTTCCCACCCTTATCATATTTGGATACTCCTGATAGGTTAGTCCTGCTAACCTTGTTACCATATCAAAAATGTCTTTCCATGGAACATCTTTTACATGGATCGTGACTCTTCCGGTCACAGAACTTGATATTACAAGGTTTACTCCAACATAATCAGCGATTCCTCTTAACAGCGTCACAACATCAGCGTTTTCAACATCGAGTGAGATCAAGAAATCTGAATTCTTTGATGTTACACCACCAGATTGTTCTTTGGATGTTGGTTTAGCGTTTGACGCTTTCCATACAGGGATATCAGTGTTTACATTTTTATTCAGTTGAATAACGATATCGTTACCTTTATACTCCTTTGAATAAGCATACTTATCATCAGTTTCAATCATAACCCTTAAAAAGTTGGTCTCATAGTCCTTTATGATCTCAAACGAAATAATCCCTGAACCGTTGTTAACCTTATAGTATCCTCCATTTAATCCATTGTCTATACCTATAAGATCGATAACGATCATGTTTGGTGAAGTTATCGAAAAATCTGTAAAATTGGCAACTTTATCAAGTGAAAATCTTATCTCCGTTTTTCCATTTTCAGTGTTAACCGTTATATCGTTGAGAAGCCCAAGGGAAAAAGCTGAGATGGAGAGAAGAAAGACAAAGGACAAAATAAAAATTCTCTTAACCATTTATTACCTCACTTTTTTTTCTTTGTATCAACAGTTTTAACCAATTTGATCACTTTATTTCTGACGACTCCATATTCATCCAACTTAAAGATCACAGAGTCCTGTTCTATTTTTAAAAGAATACCATTTTTTATCTTCTGTCCCTCATAAAATATGAACCCAAGCCCAGAAGCATCTTTCAACAAAGCAAGTTTTCCGTTTTTTCCTTTGATCATTCCATAATACATTGCACTTTCAATATCGATCTGTACTTTTCCATCCCTCTGCTGTTCAAGTATTGAGACGAAAGGATCATTCTTTGTCTTTGTTTTGAATGTGTATGTTTCAATAGTAAAAGGAAGTGCTGAGGTAGTATCGTATGGTAAAGAATCAATAACTTGCTCTTCTATATCAGTTTTTACAACATTCGTGTCAGTTGTTGAAACGATATTCTCTGTTGCTTTCACATCCTTTTTAGAGGTCAGGGCATTCGATGATTTTTCAATCGCTGAATTCACAGGATTGCCTCTTGAACAGGAGATCAAGAAAAATAGAACGATCATAATTGAAAAAAGAAGGGTTGATTTACTATTTTTTCTTTTTAACATTTTTACCTTCCTCTGTTTTTGTTTGGGCTCCTGGACCTTTATAGTAAGTTGACAAAGTTAGCACAGTTTGAATCGTACTGAGATTTTCATCAGGATTTTTTAAAGGTTTAATCGAAATACTGTTAACCTTCGTTATCCTTTTCTGGTTTCCCATATCCGTTAAAAACAATCCAAGAGAAGAAAAATTTGAGTTGAGTGTTATTTCATGGTTGATACTTGCATACTCGTTTGTCACTGATACATTCAAAGGTTTTATGTTCATTATTTTTACATTATTTTTGTTGGCATAAACGGTTAAACTGTCAAGAGCATCTTCAAGTAGTTGTGAATCTGGAAGCATTTTGTTTGCGATTTTCAACTGATTTTCAAGTACCTTTAACCTTTTCGTGTACTCAACCAAACTTGCTGCAACCTTTCTTGCTTCATTAACCTGAGTGTTCAGTTTATCGTTTTCAGCTTTAAGTTGAGAAATGGTTTTTGAATTTTTTGAATAATCAAATTTCCAGTATAGAAAGAGGATCGCTATCAGAACAACGACGGTTATTATAGTTTTTATTAAATTATTTTTTTCCATCTGCCACCCCTATTTTTTGTAGGTACAATTTATTTCAAAAGAGATTATATCGTAGCCACCCTCTGGTTTGTTAACAATATCCTTTAAAGTGAAGTTATCAAAATATTCTGTTTCTTTTTTCAGATTTGTTAAAAGATCGGTTATCATAAGGTTTGAAAAAGTTTTTCCTTTCAAAATTAACCTTTTATCTTTTACGGTCAATTCTTCGAGCCAGACATATTCAGGTAAAAGTTGGTTTATTTTATCAAGAAGTTGAGCATAAGCAAATTTTCCAGATATAAGATTTTTTATTGTTTCCATTTTGGCATTTATTTCACTCTCTTTCTGTTTCATCTTTTCAACCTTCGCAACCTCTTCCTGTAATTTTTTAAGTTCATTCTGTTTTTCAGTTATTTTCTTCTTTAACTGGTTTATCTGCCCAACCTGAGAGAAATGTATTATAAAAATAATGATGAAGAGGAGAACCGCAACACCAATTGAAACAAAAAATCCGAGATTAGTCGGGATCTTGATACCGATTTTTGGTATTCCACCCTCACTCTTCTTTCGCTTTCTTTCCTCTTCTGGTAGTAAATTTATCTCTATCATCTTTACCTCTCTTTTAAGGATTTCTTAAACTCAAACCTATTGAGGGAACAAGTAACGGTGATATTTTTTCAACTTCTTCAAGAGTCAGAAGACCTTCTTTGATTTTTACTTTTCTGAAAGGATCAAGTTTTTCGACATTGATTTCAAACCTGTTTTTAAAATAATCGAGAATTTCAGGTCCATTCGCTCCACCGCCTGATATAAAAATTTTATCTATCTTCTCCCTGTTTGTGAATGGGATAGCCCTTTCTATATGGGTACAGAGTTCATCGTAGAACGACTCAAGACCTTCTTTAATCTTATCCTCAGAAATCTCGTTTAAAGTTTCTCCTTTGAAAACTTTATCGAGTTGGTCTTTTGTTATTCCGGGAATCTTCTGCAATAACGACTTTATCGCAGTTGTAACATCTCTTGTGAAAAGATTGTTTGTTCCATCAATAAAACTCAATATTGTGTTCTCATAACCGATATGAACGAGAGTAACTATCTCATTTGGAACTGGATCATAGTTCGCTTCAAAGCAATTCTGGATTGTGAACGCTGGTACATCGATAACACAGGGGTTAAGTTCCATATCCTTAATGAGTGTAACAAATGGATAGAGTATCTCTTTTTTCGCAGCTACGAGCAAAACATCGACTTTTCCCTGTTCTTCAGAAGGTCCTAAAACTTTGTAATCAAGTTGAACATCCTCAATACTGTATGGAATATTCGTTTCTGCTTCCTGTCTTACCATAATCGAGAGTTCACTATCCTTCATCTGATCCATTTTTAACTTTTTAACTATAACACCTCTTCCGATCAAAGCACACGAAACATCCTTTTCTTTCACATCCCTTGATACCAAAAGATTTTTTACAGTGTCGACCAATTGCAACCTATCCATTATTTCACCATCGGCGATTGCAATATCGGAAAGTTCTGAGAAACCAAAATCCTTCAATACCGGTTCACCTGAAGAAAGATCAATGATTGAGTATTTTATAAACGAACTTCCAATGTCGAGACCAAGATAAGTTTTTTTTCTTTTTTTAAAAGCCATAAAACCACCTTTTTATCCTTCAATAAATTTTTTTATTTCCCTTCCTTCTATGTACCACTTTTTCCCTATCTTTTTTCCTTTCAGAAGTTTCATCTTTAAATGTTTTCGAACCGTCTGTTCGGTAACATTTAAAATCTCAGCAACCTCTGATACTGTATACAATTTGTTTTCATCTATCTGTGATGGAATGACTGCCATATATCCCTCTTTTTGTATTTTTTTGTGTTTTTATACATACTTGTATATATTTATACACATTTTATCCACAATGTCAATAGGTTAAAACCATTTTTAAGATTTTTTTGTAAGTGTCAATTTGTTTATAATTTTAACAAATAACTTTTATTCGAAAACACTTTTCAATAAAAGACCCTAAAAGATTATAAAAATTTTTATAAAGATCTAAAAAATTTGTTTCTGCTAAAATGTGGATAACTTTTTTCTTGATATTTTTTCAATTTTTTCTAAAATGTTAAAAAGGGGTAATTTTATGGAAAAAGAAAAAATCTATGTAGAGGTAATTGAAAAGATAAAAAGAATAGAAGGAAAAGATAAAAGAACAGTTTTGAAAAAAATAACAGAGATCCTTCAGGAGAGTTTCAAAGATTTTGATTGGGTTGGATTTTATCTCGTTGAGGATGGAAAACTCATACTTTCTGAGTTTGTCGGTGAACCAACAGTACATACAAAAATAAATTTTGGAGAAGGGATATGTGGACAGGCAGCTGAAAGTCAAAAAACCTTTATAGTGCAGGATGTTTCAAAAGAAAAGAATTATCTTTCATGTTCTCCAAAAGTGAAATCTGAAATCGTTGTACCAATTTTTAAAGATCAAAAAATCGTAGGAGAACTTGATATAGATTCACACACGCTAAACGCTTTCGATGAAATCGATAAAGAAAATCTTGAAAAGATATGTAAATATCTTGAAAAACTTTTTTAATAGATCACAGAATCAAGGTAAAAAAATCTTTCATCTTTTTTGAATCCAACTATTCCATTTTCAAAGTTTAAAATGAAACTATAAACTAAGGTTGTTTCTTTCTGTTCAAGGTTCATAACAATTTTTATCGTAACAAAGTATGATGAATCATACTTTTTGTTTTTATACTCAAAAGTTTTTACAGAATCGACCCTACAAAGGTATTTATATTTAAAATCGTTATTTTCATAAGTTTCATAAGTTTTTTGATCCTTTAATAGATATGTTGGAAAAAATGGTATATCAAAATAGAATCCTTCGAAAAAAATCCTTTTATACTCAAAATCTCCAAAATGGTAGAAAAAATTTTCTTTCTCATCAAAATTGTATCTTTTATATTTAAGTCCCTCTATTATCGTATCACCCGTAAACTGGATGGTTGAGATGTTGTTCTGTTGATCTGAATAGTATCTTATGGTATATTTTGTCTCCTCCATTAAAAAACTTCCACCTGTTTTCTCCACTATATCATAATCAAGATTACAGTTAGAATTGAGTAAACAAAATACTAAGATCAAAAGTAAAACTATCTTTTCCATTTATAATTTTCTCCCTTGAATATCCAAAAGAAATTCCCCAGAAAGATTCAAAAAAGTTATAAAAAAATTTTATTGAAGGTGATAAGAATTCACAAAAACCCCTTTCAACATAATCGTAATCTCTTTTCTCTATTAAAGAGATACCGATATTCGTAAAAAAATCAATTCTATAACTATTTCTGCTAACGAGATGAAAAGTGTATCCTGTTCCAAGATTTAAAAAATTAACACGATATGTTTCTTTATAAGTTTTAAAGGAAAAGAGTTCTCCGTTTAAAGAAAAAGAAAAATTTTTAAAGTTTAGTGTTTGATAATCTATTTTTAAACCGTTACCATTTCTCAAATAGTATGACCACTCACCGAAAGGAATTTTTGTTGTAAAAGAAATTTCAAGATCTTTCGAAAAAACTTTTGTATCAGCAAAGAAAAAGAATAAAAAAACAAGTAAAAAAATTTGGGCGAAACAGGATTCGAACCTGTGACCTCCTGCTTGTAAGGCAGGCGCTCTCACCAACTGAGCTATCCGCCCTTTTTTAAAGAAAGGTATTATATTTATTTTTTTTGATTCAGTCAACATAAATCTTTACCTCAGATCAGTAAAATCACCTTTACAAACTTCAACTGTGCCCTCTTTTATAATTTTTTCAATCCTGTATGCACCCATCGTCGGAGCTCTCATATAACCATCCCATGCTGCTTCTGCATATCTTCCACTTTCAAGAACATAGAAGAGCCAGTCGTTAACATATTCAGGTTCATCCTGAGCAAAACCTGATCCTATGTGTGTTAACCATCTCTGGTTGAAATGTTCATGTGCCCCAACTGGAGGTGCTATGATTACTGGAAGGCCCAATGCAGTATAAAAAGATAACTCTGAAGGTTTTGTCCATATGATATCAACATTTCTTAGTTCTCTGTTGAAAGTTTCAAAATATGACATTTTTGATCTTTCAAAAATTATTTTTACATTCTCGTTTTTGTTTAAAAAAATTTTTTCAAGTTCAATTTCAAAATAATTTTTTACATCCTCTCTTATCCCCGCCACAAGAATCACCTTAACTTTTCCATCTTTTATTTTATCTCTCAAGGAATTCACTATCTTAATGCCAATATCTTTTTGAGCACCAGCACCTCCAACCATATAACATATAGTTAAAGGTCTTTCAACTTTAGAAGGTATTTGCCCAAGATATTTTTCGATAATATCTTTATAAACACTTATAAACCTTTCTTTAGGATCAAGCACTTTTATTCTTTTTAAAAGATCCTCTTTCAAGATTTCCTGATTTTCACCTATATTCTCTTTTGGTAACGGAAAACCTGTGATAAAGATATTACAACTATCAACACCATATTTCAAAAGTCTCATCGAAGCGTGCCTTGTCGGAGTTAAAAATTTAATTTTAGATTTTTTTGGATCATCTGCAACCCACACTCGGTTGATATCAGTATCGGTTATGATTGAAAAAATTTTTTCAAAACCATTGTAATCTGCAGCAAGAGATGGAATGAAATGTGTTGTTATTATAGGTATATCTTTTTCTTTTAGATGTTCAAGCAATTCTTTACAAAGCCCCATCTTCACGAGTGTCTTTAAAAAATAAACATTTCCATTTGGATTTTCCAGTTTGTTAAAAGGATAAAAAGGTGAAATAGATTGCAACTTATCATAAATATTGAATATAGAACTTCCAATAAAAGGAATGTTTTTGGCTCTTGAGACAGCTTCATAACCGGATTGTGATGCTCTCCAAAGAAATCGTTCTTTCCAATTTGAAACATAATCAGTGTTTGCCGTCAATATTTTTTCTTCCGCAATATCCTTTAAGGGATAAGCGGCCCTCTGATGCCCATACCCCATATCAACAGATAGAACCCATGCTTTTTTTTCCATACTTATTGCCTTTTTAAAATTTTTTCATCCTTTCCTATCATGTTCAAATTCTCTCTTACAATCTTTTCAATATAATTCTTATCATTTTTTAAAAGATATATCTTTCTTCTCAAAAGAATGTTTTCAACCTGAGTTTTTTTTAACTGATACTTAAGATTTCTTTCATCAATTTTAGATTTCAAAAGATAGACGATACCCATTTTTGGTTGAAAGAATAAAAAAAGCAAAGAGATGGTAAAGAGCATCAAAAAAAATTTAATAAAACTTTTATTGGTTTTTCTGTTTAACATTCACTTTTTTAAATTGTAAAACGAATCGAGTCCCAGAAATTTTGTATTCCTATCAAACTCCTCGATTCTGATAAGCTGGTTGTATTTTGCTATTCTTTCACTCCTTGAAAGAGAGCCCGTTTTTATGAAACCTGTGTTGAGTCCAACTGCGAGATCAACTATTGTAACATCTTCTGTTTCACCCGATCTATGTGAAACCACTGCTGTCCAACCAGATTTTTGTGCCATATTTATCGCCTCCACGGTTTCAGTCAAAGTTCCTATTTGATTCAATTTAATCAGAACAGAATTTGCGACCTTCTCTTCTATTCCCCTTTTTATTATTTTTGTGTTGGTCACAAAGATATCATCTCCAACTATTTGAATCCTTTTTCCCAACCTTTCAAACATTTTTTTCCATCCTTCCCAATCCTTTTCTCCAAGTCCATCTTCAATCGAAATTATAGGATAGTTTTCAACCCATTTTTCATAGGTGTCTATCAAAAATTCAGAATCAACAAGTTTGTTTTCAAACCTGTATTTTCCATTTTCATAAAAACTACTTGCAGCGGAATCGAGTGCTATATAAATATCCTTTCCGGGTTGATAACCTGCTTTTGAAATTGACTCAACAAGTATTTTCAATCCTTCTTCATTGTTTTTGAGTGTCGGTGCAAAACCTCCCTCATCTCCAACTCCTGTAAAATATTTATTTTCTTTTAAGATTTTCTTCAATGTGGCAAAAACTTCACAGTTCATTCTTATCGCATCAGAGAAGGTCTTTGCGTTAACAGGTACTATCATGTATTCCTGTATATCAAGATTGTTGTCAGCATGTGAACCACCATTTATAACATTTGACATTGGAACAGGAAGAATATGAGAATAAAATCCGCCTATATACTTATAAAGTGGTATCTCCAATTCATTCGCCATCGCTTTTGCAGCTGCAACAGACACTCCAAGGATCGCATTCGCTCCAAGTTTTGATTTGTTTTCAGTTCCATCAAGTTCTATCAGTTTTTTATCAAGACCGATCTGATCAAAAGCGTCGAATCCAGCAAGTTCAGGAAATATTATTTCATTAACATTTCTTACGGCATTCAAAACTCCCTTTCCCAAAAATCTTTTTTTGTCATTATCCCTGAGTTCAAGAGCTTCCCTTTCTCCGGTTGAAGCACCAGAAGGAACCGCAAACCTTCCCAAACTTCCACTTTCAAGAAGAAGATCAACCTCGATAGTTGGGTTACCTCTTGAATCTATGATCTCCCTTGCTCTTATTTCCTGAATAGTAGACATACTACCTCCTATCATGTAAACATTTTTTTAGAATTTCATTAATAATTTTCGGATCTGCTCTATTTTTTGCTTTTTTCATGCATTGTCCAACAAAAAAACCAAAAAGTTTCTCTTCACCATTTTTATACCTCTGAACCTCTTTTTGATTTTCATCAAGAACTTCGTTTACCATTTTTTCTATTTCGTTTTCAGATAAAGAGATGTTTTCCCCTTCAGATTTAATTATATTGTCTGGATCCTCTCCTGTCAAAGACATTTTTTTCAAAATATCCTGCGCATAATTAAGATTGATTTTTTCCTCATCTATCATTTTAAAAAGTTTGTTAAGATGATTGTGGTCAAAATTCAAATTTTTTACACCTATTTTTTTCTCTTTCAAAATCGATGGAATCTCTCTTATAAAAAATTTTGTTATCCTTCCAACATTTTTTATCCCTTTAACACTCTTTTCAAAAAAATCAGCAAAATCTTTATCGGATACTATTATTTCTGCTTCTTCACTGCTTAGACAATAAATTTTTTGAATCCTTTCAAACTTCTCATTCGGGAGTTCAACCATATCTTTTTTTATATTTTCAATAAATTCATCTGAAAGGAGAAGATCTGGTAGATCAGGTTCTGGAAAATATCTGTATTCTGAAATGTTCTCTTTTTTTCTCATCGGTTTGAGTTCCTGTTTTTTTTCGTCAAAAAGCATAGTTACAGAGATGACATTTTCTCCTTTTAAAAGAATATTTTTTTGCCTTTCAATTTCAAGGAGTATTCCTTTTTCAATAGATTTGAAAGAGTTGAGATTTTTTATTTCGGTTTTCACTCCAAGATTTTTATCATCTCTTCTTCTTAACGAAATATTTGGTTCTCCCCTTAACTCTCCAAATTCCATATTCGCTGTTGAAACACCAAGATATCTTACAATCCTCTGTAAACTTTCAAGGTATTCAACAACCTCTTTTTCAGAGTTGAAATCAGGTTCAGTTACTATTTCAATCAAAGGAACACCAGCCCTGTTGAAATCGAGCAAACTGTTTTCATCCTGATCATGAATCATTTTTCCTGTATCCTCCTCAAGATGCAACCTTCTTATCCTGATAACTTTACCAGATTTCAACTTCATGGTTCCTGATACCGCAAGAGGAAATTCATGTTGTGTTATCTGATAACCTTTTGGAAGATCCGGGTAAAAATAATTTTTTCTTGCAAAACCAGAAACTCTGTTTATTTCACAGTTAAGAGCAAGAGCAGTTTTTACAGCGAGAGGGACAACATCAAAATTTAAAGTTGGCATAACACCAGGCATACCCATACATACAGGACAAACATTTTTGTTTGGTTCATCTGTAAATTCCGTTGAACATCTACAAAAAATTTTACTTCTTGTTTTTATCTGAATATGTGTTTCAACACCAATGTTTACAATGTACTCATCCATTCTTTTTTATCTCCTGTTCAATGATTTGTGCCCATTCAAGAAGGTTGTCATCATCATTTCTTTTTACAACAAATTGAATCCCGATGGGAAGTTTTTGATAGTATCCACAGTTTATGTTTATCGCTGGAACATTTGCGAGATTTGCGAATGCTGTTAAAGAATCTGAAAGGTGCATCCTCACCGGGTCATCCACCCTCTCTCCGATTTTAAAAGGTAAAGAGAGTGAGGTTGGTAAGACCATCATATCATATTTTTCAAATATCCTGTCAACACTGTTTGAAATGTAATCTCTGAGTTTGAAAGATAAAGAGTAATACTTCCCATTTTCATACATTAAAAGATATGTCCCGGTCATTATCCTTCTTTTAACCTCTTTTCCAAAGCCCTCTCCCCTTACCTTTGAATATACATCGAAAAGATCCTGTCCTGAAACTTTTTGCAAACCATACTTTATTCCATCATATCTTGCAAGGTTTGAAGATGCTTCACACATAGTTTGTATTTTATATGCTGCCATCGATAGATCTATAAAATCAAGTGTAACAGGTTCCACTAAAAAACCCATAGTTTCAAGTTTTGAACAAACTTGTTCATAAAGTTCCGTAACTTTTGGATCAGCATGTGGAATCTGTTTCACATAACATATTTTCTTTAAATCTCTTTTCTCACATTTAAAATCATCAACAGTACTATCATGCTCGTCAACACCTCTTATAACATTGAAAACCTTTTTACAATCTGAAACATTTTTTGTTAATATTCCAACAGTATCGAGTGATGAAGAGAACGCAACAAGTCCATACCTTGATATTTTCCCATAGGTTGGTTTAAAACCTACAACACCACAGAATGAAGCCGGTTGTCTGACAGATCCTCCGGTATCTGATCCTATAGAGAAAGAAGAATGGTCCGAAGCCACAGATGCAGCACTCCCACCACTTGACCCACCAGGAACAAAATCTTTTTCACAGGGATTTTTTACAACTCCAAAATAGGATGTTTCATTCGAAGAACCCATTGCAAACTCGTCAAGATTGTTTTTTCCTATAAGAATCGCTCCCGCTTTTTTCAACCTTTTGTAAACTGTTGAATCGTATGGGCTTACAAAATCTGATAAAATTTTCGAACCACATGTCATTCTGAGTCCCTTTACTGCAAAGTTATCTTTAAGTGAAAATGGTATTCCATCAAGATCTGAAAGTGTTTCTCCTTTTTCATATCTTTTCTCTGAAAGATACGCCTGCTCGTATGCAATATTTTTAGATAGAGTTATAAAATCGTTGAGTTGATCCCTTTCAATTTTTTCATAGACAAGATCAACCATTTTTACAGGAGAATCCTCTTTGGTTTCAAAAGATTTTTTCAAACGGTCGATATTCATTCTTTCTCCTTAATTATTTTCGGTAGAATTATGTAATTGTTCTTCACATTTTTTGAATTCATGAGCAAATCCTCTGTGGTGAATTCTTTCTCAGGTTCATCATGGTTGAAGAGAGTTAAATATTTTTTATAATAATCTCCATCCGTAATGTCTTTAAGATTGACTTCTTTTAATATCCTTTCGATATCAAAAAAAATATTATTTATCTGATCAAGAAATTTTATTTTCTCCTCTTCTTCCAGTTCTATAAAAGAGTGTCTTGCGAGTTCTTCCAAAAGTTTTTTATCCATATCACTTCCTTGTTAGATTCGCATATTCTGCAAATATTTTTTTTACCTCTCCATTTAAAAACTGAATTATGAGTATCTCATCTTCTCCTGAACCCTTTTTCCCCTTTATGATTCCCTCTCCAAAGATTGGATGGATCACTCTTTCGTTTATGTTAAATCTGCTTTTTTCTATTCTAATATTTTCCGTACTTTTTAAAATGTATTCCTTTTCAAATCTGCTACCAGAAGTTGTTCTATCGTAAAAGGAAATCAAATCGTTTTGAAATCCTATCTCTTTCAAAAATCTTGAAGGAAATCTCAGAGATGATTCACCATAATAGAATCTTTCTGTGGTATAAGTCAGATAGAGGTCCTTTTTTGCTCTTGTTAACGCAACATAAAGTAATCTTCTTTCCTCCTCACAGTTCAGATCATCCTCAAAAGAGTTTCTATGCGGAAAGAGTTCTTCTTCAAGTCCTGCGATAAAAACCGTTTCAAACTCAAGACCTTTTGCGTTATGAACAGTCATAAGTAAAACAGAATCATCATCTTTATACTCATCTATATCAGTATAAAGTGATATCATATCAAGATACGATGATACAGATTTATCCTCATTTTTCAAAACAAACTCTTTTGCAGAGTTCAGAAGTTCCTGGATGTTTTCGAGTCTTGAATATTTTTCGTTTTTATCCATCTTTTCAAAAACGGTTTCGAAATCGATAGAATCAACCAAAATTTCGAGAGCATTATATACATTATCTTTACTTTTTTCAACTCTTTCGATAAGATCCAAAAATTCTTTTATATTATTTTTTGATTTTTTTGTTGTTGAGTTTTCCCGTTCAAAATCTTTTAAACTTTCCCATAAGGTTATATTTTTCATTTTTGAACTGTCAGTGATATGTTTTAAAGTAACATCACCAATTCCCCTTTTTGGAAAGTTAATGATCCTTTTTAACGAGATCTCATCATTCTTGTTTACAGTAAAAGAAAGGTATGAAAGTAGATCTTTTATCTCCTTTCTTTCAAAAAATCTAATATTACCTATAAGTGTATACCTTATATTATTTTTTCTGAGTATCTCTTCAAATGGTCTCGATTGAGCATTGGTTCTATAAAGCACCGCAAAATCTTTAAATTTATTACCTGTTTTGTTTTTCATCTCCAAAATCTTATCAACGATAAAAATAGCTTCATCTCTTTCGTCTCTACATTTAACTATTTTAACCTTTTCCCCATCTTCAAAAGATGACCATAAAAACTTATCTTTTCTTTGAATATTGTTTTTTATAACCTTATTTGCAACATTTAATATATTTTTCGTGGAACGATAATTCTGTTCAAGTTTTATTATCTTTGTATCTGGAAAATATTTTTCAAATTCAAGAATGTTTTTTAATTCCGCTCCCCTGAAACCATAGATCGATTGATCATCGTCTCCAACAACGGTTATATGGTTATTTCCATTGAATATATTTTTCAAAATCAAAAATTGTGCATAGTTAGTATCCTGATATTCGTCAACAAGTATGAATCTTATTCTTTCAGAAAATTTTCTCTTAAAATTCTCATTCTCTTTAAAAATGTTCAAGGTTTCAACAAGCAGATCATCAAAATCAAACGCATTATTTTTTCTTAATGTCTGCTGATATTCAGAATATATATCCTTCAATTTCACGATTTGCTCTTCATCTTCATCAAGATCATCGGGTAAGATCATCCTATTTTTAAAAGTTGATATCAACCTTTGAACACTTCTGGGATCTAAATTCCCTTCCTTTTTTTCCTTGAGGATATTTTTAATAACCATTTTTGAATCATCAACATCGTATATTGTAAAATCTGGATCCTTCATTCTTTCCCTTCTAAACATTTTTATGATTCTGACACACATCGAATGGAATGTTCCGATCATCATACTTCTAACCGGATATCCTAACAGTTTTTCCACCCGTTCTTTCATCTCATCAGCAGCTTTGTTGGTAAAGGTAACAGCAAAAATATTTTCTGGATACGATAAATTACTTTTAATGAGATAAAAAATTTTGTAAGTTAAAACTCTGGTTTTCCCCGATCCTGCACCGGCAAGAATAAGTAAAGGAGAATCGAGGTATAAAACCGATTCTTTCTGTTTGTCATTTAAATCTTTTAAAATGGTGTTTTCAAGATCCATATTAAACCTTATAATATTCTTTAAACCATCTATAAAATCTTTCGATACCTTCTTCGATCCCGATCTTCGGCTCATAGTTTAAAATTCTTTTACTCTTTTCCATATCAGCGTATGTTTTTTTCATATCAAAACTTTTTCTCTTTTCTTCCACATATTTAAAATCTGGGATCAATCTTTTTATTATCCTTAAAACATCTTCAATTTTAACAGGTTTTGAAGCACCTATATTCAAAATGTCAAACCCCTTCAGATTTTCAACATAATCTATACTTCTTCTTATCATCTCAACACCATCATCAATATAGGTAAAATCCCTTTCTGTTTGTGAAAACACAACGGAAATTTTTCGAGCAAAATGGTTCAAAAAAAATTTATGTAACATAAGATCGGGTCTCTGTGATGGGCCATAAAAGGTGAACAATCTTAAAACAAGAACATCCATACCAAAATTTTTTGAAAAGAATTTGGCGAGATTCTCTCCTTCAACTTTGGTGAATCCATAAAACGAGATGGGAGAAGGGGAAAAACTCTCTTTAAAAGGTATTTTTCTGGTATTTCCATACACTGATGAAGAAGATATGAATATCATCTTTTTGATGTTGAACTTTCTTGCACATTCAAAGATATTAAAACTACCAACGATATTGTTCTCAAAATAATCTTTCGTCTTAAGATTTGATTGATGGACACCAGGAAGAGCAGCGAAATGAATTATCAGATCAATATCTTTTTCGTTAAAAAAAAATTCAAGATTTTTTTTATCCCTGATATCTATGTTGAAAACATTTTTGTATTTTCTGTTTTTTTCAATCTTTTTAGATAGACACAGATTGTAAAGTTTCTGTTTTATATCATAAAAATCTGAAAAATTGTCAATTATCGCAATATTGAACCTGTTATGATCAAGTTTTTTATAGAGAGAACTCCCTATAAAACCTGCACCGCCAGTTATAAGAATATTTTTCATATTTTTATGATAACAGAATAAAAACCATTGTCAATCTTTGAAAAATCTATTTAATGTACTGCAACTTGTACAGTTCATAATAATAGTTCCTTCTCGATATCAACTCTCTATGGTTGCCTTCTTCTACTATTCTTCCCTTATTCAAAACATAAATTTTATCCGCATCCTGAATCGTTGATAATCTATGGGCAATGGCAATTGTTGTTCTGTTTTTCATTATTTTTGATATAGCATCCTGAATAAGATGTTCGGTTTCAGAATCTATGTTGGATGTTGCTTCGTCGAGTATCAAAATCTTTGGTTCTCCAACAAGCGCCCGTGCAAAAGCTATCAACTGTCTTTGTCCTGTTGACAGATTTGTTCCCCTTTCGTTCAAAATAGTATCATACTTTTTCGGTAATTTATCTATGAATGTATCCGCGTTAACATATTTTGAATATTTTTCCATCTTTTCAAGAGGAATGTTTCTTGAAAGCAAAATGTTATATTTTATATCGCCTGAGAAAATGACAACATCCTGTAATACCAGTCCAAAAAAATCTCTCAGTTCTTTAAGGGATATTTCTTTTATGTTAACTCCATCTATTAAAATTTCTCCCTCAGTTGGATCATAGAATCTAAGAAGAAGATTTATGATCGTCGTTTTTCCCGCTCCAGTTGCTCCAACAAAAGCAGCAGAACTGTTAGGTGTTATTTTAAATGAAACATTTCTTAAAACAGGTTCACCCTTTTTGTATTCAAACGATACATTTCTGAACTCAACTTCGCCTTTAAAGTCCTTTAAAACTTTTGGATTTTCTTTTTCAACTATTGATGATCTTTCATCAAGAAGTATAAATATTTTTTCTGATGCTGCCATCGCTCCCTGATATATGTTATATTTTTCTGAAAAATCAAAGATCGGTCTAAAGAAAAGTTCGATGTAGGAGAAAAATGCAAAAAGGATTCCTATAGTGTATTCTCCTCTAAATATACCCTGACTGCCAAAATATATAAGAATCGATAATGTCAAAAAGGATATAACGTCAATCAAAGGTCTGAAGATTGAAAAAACAAAAAGCTGGTTCATGTTAGCGTTATAGAACTCTTTTCCTATCCTGTTGAAATCATCAAAGGATTCTTTCTCTTTATGAAACGATTGTATCAATGAAACACCACTTATAGATTCGGAGATGAAAGCGTTCAATTTCGCAACAGCGACCCTCACTCTTCTATATGATATCCTTGCAAATTTTTGAAAGAACAACAAAATCAGAAATACGAAAGGCAAAGTCAAAAGTATTATCATACTGAGTTTTACAGACATTCTAAGCATCATTACTATGATTCCTATGATAGTTAAAATATCTTTTGCTGAATAAACAAACACATCCGTAAAAAGTTCCCTTAAAGCTGCAACATCGTTGGTTGCTCTCGTAACCAGTTTTCCTATAGGATTTTTATTGAAAAAGTCGATCGAAAGATTAAGCATATGTTTTAGAATATCTTCTCTCATGTCATACATTATCTTTTCGGAAACAACCGAAAGTATCAAAACTTGAACATAATTAAAAACAAAAAGCAATATCAGAACAAAAACATAGAGCAAAGCGAATTTTTTTACATTGAAGATATCTTCTTTTCTTATCTGATACAAAGTTTTTCTGTCAAGTTTTAAAATTTCCATCTCAGGAACGAAAATATTTTTTGCTCCTTCAAAATATTCTAACCCTTTTGCTTGAATTTCCTTTAAAAATCTTTTCTCAATCGGGAAATATTTTGTACCATCAACAAGAGAATCTTTTTCAAGAATTACAAGATCCGCTTTTGTAAGTAGTTTAGACGGTATAAGGAAAAATGAATCGATTTGTTCCACATAAGATATATTTTTTTTGAAAAGATGTTCAGTTTTTTCATTTAAAAAAATTTTTGAATAATTTTTTCTTATATAACCATCTATCGCCCTTCTTGAAATCTGTGGCAGAACCACCTGTAATCCACTTATGAATAAAAGTAGAATAAATGTGAAAACTATCTGCAAGAAATATTTTTTTGAGTAATCCCAGATACCTTTCAGAATCCTTTTGTCTGACAGTTTATAACTTCTTTCCTCTTCCATCGATTTCTCACTCTTCCAGTTTTTGTATTCTATAAAACTCCCTGTAGACGGGAGATTCGAGTATCAACTCATCATGCTTCCCTGAACTTTCAATCTTCCCATCTTTTAGAACGAATATCTTATCAGCGTTTATAAAAGATGATATCCTGTGGGAGATAACTATTGTTGTTATGTTTTTAGAGTATGTGTAGAGATTTTTTAAAATCTCCTTCTCAGTATTTGTGTCAACAGCACTCAAAGCATCATCAAGTATTAAAATCCTTGGTTTCCTCACAAGAGCCCTTGCAATACATAATCTCTGTTTTTGACCACCCGAAAGTGTGACTCCCTTTTCTCCAACGAGAGTATCAAGCCCATCTTTAAAATCCTTAAGATCTTTATCGAAAGCGGAGATCTTTATCACTTCATCTATCAATCTATCATCAGCATCCCTGTTGGCAAACTTTATGTTTTCCTTTATGGTCATCGAAAAGAGAAAAGAGTCCTGTGGAACATAACCGATACTATCCCTTATACTCTCTATTCTTATGTCGTTCGCGTCGATTCCATCAAAAAATATTTTACCCTCTTTTTCTATGAGAATTCTTAAAATAAGCTTTATAAGAGTCGTTTTACCCGTTCCAATTTTACCAATTATCCCAATGTATTCTCCCTTGTTTATTTGAAGAGAAATTTTATCAAGAACATAGTTGTTTTCATCATAATAGAAAGAAACATCCCTAAACTCAATATTACCTTCAAGAAGGATGTCCTTTGCTTTCTCACGATTTTTGATCTTTGGTTCCTCTTTTAAAAATTCGTAAACCCTTTTGAAAGAAGCGTTGCCTCTTTGAAAAATATTCGACGCAAAACCAACCGCCATCATCGGCCATGTTATGATTCCGAGATAGACAAAAAATGCTATAAACTCTCCAGTTGAAATCTCTCCGAGCATCGTCTGTTGTCCTCCAAAAAATAAAACTATCGCTGCTCCAAGGTCAGAAAAGAAGAAAATCAAGGGAAACATTATTCCCCATATTTTTATAAGAATAATATTTTTATCAACATAATCTTTACTTATAATGTTAAACCTTTCAACCTCTTCTTCCTGTTGGTTGAAAGATTGAACTATTTTGATCCCGGAAATCAGTTCCTGAACTTTATCAGTCATATTCGAAAAAGATTCCTGAACCTTTTTAAAGTATTTAAAATTCAACTTCATTGAAACGAGTGTAATTATAGAGACAAAAGGTAGAGGGAGAAGAGCAAGAAGTGTCAATTTTACATTCATCTTCAGCATAAACACAAGTGTTGCTAAAAACAGAAAAACAGAATCAAAAGCGGAAATAATACCAAACGCTGTTGACATCCTTATCGCCTGCATATCGTTTGTCATATGTGCCATGAGATCACCGGTTTTAACCCTATTGAAAAATGATGAGTCGAGTTTTAAAAGATGATCATACAACTTGTTTTTAAAATCATATTCTATGAAATGTGACATTCCAAGAATTATCATTCTCCATGAGAATCTTAAAATACCTATACTTAAAGCAAGACCTCCTATAATAATTGTTAGAAAAACGATTTTATCAAAATAATCTTTTCCAAGAATTATATAATCTATAGCTTTCTGTGAAACACGTGGGATTATGAGTTGAACAATATCAACAAGAATTAGCATGATAAAACCAAAGATTATCTTAAACGGTGCTTTTCTATAATATGAGAGTATGAATTTTATAAGCATAGAAAGATATATTAATCCAAAAAATCAGTTAGTCAACATCAACGATCAGGTGTTCCATAAATCTTTTATTTTCAAAAATGAGAACAAGCCAAGGAATGCAGGAATGTAGGTTGAAATCAACCTGAAAATAAAAATATACAGGAGTATGTTTTCTTTTCCAACGATCTGAGAGAAAAAGAGAGCCATTCCACCTTCAGCAACTCCGCTTGATCCAGGTGTTGGAACAAAAGCTGATAGATATGTCAATAAAAATTGTAGAGAGAACGCTTTAAAAAAATCCACTTTTACATTGAAAAGTTTTATAACAAAAAACGATAGAGCAAAATAAGAGTAAAGCGAAACAAAGGTTGAAACCAAAGAAAGAAAATTTTCTCTTATTCCTTGTGTAAAAATGGTATTTAAACCATCGGTAAAGTTTGAAAAAAAGGTTATCGTTTTTATCAAAATTCTTTTTACACGATTCTCTTTCATTTTCTTTTCAACAAAATTCTTTATTCTTTTGTTAAATAGTATAGTCATCACAAGAATAAAAAACATTAAAGAATAAAATACAATAAAATATCTTATAAGGTTTTTGAAATATTCTGTATAAATTACACTCTGAATATAGAACAGAATGAAAGGGATTGTCAATATCAGAACTATCAAAGATTGGACACCTCTTGTGATGATGACAGATGTTGCGTTACCTAAATTTATCCCTTTTTTAGAAAGAAGAAAAAGTTGAAAGGGAACTCCACCTGATTGAAATGGAGTTATCAAAGCGAGCAACACCCCTCCAAGAGTAAAAGTGTAACTATCAGAAAAACTAAAATTTTTGTTAAAAATTTTTCCTAAAAAAAAGATCCTTAAAATGTTAAAAAAGTTTGATAAAATAAAAAGTAAAAATATAAAAAAAAGGATCTTAAAATCAAAGTTAACCTTTAAATTTTTTGGGATATCTTTAACATAAAGAAAAAAGATCAAAACATAAGAAGTTAGAGTAAAAATAAAAAAAAGAAAAATTCCCGTTTTTACTCTACTTTTCAAAATTTTCCTCTTTTGGGGATTCTTTGATGATCTGTTCTAAACTCTTTCCGGTCTTTTGAACGATTTTTAAGGTTAAAATTCCACCGAGAAAAGCTCCTATTGTAAAGGTGAAAAATCTCCAGATTATAGCGTAAACTCCAAGGATCTCTTTCGGGCATATATCTTTAAAAAGTATAGCAAAAACTGTTTCAGCGATTCCACTCGCTCCTGGAGTTGGCATAAAGTACACTAAAAAATTATGAAGGAACTGAAGATTTGCAACAGCTAACGGATGCTCTACTGCAACACCAAGACCCCAGAGTATCAGAACAGCAATCGAAAAGAAAACTATGTAAGAAAAAAAGGTTAAAAAAAGTAAAACAAGTAGAAGCGTTTTCCTTCTGTTGAAATAATGTTTTAAACCATCTTTGAAATAATCTATCTCTCTTTCTATAAAATTTGAAAACCTTTTTATCGGACTTTTTTCACTTTTCTTTTTGTTAAAAAATCTATCATCCAATTTTTCAAGAAAATTTAAAAACTTTTCAGGCAAAAAATAGATCAAAACAGAAACTATCAACATCAGAGGATAAAGTATCATAATGTATTTTATTATCCATTCAACTATACTGTTTTTTAAAAGATAAGAGTATGTTAAAAAAATAAATGGAAGCGCAAAAACGTGAAAAATTATCGCAAGAACACCTCTCATAAAGAGAATGAGTGTTCCCTCTCCATAAGGTATCCCGTTCTTTTTAAGATAGTAAACCTGAACAGGAAACCCTCCAGTTTGAAAAGGTGTGACGGCAGCAAGAAAGATTCCTGAAACAACAACCTCTATACCTGTAAAAACCGAGATTTCGTATCCAAGGCCTTTTGCAAGATATTTTACCCTTACACCATCAAGATAGTAATAAAAAATCAAAGCAAGTAGAGTAAAAAGAAAATAGAGTGGTCTTATACTTTTCAAATATTTCCATGTTTCCTCTGATACTGTTAGAATAAGTATAAGTGTGCTTATGACAATCGTTATAAAAAGAAATATTTTAATACCTTTTTTTATGTTCATTTTAGTCCTTCTAAAATTTCCCCTACCCTTTCAAGTTTCAATCTGAATTCTTCTATCTTCAGTTTTGTTTCTTCTATCACTTCATTATCCGCTTTATTCAAAAAGTTTTCATTCTTTAAAAGTTTCTCATTTTTTTCGATCTCTTTTTCAAGTTCTTCTTTCTCCTTTTCAAGTTTTTTAATAAATGACCAAATATCTGATATATCTTTCGATTCAATATAAACTATTCCCTCTTCAAAAGGTTTTGCAACAACATTTTTTGGTATATTATCCTTGAATTCTATATTCTCGATTTTTGAAAGTTTTTTTATCAGTTCAACATTCTCCTTCAAAAAATTGAAATCTTTTCCATCATACCTGACAAAAATATTTTTTACTCCAGTTTCCTGAACAAGGTTTCTGATTGAAACTATCAAAGATTTCAACATTTCTACGAGTTCAAAACTCGTTTGATCAAAAAATTCAAAAAATTCATCCTCTTCCTGATGTATCATTTTTTTTGAACCTAAAAGGGAATTTATCTCTTCAGAAATGTAGGGCATATAGGGATTGAGATCTCTTATAAATCTTTTTAAAACGAATAGAGCGTTTCTGTTTGATTTCGTTTTTATTTTCATTATCTCAAGGTACCAATCACAGAACTCTTTCCAGAAAAAATTATACAACGACTCAGCACCATCAGATAATCTATAATTTTCAATTGAATTTTGAAAATCTTTTTCAAATTTTGAAAGCAAATGTAAAATCCATCTATCAAATTCATCTTTCGTTTCTTTTTCTATGATTATTTCATTTTCATTATGACTTAAAATCAACCTTGTCGCATTCCAGATTTTGTTAGCGAAATTTCTTCCAAGTTCAAAAGATTTTTCAGATATTTTCGGATCAGTTCCCTGTCCGGAAAGAAAAACGAGAGTGAATCTCAACGAGTCGGCACCAAACTTGTTTATAATAATCAAAGGATCTATTCCATTTCCCAGAGATTTTGACATTTTTATTCCACGGCTGTCTCGAATAGTGCCATGGATGTAAATGTCTTCAAAAGGTAATTTTCCTGTAAATTCAATTCCAGCCATTATCATCCTTGCGATCCAGAAAAACAAAATTTCAGATGCTGAAACTATAACTCTTGTTGGATAGAAATATTTAAAGTCCTCTTTACCATCGATCCAACCGAGTGTAGCAAAAGGCCAGAGCCAGGACGAAAACCATGTATCAAGCACATTTTCATCCTGATGAACATTTCCACCACAATCTGGACATTTTTCTATCCTATCAACTGAAACAATCTCCCTTTTACATTTTTCGCAGTAAAAAACAGGTATTCTGTGTCCCCACCACAACTGTCTTGATATACACCAAGGTTTTATGTTTGAGAGCCAGTGATTGTAAACTCCCTGCCATCTTTGAGGAAAGAATTTTAACTCTTTTTCAAAAGAAGCTTTTAATGCTGGTTTTGCGAGTTCATCCATTTTAACAAACCATTGTTCTGAAAGGTATGGTTCAACAACAGTTTTACACCTATAGCATTCTCCAACAGAGTGCTCATACTCCTCTATCTTTTCCAATAGATTTAAACTTTCAAGATCCTTTATTATCTCTTCACGGGCTTTGTATCTATCAAGACCTTTATATTTACCACCATTTTCATTAACAAAACCTTTCGTATCGAGAACAACTATTTTTTCAAGAGAATGTTTTTCTCCCATAACAAAATCGTTGGGATCATGTGCTGGAGTAACCTTTACAAATCCGGTTCCAAAATTAACATCAACAAACTCATCCCCGATGATTTTAACCTCTCTGTTTATAAGTGGAACTATAACGGTTTCACCTATGAGTTTACTCTTCGTTTCATCTGAAGGGTTAACCGCAACAGCAGTATCACCAAGCATCGTTTCGGGTCTTGTTGTTGCTACAACGACATATCCATCCCTATTTTTAAAAGGATATCTTATATAATAAAGTTTTCCTTTTTTTGGATTGTAATCTACCTCTTCGTCAGATAAAGCTGTATGACATCTTGGACACCAGTTAACTATATAGTTCCCTTTATAGATGTATCCTTTTTCATAAAGTTTTTTAAACACGAACGAGACCGTTCTTGACATATCCTCATCAAGAGTGAATTTTGTCCTATCCCAATCACATGTTGCACCAAGAGCTTTCAGTTGGTTGAGAATGATGTTCTTATGTTCATCAGCCCATTTCCATACCTCTTTTTCAAAACCCTCCCTTCCAAGATCCTCTTTCTTTTTTCCTTCTTTTTTCAATTTTCTTTCAACAACAACCTGAGTTGCTATTCCCGCATGATCCGTTCCCGGCACCCATAATGAGTTGTACCCTTTGTTTCTATGATACCTGATAAGTATATCCTGTATGGTGTTGTTGAACGCATGTCCAAGATGCAAAACATCTGTAACATTTGGAGGTGGGATAACTATGGTGTAAGGTTTTTTTGTGTAATCGATATTCGCTTTAAAAGGTTTTTTTTCTTCGTAAATTGAATTCCATTTTCTTTCACACTCTTTAAAATCGTAAATCTTTTCCATAAAAACTCCAAAATAGTTTTTATTATACAAAAATATCAAAAAAAGTAAATAAAAATGTTAATATTGACTCATTAGAAAAATATGTATAAAATTTTTTTTAAGGGAAAAGGAGATTTTATGAAAAAAATCAATATTTTTTCTACAATTCTTTTGATATTGATACTATTTTTGCCTTATAGTTCTTTCTCTCAAACTTTTAAAAACATAAAACTTTACTTATGGGATAATGATTATGGAGCAACTTTTGAAAACCCCGATCGACCTGGACAGTATATTGGTTATGAATACAATGTTGCAAAAGCTTTAAACTTTTTAGGTTATACGACAAATGTGAACCTTTTTATAGCAGATACACTCCCTTCAAGATTTGAACAACTAAGAAATTATCAAGCACTGTTCATAATAACAGGACATTATCCAGTACTTTCCAGAGATCAGATGTTTACATCACAGGAAGTTGGACTTATGGCAGCATATCTTGATAGTGGTGGTTGTATCTATTTTGAGGGAAACAATTTTTTGGAATATCTGCAACACTATTTTAGATCTTTTGTTTACGCATATTTCAACGATACAACAATAACATCAATCGTCGCAAGAGGAATAGATACTTTAAAAACTGATCCAACATCAAGTTTCACAAGAGATTATACTTTCACATATCCTGCCTACTCTGTTTCAGATTCTGGAGTTGATTTTCTTTTCACAAACAATACTGGTTTAACAGAACCGAATTATTACAAAGTTTTATATTTTAACTCTTCCAACAAACTCTATAGATCAACAGCAACCGCATACACGCCACCTGAATCAAAAAGATATTACAGAGGAAGAATATTCTTACAATCAGTTGATCTTGGAGCGTTCTCATATTTTTCAACAAGAACATCAAGAAACCTTCCAGATTCAACAAAAAATCAATTGGTAAGAGCAGCATATTTAAGAGATATTTTAAGGTTTTTTGGATTTGCAAAGACATTACTTGTTGTCGATGATAAAACTGATACGATAGCAACACCAATTCAAAGAGTTATGAGTAGGTTGATAGATTTTGATACAGTATTTGTTTCAACAAACGGCCCCTCATATAGAACACTGTCTAAATACAATTCTGTATTCTGGTACACAGACACAGTTGATTATCCTATAACAACAACTGACACTGTAAACATTTCCACTTATCTCGATTTTGGTGGAAATCTTTTTATGTCATCTCTTAACCTTGCAGAACAGTATGGGACAGGGAATCTTTTTTTAAAAAAATACCTTGGAATAGAATTATATAGTGACTCACAACCGTATTACACTTTCTATGGGTCATTAAACTCTTTCTGGGGAACGAATCCTGTTCTTGACACTTTTAATATTATAAGGCCATCAACAGGTTACGAACCAGATGTTGTATCGATAGTCGATTCTTTTACAGATACAGCATTCTATATGAGAACATCAAAGATAGCCGGCACACATTTGGACAACAAACTTTTCAGAACAACATTTTTAACTTTTCCATTCCAGAGAGCCCAGACCCAGATAAAGGCCGGTTATCCGACAGATTCAATAATAAAGATTGCTCTTGTTGACGGTTTTAAATATGACCTATCAATAACTCCTATAACTTCAAGAATATCAGAGTACTTTTTCACATCTTCTTTTAAGAGAGAAGGAGATAAAATCCTGTTGACACTTGTTTCAAACACAGATTTTGAAGGTTCTCTCACCATTTTAAAAAATTCAAACAAAATGGAACAGAAACAACTCAAGGGGACATTTTTCAAATTTTATCTGAAATATGAACCTGGTGAATATTTAATTTTGGTAAATGATCTTAAAGGAGATACAGTTTATAAAAAGAGTTTCAATCTTGAAAATACAGGTTCAAATTTTGATTACTCTCTTAATGGGTTTATAAAAATAAACAGTTCACAAAAAACCGTTATCGAAGTTTTTGATATTTCAGGAAAAATACGTAAAAGTATAAGGTTGGATGAGGGAGAAAATTTTGTTGATTTTTCAGATCTATGTTCTGGATATTATTTTATTAAATATGGTGGAAAAATTCAAAAAGTACTAAAACTATAAATGTAAATTTTCTTTTACATTGTAATAAATTTATTACACATTTCCTCCTTATTCCTTTTTTATTTATCATTTAAATAACAATTTAAGTTTAGCACAGAATTTGCTTTCATCTATTCAAAGGAGGTTTTATGAATTTTAACGATGAGATTTCAAATTTTATTGAAAAAAATATGGATGAACTGTCTGAACAAATTTTGAACAACCATCTTTTGATTGAAAATATTCAAAATTTCGATGAAAATAAAAAGGTTAAATCACTTGAAGATATAAAATACCATCTTCAATTTTTATCAAATTCAATAAAACTGGAAAGTAAAAAAAATTTTATTTCATATATTCTCTGGTGTGATAAACTTTTCAGTTCAATAAATCTATCAAGAAAGGACTTAATTGTAAATTTAAAAGCGATTAAAAACACTTTTAAATCATCTTTGAGCGAAGAAAATTTTAAAATTGTAAGCGAGTATATAGATGATGCTCTATTCTATTTAAACGAAAGAACAATTTTTTCAAAAATCAACGAAAACGAAGAGTCCGAAAAATATTTATCCCTGGTACTTGAAGGTAAAAAGAAAGATGCTGAAAAATATATAGAAGAAAAAATAAAAAATGGATATCCTTTGGAGGATATATACATAAACATCCTCCAAAATGCACAACATAAAATCGGCTATCTCTGGCAAACAAACAAAATCAGTGTTGCACAGGAACATCTCGCAACATCCATCACAGAATACATAATGTCAAACCTTTATGAGTATATTTTCAAATCAAAAAAAAACGGTTTGAAACTAATTTCATCCTGTGTTACAAAAGAACTTCATCAGATAGGTTTGAGGATGATCACAGATATACTTGAGTACCAAGGTTGGGATACCACATATCTGGGAGCAAACACTCCAGACAATAGTATAATAGATATGTTGATAAAAAAAGATACTGACCTTCTGGCGATTTCTGTAACAATGTTTTTCAATATAAAAAGTGCGGAAAAATTGATAGAAAGGATCAGAAACGAAAAACAACTTTCTAAATTAAAAATACTTGTTGGGGGCTATCCTTTTAACACTGATCCAACTCTATATAAAAAGATAGGAGCAGATTTTTACGCTAAAGATTGTAAAGATTGTTTAAAAGTAGTGAGGGAAAATTTTTATGTTTAAACAACCGTTCAACAGAGAAGGATACTTTTTCATCAAGAAGGTTAAAGAAAATTATTTTTATATTCTTGATGAACCATACATCGAGATTGGCCCCTTTAATATATACGATCTGATATTGAAAGATGAAGGTATGAGGTTTGAGAGATTTATAGAAAATATAGAAAAAAATGGTTTTTCTGCAAATCTTGAAATCAACTGTTTGCTTGATGGTTTAAAAACCTTGAAATTTTCAGGAATCAAAAATAAAGATGAGACATTAATCTTGGTTCACTCCACTTTTGAATCTTTCTGTTCGGGAATCAAAAAAATAAAAATGTTTTTAACAGATTCTTTTGAACAAAAAAATTTTTTACAAAATATTAAAAATAATGTAAAAAAAGAAAACGAGTATACAAAAAATCTCTTGGATGAAATAAAAGATCTAAACAACCAACTTCTCGATTCAAAAAGGGAGTTAATCAAAACGAATATAAAACTCGAAACAATAAACGAACAAAAAAATATTCTTCTTGGAACTGTAGCTCATGATTTAAGAAATCCTCTTAACTGTATAATTAACTTTTCTAAATTTCTTTTAGAAAATTTTAACGGTCCAGAAGAACAAAAAGAGATGATAAATGAAATTCACACAGCGAGTTCTTTCATGGTATCCCTTGTGAATGGACTTTTAGACTTTTCTTCAATAGAATCCGGTAAGGTTGATTTAAAACTTGAGAAAAAGGACTTATTTGAACTCGTTTCACACTCAGTAAAAATTTTAAAAAACATCGCCGATAGAAAAGAAATAAAAATAAGTTTAAGTAAAACACAAGAAAATTTTTACAGTTCGATAGATATTTACAAGATGGTTTCGGTAATCGAAAACCTTTTGTCGAATGCTATAAAGTATACACCAAAAGGTGGGCAAATTTTTATATCTCTGTATTCTAAAGATTCTTACAACTATATAGAAATTCAGGATACAGGAATAGGAATCGATAAAGATGATCTTGAAAAGATTTTTGACAAGTTTCAAACAACAAAATCAAAACCAACAGATGGGGAAAATTCAACAGGCCTTGGGCTGTACATAGTAAAAAAAATAGTTACCTCACATAATGGAGATATAAAAATAGAAAGTCAAAAGAACAAAGGAACTCTTGTCAAAATCCGTTTACAAAAGTTAATCGATTTTGAAGAGACGAAAACAAGATTCGATATACCAGATGAAAACAAAAAAGTGCTTATCGCTGATGATGTTGAAACCAACTGTAAAATCCTAAAAAAACTTCTTGAAAAATATAATTTTTTTGTTGATTTTACTTTAAATGGAACAGAGACGATTCAAAAGATAAAAGAAAATAAGTATTCGATTCTTTTTCTTGATATAGAACTCAACGATATCAGTGGGTTAAAGATCGCTGAAAAATATAAAAATGAATTCAATCTGTACATTGTTGGTATAAGCGGCTCAACAAATATAAAATCTGAGTATTTTGACGATTACCTTGAAAAACCTTTCGATGAAAATAAACTGGAAAGAGTTGTTGAAAGATTTTTCAAACATATTCAGAGTGTTAATTCAAAAATATCCATTGGATAGTTTTTAAAGATCATTTCCTTGCTATAAAAACTACAAGAGGACTAAAATTTTTTGAATCAAAATTCAAAGAGTCAGGTTTCATCCTGTAAAAAATGTAGAGGATTTTTTGTATTTTCATCATAAGATCAAAAATTTTCTTTTTGTTTTTTGAAGGGTTGAACTGATAAATATCAAAAATACCTGCGTAACCTAAAAAGCAAATTTTTATATGATTTTTTTTAGCAAAATCTTCAAAAAAAGATAGTTTCATCGTTTCAAGATTGTGACCTTCAAGAGATTTTTCATTCAAAAATCTTGTTATTATTTTATTGAAACCTGTTTTGTTTGGAACCGTTACAACAAGATATCCATCCTTCTTTAAAATCTTTAAATGTCTTTTTAAAACTTGTTCTGGATCATCAAAATGTTCTATAAAACCTCTCGATACAACAAGATCAAAAAAACCTTCATATCTATCGATCGTTTGAGAAAAAAAATCGGCAAAAATAACGTTTGTTTCATCATATCCTTTCATTTGAAAGACCTTTTTGTTCATCTCATATCCTGTTGAAGAGATTTCGATACCGAACGGAATTGATTTCAACTCTTTTGCAACCTCACATATAAAATAACCTGGTGCTGAACCTATTTCTACAATCTTGTTAATTTTTTTACCTTTTAACCTATCATAGATAATTTTTAAAATTATCTCGTTCACATAGGGAGATAACAATCTTGAAAATTTAGAAAATTTAGAAAATTTTGATATGTACATCTGATCATCAATTTTTTCTTTGTTATATTTTTCATCCCAAAATTTTTTTGATAACAAATTTTTCATAATTTCACTTTAAAAACTTATGGTAACATCTCCTTCTTTTGTGTTGTCTATGTTCAAAATGTTTCCAGAAAGATTGGATCTTAAAATTGTTTTCAAGTTCTCCACTCGTTTCCGCAGAAATTATTTTGTTTTTTATACATGACTTTGCTATTTCAGTTATCAGAAGTGCATTAACTCCCAAATCCTGATACTCTTTTTTTACAGCTACAAGATAAAGATCTATTTTTTCTGGAAACTTGAGAGCCCATAGAATATGTATGAATCCAAATGGGAATATTTTTCCATTAGATCTTTGTAACGCTTTTGACAAAGAAGGCATCGCTATCCCAAATCCAACAGGATTCTTATCTTTATCAACAACTATCTTAACATAATCCGGGTTTATGAATCCAAAATATTGATTGGTATACATTTCCATCTGTTCTCTATCAAGTGGAACAAAACCGTACAAATTTGAATACGATTCATTCAATATTTCAAAAATATTTATCGCATACTTTTTAAGTTCTTTTGCACTTTTTGTTTCCAAAACTGATACTCGCAACTTTTCTTTTACTATCTCGTTGACTCTTAAAATTTTTTCGGGAATATTCTTTGGGACCTTAACCTCAAACTCTACCCAATCGATATCCTTTTCATAACCAAGTTTTTTCATATGTTGTTGATAGTACTCATAATTGTAAATCATCGGAAGTGTTCCAAGTTCATTGAAACCTTCGATCAACATTCCTTCAGGATCAAGATCTGTAAACCCCATAGGCCCATGACTTTCAAAAATACCGTTACTTCTCAACCAATCCTCGTATGTTGAAAAGAGTAAGGAGGAAACATCAAAATCATCAACAAAATCAACCCACCCAAACCTTCTAATATTTTTCTTCCATATCTCTATTTCTTTTTTATTGATTATTCCAACTATTCTTCCCAAAACTCTATTTCCATCTTCAACTATCCATATTTTAACATCTGAATATTTGAATGCGGGATTCTTTTCTTCTTTTAAAGTGTTCAGTAGATCATCTCTCAAAGGTGGGACAAAAAATTTACAATCTTTATATAAAAAATATTGAAAATCTATAAACCTTTTTAAATCCTTTTTACTTTTAACCTCTACGATTCTCACCTTATCTCCAGCATCCTTTCTATCGCTTTGTATGCTTTAATTCTCACATCTTCTTCAACATAAATACTTTCTCCTCCTTCTCCTTTCAGAGAAAAAAGTATCTCTTTGAGTGTGGTTTTTTTCATATTTTTACACAAGGCCTTTGGTTTTTCTCTTAGAGGATAGAAGATTTTTTCTGGATAGATTTTTTTCAACCTGTATATCAACCCTTCTTCTGTTCCAACAACAAATTCTTTTTTCTTACTTTCTTTAGGATAATTTATCATACCTCCGGTTGAAAGGATAACATCACTCAAAAGTTGAACCTCTTCGGGAGCTTCAGGATGTATCATAATTACAGCATCTGGATATTTTTCCCTCGCTCTTTTGATATCAAAAATGTTGAACTGGTTATGAACATAACAAAAACCTTCATAGGTTATAATTTTTTTGTCTGTGTTTCTTCTAACATAGGATGCAAGATTTTTATCAGGTAAAAAAATTATCTCTTTTACATCGAGCGAGTTCACAATTTTGATAGCGTTTGCTGATGTACAACAGATATCTGATATCGATTTGATAAGTGCAGTTGTGTTAACATATGAGACGGTTTTTGCAAAAGGATTTTCTTTTTGAATTTTTTGAACCTTTTCGATATCAACCATATCAGCCATCTCGCAACCTGCAGAAGGAACAGGAAGTATTATATTTTTTTCCGGTGAAAGGATTTTTGCTGTTTCAGCCATAAATCTTACACCTGCAAAGATCACATTTTTTTTGTCTATATCTTTTATGATTCTACTGAGTTCGAGAGAATCCCCTATAAAATCTGCAACATCCTGAACATCACCGATCTGATAGTTGTGTGCTATTATGGTAAAATTTTTCTCTTTCTTTAACCTTATAATCTCTTCTTTTATATTATTTCTCACTGTAGATCTCCATCAAAATTTTTCCAGCTTTCAAATACACAAACTTTTTATCAACCAACTTTATTATTATGCTGTTTTTTTCATCTTTCCAGTATATTGTATCATTAAACATGGTTTTGTTCAATTCAAAATCTCCATGTATCATGGAACAGTTGTAAATATCTTTTTCATAGTATTTAAAAAAAAATGGAAGTATAAGCCAATCGTTTGGTTCATACTTCAATCCATAATAAACTTTTTTCTTCTCTCCAGTTAGAAATGTTTCTATGGAATTTTCAAGAAACTTTACTGTCCCTTCGCTTTTCACTCCCGCCCTTTTGTATTTTGAAATTATTTCTATTGCTTTTTTTTCTTTGATGTTTATCTTTCCTAAATTTTCTATTTTTACTAAACCAAAAGCGATATTCGTTTTTATGTCAACATATAGAGTATCTCCCAACACATAATCTTTTATAACACTTGTTCCTGAAAATGAATCCATTTTGACTCTGTAACTTTTCTGTTCAGAAAATATCGGGATAAAAAGAAGTAAAACTATGAATATAGAATTAATCGATTTTTGCAAATTTTTTCTTTCCAACCTGAATGATATCACCTTTTTGTGGGGTATAGATATAGTTGAAATCATCTATTACTGTATTGTTGATTTTCAAACCTTTTCCTTTTATGATTCTGCTCGCTTCTGAAGTTGAATCTGTAAGATTGTACTTCTTTAAAAAACTTGTTATTTTTATCTCTTTATCATCCTCTGAAACCTTTATCAAAGGTATCTGATCTGGAACACCTTTTTCTCGAAAAACTCTGTTGAACTCTTCTTCACACCTTTCACTCTCATCTTTTGAGTAATACATTTCAACAATTTTTTTTGCAAGAATCACTTTATAATCTCTTGGGTTTTTCCCTTCCTTCATTTCATTTTCGTACTGTTTAATTTTATCTTCTGAAATATCGGTTGTAAGCAACATGTATTTGGTTATCAGGTTATCAGGTATTGACATCAATTTCCCGAAAATTTGAGTCGGAGTTTCAGTTATCCCGACATAGTTATCGTACGACTTTGACATTTTTCTTGTTCCATCAATACCTTCAAGAAGTGGCAAAGTCATTATCACCTGACCAGGTAATCCATACTCTTCCTGGATCTCCCTTCCCAACAGGAGATTAAATTTTTGATCTGTCCCACCAAGTTCAATATCCGCCCTGACAGCAACCGAATCGTATGCCTGAAACAAAGGATACAGAAATTCGTGAAGGGAAATTGGAATACCATTCTTATATCTCTGATCAAAATAATCACGTTCAAGCATTCTTGCTACAGTCATCTTTGAAGATAATTTGATTATTTCCTGTGGTGAAAGTTTATCAGACCATTCTCCGTTCAACCTAATCTCTGTCTTTTCTGGATCAAGTATTTTGAAAACCTGCTCCTTATAATTTTTTAGATTTTCTTTAATCTCATCATCTGAAAGTTGAGGTCTCGTTTTGTTTTTGCCTGTAGGATCTCCTATTTTACCGGTGAAATCACCGAAAATCAAAACTGCTGTATGGCCAAACTCCTGAAATTTTCTTAATTTTCTTAAAGGTATTGTAAAACCAAGATGTATATATGGCCCAGAAGCGTCTATTCCAAGTTTTACTCTTAAAGGTCTATTCTCTTTTTTGGAAATGATAAGTTTTTTTTCAAGTTCACCTTCTGGGAGTATATCGACACAACCTCTTGAAAGTTCAGATAAAATTTCTTTTAAATTTTCCATAATTTAAAAAATGACGGCACAGGGACTCGAACCCCGGACACGAGGATTATGATTCCTCTGCTCTACCGACTGAGCTATGCCGCCATAGTTTTTATCTATAATCTATTACATTATATTTTTTTCTTAACTGGTTCATCCAATCGTTTATAACAGATTGTTGTTTTGCCTGATGTAGTGCCTGAAAATATTTTGTATAATATTCCTGTATTTTTTCCTTACCTGGTTCTTCAATTTTCAAAACTCTAAAAATATATCCGTAATTTTCACCAGTAAGATAATAAACTTTTTGGACCTCTGATGCAAAAGCGGCACCAAAGAATTGATACTGGTTGTCAACATCAGGCAACTTTTCAGAGATCGTCTGCTCTTTTGTTTTATGATAAATAAGTTTATTCTTTTTTGCAAAATTTTCAAGTGATAAATTTTCACTCTTGATCTGATCAACATGCTGTGACAATTTTAATGCTGACATGATCTTTCTCTTTTTCCCAATCATATAATTTTTTACCTGTTCCTTTACATCCTCAAAATTTACCTCTTTTGAAACAATTTTGTTATCAATTCTTGCTATTATAAACCTATCGGGAAGTTCAATCACTTTAACATCGTTTTCATTTGAACTCTTCACAAAGTTTATTATCCTTTGAGGGTTATCAAAACCTGCAAGATACCCATCCTCAGGGTTAAAAGATTTTGTGGTATATACTTTTAGAGATTCTTTTTCTGCAATTTTTTCCAGTCCTTCTTCTTTTATTCTGTTTAACAGATTATCACATCTCTGTTTTATTGAGGATACGGTTTCATAAGATGGTAGAGTTCTGATAAGTATATGACTTGCTTTGATTGAATCTTTTTTGACATCATCAACCTTGATCAGATGCCATCCATAAACAGTTTTAACAGGTTTTGAAATCTCTCCAACTTTTAAGCCGAACGCTGCATCTTCAAACTCTTTGACCATTTGACCTTTTTTAAAATATCCAAGAGATCCTCCATTTGGTGCTGAACCATAATCATCAGAATAGAGTTGCGCTGCCTTCTCAAATGTAAGATTCCCATTCAAAATGTCATTTCTAAGTCCTTCGATATTTTCTTTTGCGTTCAAAACATCTTCACTGGAAGGAGTTTTTGGTATTTCTACATATGAAATAACAACTTCTTGATCTTTCTGGAAAACATATTTCTTTCTTTCAAAATATTCTTTTGCTTCCTGATCAGAAACTGTTGGTGGAACATCTATAACAGTTGGAACAACAACATATTCAACCTGAATTTTTGTCTCATTCAGTTTTATCAATCTTCCAATTTCATCGTTCTGTATTTTTATTCCAGAAACGAGGTCAGATTGTATCTTAACCTTTGGAAGATTTTCCATTATCTGATTGTAATAAGAAATTTTGAATTCACTGTTATTTGGATCATCTATGATCTGTCTATAAAGTTGATAATCAAATTTCCCATCCTTGTAAAACCTTTCATCATTTTTGATCTCCTGTGGTGGGACATTGTAAAGTATATCCAAAATCTCCTGCTGATCAAAAGTATAGTCGTACTTCCTTATTACATCATCAAAAATGATCTTCGTTACAACCTGGTTAAACGCCTGATCAAGAAGTTCATTTTCTGTCTGTTGATCGAGGTTTGTTCTGTTTGTGTTTGCAAGATAAGTTTTTCTTAACTTCAGGAATTCATCGTTTAACTGATTATAGGTTATTTTGGTCTTGTTAACTTTTCCGACAAAGTTTCCTCTTTCAGGATTGTTTGAGGATGCAAGGTTCATACCCCAATCAAGAAAAATGAATAAAACAAATGAGAGTATAACTATAACAAACACTATGGTCATATTTTTTCTCAATTTTGACATCATAAAAAATCTCCTTTTTAGAAGGTAAATATATCATATATAAAAAATTTTTCAACTATGTTTCTTTTAACTCCTCTAACCTTAAGAAGTTTAAATAGTTTTTAAATCTTTCATACAACTTGTTATATATTTCAAACGCTCTGGCTCTAAAATCTTCTCTTCCAGTTTTTTTGAACAAAGCAAAATATATTTCACCTTTTATGTTTTCTTCATCATATTTCACAAGCAAGTTGTTACATTGTTTAACAAAATCGTTTTCATCTTCACAGGTATATGTAAGTTTTAAAAGATAATACTTTACATAATTTTCTGCATACTCTTTTCTATCCTTAAAGAAGTTAAGTCCCTCATCTAAAAGTTTCAAACCATTTTCTATCTCGTCTTTTTTAACAAAAATTTCTCCTTTTAAAAGTATAGCACTATAGTAATATTGAGTTAATTTTATTTCATTCAAAATTTCAATAGATTTTTCAATATGTTTCAAAGATTCTTCAAGAAGATTCCGGAGGAGAAAACTATGTGAAATATAAAAATGGTTCAAGGCAATTCCTTTTTTTTCGTTAATCTTTTCAGATATTCTCAAACTCTCTTCAAGATAAGAATGCGCAACATCAAAATCTCCAAGTAAAGCGTATAATTGACCAAGATTCGATAATACAGTTCTTTTCCCTAATCTATCGTTCAACTGATCTGCTAACTGCAAGGATTCCTTATAGAACTCACTTTCAGAAGCATAATCACCTTTTATATTTGCGATTCCTCCAAGATTGTTTAAAACTATTCTTATACTTTTTCGATCGTTCAACTCTCTTGAAATTTTAAGTTGTTTCAGAAAAAAATCTTCCGCCTTATGATATTCCTTCATAGAATAATATAAAGCTCCAAGATTACCATAAAGATAAGATAGAGAAGATTTCGAATTCACATTTTTTAATATCTTTTCTGATTCAAGATATTTTGAAAGTGCAATATCAAATTCTCCTTTCATCCAGTAGATCAAACCAAGATTTCCATAGACAGAACTTAAAGTCAAAAGAATGTTATTCTCTTGTGCTATTTCTATAACATGTTCATAATTTTTTATTGCTTCATCATAATCTCCCATATCTTTCGCAATATTCCCTTTTGTTAAAAAAATGTTAGCATAGGTTTCAGGATCATTCTCCTTGTCGACAAACTCTCTTGTTTTCTCACAATACTCGATTGCCTTTTTAAATTCATTCTTTCTCCAGCATATCTGAGCTTTTATACTTAAAATATCAGCAAGTTCATTTTTGTTGTTAAACCTCTCAAAAACTTCATAGGATCTATCAAGATATTCCTGACATTCATCATAGAATCCCATCTGAAAAAGAAGATCACCATAATCTTTTAGAATTTTAGATTTTAACTCATCATCAGGATATTCTACGATTTCGCTTAAGAGTTGTTCATAATCATTTTTCACCTCCTGCCACATTCCCAGTATAAATTTTACTCTATAAAGGTTTGATTTTATAAAAATTTTTTCTGATGATTTCTGAGCATAGTTTAAAGATTTTTCAAAAAATTTTAAACTATCCAGCAACCGAAATTTTTTGTGGGCGTAATTTCCCGATTTTATAAAAAATTCTTTTGCTTTTTCATAGTTTTCACCTCTTTCATAATGAAACGCTATATCACTAAATCTTTCCTCATCTTTAAAAAAGAGTTGTTCCATCACCATAGCAACCAGATTGTGATACTCTTTAAGTTTTTTCTTAAGAATCATGTTATAAACCGAATCCCTTATAAGAGAATGTTTGAATATCAATTTTAGTTCATTAAGTTTTAAAAGAATATTTTCTCTTTCAATCTCTTTTATTTTATTTTCGAATTTGAAACTCTTTTTAGAATCTCATTTTCGATTTCATAACCTATTACAGATGATTTTTCTATCAAACTTTTCAATTCTTGATTCAATCTATCGATCCTCGCTATGATTATTGAACTTATGGTTGATGGAATATTTTTCACCTCTCCAGTTAAAACATTTTTACCATTCCCATTTTTTATATAATCGTTTTCAAGAAGATAGATTGAAAACTGTTCAACGAAGAAGGGATTACCTTCTGTTCTTTCAAAAATAAATTTGACTGTTTCTTCAGAAGGTGAAAATATCAATTGATTCTCTATATAATTTTTGCAACTCTCATAATCGAAATTTTTGAGTTCTATGATTTCAAGTGAAAAGTGCTGATCGAAATTTAACAATTTTTTGCTTCCATCAGACAGATATCTTGATGATAATATTATAGAAAAAGGATAGTTCGAAACCTCTCTTGAAAGGATCTCAAAGAATTGATCACTTCTCTCATCCTGAAACTGCAAATCATCAACAAGGATGACCACAGGTTTAATATCGCCCAGAAATATTATAAACTCCTTCAGTGAAAAGAATATACTCTCCTCGATCTGTTTTTTGTTGAATCTATAAAGTGGAGAATCTTCGCTGGCAATGTTCAACAAAAATTTAAAAATTTCTTTAGAACTCTCTTTTAAAATCCCATTAAAATCTTTTCTTCTGTACTCTTCGAAGATCACATCAAAATTTTTTAAATTCTCTTCCCTTGAGAGAGATCCGTCCTGTTTAAAAAAATCAAACAAAAATTTTTTTACAGATGAAAATTCTTCATTATCAAGGTTCTCATTTTTAAAAACTAAAAACTGAAAAAGATCTTTATTCCTTGAGATGATCTCAAAAATGATTCTTGTTTTTCCAACTCCAGCATCCCCAAAGATATATATCCCACCACCATTCTTTCCATCAATAAGTTTTTTCAATATATTTTCAATAATCTTTATTTCATTTTCTCTTCCAACAATTTCATTTTCGAAATAGATTTTTTCTTCAAAAATTTTTTCATTTAAAACTTTAAAAATTTTTTCCTGTTGACTTTTACCTTTCAGAAGTTTTTCCTTTTTAAATACGGTTTTAAATTTTGTTCCAATAAGTTTTTCAGTTAACTCATCAATACAGAGTTCCCCAAGATCGCTCTCAACCATGATTCTCGCTGAAACATTTACTCTATCGCCCAATACAGTGTATGTCGACCTCAGTTTAGAACCGACGTACCCAGCATAAACTTTTCCATAAGTCAATCCACATTTGATCTGGTTTCTATAAGGATCAAGTTTTTTGTCATAAAAAAGATTTATCCCTCTTAAAAGGTCATTTTCAAAACTTTTTGGTGCTCCAAATATTATAAAAACTTTACCTCCCTTATCCCCAAAATCGATTAAATTAAAATAACCTCTATACTGCATGGTGAGTTCAAAAAGAGTGAGAAAAAATTCTTCATAATCCTTCTCTTCAAGTTTATCGAATGATACGAATAAAGATGCTACATCCCTGAATTCTCCGATAAATTCTGTTGGGAGTTCTACAGTTGAGAATCTTTTCATCTCTTTTTCATCAAAATTTTTTCTTTCAAAATCCATGTTAGAGTTTAAAATTTTTTCTCTGTTTAAATACCTGTAACCATTCTCAAAATGTATAAAAAGATTTTCATCAAAAAATTTTTTTGCTTCATATGAAAAATACGAATCGTTTTCTCCACAAAGTTTTTCCATCTGTGCAGCAACATTGATTGGATTTCCTTTAAAAAAGTAAATTTTTTTATCCTTTCCCAAAATCGACCATTCAACATCTCCAAATGAGACTCCTATTTTTACTGATAAAATGAAATCTCCGTTCAATGTTTGTATTTTACCGTTATCGTTTGAAAATTTTAAAATCGAACCTATAATCAGAAGTAAATTTTCTTTTTTATCTTTTTTTAATATTCCAGTAAATGCGTCCCCAGCAAAATTTAAAACATCTCCACCATATTGGTAAACAATTTTAATCAGTTCACCAAAGAAAAAATTTATTATGTCTGAAAGTGTTTCACTCCCTTTAACATCGTCTCTCATGAGATTTTCTGTCAGTCCTGTAAAACCTTTTATATCTACAAAAAAAACAAAAAATTCATCACTCCCTTTAAAACTCTGTTTTTCTATTTTTTCAAGGACTATATCAGGTACTACTTTAAACATATGAAAAAAAAAGGGGTATCAAACGATACCCCTCAAAACTTTCAACTGAAGCAAACTATTTTTTCTTCGTTGATTTTTTTGGTGCTTCTTTTTTCGTTGTTTTTTTTGCACAACCTGCTTTTTTTGTTGCCACTTTTCCTCCTTTTGTGACTTTTGGTTTCTCTTTAACAAGAATTTGATCAAAAAAATCAAACATACAAAAACCTTTCAACTCTATAAAATTTTAACTGATGGGAATTTTTTTTAGATTCCATTGATTTTATTATATACAATCAAGATACAAAAGTCAAGAGTTTAAATTATATTTTTTCATTTTATATCTTATAACCCTTTCAGATGTCTTCAAAACCTTTGCAGCTTCTTTCACAGAGTTGTTGCTTTTTTTAAGAGCATCGAGAATGATATTTTTTTCAAAATTTGACACCATCTCGTCGAATGAACCATAAAATTCAAGATTTTTTTTGGTTTCCATATTTTCAATAACAATATCACTTTCCTGAATTTTTTCACCTGTTCCCAAAATTACAGCTCTCTGGATAATGTTCTGCAACTCTCTTACATTTCCAGGATATGAATAGTTAAAAAGTTTTTCCAGAGCACTTTTTGAAAAATCTTTAAACTTTTTATTATTCTCCTTTGAATATTTTTGTAAAAAAAAGTAAGATAACTTCTCTATATCCTCTTTTCTTTCCCTTAAAGGCGGAATCTTTAATGTGATCACATTCAATCTGAAAAAAAGATCCTCTCTAAACTTCTTTTCTTCTATCAATTTTACAAGGTCTCTATTTGTTGCGGAAATAACTCTGACATCAACTTTAATCTTTTCATTTCCTCCAACCCTTTCAAACTCTCTTTCCTGCAAAACTCTCAAAAGTTTTACCTGCATATTGAGAGAGATATCACCGACCTCATCAAGGAATACTGTTCCCTTATGTGCAATTTCAAACCTTCCCTTTCTCCTTTCATAAGCACCGGTAAAGGCGCCTTTTTCATAACCAAAAAGTTCTGATTCAAGTAGATTCTCATTTAACGCACCACAGTTTACAGCCACAAACAGTTTATTTTTTCTACTACTGAAAGAGTGTATCATTTTTGCGATCTGCTCTTTTCCAGTCCCACTTTCACCTATTATAAGGATATTCGCATTTGAGTTTGCTACCTTTTTTACATTCTCGATCAACTCCCTCATTTTTTCCGATTCATAAACGAATTCAAAAATTTCTTCCTTTTCTTTAAGAATTTTGTTTTCGTCCTCAACATCGATTATCCGTTCAATTTTTTTAATCTTTATCTGAAGATCATCCAGATTTATAGGTTTTTGAATGTAATCGTAACCACCATTCTTTAGAATGTAAACCGAATCCTCGATCGACGAATATGCTGTAATAAGGATAAAAAATGTTTTTATTTTATTCTCATTTATAAAATCGAGTATCTCCTTTCCATTTCCATCCCCAAGTTTCATATCTGACATGACTATATCATAACTTTTCCTGTTAAGAAGTTCTTTAGCATTTTTAACAGATTCAGTTTCGCTTACACTGTAACCAAGACCTTTCAAAAAATCAGATAAATTTTTTCTCTGAATCTTTTCATCTTCTATGAGTAATATTTCAACCATTTTTAATTTCCTCCATCACTATTTTAACATTTGTTCCTTCTCCTTTTTTTGATTCAACAATTATATTTCCATTGTGATCTTCTATTATTCTTTTTGCAGTTGATAATCCAATACCTGAACCATTTTCCTTTGTGGTATAAAAAAGATCAAAAATTTTTTTACTTTCCTGTTCATCCATTCCTTTTCCATAATCTTTAATCTGAACCCAAATTTTCCCTTCAAATGAATCAACTATTATATCCAATTTTCCATACTCAAAAGATGCTTCTATTCCATTAAGAATTATGTTTTTAAATGCTATGTTAAGCATCTCTTTATCACCTGATAAAAATTTATCACCGTCGTTCAAAAAAATTTTTGCTTCAATCTTTTTTTCATCCAAAAAAATTTTCAACGATTTTACAACATCTTCTAAAATCTCCTTTAACGAAACTTTTTCAAATTTATAGTTATAAGGTTTTGAAAACCTTGTGAACTCAATTATTTTTTTATTCATCCGTTCAACCTCATCGAAAGCATCCTTTAACATACTCTTCTCTTCAACATCTAAAAAATCTCTTTTCATCATCCTTTGCAAAATTATTGAGATCCCATTTAAAGGATTTTTCAACTCGTGGGAAATACTATATGAAAGTTCTCCGAGTTTGGATTGGAACTCCATTCTCTTTTTATCCTCCTTCAACTTTTCAAATTCTGTTATATCCCTTATATATAAAACGAGTTTTTTGTTATCCGATGTTTTTGTTGAGGAAATAAGAAATTTATAATCCTCATAAGAAACCTGAAAATTCTTAACCTCTTTAAAATTTTCAACTATGTTCTTTATCTGTTGAATTTCAAGCGGTGAAAATTTATAAACCTTTTCAAACTTTCCATCAAAATCTTCAAGAATATTTTTTTCAGGATTTTCAATAAAAATGAACTCGTCAAGTAAAGATAAAATTTTAATTTTTTCACTACTCTCTTCTATCAGTTTTTGTGAAAGGATAATGTTCTTCGTATAGATTGAAAGAATGAGAATCACTAAAAAATACAGCGAAATTGTAAATAAAAGAATTGTCAAAAAGTTTGTTAAACTGCTTTTTTTCGATTTTTCTAAATCATCCATTCCAAATCCAATCCTCATGATCAAATTTTCATCAACAGATGGTTTTATGATTTCAAAAATTTTTTTTCCTTTAAAAGCGGTTACCCTGAAAGTATCAACCTTTTCCATGAAGGAATACATTATCAAGGAATCAAAAAAAATACTCTTAAACTCCTTAACGTTGGATGAGGCATAAAAAATCCCAAAGTTATCCTGAAAGACGATATACTCTATTTCCGGTAGGGCAGAAAGATCATCAAGATATTTTTTTAGTCCACCTTTTTTGGAAAGGGTTTTAAAACTTTCTTTAGATTTTGCGATTCTAACAATATTTTTCCCATCTTTATATATTACAACAAACGAATCTCTGTTCGCTCTTTCAGAAAAAGAAAAACCTTCACTTTCAACCTTTTCGTCAAGATCTATATCAGCACTATTTTGTGAAAAATAGATTGTATATTTTTTATCGATTTCTGAAAACATTTCATTATAAATAAATCTTTCTATCTCAACCATGTTTGAAGAAACATTTTTATATGTCCCATCGATTATTTTGGCAATCACTTGTGATCTATTCAAAAACTCTTTTTCAAAAGATCTTTTTTTCGATATATATTCATAATATTGCATCGATAAGATTAAAACAAATATCAGAAAGGTTAAAAGTGATTGAAGTTTACCTCTTTTTACAAAACTTTTTAAATTCATAATTGTTGATTGACTTAAAGCGTTATTTTATATACAATATTATAATGTGAAAAAAAAATAAATCAAATAGAAAGGAGTTGGTATGGATTTCTCAAAATACAAAAATGATATCATCATAAAAAAATTGGGGAGTAGATCCAACATTAACCTTATTTCAAGCAAAGAAATGTTTTCGAAAATCAAAGATATTCCAGTAATAATTATGGCGTGTAATATCAGAATAAAACATGTGGTTCCAGGTATTATGAAAGCAAGTGAGGAGTTGAACTCGATAATGGGTTTTGAACTTGCAAAATCTGAAGGCGATCTTTCCGGTGGATACACAGGTCAAACTCCTGAAGATTTCGTTAACATGATCCTTGATTATGCAGACAAATATAAATATTCGATGCCTTTTTTCATTCACGCTGATCATATAACAGTTAAAGATACGAGTGAAAAAAGCATAGAGGGAGCAAAAAAACTTATAGATGCTCAGATAAAAGCAGGTTTTACTTCATTTGCAATTGACGCTTCATTCAATGAGATTCCAGACAACATTAAGATAACAACATACCTTGCAAAACAGATTATCGAAAATGGTTTTGGACTTGAAACTGAAGTTGGAGAAGTAAAGTCAACAGGTCAGGAAGCTGAAATCACGACAGTTGAAGAGGCGGTTGAATACATTGAAGGACTATTGAAGAACAATGTTTTTCCACAACTACTTGCAATAAACAATGGATCAAAGCATGGAAACTATAAACCCGGGGAAGAGGTACATATAGATTTAAAAAGAACTCTCGATATTTACAATGCGATAAAAAAACATAATGTCTGTATTGCACAGCATGGAATAACGGGAACACCTTTGAACATAATCGGTCAGTTCGCTGATTGTGGAATAAGAAAAGGTAATGTTGGAACAGAATGGCAAAATATAGCACATAGAAACCTTCCATCAGACCTTATGGATAAAATGAAAAACTGGGCTGAAAACAATGGTAAAGATATAAAATTTGCAACAAAAGAGTTCAAAAATGAAATCGATTCCATTTCTTCAGAATATTCACAGAAGATAATGGACGAGGCATATTTAAAAGCAAAAGAGTTCATCATCGCATTTAGAAGTAAAGACAGCGCAAACCTGTTATAAAAAAACTATGAAAACGGTTGATCAATTACTCGCAGAAGAAAAACAGATACTGGCTCCCTATGCTGTTCTATCATCGGAATCAAAAGGAAGAAAGTATGATATTGGGCAATCAAGACATAGAACGCCTTTCCAAAGAGACAGGGATAGGATCATACATTCTCAAGCGTTCAGACGCCTTGAATACAAAACTCAGGTATTCGTAAACCATGAAGGTGATTATTATCGAACAAGGTTAACACATACGATCGAGGTTGCCCAGATCGCAAAATCGATCGCAAAATCTTTAAGGTTAAATGAGGACCTTGCTGAAGCCATATCTCTTGCACACGATATAGGTCATACTCCCTTCGGTCATGCTGGAGAAAAAGCACTACATGAAATAATGGAAGATTTTGGTGGTTTTGAACACAATTCCCAATCCTTAAGGGTTGTTGATTTTCTTGAGGAGAGATATAACGATTACAGAGGTTTGAATTTGACATGGGAAGTGAGAGAGGGAATAATAAAACATCATACAAGTTATGACAATCCGAATTCATCACTACTAAAAGAATTTCTTCCTGATAAAACAAGTTCTCTTGAAGCACAGATAGTGAATGTTGCCGATGAGATAGCTTACAACAACCATGATATTGACGATGGGCTCGAATCCGAACTCATAAGTGTAAAAGATCTTCTCGATATACAACTTTTCAGAGAATGTTATAACAAGTTTTATAAAAAGATAAAAAATGAAAAGATTCTAAGATACGAAATCGTAAGAGAACTTATCGGAGAACAGATCAACGATGTTATAACTACATCTCTTGAAAACATAAAAAAAAGAAACATAAAAACACTTGAAGATGTTCGAAACTCTCCAATACTGATAGATTATTCTGAAGAGATGAAAAGAAAAAACAGAGAGTTAAAGACCTTTCTCTATGAAAATCTTTACAAACATTATAAGGTTCTAAAGATGCAACATAAAGCGGAAAGGTATGTGAAAAAGCTTTTTGAGGCGTATATTGAGGATGTAAAACAACTACCTCCAAAATTTGTTGAACAGATCGAAACTGAAGGAAAAGAAAGGGTTATCTGCGATTACATCGCTGGTATGACTGACAGATACGCACAGGATGAATTTGCGAGATTATTCCTTCCATATGAAAGAATGTGATGTTGCGAAAAATTAAAAATGAAATAAGAAATCTAATTTACTCAAACCTTTCCGCAGATGAGATTGCCAACGGTTTTGCCATCGGTGTTTTTATAGGTTTTTTACCACTTTATGGATTTCAGACATTGCTTTCACTTCTTGCGGCTTTTCTGTTCAAAAATGTAAATAAACTTGCACTCATCATAGCTACACAACTGTTTTTGCCTCCAGTGATTCCAGTTGTCATTTTTTTAAACTATCTGATCGGCTCTTTAATACTTTACAGAAAAATTTTTTTTCTGAAAGTAGCATCACTTGAGGATATAATAACCTATATAAAACCGATCTTTCTCGGATCAATATTTGTAGGATTATTTTTTGCGTTTTTATCAAAATACATTTTAAAGTTTTTAATAGTCAATCTCAGGAGAAAAAATGAAAAATGATAACAGAGAGGAAATCTTTAAATTGATCGATCAGGAAAAGAAAAAGGAAAATTATTTAAAAGTCCTGTCACTCTATGGAGAACTTTTAAAAGACAATGTTTACGATTTTAACCTGTACGCTTCTATGGCAAAAATATATTATCTTCTTGGGGATTATGATGCGAGTGTAAGGTTTAACCTGATCGCAGTCCATCTTTCATTACTTGAGTCAGAGGATATTTTAAAAACCGATTCAACTGTTGCAAAAGAGATGGTTGAGATGATCAAGAATTTAAAGGAGTTAACTGACGACTTAAAAAAAATTGATAAAATTTTAAAAAATCTTATTTTCTGTGAACCAACGGTTACACATCTTGGGCATTCCCTTTTAGATTCTGGAATTGATAATGAATACAAACTTCTCTATACAAAACTTCTTAAAGGTGAAGCAATCGATTTGAACGAAAAATATAAAAAAAGTGAAATGGAATTATACTATCCGTTTGGAATACTTTTTTCAGCTATCATTCTTGAAACCCGACTGAAAAAAGAAGAAATCGTTGAATACTATCTATCCTACGATTCCTCAACGATGAGAACGGTTTATGAAAAAGTTTTAGAACTTTATGAAAATTACAAATTTGATCAAACTTGATAAAAGGGAAAAGCACACATTTTATCTGCTCTTAATAGGTTCAATCTTCAACGGAATATCGTTGGGAGTTTTACTGTTACAGGAGTTCATACTCAGAAAAACATTGTTTGGTAATCTTGTTGAGATAACGATCCTTGTGATGATCCAGCCGGTTTCCAATCTTTTCTCGATCTTCTTCTATTTTTTAAGTAGATATTTTAAAAGAAAAAACGATTTTTTTCTTATCATAGCTTTCTTTGGAAAACTTATATTACTTTTTATGGTGATCACAAAAAGTTCGATTCTTTTTCTTTTAGTAATCTCCGTTTTTTATATATTCAACACTTTTATGAATCCATTGTTCTCAAACATTATGCAGTTAAACTTTTCCAAAAAAAACAGAGGCCTTGTTTATGGAATCGTTTCATCGGTATCCGTTCTATCCACACTCATAGTTTCAAACATTTCTGGAAAACTGTTGGATATCAATGATAATCTATACAAACTTCTATTTTCAATTTCAGCGATTTCGGGCTTTCTGTGTTGTTTCTTTTATTCAAGGATAAAGATAAGAAAAACAAAACAGAAAAAAATCGAAGAAAGAATATCTTTCTTACAACCTTTTAAAATAATCCTGAAGATCTTAAAAGAGAATAAAGATTTTAAAAACTATGAGATATTTTTTTTCATATACGGAATAGGTTATTTGATAATACTACCGGCGATACCGATATATTTTGTTGATGTGCTGAAACTCGATTATTCAAAAATCTCATTTATAAGAGGTTTTCTTGGACAACTCGGATATATAATATTCTTCCCTTTAGTTGGATTTTTCCTTGATAGAATCAATCTTTTCATCTATTCATCCTTAACATTTTTTTTGCTTTCTCTCTACCCTCTTTTTCTTTTATTTTCAAGCATTTTTCCAGATCCTTTAATTTTTGTTTATATCTCTTTTCTATTTTTTTCAATAAGTATGTCAGCTGTTTCTGTAATATGGGATCTATCTTCAATATATTTTGCAAAAGAAAACGATTCCTCACAATTTCAAAATGTGCATATCTTTTTAACCGGGGTCAGGGGGATGATAATTCCATCTTTAGGGTATCTGATATTAAAATTTTCATCACCAAAACTATTATTTTTTTTATCTACCATCTTTTTCATCTCTTCATCTTTGGGAATGGGATATTTGTTCTATAAATCTAAATCTTCTTGACTTTTAATAATAAAATAGTATTATAAAAAATTAAGGTGCTTTATGAAAGGGATAATTTTATCAGGTTTTAGACCAACAGGTAAAGTTCATATAGGAAATTTAAAAGGTGCTCTTGAAAACTGGGTAAAATTGCAGGATGATTACACATGTTTTTTCGAAATTGCAGATTGGCATCTTTTAACTACATCCTATGATGATGTAAGTTCTATACAGGAGAATATTTTTCAGATGGTAGTCGATTGGCTCGCTGCAGGGATCGATCCCCAAAAATCAACGATTTTTGTTCAATCATCGGTTAAAGAACATTCAGAACTTTATCTACTTTTTTCGATGATAACACCTTTATCCTGGTTATACAGAAATCCAACATTAAAAGAACAGATAAGGGATCTTGAGATGACATCAGAAAACAACTATGGGCTTTTAGGTTATCCTGTTTTACAGGCAGCTGATATTCTATGTTATAAAGCAACAGCCGTTCCCGTTGGTGAGGATCAACTTCCACATCTTGAACTCACAAGAGAGATAGCAAGAAGGTTCAACAACCTTTACAAAGAAATCTTTCCTGAACCAAAATCTCTGATAACACAGTTTCCAAGAGTTTTAGGTATAGATGGCAAAAAAATGTCAAAATCTTTAAACAATGCCATATACATTGCTGATTCGGAAGAGGAGATAAAAAGGAAAGTGAAACTTTCGATTACAGATACAGCAAAGATAAGAAAAAACGATCCAGGACACCCAGACATATGTAACATATTTTCCTACCATAAAATTTTTAATGCAGAAGAAACAGAGCATATCAAAAACTCCTGCGAAAAAGGAGATCTCGGTTGTGTTGATTGTAAAAACAGATGTGCTGAAAAGATAATTGAGTATTTAAAACCTTTGCAGGAAAAAAGAAAAATCTTTGAAAATGACCCCGATACAATTTACGATATACTGGACAGTGGAAACAAAAAAGCTGAAACGATAGCAAAAAAAACTTTAAATGAGGTCAACGAAAGTATGAATTTAATAATAAACAGGAGGTTTTATGATAAAACTTCACTATAATTACAAAGATCTCTTCAGATGCACAAGATTGGGACTATCGATCAAAAAGATGTTCGTTATGTTGTCAGCGATTTCTCTTGGTGCTTTGGTTTATACAATTTTTAGTTATCTTGCATTCTTAACAAACGGAACATCTTTTAAAACAATATGGGAAACATACAAATTTATCCCTGTACCGGTAATCGGTGTGACAACACTTACCTGGTATTCCTGGTTAATCTGGTTAATCGGAGTTGTTTTGTATTTTATATTCTTCATCTATGCACAAACAGCTGTGACAAAGATCACATTTGAGCAACTTAAAGGAAATGAGTTCTATGAGATGAAAAAATCTTTAAAATACGCTTCAAAATTCTGGAAATCATCTTTTCTTGCTCCCGTAACACTTTTGATACTTATCGTGTTCATGTTCATCGGTGCTTTCATTTTTGGTTTGATTGGAAGGATTCCATATTTTGGACCACTTTTTATAATACTTTTAATAATTCCTATAATTTTTGGAGCGGTTTTCACAGTTTATCTGATAATAATCTTCTTCGTTTCACTTTTCATATCACCAGCAGTAGCCGGAACATCGAAATCAGACACTTTTGATACATTATTTGAAATATTCTCTCTTGTTTGGGATCATCCATGGAGACTTGTTGTTTGGGGTGGTTTAGTTGGTGCAATGTCAACACTCGGGGGAGTTATACTTGGAATAATTTTAAAATATTCACTTGAACTCACAAGATGGGCATTATCTGTCTGGAACAATGGTTCATGGCTTAAGATTTGGTCAAACGGTTTTTATTTCCTTCCTCCAGTCCCCGCATACGATCTTGTTGAAAAAATCGCTTCATACGCAACACCTTTCCTTTTCTCAGTTCACAATTTCATTCCAGGCAACTGGGCGATAAATATTTCTTCATTCCTTTTCGGTATTCTACTCTACATAGCAGGTTTTACTGTTATTTCTTACATACTCGTCTGCTGGACTGCAGGACTAACGATAATGTATGTTAACCTTGTAAAAATGAAAGATGATGTTAACCTTCTTGAAGAAAAAGATGAAGAGTTTGACGAAATAGAAGAAGAGGAAAAAGAGGAAAACAAAGAGGAAAAGAAAGAATAAAGGGAGTTTTTATACTCCCTTTTTTTAAAAGGTGGTGAATATGGGTCTTTTAATCTTTTTGATAATCGTAGGGGGATTGGGATTCACAGGATGGGCTATCTATACAAACAAAAAAAATGAAACCCTTTCAGTTCCAGAGACATTCGTTATTAATAAAAAACCAACCATGCCTCTTGGAACCGATACTTCTTTCTTTCTGACAAAAACAAAGGAACTCACAAACAAAAAAATCGAAAAGATTGGAGAGTTTTCTCTCGATAATTTTCCTTTTAAAAATTATTATTCAGGATTCTTTTCACCTGAAAAAAATGTGTTTATCATTCTTGGGCAGCATATACCCGATAATATCCAAAAACTTTTCGGTATATCAGAAAAACCTTTTATGAGTGTCATATCGATTTTTACAGATGGATCAGATCTTGAAACCACAACAAGGGAAAACGGTGATAAAGAGATCAAAAGTGAGTTCAGAAGGGTTGTAAAAATTGAAAATGTTCCTCTTGAACTTATGATAAACAAACACAAAGAGAATGTTGATAAGATCGAAGTCAAAGGGATTCGAGAAGTTGCACTTGTTAAGGATGATTTCTTCAAGTATTTTGAAAGAGGATTAAGAATAGATATAGTTCACAAATCAACAAGAGGTTTTGTTACAAAAGCGGATGTGGAAGAGATCTTAAAAAAACTTGACCTCAAACTTAAGGAGGTCGGGAAAAAGGAGGAAGAACAACCTTAATTTTCCTCTTTCATCCTCTTCCAGTTATCGAACAACCTTCTGATATGAGGGATTGTAATCGATCCACCGATTATCAACGCTATATCAACCGCTTCAACGAGTTCCTCATCGGTAACATTTTCTTCAAAACACCTTATAAGATGATAGAGAATGCAATCATCACACCTTAAAACGATCGATCCAACAAGACCCATCATCTCTTTGTATTTTGAAGGAATTTTTCCTTCATAGTAAACTTGAGAATCAAGAGCAAAAAACCTTTTCGTTGATGTTGTTGAAAAATCCATTATTATTTTGTTTAACCTTTCCCTCTCCTTCCTGAACTCTTCAACATTTTTTTTCTTTTCATCCATAAACACCTCACTTGATTTTTTTAAAAGTAAAAGTTCCATTTGGCTGTATTATATCAACATTTATAATTTTTTCATTTTTTTCATTGAATCTGACGAAGAAACCTTTAAGTTCTTTGAACTCAAAATAGTTTTTACTTTTGGGAACTATTTTCATCGACTGCTGTCCCTTTAAATTCAAGGTTAAAAATTGATCTTTTGTTAACAATATTTCAAGTGTATCATTTTCTAATATGTATTTGCCTTCAAATTTTTTTAAATAGGATATCGAAAAAAGATCATCTTCTATCACTTTCTCAAAAACTATATCATCCGTTAACGGTTCTATCGGGAAATAAAGTTTTGTTATATTTCCATCTTTATCTGTTTCAAACGAAATTTTAGTATCCATTTCGATCATTCCATCCGATTTTGCTGTAAAAACATCATAATGAAAATGGGTCAATTTCATTTCCAGTTCATTGAATTTTAAAATCAGTTTACTATTTTCGTATTCAATCTTTAATTTACCGTAACCTTTATTTTCATAAACTCCTGCGTAATCTTTTAAAGGATGTGAAGGTTTTGTTTTCTTATTTCCAATTTCCTCTTTTTTTAATTTATTCACATTTAGATTTTCAACATCTTTTAAACGGTCACTCCATGGTGTTGGATCAAGTCCAAGCATCAATTCTGAAACAAACATTTCAACAAGAAAAGGAATAGCACTGTTGTTCATGTTTGAAAGAACTACCACACCGAAAGAATCATCCGGAAATATTCCCATGTGCGCTGAAAAACCATCTATATTCCCACCATGGAATATATGATATTTTCCCCTGTAATATTCTATAAACCATCCCATTCCATAGGTTCTAAAACTCCTTTCAGGATAATTTGATCTTTCAGAAACTATCATTTTCGGTGTTATCATGTTGTCTATATAATCTGATGATAATATATCATATCCTTTCCCTTTATTTAAAATAAAGATCAACCATTTTGCCATATCAATAACATTCGAATTTATCGTTCCTGCAGGTCCCATCGCGGGAAACTCTCTGAAATTCATTTTAACAATTTTTTTACCATCAAAATAGTATGGGTAAGCAAAATCGTTTTGATTTTTCATAACCTCTGTTGAAAAATTCGTTTTTTCCATCTTTAGAGGTTTCAAAATCCTTTCATTAACAAAATTTTCCCAGCTTTCGCCTGAAACCTTTTCAACAAGATAACCTGCAACAAGATACATATGATTCTGGTATTGGAATTTTGTTCTTATCGAATAGTTTGGTTTTAAATACTTTAACCTTTTATAAATATCCTCTCTTGAAAATGTTGAACCATACCACATAAAATCATGCCTTGGAAGACCTATCCTGTGGGTTAAAATGTCAAGTGGTGTCGCAAGTTTTTCTGAAACTTCATCGTAGAGTTGAAAATCTGGAAGATAATCTTTTAGAGGTTTATCAAACTCCATTTTTCCATCTTGAACAAGTATCGACAATGCTGTTGCTGTGAAAGATTTTGTGCAGGAACCTATTGCAAAAAGTGTATTTACTGTTACTCCTTTTTTATTCTCATAATCAGAATAACCATACCCTTTAGCGTATATCAAAGAGTCCCTGTAAACTATTCCTATTGAAAGACCCACCCCATTATGCACCTTTAACATAGAATCTACAAAAAGATCTATCTTTTCAAACTTTTTAGTAAAATCTTCTGGATAAAAGTTTAGAAAAAATATTATAGTTGATACAAATATAAATTGTTTTAAAAACTTCATAACACTCCTTGATAATTTTATAGATAATAGATTAACCAATTATAAAGTCAATAAATATGTAGTTGAAAATGGTTTTATTTGTTATATAATTTTTTTATGGAAAAATTCAAAATTGTGATTCTTGAAGATGAACAGGATATAAACGATCTAATCTCTATCCATCTGAAACAGAATAACTTTGACTTTATTCAATTTTTTTCCGGAAAAGATTTTTTAAAATTTCTATCAAACAACAACACTTTCCATCTACTTATTCTTGACCTCATGTTACCGGAAGTGGATGGAATCGAAATTTTGAAAAGATTAAAAAATGATCCTTTGTACAAAAATATTCCGGTTATAATTCTTACAGCAAAATCTGAAGAGAGCGATAAACTCGTTGGACTCGAACTTGGAAGTGACGATTATTTAACAAAACCTTTTTCAGTAAAAGAACTGATTGCAAGAATCAAGGTTATACTAAAAAGATATTATTCTGAAAAAGATGAAAATGTTATCAGAATTGGAAAGGACATAGTTATAGATATAAATAGAGGAGAATGTTTATATAAAAACAAACCAGTTAATTTAACATCAACAGAGTTTAGAATTTTAACAACACTTGCGAAAAGAAAGGGCTGGATCTTTTCAAGAGAAAAGATTTTAATGGCGATCTGGGGCAACGATAAAATAGTTACGAAAAGGAGTGTTGATGTGCACATAAAAAGTATCAGAGACAAAATCGATAAAGAAGGTAAATATATAAAAAATATAAGAGGAATGGGATACAAAATTGAGGATTAAACCATTTTCAAAGGTCAAAGCGATAATTTATTTTCTTATTTTCATTCTACTGATCATAAATTCATTTTCATTCTATTTCACAAGCAGAATGGTTAAAAAAACTTACATCTATTCAAATTCAAAAAATTTAGAATCAATCTCAAAATTACTTCTTGAAAACTTTAACGACTCCTTTAACGATTTACCAATTTTGAACCAGAGAGTGAAAGAAAAAAGTCAAGAAACTGGACTGAGGATAACTCTTGTTGATAAAACTGGAAAGGTCATAGCAGATTCCCATCAGGACTATAGATTGATGGAAAACCATAAGGGAAGAAAAGATATATATGAAGCACTCGAAGGGAAAAGTATAACGGTTGAAAGGTACAGTAAAACTTTAAAAAATAAAATGATTTATTTTTCTATGCCGATATATAAAGAGAGTGAAATTATCGGTGTCATAAGATTGAGTTCTTTTTCAAAAGATATAGACAGGATTCTTTTTAACATTTTCAGAGATTACATCTTCGTTTTCATTTTAAATCTTTTGATAATCTTTTCTATCTTCTACTTTTTAAACAAAAAAATAAATTATCCTTTAAACCTTATTTTAAAAAATCTTGAAAAATTTGGAAGTGGAGAATTCGATACTAAAATAATTTTAAAGGATGAGGATGAATTCAAAAAAATAGGAAAAACTTTTAACGATATGGTTGATAGTATCAAGAATTTGATCATAAATACTGAACAAAAGAACAGAGAATTCGAAACACTTTTGAAAACTATCGATGAGGGAATAATCATAGTTGATGATGAGTTCAACATCATCTATTCAAACAAAAAGATTGAAAATCTTTTCTCATCAGACAAGCAAAATATCAAAAGAATAACCGATATTTTCTTAAACTACGATTTCATAAAAGCGTTGAAGGACTCTCAGAATGGTACAATAAAAATTGAAAGTGAAATAAAATCAAAAATTTTTCTCATAAACATATCCTTCATAAAAGAAGACAACAAATACATTTTAACATTTTTTGATATCTCCGATTTAAAAAATGTTGATCGCATGAGAAAAGATTTTATTTCAAATATATCACACGAGTTGAAAACTCCTTTAACTGCAATATATGGATATCTCGAAACTATAGAGATGGAATATAATGACATCAAATATGTTCCTATAATAAAAAAACATGTTGAAAATATGAACAAACTCGTTGAAGAGATTTTAACATTATCATATCTTGAAACATCACCAAAAATAAAAATTGAAAACTTCATTTTAAACGATTCTATAAAAAATGTTATTAACACTTTTTATGAAGATATAAACAAGAAAAAACTACAATTTGATTTTATCCATGATCAGAATATCTCTTTTTCTGGAGATAGAGAAAAAATCGAAAGGATGATAAAAAATCTTTTAGAAAATTCTATAAAGTATACAGATGAAGGTTATATAAAAGTTTATTTACAAAAAAAAGATCAAAAAATAATAATCGTGGTTGAGGATACAGGAATCGGTATTCCAGAAAAGGAGAGGGAACGAATATTTGAAAGATTTTATACTGTTGATAAATCAAGATCAAAAAAATATGGGGGATTTGGACTTGGCTTATCGATCGTAAAACATATAGTTAAACTACACAATGGAAAAATCGAAGTTGAAAGCGAAGAGGGAAAAGGAACAAAAATAATCGTAACCTTTGAAGGTTAAATCTTCAATTTTCTAATAGCGTTAGAAAAAATTTTTTTATCAGTTTTTGGAATCTTATTTTTTTGAGGGAATTTACCCTTTTTTACATCTTCAGCATACCTGTTTAAGGCATCAGAAATTCTTTTTGAAATATTTTCATACCTTTTTATAAACCTTGGAGTGAACCTTGAATACAATCCAATTATATCGTTTATAACAACTATCTGTCCATCACTATCAACACCCGAACCAATAGAATACACAGGAATTTTTAAATTTTCCTTTAAAAACTTTACAACAAGATCTGTTGTGTTTTCAACAATAACCATCAACACACCTGCTTTTTGGAGTTCAAAACCATCCTCTATTATTTTGGTTATCTCTTCTTCATCGTTTCCAAGAATCGGATAACCTCCATATTTTTTATAACTCTGTGGTTTCATTCCGATATGTCCACAAACAGGTATTCCAGCATCAACAACAGCCTTTATTCTATCGATTATCTCCTTTCCTCCTTCCATTTTAACAGCATCAGATCTTGTTTCCTTTAATGCTCTTCCACAATTTCTTATCGCTTCACTTTTTGAAACCTGATATGTTAAAAAAGGCATATCGAATATTAGGTACTGTTTTTTTATGGCTCTTCTAACAGATTTTCCAAAAACGATCATTTCATCTAAACTTATGTCGAGTGTTGATGTGTTTCCCATCATCACCATCGATGCTGAATCTCCAACAAGTACAATATCAACATTAGAATCGTTTACTACAGAAGCGATCGAATAATCATAGGCAGTCACAAGGACTGCCTTTTCATTGTTTTTCTTTTTTCTTAAAAGTTCTTTATAGGTTATCTTTTCGAGTTTACTCTTCAATTATTATTATCTCCTCTTCTCCTTTTACAGTATCTTTAGGAGTTGTATCTTTCTTTTCCTCTTCAATTATAAATGTCCCCTCTTCCTTCTTCTCTTCAGTTGGGATTTGTTGTTTTGGAGTTTCAACTTTGTTTTCAACTACTGGTTTTTCTTCCTTCACAACAGGTTGAGGTGTTGTCTGTTTCTCTTCAACAACAGGCACAACCTCTTCCTTTTTTACCTCTTCTATAACCGGTTCAGGTGTTACAACCTGTTCTTTTACTTCCTCTTTTATAACATTGGTTTCACCTGTTATATTCATGAGTTCACCATATTTTTTCATAAGATATTCTGTTTTGTTTCTATAGGAAAGCTTTATCTCTTCGTATGGTTTTATGTCCATATTTCCTTTGATCGAAATAATCGTTGCTGTTGAATATTTCTCATAGGGAACAAGAACCTGCAAAGCACCTGCTGCAAAATATTCTCCCGTTTTGTCTTTTCTAACTATTGTGAAAACATCCCCTGTATTTATTCCATCATTTTTACCAAGGTTTATAAAAACGATTGTGAACTCGTTTGTTCTCAGTTTTGGATTTTCTGTTCCTATTAGTGATCCATAGATTTCTTCTGAAACTTTCAAATATGAAGAATTAGGATTAATCTGTGGTTCTTCATATGTTGAAACAAAATCACCTTTGTTGATCTCATCGTACGCTGCTGTTATCGTTCCATAAGCAAAATTGTTTTCATAACCATCTATTCTGACTTTTCCTATTATTCTTACATGTTTTCCAAGATTTTCACCACTTTTGTTATCTTTTACTTTGTTGTTCCAATTGAATATGATCAACTCTTTTCCTATCAAATTTTTATCTTCTGAATTTAACTTTATATAAACTTTTTCATTTGTAACCATCTGATAAGAATTTTTATATAAACCATCTATCTTTCCAATCTGTGGGTTCTGTAAAGAAAGGTAGCCTGCTTTGAATGCCAATTTTTTTGCAACAGCATATTCAACAGCATTTTTTATCGTATAACTTTTTGTTCTTTCAATTTTTTTGATATCTTCTCTTATCTGTTTCACTTTACCGATCTGTTCATCCATTCCTGTTGAAGTTGTATACTCCATCTCTTGTTCCTGAACCTCTTTTTCAAAACCTATTTCTTCTTCTGTCTTTGTCATCTCTTTTTCTTCAACTTGTTGAACATTCTCCTGCAAAGTTGCATCAGCAGCGACATCAGGTATGATAAATTCCTGTCCTGGATATATCCAGTGAGGGTCTTTAATCTTTTCTATATTTGCATTGTAAATATTTCTCCAGATAAATGGATTATTGTAATAATAACCGGCAAGATCCCATAAAGTATCTCCCTTTTTAACAACATGCACTTTTTGTCCAAAAATTGCAAGAGATAACATTATGGCTATCAATAAGAGGAATAACCACTTCTTCACTTCTCCTCCTTTTTAGATTGATTTTTAACCTGAATGAACTGGTATTTCAGAATACCCAGAATTTCATCAAACACTTTTTTTTCTTCAACGGTGAGTCCACTTTCCATTTTTTTATAAATGAATTCAAGTATATCGATAGAGTGTGAGGCACTTTCAAGGTCGAGTTTTGTTTCAATCCCCGGGATCTCAATAAGTTTCATATTTGCAAGGGATTGAATATAGAACGGATTTATAACATCCATTATCTCTATCTTTTTATCAGACAAGATTCCCTCCATTTGTTGCTAGAATGTTTTTCTGATAGTATATGTTACCATTCTTAACAAATATTCTTGGAACTCTCGGCCCTATTCCCGTTAAAATTTCGTAGTTTAAAAGACCTGAGAGTTTAGCAAGTTCGTTTATAGAAATATTCTCTCCAAAAATCTCAACCTCATCACCAACTTTTACATTTTCAACATCAGAAATATCGATCATCGTAAGATCCATACATACATTTCCAACAACCCTAACCCTTTTCCCTTTCAAAAACATATAAGATTTATTTGAGAGCAATCTTGAATATCCATCTCCGTAACCTATCAGAACCGTTGCTATCTTCATGTTTTTTTCAGCAACAAAATTTCTACCATAAGAAACGGTGTCTCCCTTTTTTAAGTTTTTGATCTGACATATTCTTGATTTTAAAAACATAACCTGTTTGACCTTTATAAATTCTTTCAATCTCTCATCAGTATATTGTCCATAAAGCATTATTCCAGGTCTTACAAGATTGTACAAACTACCCTTGATGTTCACTATTCCCGATGAGTTCGCAAGATGTCTATATTTAAAATTTATACCCTTTTCTTTTAATTTATTTAAAATTATATCATATCTTCTCTTTTGTTCAATAGAAAAACCCTTATCCTCCTTTTCCGCTTCTGCAAAATGAGAAAAAATTCCTGAAACATAAATATTCTTCAAATCCAGAATTTTAGGTATCTCTCTTTCAGCATCTCTATAGGAGATGCCTGTTCTATTCATCCCTGTATCGATCTCTATATGTGCTTCTGTGATCCTGTTTTTTCTTTTTGATTCTTTATCTATACTTTTTGCATAGGAGTATGATACAAGATTTGGCATTATATTGTAATCAACAATTTTGGGAGCATCCTTTTCGAGTGTAGGACTTAAAATCAAAATTTGATTGGGAATCCTGTGTATTCTCAGTTCTATCGCTTCATCTATCGAAGCAACTCCAAAAATTTCAATGTATGGAGATAAAACTCTTGTTATCTCTATACTATCATGACCATAAGCGTTCGCTTTAACAGCAGCGAGTATCTTTACATCTTTTCCTATAACTTTTTTTATAGTTTTAACATTGTAAAGAAGATTATCTATGTTGATTTCAGCCCAGGTTCTATTTTTCATAAACCTCTTTGTATATTGAATCTTTTGTAAAAATTAAAAATGTATCCTTAAAAGAATATTTCAATTTCAGTTTGTAATCTTTAAAAGAACTCTCATATTCAAAAAAAGAATCAAGTGTAATATCAAAATATCTTTGAAAAACTTTTAATTCGTAAGGAAAATAATTTTCCTTTCTATAAAACCCATCGATACGATTTTTCAGAGATAAAGTTTTTAGAAGTATCTCCTCTTTCGTCATCACATTTTTATTTTTTAAATTGAAAACTGGAGGTTTTAAGAATAAACCAAGCAATATGGAAACGAAAATTAAAAGTGTTAAAAGTTTATAGAATCTGTTATTTTTCATCCTCTATCAAACTCAAATGGTTTTCCTCGGAAATCATCGTCTGATTCCATTTAGGTTCAAACACAAGGTTTATGTTAACATTTCCTTCTCCTGCAACTTCTTCTATCTTTTGTTTTAACTCATTTATCATCACCGAAGCAAGTGGACATCCAGGAAAAGTAAGCGTCATATCTATAAAAACTTTGTTGTTTTCGATTTTGAAACCATATATCAATCCAAGTGTCACGATATCCATACCGATTTCTGGATCTATAACCTCACGCATCTTTTCAACGATCAACTTTCTATCCATAATGCCTCCATAAAGTTTAAATTTATCATATAGTTAAAATAAATCAATAGTTTAATTCAAAATGTTTCTGTATCGCAAAAAGAACTTTTCATCTTTTCCATAAAAACTGTCGTATCTGCTTACAAGATCGTTGTAAACCTTTTCATCAAGAACAACTTTCCCTATATAAAAAGGTTTACTTTTTGTCGTGAACGACCTTTTAAATTCACTCAGACCATCTTTTCCATCCTTGGTTCCGCCACCAAGAATCATGACTTTGCTCCCACGATTCTTTGCCAATTCACATCCTTTATACAATAAAAGGTTTGAAAGACCTTTTGTGATCTCATCTTTTAATATTGTTGAAAGATGATAATAAGAGTTGAATTCATTTTCTATCAAAAACAATGATCCGCCAAAATATTTTTCATCTTTGTATGAGTTAAAAAGATATGAAAATTTTAAATTTTTTAAATTCAAAAAATATTTTTCGTTGAATTTTAAGAACTCTCTACCTTTCTTTTCTTCTATCATGTTTCTATAGAGTTCATAAAATTTTAAAAACTCTTCTTCCTTCTTTTCTTCTGAAATGTAAAAATTTTTTCTTTCAGCCAACCTTATTTTATTCCTGACGGAACTTTTAAACTCTTTTGTGTACCCATCAACAAGATCAATATAGAAAACCTCTCTTATATACTCTATCCTGAAAAGATTGGACTCTGGAAGAGGGAAAAAAGGGTTAAATCTTATGAATCCAGCTATAAGATTTTCCTTTTTTAAAAGGTTAAAAAGTTCTTCAAAAAAAGGTTCAGTAAAATCTTTTTCTTTGTTCGTTGTATAAAAAGAAGAATATCCATAAGGTGTCTCAAAATCTCTATATTTTTTGTTAACAAGAAGGATCAAAAAGATCAAATCACCATTTTTTTCTTTAAAATATAATTTTGCATCACCATAAAGTTTTGCATACTCTTCTAAAAACTGTAAATCTTTTATATTGTAATCTTTAAGAAGATTGTTCCAGTTATCACTTATTCTAATCAAAATCTCTCACAGGTTATAAAAATATTTGTTATCGAGAATCCTGTACTGGATCGCTTCAGATATATGTTCATCCTTTATATTCTCGTCTCCTGCAAGATCCGCTATAGTTCTTGCAACTTTGATTATTTTTGTTATCGATCTTGGGGAGAACGAATAATGCTTCATCGCAGTTTCAAGTAAAAGTTTAGAATCAGAATCGAGTTTACAAAAAATTTTTAAATATTTCGAAGTCAAATGTCCATTTCTTCTGATGTTTTTCAGACCCTTATATCTTTCTTCCTGTTTGTTGACAACATTTTGAACTCTCTTTCTTATATCTTTTGATCTCTCAACTTTTTCTTCATCAGATTCGTTCAAAAAGTCAATTCTTGGGACTTCAATATGAATATCGATTCTATCTAGTATCGGGCCTGAAATTTTTGAAAGGTATTTTTGAATATCAAAGGGTGTACATTTACATATATGGTTAGGATCTGAATAGTATCCACATCTACACGGATTCATCGCTGCGATCAAGGTAAACCTTGAAGGATAAACGAATGTATTCTGTGCTCTTGATACTGTTACATATCCATCTTCAAGTGGCTGTCTTAACGATTCGATTATATTTTTAGAGAACTCAGGGAATTCATCAAGGAATAAAACACCGTTATGTGCAAGTGAGACCTCTCCTGGATGTGAGTCCTGTCCTCCACCGATCAGAGCGACATCCGAGATAGTATGGTGTGGACTTCTGAACGGTCTTTCTTTTATTATTCCCTCATTGTCTTTCAAAAGTCCCCTTATCGAATATATTTTCGTCGTTTCGAGTGACTCCTCATCCGTCATCTCAGGTAAAATCGTTACAAACCTTTTTGCGAGCATAGTTTTTCCCGTTCCAGGAGGTCCAATCATCAAAACATTGTGTCCCCCGGAGGCTGCTATCTCAAGTGCTCGTTTCTGTAACAACAAACCTTTAACATCCTCAAAACCAAAATCGTATTCGAAAGATTCTTCTATCTGGTCTTTGTTCTCATAAGGTTTTATCTCTTTTGAACCAGACAGGAATTCAATGACCTCTCTGAGATCTTTTACAGGATATACCTTCATACCTTTTACTACAGATGCCTCTTTTCTATTTGAATATGGCAAAATGATTTTTCTTTCACCCTTCTCATAGATGGATGAAACTATTGCGAGGATCCCGTTAACACCTCTCACTTTTCCATCGAGTGCAAGTTCCCCAACAAAAATATAATCTTCAGAAAAATTTTTCACTATACCCAAAGATTTCAAAAGGGAAACAGCAATCGGAAGATCAAAATATGAGCCCTCTTTTTTTATATCCGCTGGAGCAAGGTTTACCGTTATTCTTCTATCAGGAAATGGAAAGTTTGAATTTTTAATTGCACTTCTTATCCTTTCTTTTGATTCCTTCACAGTTCTTTCAGCAAGTCCAACTATGTTGAAAGCGGGTAGTCCGTTTTGAACATCAGTTTCAACTTCAACAACATAACCTTCAATACCCCTGATCCCTGCTGATTTTAGTGTTGAGATCATAAATTTTTTCCAACCTCCTCCTTACAACTCCATCTGAAATAGATCTTATAACTTTTGGAATCTCCTGAACTTTTTCATAATATTTTTCTTTATCATTTTTTTTCAAAAATTTTAAATAGTTATAAAAAAGTTTTGCGTGTTCCAACAACCTGTAGGATGTTTTTAACTTTTCACAACTTCTTTCAAAAATCTTTTCTCTCTCTTTAACATCAACATTTTTCTCACCCTTTATATAATGGAACATTATTCCATTGGCACGGTCTTTTTTTATCATACTTTCATATTTTCTAACGATCTCCTTTTTCTTTTTTTTACTTTTCAAAAATCTTGTTAAAAAGAAAACAGATTCTGTTAACAGATAACCGTTTCCTATCTGGACTCCAATATTGTAAGTTTTAAGGTAATAATCTTTTGATTGTTTATAATTTTTCTTCATCAGATACAATCTTCCAAGATTGTTATAAACCATCCATAGACCTAGTTTATTGTTCAATTTTAAAGCGTTATCGAGTGATTCGAGAAGGTTATACTCAGCATCAAGAAATTTCCCCTGCTCCATATACACAAGGGCTATTCCACTCTGACTTCTTACAGAACCGTAAAGATCGTTATAAAAGTGTTTTATGTCAATAGAATTGAGATAACATTCAGAAGACCTTTCAAAATTCCCCATATTCAGATAAACGAATCCTTTTGCATCATAATATTTTGCAAGATCAAGAGTCATCTCTTTTTTGAAATTTATCAACTGGTTGTATTTAACAATTGAAAAATGTTTCTCTGCAAGGGTCTCCTTTTCTTTTTCAAAACTCTCCTCCATTTTATCGTAAAACTCTTTTGACATATCAAGGTATTTAAACACCTCATCTATATTTTTTCCCATCTTAAAAAACACCATTCCTATATGTCTTGACGCTCTCGATTTTTCAAGAAGGTTAGCACTTTTACTTTTTAAAACCTTAAAAGAATAATTCAAGGAATTTTCATATTCGTTCAAATAATAGTAACCAGAAGAAAGTTCGTTGTAAAGTTCATATCTTGAAAATTTTTTATTGTTACCTTTTAAATTTTTTTCAACCTGCTTTAAAATTTTGATCCCATCCTTATTTTTTCCACCCTGAACAAATATTTTCCCAATATTCAAATCTATTAAAAGTTTATCATCTCTATTCTTCATCCTTTTTCTTGCATCCTTCAAAAACAGATAAGATTTTTCTAACGAGTTTATACTCTGGATCTTCAATAGATGTAAACCTTTTTCGAGATGAATATAACCCTCATTATAAAGTTGTATAAAAATGTCAACTATTTCGGGATCAAATTGGGTTTTTGAATTCTTTTTAATTTCTTTTATTGCATTCTCTTCACTTTTTATCTCTTTTTTATAACTTCTTCCTGAAGTCATAGCATCAAACGAATCAGCAACTGCAATTATGCGTGAAAATAGCGGAATATTTTTTCCCTTCAATCCATCAGGATAACCTTTACCGTCAAACCTTTCATGATGATGTTTGATAGCTTCCTGCAATCCATTAACATATTTGAAAGAACCGAGAAGATAAGCACCATAGATCGAATGTCTTTTGATTTCCGAGAACTGGAATCTGTTCAATTTTCTTTTACTGTTCAAAATTGAAATCGGAACCTTCACTTTTCCTATATCATGTAAAATCGATGCAAGATATAACACATCAAGATCTTTTTTGGAAAGTCCCAATCTTTTTCCTATTAGAATAGAATATCTCTGAACTCTCTCGGAATGACCTATTGTGTATTCATCTTTGGCATCTATAACATCTGATAAATATTTTATCGTATTTAAAAAGAGTTCTTCGTTTTCAAGCGAATTTGATAACTTCTTAAAATCTCTCATATTAAAAATGGAGGCGGCGGGAATCGAACCCGCGTCCAAAGATAGATGTTCAGTTCTTCTACATGCTTAGCATCCATGAATTTATCCTGATTGGCTGGATGCGACCTTTCAGGATTTTTGCCCTTCTCTTTTGGTATGATTTGGGCAGATCATACCAGCAGTCAGGATAGATGAAGGTCATTTCAAAACCCCTGACCGGTCTTGAAAGCCCTGCCGCTAAATTATGCGGCTAAAGCGAAATTGTTGTCTTTTCTTTTTCGCCGGTTTTTTTACGAGACACCAGCAATCTCGGCATGCTTCCCCTGAACAAGATTATCCCTGTCGAGACCAATTTCGCCCCCCAACATTATAATAACTCAAATTTTATTTTTTTCAACATATAAATTTTTTATTGAAATATTTTTTTTTAATCATATAATATGATAAGGGAAATGAAAAATATCTTTTTGAACAGATCAAACCTTTTAAAATTTATTATACTTATAAATACCTTAATATTCCTCATATTCGTTTTGATATTTTTAAAACAGATAAATTTTGTCAAACAGGAAGAAAATAAAAAGATATTCAACTCTCTTGAGCATAATCATGAATTTTTCATAATCAAAAAACAAAATCTTTATGAGGACTTAAAATTTATTAGTTATCTTTACACAATTAACGACTTTTTGAAAAACAGTTCTGATCCTCTTGTGAGGGAAAGATTTTTAAATAAGGTAAAAGAGATACACAACGCCTACAACGAGATCGTTTCAATAACTCTATTCGATCGAGACAACAAAATCATATTTTCTGAAAACAACGAAAATTATTCGGACACAACACTTCTTGTAGGTTCAATTATAGAAAAGACAATAAAACTTTCAAAAATAAAAAATTCAGGTGAACAGGTCATTTTTGATGCGTATGTGCCGGTTTTTGATAAGAGAACTCAAAAATTTATCGGAACTATAGAACTTGATATTGATTTTTACAAATTCTATTCTTTCGAAAAAGGACACTTTTTTCCTTTCAAAGATTTAAACACATATTTTGTTCAACTCGATAAAGAATCACTCTACTTTTTTCAGATAACAGATTATAAACCTGAAATAAATTCTTTTGAAATTTACGATTTTTCAAATCTTTTTGAAAATCTTGAATCAAAAAACACTTTCATTCTGTACTCACAAAAGGAAAAGAAAAAATTTTTCTCTTCAGTACAAAAAATCGATGAAAATGAATATCTGATCGCATATATCGATTATAAAAAGTATATATCAAACATATTAAGGGTTTTATCATATACTCTCTTATTCTTCATTTTTGTAACAACCTTTTTCGATCTCATTTTAATTTTTATATACCTTTTGATAAACAATTTTCTTTACAGAAAGGAAATAGAAAACAAAAAAGAGATCGAGAAAACGAAAAAGTATCTTGAAACACTTTTGAATTCATCTCCTCTTTATATTCTTGATATTACAAAAGATCTAAAGATCAACTTTTTTATAAACGAATCAGCAAAAATTTTCTTCAATTCCGATAAAAATAGTTTCGATTTCAAAAATGTTTTGTTAAGAGACGACTATGCAAAGTTAAGAAGTTGTGTCGATAAATTTTATGAAGACAAAGATAAAAATTTTGATTCCTTTGAAACAAAAATAAAAATTGATCTTGATGAAAGATATTTAACATTTCTCCTTTCTCCCATAAAGGATCAGGATGGTGAGATTTTATCAATCCTTGTAATAATTTCTGATATCACAGATTTAAAAAATTATGAACTTGATCTTGAAGATAAAAACAAAAAACTTCTATTCACTTTACAGCAACTCGAATCAACAAACGAGGAGTTACAGACATCTGAAGAAGAACTCCTCGCAACAGAAGAAGAGTTAAAATACCAGATCGAGGAACTTGAAAAGAAAAGTAAAATTCTCCATGAAACAGAAGAGAAATTTAAAATCGCTTTAAAAAACTCAAACATTTCAGTGTTCGTTCAGGATAGAGATTTGAAATACAACTATGGTTTCAATATTCCAGACAATATTCCGTTTGAAATGCTTTTTGAAAAAGTTGATGAGGATATTTTTAAAGGAAAAAATGTTGAAAAGTTCGTACGTATGAAACATCTTGCGATCACAAACGGAGAAAAATTTTCAGGTGAGATAGAACTGATATTTTTTAAAACAAAACATTACTTTTTCTATACTATAGAACCATTCTATTCAAAGGATGAAAAAATTTCTGGTGTTTTAACTGCACTCCAGGATATAAGTGAAAAAGTTGAGATGCAAAAGGAGTTGATGCAGGTTTTTAAACTTGAAGCACTCGGGAACCTTGCAGGTGGTATTGCACATGATTTTAACAACATTCTTGCTGGAATAATCGGTAACGCAGAGATACTTGATATGAGGATCGGGGAGGATCAGGAACTCTCAAAGTATATCAAAAGTATAATCAAAATCTCTGAAAGTGCTTCAAAACTCACAAAACAACTTTTATCTTTTGCAAGAAAAGGGAAATATCAGAACATTGATTTTTCGGTTCACAAAATTATAAATGAAGTTTGCGATATACTTGAAAGAACGATTGACAGAAGAATAAGAATTGAACAACACCTTAAGGCAAAACCATCTTCAATAAAAGGCGATCCAGCACAGATAGAAACAGCGTTGATGAACCTCATTATAAACTCAAAGGATGCAATTTTGGAAAAAGGCGGTGACGGAAAAATAGAAGTTAGAACCGAAACCATAATCGTTGATGAAAATTTCAACAGGTTTTTGAACACAAAACTTGAAAACGGAACATATATTCACATATCCGTATCGGATGATGGAATCGGGATGGATGATGAGATAAAAAAACATATATTTGAACCATTCTTTACAACAAAAGATGTTGGAAAAGGAACAGGGCTTGGGCTTGCAAGTGTTTACGGAACGATAAAAAATCATAAAGGATATATAGATTTTTACTCTGAGAGATTCAAAGGAACAACATTTAATATTTATCTACCTCTATCAAACACTGATCTGGAAGAGGAAGTGGAACAGGAAAGCGAAAAAATAATTAATCTGAACATGAAAAAATCTATATTGATAATAGACGATGAAGAATCTATAAGAAACAGTTGTAAAGAGATGCTTGAAAAAGAGGGTGTTAAAGTGTTGACAGCAAAGGATGGAATTGAAGGTGTTGAGATTTTTGAACAAAATAAAGATGAAATTTGTCTGATAATTCTTGATATGATAATGCCCAAGATGTCCGGGAAAGATACTTTTATAGGAATAAAAAAATTGGATAGGGATATACCGGTTATACTCTGTTCTGGCTACTCTGAGGAGGGGGAAGCTGAAGAGATTATAAGCATGGGAGTTGAAGCATTTTTACAAAAACCTTACAGGATGAAAACTTTAATAGAAACAATAAAAAAAATATTAAGGTGATCATCACACCTCATTAAAATGATGTTTTACACTTTTTCCCGTTATCATAAAAATCGTATCCTCTGCAATATTAGTTGAAAGATCAGCAACCCTTTCGATGTTTTTGGCAACATCTATCACTGCAATGTCTACAAGTGAATTTTCCTGACATTTGTTAAGTCCTGAAATCATTTCCTCAACAATTTTATTTCTCAAAAGGTCAACTTCATCATCCTGATTCAAAACTTCTTTTGCAATATTTATATCCCCATCCACGAAAGATTTTATACTCTTCTCAAACATTTTTTTTGCAACGGAATAGATTTTTTCAAGATCTTTATTTTTTTCAAAAATCTTTTCTCCTTTTAAACTATCTATCCTTGAAGATATGTTTACACTATGGTCTCCTATCCTTTCAAGATCATTATTTATTTTCAATATTGTAAAAAGTGCTCTTAAATCTGAAGCAACCGGCTGATTGGTTGCAATTATTGAGACACATTCGTTTTCTATTTCTACCTCTTTTCTGTTTGCAAAATCTTCCATCTCTTTGATTACCCTTTCTGCTATAACACTATCGTTATTCTTTAAAGAAAGTATTGAATCCTCAAACATTTTTTCAATAAACAAAGAGTAGTCGATCAACTCTTTTTTCAAACTTTCGATCCTTTCCTTTAGCATAAAAACTCCTTATCCAAAAATTCCTGTTATATATTCTTCAGTTCTTTTATTTTCTGGTGCTGTAAACATCTTTTTTGTTTCTCCAAATTCCACGATCTCTCCAAGATATATAAAAAGTGTGTAATCTGAAACTCTACCCGCCTGTGCTATATTGTGAGTCACAATTATTATTGTAAGTTTTTCTTTTAAAACTTCAAGCAATTCTTCTATTTTCTGTGTTGATTTTGGATCGAGTGCTGAAGTTGGTTCATCTAAGAGTAGAACTTCAGGATCATTTGCAAGAGCCCTTGCAATACACAACCTCTGTTGTTGTCCACCTGAAAGAGAAAGCGCACTATCGAACAACCTATCTTTAACCTCATCGTAAAGCCATACATCTTTTAAACTTTTAACAACTTTTTGATCGAGAAAAGACTTATCTTTTATACCTTTAACTTTCAATCCAAAAGCAACATTTTCATATATTGAAAAAGGAAATGGGTTCGGTTTTTGAAACACCATCCCTATCTTTGTTCTCAAGAGTGAAAGATCAACATTTTTATCGTTGATGTTCATCCCATCAAAGATTATTTTTCCTTCAACCTTTGCGTTATAAAAATCGTTCATCCTGTTGAATGATCTTATAAGTGTTGATTTACCGCATCCAGAGGGACCAATGATGGCAGTAACTTTTTTTTCATAAATTGAAAGGTTTATATTTTTAAGGACCTGTTTATCATTGAAATAAAGGTTAAAGTTTTCGACTTTGATTTTTTCGTTTACCATTTTCTCTGCCTCCTGAGTCTCTGTCTTATAAGTATCGCTGAAAGGTTCAAAATCAGCACAAGAAGTAGTAGAACAAACGCTGATTTATATGCTATAGGAACCTGTTTTTCAGGTGAAACACCCTCTGTTACAAGACCATATATATGATAGGGAATAGCCATAACTTCACTTGAAAGTGATTTTGGCAACTTCCTTGAATATAAAGTTGCAGCCGTAAACATTATCGGTGCCGTTTCCCCTGCTATTCTACCAACACTGAGTATTAAAGATGTCAGAATGTTTGGAAAAGCGACCGGAATGGAAATCTTATAAATCGTCTCAAATTTTGAACAACCAAGCGAATACGCTGCCTCTTTAAAAGTTATTGGAACACTTTTCAAGGACTCTTCTACAGATTTTATTATTATCGGTAAAGATAAAATTGCAAGTGTTAAACTTCCCGACAAAAGTGATACTTCAAGAGAAAATTTTATTACAAAAAATGATAATCCGAAAAGTCCAAAAATGATAGATGGAATGCCGGAAAGTGTTGTTATAGAGGTTTTCAAAAGGTCAACCAGAAATTTTGGTTTACCATATTCTGCTAAATAAACTGCTGTTATAACACCAACAGGAAAAGAAAAAATTGTTGAAAGTATTGTAAGATAAAATGTTCCAACTATTGCAGGGAATATACCACCTTCAGTCATTCCATTTTTTGGAAATGTAAACAAAAAATCTGGTAAAATACCTCTGTATCCATTTTTAAAAATAGGAACAAGAAAAATAAGCAGTGAAGAGATTGTTAAAATTGTTGTAATATATATAAGTATCTCAAAACCTTTTTCTTTGATTTTTTTCATTCTATTCTCTTTTTAAATTTTTTATGAATCGATTCGATATCAATGTTAAGATAAGTGTTAAAAATAAAAGAACAAGTGCTATACCGTAGAGAACATAAAAGTGTGTTGTCCCAACCGCTGTTTCTCCCATCTCAGCGGCGATCGTTGATGTTAAAGGTCTTACTGGAGAAAAAATCGAATTTGGGAAATTCATCGCACCACCTGCTACCATAAGAACTATCATCGTTTCACCTATTGATCTGCCAATTCCCAAAAGGAGCGCTGAGATAAGCGCTCCTTTTGTATAAGGTATAACAACTCTTGTAATAGTATCAAATTTTGTTCCACCAAGGGCATATGATGCCTCTTTTAAAGTTGATGGAACAGTTGAGAGTGCATCTTCAGTTAAACTTGAAATTATCGGTATGATTACTATACCGAGTATAAATGATGCGGTGAAAAGGTTTAACCCCGTTGGAATATTAAAGAATCTCCTTATGAATGGTCCGATGAAAACTATTCCGATAAATCCAAAGATCACAGATGGTATCGAAGACAAAATTTCGATGAAGGGCTTTAAAATTTCTTTTGTTTTCAAATTGGCATACTCTGAAAGAAAAATTGCAGAACCAACGCCAAGGGGTAAACCAACAAGTATAGATCCCAAAGTCACAAATATAGAGGAAACTATAAAATTGAATATCCCAAACGATGGAGGATCCATCGTGGGATAATATTTTCTTCCAAAAATGAAGTTTGTAAATCCAACCTCTTTGAAAGCGATATAACCTTTCGAAAAAATGTCATAAACTATCAAAGCAAGAATAACAAGAGAGATCAAAGAGATGCTGTGTATTAAAAATGTTGCAAAACCATCTCTTATTTTTCTTTTTTCCATATTACCTCAAAGGTATGTAACCTGTTTCCTCAACTATTTTTTGACCTTCATCTGAAAGGATGAATTCTATAAACTTTCCGATATTTCCTTTTGGTTTACCGTTTGTATAAAGATACAAACTCCTTGCAATTTTGTATGTTTTGTTGTTAACACTCTCTTTGGAAGGATAAACTCCTTCAATTTTGAGTGCTTTTACACTCTCATTAACAAAACCGATTCCAAGATAACCTATTGCACCAGGGGTATCCTTTACAGTTGATAGAACCGCATTGTTTGAAGCAAGAAGCAGAGCATCCTCTCTATATTTTGTGTTCTCAAGAACCTTCTCGTTAAAAACTTCAAATGTACCTGATGAAACATCTCTTGAAACAACAACTATTGACATATCCTTTCCACCCAACTCTTTCCAGTTTCTTATTTTTCCAGTATAAATATCTTTTAATGTCTTCAAATTAATTTCCGAAACAGGATTTGAAGGGTGAACAACTATCGAAAGTGCATCGTTTGCAATTACCGTTTCATAAATATTTATTCCATTCTCTTTTGCCTGATAGATCTCTTTCTCTTTAATTTTTCTGGACGAATTTGCAATGTCAACTTTTCCCTCTATAAGGTTTGAAATCCCAACACCACTTCCACCACCTCTTACAGTTATGTTTATTGAAGGATTTTTATCCATAAACACTTCAGATGCTTTTTGAACGATTGGGAAAACCGTTGTTGAGCCAGACACTGTTATCTCATTATTTTTTGGAAAAACAGAAAGAAATGATATTAAACAGATTAAAATTAAAGTAAATATTTTTTTCATCTTTCACCTCCTATTGTATCGTGTTTGAAAATTTCCATTTCATCTGGAAAACCATACCATTCAGATCAACTTTTGTTGTATCCTCATACATAGTTCTATCGTATGATAGTTGCATTATAATACCATTATCTTTAAAGAAATTTAAATTTGTTCCAGCGATAATTCTTTGATGGCTATCATTATCATTATCAACATTTTTATCCCAGTTATCATATCTGACAATAAATTCTAATGGTATATTCATAAGATTCTTTGCATTTATCAGACCTATTCCAGAATATCCATTTCCTTCTACACTATCAATTTTGTTTGAAACATATTCAAACGATAAAGATAAGAAATTATAATTAAACTTTACAAGTCCCACATAAGCCATTCTTAAACTGTCTGAAATCAACGTATCAACACTTTCCGGTGAAAGGAGAGTTTTATTTTCATATAGAATTGAACCACCCAATGTCAGACCGGCAAATGGAACAACTCTGAGATTTGCAAGAAACGCAGGATTAAGATCAACAGAAGAATCGGTTTTTTTATAACCTTCACCATTCATAACAGAAAGTGCATAAAAACCAAAACCACCTGGGAACAGACCGTTGAATGAAACACCATAATCTGCTGAGTTTACTACCTTTTCTTTATCACTCAACTCTGTTTCATAGACCGGATATTCGTAATCGTAAATAGTACCAAAAAAATTCTTTATCAAACCAAAATTTATATTGCTATTTTTTAATGGAAGATTTGAAAAATCAAGATATGCATATTTTAAACGAACAGATGCTCCTTCAACTCCATCTTTTAATGAAACAAAATCAAGTGTGAATCTTCCCTTTATATCATCTCTAAACTTTGGTTCAACTGTGAAATAACCTCTTGGAGAGTAAATCTGATTTTTGGTTAAAACGAATTCATTTTCATTTTCAAACGTTGCATGGTATCTACTCCAGATTTCAAAACCGTATTTGGTCTCTCCAGCAAAAATAGTAGAAAAAATCAGTGTGAGCAAAAATAAAAGGGATAATTTTTTTAATTTCATCATACCTCCTTTTTGTTATTTTTCAAATGGAATATAAAACACAATTGTTAATTTTCTGTTAAGATTGTGTTAAATTTATTTTCTCGATTTATACAGAAGAAAGATACTTACAAACAAAAAGAAAAAATTTGGATAGAGAAATATTAAAAAAGGATTCCCTTCCCCATTCGAAGCAGCGGATCTAAATCCCTGCAGTACTCCCCAGTATAAAAATGAAAGGAGTATGCTTATTGAAAGTCCAAAAATTATTCCGGTGTTTTTTGTGTTTACAACAAAACTTGCAGATATTATGGATATAATAATGTTGATAAATAAAAAGTAAAACCTATACGAAATTTCTGTCTCCTGTTTTGATGGATCACCTTTACTTTTTAAAATTCTGTTCCTTATTTTCAAAAGTTCAGAAATCTTATAAATTTCAACATTTTCTCTATCAAATACCATCTCATCAGGTTTAGTATTCAAAATATCGTACATTTCTCTATTTTCAAACATTTCAAAACTATTGTTTTCAAGATCATAAACCTGGCAACTCTCAAATATCCATTTTCCACCACGAAAGATTCCTTTTTTTGCTTTTATATAGATCTTCAAACCTGTTTTATCATCAGTTTTAAAAATTTCTGGATTTCTAATAAGCATATTTTTTACTGAAAAATACTCTCCTTTTAAGATTGTTTTTTCATCCTGTACAAATATAAAATCCTCTCTGTTGATCTGACTAAATTCTTTTGATTCCTTTATCTCTTTATATCTTTTTGTTGAATATGTTTCTACATTCTCTTTTAAAAAGAATTGTATAAATGACAATATTATGACCAAAAAAAATAATGGCAGTAAAAATCTGTAAACCGAGATCCCACTTGCTTTTATTGCCAAAAGTTCATTATTTTTTATCATGAATCCAACGGTTATAAAAATCGAAACAAGAATACCAAGAGGAAAAAGAAGAGTAAGAAGTGAAGGTATGTAAAAAAGGTAGAGAAAAAATATTTCTTTTAAAGTTTTTCCAGATTGAATGTAACCTGAAAGATTATCAGAAATATCAACTACTAAAAATATGAAAATGAAAAGAAACAGAACTATAAACAAAAACAAAACAAAATTCTTTAAGAGGTATCTATCAAGTATCTTCATTTTTTAAAAACCTTTGAATCTCTTAAAATAAAATAAAAACAAAAAAATAAGGTTAAAAAGTTTGGAAACCAGATCGTTATCGCTGGATTTAAAAATCCGTTATCAGATATTTGTTCCCCAAGAACAAGCAGAACATAATAGAATACGAAAAGCATCGTAGAAATCGCAAAACCTATTGCAAGTGAGGATCGTTTGAGCCTTATACCGATTATTCCACCGAGCAAAACAAAAGCGAACACTCCAAAAGATATTGAAAACTTTTTATGTATCTCAACAAGATATCTGTAAACAGATTTTTTTCGCCTGATATCATAATCTCTTCCATTTTTGTTCTCATAACTTTTATTTAAATTTTTTATACTTTCGATAAGCATTTTAACACTCATCTCTCGATCACCTCTTACATCAAACCCTCCCTCAACTATATCTCCTGAAATTTTGATGCTTTGAACAAAAGTGGAAAAAGAACTCTTTTTGTATTTACCATCGGAAACGATTTCAAAAATTTCTCCATTTTTCATATACACCGAGATTTTATTTGCACCCTTTAACATTGAGATATGACCGCTGTCCGCTTTTATAAAAATTTTATCCTTTATGATATTACAACACGAGAACGAGTTATCTTTTCTTATATCATCAAAATAAAAGTAAACTTCATTATCATAACTTTTTTTGAATATTCCCTTTTCAACACTAACAGCAGGTCTGAGATTCAATATCTGTATAAACAACTGTTTTACTTTATGGTTTGAATAGGGAACCACAATATCCGATATCAGGAAGGTCAAAACAAAAAGTATCACTGAAAAAAAAGTTAAATTGAATATGAATCTATAAGGATTTATTCCAGATGATTTTAATGCTGTTATCTCAAGATCTGAAGACATTCTACCAAAAGTCATGATCGTTGATACGAGAACAGACATGGGTATAGATAAAAATATTATGAATGGAAGATTATAAATGAAGAGTTTTAAAACTATCAAAAATGGGATGCCCTTTCCTATCAAAAGGTTCACGAGTTCAAAGACCCTGTTCACAAGGAGAACAAAAATTATTAAAGACAGCGCAAGCAAAAATGACGGGAAAAAATCTTTTAAAATCATTCTATCGATAATTTTCATAACAAATATAATATCTTAAAAATTCTTCAAGTAAACAATCATCTAAATATTTCAGGCCTTTTTTCTTTGTAACTATAATAGGATTCCTTTGAAAGTATCACATGATCGTATACTTCTATTCCAAGTATCTTTCCCGCTTCTATAAGACGTGTTGTCACAAGATCATCTTCATCCGATGGTTCAACATTGCTTGAGGGGTGGTTATGAACAACTATGATTCCACATGCTCTATCCACAATAGGATCAGAAAAAACCTCTCTTGGATGAACGAATGTTGTGTTAAGGGTTCCAATAAAAACGGTTCTTTTCTGTATAACTTTCATCGAGGAATCCAAACTGATAACTATAAAATTTTCCTGTCGCCTTTTTGAAATCTCTTTCAACAATAAGAACACATCTTTTGGTGATGTGATCCTTTTTTCCTTTTCCCTCAATCTCCTGAACAGTTCAAAAATCGAACACATTCTCACTCTATCATCGTTCTCAAGTTCAATGAAAGAATCGTTTGAAACTTCAGGGAAATCTGTGTAGATCTTTTCGACAGTTTTCACAAGAGTATCCTCTTTATAGTTTTTCTTTAAAATATTTTTTAAAATTTCAACATCTTTCAAATTTCTATATTCGATATTTTCTCCCATAGTTCCCCTCCTTAAAAAATTTTTTTTACTTCATAGTCGAAACCTTTTTCAAACAGATCTTTTTCAATAAAAAATCTTTTCAAGTTCTCTTTTACACTTTTCTCAATTTTCTCTTCTGTTCCCCTGTAAAAAGATATTTCCAGTTTTTTATCACCAGATAGTTTTACATTAAAAACACCTTCAACATTTTTTTCCAAAAACTTTTCAAAGCACTTCACAGGATATGCATATTTTTTTGCACTCCTTGTTTCAAAAATCGTAAATCTTTCAAGAGAATAATAAGGAAACGAGAATATCTCAAATCGATCATATTCTCCCTTTTTAAGGAAATACATCTTGAAACGTTCATCCTGATATACATAAAGATTGATAAAAGTTTCAAGATTTTTTAGAAAATCTTTTTTTATAAAACAGTTACCTTTATAGTCCATAAAATAGAACCTTTCCACATAGGGATTTTCTGGATAAACAAAAGAGTTGAAAGCAGACCTGTATAGAGATATCTCATCTATGTCATCAACAAAAAATGGAATAACTATATCGGTTCTATATTTGAAAAAAACCTCAAGTGGAGATAACCTTTTAAAAAACTCTCTATCACCCAGAATTATGTTGTAAGGTTTTGACAGAAAAATTTCAACAATCTTTTTGTTAGGGATTTTTTCATCAAAAAAATTTATTTCAAAATTTTTATTCACTCTTTTAAAATCTTCAAAATCACTAAAAACTATCACAGATCTTTTTCTTTTCTTCATATAATCTGGATACACATTTTTTTCTATAATCTTTTTAATATTTTCAAAAAATTTTTCAAACTCTTTCATAATACTTTTTTGTCTCTCTGTTGAAACTTCTGATAAGATTTTTAAGACCCTGAATCTCCTCTTCCGAGTACTTATAGTAAGATGAAAAAACACTTTTGTTTGTAAGAAGTGGATCTTTTATGATTTCTTCATATCTCTTATAAAAATCGGTTCTTGGAACAGGTGTAAACTCGTTCAAAACAATCCTCACTCTCTTTTCTTTTAAAAATTTTGCTGTTCGAATAACATCCTCCAAATTTTCATTCGGAAGTCCCACGAGTATATAACAAAAAATTTTTCTTCCATCAAAACCGTTTTTCAATAACAGATTCAAAGCATTTTCGATCTCATCAAGGTTTGTTTTATTTCCGGTCTTTGAAAGAATATCTTCCGATATTGTTTCTATTGAAAGTGATATCATTCCAAGATTTATTTTTTTAAAAATTTCAAGAACATCATCTTCTATAAACCTCACATGCAAACCGTTTGAGAAATTGAATCTGAAACTATATTTTTTATCTATTATTTTTTCAAAGAGAGGTAAGAAATGTTTATCTTTTCTAAAAAGTAAAGCATCGTCATAAAATGTGATATCTTTAACTTTCAACCTTTCGAGAAGATCGAGTTGAGATAATATGTTATCAAAAGGTAAACATGAAAAATTTTTATAGAGAACGGAAACAGCACAATAACTACATCTATAAGGGCATCCCCTTTGAGTTAAAACCGCTGCTGATTCGAGTTCAGGATAAAGATCGTATGCCGGAATAAGTTCTTCAAGTGAAAAGTTTTTTTTCATTTTTATATCAGTATTATCTATTAGAAACTGGTATAGCCCATCAACATCGGAACTGAAAATATATGATGCACCAAGTTCTTTTGCATGTTCAGGTAAAAGTTTTGCATAGACACCACCAACTATTATTTTTGTTTTCGGATCTTTTTCTTTAACACTTTCGATCACCTCTTTTACACCTTCATACCAGTATGTCATCATCGATGTGATAAAAACATAATCATAATTTTTCTTTGAGATAAACTCTAAAAATTTATCTTTTGAAACACCATATCTATAATATGGTCTTTTGAACCATTCAAAAATTTCATTTTTTTTCACTTTTTCTTTTTTGAACTTTCCTGTTGAAAAGAATTTACTTTTGTATTTTTTTTCTAGAAAAATAGACTTTCTATCCATAAAATCAAAATAGTCAAAATCGATACTATTCTCTCTCAAAAATGATGCAACATACAAAAGTCCAAGAGGTTTTAACCAGTAATCGTAACAGGTAAAATCATATATTGGGGGATTTACCAAGAGTATTTGCATATTTGAAGATAAAATCACTCTTTGAAAACATTGAAGGGAAATTTTTATAGGATTTTATTCCAAGGATCAGAGTTCTAATGTTGTCAACATAGGTTAAATAGTTCTCCAATTTTGCAGGATCTATCGAAACATTTTTCTCATTTTTAATTTTTAAAGGATTTATAAACTTGTCATTTTTTTTCACCGCAAAATGGAGATGGTATCCGGTTGCATAACCTGTTTTTCCAACATAACCGATAACTTCACCCTGTTTCACAAACTTTCCAACCTTAACATTTTTTGAATAAGAATGAAGATGACAGTACTCACTCTGATACCCATTTTCATGATCAATTTTTATCGTCTTTCCACCGATATAGTTGTATCCAACAAAAATTATATAACCATCAGACGCAGCGTACACTGGAGTTTTCTTTGGAGCAGAATAATCAACAGCATAGTGGGGAATGTATCTTTTCAAAATCGGATGATATCTTTTCGAAGTGAAAGTGGACGATATTCTGTAATAGGTTGCAAGAGGTGATTTTAAAAATCTTCCTTCAAGAGAGTTACCATTCTGATCGTAATAGATCTTACCATTTCCATCATCGTACAAAAAAGCTTCATACAGATTCTCATTGTTTTCAAAAGAGGCATACAAAATGTCCCCATACTGATAGAATTCATTGTCTATATATTTTTTTTCAAAAAGTATTGTAAATTTATCTCCTTTTTTCACTTCTGAAAAAACATCTATTCTCCAGTCAAAAATCTTGGTAAATTTTAAAGCCAATTTTTCGGTTTCACCTTTTTGTTTGATAGCGTTCACAATGTTATCCTCAACCTCACCTTCTATAAACTCTATAGAAACAGTCGGTTCATGGCTTAAAACATAAGAATTATATTTAGAGGTGTATTCAACGATATATGTTTTTGAAAGATCATTTTTGTATTCAAGTCTTCTGAAATTGAAATTTTCATCAGTAAAAATGAATATCTCATCGTTAATATCTATCTTTTTGGGAGGATAAATTTTTGAAAAATATTTTATTATGGAATCGATAACATCGTTTTTAAGATGAGACCTTCTTAAAATCCCAACAAAGGTTTCTCCTTTTGTAATCTCATATTTTACACCAATATAATCTTTTCTTTGATTTTCAATATCTTTTTTTACCTCACCTTTAAGAAATCTAACATATACAAAAGATGTTAGCAGAAAAATTAAAAATGACAGATAGAAAATCTTTTTCAATCTTTTAAACCACTCCTTGAATAACTTTCTATTATCTGTCTCTGCGCAACAAAGAACATTATGATAAGCGGTAAAACAACAAATGTTGATGCAGCCATAAGTAAGGTATAATTTGTTGATTGTTCTTGAATGAAATATGCAAGACCTACCTGAACCGGTCGAATGGAGTCAGAGTTGGTTACCACAAGCGGCCAGATAAACGAGTTCCATGAGGACAGAATAGAAAATATCGATATGGTTGTTAATGCGGGCTTTGAAAGTGGGACAACAACTTTAAACAAAAAACCTATATCAGAGTATCCATCGATCACAGCAGCATCATAAAGATCTCTTGGTATAGTTTTGAAATGTTGTCTTAACAGGAATATCGAAAAAACATTAGCCATCCAGGGCACGATTTGAGCATAATAGGTATCAATCCAACCCATCTTTTGCAAAATCATATAACCTGGAACTATATAAACAGGCATTGGAATCATCATAAGACCAAGTAAAGAAACAAAAAGGATCTCACGACCTTTGAAATCCAATCTTGCGAAAGCATAGGCAGCGAGTATCGAAGTAAACAGTGTCCCGGCAAGTTGTACGAGAGCGATAAAGATGGTATTTAAAAAATATCTTGTAAAATTTACCTTGTTCCATGCTGTGACATAATTTTTCACTTGGGGATTTTCAGGCAAGATGGATGGTGGGAACTTAACCGCTTCCACAGGTGTTTTTAAAGATGTTGAAACCATCCAGAAAAATGGGAAAAGTATCGTTAACGCTATGATGATCAGAATAAGATAGGTAAAAAACATTGACAGGTTTATTCTTTTTAATCTATTCATAAAAGACATTTTTTTCTCCATATTTTTTCTGGACGATGGTTAAAAAGAGTATTATCAAAAAAAGTATAAAAGCTATGGCTGTACCATAACCATATTTTCCATAGTTGAACGCCATATCGTAAAGATAATAAACGATAACATTTGTTGTTCCAAGAGGTCCACCAGCAGGAGGTCCGGTCATCATCCAGACGGGAGCAAAAACCTGAAAACTTGTTATCGTTGTCATTATAAAAACATAGAAAGTCGTTGGGGAAAGTAATGGTAATGTTATATGCCTGAATACCTGCCAGTTTGATGCTCCATCAATTTTTGCAGATTCATAGTAATGTTCCGGGATATTCTGGAGTCCAGCAAGAAAAATAATCACATTGTATCCTATGGATTTCCAGATCGTCATTATCGATAAAGAAAAAAGAGCAAGAGAAGGTCCTTCAAGAATTTTCGGTAGATCGGTTTGAAAAATCATTTCAAAAATTCCTCTCGGTTCTTCAAGCCATTTTAATGGGGAGATTCCAAGAGATGTCAAAATGTAATTGGCAATACCAATCTTCGGATGGTATATCCATTTCCATACAAAGGATATCGCAATTATAGATGTGACCTCTGGAAGAAAATAGGTTGTTCTGAAAAAACCCTTGAATTTTATCTTCTGGTTTAAAAGAATAGCGATGAACATCGATATCATGATCGTACCTGGCAGTACCATTATAACATACCAGAGTGTGTTCAACAACGATTGATAAAATTTTTCATCTCTGAAAATTTCCAGATAGTTTCCAAAACCAACGAAAGATCCTTTTCCAGCGATTCCCCAATTAAAAAAACTGATAAAAAAGGATAAAATTATTGGAAAAAACCTGAAAACGACGAGAATTATAAGTGCCGGGGATAAGAAAAGCATCGCTTTTAAAAATTTTTTCCTTTCATTCATAATATATTTAGATTTTATATTATCAGAATTTTTTGTCAACATTCTGGTTGACAAAATTTTCTTATATATATAGAATAGTTTTGTCAAATTAAAAAAGGAGTGTCTATGTTCAACATCAACAAGGAAAGGTTGATCAACGATTTTTTAAATATGGTCAGGATAAACTCTGAATCATATGAAGAAAAATTGATGGGTGATTATTGTAAAAAAATTCTCAGGGATGAGTTCGGACTTGAAATATATGAAGATGATGCTTCGTTGAAAATCGGATCAAACCAGTCCAACATAATTGCAAAATATAGAGGAAACCCCCGTAAAAAAACTTTACTTTTCTGTGCTCATATTGATACTGTAAAACCCGGAAAAAATATAAATCCTATTTATGAAAATGGTAAAATTACATCGGATGGTAAAACTATTCTTGGTGCTGATGACAAATCAGGTATAGCATCCCTTTTTGAAGCGTTAAGGATAGTAAAAGAAAACGAACTCGATGTTCCAGATATCGAAATAGTGTTAACTGTGGCTGAAGAGGTCGGACTTAAAGGAGCAAAAAACCTCGATTTTTCAGTTTTGAAGGCAAAGGAAGGATACGCATTAGATAGTGAAGATATCGAGGGAATCTTCAACAGAGCACCATCTCAAAATTTCATAGACATAACGGTTGAAGGGATAGAATCACATGCTGGAATGTCTCCTGAAAAGGGCATATCTGCGATTAAAGTTTTAAGTGATGCGATTTCAAACATGCCATTTGGAAGGATCGACAGTGAAACAACTGCAAACATAGGAGTTATCGAAGGTGGACTCGCCTCAAACATAGTTGCAAAAAGATGTTCTATTAAAGGAGAGGTTAGAAGTCACGACGAGGAAAGGTTGAAATATTATACAGAAAAAGTTAAAGAGGCAGTTTACAACGCAATAAGTAGAAATAGAATCACTTTGCCTGATGGATCTGTAAAAACTGCAACATGTAAAATTGAAGTTGAGAAAGCATACTCTGCAATGTATGTGAAAGAGGATGAGCCTGTTTTACAGAGAGCGATAAATGTTTATAAGAATCTTAAAATTCCTTACCGAATTCTAACAGGTGGTGGTGGTTCAGATGCAAACATTTTTAACGAACATGGTATAAAAACGATTATCTTGGGTACTGGAATGAAAAATGTTCATACTGTCGATGAGTATATTTTTGAAAACGATCTTATCATGTTAACCAGAATAATTTTGGGTTTGATGACTTACGATCAATAGTTTTGTCAGATTTTTATTGACATTTTGCTGTAAATCTTTATTATATAAAATCTATTTTTTTATAAATTTAAAAGGAGGATATTTTGGCTGATATTAAAACAGGTGACATCAGAAACATAGCAATCGTTGGACACAACGGAGCAGGTAAAACAAGTTTTGGTGAAACTATACTTTTTAATACAGGTTTCACAACAAGATTGAACAAGGTCGATGAAAAAAATTCTATGCTTGACTATACCGATGAGGAAATGGCAAGGAGTATAACCATAGGTCTCAAACTTGCGACTGTAAAATGGCAGGATAAAACTATCAACTTCATCGATACACCAGGGTTCGTAGATTTCTTTGGGGAAGTCATATCGGCTTCAAAAGTTGTTGAATCTTTTATTTTCATCATCGACGGTTCAACCGGAGTCGATCTTGGAACTGAAAATGCATGGGAACTGAGAAAGAAAGAAAAACTTGCAGGACTTTTCGTTATCAACAAGATGAAAAGAGAAAATGTTGATTATGAAAAAGTTTTTCAGGAAATAAAAAATTCACTTTCAGAAAGCGCAACTCTGATCCAACTTCCAATAGGAAGTGGACCAAACTTTAAAGGAGTGGTTGATCTTATAACCGGAAAAGCGTATGTTTACGAGAATGGTAAAAAAAGTGAAACTCAGGTTCCCGGTGATATAAAAGATTCTGTTGAAAAGATGAAAAAAGAATTACTTGAGCAGATTGCATCATCCGATGAAACTTTGATGGAAAAGTTTTTTGCTGATAGTTTATCCCAGGAAGATATTAATACTGGATTTTTAAATGCAATCAAAAATGGAACACTCTATCCTGTATGTTTTACAGATTCTGTTGAAAATATAGGTGCTGATCTTGTGCTTGATTACATTATAAAATATCTTCCTTCACCAGCAGATCTCAACATCAGAAGACCTATTGAATCGGAAACTTATCCAGAAAAACCAGATCAGAACTCTCCTTTCGCAGGTTTTGTTTTTAAAACAAATGTCGAAAAACATTTAGGTGATATAAACTTCGTCAGAGTATTCTCCGGGGTTTTGAAATCTGGAAGTGAAATCTACAACAGTTCAAAAAATGTTACGGAAAAAGTCAACCAGATGTATATCAATATTGGAAAAGAGAGAAAAGAGATAGATGAACTAACAACAGGAATGATAGGTGTTCTGGTAAAATTAAAATCAACAAAAACTTCAGATACGATATGTGATAAATCGATAAACATTAAATTCCCGCCCATAGAATTCCCTCATGCAAATGTTTCAATGGCAATAATTCCTCTTGCAAAAGGTGATGAGGAAAAAATTTCAAATGGATTATCAAAACTCCATGAAGAGGATCCATCATTCTATTTCAAATTTGATCCCGAAATCAAACAGACACTCATACATGGACTTGGAACTATACATCTTGAAGTGATAATAAACAAATTGAAAGAAAAATTTGGAGTGAATGTCAACCTTGAAAAACCGAGGATCAAATACAGAGAAACGATTAAAAAGACAGCATCAGCAGAAGGAAAGCATAAAAAACAATCTGGTGGAAGAGGACAGTTCGGTGTGTGTAATGTTAAATTTGAACCACTTCCAAGGGGAACTGGATTCCAGTTCGTGGACGAGATTTTCGGTGGTGCAATTCCTGCAAAATTTGTCCCATCAGTTGAAAAAGGTATAAAAGATGCACTTGAAAAAGGAGTTGTTGCGGGTTATCCGATAGTTGATGTAAAGGCGATCCTTTTCGACGGAAAATATCATGATGTTGATTCATCCGATATAGCGTTTCAGATAGCCGGATCACTTGCAGTAAAAGGTGCGATACCACAAGCAGATCCTGTAATCCTTGAACCTATAATGAATGTTGAGGTAACTGTCCCCGAAGAGTATATGGGTGATATAATGGGAGATATAAACGCAAGAAGAGGAAAAATCCTTGGAACAGAACATGCTGGAAGATATCAAAAGATAAAAGCGTTGATTCCTGAAGCAGAAATGTATCAGTACTCATCTCAACTCAGATCGATGACACAGGGTAGAGGAACATTTAAAATGGAATTTGAGACATACGAAGAGGTTCCAAGAGAAAAGGTTGCAAAGATTATAGAGGAAGCGAAAAGATTTCAAGAGGAACAACAGGAGAAATGATCATTTTAGATCATATCTTTGTTCAATATACTGTTTAAAATCCTTTAATCCTTCAGAAAATTTGATGAAGAGAGCATCAAGAGTGCTCTCTTCATCCTGTAATATCTTATTTTTTCCAAAAATTTCAATCTTTTTGGCAAGTTCCATAAGATAGAAAAGATTAAAGTTCCCAACAACACTTTTAAACGCATGTGACTGTTTTGCAATCTGTTCAAAATCTCTTTCCTTTATCGCTTTTTCAAGCAAAGGATATCTCTGGTTGTAATCGTATATAAACGATTTCAATATATCCTTAAAATCATCGGAGTCCTTTCCAAAAAGTTCTTCAAGCGATGAAAGATCGTAATCCATAAAGTTATGGTTTAAACCTGTAAGGTATAGTTGTCTTCATTTCTGCTGGAACCCCATCGATCGTTCCAGGATTGAATACCGCTTTGTACGCTGCTTCAACTGCTGCGTTATCACAAGCAGGGTTCAAGGATTTTATAACCTTTGCTGAAACAACTTTTCCATCCTTTCCGACAACAACCTCAACAAAAACTGTACCTTCAGCACCTATCTTCCTGGCAGCTTCAGGATATGCTGGTTGAATTATCTGTTTTGGGGTTGGTTGTATCACAACTGAAGGTTTCTTTTCCTCCTCTTTTTTCACGGTATCAACTGGTTGCTGTTGTTGCTGTTGAACCTGCTGGGAAAGCAACTGTGACGCTGTTGGAGTTTTTACCTGTGTCTCCTCTTTTGGTTTTGTTTCCTCTTTCACCTCTTTTTTAACATTCTTGTTGGTTTCAACAGTTTTTGTTTCCGTTTTTTGAACAGTTTCTTCAACTTTTGGTGCTGGGAAAAGCAAAGCAAAATCGATTTTCTTCTGGTTCGGTTTTTCTACATAGAATATATCAAGGTTTGAAATCGGTTCAATGTTTGAGGCATAAACGTTATCGAAAGATTTTAAAATATTGTTCGCTACTATAACCCTGTTTGGAACAAAAAGGAAAGCGTAAGGCTGATCATCAACGATTATCTGCTGGAACTCTTTCCAGTAACCTCTTGCTTCTTCTTTGTCCATAGTTGTCATCGCAAGGTTAACGATAGAATCGACTTTTGGATTTCTGTAATCAACAAAGTTGAATCTTCCAGTTTCTTTTACTGAGGACCAGAAAGGTAGTGGATTGAAATCTTCGTTCACCTGCCATGAGAGTATGTAAATATCATAATCTTTCGAAAAGAGTTTCAAAATCAAAGAATCTGAAGGTAACTCTTTTAAGTTAACATTTAAACCAGCATTTTTCAACTGGTTTGTAACCTCTCTTGCAACTTTTACGAGCATCGCATCATTTCTATCTGTTATGAGATTCAAAACAAACGGTTTGTTGTTGTACATGTATCCTTTTACAGGATCCTTTTTTAAAATATTTTCGACAAGTTTTATTCCATCTTTATTGTATGAAACAGGTTTAATCTCTTCAGAATAAGCCCAGAATGATGGTGTTATCGGACCATTAGCAGGAATACCATTTTTTATCGTATTTTTTATCAGAAGATCTCTGTTTATCAATTGTGAAACACCTATTCTGAAATCTTTTGAGTCAAACGGTTTTCTTGAAAGGTTGAATCCAATATATGTATAGATGTTCCCTTTTTTCTGAATTCCCGTCACATTTTTTATCTTCGCTATCTCCTCTATGTTATCTGGTGTTATATCGTAAACAAGATCAAGTTTTCCTTCTTTGAGATCACTGATTATAGATTGCTGATCGGTGTATATTCTGTAAACTATTTTATCTATGAAAGGTTTATCTTCCAGAGAATAGTTTTCATTTTTGACGAGTGATACATATTTACCACTTTCCCATTTTTCGAGTTTGTATGGTCCATTTCCAACAGGTCTTGTGTTAAAATCTGAATACTGTATCTGATTTTTTTCTTTTTCAAGCAAATGTTTTGGAAGTGGTTTTATGTTTGAATCAAAAAGTGCCATGGGATAAACCTTGTTGCAATAGAAAACGATTTTATCATCAGATAATACCTTAACCGAATCTATATTCTGTAATTTTGAAAATAACGGAGAATTGTTCTTTGGATCCTTGATCAGGTTGAAAGTGAATTCAACATCATACGCCGTAACCGGCTGTCCATCCTGCCAGACAATATCTTTTCTTAGATAATAAGTTATCTTTTTTAGATCCTCTGAATATTCCCATGAGTTTGCAAGCATGGGAACTATGTTTCCGTTGATATCAGTTTTATGGAGTGGAAGAAAGATCATATCCACTATCTCGTTATGTGCTATGAATGATGGATAAATAGGTGAAAGGTTCTCTGGTTCTCCAACTATTCCTACAACAATTTCTCCACCTGATTCTCCAACCTGTGGTGCTCTGGATATCTTTTTTTCACATGAGATAACAAGAATTATCGCCAATATGATAAGAACTATTTTAGAAATTTTAGAAAATTGCCTCATCAATCCTCCTTTTATTTATTTAAAGATTATTATTTAAAATTTTGAATTTGTCAACCTATTTGATTCTCTTCAGAAAGAGTTTGATCTATTATCATTTCAAGTTTATCTCCCAAACTCTGTTCAGAATAAAATTTTAAAATGTAATCTTTTCCCCTCTTCCCCATCTCCTCCCTTTCTGATTCAGACATATTGTACACTTTCATAATTATTGAAACGATTTCATCAAGATTTTCAGGATCAGCATAGAATCCACAACCCGAGTCCTTAACGAACTCTGAATATTCTGGTTTTGCTGTGATAAGTATCGGTTTCCCTGCAAGCATATAATCAAAAAGTTTGTTTGGACTTAAACCGTATTTGTAAAGTTCAGTCTTGTTAACCGTGATCAAACATAGATCAACATTAGCAAGAAAATTCAAAATATTTCTTTTCGGTATCGTCTTATAGATTCTAACATTTTTTATATTTTCATCCTTAATTCTTTTTTCGATATCTTCCCTCAAAGGGCCTTCTCCGAGTATTAAAAAATCGATAGGTTTATCTTCAAGTTTTTTTGCAATATCAAGAATAAGGTAAGGGTTGTTTGCAACACCTATCGCACCAGTATAAGCAATAGTAAACTTATCTATTTTATATTTTTCTTTGTAATACTCTTTGGGTTTATCGGGTGTAAAATGGTTTGGATATGTGCAGTTCGATATGAAATGTATTTTCTTTTCTTCTATACCTTTTGAAACTATATGATTTTTAAACTTTTCAACACAGACGATTATACTTTTGCTTTTCTGATAGATTATTTTTTCGAGAAGATATAAAAACCATGTGTAGGGATTTTTTTTCATCTCAGGTTTGAGTTGTATCAGTGACTCAGGCCAGAGGTCAAGAATATCTGATATGAATGGTTTTTTCAATTTTATCGATAGAAAAAGTGCGGAGAGTGCAGTGATCAACTGTGGTGAAACTCCTATAATTATATCTGGTTTTTCGAGTATCCTTCCAACTCTGTACATCTCAACAGAAAAAATTATCTGGTTCAACAATCTCTGAAAATCATTTTTTTTGTAAGTAAAAGTTTTAACCCAGACAAAATTTACTCCGTTAACATTTTCGATTTTATAATATTCATCTTTTGCAAGTTTCATATGCTGGAGTTTGTGAACATTGAAATCAGAAGAAATTATATATACTTTATAACCTCTTTTCACAAGTTCGATTCCAAAATCAAGATGTCTTGTTCCACCTGTCATCTCATAGGTGTGTGCGTTTTGATAACATATCCATATGACTTTCTTTTTCGTAAAAACTCCTTTTGTTGAATTTTTTATTATATTAAAAGGGAATTGAAAGTCAACAATTTTAAAATAGCCAGATACCTGTAGACAAAGAAAAACCTGAAAAGATTATTCCTTTGTTCAAAGATGGATCTGAAAAGAAAAAATATGTATAACCTGCCTGAATCGAAAAACTCAAAGATAAGTTTTCACCAAGATAGAAAAGAAAACCGTTCTCGTTCGCAAGCGTAAATGCAGTATACGATTCGGATGGATTATAAACAAGTTTTGTATACCCTGAAGTGAAGTATCCAGAATAAGATCCATCCTTACTCCTTGCTTTTTGATATGTTGGGATTGAAAAAGAAACACCTAACTGTCCAAACCTTGCTCCATAGGAATAAAGTTTTAGACCAACGATTGGAGTGAACCTTATACCATTTTTTTCAGCAAAAGCGAGTTCTGATGAGAATGGAAAAAGGTTGATATAGAATGTGTTACTCTGTTCTATCGGTTCAAAATAAACCTGGGGAGAGAATGATATATTGAAAATGTTGTTGATCTTGGTTTTCTTTTTGACTTTTGAGTATGAAGGGGTAAAAAAAAGCGCCCCTATGATCAAAAACAAAAAAAATCTTTTCATCTATAAAAAATATACTATAAAAAATAGTTTTTTTCAATGAAAATAAACACTATCAATCTTGACAAATATCAATAAAAGGTTATTATAAAAAATTATGAATCGTTTAAGAAATATAGAGATTTTCATAATTTTGCAGATTTTTTTCATCATAAAAATAGATGGATCTAACATCTTAACCGATTTTTTATTTTCAAAATCATCCAATGTTGGTTTTTCAATTTTAAAGATAACCCCGGATGCATTTTCATCAGCACTTTCGGGAGGTGCGACTACCGGTTATAACTCTCCATCTTCATTTCTTATAAATCCAGCATCTTCTTCATTCTATAAAGAAAAAGGAATAGTCGTTTCAACGATATACTCTTCAGGGTTCTCGAATATCTATTCGGGAGCGATGAACTATCCTTTCTCCTTTGGAACATTTTCTTTTTCAGCGACATCATCTATATCGGATACTATTCAATTAAGGAATGAAGATCCTGCGGAAAACCCTCTCGGATATTACAGATTCAACTCATATTCTTTTTCACTTGGTTATTCAAACAGCATAACAGATGGAATTTTCGTTGGCTTATCATCCTCTGCAATAAATGAAAATTCTTTCCTGTTAAACAAAACATCCTTTGTTGCAAGTGCTGGAGTTTTATTTGTTTTTGAGAGGTTTTTCAATTTTAAGGTTGGGATATCCACTTTGAATGTTGGATTCAGAACAAGGTATGATGCGACTTCACTTGATTATATCATACCACCTTTTACTTTAAAAATTGGAACTTCTTTCGATCTGAAATTGAATGAAAATTTTAAAAACACGATATTTTCCGATTTTACAAAGGTGAACGATCAAGAGTTCAAGATATCTTTTGGATACGACGGAGAAATTTTGAAAACACTTTCCTTAAGGATGGGTTTTCTGATAAACGATCCTGCAAAATTTTTATCTTTTGGGCTTGGTGTTAGGAATAACAGGTTGTCTTTAAACTATTCTTTTGTTCCGTATAACTATGGGCTTGGTTTTGAAAACAGTGTTAGTTTGAACTATAACTTTTAGGTGGAAGAATGGCTGGTTTACAGGGAAGTTTAAAAGATTTTGAAATCACCGATATACTTCAACTGATAAATATGAATAAAAAGGATGGTTGTCTTGAAATAACAACAAAAGACAGCGTAGGAAGGATTTATTTTGAGGGGGGAAGTGTTACCCATGCAGAAATAGATGATAGATTTGGAGAGAGTGCTATACATCAGATACTCGTTATAAACGATGGAAACTTCAAATTTATTCCTGATGTTAAAACACCACGAAACACGATAAGTTTACCCATACATCATTTGATGCTTGAAGCAGCACGAAGTATCGATGAATGGAAACAGATAGAAAAGCTTATACCTTCTTTAGATCTTGTTGTAAAGGTTGTTGAAAACCCTGATATCGACACCGATAACATAAAACTCTCAAGTGAAGAATGGAAGATGTTGACATTCGTTGATAACGTTTCAACGATAAAAGAGATCGCAAAAAAGGTCAACCAATCAGAGTTTCAGACAGCAAAAACGATCTATGGTCTTATAACGAGTGGACTCATAACTGTTGAAGAAAAAGAGGGACTCGACGATATTTTAAAGGAAATAGATGCACAGATAACAGATGAAAAAACGGATAATGAGAATAAAAAAGATGAAAGATCCGATGATAACAATAAAAAGGGTGGTATAAAAAAATTCTTTTCAAGATAGAATCTTTAAAAATTCCTCTCTCTTTTTCTCCAAAAAAATCGTTGTGAGTTTTTCAAGGTTGATAACATCAAACATGTTGTACTCTATCAATGTGTTTAACGAATCTTTTGAACCGTTTTTGTATTCCTGCCAGAGTAAAACAGCATCATAACCGGTTAAATTCTTCACCCTTTTAGACCTCTCGATCATAAATTTCTCTTCAAGTTTCTTTAAACCACCTTTCCATCCAACACTCTTTGTTGCTCTGAAAAGATCAAAATGAAAATCTGGTAAAGATAGAAAAGGAAACTCTTTTTTTATTTTTGGAATATCAAATGTCTGTCCGTTGAAAGAAACAAGTATTGATGGTATTGAAAACATCTTTTCAAGTTTCAAATAGTCCTCACCACTTTTATACACATAAAAATTCCCTCCAACATAAAGTCCTATCAAAGTTATCTCACCCTCAATGGATGTTTCTATATCTATATAACCTATCTCATTTTTATAATGTGTTAAAACTCTCCAGTAATCTCTATATTTCAATCTTTTGAAAAAATATTCCATATCATCGTTTTTAAATGAATTTATCGATCTTTTAACCTCATCTAAGATCTGGATGTTTTTTTTCTCACCAAAAGGAAGTTGGTTCCATTTCTCAACAACATCCCACCAGTTTTTGAAACCTTTTTTCCAGAGTTGTTCTTCTTTTTTATAACTTATTCCATCAATATGAATGAATGTATTCGTCAGCATAGATCTCTAAAATTTCCTCATAAGAGATAGTATATATTTTTTTGTTATTTTTGTCTTTAAAAAATTTATTCATATTTCTGTTTCTGTTTTGTGTTAAAAAATTTAAAAAATCCCAAAGTTTGTGATATTTTTTCTCATAATCCTTTTTTCTTGAAATCGATATAAAAGATGAATCAACCTTCGGTGATGGATTAAACGAGTTTTTTTTGATAATAAAAAGATTTCTGATTTCAAAAAAGATGTTGACATATATTGAAATTGGAATAAAAAATCTTTTCACAAGTTTTTCCTGAAACTCCTTTTGAACTATAAGATATCCTTTCTTTATACTTTCAGATTCAACAACCTTTTTAAAAATCTCTTTTGTTAAACTGTATGGAATACTTGAAACGGTTATCTCTTCTTTTATTTTATAATCAAGACAACTTGTATTTAAAATTTCAACATTTTCATTTTTTGAAAATTTTTCTTTTAAGATTTCAAAATATTTCTTATCGAGTTCAAGTATCACAAGTTTTTCAGGTTTTTTTGAGAGAATTGTTTCACTTATTCTTCCATCCCCTCCACCGATTTCAAGCACCCTTTTCCCTTCAAGATCAAAAAGAGAGTCCTCTATTTTTTTCAGCACATTTTTGTCGATCAAAAAATTCTGTGACAGTTTAACTCTTTTTACCGATGAATTCATAAAAATTTTTTTTAACTATTTTTTTCAAATCTTCAATGTCGATATTGAGCAACTCAGAAATTTTCTTATATATGTAAACAACATACTCTGGTCTATTCCTTTTGCCTCTGAATGGAACAGGAGAAAGGTATGGTGAATCGGTTTCGATGAGCATCCTTTCGATATGATCTTTTTTGATTATATCTTTTAAATCGTTGTTCTTGAAAGTTATGATTCCATTTATTCCAAAAAAATATCCTTTTGAAACTAAATTTTTTAGATTTTTTTCTGTACCTGAAAAACTATGGAACTCGAAAACCAGATCTTTATAATCATCAATTATTTCGAAAACCTCTTCGTATCCGTTTCTCACATGCAACATCACAGGTTTTTTCTTTTTTCTCGCAAGATCCAACTGTTTTATAAAAAGTTCTTTCTGCTGTTTTAACTCATCCTTTTTGTGCCAGAAAAGGTCAACACCTATTTCCCCGATTCCAGAACAACCTTTTTCATCAAGCAATTTTTCTATTTCGTGAATATCTTGATCAGTGTAATTTGAAGCGTAGTGTGGATGTATTCCAGCAAAGTGATACACTTCAAAATCGTCAGGGAATTCTATGGAAAAAGATTTTTTGCTACTATCAACATCATATCCGACTATGTTTAAAATCCTGACATTGTTTTCCCTCAAACTTGAGGTAAAAACATTCATATTTTTTTCAAACTCAAACTCCTCCATTTGAAGATGGAGGTGAGAATCAAGAAAAGGTTCAGCCAACAGTATCCCCTGCTTCACAACTCTCATCAGCAAAAAGAACTTTTACCCTTGTTTTATCTTTATTGGAAGCGGCAAGAAGCATACCAAACGACTTGTTTCCCCTTATCGTTGCAGGTTCAAGATTTTTCACAACAATTATTTTTTTTCCAGTAAGATCTTCTGGTTTATAAAACAACGCAACTCCTGCAACAATATCTCTGATTTCATCTCCAACATCGATTTTCAATTTCAAAAGTTTATCTGAATTCTCAACTTTTTCGCATGAGAGAACTTTTGCAACAACAAGTTGAACCTTTTTGAAATAGTCGATGGAGATATAGTTTTTATCTTCATCCTTTTTCTCTACTGATACAATTTCCGTTGAAACCTTTTGCCCCATCCTTTTTCTTTCTTCTTCGATAACTTTATCCTCTATCTTTGAGAAAAGAATATCAAGTTTTTTATTTTTAAATTCCTGCAAAGGTTCTAAATTTTTTATATCATCCCATCTGAATTCTTTTATCTCCAAAAAATCTCTCAGCCTTTTCGACGTGAATGGAATAAATGGATCACCAACACATGATAGAACAACAACCGCCTTCATACAAACATACAGAACAGTATCAAGGTAATCCCTATCATTTTTTGCAAGAACCCAAGGTTCCTTTGAAGCAAAATATTTGTTCGATTCTCTTGCTATATCCATGAACTCATATGTTGCTTTTCTCAACTGATAGGTTTCTATGTATTCCCCAACCTTTTGAACCTTTTCATATATCGTTTTCAAAAACTCTCTATCATCATCTTTTAACTCTTTTCCTTTCTTAACCTTTCCATCATTGTATTTTAAAACGAATTGCACGGTTCTATTTATGAAATTTCCATATATATCGGCAAGTTCCCCATTGTTTCGGTTTTGAAACTCTGTCCATGAAAAATCGGTATCTTTATTTTCCGGGAGTATTGATGCAAGAACATACCTTAAAATATCCGGTGGAAACCTTTTAAGATAATCGTCAAGCCAGACAGCCCAGTTCCTGGATGTCGAAAGTTTTTTTCCTTCGATATTCAAATACTCGTTTGCGGGAATATCATAAGGTAGATTATAACCCTCCTCAACTCCCATAAGTATTGATGGCCAGATTACAGAATGAAAAACTATGTTATCCTTTCCTAAAAAATGTATGATTCTTGTATCTTTATCCTTCCACCATTTTTCCCATCCATTCTTATCACCTTTATTTTCAAAATACTCCATAGTTGAAGATATGTATCCTATAGGTGCGTCAAACCAGACATAAAGAACTTTGTTTTCAAATCCTTCGATTGGGACTTTCACTCCCCAATCAAGATCTCTTGTTATGGCTCTTGGTTTCAAACCTTCTTTGATCCATCCAAGAGAGAACTCTTTAACATTATCTTTCCACCATGTCCGCGAATTTATGTACTCTTTCAATCTATCCTGAAACTTATCAAGATCAAGATAAAAATGTTCTGTCTCTTTTACAACAGGTGTAGCACCACAGATTTTACATTTTGGATCTATCAACGAAACATTATCTATCGGTTTTCCACAGGTATCACATTGATCACCTCTAGCCCCTTCTGCTTTACAATGTGGACAAATGCCTTCAACATATCTATCGGGTAAAAATCTTTTACAATTTTCACAGTAGTACTGTTTCTCAACCTTTTTTGAAACATATCCATTTTGATAAAGTTTCAAAAAGAAATGTTTTGCATTCTCATGATGTATTGGCCTTGAAGTTCCCGAAAAATTATCGAAAACGATTCCAAATTTTTCAAAAGAATCTTTCATAACCTTATGGTAATAATCAACTATCTCTTTTGGAGTTTTCTTCATCTCGTCCGCTTTGATCGTTATTGGAACACCATGTTCATCACTTCCACAGATAAAACAAACTTCCTCTCCTTTGAGTTTCAAATATCTCACAAAAATATCAGCAGGAAGATAGCATCCTGCAAGGTGACCTATGTGGATTGGACCATTGGCATAAGGTAATGCAGCGGTTACGAGATACCTTGTCATCAATCCTCCTTTGTTTTGTTGAGGTTTGGGACAAATTTCCATTTTTTCTTTTTGATTCTATTGAACTCATCAAGTGTGTGTGTTATCAGTCCGCCATTCTCTTCAACATCTTTGTATTGTATCGTTACAAGGTCATTGTATATATCAAGTTTCACAATTTTACCTTCACCTAAAGTTGTTATAACATTTGAATTTATAGGAGGGAATCTCTTATACACATCCTCGTAAAAATCCATTTCGTACATCAGGCAACACATCAATCTTCCACACATCCCTGATACTTTTTGAGGTGTTACTGAAAGACCCTGATCTTTCAATGTCTGTAAAGTTATCGCTTCAAAATCTTTCAAAAATCTTCTACAACACAACTCTTCACCACATGCCCCAAAACCTCCCAACCTTTTAGCATAATCTCTTACTCCTATCTGTTTCATCTGAATTCTCGCATGAAAGTATGAAGCGAGTTGTTTTACAAGATTTCTAAAATCGACCCTTTTTTCAGAAATAAAATAGAAGGTTATATGTTGCCCATCAAAATGTATCTCAATATCAACAAGTTTTATATTGAGTCCATTCTCCTTTATGAATTTCAAAGTTGGTTCATAAGCATCTTTTTCTTTCATCTCGTTTGATTTTTTTAACCTTATATCATCGTCTGTTGCCTTCCTTATGATTTTCCCAATAGATTTCTCAAACTCGTATGGAAAGATTTTCAAAAGAATTCCTATATCAAGCCCCTGATCATGTTGACACACAACATATTTCCCTTCCTCAACATCTATGTTTGTTGGTATTTCAAACATCTTTCTCTCAGCACCTCTGAACTCAACTCTTCCAAACATTATCTTTAACTCCTTCCTTTAAATCAAAGAGGTGATTTATTATATGAGCAGTTTGAAAGTTCACCCTTATATCCTGTTCAATACTCATCAACTCTTCAAGCATCTCTGACAAATTTTCAGCAGTTTTAGCATTTTCACTTTCAAGTATTTTTTCGTTCAAATATTTTGATAAAACCTTTAAAAAAAGTTTTAAAAAATATTTTTCTTCTCCCTTTTTTGAAAGGGTTGAAAAATATTTTAAAAATCCATCCCTATCACCAGACAGAAACATATTCAAACTCTTTTGAGAATCGAAGGTTGTTTCAAGATCGATCTCTGGGCTTATATAACCATCAAAAATATAAAGATAGTTTTCTATTTTCTTTTCATCGTATCCAAGTTCTTTATATATTTTATAAAAATCATCCTTTGTCAGATAACCAAATTTTAAGACCTGACATCTTGAAACTATGGTTGGTAATACACCGTTCAAATTATCAGTTGTTAGAATAAACATCGTGGATTTTGGTGGTTCTTCAAGAATTTTTAAAAATGTGTTCGCTGATTCTTTTCTCATCATTTCAATGTTCCTGACGATGAAAATTCTCTTTTCACCCAAATATGGTTTTGTCGAAGATTCAACTATAATCTCTCTTACAAGATCAACCGGGATATTTTCGTTCCCCGAAAAAGAAAAGAAATTTAAAAAAAACAATGTTCTTTCTTTTTTGGTTGTCTTATCTTTTACACCTTCCTGTAAAATTTCATTTATAGATTTCAAAATCGAATCTGAACTTATAAGATCCTTTTTCAAAAAAGGATACACGATAAACAGATCTGGATGTTTAAACTCTTCAACATGTTTTCTATATTTCTCTCCAAAAATCTGTACAGCGAACTCTAAAGCAAGAGAGAATTTTCCAACACCTTTGTTTCCAGTAAAAAGGTAAGCGTTTGCTACCTTTTTTTCGAGAATGGATTTTTCAAGAATACTTTTCACTTTTGAATGACCAACGATATTTTCAAACATACTATTTCTTTTTCAGATATTGTAAAGGATTTATAGGCTTCCCATCTTTTCTCATCTCAAAATGTAAAACTGGCCCTTCAAGCGAACCCGTATCACCACCTTTTCCTATAACCTCACCTGCAAGAACCGGCTGGTTCAGCACCACATCTATTTCAGACAGATGAGCGTACAATGTATAATAACCGTTTCCATGATCTATCATCACCACATTACCATATCCTAAAAATTTATCAGCATAGATTATATCACCATCATAAACGGCGTATATAGGATCCCCGATGTTCACTTTTATATCGATTCCATTATTTATCGTTTTAGTTCCATATTTTGGATGCATAACTGAACCATAAGATGAAATCACTTTTCCATTTGCAGGCCAGATCACTTTACCCTTGTTCAGATCAAAATAATGTTTACCTTCAGAAACATCCCTTTTCTTGTCAATCTTTTTCTGAGCGATCCTCAATTTGTTTATAAGATATTGCAAAGATTCCTGTGATTTGATCAACTCTTTTTCGATATCTGTCTGTTTTTTCTGCTCCGTCTGCAAACCTTTCAAAAATTGCTTTTTTTGCTCGATTTTATTCTGGAGTTCCTGTTTTTCTTTTTCAACTTCACTTTTCACAACAAGCAGTTGTTCTTTGCTCTGGTTGTACTCCTTTAGTTTTGTCTGATATAACACCTGCAACTTTTTGACTTTATCATAAAGTTTTTTATCCTGTTTTGCCAAAAGCAATAGGTATCTTATCCTTTTTGCAAGATCAGCAAAAGATTTTGAGGTAAATACAACTTCAAAAGTGTGTATTTTTCCTTTTTTGTAGATGTTTATTACTCTTGTTTTTAATTTTGCTCTTCTATCGTTCAACTCATTTTGAACCTTTACAAGTTCTTTTTCAGTTGTATCTATTTTTAATGTCAAAAGTTTATCTTTTGTTTCAAGTTGTTTTATCAGAAGATCCGTTAAATATATCTCCTCATCCATCTTGTTTAAACTGTAAAGTGTTTTTGTTTCTTCAAGTTTTAACGAGTCCTTTCTCTCTTTGATCTGATTTAACTGTTTTTTGAGATCATTCAATTTCTTCTCATTTTCACTGATCTTTTTATCAATATCATCATCAGCAAAAATCGTTGAAAAAATCAAAAGAAAAAACAGGAAACTAAAAACAACTTTTTTTGATGATACTATCAACGATATCTTCCTTTTTAACATTTTCCATCTCACCTTTGAATGACAGAATCAACCTGTGTTTTAAAACATAGGGAGCAACTTTTACAACATCATCTATATCGGGCGTAACTCTTCCATCCATCAGTGCATATCCTTTTGCTGCAGCGATGATAAAAATTCCAGCCCTTGGACTCGCTCCCCATTTGATATACTCTTTTACAAGATCAACTTCACTCGTTTCAGGTCTTGAGTTTCTTAAAATTTTTGAAACAGTTTCAACGATGTTCGACCCAACAGGTGCACTTTTAACATATTCCTGTATCTTTATTATATCATCCTTTTTAACTATGCCCTGATCAATTTTAAAATCTTCGTTCACGATCCTTTGTTTTAAAATCTCCATCTCATATCTTTTTTCAGGATAATCTATCTGTATCATGAACATAAATCTATCAAGTTCCGCCTCAGGTAAAGGATATGTACCTTCCTGTTCGATCGGGTTCTGTGTGGCAAACACATTGAACGGTTTTTCGAGTTGATAATCAACACCTTCATTTGTGACCATTCTTTCTTCCATCGATTGCAAAAGTGCTGCCTGAGTTTTGGGAGGTGTTCTATTTATCTCATCGGCAAGTATTATATTTGCAAACACAGGACCTTTTATGAACTTGTACAGGGTTTCATTTCCATCCTTTCTTAGGACTGTTGTTCCAGTAATATCTGAAGGCATAAGATCCGGTGTAAACTGGATTCTACTATATTTACAATCTATGCTCTTTGCGATAAGTTTTATTATCAATGTTTTTGCAAGACCGGGAACACCAACTATTATTGAATGAGAATCACATATCAAAGTCAAAAATACCATCCTTATTATCTGATCCTGTCCTGCTACAACTTTTTTTACATTCTCTTCTATTCTTTTATAAATTTTTGAAACATCTATGATTTCATTCATCTTTTTCCTCTAAATTCTCTTCTTCATCTGATCCTTCATCCTCTTCCCCATACTGTTGTTCATCAACATTTTTTTCACTTCCATTTCCATTCTCGTTGTATTCATGTGCTATTATCGCAACATCGACTAGTTTATCACCTTCTGCAAGGTTCATCAATCTAACACCAGCAGTGTTCCTTCCGATAACTCTTATATCCGATACTGCAATCCTTACTATCTGTCCCGATTCTGCTATCAAAAGAAGTTCATCTTTATCAAGAACTTCGATAGCATCAACAACAGCACCGTTCCTTTCATGTGTTTTTATCGCTATTACCCCTTTTCCACCTCTATGTGTCTTTCTGTATTCCTGCATCTCTGATCTTTTTCCATATCCATTTTCTGTTGCAATAAACAGTGTCGATTCCCTTTTAACAACAACCATGCTGACAACCTCATCACCCTCTTCAAGTGTGACACCTTTAACTCCAGTTGCTCCTCTTCCCATATCTCTCACTTCATTTTCTTCAAACCTTATCGCCATTCCCCACTTTGTCACTATGATAACATCGTTTGTTCCATCTGTTAAAGCAACATCTGCAACATTATCATTTTCATTAAGGTTGAGAGCGATTATTCCACCTTTTCGAGGATTGCTGAATGCGGAAAGTTCTGTTTTCTTTGCTATACCATTTTTTGTGATTATGAAGACAAAATGTTTATCATCAAACTCTCTTACGGGAACAGTTCCTCTGATCTCTTCATCCTTTTCAAGTTCAAGAAGGTTGACTATCGCTCTTCCTTTTGATGTTCTTCCACCTTCAGGGATCTGGAAAACTTTCAACCAGTAAACCTTTCCTTTGTTTGTGAAGAATAGAATATACTGATGTGTTGATGCGATAAAAATCTTTTCAGCGAAATCATCATCCTTTGTTGTTAATCCGATAACTCCCTTTCCCCCTCTATTCTGTTTCCTGTATGAGGAAATAGATTGTCTTTTTATATATCCCTGATGTGTTATCGTCACTATAACATTTTCATCCGCTATAAGATCCTCTATTTCAAGTTCCTCATCCTCATTTGGAACTATTTCTGTCAATCTTCCGTCTCCATACTCTTTTTTGATTTCAAGAAGTTCCTCTTTTACAACATTCAGAATATTTTTTTCAGATGAAAGTATGAATTTCAACCTTTCGATAAGTTTTATCAACTCTTCATACTCCTGATCGAGTTTCTCCCTTTCAAGGCCGGTCAACCTTGCAAGTTTCATTTCAAGTATCGCGTTTGCCTGAATTTCTGATAGTTTAAATTTTTTCTGAAGTTTTTCTGATGCATCCTGAACATTCTCTGATGTTTTTATTATTTTTACAACTTCATCGATATTTGAAACTGCGATTTTCAGTCCTTCAACGATGTGTGCCCTTTCCTCTGCTTTTTTCAGATCAAATTCTGTTCTTCTTCTGACAACTTCTTCTCTATGTTTTATGTAATGATGGATAATATCCTTCAATCCTAAAACTTTTGGTTCATTGTTCACAAGACAGATAAACATTATGGAATATGAGGTCTTCAGTTGAGTGTGTTTATAGAGTTGATTTAAAACAACTCTTTTCTCTGCACCTCTTTTGAGTTCAAGCACTATCCTCATTCCATCCCTATCGCTCTCATCTCTTATATCTGAAATATCTTCTATAACTTTGTTGTTAACAAGTTCAGCGATCTTTTCGATCAATTTTGCTTTATTTGTCTGATAGGGTATTTCAGTTATAATGATCTGTTCTTTTTCATTCTTTTTTGTTTCAAATTTAACTTTTCCTTTTAAAATTATCTGCCCTTTTCCTGTCTCATACGCTTTTTTTATTCCACTTATTCCCTGAATTATTCCACCTGTCGGGAAATCTGGTCCCTTTATATATTTCATCAACTTTTCAACACTGATTTCAGGGTTATCTATGTATGCAACCATTCCATCAACAAGTTCTGTGATGTTATGTGGTGGAATATTTGTAGCCATTCCAACAGCGATTCCAGAAGTTCCATTCGCAAGAATGTTTGGAAACTTTGATGGGAGAACTACCGGTTCTTTGTAAGAACCATCAAAGTTTGGCATAAAGTTGACAGTATCCTTATCGATATCAACAAGCATCTCCTCAGCGATTTTTGAGAGTTTTGCTTCCGTGTACCTGTAAGCAGCAGCAGAATCACCATCTATTGAACCAAAGTTTCCCTGTCCTTTCACAAGTGGATACCTTAATGAAAAGTCCTGAACCATTCTGACGAGTGTTTCATAAACAGCCATATCTCCATGAGGATGGTATTTACCAAGAACATCTCCAACAACTGTTGCTGACTTTTTAAACGGTTTGTTGTGGTAAAGCCCAAGTTCTTTCATCGCATAGAGTATTCTACGATGTACTGGTTTTAAACCATCACGAACATCAGGTAAAGCCCTGCTTATGATTACAGACATTGCGTAATCGAGATAAGAGGACTTCATTTCATCTTCGATAGTTACATCAATGATTCTCTGTCTGTTGATATCCATTTACAAAACTCCTTAGTATTGTGGATAATTTTTATTTTTCACATTACCATTATTTTTATTGTAAACAAAATCCTCTAACGGATTTTCAAGTGTTAGATTTAGTTCAGAAAGATCCTCAGGATACCTTCCATTGTTCATATAAAATGTTGCTATACCATTCCTTAACTTGTTAAGGTCAGATAACACTTTTGTTTTATCCGGAAGTTGTAAAACCTTTTCTGTTGTTTCTATTGTTTCTTTTTTTGTCTCACAAGCGTTGAATAACATCGATATAAATAAAATTATCATAAAAATAAATAATATTCTTTTTATCATAATAAGAACTCCTAAAATTTAATGTTTTATTATAACAAAAAACTGAAAATCTTTCAACTAAAATCAGTTATTTTAAAAAATAAAAATGGGCAGATATTGAATCTGCCCGCTGAGCCCCGTAGGGCTTAACAGTTCGGCTTACGCCTTACTGGGACTTGACTACAAAACCATTTTAAGTAGAATTTAAAAATATTTTAACTATTTAAAAATTTTTGTCAAGGGGGAATTTTATGAAGTATGTTCTTGGTCTTGATCTTGGATACAATTCAATCGGCTGGGCTATTTTAGAACAGGATGAAAATGGTAATCCTGTAAAACTTATAAATACAGGTGTTAGATTGTTTGATCCTTCAGTAGAAGACATGGAAAAGGATGGAAAGGGAAAAACAAAAAATGTCACAAGAAGAGAGGCAAGATTAAGAAGAAGACAACTTTTTAGAAAAACGAAACGACTTGAAAAACTTTTAAATTTTTTTATAGAAAATAATTTTTTCGAAGATCAAAAAGAAAAGATTTATGATTCTTTTGAAAGGGACGAATTTTTATCCAAACTTGATAAAGAATTGTTAAATCCTTATATTTAAGAAGAAAAGGTCTTGATGAAAAACTTGAATTAAAAGAACTCGCAAGGATATTTTACCATATTGCACAACATAGAGGTTTTAAAACAACAAAACGAGAACTTGCAAAGATGGAAGATAATAATGAAAAGAAAAAAGAGTCAGGTATTGTGCAGAGTGAGATAAATTCTCTTGCTGAACAAATAAAACAATCTGGCAGTAGAACTTTGGGAGAATATTTTGCAACACTTTTTGAAAAAGGAGAAAGAATCAGAGGAAAACATACAAGCAGAAAAATGTATGAAGAGGAGTTTGAGCAGATTTTTAAAAAACAGAAAGAGTTCTATCCAGAAATTTTAACAGATGATTTTAAGAAAAAACTTTACAAACTCATTTTCTTCCAGAGAGAATTGAAAAGCCAGAAAGATAAAGTTGGAGAATGTATTCTTGAAAAAGGTAAAAAAAGAGCACCCATTGCTCTCCTTGATTCTCAAAGGTTCAGATATATGTGCAAGGTAAACAATTTGAAACTGATTGATAAAGATACCGGAGAAATAACAGAGTTAACAAAAGAAGAAAAACAGAAAATTTTCAATGAACTCGAAAACAATGAAAAACTGACTTTTGATAAGATAAAAAAACTTCTTGGTATAAAAGACAAAGAAAGATTCATTTTCAATATAGAGAAAGGTGGAGAAAAACATATCACTGGAAACAGAACAAATGTGAAGATGAAAAAGGTTTTTGATGATTGGGACAATTTTGATGAAGAGAAAAAGAACTCCATGATAAACGAAATCAGAACAATTGTAAAAATAGAAGCACTCGAAAGAAGAGGTTTAAAACTTGGATTTTCCCCTGAACAGGCAAAAAAATTCTCTCAGGTTGTTTTTGAAGATGGATATTTGAGTTATTCAAAAAAGGCGATCGAAAAACTTTTACCATTTTTAAAAGAAGGTTACAAAGAATATGATGCAATAAAAAAAGTTTACTCTGTTGAACTTGATAATCCAATACACGAAGAATTTGATTTTCTCCCTGAGATAGAAGATGTCATTCAAGTTAGAAATCCACTCGTTGAAAGAACCCTCTCTGAAACAAGATATCTTGTGAATTTTCTGATAAAAAAATATGGAAAACCAGAAACAATAAAAATAGAACTTGCAAGAGAATTGAAACTTTCAAATAAACAGAAAGAACAAAAAGTAAAGGAGAATCGAGAAAACAGGAAAAGAAGAGAGGATGCAATAGAAAAAATAAAAAATGATTTAAACATAACCGAACCAACAGAAGATCAGATTTTAAGATACCTTCTTGCAGAAGAATGTGGTTGGCATTGCCCTTATACTGGAAAATCTATTAATATAAACGACCTTTTGGGTCCTCATCCATTATTTGATATTGAGCATATAATTCCATTTGATAGATCTCTTGATAACTCTTTCTTAAACAAAACTCTCTGCTACTCAGAAGAAAACAGAAATGTAAAACACAACAAAACACCCTATGAAGCATATTTTGGGACCGATAAGTGGGAAGCAATAATTGAAAGAGTAAAAAAATTCAATGGAAACGCCCGACTTGAAAAATTGAGAAGATTTCAGATGACACCAGAACAGGTTGAAAAACATTTTGAAGATTTTTCATCTCAATATTTGAACGACACAAGATACGCTTCAAAAGAAGCAAAAAAATATCTTGGTTTACTCTATGGTGGAATAAAAGATGATGGAATGGATAATAAAGGAAAAAGAAGAGTCATTGCAAGTTCTGGAAGAGTTACTTCAACATTAAGAAAAGCCCTTGGATTGAATACAATTTTAAACGAAGAAGATTTCAAAATAAGAGATGACCATCGCCAGCATGCTATTGATGCTATAACAATAGCGTTAACTGATAATTCAACTATCAAAAAAATTTCTGATGCTGCAAAAAAAGAAAAATCTTTAGAAAAACTTTTCAAAAACTATCCTCTTCCATGGGAAAATTTCAGGCAGGAGGTTGAAGAAAAAATTACAAACCTTCTCGTTTCAAGAAAAGTTAACAAAAAAGTTTCAGGTCAGATACATGATGAAACATATTACAAAAAACCATTTGAAGAGAACGGTCAATCTTATACACACAAAAGAGTTAATTTGGAAAGTTTAAGTGAAAAAGATATTGACAATATAGTTGATGAAAGAATAAAAGAGATTGTAAAAACAACTCTAAACGGAGAAGATCCTAAAATCAAATTCAAAGATCCTAAAAATCATCCTTATGTCGAACAAAAAGATGGAAAAAAAGTTCAAATACATAAGGTTACAATAAAAACCAAATTTGAAACTTATAATGAAATTGGCCCAGAAAAAGCGAAAAGATATGTTCAATCAGCAGATAGCCATCATATTGAAATCTTTGAAGATTTGAAAACAGGCAAATGGGATGGATATGTTGTTTCTCTACTTGAGGCATACAAAAGAAAACAGAAAAATCTTCCAATCATAAACAGGAACTTCGGAGAGAACAAAAAATTCTTATTTTCTCTTGCAAAAGGAGAGGTTATCGAACTTGATACTGAAGAGGGGAAAAGAGAGTTGTATGTTATAAAAAGAATAGCAGGGAACAATAAACAATTGTTGTTCACTAAAATCCATGATGCAAGAAAATCTGATGAAATTAATAAAAACCCAAAAGGGCTAACAGCTGTTCCATCTGGACTACAGGCAAGAAATTGTAAAAAAGTTGTTATAAATATTCTTGGAGAAAAACATTACGCAAATGATTGAAAAAATAGTTGAGATTTCAGAAGGACCTGTAAAACTTTCTTCTGAGTATGAACAACTGATAGTATCAAAAAATGGAAGTGAAATTTTAAAAATTCCTTTAAATGAAATCGCTGTTATTCTAATTTCAACTCCACTTGCTTCAATTTCAACAAATGTAATTTCTCTAATAACCAAAAATAAAGGGATGATTGTAACCTGTGATCAATTCTATCTTCCAGTTGGTGTATTTTTACCTTATGAACTCAATTACATTCAATATGAAAGAATACAAAAACAGATTAACGCTTCTTTGCCATTAAAAAAACAACTCTGGAAACAGATAATTTCAGAGAAAATAAATTCTCAGGCATCAGTTTTAAAAAAACATAAAGGAAACGATTTTGGACTTTTCTACATTTCACAAAAAGTTCAATCAGGTGATTCAACAAACCTTGAAGCATACTCTTCAAAAATCTACTGGAAACAACTTTTTGGAGAAAAATTCAAACGCGATAAAGATCTACCTGGTGTTAATTCTATTTTAAACTATGGTTATACAATTTTAAGAGCGATGACAGCAAGAGCGGTCTGTTCTTCTGGATTAAATCCAACACTTGGTATATTCCATCATAATAAATACAATACCTTCTGTCTTGCTGACGATCTTATGGAACCATATAGGCCTATAGTTGATGAGTTAACTTATAAGTTGATGATCAACTCAGGAATACAACTCTTTTTAACAAAAGAGTTAAAAAAAGAAATCATCGAACAACTTCTGGACAAAAAATTTGAAGTTAACAAAGAAAATTATTCACTTAACGAGTCACTGTTTAAATTAGCATCATCTCTTGTAAATGTTTATAATGGAAAAGAGAAAAAGTTAAATATTCCAACACCTTATGAAAAGGAAAAAAACACCAACACAAAATAACAGATACCATTCGATGTGGATTTTAGCACTTTTCGATTTACCAACATTAACAAAAGAGGACAGAAAAAATTACAGGGACTTTAGAAAAGAACTTTTAAAATCTGGTTTTGAACAATTACAATTTTCTGTGTATGCAAGATATGTCGGTGACGAAAAAAGAGCGGAAACATTTAAAAACAAAATAAAATCGGTTGTTCCACCAAAAGGTGAAGTCAGAATAATCTGTTTAACAGATATCCAGTTTGGAAAGATGGAAGTATATTATCAAAATTCCAGGAAAAAACCTGAAAAGAAACTTGAACAACTTCTACTTTTTTAATCCAGTTTTAACAATAAACCCTCTCATTGTGTGAACTTAAGAGAGGGTCTATTCTACTTGAAATGGTTTTGTGGTCAAGCCCCAGCAAAGTTTTATGCATAGATTCTAAAATTAGTATTCTACTTGAAATGGTTTTGTGGTCAAGCCCCAGCGAAAAATCCTTTGACTTTTCTACAATGCTTATTCTACTTGAAATGGTTTTGTGGTCAAGCCCCAGCGCGATTATATTCTTCAAAACAAAATCCTCTATTCTACTTGAAATGGTTTTGTGGTCAAGCCCCAGCTAAACTATGACAATAGTGAGGATACTGCTAATTCTACTTGAAATGGTTTTGTGGTCAAGCCCCAGCAACCTTCTTTTGATAATGTCAATATGATAAATTCTACTTGAAATGGTTTTGTGGTCAAGCCCCAGCGGGATAGCGGAGCAATAGAAAGTGATGCATATTCTACTTGAAATGGTTTTGTGGTCAAGCCCCAGCCAAATAAGAGATGATATAGAAGTACTATATATTCTACTTGAAATGGTTTTGTGGTCAAGCCCCAGCTACTCGCTTCTTTCAAGGATGAAAAATAAAATTCTACTTGAAATGGTTTTGTGGTCAAGCCCCAGCGCTGGAGTTTGTTTCAAGTAATGACTCACCATTCTACTTGAAATGGTTTTGTGGTCAAGCCCCAGCAACTTATGAGGTTTATAAAAAATTAAACGAATTCTACTTGAAATGGTTTTGTGGTCAAGCCCCAGCAAAAAAATGTTTTATATATAATAGAAACAAATTCTACTTGAAATGGTTTTGTGGTCAAGCCCCAGCAGCTTTGAACCCGGTTTATACAGTATTCATATTCTACTTGAAATGGTTTTGTGGTCAAGCCCCAGCCAATTCTTGTGCTTTGTTTTCAAGTGTGTTATTCTACTTGAAATGGTTTTGTGGTCAAGCCCCAGCAAAGGAATAGGTGTTGGTTTAGGGGCTGGTATTCTACTTGAAATGGTTTTGTGGTCAAGCCCCAGCCATAGATGGGTCTGATGCATACCCAGATAAATTCTACTTGAAATGGTTTTGTGGTCAAGCCCCAGCTGTTTAATTTGCTTCCTGTATTGTAATATTATTCTACTTGAAATGGTTTTGTGGTCAAGCCCCAGCCAAAAACCAAAATGACAGATGTTGAAAGTGATTCTACTTGAAATGGTTTTGTGGTCAAGCCCCAGCCATAGATGGGTCTGATGCATACCCAGATAAATTCTACTTGAAATGGTTTTGTGGTCAAGCCCCAGCTGTTTAATTTGCTTCCTGTATTGTAATATTATTCTACTTGAAATGGTTTTGTGGTCAAGCCCCAGCCAAAAACCAAAATGACAGATGTTGAAAGTGATTCTACTTGAAATGGTTTTGTGGTCAAGCCCCAGCTATCGATTTGGTTTTGTAATAACATGGTTAATTCTACTTGAAATGGTTTTGTGGTCAAGCCCCAGCCTCGAGTTTGTTTCAAGTAATGACTCACCAATTCTACTTGAAATGGTTTTGTGGTCAAGCCCCAGCACCCGGCTTCAATGTTTTTATCTGTATTGAATTCTACTTGAAATGGTTTTGTGGTCAAGCCCCAGCTCGACTGCACTGGAGATGCTGTTGTTGGAGAATTCTACTTGAAATGGTTTTGTGGTCAAGCCCCAGCTCATTTTTTTGTAAAACTTCCTTAAAAAATATTCTACTTGAAATGTTTTTGTGGTCAAGCCCCAGCTAAGAAGTATATTGTTAAATTGTTATTGGGGACGGTGCTTGACTTTTTGACTTTTTTTTGTAACTTTATTTTTTTACGAAACTTAAAATTGATATAAATTTTTAGTTTTTTTTAATTTTTTTAAAACAAAAAAGTAAACTTTTTTATTCAATATCTTTTTTTGCCTTTGTTTATGATAGTTTCGGAATAATATAAATAGTGAAAATACAACAAAAACCTTAAAAAAATAAATAAAATTCTAACAGTTTTTTTTCGTATAACTTATTTTAAAACAATAAGTTAAAATATTTACTGTCAAAAAGTCAAGCACCGTCCCTAAGTTTATTTTTATATTAAAATCTTGTTTTATCTTAAATAACCTGTTATAATTATTTTATGAAAAAACCTGTAAAAATTCTAAAGCAAAAGGAAAAAGCAGAATTTAATCGAAGTGTCTGGCATAACATGACTCCTGATGAAAGATTACAGATTGTTGAAAAATTAAAAGAAAATTATGTCAAAAGTTTTTTAAACAAAAATGCACAAGGATTTAAAAGAGTTTTTAAAAAGTTTAAACGAAAAAAAAGTTGATTACATGATTGTTGGAGGAATAGCAGTAGCATATTACGGTTATCCCCGCTACACTGGTGATATAGACATCTGGATAAAAAAGTCAAAAGAAAATGCTCAAAAAGTTATTGAGGTGGTAAAAAATTTTGGCTATTCAAATATCGATTTATCACTTGAGGATCTCCTTGAAGATAATATGGTTTTTCAATTCGGAGTTGAACCAAATAGAAACGATTTAATCACAGATCTGGATGGTATAACTTTTGAAAAAGCAGAGAAAAATAAACAATTGATATCTCTTTAAAACATTTCAGTTTATATTGTTTCTCTTGAAGATTTAAAGAAAAATAAAAAGGCATCAGGAAGATATAAAGATCTTGATGATATTGAAAATCTTCCGTGATATATAAATAATCGCAATGTGTATTTTATTGTTATTTTTTGATATTAAAATTTAAAAGAAGCTCTGATTTAAGGGGACAGGTGTTTCAAAGTTCCAAGATCTAATCTCAAAATTTTGGAAATACCTCCATGCCATTTTTGTTGAGGTATTTTGTAACACCAACACTACCATTCTCTTTATACTGAAAAATTTCAACAGCATACCCATAAACATTGTTCACAAGCATATCCTCTTCATCAGTATAAAAAATCTTTTCAAGTTGTCCTTTTGAGTTGTAAACAAAGCCCTTTTTTGCATAACCAACAATAAAACTCTCTTTCAAATTGCCTTTCTCATCATGATAACTTTCTTCGATTTTTCTCCCCTTACTATCATATTTCCATCTTTTTATTGGGACATAAAGTTCGTTGGCACCTTTTAAACTATCATTTTTATCATAAAAACTTTCCTCTATCAATCTTCCATTGTTATCATATTTCCATTTGATTTTAGCACATCCGTATAAATCCTCTGCAATTTCTCCATTTTCAAAATGTTGTTGTTCAACACATCTTCCATCTGAATCATACAAAAATCTGTATTCTGCAACTCCACAATAATCTTTAACCTGATTTCCATTTTCGTCAAAATTTATGTTTTGAACAACATGTTTTAAATCTTTTCCTTTTTTATCTTTGAACACCTGATAGAAAAATTTCATTCTATATACACCATCACTCGTTTTGATCTGATTATCATCTTTATCTTTAAAAATAAACTCTTTACCTAAACTATCATAATTAATAATAATCTTCGCAACACCAAATATTCCACCATTTTTCAGTTTGTTTTGCTGATAATACTCTATCGTCTTCAAAAGGTCATTTTCATATTTGAAACGATAATACTCAAAATAATTTTCAGGATTTTTCAGTTCATCAACTCCAACAAATTCAAAATTCGTTGAAACCCCATAATCAAAACTAAGATAAGTGATTTCTTTCTGGTTCTGATTGCAATTGACTTTGCAAACATTTCCAACACACTCCCCTGCAGTTAGAAATAAATTTAATACAAAACCTATAATAATGAATAAAAAATTTCTTTTCATAAATCTCCTTTATTTTTCTAAATTCTATAAAAAAAAATAAAATGTTCAATACTTAATTAAAAAAATTTTTGAGAAAAACCTGATTGTTTGATACATTTCAATCTATAAATCTATTATGGATTAAATAAAGGGACAGGCAATTCTGTCCCTTTTATCAATTAAACTATTTAACTATAATAAGTTTACCATTATACTCTTTTTTACCATCAACAAGTTTTATAAAATATACTCCCTTTTTAAGTTTTTTCGTATTCAAAATATAATTTCCTGGATTTTTATCTTTTTCAAAAATCACCTGTTTACCAGAAACATCATAAACAACTATTTCATTTGTTTTTCCATTCAATGTGTATTCAAAAGAATTAAGATTAATCTCCATTTTAGTAACATTTTCTTTAAGATTTTCTTTTTCAAGGTTGGTAAGAGTATTTTTCAATATATAAAAACACCCGGATGCAAGATAAACATAATTATTATCAGCCCAAACATCCCTTGCTTCTCCTGGCGTATCATAATATCCAACTTCTTGAGGATTTGTTGGATCTGTTACATCTATAACCCTTACACCCGAATTCTGATCAGCCACATAAGCATAATTTCCAACAACACAAACATCCCAGGACCAACCAGGTGTATCATAATATCCAACCTCTTGAGGATTTGTTGGATCTGTTATATCAACTATCCTGAGACCAAAAGTTCCATCCGCCAAATAAGCGTAGTTTCCAGAAACAAATACTCCCCTTGACCAGCCTTGAGAAACATAATATCCCAACACAACTGGTGATGATGGATTTGAAATGTTTACTATTTTAAAACCATTATTATTTAATGCCAAAAAAGCATAATTCCCATTTACACAAATATTGTAAATATAACCAACAGTATCAACAGAAGCAACTTTTGAAGGAGATGTGGGGTTTGAAACATCCACAATGCATAAGCCAGAATCACCATCTGCAATATAAGCATAGTTCCCGGAAACAACAACATTGTTTGGATAACCAGGAGTATCATAAACACCCACTTGTGTTATGTTTGCAGGATCAGAAATATTCAATATTCGCAAACCCCAACCAACATCAGTTACATAAGCATAATTTCCAGTAACATAATGTCCATTGGTATTATTAACATTACTATAACTTCCCACCTCATAAGGATTAAATTTATTTGAGATATCAATTATCCTAAATCCACATTCTCCATTTGTAACATAAGCATAATTTCCAACAACATATACATAATAAGATAAACCATAAAAACCATAACTCCCAATTTGGGCTGGTATCGAAGGATTTGAAACATCAACTATCATCAATCCCAAAGTTGAAACACATGCATAAACATAGTTACTATCTTTAAAAATATATTCAACAAACTCACCAAAACTAAAATTACTTACTAACACAGGATTAGATTTATCTGAAACATCCAAGATTAAAATTCCCCAATATCCATTTGCCACATAAGCATAGTTTCCACTAACATTAACATTTAAAGCCAAACAATTTGTGGCATAATATCCTGTTTCAAAAGGAGTTGATGGGTTTGTTATATCAAAAATCCTTACCCCACCCCAGTATCCATCAGCAACATAAACATAATTACCTGAAATAAAAAGATCATACGCATAACCAGGGGTATCAACAGAAACAACTTTTGAAGGAGATGTGGGGTTTGAAACATCTACAATGCATAAGCCAGAATCACCATCTGCAATATAAGCATAGTTCCCGGAAACAACAATGCTCATTTCCCAACCTGGAGAATTAAAATAACCCACCTCTACTGGATTTAACATATTGGAAATGTTTAAAATTACAAGACCATTACTACCATCAAGAACATAAGCAATTGTATCTTTTACAAAAATATTATAAGCAACACCTGATGTATCATAAAATCTTATAAATGTTGGATTTGAAGGATCAGATACATCATAGATTCCAATACCAGTTAACCCACAGGCAATATATAAATGATTTCCTTCAACAAAAATCCCATTTATATACTCTGGGGCTCCGATCTCGCTCAAAAACACTGGATTGTTTTTGTTTTTCACATTAAGTAATACCACATAATAATCAGATTGAACGAAAGCGATAGTATCAACAACATAAACTTTTCTTGCATAACCATAGTAAGGAACTCTTCCGATTCTTTTCATGTTCAAACTATCATAGGTATTTTTGGGGTTGGCGAAACCTTTAAAATATAGCATCTCCTCAGCAGAAACCGAAATCAAAACTAATAAAATAAAAAGAGTTAAATAAACTTTTTTCATTTACCCTCCTCTTTAAATTTTATGTTTTTTTAATTTTTGATTTAACTAAAAAAATTAAATTTGCCAGCCATCCAAATTCATACCTTGAACCTGTCAACATATCTTTTCATCTCCTCAGCAATATTCTTTAAAGTCAATATCGATTCAGAAAGCGAATTAAAAGAAGCCGTTTCTTCTTCAACCGCCGCTGAGACCTCCTGGGCTGCTGCTGCATTCTGTTCTGACTCCTTCGTAATCTTTTCAATATATGTTGAAAGTTCACTTACAGCATTTTTAGAAATCTCACTTTTTTGAGCAATATTCTCTATTTCTAAAACAGAGTTTTCCATATCCTCAGATATGTTTTTCAATTTATTCGATATATCAAAAAATATACCTTTTGAACTGTTTATTCCTTCTTTCGTTTTCAGTGATTCCTCAATAAGAGTTTCGGTTTTCTCTAAAATTTCATTCACTATCACATCTATCTCTTTTGCTCTTTCTTTACTGTTGTTTGCAAGTTTTGTTATCTCCTGTGCAACTACCGAAAAACCTCTTCCATATTCACCAGCCCTTGCTGCCTCAATCATCGCATTTAAAGATAAAAGAGATGTCTTATTCGAAATGTTGTTTATGGTATCCATTATCTCAGGTATCTTTTTCAACTCATCAGCAAGGTTTCTTATTCTGTTCGATAAAGAGTCAATCGAATTAACAAGATCTTCAGAACTTTTAAACGCTTTTTCCGACTCAAACTTCCCTTCAACTGAATTTTTTAAAGTATTCTGCGACATCTCTTTTGCTTTCAATGCTGCCTGTTGCGTTTCAAAAACATTGCTATTGGTTATTTTTGCTTTTTCAAGTATATACATTACCGACTCCATCTGTTTTTGTGAACTGTTTGCGATTTCCTGAATCGACGATGAAATCTCTTCTGATGAAGCAAGAAGTTGTTCTGTTGTTGATGAAAGAGTATCAGATTGTTCAAAAAGTTTTGGAGAGGTTTTTTTTAATTCAACAACGACCTCACTCAACTCATCAAGAAACTCGTTGATCCCATCAGACAAATATCCTATTTCATTGTTCTCTTTTTTTTCTATTCTTCTTGTTAAGTCGGTCCCAATAGAACTCACTTTGTTTGATATTTTAACAACAGGATTAATTAAAATCCTGACCAAGATGGTGGCAGTAAAAATACCAGCCAGAAGTGCTATCAAAGCAAATATCAAAGAAATTTTTAACATTTTAAAAATTGAACTTTTTAAATGTTCTTCACTGATACCGATTCTGACAAAACCGATAAAAGTTTTTTCAAACGATTCTAAAAAATCTTCTCCACTTACACTTATTGGATAATAGAATTCCCATATCTTTCCCTCAGTAAAATATGGTTCATCATTTTTCATTCTATCAATAATCTTATTATCGATCAGATCATCAAATTCTATTTTTGATTGGCAGGATATAACTTTACCATCTTTATCATAGACATAAGAATAAACTATATCATTTTGAGAAGAGAGATTTAACAAGACCTCAGAAATATCATTACAGTTTTCTTCAACAACCGATTTCTTACACGCAAGTGAAAATAAAGAAGCGATGGACTCTCCTTTCGTTTTGAACTCTCTTTTTAAAGATCCAATTGAAAATAAAAAAATGCTTCAAAAACGATTACTATTGAAACAACAAGGATCACTATTATAAAAGTTGACTTTTTCAGCAAACTGTTTCTTTTTTGTTTCATCTGTATATCTCTTTAGCACTCTTTAAAACTTTATCATCAAATCTAATATTCAAATCTGATGAAACTTTAAGGTTCACATAAAGATACCCATCAGGCATATCTTTGGGATTTTCGAGTTTTTTTTCATCAAGGTATTTTTTTATCATTTTTCCCAGAATCATTCCATTTTCAAAGTAATCTGGAGATAAACCAAAAAGCGCTCCCGCTTTAACAAGTTTGTCAGATGTTACAAACAATGGTATTTTTGTTTTCTGTGAATGCAAAATCATATTGTTGATAACACCAGCAGAAGATATTACAGGATCTGTTATCAAAACGATCAAAGAAACATCTTTCAATAAGTTTATCTTTTCATTTACATCATTCTCATTCTCACTTTTTATCTTTTTAACACTGATACCAGATTTTTCTGCATCCTTTTCAAACTGCTTAATCAGTTCTTCCTTAGAATATAATATTCCTATACTTTTACAGTCTGGAATAACCGATTTTATAACATTCAACTGCTTTGAATAATCTATGTTCAAACTTACTCCTGTAATATTTTCATCTTTTCCAGCGATCAATGTTGGATTGTAAACCATTCCATAGAATATGGGTTTTTTTATCTTTTCAGATATAACGATTTTCAATGGAGTTTCTCCTAAAACACAGATAAGATCATAATTTTCTATGTTTTTTAATCCATTTAAAACTTCCTCTTTTTTCCCATCACAATCTAAAAGAACATAATCTTTAATCCCTGACTTTTCGATTCCAGATAATGCAATATTGTATATATCAACATTTTTCCATTTTAGAATCAAGATTTTTGATTCAAGATTTTTAACGAGTAACAAAAAAAGTATCAGAATAAAAAACTTTTTCATTTTATCCCCATTTTATTTGCAGAAACAGTATGTTATCTTTAAACCAAATTCCCTATCAAGTCCTGGCATCGGAGCAAATCCTCCATTGTAAGGCTGGATAAATTGGTAAGGTGTATTAAGAATGTTTTTCACAAAAAATGAAAGAGACAAATTTTTCAACAAGAGATCTTTTATCGTTAAGTTTAAATTTACAAGAATATCGGGATCAAAAGATTTAAATACAAAATCATCAATACTATCATCAAATCTATAATAGGCATATTTGGAAGACAAATATGCTCCATTAAAATTAAGAAAAAGATTTGATAACAAAGAAAAAGTTCCCGAGAATCCCATTTTGTGCCTTGGAGCACCTAAAAAAGATTTTTCATCCGTTGGAACACTATATAGTTCTACTTCATTCCTGTTCGCTATATAGTATGAATAATTCATTTTTATATCAACCTTACTCTTCTTTAACCTGTATTCAATCTCAAAACCTCTTGAACCAATACGTGTATCGTTAAAATAACCTTCAACAAAAGTTTCCTCATCAAAATAGTATACAATAGGTGAAATAATGTTAACATCATATATGTTTCCCACAACAAACATTTCAGGAGTGATCATATAACCGGCTTCGACCTCAAAAGTTTTTGTTTTTTCAGGTAAAATGTTTAAATTTACATTCACATTCATAAAACTTGGGGATCTGAATGAGTGTGCATACAATAATTTAATATGAAATTTATCAAAAACTTTTGTAAAACCAATTCTCGGGACTAAAAATTTCCCATACAATTTGTTGTATTCGAACCTGAAACCTGAAATTGAAAGAAGATCAACTCTGGGAATCTTATAAAAAAGTTCTGTGAAAATTGAAATATTTTGATTAACAATTTTTCTTGTTCCATCAGCAAAATCCACCTGTAAACTATCGTTTGCAACGCATCTTTCATAATAATATTCTTCACCAAACATAAAAGAAAGATCTTTTGAATGCTCATAGTTCAATGAAACATTCTCAAGGATCCTTTCTGCTTTCAAATTCCAGTAATTTTCCGATACATTTGAACTCGTATCGGTTATTTGCCATGGATACTGTAATTTGTATTTTACTGCTGGTAAAATTTTTATTTTCTCATTCAAATCTAAGTTGTATTTAATATCAGCAAAATAATAATCAAATTTTTGATTGACACTTTTGGGCAGTATATAATCATAAACATTTCTTACCGTCATATCATATCTATCAACCATTAAATTGGCTTCAAGATCTTTAAAAGTAAAATTCAATCTTCCATTTAATGGAATTATATTCGAGTTTGAACTCATAAAGAAACTGTCATTATACATATCATAATAAGTTCTAACACTTCTTATAGATTGGTTGTAAGAAAATGAACCACCAATATTAAAAGATGAAAAATTTTTATTAAAAGAAACAACTCCACCTCTTTTTGAATAGGTTTTCCCAAAACTTGAATATACTAAATCAGTTTTTAAAAACTCTCTATTGTCTTCTTTTTTAGTAACAATATTTATCACCCCAAGTTCTGCAAAACCACCATATTTTACAGAGCCCGGACCTCTTATGATTTCTATCCTTTCAATGATTTCAGGTGATATATGGTTTCCAAGAATAACATTTGAATAGGTCAGTTCATTCATTTCGTGTCCATCAAGAAGCAAAAGAATTTTTCCTTCATTCGCCCAGATACCCCTTACACCCAAACTAACCGTTTGTGAAACATCTGCACCAAAGAAAAAACCTGGTATAAAATTTAAAATTTCAATAAGGTCTTTTGCCCCACTTTTTTCAATTTCATCTTTAGTTATTATAGTCACAATACCTGCTGTTTCTCTAACGGTGAGTGATTTTTGTGTGGCAACATTAACCTCTTGCGATAAAAGTTCTTCAAGACCTAACTCCTGTTGAAATGAAAAAATAAAAGTAAAAAGTATAAAAAAAGAAAAAAATATTTTCAGGGAATTTTTCATAACCCTCCTTAAATTTTTTTAATTTTATCATAAATTTTTTAAAAGTCAAAAAATTTTTCAAATCAGCACATATATCATCGGTCTTTTTAAAAAATCAAAAGTGATAAATTTGAGTTGATTTAAATCGATTAAATTTTATAATAAAAAAATGGGAATAAAATTCTCTTTTTTAATACTCAAAAATTAACAAGGAGTATTTATGAAAAATTTTTTCATCTTTTTTATTCTATTATTTTTACTTCTATCTTCCTGTAACCTTGGACCACAAGCGGAATATGGACCTGACGACACGGTAAAAATTTCAGGGAAATGTTTTGATATAGATTCAACATCATATAACGATATGGAGATTGGATTATGGATATCTTCACCAGAGTCGTTTCTAACAGATTTTTTCGGTTTAACACCTTCAACCTATACTGTTACAGATTCAACCGGTTATTATGAGTTTCTAAGAAAAGGTAGAGATTTCACTTCAACTAACGGCTCAACTTATAAAGTTTCCGTAATGAACTATAACACAAATCTCCCTTTTGAACCTCACACAAGAATAGATTTTTATCCAATACATGTGGATAATCAGGTTCCTGATTTAAAATTATGGAACGGAGAATGCAATTTTACAATAAACGACGATGTCGTTAGATTTACCTATGAAGGTATTGAAAAAATTGGAGTTTTAGATGTTGATTCATATAGATTTGAAGTAAAAGCAAAGATAGATGGAATCGGATACAATCTATGGCAAAAAAAAGTTCATAAAACAGATTCAATCTATTTACCAGTTTATATTTTTGGGGGAACACAATATCTTGGATGGAGAATGGTTTGTGAAAAGAAAGCACCTTCTGACGCTGATTTTGGTTTTATTTATATGTCCGAAACTGATACGACTTCAATTCCGTTAAATGGATATACAAACATATCTCTTGGGAAAAATTGTTTTAGAGAGGCAACACCTGAAACAATCAAAACTTTGACGGATGGCGGTTTTGGTCCATATCCTTCATATTCCTTATCTATAAGTTCAACAGATGTATCCTGGATTGTGCTTGACCTTGGGCAGGTATATGATTCGATATTTTCAGTTGTGGTTTACGGAATAAATCATACTGGCGAAACAGGAAAATACTACCTGATTTTAGATGAAGACACAAGTAATGGATGGGATGAAAAAATTGATTCCGTATCTATGGATCAACACTATTTCTATTTTGAAAATATAAATAAAAGAGCAAGATACATAAGATTAGAACTAAGTAAGATGTCAAATATGAGCATATCTAACTGCAGGGAAATAAGCGTTTTTAAGAAAAACTGATCACTTTAAAAATAGGAAAGCTATACTCAAATAAGTTGCTGTTCCAATTATATCTGCAAGTGATGTTATTAAAGGTGTACTTGCCGTTGCAGGATCTTTTTTCAATTTTGTGAATATGAAAGGTAAAAGAACACCTATCAAACTACCTATTATAACATTAAATATCATAGAAATGACAACTATCGATGCTATCAAAAGATTCTTACCCCTTATAAAACCCATTATTGAAATTCCAAAGCCCATCACAAGTCCAAGAAGTGTTGCTATTAAAAGTTCTCTCAAAATCAAAGTAAACCAATCTCTCATTTCGATAGTTCCCATAGCAAGTGCTCTTATCACAAGAGTTGCTGATTGTGCTCCAGCATTACCTGCTGTATCAACCAGAACAGGTAAAAATGAAACCAGAACAACATACCTTGCTATCGTGTCCTGAAAACCCTGAATGATTCCTCCTGTAACAAAATCCATTATAAGAAGTGCCACAAGCCAACTTATTCTCGCTTTGAAGATTTGCATCATCGGAACATCTTTTATTCTTGTTATAAAATCAAGATCTATATCGTGCGATTGGATACCAGAAAATTTAGTAAAGTCCTCTGTCTGCTCTTCTCGAACAGCATCAAGAATATCATCAAAAGTAACGATTCCCAAAAGATGTCTCTCTTCATCCGTAATCGGCAATGCAAGAAGATCATATTTTTCAAAAATTTTGATCGCCTCTTCCTGATCAGTATTCGCAGTCAAAAATATCACACTTTTATCCATCAAGGAATCTATCGTTTGAGAAGGTTCGGCAAGTATCAACTTCTTTATCGATATATCATCCAAAAGATGCCACTGGTCGTCAACAACATAAATCATGTTTATCGTTTCTACATCTTTTCCATAATTTCTAATGAATGCGATAGTTTTCTCTATGGTCCAAGAGTTTTTCACAGCTATATAATCTGGATTCATCAATCTTCCAACACTATTTTCAGGGTATCCTAAAAGTTGTAATGCCTTTTTTCGCTCTTCAGGAGAGAGAAGGTTTATCATCTTTCTTGTGAGATCTGGAGGCATCTCCTCAAAAAGTTCGGTTCTATCATCTGGTTCAAGTTCTTCGATTATCGTCTTAATATCATCGTTTGTAAGATTTCTTAAAAGATCCTCTTGCATATCACTATCAAGATAAGAAAATACTTCCTGTTGAAAATCTTTTGGTAACAATCTTAAAATAACAACTCTTTCCTTCGATTCAATCTCCCTAAATAAATCTGCAATCTCCGGGGGTTGCCAGAAAGAGATCAATTCCTTTAAATTTTTCCAGTCCTTATTTTTTATTATCTCTTCGAGTTCCGGCTTTAATAATCTCACCATTGGATCAAATTTATAATCGTCAGACATAAAAACCCCTTGAGAAATGAAATTTTTTCTTTGATTATAAAATTTTTTTCAGTAAAGTCAATTTATTTTTCAAAATTTTTATTTACTTTAAAACTTTGTATGCTAAAATCTCTCTAAAAGGAGGATTTATGACTGGAAAAATAGCGTATGATCTGATGCTTAAATTGAAAGGTGAAAGGGTTTCCGGAACAGAAAATCATAAAAAGGCAAATAACATCTTAAAACAGTTTTTAAAAGATTTAAAAGTTAAATATGAAACTATAGATTTTCCACTATACATTTCAGATATTGGCAAAGGATCTGTAACTCTGGGTTCACAAAGATATGAAGGTGTTCCCTATGGTTTAACAGTTCCATATTCGGTTGAAGGGATTTTAGAGTATGCTGAATCTTTTGAGCAGATTCAAAACATCGATCAGAATTTTGAAAACAAAATTCTTATTATGAAAGATAGACCAAATATGTCAAAATTTCCTGTGCTAAAAGAGAAAAAGATAAAAGGTATAATCACCGCTTCAAGATCTGATGATTTAATCTCATCTTTACATCTTTCAAGTTGGATGATCGAAAAAAACTGCATAATACCGATGATCGATATAAAATACTCTGATGTTTTAAAACTTATGGAAAATGTTGGGAAAAGGGTAAAAATTGAAGGAAAAGGTAAAACTTATAAAACAAGATCTGAAAATATCATCGCAAAAATCGATGGAACAAAAAAGACAGAAGAAAAAATAATCGTTATGGGACATACAGACACTGTCCCAAGATCTCCTGGTGGTTCTGATAACAGTGGGGGAATCGGAATAATGGCTGAACTTTTAGCATACTTTTCAAAAAATCGAACAAAAAGAGAAATAATTTTTTCATTCTTTTCAGGTGAAGAATTGGGACTCTGGGGAAGTAGATTCTTTGTAGCAAGGAACGAAAAAGATCTGAAAAATTATATTCTTGGAATCAATTTCGATGTTGCTGGTGATCCTTTTGGAACAACCCAGTGCATTGTTACAGCAAATGATTATCTTGTCAATGTAATAAATTTTGTTTCAAAACTTACTGGAAGTTCAATAAATGTTTCAAAAGATATATATTCAAGTGATAACATGCCTTTTTCACTCAAAGGTGTTCCAACCATCAACCTTTTGAGAGCTGGTGGTGTTCCATCACGCTTTATCCATACAGATAAAGATTCGGTGGATCATATTTCTGAGAAAGGTGTTCTTCCTTTAATAAATTTTGGAAAATTCTTTATTGAAACTGTTGGGAACTCATCCATAAACCCAATTGAAAAAAATATTGATGAAGGAATAAAGAAAAAAATCGAAGGGTATTTCACCGGAAGAGGTACTGAGATCAAGGATGTTGTTGATAGTTTAAAAAAGATCAAATAGTTTCAAGATAGTACAGAGTTTTGTTATCTATATTAACATTGTACTTCAAAATCAAATAGGAGATATCGAGTAATAACAAAGATTTGAGTTTTCTATCATCAATTCTGGAAATCAACTGAAAAACTTCCTGTAAATTTTTATTGTTTAAACTGTTGTCCTCTTTTTTGAATGTCTCTTCGAGAAAAAGATACAGTAAAGGTATTTTTTCCTGATTCCCTTTTATTGATTTTATATATTCCAGACCTGATGTAAAATCATTTCTGTATATATACATCTTGGAAATAATCGATGGATATTTTTTAAAATCCCTTTTCAAAATTTTTATAAACTCAAAACATGATGAAACACTTCCATAATTCGCATACATCTCTGAAATAAGATGAAGATAGAACAAAACATTCTCATCATTATTTGCTTTCATTTCATTAATGAACAATTTTAAAAGTAAAAAACCTTTTTTATCTTCACCTTTTATCAGATATGTTTCGATCAATTTCAAAAACATTTCATTTTTTAATCTCTCATCTTTAACCATTGAAATATCTTCTATAAGCAGTTTCTCAATATTTTCATCGTTGTTAAATCTTAAAACCGAAAGTATCATTTTTATTCTTTCGACTCGTTTTGTTATGCTTTTTGCTTCTTTAATCGTCTCTTTAAAAGAATTTGCTAATTTCACTTTATCGTTTAAAAGATAATAATCGTTTGTCATCTGTGAAAGTAAAAGAGTTTTTTTAACATTATTTTTTATCCTATCCTTGTTTTTATAAGCAAGATCCAGATACTTTTTTGAACTCAACGAATCACCTTTTTCGAAGAACTTTTCTGAAATCGTTAGTAAAATCTCAGGATCGTTTTCAAAACCGAGTTGGATTTCAACAAGTTTCGAATTCACTGAAAGGTTCAATTTTCTATAAGCATCAAAGAGTTCAACAAGAAGAAATGCTTTTTCATTTTTATTCTTCATTCGATTCGTTTCCCAGAATGCTGAACTTAAAAGAGAAAGAGATTTTGATATTTCTTTTACAAGTCCGAAACCTTTTCCCAGAAGAATCTTTGTCTGAGTTTTTTCAAAATCATTTTTGATATATGAAAGAAAAGTTTCAGAAAGTTCAAAATATTTTTTTGCCTTCGAAACATTTTGATCTCTCAGGTATTCATTAGCGATTTTTAAATAGAATTTCGATTTAAAAGAATCGTTTAGGTTTTCTACCAGTTTTAACGCAAAATCATAATCTTTATTTTCGATGGCATCGTTAAAACTTCTTTCAACAGTTAAAACTTTTATTTCATCATTATCTATATTCCTCAATGTTCCTAAAAAGTTTTCAAAATTACCCTCTAGAAAATAATTTCTTGCAATCTTACAGTAGGTTTCATCATCAAACTCTTTAAAATTTCTTTTTTCGAGTGCTTTTTCAATAAAAAGTTGATTATATCTCTGAGAAGAATGAATAAATATAAAAGAAAAAAGAATAAAAACTTTAAAAAATAAAATTTTCTTCATAAAGCGTATTTTACCTATTTACTATTTTTTTTCAACACATATAATATCAATAATGAAAATTGGAATAGTACATGACTATTTGAACCAGTATGGTGGTGCTGAAAGGGTTTTAGAGGTCTTACTTGAGGTATTTCCGGAATCAACAGTTTTCACTTTAATCTATGACAAAAATAGAGTATCACCTGTTCTTTCAAGACATAAAATAAAAAAGTCATTTTTAAACAAATTTCCTTTTTCAAAATTCTATTATGAATATCTTTTACCCTTTTATCCAGCAGCGATTGAATCTTTTGATACAAGAGATTTCGATATCATAATCTCAAACTCCTCTGCTTGGGCAAAAGGTGTTATAACAAATACAAAAACACTTCATGTAACCTATTGTCTCAATCCTATGAGATTTGTATGGGAATCATTTTTCCCCTTAGTTAACAAGAGAGGAGTTGTGAGTAAAGGGCTTAAACTGATTTTAAGTCAAATAAGATTATGGGATGAAGTTTCATCAAAAAGACCAGATTTTTATATAACGATCTCTAAAACTGTCCAGAAAAGATTAAAAAAATATTATGATATAGAATCTCCTATAATTTATCCGCCTGTAAACACCGATTATTTCGTTCCAGATATCAACAAAAGACAGGAGGAATTCTTTTTGATAGTTTCCCGCTTGAAACCTTATAAATCTATTGAACTTGCGATAAAGGCATTCAATATATTGAAAAGACCTCTGGTGATAATCGGAGAAGGAACACATTACAACTATTTAAAATCGATTTCTGAAAAGAACATTCAATTTTTAAATTATGTTGATGACAGAAAGTTGCTTTCTTATTATCAAAGATGTAGAGCACTTGTGTTTCCTCAGGTTGAAGATTTCGGAATAGTGTCTCTTGAAGCACAGGCGTGTGGCAAACCTGTTATCGCTTTGAAAATGGGGGGAGCTGTTGAAACCATTGTTGAAAACAAGACAGGCGTTTTCTTTGAGAAACAGAATGTTGATTCTCTTATCGATGCTGTCAACAGATTTGACAGGATGACCTTTTCAGTGGAGGATTGTAGAAACAACTCGTTGAGATTTTCAAAAGAAAGATTTAAAAAGGAGTTTAAAGATAAAGTGTTTGAATACTATGAAATATACAAAAGGGAGATGGAGATATGAATCTTTTTCCACTTTCTTTAACGATGGATAAAGAGGATATAAAAATTTTGGGAATGAGTATGAATGAAATCAACAGTTTTTCGAGAATAGAAAACAGTTTTGACCTTGTAAAAAATCTTGAAAAAATTTTAAGTAAATTTTTTGAAAATATAACCTTATCTCAGAATTTAATTCCACAGAATCTATTTATAATCGGAGAAAAAAACAAACTCCATTTAGGTAAAAATATAAAGGTTGAAGGACTAACGATAATCAATCTTACAAAAGGAGAAGTTTTTATTTCCGATAATACAGTGTTAAAAAATTTCAATTCTATAGAAGGACCTGTTTTCATAGGTGAAGGGAATCTTTTAGATTCTGCAACGATAAGAGGACCATTCGTTTCTGGAAAGGTGTGCAAACTGTCTGGAGAGATTGAAGAATCGATCTTTTTTGATTATGTCAACAAACATCATTATGGGTTCATAGGACATTCGATAATTTGCAGTTGGGTAAACCTTGGTGCTGGGACAACGAATTCAGATCTCAAGAATAACTATTCCACTGTAAGAATTTTTAATGGCGAGAATTTCGTTGATAGTGGGATGCAAAAATTGGGATGTATCATAGGAGAACACACAAAAACAGCCATAGGAACAATGATAAACACGGGAACAGTTATAGGACCTTTTTCAAACATCTTCCTCGATATAAAAAACAAAAAGTATATAAAACCTTTTTCATGGGGAGACGATTCCAATATCTATGATATTGAAAAATTGATAACTGACATAAAAAAAGTTATGGCAAGAAGGAACGAAACTCCCTCCGAAAATTATGTAGAAAGGGTAAAAAATCTATATACGATCTATTCTTCGGGTCTATCGTCTTGAGAGTCATTTTCGTCAATTGCCTGAGTATGATTACATTTAATACATTTATATTTATCTTTTATCCTAACCATCCCTTCAAAACCACATTTCATACATTTTATCCTTTCAGGTTTTGACCAGAGAACAAAATCACATTTGGGATAGTTTGAACAACCGTAAAAAACCTTTCCTTTTGAACTTTTCCTTTGAACGATATCCCCATCATCCTTTGGACATTTGATTCCAAGAGAATAATTCTTGGTAAATTTACATTTCGGATAATCTGAACAGGAAATAAACTTTCCATATTTTCCATTTTTCACAACGAGTTCTTTTCCACATATTGGACATTTTTCATCAAGTTTTTCTTCTTCTTCAACTATCGGTTTTGCATTCGAACATTTTGGATAGTTAGTACATGATAAAAATTTTCCATATCTTCCCCATCTGATGACCATTGGTGAACCACATTTTTCGCACAGTTGATCGGTTTTCTGCTGAACACTCTTTGAAACCTCTTTACTGTTTCCATTAGCATTTTTTAAATCCTTCTCAAGTTGAGAATAAAAATCTTTTAAAACTTCTTTTCTCAAAAATTTCCCTTCAACAATCTGATCAAGTTTTTCTTCCATTTTCGCCGTAAAACCAGCATCAAAAATGTCAGGAAACCATCTTATTAAAAGATTGTTCACGGTTTCACCAAGTTCCGTGGGTTTAAAAAATCTCTTTTCTCTTAAAACATATTCCCTTTTCAAAAGAATATCGATAATTGAGGCATAGGTTGAAGGTCTTCCAATACCTTTCTGTTCAAGCGCTTTTACAAGGGTGGCATCTGTATATCTTGATGGTGGCTGTGTTTCCTCTTTTTTTATCTGTGATTCTTCAAGTTTTACATCATCGTTCCTGGCAACTTCAGGTATATCATTTTTCAGGTTTCTGAAATCACCGTAAGGATAAATTTTTAAAAAGCCATCGAATTTCAATCTGTTCCCTACACCTCTAAAGTAAAATTTTCCACCTTCTATATCAACGGTCGTATAAGTGTAGATTCCATTCTTCATCTGTGTCGCAACACTTCTTTTCCATATAAGAGAATAAAGTTTATACTGATCCTTTGAAAGGTATTTTTCAACTTTTTCGGGTGTGAGTTCGACATCTGTAACTCTTATCGCCTCGTGGGCGTCCTGCGATGATTTTGAACTTTCATATATGTTTATCTTTTCAGAAAGATAATCTTTTGATATGTTTTTTTCTATGTAATCCCTTATCATCTTTATCCCATCTTCACTCATCCTTGTGGAATCGGTTCTCATATAGGTTATCAGACCTGTCATCGTATTCTCAATCTTAACCCCCTCATAGAGTTGTTGGGCTATACTCATCGTTTTTTTTGCAGGGAAACCCAAAATGTTTGCTGCTGCCTGTTGGAGAGTACTTGTGATAAATGGAGGATAAGGTTTTATAGATTTATCGTCAAAAGAAACATTTTTTATAATGAACTTTTCCTGTTTTAAAAGATCTACAATCCCTTTTGCTTTTGTTTCCTCTTCAAAAACCGCTTTGTCATTATTGTACTTTATAAGATCAGCGAAAAACGAACCATTTTTATGTTTAAATTTTCCCTTTATTTTAAAAGTTACTTTACTTTTAAAATTCCTTATTTTCTCTTCCTTTTCACAAATAAACCTCAACGCAACTGACTGAACTCTTCCTGCTGAAAGACCTTTTTTTATAACCTTCCATAAAAACGGACTAATGAGATAGCCAACCAGACGGTCAAGAATTCTTCTCGCGTACTGCGATTCGACAAGATTCATGTTTATATCTTTCGGATTTTCAAGACCCTCTTTTATTCCTTTTTTCGTTATCTCATAGAATAGAACCCTTTTTGCTTTCGATTTTATCTGATCATCCATTATTGAAACTATATGAAATGCTATTGCCTCTCCTTCTCTATCAGGATCAGTTGCAATAAAGATCTTTTCGCTTTTCAAACTCTCTTCTTTTATCTGTGAAATTATTTTTGTCTTATTTTGAATCAATCGAAAATCAGGTTCAAAATCTTTTTCTATGTTTATTCCGAGAACCTTTTCAGGTAAATCGATTATGTGCCCTTTTGACGATAACACTTTAAAATCTTTCCCAGCATAATTTTCTATCGTCTTCGCTTTTGTTGGTGATTCAACAATGATAAGTTTCAATTACTCTCCTTGTCTAAATTCCAGAGATAATTCAAAACATCCAAAAAATCCTCTGGTAAAGGTGAATAGAACGACACAGTTCTACCATCTGAAGGATGTCTGAATGTCAATGATACTGAGTGTAGCGCCTGTCTATCAATAAGTCCGTTAATATTATCAAAATGTTTTTTCAAGTCAACAGGGAGATTTTTTAATGCTAGATGAATATTTTTTTTGTATTCCTGATCACCAACCACAGGATGTTCTATATGATGCATGTGGACTCTTATCTGATGTGTTCTTCCAGTTTGGAGGTTGACTTTCAGAAGAGAACATATTTTAAAATTTTTTAAAACCCTGTAAACAGTTATCGCTTCTTTACTGTTAACATCGGTTACAGTCATAAGTTTTCTATCAACATTACTCCTTCCTATCGGAGCATTTATCTCTCCAACCTTTCTTGTAAAACTTCCCCACACCAGAGCAAGATAGGTTCTTTTAACTCTCCTTCTTTCTATCTCGTTAGCAAGATACTGATGTGCTCTTTCATTTTTTGCAAAAACCATCACACCACTTGTATCCTTATCAAGTCGATGGACAACACCAGGTCTCTGTTCATCTCCTCCCGATAATTTTGTATGGTGGAGTAAAGCGTTCACAATCGTCCCTTCCCTGTTTCCCTTTGCCGGGTGAACAACCATTCCTTTTTCTTTATCTATAACTATAATATCATCATCCTCATACAGGATCTTTAAAGGTATATCTTCGGGTTGAAGATCTGTTTTTACGAGTATCTCGTATTCCACAAGTATATGATCTCCCTTTTTAACTTTATAAGACGGTTTTTCAATCTTTCCGTTAACTAACACCTTACCATCTTCTATAAGTTTTATTATCCTCGTTCTTGATAATCTGACTCCAAGAGATTTTAAAAAAACATCCAATCTTGATGATGGGTTTTCACTCTTTACATTATGTTCTATTCTAAATTTTGCCATATTTAACTTTTTTCTTAGAAAAATCGATAATTTTCAATATTTCCTTTTTTGCCTTTTCAAAAATTTTATCAAAATCCTCTTTTGAGATATTATCCCTTTCTGAAGTTCCCTGTATTTCAACTATTTTTCCCTGATCATCGAGAACGAAATTGAAATCTGAGGAAGATTTTGAATCATTTTCGTAATCAAGATCTATCACAATCTTTTGATCAACGATCCCACCACTTATCGCTCCAATGTAAGTTTTAAATGGATTTTCAGTAATAACTCCTTCTTTTAAAAGATTAGCAACCAGTACATACAAAACAGCCATTCCACCATTTATCGAAGCACATCTTGTTCCACCATCTGCAACGATAACATCACAATCAACTATTATTGAAACATTTTTCATTTTACAAAGATCAACAGAAGCTCTCAAAGATCTACCGATCAAACGCTGTATTTCCGTTGACCTACTGTTGATCTTTCCCCTTTCTCTCTCTATCCTGTTTGTAGACGATCTCGGTAACATAGCGTATTCAGCTGTTATCCAACCACTCTCATCTGGGTTTATGAAAGGTGGTAATTTTCTTTGAAGGGTCGCAACACACAACACCTGTGTATTCCCCATAGAAACAAGGCAACTCGCTTTTTCATTTTTCAAATAGTTCATCTTTAAAGAATATTCTCTCAAAATTCCTCCTATTTCCCGATACAAAAATTCGAAAAGATTCTGTCAAGGATTTCATCATCGGTTATTTTCCCAAGCAACATATCGCATCGTTCTATTATATTTTTTAAATGAAAATCTATTATTTCCGGTTCATGTTTCAAATTCAAACTTTCGAGTTTTTCCATTTCATCAAACATCTTTTCAACCACATTGAACTGATGTTGCGAAACTATTATCGTTTCATCAGAAAAATTGATTTTTTTAAAAATCTCTTCATTCAGAATGTTTAAATTCTCTCCTGTCAAAGCCGAGATTTTTATTCCCTTATACTGAGGAGAGTTCGACAGATCACATTTGTTTCCAACGATTAACGGATCTTTATGTTCTATCATCTGAAGAATCTTTTTGTCCTCCTCCAACATGCCTTTTGTTAAATCGTAAACGAAAATAACCACATCGGATGCTTCGATTTTTTGAAACAGGAGTTCTATCCCCCTTTTTTCGATCGGATCATCTGTATCCCTTATACCACAACCATCTGTTAAATTAACAGGTATTCCTTTTACATCTATCCATTCCGATATAAAATCTCTCGTTGTGCCTTCAAACTCTGATACTATCGCTCTTTCCTCTTTCAGCAACCTGTTGAAAAGTGTTGATTTCCCCGTATTACTCCTTCCAACAAGAACAACTCTGATTCCTTTATCCATTATCCTTCCACTTGAAATCGATCTTTTTAAACTTTCAAGTTCAGATTTAACCTTTTTAAACTCTTTTTTAAAATTATCAAACGACCAATCAACATCGTCTGGAAAATCGATAGCACTTTGAACATAAGTTTTCAAAGATAAAAAAGCCTCTTTTATATTTTTGATTTTTTGAGAGAATTCTCCCATCTCATTTTTCAACGATAAAAAAAGTGATCTTTCAGTTTTAGAATTTATTATCTGCAGTATCGACTCGGCCTGAACAAGATCGATCTTTCCGTTCAAAAACGCTCTCTTTGTAAACTCTCCCCTTTCAGCTTCTCGAAGATTTAAAGATTTCAACAGTTTTAAAAATGTTTCAACAACAGCGAATCCACCATGTAAGGAGATTTCAGCCATATCTTCGCCTGTATAACTGTTTGGAGAAAAAAAAGTTGTTATGACAGAATGATCATACACTTTTCCTTCGTATTTTATATAATCAACATAAACTTTATGATGGGCGAACTTTTCTATTGAAGTTATCTTTTTTAATATTTCAAAGGTCTCAGAACCAGAAATTCTGACAACTGTTATAGCAGAATTACCAACAAGAGTTATCGGTGCAAATATTGTATCATTTTTTACCATTTTTCAGGAATCTGTTTCTCCTTTTCTGTTTAACATAACCTTTGATATCAAGGTAAACTGGCCTCGTGAATTTTTCTTTTATCAACATTTTGTTCAAAAGATGTTGTAAAGCATCTATAGTTTTTCCATTTTTTCCAATCAAAAGATTGGCATCGGGGGTATCCTTTATAATGATTCGATACTTGTTGTTCAAACAACTTATCTCAGGTTCAACAGAAAAGCCCATCAGTTCGGTTAATCTCTTGAATTTTTCCTCTATGATTTTTATCTGTGATAATTCTTTCGTTGATCCATTAACATTTTCTTTAAGATTTTCATTTTTTTCTTTTATTTCTTCTTCAGAAACTCCATTGTTCTTTTCGGTTGAAACTTTTTCAAGAATTTCGTTTATGTTTATTTTTTCTTTTTTCTGTTCCTCAACCTTTTCTTCTTTCTTGAGAAGTTCTTCAGGTATCCGCCCATTCAAAAGGTGTAATCTAACAACCGCTTTCTTTTTGCCGAACTTTAAAAAACCATTCTGAGGTTCATTGATTATTTCAACATCAACATTATCGATCGTTGTTTTTAAAAGTTCAACTCCTTTTTCTATCGCTTTTTCAACCGTTTCATCCTCAACATCAATATATTTTTTTTCTTTATCCATAATCATTCTCCCATCTGTTTCTTTATACTGTTTTTTATTAAGATCTGTTGTCCAACAGACAAAATATTATAAATAAACCAGTAAAGGTTTATTCCTGAAGGCATATTTAAAAATAAGATTGTGATCATTACAGGCATTATGTAAACAAGCATTTTTTGTGATTCATCTGTTGCTGTTGAAGAAATCTTCTGGGAAACGAACATCGTTATACCTGTTAAAATTGGAAGCACATAGAAAGGATCCTTATATGAAAGATCTTTTATCCAGAAGGCAAAAGGTGCCTGTCTCAATTCAATCGTTGTTCTTAATATAGCGTAAAGAGCGAAAAAGATAGGCATCTGTATCAAAAGAGGTAAACATCCCATAAAAGGATTTATTCCAGATTTTTTATAGAGATTCATCGTTTCGGTATTGAGTTTTTGTGGATCTTTAGCATACTTTTTCTTCAACTCTTCAAGTTGTGGTTGAATCATCTGCATCTTTCTCATCGATGAAAAAGAAGTAAAAGTCAAAGGTGAAAAGATTATTATCAAAATTATAGAAAGCAGTATGATTATCACTCCATAATTTGGAATGAATCCATACATGAATATTAAAAAAGAAAGTATCAATTTGCTTATTGGTTGTATCCAAGACCACCCAAAATCGGGAAGTTTGTCCATTCCATTCTTTAATTGCTTTAAAATTCTGTAATCTATTGGTCCAACATAAAAATCAACTGAATCTGAGAGGATCGAGAACTGAGTTTCCAGTTTCTTATCTTCAAGTTTTTTTACCTGTATGTTATCACCTTTTCCAATAATTCCAGCAAAGAAATATTTTGTCTGAACTCCCATCCAATCATAATTGCCTGAATAGTTTGAGATGTTTTTAACACTTTTTTCCTTTATCCTGTAAATGTTATTGAAACTATGATAACTCACTCCATAGTACTGCAACTCATCAGATATATTGTCTTCAGTAAAAGAAATACCTTTTTCGAAAATGTATTCCTTTTTATCAAGTGGTATATTTGAACTTATCTTTTGTGTTATAAGATAACTTCCCTTTTTAAAAATAAAAGTTCTCGTTATCCTTATAGTATCAAAAAATCCCACAAGAACCAGTGAGTCAACTTCATTTTTTAACGGGTTTATATCACCTGTATAGACAGGAAAAAAATTGATGTTCGAAAAATCCAGAATAAGATTGTTAGATTTTATAATAAGTTTAAAAAGTTTTTGACCATCGTTTAAAAGTTCAAGAGAATCGCCTTTTCTCGTCTTATAATTTTTTAAAATTAGAGATGAAAAAGAACCTGATAAAGACGAGATTTTTCCCTTCAAAAGATCTGTTTCAAAATAAAGCAGAGTTGTATCTTTTGGTAAGATATAATTTTCTGGAGATCTCTGCTGCAAGGTTTCTATCTTTTTTGAGGTTGTGTCAACTCTGTCAACACTCAAACTATCATTTGTTGTGCTCTGAACAACAGATGTTTTTGGTGTCATATAAGAATAATAAGCAAAGATTAAAATTATCAACAAAAACATGATGAGCATTTTCGTTGAATTGTTCATAAATAAACTCCTATTCGAGCGGATCGTATCCACCCTTTGAAAATGGGTTACATCTTAAAATTCTTTTGATAGTCAAAAAAGATGCTTTGAAAAAATTATATTTTTGGTATGCCTGTAAGGAATATTCCGAACAGGTTGGAGTAAAACGACAGGTTGGAGGAAACATTGGTGAAACATATTTTTTATATACCTTAATAAAATAGATGAAGATTCTATTCATAGTTGCTTAACCTTTTTAACAACACTGAAAAATTCCTCTCTTAACTGTTCGAGATCCTTTTGTAAAATCTTTCTGTTCGCTATAAGGACATAATTCATATTTTCAAAAAAATCTGATTCGTATTCCAGAAAAAGTTTTCTCAGGATTCTCTTCATTCTGTTTCTTTCAACTATATTTTTATAATTTCCCTTTTTCACGGTAAAAGCTACCTTTTTCTCTTTTCCATTTTTGTACAAAATAATAAAAGAGTCAGAGGAAATCCTTTTGGGATTTTCAAAGACACTCTTTATTTCATTCTCTTTTAAAATCGGGGTATTCCCAATTCTCCTCATACTTTGGGATCAGAGACGGTCAAACGTTTTCTTCCCTTTGCTCTTCTTCTTGCAAGGATCTCTCTTCCGTTTGATGTCTCCATCCTTTTTCTGAATCCATGTTTTCTTACTCTTTTTATCTTACTCGGATGATAAGTTGGTTTCATTATACCTCCTATCCAAAACTTAAATCATCATAAATTTTTAAAAGAAAGTATTTTACTTAAAAATTTTTCTAAGTCAATAAGAAGTTTCCTGAATCTTTTCTTGTTGAAAAATATTTTAATTCAACTATCATATAACGATGGAAATAATAAAAAGTATAGAAGAGATAAAAAAGATTTCAACTCTAAAAGTTCATGAAAATGAAATTTTTTTTGATAATTTCAGAGATCTTGATGATGAAGAAAAAAAAAGTTTTGATATTCCTGTAAAAAATTTTTATGAGGATCTGAAAAAAAACATCGAATGTAGGGAATGTGGAAACTGTTGTAGAGAAGTGATTATAGTGTTTGAAAGGGATGATATACCCCTTCTTTCAAAGGGAACAGGGACCGACGAAAAAGAACTTATAGAAAAAACTTTTATTTTATATGAAAAACATAATGTTTATGTGATGAACCAAACCCCGTGTAAATACCTTAAAGGAAACGAATGTTCGGTTTATCCTTTTAGAGGAACGGAATGCAGAGAGTTTCCATATATTGAAACAAAAGAATTTTCAAAGATATACAATTATGTTTTTCAGGGTTATTCGATATGCCCTTTTCATTTCAATATAGTTGAGTTCGTTAAAAATTTATTTGTTGACAATATAAAATTCAATTGATAAAATAATAAAATGTTAAATTTTGAAAAATACGGTTGTGAGCAACTGAAAGAGATTGCGATAAAGCAGGAAAAAATATTTTTCAACTTTTTAAATCTACTTGATGATGTAATATTATTGATCAACAAAGATCTCTCCGTTGAATTTTTAAATGAAAAGGCAAAAGAATTTTTTGAAATAAAAAGTGAAGGCGAAATCCCTTTAAAACATATTTTTAAAGATTTCGAGTTTGAACAGAAAAAAGAGGCAATACAGAAAACCTTAAGTTTAAAAAAGGTTTTAGATATAGACAACCTGACCGTTATCAAAGGTAGAGAGTTCTGGGTAAAGAATCTTTTTATTCCAATTGAGGATCTGGAAAGTGAAAACTTTAAGGTTCTACTGTTTATAAAAGATATAACATTTAAAAAATTTGTTGAAGATCAGAACATAAAGGTTAACGAAAGGTTTGCAAAAATTTTTCAAAACAATCCATCAGTTGTTTTGATAAGCAGGGTTGAAGATGGAAAGATCATCGAAATAAACAGTTCAGTTGAAAAAGTTTTCGGATACACTCAAAACGAGATAACAGGGCAATCGACTCTCATCCTTTACGCTGATCCACGTGAAAGAGCACTTTTTATCGATAAGATTTTAACCAAAGGTCCAATAACGAATTACGAGATCCAATTTAGAAGAAAAAATGGAACGACCGGATGGGCAAGTATCAGTGCAGATTTCATAGAAATCGATGAGGAAAATTGTATAATAGCAATCATAAACGATATAACTGAAAAAAAGTTTTCATCATTGTTAAACGAAACCCTTTATAAAATCTCAAATATAATTTACAATTCAAAAAATCTTGATGACTTGTTTTCAAAATTACATCAGGAAAAAAAAAACATAATATTCTCAGAGAATTTTTATATTGCGATATACAACAAAGAAACCAACATAATCTCTTTCCCCTATTTTGTTGATCAAAGAGATAACCATGCTCCATCAAAAAGGTTTGGGAATGGATTAACAGAATATGTTTTAAAAACAAAAGAAGCAAAACTTTTAACGAGAGAGGATATAATAAATCTTTCGAGAAAAGGTGAAGTAGAAATAGTTGGAACCCTTTCCGAATACTGGCTCGGAGTTCCACTCCTTGGTGATAATTTTTCTGGAGTACTCGCTGTACAAAGTTATGATGAAAATATAAAATACTCTGAAAAGGACAAAGAGTTTCTTTCATTTGTTGGCCAACAGATATCAAGATTGATCGATAGAAAAATATTTGAAGAAAAGATGAGCAACCAAATAAAAAGATATTACTCTATTCTTGAATCTCTACCAAACCCGCTTTTTGCTGTTGATAACAATTTCAAGATATTTTTCTACAACGACAAATTTTTAAACTATATGGCAAAACACAAAAACATTGGTACGGAAATAAAGATTACAGATATCATTCCAGATTTCTATACCTCAGAAATACACTTTTTGTTAAAGGATGAGACGTTTACAAGAAAGACATTTTCTTTCGAGTTTAACGGATCTAAATCCCTTGAGATAGCAAAAATTGAAGATGGATTCATTTTTATCCTTTTATAACAAAATAAAAGATTTTATTCCATTTTTTACAACCATCACAGTTTTTCTTCTAATCTTTCTTAGAGAATTTTTTGGTGAAAGGATAAAGATTCACCTTGTGATGTTTTTTGGAGCATTATTCGTTGTTTTAACGAACAGCATCTCTTTGTATGACTCTTTTAAAGCGATCGATTTTGAAGTTATTATCTTTTTAGCATCAATATTTGTTGTCGGCGAATCACTTTTTGAAAATGGATTCCTTTATTCTTTAAGTTATAGAATTTTTTCAAGAGCCAAAAATCTGGATTCCCTTCTTTTTCTTTTTATAATAACTATGGGTTTCCTTTCATATTTTTTTATGAACGATACGATAGCTATTGTTGGAACTTTTCTGGCAATATACATCTCAAAAAAGTTCTCGATAGACACGGAAGCAATTCTTTTGACACTTGCTTACAGTGTTACTCTGGGAAGTGTACCAAGCCCTATAGGTAATCCACAGAATCTTGTGATCGCTTCAAGAATAAAAGAAGTTTCTCCCTTTTTACCCTTCACAAAATATCTTTTTCTTCCAACCTTTTTAAATCTTATATTACTCTATTTCATTGTAAAAATCGCATTTAAAAATAGGATAGATTTCAGTAAAAAAATATTTTTTGAAAAGGAAAAATATGTAAAAAACAGAAACTTTATAATTTCTTTTCTCTCTGTGTTACTATTGATTCTTATGATTTTATTAAAACTAATTTTACCTTTAATTTTTAAAAATCTCAAAATGCCACTCTTTATTATTCCAATACCATCATCCCTTTTGATACTCTTTTTCAACCAGAACAGAAAACATATATTGAAAAACCTCGATTATAAAACTCTTGTTTTTTTCATTTCAATGTTTATTCTTATGAAAAGTTTATACCTGAAAGAAAAACCTGAATTTTTGTTCAATTTTGAAAACATTAAAATATCTTTAAACTTTATTTTTTCTTCATCAATAATTTTAAGTCAATTGATCTCAAATGTTCCTTTTGTAATACTCTTTCTTGAAACCTTTAAAAATCTTGATCATCGACTTCTCATGTCGCTTGCAGCAGGCAGTACGATTGCAGGTAACATTTTTCTTCTTGGAGCGGCAAGTAATATAATAATATTACAAACAGCTGAAAAAAAAGGAGTTAAATTAAAAATTTTTGAATTTTCAAAAATAGGTATACCTTTAACACTGGTTAATATTCTGATATATGTTTTATTCTTTTTTATTTTTTGAAACTATTCTTTATCTATCTCTTTAAGTTCTATTATATATCCAACTTCCATCTTTAATATCAACGGGAACCTTTCATCATCAAGAATCCAGAAGTAACCAAAAAGATCACTCGTTGCATAAATAGCTTTGAGTTCCACCTCTTTTCCATCAACCACACAGTTATAAACGGTTTTTCTTTCAAAAGTCAGATGCTCTTCTCCATCTCCAACATCGATTGTAACTTCTTTTTTATTAACGAGATCCTGAAACACTCTTTTTGAAAAGAATAACGATGTTTTGTCATCAAGATTGCTAACACTATAATCCCACAGATTCATAAATATTTTTTCAGAGTTCTCAAGAGATTTCTGCGAAATCATAACTTCATCCTTAACTTTAAAAATAGTATCATCTTCGACCTGGTATTTATAATGAAGATTTTTGTCCATTTTTTTTATTTCGATCATCAACTCATACTTATCCCCCCACGATGATACCTCGTATATGAAAGTGCTACCCTCTTTAAAAAAATGAGAGTACTCTGAATTTTTTATTTTAAAATCTTTAGCACAGTTTATAAAAAGAATCATTACCAATAAGGGAAATATTTTTTTTGTTAAAATTTTCATTCTCCCCTCCATTTATTTTATTATAACTTTTCAGAAAAATTTTTCAATCTTTAAATTATGAAAAAAAAGGGTATAATAATTAATATGGAAAAAATACTGAATTCAAAAACGCTTGTTGAAATGTTAGAAAACTCTGTTGAAAAATATTCTCAAAGAGTTTTACAGAGTTATAGAGAACAGAATGGAATAAAAAATATCACCTATAAGGAATTTTTTGAAAAAGTAAAAAGGGTCTCTTCTGCGTTCAGAAAATTGGGAATAAAAAAGGGAACAAAAGTTCTTCTTGTTTCAGATAACAGATACGAATGGCTCATTGCAGATATGGCACTTTTAACGATAGGGGCTGTAGATGTTCCAAGAAGTTCATCTTCCCCTGAAAGTGAGTTGAGTTTCATCGCGAAACATTCTGATTCGGAGTTTGCAATAATCGAGGATGAAAAACTTTACCAACCCATAAAAAGTATAATAAAACAAGAAAATGTTGTAGTTTTCAATACAACAGAAAATTTAATAAAATTTTCAGATCTACTTAAAGATGATGGAAATGAGTATAAAAAAGAAAACATCTGTGAAGATGATCTTGTAACTATCATATACACTTCTGGAACAACCGGAAACCCAAAAGGTGTAATGCTCACACACAAAAATTTTATGCACAATGTTTCCGCAATTACTCCCCTGATAAAATTTAAAACCTATGGAAAAGAGGGAGATGTAACGGTTTCGATTTTACCTGTTTGGCATATCTTTGAAAGAACTTTTGAATATGTGTGTATAGCCGGTGGAGCAAAGATTTTCTATTCAAATGTTAAAAGTTTCGCAAAAGATCTTCTGGAGATAAGACCAACAATAATGAGCGCAGTGCCAAGGATCTGGGAACATATATATAGAAACATCATAGATCGAATGAAGAATGAAAAAGTTTTCAAAAAAACGCTTTTTTATCTGTTTTTAAGTATAAGAGAAAAACATCTCTACTCTTATAGAGTTCTTACGAACAGGGATACGCAACTGTACGAAGAAGGTTACAAAAAAAGATTTTTCAAAATTTTAATATCACTTGTGATTTTTCCCCTCTTTCTTGTTCCGTCACTTTTGGCATATTTTATTTTTGAACCGATAAGAGATAATCTTGGTGGAAGGTTGAGGGGTGCTTTTACAGGTGGTGGGATGATTCCAAAATATATCGACAATTTTTTCAATACGGTGGGCATAACCCTTTTAAACGCTTATGGAATGACAGAAGCTTCTCCAGGGATCACATCAAGAAGATTTGACTACAATTTTCTTTTTACCGCTGGTATACCGTTTGATAGAACGGAAATCTCATTAAGAGATGAAAACGGGAAAAAGGTAAAAAAGGGTGAAAAAGGGATCATATATGTTAAAGGTGATCAGGTCATGAAAGGTTATTATAAAAACGAAGAGGAAACAAAAAAGGTTCTAAGTGAAGACGGATGGTTAAACACCGGTGATATCGGATTCATAACAAAAGATGGAAACCTTATAATACTTGGCAGAGCAAAGGATACAATAGTACTTTTAGGTGGAGAAAATGTAGAACCTCAAAGGATCGAAGAAAAACTTGAAGAGAGCGAATTTATTTCACATGCTGTTGTTGTAGGAGATGATGAAAAAGATCTTGCCGCTTTGATTTTTATAGAAGAAGAAAAATTGAAAAATCTTATAAAAGAACTCAAGTTGAATATTGATGATCTGAAAGAAGGTATTGAAAATATTAAGGTCAAAGAGTTTTTCAAAAATTTCCTTGAAGAAAGAATCAATAGATCAAAAAACTTCCATCCATTCGAATCAATAAAAAATTTCACCATAATTCCTGAAAAGTTACAGATAGGCAAAGAGATAACCGAAACATTAAAAAAAAGGAGAAAAGTCATCATAGATAAATATAAAACGAAAATAGAAGAGATGTATAAAAAGAAAAAATGATTTTTAAAAACTGGAAAAAATTTTCTGTCATTTTTACCCTTTATCTTTTTTCATTCTTATATGGACAGGAAAAAGTCGGGCTTGTTCTTGGTGGTGGTGCAGCAAGAGGGCTTGCGCATATTGGTGTTTTGAAAGTGATTGAAGAGTACAATATCCCAATAGATTACATTGCAGGAACAAGTATGGGATCGATAATTGGTGGATTGTGGGCATCAGGTTATACAGCGAGTGAAATAGAATCTATCTTTTTAAGTGAAAACATAAAAAACTGGCTTAACGAGACAACCATAAAAAATTATCAACCCGTTTATCTTTATCTCAATTCCTATCCAACATTTCTAACGACTGAACTGAAAGATGGAAAACTCAAAATACCAGAGGGAACTGTTGATGATAAAATAATAAACCTCGAACTTTTCTCTTTCTTTTCAGATGTTGATTATGCGATAAAATCGGACTTCAGAAAAATGTATAAACCATTTCTCTGCACAGCATCAGATTTAAAAAGTGAAAAACCCAAGGTGTTCACCAGTGGAAAATTAGAAAAATCTATAAGAGCTTCCATGGCTATCCCTCTTGTTTTCAAGCCAGTTATCTTTGATTCTATATCATATTTTGATGGTGGAATGTTTGAAAATATCCCTTTGAAATCTTTAAAAGACACTTTTAATCCAGATGTAATAATAAGCGTTGATGTTTCCTCCGATGGAAAAAATCTTGATGAAAAAAATCCTTCAATCATAGATATAACTTTCTCGATTGTCGATCTACTAACAAGGAACTATCCTGTCGACACTCTTGAAAAATACAGTATCCATATAAGGCCTGATGTTGGAAAGTATAGGGGTTACGAATTTATCAAATCTGAAGAGATTATAAAAAAAGGGTATGATAAAGCAAAAGAAATTGTTCCCCAGATAAAGGAAAAGATCAAAAAAGAAGAAATGTATCCAAAAGGAAACAGAAAATTTTACATAGAAGGATACAAAACTTTTAATGGAAGGATAATAGATACTTTAATCGTTGAATCACAAAATAAATGGACTGAAAAATCTATTAGAAATATTTTAAAAATTAAAAAAGGTGATATTTTTTTCTATGATAATTTAAAAAAATCCATCTATACACTTTACTCCCTCTCGATCTTTGAATCGATCGAACCTGAGATAACAATAAATGAAACCAACCAGAGAATGATATTAAAAATAAAAGTAAAAGAGATCGATTCAACAATTTTTAAATTTGGAGGTTTTGCTGATTCGAAAGCGGGAATAAATCTTTATGGAGTTTATCAAAAAAACAATATTTTCAACACGCTTTCATATCTTGATTTATATGGGTTTGCAGGTAACTACATAAAAGGATTAACCATAAATCTTTTTTCTCCAAGTATATTTTATTCTAACCTGCTGGCTGGAATTTACTCGAATTTGCACATTTACAAAAATTACAATGTATTTGATAACTACTTCAATTACGAACAAAACTACAATACAACATTTTTGTTTGGAACAAACATAGATAAACGAAAGATTTTCTCATTTTTCGTTTCATCAAAATATAAAAGATTTCTTTCAATGGATCTTTTCAAAACCTCTGTTGGAATATACTTTTTTGAAAAAGAAGAAAAACCTTTAAGTTTAAACATTTCGACTGATAAAAAAAGTTTTATTATCGGGTTGAATCTTCCTAATCCAACACTCAAAACTACCGATTTTCAAACTTACAACGATATTTTTGATCTGAACTCATTAAAACAGATATATATAAAATCAACAGGTTATTTTCTGGATCAAAAAAGATTATCAAAAAAGTTCAACTCATCGATAGTTTTCAAATACGGTTTTATCTTTTTTATTTTTACAGATCACCCGATTTCTTCAAAAATTTCTCTCGATTATCCGATCTCTCAACCAACCTTTGAGTTAAGGTATCTTTATGATAAAAATCTTCAGAAAAGATATACGATATCCTCAGGGTATACCTTAAAATATTTTATAAACGATAATTTTTACATTCAGAGTGAAAATGAAGGATCCATTCTTTTTGATGGAATTGTGGACCAGTTCTATATAAAATATATACTTGGTTCAAGATTATCTTTAACTTTTGCAACTCCTTTTGGAGTTTTTGAAACAAGCATAGGGTATTTTAAAAACAATATAAGAAAAGATTTCTTTACATTTAACATTCATCTTGGAAACCCGATAAACTACCCTGAACTTCTGGGACAGTACTGATGAAAGATAAAAGAAAAGGTTTGATCTACGCTTTTATTGCACTCTTTTTATGGGGAATCCATGGGGTTGCTGGAAGATATCTTGCGTGTGAAAATGTTAACATGTTGTTCGTTGCAACAGTGAGATTTTTCATTGGAACTTTCCTTTTCTTTCTTTTTCTTTTTTTCACAAAAAAGTTGGACTTAAATTTCAAAGAAAATTTTAAACTCGTTTTAGCGATCTCTGTGATCGGGATAACTGGAAACTCATTACTCTATCATATATCTTTGAAATATCTTTCAGGCACACTCGTCATGATTTTTGAGAATCTCTCTCCAATATTTGTAATACTTCTTTCACTTATGGTTGACAGAGAAAAACCTACTTTTTTTGAAATAGTTGCCTTTATCCTATCTTTTGTCGGGATAATAGTGATCATTTTGGGAAAGGAACAATTTTTTGATCTTAAAGACAACTTCTATTTCGGAATCTTCTGGGGAATTTTAACCGGGATGAGTTTTGGTTTTTATGTTTACCTTTCATCAAAATTGGTGACACCTTTAAGAAACAACCCAGAAAAAATAATCAATTTTCTTTTTAAAATTTTTTTGATCTCATCGATAACAGTGTCTCCAATAATCTTTCTATCATCAAACAGACCTATAAAATTTGAACACTGGTTCTGGATTTTTGAAATGGGGATTTTTCAAAGTGGACTTGCTTATATATTCTGGAATTATGCTCTATCCTATCTTCCAGTTAATTCAACCTCCATTCTTTTTATCTTCACAATTCTGTTTACAACCATAAATGAGGTTATATTCTTAAAGTTGAAACTCAACATTTTTCTTATCATAGGGGGAGGACTCATAATACTATCAGGGTATCTCATTTCAAAAAATTTAAAAAAAAGCGAGGGAAAAGCATAAAATTTCCGTCTAATCAATGTTGATTTAAAAAGATTATGGTTTAAAATTGTATCCAAATTAAAGTTGTGAGGTCAGATGAAAAAATTTGTTATACTGTTCGTTTTAATTCTTTCATCGTTTTTATACATTTTTGCTCAAACATCACTCGAAGATGCCCTCTTGAAAACAAGAACCTCATCGATCGATTTTAAATTGAAGGTGATCGAAAGAGACATTAACAACAAAGCACTTCTGAATTCTCTGCCATCAATTTTACCATACATAGCATACTCCGTTTCAATAGATTCATCAAACTATTCGAACTGGAACTACTCACAGTCGATATCTTTAAGTCAAACGATTTTTAACCTTCCATCATTTTTAAGTATCTTCAAAAACAAAGAGTACTCAGATATTGCGAACCTTTTATATTTAAAAGGTCTGAACGATATGATTCAACAGATTATAGAATCGTATTTTAACCTTTTATCCTATCAGATAAAACTTGAAACCGATTCAACGATAATCTCGTTTGAGGAAACAAATTTAAAAAAGAATAAAATCCTTTATGAAAATGGGCTTCTATCAGAATCAAATTTTTTACAGATTGAGTCAAACTATTATTCTCTTCTCTTTTCTTACGAAAAGGATAAGATAACCTATCAAACATACCTTGAGGAATTCATAAATTTAACCGGAATAAAATCTCCGGGAAAACTTTTAGATATAGATACTTTTCCTGAAATATCTTTTTTTGATATCGATCAAACAAAAATCTTAAAAAATCTTCCAGAATATCTGATAGCAAAAAAAAATTACACTGTTTCTGAAGAAGAAAGGATCATATCCTATGCAGAATTTTTTCCAAAAGCATCATTGAATGTTTCCTACGGTTTGGTGGACACAACATACAGATTCAATCTGAATAACCTATTAGATAGTTCAACTGTTAGATTTGGAATATCCGTTTCATTTCCCGTTTTTACAGGATTTTCACGTAGTTTAAATGTTATTCAAAAAAATTACTCACAGAAGAGCGCTTATCTTAACTTTTTAAAAACAGAGGAAAGTTTAAAACTTGAAATAAACAATTTCGATAACAGAATAAAACTTTCAAAAAATTTCCTTGAGAGTTCAAAAAAACTTTATGAATCAGCACAAAAGAATTTTGATAAAGCAAAAATCCTTTTGCAGAACGGGGAGTTGAACATAACAGATTATACAACGATTGAAAAAACATACATTGAAAGTCTGGTAAACTTTCTAAATTCAAAAAAAGAGTATTACAAGACATATTATAGATACCTTTATTTAATAAGGAGGATAAGGTGAAAATTTTTAAGAAGAAAAGAACATACATTATACTGGTTATTGTTTTGATAATTTTATTTCTTGTATTTGGAAAGAAAAAAAATATTGTCACAGTTGAAATTTCAGAGATAACACTCGATACGATAGAAGAGATGGTTAACGCTTCTGGTGCTCTCGAACCATTCGTTGATGTTGAAATCTCCTCTGATATAATGGGAAAATGCTTAAAAATATTTGTGAAAGAAGGTGATTTTGTAAAAAAAGGTACTCCACTTTTAAAAATTGACGACATATCACAACAGGCAAGGTTGAAGGAGTCAGAAACAGCTTTAAACTATGCTCAATCAAATTTTGATTATGTTTCATATAAGTTTGAAAACCAGAAAAAACTCTATGAACAGAATCTTATTTCTAAATCTGAATTCACTCTCGCTGAACTCGAATATAAAAACAGTTTGAACCTTTTAACCTCTGCAAAATCATCCTATGAGATAGCAAAAGATAATCTCGAAAAAACCATCATCAGATCTCCCATAGACGGAACTGTTACCGCTATATATGTTGAAGAAGGTGAAAATATAATAACAGGAACAATGAACAACGCTGGCACCGTTCTCATGACGATTTCGAACAACCAGAAATTGATAGTTAAAGCGAACGTTGATGAAACATCGATTTCTAAAGTAAGAAATGGAAATGTTGCAAAAGTTGTTTTCGATGCTTTCCCCGAAAAAACTTTCACAGGAAAGGTTTTTGTTAAAGCAAATAGACCAAAATACTCTGTTTCTTCATCCTCATCATCCGCGTTTTCATCATCAACTTCAACCGCCGTTGAATACGAAGTCAAAATCATTCTTGATGATTCACCAGATAACAACCTTTTGGTTTCTGGTATGAGTTGTGATGTCGATATAGTGACTCTCAAAAAGGATAGTACCCTGTCGATTCCGATCCAATCGATGGTCAACAGGGAGAACAAAGAGGGTGTTTTTAAATATTCTGGAGGAAAGATCAAATTTGTTCCCGTTAAAACTGGTATCACAGGAAATTTGAAAACAGAAATATTTTCAGATAGTTTGAAATCTGGAGATTCAATAGTAAGTGGACCTTTTCTGTCATTCAAATTTCTCAAAGATGGCTTAAAGGTAAAAATTTCTTCTGAAAAGAGATTTCCATCAGGGAGAAAAAGATGATAGAACTTTTTCTCGAAAGTTTAAGGGTCAGTCTCGATTCAATAAGAAGCAACAAACTCAGAAGTTTTTTAACAACACTTGGAATAATCATTGGAGTTATGACGGTTATAATAGTTGTTTCAATTATCGCTGGATTAGAATCAAAAGTTCAACAGGTATTTTCAACTATAGGTTCAAACGTTATCTATGTTGAAAGGTTTCCGTGGGTTTCGATGGGACCAAACGATTGGAGAAGATCGTTTAGAAACTATGTTGATTTTAACGATTACAAAATGGTCAAACAGATGATAAGATCAGCAGAGGATGTTGGAATTTCAATTTCAAGAAGGTTTCTTGTAAAATATAAAGGTGAAAGATTGGAAGCGGTCAACGTTTCGGGAATTTCAGAGAATTCTTTTAAAATTGAAAATATCTCTATCGACATAGGTATTCCAATATCATCCGATGATATCAAATATAGAAGGAATGTTTGTGTTATAGGGAAAGATATTCAAAAAAATCTTTTCAAAAATGAAAACCCGATAGGAAAACTTCTAACAGTTGATGGAAGAAAGTATATTGTAATAGGTGTAACAACAGAAAAAGGTTCAATTTTTGGACAATCGATGGATGAGGTTGTATACATTCCTTACACAACTCTTATAAAATACTATGGGGATGAGTCAAGAAGGATATCGATAATGGTGAGAAGTTTTAATCCTGATGAAACGATAGAAGAGTTGAGATGGATCATGAGATTGTCACATTCACTAAAACCAAAAGATCCTGATAATTTTCATATAAACACTCAGGACGCGCTGATCAGTCAGTGGAAATCTCTTACGACAGCAATATTTTTTGTTATGATAGCAGTTGGAACTTTGTCTTTGATAGTTGGGGGAATAGGAATAATGAACATAATGCTCGTCTCGGTTTCCGAAAGAACAAGAGAGATAGGAATAAGGAAATCAATAGGAGCAAAAAACCGTGAGATACTTTTACAGTTTTTGTTTGAATCGATTACTATATCTCTCACTGGAGGAATCATAGGTATAATTACCGGTTTTTTAATCTCGTTTACTATCTCAAAATTCACAAATTTGCCTTTTGCGATTCCTTTATGGTCTGTTCTTTTAGGTTTTACCTTCTCTTTTTCAGCAGGACTTTTCTTCGGAATCCTTCCGTCAAGAAAGGCCGCATCACTCGATCCGGTGGAGTGTTTGAGATATGAGTAACATAATAGAAATGTTTCATATAAAAAAATATTATCCCTTTAAAGGTGGTTATGTTGAAGCTTTAAAGGATATCAACCTAACGATTTCTGAAGGAGAATTTTTATCGATAATGGGACCATCTGGTTCTGGAAAATCAACACTTATGCATATCCTTGGGTGTTTAGATAAACCAACTGGTGGAACCTATCTTTTAAATGGAAACGATACATCAAAATATGACGATGACAAACTTGCAGAGATCAGAAACAAATATATAGGTTTTGTTTTTCAAAGTTATAATCTCCTTCCGAAAACAACCGCGTTAAGAAATGTTGAAATGCCTATGATCTATGCAAAAGTCAAAAGAAATGAACGTATCAGAAAAGCGAAGGAACTCCTTGAACTTGTGGGGCTATCCCATAGAATACACCATCTTCCATCGGAGATGTCAGGTGGAGAAAGACAGAGAGTTTCAATAGCAAGATCTCTTGCAAATGATCCCCAGTTCATACTTGCTGATGAACCAACAGGTAACCTTGATTCAAAAATGTCAGACGAGATAATGAAAATTTTAAGGGAACTCAATCAGAAAGGAAAAACAATAATAATAGTTACACACGAACCCGATGTTGCCAGAAAGACAGATAGAATAATCCATATCAAAGATGGTTTGATAATAGATTAATTTTTCAATTTGTTGACATTTATTTTATAGGTATTATAATGATTTTATATGAAACCTGTTGTAAGTAAATTCTTGGGTTCAGAAAACGAAAAAGATTTCATTGATGCAATAAATTTTTTTTTAAAAGAGTACTATATAAAAAATCTTTTTTTAAGTTTAAAAACACAGAACGGTTTTTATTTCTATTCAACACTAAAAAAGGATAAGACATTTTCAGAAACAAAAGAACTATACAATTTTAAAAGGATTTCTGTCGAAGAAAAGGAACAGATCAACAGGATAGATTCCCTTTTATATGATATAAGGATTGGTGATGAAGTGGTTTTACAAAGTGGAAACCATTATATCTTTCTCACTGATAAACAGGAAGAATTGTTTTTGATTTTTCAGAATGAAGGGGAAATATATGATGAAAGAAAAAATCTTGAAATGCTTGAAATTCTTCCATCAATAAAAAATGGCTTAACAAAGATATATCTTTTGCAGAAACTAAATTCAGAGAAAGATATAGAGGAAAAGATCGCAACCGTTAATAAAAAATTGTATACATTACAACAGTTAACCCTTCTTCTCCAATCGACTTTTGATTTTGAAAAGATTCTTAACATAATAACAAAGGCAATAAGTTCATCCCTCGGCTTTTCGGTTGTTTTAGTTTCCCTTTATAATGAAAAAGAAGATTCGATGGAAAGGGTCGCACAGAACGGTTTGAATGAGAAGGTTTTTGAAAAGTTGAAAAAACAAAAGGTTCCTTTTTCAACTATAAAAAATCTGATGCAGGAAAAATTTAGAATATCAAAATCATACTATATAAACCATAAAGAGATGAACCTTGACCAGATCGATAAAACTCTAAATGAGATCGCTTATGTGATCCCTGAGGAGCGACCTGACGAATATGTAAACTGGCATCCCGAAGATATACTCATAATACCACTCTATTCAAAAGAAAACAGGATACTTGGTATCATCACCGTTGATAAACCCATAAATAAGTATGTTAACCTTCTTGAATCGATAGAAATTTTAGAATCGTTCGCTCAAACAGCAGCAATTTCACTTGAAAATGCTAAACTCTTTTCGAGGATGGAACAACTCATAAAAAATCTTGAAAAAGTATCCACAATCTCCGCTTTGATGAACTCTCATATACAACTTGATGATCTTTTGAACCATTTTGTAAAATCTATAAAAGAGAATTTTCCACATTACAATACCTCAATAATTTTATATAACGAATTCAACGAACTTGAGATAAAAGCGTTTTCAGGATATAACGAAAAATATATAGAACGGATCAACGAGATGCTGAAGATGGGTGAAGGTATCGTTGGATGGGTTGCAGAGCATAAAACTCCGGTTCATGTAAAGGATACCCGTTCGGACCCAAGATTCGTCGGACGGCTTGATATATCGATGTCCGAGATTGCGGTTCCATTACAACTCTCTTCAGGTATGATTGGAATATTAGATATAGAAAGTGAAGGGATCAACTCACTTGACGAAAACGATTTTAGAATCATCTCAATCCTTGCTTCACACCTATCTGTTTCAATAGATAATACATTCAAATATGAGGAAACAAAAAGAATCGCAAACACCGATCCTTTAACGGATATGTATAACTACCGTTTCTTCATCGAAAAACTTAAAGATGAACTCGAACGATCCAGAAAACTTTCCATTCCTCTTTCCATACTTATGCTTGATATCGATTACTTTAAAGAGATAAACGATAACTATGGTCATATGGTTGGAGACATGATCATAAGAGAACTCGCTCAACTCCTTTCAAAAACTGTCAGAAAAGGTGATATTGTTACAAGATATGGTGGAGATGAGTTTTTCATAATTTTACCCGGAACAGGTAAACAGTTTACACATTCGATAGCGGAAAAGATAAACAAACTTGTTAAAAGAACAAATTTCACAAACGGCATCAAGATCACAGTATCCGTTGGAACAGTTACATATCCTGATGATGGGGACAGTGTAGAAACACTACTCAAATGGGTTGATGATGCCCTTTACGATGCCAAAAGAAAAGGAAGAGATAGAATCAATGGGTAGGTGATGAATAAAAACCCATTCTTTTTCAAATCATACTTTTTTGTTGCATTGATAGTTGTATCTTTGGCATCCTTTCTCTTCATTCAGGATATAATATTTAAACTCGAAGAAAAATCTTTGATACAATCAAGAATTTTCGCAAGGTATGCAACCGGAATCACTGAGAATCAAACTTCTAAAAGCGAGGAAATAATTTTTGAGGAGATCATAAAAAATATTTCTTTTCCAATAGTTTTAACTGATACATCCGGTTATCCAATTTCCTGGAGAAATGTTGGTTATCTAGATACCGTTTTTGAAATTGAAAATAATCCAAAATACCTTGCTGACTTAAAAAAAATAGTTGAAAAACTTGATAGCGAGAAAAGACCGTTTAAACTTGTATACAACTCAAAAGTCCTTGCTATCATACACATGGGAGAAGATCCACTCTATAAAAAACTCCAGTTCGCTCCATTCTTTCAGGTGATAGTTTCCTCTATTTTTCTTCTTATAGGAATTTATGCTTTTCTTTTATACAGAAAGAGTGAGGACAACATAATTTGGGCGGGAATGGCAAAGGAAACAGCCCATCAGATTGGAACCCCTCTAACATCTCTGAAAACATGGATATACATGTTAAAAGAAAAACAAGCCATTGATAAAAATATAGTTGATGGAATCGAAGAGGACTGTTCACGTCTTGAAACCGTCTCTAACAGATTCAACAAAATCGGTTCAAATCCTGTTTTTGAGATAACAAATTTAAAAGAACTCATAGATGATGTTTCCTCTTATTTCAAAAAAAGAGTTCCAACAACAGGTAAAAATAAAATTTCGATTGAAACAAAACTGGATGGGGACGAACTGGTAACCGTTGATAAAGAACTTTTCAAATGGGCTTTAGAGAATTTGATCAAAAACAGTATAGATTCCTTAAAAAATATTCCGGACGGGAAAATAAAAATAGAAACAAAAAATGAAAATAACCGAGTTCTTATAAGAATATCGGATAATGGTGTTGGTATCGAAAGAAAAAATATTGAAAATATATTCAAAATTGGATTCACAACCAAAAAGTTTGGCTGGGGACTTGGTCTTCCTCTTGCGAAAAAAATAATTGAAGATTTCCATAAAGGAAAACTGATACTTGAAAGAACCGCAGTTAACGATGGAACAACTTTTTTAATAATACTTGATAAAGATGAGAAAAAGAATTTTATGGATCGATGATCAGATCGATAATCTCAAATCACTTTCAACCTTTCTGGAAAATGAGGGTTATGAAGTGATACCATCATCGAGTGGACTGGATGGATTTGAAAAAGTAAAAACAGAAAAATTCGATTTGATAATCCTGGATCAGTATATGCCTGGACTTGATGGAATTGAAACACTATCCCTTTTAAAGGAGTATTCTTCAAACATTCCCGTAATAATGGTTACAAAAGCCGATGATAAAGATATAATAAAAAATGCGATATCGTTAAAAATAAACGATTATCTGATAAAACCGATCAACGCGATGCAACTGTTGACAACGATCAAAAGGATACTTGAAAATAAAAAAATAATATCTGACAGTATAGGAGAAAGATATTCAAACTTTTTGAAAAAAGTTGAAATTTATTTAAACAGAGATCCCTCTTTAGAATCATTTTTTGAACTCCATCGCATCTCTTCTTCGATGAATATTGTTTTAAACGAATTTTTAAAAAAGGAAATTTTAACATTACACGAGCAAACGAAAGATAATATGAACAAAGTTTTTGCAAAATTTGTTAGCAAAAATTATCCCAATTTTTTAAAAGATAAAAGTTTAACTTTTTCACATAGATTGTTCGAACACAAAGTTTTTCCAATATTAAAACAGAATAAAAAAATTCTGTTCATTCTTATAGATTGTATGAGATACGATCAATACCTTATTTTTGAGTCAACACTTTCAGAATATTTCAGAATTGTAAACGATCATTATTTTTCAATCATTCCAACAGCAACACCGTTTAGCAGAAATTCCATTTTCAGTGGTTTTCTACCAGTTGAAATTTATAAAATATTTCCAGAAAGATGGGAGTTTGAGGATACTTTATCCCAGAATCAATATGAGGACGAATTTTTAAAGTCACTCGCAAAGAAGAATGGAGTTGATAATGTTCATTATTCAAAAGTTTCAACTAACGAAAACCTTTCAAAGTATATTTCAAACTTTTCAAATTTAAAAAACAACACCTTAAATGTTCTTGTGATAAACATAATGGATATTTTTACACATATAAGAAGTGAATCAAACATTCTAAAAGATATGCTTCCAGATGAAAGTTCCCTTCTTTTCCTCATGGGAGTATGGATAAAAACTTCTGGAATTCTTGAACTCATAGAAAAGAGCGTTGATAATGGGTTCACAATTTTTATAACTTCAGATCATGGTTCAATAGTCGCAAAAGATCCTATAATTTTAAACACAGGAAAAGATGTTTCCATAAATTTAAAATATAAATTCGGTTCATCTATCTCCCCTCAGAGTAAAGATCTGCTTGTTATCGATAAACCCGATGAATTCGGTCTGCCCATTCAAAAACCAAACGATAAATGGTATATAACTTTTGGAAACGGATACTTTGTATATTCTACAAAGTTGAACCAATACAAAAAAGAATATTACAACACCTTTCAACATGGGGGTATATCGATGGAAGAGATGATTCTTCCAATAGGTATCATAGAAGGTAAATATGTATAAGGTTATACTTTACATTAAAAATTTCCCGGTCTTCCTCGGGGTATATGAAGTTGAGAAGAAGAAAAAAAATCTTGTTGATATTCTGCTGGAGTATGAAGAAAAAGAATTCATAGATTATTTTGAAGTTTACGATACTGTTGAAACTCTGTTAAAAAACAATAAATTTTCACTCATTGAGGAAATGATCGAATATCTTGAAAAAGGGTTGAAAAAATTTTTCAAAGATAAAAACTCTTTCAGGTTGGTTGTTAAGAAAAATAAACCTTATAGAATGAAATACTGTTCTTATGTGGAGATGGAAAAATGCAAAAAGATATGATTCTTCTATGTCTTGGTTCGAATATAGGTGATAGGGAAAAAAATATCTCTGATGCTATAAAACTGATCAAACTTAACAACATAAAAATCACAGGTTTTTCGAAATTGTACAACACTGAACCTGTTGACTATGAAAACCAGAACGATTTTCTAAACATAATACTAAAAGTATCAACCGATTTTTCACCAGATGAACTTTTAAGGGTTGTAAAAAGGATAGAATATCTTATCGGAAGAAGAGAATCAAAAATAAAAAAGGGTCCGAGAATAATTGATATTGATATATTGTTTTACAATGATATAATAATTAATAGTGAGGAGTTGACAATCCCTCACAAAAGTGTTTTGGATAGATATTTTATAATAAAACTTTTGATGGACATCGATCCTGAATTTTTAATGCCAAAGTTTAACATAAAAGTGAAGGATGTTTATCAAAAGATTGATAAAAGTAAGAGAGTTGAAGAGTATAACATGAAAAGTTTAAAAGGAGTTTTATTTTGACAAACTCTTACAAGTTTATCAGTGTTGAAGGTGTCATAGGAGTTGGAAAAACAACTCTTGCAACAAGGCTGGCAAAGCATTACAATGCTGAGATAATTCTTGAACCTGTTGAAGAAAATCCGTTTCTTGAAAACTTTTATAAAAATGTCAAACATTATGCATTCCAGACACAGATCTATTTTCTTTTTGCAAGATACAAACAACTCCAAAAACTGAAACAGACAAGGATGTTTTATGATATGGTGATAAGCGATTATATTTTTGAAAAGGATAGGATTTTTGCCAATTTAAACCTTGACGATAATGAACTCATACTTTATGAACATATAATAAAATTCATTGAACCCGAGATTCCCAAACCAGATCTCGTAATTTTTCTTCAGGCATCATGTGAAACAATAATGGAAAGGATAAAGAAGAGAAATAGAACATTTGAACAGGATATAAGTTACGATTATATAAATCAACTCTCGAAAAATTACTCGAACTTCTTCATGATGTATAAGGATGCCCCGGTACTCATGGTCAATGTTGATGATGTCGATCTATCAAAAGACCAAGCATCGATCGCTCAAATCATTCAGGAGATTGAGAAACCTTTTAAAGGGTTGAAGTTTTTAAAACCAATATCAGTATGAAACTTTTTTCTAAAATACCTCAACTAAAAAAAGAAATAACAAAAATAAGAGAGAAAAACAAATGTATAGGTTTTGTTCCAACGATGGGATATCTTCATGAAGGACACATCTCACTAGTAAAAAGAGCAAAAAAGGAAAACGATGTTGTTGTTGTATCAATATATGTTAACCCTCTCCAATTTGGAGTCAATGAAGATTATGGCAGATATCCAAGAGATATCGAAAGGGATAAAAAAATATTGAAAGAGAATGGTTGTGATATTCTTTTCTTTCCTTCCGATCAAGAAATGTATCATAACCAGCTCGTTTCAGTTAAGATAAAGGAACTTTCTGAAAAATTGTGTGGTATATCAAGACCAACACATTTTGAAGGTGTTTTAACTGTTGTGGCAAAACTTTTCAACATTGTTTGCCCTGACAAAGCATATTTTGGAGAAAAAGATTTTCAACAGTACCTTATAATAAAAAAGATGGTAGAAGATTTAAACTTTAATTTAAAAGTTATTCCCTGCCCCATAGTAAGAGAAAAAGATGGTCTTGCGATGAGTTCAAGGAACTCCTATCTTTCAGAAGATGAGAGAAAAAGGGCTACGGTTCTTTTTAAATCTTTAAATCTTGGAAAAGAGATTTTAGAAAAAGAAAAGGATATAAAAAAAGCAAAAGAACGAATTAGAGAACTTATTGAAAATGAAAAACCAGATAAGATAGATTACATTGAAATATACGATGAAAATGGTTTGAAAGATGTAACAGAAGATACAAAATATTGCAGAATATTTCTTGCAGTTTTTTTTGGAAAAACACGACTTATAGATAACATAAGGGTAAAATTGAGATGAAAGAAAAAACCAACATATTGATTCTCGCAGCTGGACTCGGGAAAAGGATGAAATCGGATAAGCCAAAAGTCCTTTTTGATCTTCTTGGTAAACCTATTCTTGGTTATATTCTTGAAACTGTAGAAAAAATAAAAAATGAAAAGGTTGTTGTTCTTGTAGGTAACAGATCAGAACTTGTGACAGAATTTTTAAAAGACAAAAAGGTTGAGATAGCATATCAAAAAGAACAACTTGGAACCGGACACGCTGTTATGTGTGCTTTTGATAGATTCGATCAGAATTCAAACATAGTTGTTCTCGCTGGTGATGTTCCCCTAATAACAGCGGAAACAATTTCAAAAATGCTGGATAAACACATTAAAGAGAAAAACGAAATAACTTTTCTGACAATGGAACTTGAAAATCCTTCAGGTTACGGAAGAGTTGTAAAAGAAAAAAATCGAAAAGTCAAAATGATCGTTGAGGATAAGGACTGTAATCAAAATCAAAAAAAGATAAAAGAGGTAAATTCTGGTGTATATGTTTTTAAACATGACTTTCTAAAAAAGTACCTTAAAAAACTTTCCAACGATAACAGTCAAAAGGAGTACTATCTTACGGATCTTATAAAGATAGGTTATAAGGAAAAAGTAAAAGTAGGCACAATAAAACTTGAAAATGTGTTGGAGGTTTCTGGAATAAATGACAGGGAACAGTTGTCTCAGATCGAAACTCTGATTTTAAATAAAAAAATCTCTACGGCACTTAAAGAAGGAGTTACTATAAAATCTCCACACACCTGTTATATGGAATACGATGTTGTTTTTGAAAACGATGTTATAATCGAACCATTCGTTGTGATAAAGGGAAAATCCATCATAAGAAAAGGAACAAGAATTTCATCCTTTTCAACACTTGAAAATTATGAAACAAGAGAAGGCGAGTTCATTCCTCCATTTTCAAATTTAAAAGGATGAAAAAATTTTTTATAATCTCTGTTTTTGCTCTGATTGTTTTCTTGGTGTGTTTAATTTATTTTTTGATTTTTGAAAAAGAAAAGTATATAATTAAAGTTGAGATTTTAAATACCACAGACAAAAAAGATATAGGTTATAAATTTGCAGAAATTTTAAAGAAAAAAAACTATGAAGTTTTTTCGGTTGAAATGCTGGAAACAGAAAATCTAGACAATACATGTATAGTTGACAGAAAAACTAAAAATATGAAATATGCGAAAAATGTCGCAAGAGTTTTCAAGTGTAACAATATTTTTTCCATCGTTGATTCAACGTTCAACATAGATGTGACAATAATAATTGGAAAAGATTATGAAAACATATTAAAAAGGAGTGTTTTTGGAAAAAAAGGTAAAAATGATCGTTGATGCAATACTTGAGAAAAAAGGGTTGAACACCGTTGTAATAGATCTAACAGAGATTTCAACTTTTACAGATTATTTCATAATAACAACAGGTATCTCTTCTGTACAAACAAACGCAATCAAAGAAAACATATACAGAAAACTGAAAAAACTTTATAAAAATGTAAACATTGAAGGTGAGAGTGCTGGTGTCTGGATTCTTATGGATTATGGAGATGTTGTCGTTCATATTTTTCAACAGGAGGAAAGAGAGAGGTACTCTCTCGAATCACTATGGGCAGATGGAAAGATAACACACATAGGTGATGATAATGCTGGTTAAAACTTTTCTAGATGATCTTAAAAAAATAGTTGAAAACGAATTTTCCGTAGAATTTTCTTTTAAAGATTATGAGTTGGTTTCCTTTACAGATTTTGGAGATCTTTCTACAAACATTTCTTTTCAACTTTCAAAAAAGATCAAAAAAAATCCTCTGGAAATATCCAAAACCATTTCAGAAAAACTTGGAAAAGAAAATAATTATAGAACTGAAATAGTTTCTCCAGGTTTTATAAATATATTTTTCGATGATAAACAAATTTTTCAAGAATGCAAAACAATCGCAACCGATAAATCATATGGAAAAAAAGAACCGACCAACAAAAAGGTCAACATAGAGTTTATAAGTGCAAACCCAACAGGCCCGCTTGTTCTTGTAAATTTAAGAGCTGGAGTCGCGGGAAATATGCTTTCAAATGTTCTAAAATACTCCGGGTTTGATGTTGAAAAAGAAAATTATATAAATGATTCTGGCAACCAGATATACAATCTTGGGGCTTCGATACTTTATCACATTTCTAAAAATAAACCTGAAAACTTTCCTGAAAATGGATACAGAGGAAATTACATAAAGGATATATCTGAAAAACTCAAACAAATGATAGGTGAACCTGATTACAACGATGAGAACATAAAAATCGCTTCAGAATATGGGAAAGAGTTTATATTAAACTGGCAAAAAGATTCGTTGAAAAAATATTCTATCGAATTTGATAACTGGATACATGAATCGGATATCAGAAAAAAGTATTTGGAAACTGTTTTAAAAAAATTATCAGAAAAAGGTTACACATACACCAGGGATAATGCTTTATATCTAAAAACAACAATTTTTGGAGACGATAAGGATAGAGTAATAGTAAAATCTGATGGAGAATTCACCTATTTTTTACCTGATATTGCATACCATTTTTATAAAATCGAAAGAGGTTTTAATAAAATCATAGACATTCTTGGACCTGATCACCATGGATATGTTCCAAGATTGAAATCAGCGATAAATATGATTTCTGACAGGGAAGTTGAATTCGATGTCATAATAGCGCAACTCGTTACGATATTAAAAGATGGAAAAAAGTATGAGATGTCAAAACGAACAGGTGAATTTATAACACTTGATGAACTTTCCGAAGAGATAGATACCGATGTTTTAAAATTCATGATCCTTTCCAGAAAACTATCCCAGCCGTTCAATTTTGATATAGAAAAAGCAAAAGAGAAAAGTATGGATAATCCTGTGTATTATGTTCAATACTGTTATGCGAGGTTATCATCCCTTTTTGATAAAGCAAATTTAAAAGAAAATGAAATAGTTTTTGATTTTGAAAATTTTGAGAATAAAAATTTAAGAGATATCGCAAAAAAACTTTTAGAGTTTCCATATGTTGTTTACAATACCGCTTTTTCTTATGAGTTGCAAAAAATTCCAAATTATCTTATAGAACTTTCCTCTTTGATTCACCAGTTTTACCATGATTACAGAATAATTGATATGAACGATAAAAAAGAAATGTTAAAAAAAATATCAGTTCTATTTTCAGCAAGAGAAATAATAAAAATCGGACTATCCCTTATGGGAATAACAATCAAAGAAAGGATGTATAAAGATGAAGTATAAAGATTCTGGTGTTAACATCAATCAGGCAAATGAAACTGTAAATGACATAAAAAATCTTGTAAAATCAACCTATTCCAGACAGGTGCTTTCAGATATTGGAACTTTTGGAAGTATGTATTCGGGGAAATTTGCAGGATATAAAAATCCAGTATTGGTATCATCATGTGATGGTGTTGGAACAAAAGTTCTAATTGCAGAACAGGTAAACTTTTTTGATAACCTTGGAGAGGATATCGTCAACCATTCCGTAAACGATATTCTTGCTGTTGGAGCAAAACCTCTGTATTTTCTTGATTACATTGGAATGGGAAAACTTGATAGAAAAATTGTAAACAGGATAATCGCCTCAATGGTTTCTGCATGCAAAAAAAATTCTCTTTCCCTTGTTGGAGGAGAACTTGCTGAGATGTCTGATGTTTATAACTTCACACATTACGATATCGTAGGGTTCATAGTTGGAATATGTGAAAAGGATAAACTCATAACAGGAAAAAAGATAAAAACCGGTGATCAGATTTTTGGACTTTTTTCAGACGGGTTTCATACAAACGGTTATTCTTTGATAAGAAGGATAATAAAAGAAAAAAATTTAGATTTAAAAAAACCTCTTAATAACTCAAAAGAACCTCTATTCAAAGAACTCTTAAAACCACATAGATCTTACTTCAAAGAAGTTTATCCTCTAATTGAACATAAGAAAGTTAAAGGAATATCCCACATTACAGGTGGTGGTTTTAAAGATAACATCAAAAGGATTCTGCCTGAAAAAGTCGATGCTCTTATAGATACCTCTTCATGGGAAGTCCCAAAACTCTTTAAAAATTTCTGTGAACTTGGAAATATAGAATTTGAAGAAGCATACAGAGTGTTTAACATGGGTATTGGAATCGTATTGATAGTTGATAAAAAAGATGTTTTGGATGTTGAAAATTTCTTTAAAAAAATTAAAATAGAATATAGAAAGATTGGAAAAATAGTATCAGGTAGTGGAAATGTTTCTCTTGTAAGAAAATAAGGAGGTCAGATGAAGGATGATCCTTTCAATGAAAAATTGGACAGTTTAATAGATGATTTTTTCGGATTTTCAAGGGTTGTTTCCTATAGAAGGACTCATCTTATACCCCCTGCAGACATATATGAGGTGAAGGATAGATTTATAATAGTTGTCGAAATACCTGGTGTTGAAAAAAAAGATATTTCTCTCACGGTAAGTGATGATATTTTAATCTTAAAAGGTGAAAAGAAAAGAAAGTCGTTCATAGAAAACGACATCTGTTATTACCACATGGAAATAGAGTATGGTCCATTTGAAAGAAGGTTTAAAATCCCTTCAAACAGTGATATAGATAATATGGAAGTAGAGTACAACAACGGATTTTTAAGAATCGAGATTCCTCTCGTTTATAAAAAGATCAAAAAAATTACCATTGAATAGAAAGGATCGACTATGGATGAAAATATAAAAAATGTTGAAAACAGTGAACAACAGGTTAATGAAGAAAATAGAGAACTACCCGAAATTTTACCATTACTTGTCAGAAACGATGTTATAATCTATCCTCTTTTGATTCTACCTGTAGCAGTAAACGAGCCAAATCAGATAAAACTCATAGATGATGCGTTATCACAAAACAAACTCATATTTTTAGGATACACGAAAAAAGAAAACCTTTCAAACCTGACAACAAAAGAGATTGAAGAGTTCGGTGTTATAGCGAATATAATGAAGATGCTCAGATTTCCAGATGGTTCTGTCAGAATACTTCTACAGGGAATGAAAAGAGCAAAAATAGAAGAAATATTAACAAATGATAAACCATACTTTCTGGTAAAATATAAACAGATCGAGGAAGTTGAAAGTACAACTATAACTTATCAGGCACTCATAAGAAATTTAAAGGAGCAGTTCAAAAACTATATCAAACTCTCACAACAGTTTCCAGAAGAAATTTTTCAAATACTTGATAGTATTCAGGAAGGATGGAAACTTGCCGATTTTATCGCTTCAAACCTTCCTATCGATGTGAATACAAGGTATGAGATCCTAACGATAAAAAATTCCACTAAAAGGATGGAAAGGATCAGTGAGATACTTGCAAAAGAGACATCGATAATTGAACTTGGTCAGAAGATCAAATCAAAGGTAACAAGTGAAATCAATGAGGATCAGAAAAAATTTTTCCTGCGGGAACAGTTGAAGGCGATAAAAGAGGAACTTGGTGAGGAAGATCCAAAAGATAAAGAGATAAACGAGTTGAGAGAGAAGTTAAAGAAAAAGAAGATGCCACAAAATGTTGTCGAAACTGTTGAAAAGGAGATCGAAAAACTTGAAATGATGAACCCCATGATGCCTGATTACAATGTTTCAAGAACATATATCGACTGGATACTTGAACTGCCCTGGAACGAATACTCCAAAGATAACCTTGATATAAAAAGAGCGGAAAAAATTTTGAATGAAGATCATTATGATCTTGAAAAAGTCAAAGAAAGGATACTTGAATACCTTGCTGTGAGAAAACTGAAAAACGATTCAAAAGGACCAATCCTCTGTTTTGTTGGACCACCAGGTGTAGGAAAAACTTCTCTTGGGAAATCTATTGCAAGAGCACTCGGAAGAAGTTTTGTAAGGATCTCCCTTGGTGGAATCCATGATGAAGCGGAAATAAGAGGTCATCGAAGGACCTATGTGGGGGCATTACCTGGAAGGATAATACAGGAAATAAAAAAAGCAAAAACTTCCAATCCAGTTTTTATGCTTGATGAAATAGACAAGATAGGTTCAGACTTTAGAGGTGATCCATCAAGTGCATTGCTTGAAGTTCTTGATCCGATGCAGAACGATACTTTTCAGGATCATTATCTTGATCTTGCTTATGACCTTTCACAGGTGATGTTCATAACTACAGCAAATGTTCTTTACACGATTCCACCAGCACTTCTCGATAGAATGGAGGTTATAGAACTTCCAGGTTATACGATAAACGATAAAATTTTTATCGCAAAAAGATACCTTTTACCACGACAGATAGAAGAGAACGGTTTAACGAAGGAAAATCTGACAGTAACGGATGAAGGATTGAAAGAGATAATCGATGGTTACACGAGAGAAGCGGGTGTGAGAAATCTTGAAAGAACCATAGGGAGTATATGCAGAAAAGTTGCCAAGAAAATAGCTGAAAACAAAAACAAAAAATTTCGTATAGACCAGAACAATGTAAAGGACTATTTAGGTAAAAGAAAATTTTTGTCGGATAAAGCAGAAAAGAAATCAGAAATAGGCATAACGACAGGAATGGCATGGACTCCAAACGGAGGAGAGATACTTTTTGTTGAAGCGATAAAGATGATTGGAAAAGGTAACCTTATTCTAACAGGTCAACTCGGTGAAGTTATGAAGGAGAGTGCAAGGGCTGCTTTATCATACATCAAAGCCAATTACAAAAAATTTAAAATAAAACCAGAGGATTTTGAAAAGTATGATCTTCATATTCATCTGCCAGAAGGTGCTATTCCAAAGGATGGACCATCCGCTGGAATCACACTTGCAACATCTATCGTTTCTATCCTATCAGAGATACCGGTAAGAAGTGATATCGCAATGACAGGAGAGATAACACTGAGAGGAAAAGTTCTACCTATCGGAGGAGTCAAAGAAAAGATCATCGGTGCGAAACTTGCTGGTATAAAAAACATAATATTACCTGAATTCAACAGAAGGGATCTTGATGAGATCTCAAAGGATACATTGAAAGGTTTAAAATTCTATTTTGTGAAAAATTTTGATCAGGTCATAGATTTAGCACTCGATAAGAATACAAAAAAGAGGAAAAAATGAAAAAATTTTTTGTTATTTTCATTTTGCTTGTTTCACTTACACTTTTTTCTGATCCAAAGGAGGAATCTCTAAAAATTCTAAACTCTTTCAAATCGATTCTTGATACCACTACAACATATACCTGTATTCTTCATGAGTATGTGAAATCAAACAACAAATCAACAGACAACTATTGGGATTACAAATTTTTAAAACCGAAGTATATCAGAATGGAGTCAATAAAAGGTGACCGACTTGGCAGCAAAGCATTCTTTGATTGTAAAACTCAAAAGGTAACCGGAAGGCAGGGTGGAATACTTTCAAAAATAAAATTGACTTTGGATCTTTCGAACTCTCTTGTAAAAAATATAAGAGGTATCACCATTGCAGAATCAGATTGGCCTTATGTTTTGAACAGAACTTTTGATATACTCGATGATAACGGTGTCGAAATTTTTACAGGTGAAGCAAAGTTCAAAGGTGTTAAAACAAATTTTATACACATAAAAAACATAAACCTTGAAAAGTACAGATTCGATGAAACAAAGATGTTTTTTGATGAAAATAATCTTTTGATAGGTTTTTACAATTTTGAAAAGGGTGATGTTGTTGAGGATATCCACTACCAGAATATAAAAATAAATCCACCTCTTACAATGGATAGTATGTATGTAAAATAGGAGGTAATATGGGATTAAAAGGTTGTTGCACTGCACTTGTAACCCCTTTTAAAAAGGACAAAAGTATTGATTTTGAAATGTTTAAAAAACAGATCAAAAGACAACTCGATAATAACGTTTCCGGAATACTTGCATGCGGAACAACTGGAGAATCACCTGCTCTATCAGACGATGAATGGGAAAAGGTTATAAGGGTTGCAAATTCGAATAAGAAAAATGCTTATCTTATTGCCGGAACAGGTACAAACAACACAGAAAAAACTATTGAAAAAACAAAGATCGCTGAAAGTATCGGAGTAGATTATGCTCTTGTTATAACACCATATTACAACAAACCAAACCAGCAGGGACTTGTTGAACATTTTAAAAAGGTTGCAAAATCAACAAAACTCGAAATAGTAATATACAATGTTCCATCAAGAACGGGAGTCAACATTTTACCTGAAACCGTTGCTTATCTTTCGGAGATAAAGAATATAGTCGGGATAAAAGAAGCGAGCGGAAACATAAACCAGACAACTGAAATACTCTTGAAAGCAAAAAAGGGGTTCTCGGTGATGTCTGGAGAGGACTCTTTGTTTTTACCACTACTTTCAGTTGGAGGTGTTGGCATAATTTCAACCATATCAAATGTAGTTCCAGATTATATGCAATCACTATTTGAACTATTTTTTGCAAACGATTTAGAAGAATGCAAAAAACTTCATGATTTTCTATATCCTCTTGCAAAAGTTTTATTCGTTGAAACAAATCCGGTTCCAGTCAAATACTGCATGAAATATTTAAATCTTGATTCCGGAGAGTTAAGATTACCTCTTGCCCCTCTATCGGAAAACAACAAAAAACTTGTTGAAAAAACAGTGATCGATATGGGCTTGAAAAAGGAGAAAATTTGAAGATAAGACAACCGAAATTTGCTGGTTATTTTTATCCTTCATCTGCAAATCAAATAGAAAAACTTTTTAAAAAGTTTGATGAGAATATAGAGCAAAAAGTCAAAGGTGATATTTTCACTGGAATAGTTCCCCACGCAGGGATCATCTATTCAGGATTCACTGCCTACCATTTCTATAAACTTTTAAAGGATAAAGATATAGAAAGAATAGTTGTTATCGGTCCATCCCATCACCATCTTTTTGATGGATTTGTTATGCCTGAATCAGAGGTGTGGGAAACACCTTTTGGGAACATAACAATCGACAGAGATTTTTTGAATAGATTGAAATCAAAAAATTTTGTATTCAACGAAAATATTCATAACGATGAACACTCGGTTGAAGTCCAATCGATCTTTTTAAAATATATTTTTTCAAAAGATTTTCTTTTTGTACCATTGATAATGGCCAAACAAACAGTTGAAAATGCTCTCGATTTTGTTGAAAAGATTTCGGGATTCAACCTATCAAAAACATGTTTCATCGCATCATCAGATCTCTATCACGGAAACGATTATGATGAAGCAATCGAGACCGACAAAAAAACAATTTCAAAAATTTCTTCAAATGACTATAAACTTTTTTACGATTATATAGTCGAAGAGGAAATATCTGGCAACTCCCCTGCATGTGGTTTTGGTCCGATAACTTTGATTTTGCTTTTAAATAAACGATACAATATAAAAAACTTCGTACACCTTCATCATATAACGAGTGCTGATATTACAAACGATTACTCGGGTTATACTGTTGGATACACTTCTTATGCTGGAGTAAAAAATGGATAACAACGATAAAATCTATCTTTTAAAACTCGCAAGAAAAACGATCCTTAAAGAGTTGAAGGGTGAAAATTTAATATTGGCTGAACCGGAAAGTGAGGAATTGAAAAGGAAATCAGGATGTTTTGTTACATTAAAAATAGATGGTGATCTGAGAGGTTGTATCGGTTATATTCAACCTGTTATGGAACTTTATAAAGCAGTTTCCCAGATGGCTATAGAGGCAGCATTCAACGATCCGAGGTTTTATCCGTTGACTCTTGATGAATTTGAAAGAGTAAAGATTGAAATATCAGTTTTAACTCCACTTCAAAAGGTTGAAGATCTGCAAGAGATAACTGTTGGAAAAGATGGGTTACTTGTTAAAAAAGGATTTCGAAGTGGTTTACTGCTTCCTCAGGTTGCAACTGAATGGGGCTACGATCGAGAACAATTTTTAAAACAAACATGTTTGAAGGCGGGTCTCTATCCCGATTGTTATAAAGAAAAAGACACACAGATCTATAAGTTTCAAGCCGAAATATTTTCTGAAGAGGAATTAAATCTATGAAAAGGAATCTTTTTTTACTTGGAAATGGGGGAAGGGAGTCAGCGCTGTGTTATAAATTGAACAGTGATAGAGCCCTCGTTTACTCATACGATCCAAATCCAACCATATCAAGTTATTCTTTGAAATCTCCCGAATTTTCAAAAACAAACTTTTATGAAGATCTTGCAAAATTTGTGAAAGAAAAAGATATACAGATGGTTGTTATAGGACCAGAAAAATTTCTGGATGATGGAGCGGTTGATATTTTAGAATCAAAAGGAATAAAGGTCTTTGGACCATCAAAGGAGAGTGCGAAGATCGAAACCGATAAGTCGTTTGCCAAAGATCTGATGAAAAAATATAACATTCCAACAGCAAGGTATGAGATCTCAAACTCATTTGAAGAAACAAAAGATTTAAAAAGAAAATTTTCTTTTCCATTTGTTATAAAAGTTTCAGGACTCGCCGCTGGAAAAGGTGCTTTGATAATAAGAAATGATAACGATTTTAATAAAGCGATTGAAGACATTTACCAAAAAAATGTTTTCAAAGATGCTGCAAGGAGATTAGTTTTTGAAGAGTTTTTATCCGGGGATGAATGTTCACTTTTCATTTTAACCGATGGAAAAAATTTTTTACTTCTTCCACCTGCTCAGGACCATAAAAAGGCATTTGATAACGATAATGGACCAAATACCGGAGGCATGGGTTCCTATGCTCCATGTAAACTTCTTGATCAAAAACTCATCGAAAAAAGTGTTGAAAAAATTGTTGAACCCACCATTTATGCTTTAAGAAAAGAGGGAAAACCTTTTAAAGGACTTTTGTATGCTGGTCTTATGGTGAGCGGGAGAGATGTCTTTGTTGTTGAATTCAATGCAAGATTCGGTGATCCCGAAACACAATCGATAGTTCCTTTATTGGATTCTTCCCTTTACGATATAATGTTTGAGATTGCATCAGGTGAATTGAATACAAAAACTATAAAATTAAAAGATCTTTATGCTACAACAATCGTTATAGCAGCAAAAGGTTATCCTGATGATTATAAAAAGGGGATCAGATTTTCGATTGATGAAAAAATTTTTGATAACAATACAATACTCTTCCATGCTTCATCAAAAGAAATCGAAAACAACATCTATGAAAATACGGGAGGAAGGATTTTAAATTTAACTTCGTTTGACACCACCCTTGAAAAATCAATTGAAAGAGTTTACTCTAATATTAAGAAAATAAATATCGATGACACTTTTTATAGGTCCGATATTGGAAAAAAGGGTATCGTATATGAAAAAAATTAGTTTATTGTTGTGCGTCCCGTTTTTATTTTTGAGTATCTTCTCTTTTAATATATATGTCATCCAATCTGAAGACAATGAGATTTACTCGCCAATGCTCTATACTTTTAAAGAAAGGGCTGAATATGATCTTGTATATTTCAATTTGAACAACGAACAAAAAAATGTTGATTTCATAGTCGAAAAGATAAAAAATGATAAACCATCTACTGTACTTCTTGTTGGTTATTTTGCAGTAAAGGAGATCGGAGAAAAGATAGATTCTACACCTCTGATCCTCTCTATGGTAACAAGTATTCCCAATAATATAAAAAGTAAAAAAAATGTTTGTGGTGTTATTTTTGATCTTAACGAGAAGACAATATTTTCATGGTTGAAAAAGAATATGCCTCTTTATGATTCTTTAGGTCTAATTTTCTCGGTTGATAACTCATTAGATTATGCTAAAAAGTTTAAGACCATAGCAGAAGAGGAAGGAATATTTGTAGAACTTGGAAACATCTCGAGTTTAGATGATCTTCCTTTAACCTTTAAACTTTTAAAAACTGTAGGGATAAAGGCATTATGGCTTGGAAAGGACAAACTCGTAACATCAAAAGAGGGTTTTGAATACCTTTTAAAAATCGCAAGAAGTGAAAATATTCCAATAATCGCTCCATATTCAACCTTTGTAAAAAATGGTGCAAACTTTGCGATTTCACCAGATCCATCATATCATGGTTATCTCTGTGGAAACGTTGCTATAAGATTATATAATGGAGAAAAACCCGAAGAGATCGGTTTCTCAAAAACAGATTCTGTTCAATTTTTTTACAACAAAAATTCTTTGAAAAATCTAAAAATCGGAATATCCAAAAATCTTGTTGATAACGGAAAAAGTTATTGATCCTTCCTTTTAAAACAATCGTTGTAAACATCTATCAACCTTTCAACTGATGTATGAGTATATATCTGTGTAGTTCCTATTGAAGAATGACCAAGAAGTTCCTGAACGAATCTAATATCAGCTCCACTATTTAAAAGATGTGTGGCAAAAGAATGTCTTAAAGTGTGTGGGGAAATGTTGGATATTTCAGCAAAATCTTTTATCCTTTTTTTCACAATTTTCCTGACTATACTGTTATCAAGTTTTTTACCATTTCTTGAAATCAAAAGTGCTTTACAATCCTGTTTTCTGATTTTATCCCTTAAAGGTATATATTTAAGGATCAACTCTTTTATTTTGTTGTTAAACGGAACTATTCTTTCTTTATCCCCTTTTCCCTTCTCTATCCTTATTATCCTGTTTTCAATATCGATATCCTTGTCTTCAATGTTTATAAGTTCATTCGATCTTGTTCCACATCCGTAAAGTATTTCAAAAATCAGATGATCTCTTAACTCTAAAAAATCGTCATCCTTAAACGAATCCAAAAACCTTGAAACAACAGCGACTGAAAGTGTCTGTGGTAATTTTTTTTCAAACTTTAAACCTCTATAGAAAGACATTGGATCATTATCTATTACCTTTTTATGTTTCAAAAATTTAAAAAATGTTTTAAGTGTTGATATTTTTCTTGTGATCGATCGTTTTGAAAGTTTCGATTCGATTAAAAATGTTGTAAAATTTCTTATATCGTTTCTTTTTACTGATTTAAAATCACCTATTCTATTTTCCTCTAAAAAATAAACGAATTGATCAAGATCATCTTCATAAGATTTTACAGTGTTTTCAGAATATCCTCTGTTGTTTTTCAGATATTCAAGAAATTCAAAAATTTCCTCTTTCATTTTAAAATCAAAACCGAGTATCTTTTTTTGTCTTTTCCTTCAAGAAGCAAAAAGTATCTTCCAGTTTTCAAAAATTTTAGATCTATCTTTTTTTCTTTTTCAAAAGAAAATTTTTCAAGATAAATCTTTTTCCCACTCAGGTCGTATATTTTTAAGATCAGATCTTTTCTTTTGGTTAGCAGAGATTTTAAAATCAGTTGTTTTTCTTTAAAATCAAACTCGACATTGTAATCATTAACTTTTAAACTATCCTGAAAAATCGGAGGTAAAGACAGAGGGAAATAATACTCAATATAATCTGAAGAAACCGTAAAACCAAAATTTTCTTTATAAGGAATAACTTCAAAAAAATTCCTGTTCGTCTGAACTACAGATGGAATTTCTATCAACATTGATGTATCAATAACTGAATCTTTAAAAATTGAATCATTTTTAAAAGATGTAAGATAACCGATATCGTCAACCCATACACCACTGTTTAAAGTGAATGGATCAAAGAGTGTTCTGATTCTCACAAATATATAGTTTGAATCATCCTTAAAAGGAATCTTCAAAAGATTCCAGTTCAGATCAGTTCCAGTAAACTTATAAAAATTTGTATCGATCGGTTCATACTCAAAACCATCCGTTGAATATTCAACAAGCATTACATCATAGTCCTTTTCGAGGTCATACTTTAACATCATATAAAATGTATCATTTGTGAAATATTCTCTTTTATATTTGCTTTCGATTATCGAAAACGAACTGTTAATATTTTTTGGATGGAAAGAGTATTTTGGTGAATGGTAAACCGACGAATCTAAACTTATGTTTATCAGATTATAAAGATCAAGTTCGTTTACACTATCAATTAAATTTTCCATTTGCGAATATATTTTTACTCTATAAAAATCTGAAAATTCATCATTTTGAAGAGTCCAGAAAAGTGAATCCGAAACGATTTCGACTTCAGGTTTCAAAGGTATCTCTTCGGTTTTCCCATCAACACTGTCAGTTAAAATTAGCCCTTGCAAGAATCCAGGGAAAATATTCCTGCATAAAGTATCAAGAGTTGATGCTGGTGGTTGAAAAGTGTTATCCATTTCAACAGTAAAAGGAACAGTTGTTTTCCCTTTAACAAATTTTGAAAATCCATATATCCAGTCATCAGTATCACCTGTTGTTGCATATAAAGCAACAGATCTTAAAGTATCATAAGGTTCTCCACTATTTTTTTTCATTCTGGATGCTATCCTGTGAGCAAAATCTTTTATTATACCTTCATCAAGAGTAAGGTTGTAAACGGAAGCCCATGGGTAAAGAACATCTTCTCCATAGGAGTGGAGTGATAAAGAAATTTTCACATTATAGTTTTTTACAATATCCTCAACACATCTGACCTCGATCTCACTTGATGGATAAGGGCCACAGTATGTATAAAGATCTGAAGGGTTATGTGTTATTCCAGATGGATAACCCCAATCACTCTGAACTATCCTGTTACATCCACCTCCATAATTTCTATTTAGATCAACTCCATAATATCCGTTTCTATAGGTTCTATTCTTTCTCCAGTAGTTATCACCTGAAGGATCATCATGTGAATAATAGTACCCATCAGGATTAACTATTGGAAAAACTATTATAAAATTTCTATTTACAAGATCAGTTATTAAACTATCTTTACCATAAGAAGCAAGCAAAGATTCTGCAAAAAATATTGCTGTTACTGTTGTTTGCCATTCTCTTGCGTGGTGTAAAGCCATTAAAAGAAAAGTATTCTGCCCATAATAATTTGAAGGATCTTGTCCGTTTATTTTTAAAATCAAAAGAGGATTCTTGTTGAAAGTGAAACCAAGTGTTTCAAGTTTTACGATGTTAGGATATTTTAAAACCAGAGAATCGATATACGAATAATATTCTGACAGACTTTTATAGTCGAGTTTATAACTTTTGGGTTCATAAATTTTATATTTCAAATTCAAATTTCTGACAGTAACAAAATCATCATCTGTAAGGTTAAGAAGGTAATTTTTATCCTTTTCAAATCCGATTATATCTAACGATTTTAAATTTTTTTTCAGAAGATCAAAATCGTTTTTATCAACAAGAATTCTTATTTCGGAAAAAGATTTTATAAAGATAACAAGAAAAATAAAAATCAAAATTTTTGTTTTCATAATTTTATAATAAACCTGCCTTAACAAAAATCAAGTGTTCTGCTATTGATAAACTTTGTTCAAACAAATATAATCAAAATATGCTGAGTAAAAATATACGGATAAAATATTATATAAAAACTTTATCTTCTATCGTTAAAAGAAGACCTTTTATTCTTTATCATAAACCTACACTATCATGTAATTGCAAATGTGAATTCTGTGATTTCTGGAAAAATTCTGATCCGAATGAAATCGTTATCACTAAAGAGAAAATCAAAGAAATTTTAAAAGATGGCTGGAATATGGGGTTTTCGACCTATGTTTTATGGGGAGGAGAACCATTGATGGTTAAAGATCTTGGGTTTTTCCTTAAAACAGCAAAAGATATCGGATACAAAACAAGCATGTGTACATCTGGTTACCTTTTAAAAGAAAGGTATGATGATATTAAAGACAACATCGATATAATAATAATTTCGTTAGAATCAACTGGTGAAAAACACGACCGAACAAGAAGAACCCCTAAACTTTTTGAGAAAATAGTTGAAGGCATTGAACTTTTCAAAAATCAAAAAAATGTTCGATTGAAGATCTGGTCACATATAAACAGAATCAATAAAGATGATGCTTTGGATGTATTAAAGTTTGCAAAAAAATATGGAATCATTGTAGAATTTTTTCCATCAAATATCTTTTCAGATTACAATGAAAATATAATACTCGATAAAAAAGAAAGGTATGATGTTTTTAATAGAATAATCTATTATAAGAAAATAGGATATCCGGTTAACAATTCGATAAAAGCATTAAAAATTATGAGAGATAACCTTCCATATATTTGCAACAAAGCAAAAATTTCAGTTCAGATAGAAAACGATGGAACGATAAATCCATGTGAACCTCGCTTTGTTGAAGATATGAAAAGTTATGGAAACATTTTTTCCGATGGATTTACAAAATTAAAAGATAAAAATATTTACGAATGCAACATAAAACAACTTTCAAAATGTGATGGGTGCTTTTTCCCATGTGTCGGAGAGAGTGTTGATAACATTTTTACAAGTGGATTTATAAGGTTTTTGAATTTTATTTCAAATAAAGACAGTTAGTCAATACTTCTTTTTATCTCTTTTATTTTATCCCTTAATTTTGCTGCCTTTTCGAATTCAAGTTCTGCAGCAAATTTGTGCATCTTTTCGGTTAGTTTTTCGATAAGGTCTATTTTTTCAACTGTTGACAATTTTTTGTAATCCTCATCTATCTGACTCTCTACTTCTTTTGTAAAGGATGATGCTATATCTGTGATGATAAGTATATCCTCTATCTCTTTTGATATCGTTTTTGGGGTTATATTGTGTTCTTTGTTGTAAAGTAACTGTTTTTCTCTCCTTCTATTTGTTATCTCAACCGCTTTTCTCATACTTTCGGTTATTCTATCAGCATAGAGTATAACTTTTCCATTAACATTCCTTGAAGCTCTTCCAATCGTCTGTATCAAAGATGTTTCAGATCTCAAAAAGCCCTCTTTATCAGAATCGAGTATCGCAACAAGCGATACCTCAGGTAAATCGAGTCCTTCCCTTAAAAGATTGATCCCTACAAGAACATCGAATTCTTTCAATCTTAAACCTCTTATTATACTGACTCTTTCAATCGAATCTATCTCAGAATGCATATATTTAACCTTTATTCCCTTATCTTCAAGATATTTAGCAAGTGATTCTGCCATCTTTTTTGTTAATGTTGTTACAAGAACTCTTTCATTTCTTTCAACAACCTCTTTTATGTTAACTATAAGATCCTCTATCTGATTTTTTGAACTTTTAATTACAACTTCAGGGTCAACGAGTCCTGTTGGTCTTATGATAAGTTCAACAACCTCTGTCGCTTTATTTACCTCGTACTCATCGGGTGTCGCTGACATACAGATTATAGGTCCGGTTATTCTTTCAAACTCTTCAAGTTTTAAAGGCCTGTTATCGAGTGCAGATTTTAATCTGAATCCATACTCAACAAGATTCATCTTTCTTGCCCTATCTCCATTATACATCCCTCTTATCTGTGGAATCGTTACATGCGATTCATCAATCACAGTCAAAAAATCTTCTCTGAAATAATCTATAAGAGTGTAAGGTCTTTCCCCTTCTTTCCTTCCATCAATATGTCTTGAATAATTTTCAATACCGGGACAGTATCCAACTTCTTTTAAAAGTTCAAGATCGTAGTTCGTTCTCGACACCAACCTTGTCGCTTCGAGTATTTTTCCTTCTTCTTTCAATTCTTTTTCCCTTTCTTTTAACTCTTTTCTAATCGACACAACAGCCCTTTTTATTCTTTCGTCTGATGTCACGAAATGTTTTGCAGGAAAGAAAGAAAAAATTTCAAGTTCTTCAATTTTTGAATTATTTATACTATCAAACGTGTATATCTCATCTATTTTTTGATCATCAAAGATTATCTTTACGGGAATATCAAGGTGCGATGGAAAGATGTCTATCGTGTTTCCCAGTACTCTGAATCTTCCTCTTGAAAAATCTATATCGTTTCTCTGATATTGCATCGTTATAAGTTTATCTATCAACCTTTCAAGATTGTAAAAATCTCCCCTTTTGATTGAAAAAATTTGATCATAATAATCTGAAGGTGACCCAAGAGTGTATATTGATGATACAGAGGCAACAATAATCACATCATTTCTTTCATATAATGAAACAGTTGCTCTTAATCTTAATTTATCAATATACTCGTTTATATCAACCTCTTTTTCTATATAAATATCTCTATCGGGAAGGTAGGCTTCTGGTTGATAGTAATCATAGTAAGAAATAAAATACTCAACACTGTTTTCAGGAAAGAGAGTTTTCAATTCACCATACAGTTGTGCTGCAAGTGTCTTGTTGTGCGAGATTATCAAAGTTGGTTTGTTTAACCTCTCTATAACATTCGCTATCGTGAATGTCTTTCCAGAACCTGTTATTCCAAGCAGAACCTGATATTTTTTACCATTCAAAACTCCCTCTACAAGTTTGTCTATGGCCTTTTTCTGTTCATCTGAGGGAGAATATTTTGAAAATATTTTGAACTTTTTCATATTTCAACTTCCATACCATCATATGTGGGAAAAATACTTTTTGGTACAATCTTTAACATATCCTCATGTTTTAAAGAATCTGATATATGTACCAAAAATCCACTTTCAAATTCAAGAGATTTCACAAAAAAAATAGATTCCGCTATTGAAAAATGAGTTGGATGAGGTCTTGTTCTTAAAGCGTTGATTATTATATGTTTTCCATATTTTTTTATAAATCTAAAATTTTTTATGTCTATGTAAGAACCATCCATAAGTATCACAAGATCATCGAGAATAAAACCTTTCATCTTTATATTTCCATGGTAATAATCAAAAGTTCTCAATGAAAATGGACCAATATTTTTTAACTTTTCAACATCGAAAAAAGAAAATTTTGGCTTTCCCCCACCTTCCTGTGAACCGTTGAAAACATAAGAATAAACTCTTCTGATTTCTCTTTCAACTTTTTTTGTACAAAAGATTTCCATACTCTTTTTATACTTTTTTGAGATCATCCTTGTATCATCAAGTCCAAATATATGATCAGCATGTGCATGTGTAATGAGAATACCATCAATTCTATCAATTTTGCTTTTTAATAACTGTTCTCTGAGATCCTGTGAGGCATCTATAAGAAGATTAAAATCATCTTTAATAAGTAATAATCCAGGCCTTGTTCTTTTATCCCTTTTATCATCTGACAGACAAACATGACATGAACATCCGATGATTGGAACACCTGTTGATGTACCTGAACCAAGGATTTTGATTTTCATCTCTTTCTCCAGAATAGCAGAATATCAAAAATAATATAAATCAGAACAAACAAACAAGATAAAAGTACGTTGTTGAATCTGTTTAACAATGGTGTTGAAACAAGAAGAAAAAAAACTATCAGAAAATATCTTTTAACAAACATTTTAGATGGAAAGATATCCTTGATAGAAAAAATCGTTATAAAAACTGAAACAACCGTCGCAATAACAAAAGAGAAGGAAACGAGAAAGGTATTGAAAAATTTTGCGAATATCAGGGAGAATAAAACTGTTAAAAAAGAATCAAGAAGTGATATCAAAAAAAGTAAAACATTTTTACCTTTGAGTGAAAGTAAAAAACCAAATGGAATGTTTCTTAAAGGTAAAACCGTGAGATAGACCATAAAAAATCTATATGACTCAACATATCTCTCTGAGAACAAAATTTCAATTATTATTTTTGAATTTAGAAAGAAAAATAAAGTTAATATCCCTAAAATTAAAACCGAATACTTTAAAATTTTTTCAAAATCTTTTTTCAACTCCCCGTTTTTATTTTCCTCGATCTTCTCTTTTATATAGTCCGCTCTTTCATGGAATACTCCCGAAAAAAATCTTGCAACAAGAGGTATCTCAAAACTACCTGTTGAATAATCAGCAAAACTTTTACCATAATAAAAGAGTGAAACCACAAATTTATCTATCTGTTTTGAAACACTCCCCAGTACTCCATTAAAATATAATGGCAAAGAAAATTTTATTATCTCTTTTTTATCATATTTTTTATTCTTTCTGTTGATAAAAAATGTCAACAGGAGATAGAAAACAATTTTTATAAACGCAAGATACAGAAGGTAAACAAAAAATTTATACTCATTATCCTTGAAAAGAAAAACAATAAAAACTGGAATAAAGAATGATAACGATTCAAAAATATTTAAAAGAACCGAAACAAGAGGAGTTCTTAATGAAAGTGATGTTGCTTCACATACGAGAAAAAAGATAGAAGAAAATGAAACTATGAAAGATAAAGGGATCAAAAACGATTTTGAAATTAAAAATAGTATAAAGAAAAAAATCAAAAGGAAAAAGAAAGATATCGCGTAAATCTGAAAAATATTTTTATTATCTCTTTCTCTGAAATAATAAAGTGTGTTTGTTGCCGGTACACCTGCAATGTTTATCCCTATCAAAAAGTACAGAATAAATTCCCTGAAATTTATATAAAAATCAACAGAGAACAATCTTGAGCATATTACGGTTAACATAAAAATGATTATCGAGTAAAGAACTCTTCCTGAACCAACGAGTAAAGATTTCATAGAACTATTTTGATTCCACCTTTCAATTCAAAAAATTTTGAAGAATTTTCAAGTGGATGATTGCAGGAAATAGAAGAGTAAAAAATAAATTTTTTCAAAAGGTATTCTAAATCAAAAGTGACATTTAACCATCTTGATAAAGGTTCAACTCCTATCTGTGTTTTGTACCAGTATATATTCGTTGATGGGAAAACCCATGGAGTTTCAACATAATTGTCTCCTTTTATATTGTACTCGCATGAAACACCTGTTTTTAAATTTTTTGCCGGAACATAGTCAAGAAAAACTTTTATACTCTGTATATCAGGTCCACCCTTATAACCTATAACTTTTAGATTGTAATGATACCTGTTCCATGGAAATCTTTGATTATAAACCCATGCGTTGACTCTTGTATAAGTGATTTTCATAAAACCCCGTGAAAATGGATACGATAGGTTTAACAGATGTCCAAGTTCAGGTGGTTCAAGATCTTTTATACCCTCATACTCATACTGATAATCATCGATCAAAAATGAGTATGATACATTTAACTTTTTTAAAATTTTATAATTTAAACTGAGTTCCCAGAGTATGTTATCGTTTTTATCTATATTGTTCTGTTCCCCATAGAATATAAAAAATGGAAAGGTATAATCAAAAATGTTTGATATCGTGTTTCGTCCAAAAAGCGCTGATTCTGAAAAAGACAAAGAAAGATCTCTATAAAAAAATGTTAACCTGTGGAATGATAGAAATCTTGAAATCCTCTCTATATCAACACCATCAAAATTGTAAGTTGAATCAAGGATCATTTCTCCAAGATTTGAAAATTTTGATACGAAATTAAAATTATCGTTTAACTTCAAGGAAAAAGTTATTCCATCCATGGAAGGAGCGTTGTAACTGAATATCAACGAATTCTGGTAATCAAAACCAGAATTAAAATATGTCCTTCCAAATGTCAAAGAAAATTTTTCATTTTTATATGTAATGTAACCATTGTCAAATCCTGCTATCAGAAAATTTTTAAAAGGTTTTACATTTAAACCTTCAGGGTTTGTGGTGTCAGTTAAAATGAACGCTGAGGTCGAAATGAAAAGATTCTGATTTATCTTTTTTTCATATTTTCCTTTTATATAGATATTAAATTTCTGGTCACCATTGTAAATTAGGTAAGGATCGATTATAAAAGAAATGTCTTTGAAAAATCCATTTTCAGTTAAGAGATTTTTTGACACAAGATACTCTGATAATGGATTAAAACTTTTATTTTCATAGTCATCTTTGAAAACAGGATATAAATCCAGATTTTTCACACTATCATTTATGAAAAGATAAAAATAGTATTCATCCTGTTCAAGATACTTCTCTGAATAAAAACAAAATAAAGATAAAGATATTGAAAAAAATAAAATAAAAAAAGATAAATTCTTTTTCATAATTTTATGATATCGTTTCGATCCTGTCCGGTTGTTAGGTGTGTAATCCTGACCTTAACATTTTTTTCAACGAATTCAACAAAATCTTTTATTCTTTTAGATACTTTTTTCTTTTTCAAATCATCAACTTCTTCCTGTGTCCAGCATTCAAACTCTTTATAAACAGGTTTTACCTTTTCAAATTTTTCTACATTTTCAGGAAAATTCTCGAGGATTTTTCCATCAACAGAATATTCTGTCAAAACAAAAATCTTTCCAAGATCAGAAAGCACATCAAACTTTGTCATTATGATACTGTCGGTTCTGTTTATGAATGAAGTGTATTTGAGTGCAGGTAGATCGAGCCATCCACATTTTCTCTTTCTTCCGGTTGTTGCTCCAAACTCTCCTCCTTTTTTTCTAACATTTTCTTCACACTCTTCTTCCATCCTTGAAGGAAATGGACCATTACCAACTCTTGTTGCATAACATTTTGTGATACCTATAACCTTGTAATCAAAATATGGAGGTATTCCTGAACCCAGAAAAGAATTGTATGAAGTTGGATTCGAACTTGTAACATAAGGATATGTACCAAAATCGACATCGAGCAAACTCCCCTGTGCTCCCTCAAAAAGTATTTTCATTTTTTTATCCAATACATGCTTTGCAAAAACTTCTGGGTAAACGATTTTATCTATAATCTTTTCCCTCTTCTTGAAAATATCATCTATAAACTTCTCTTCATCTATTTTGTTTGCTGAAAATACTTTACAATAGAATTCGTTGTAATTTTTGATTCTGTTCAACAATTTTTTTCTCAAAACATCTTCATCCAAAAGATCCCCTATCCTTATACCAATTCTGTCATATTTATCAACATAACAGGGTCCTATTCCCGATCTTGTTGTTCCTATCGAAAGTTCCTGTTTTCTTTCCTCTTCGAGTGCATCGATCTGTTTATGAAAATCAAAAAGTATATGTGCGTTTGAAGAAATTTTCAGATTATCTACGCTGATATTCTCTTTTTTCAAATCTTCAATTTCTTTGAGAAGTTCGTCAAGGTCAACAACAACACCGTTTCCAATATAAGACAGTTTCCCCCTTATTATTCCTGATGGGATAAGATGAAGAACATATTTTTTCCCGTTGATCACGATCGTATGCCCTGCGTTGGCACCCCCCTGATATCTGACAACAAGATCAGCATCATCTGAAAGATAATCAACTATTTTTCCCTTACCTTCATCACCCCATTGTAATCCTACAACTATTTTTGCTTCCATAAAACCTCTTAAAATAGATCTGTATAAGTAATCTTAACACTTCTTCCGATTCCGTTTTCAGTCACATTGTTCTTTAAAATGTCTATAAAATCTATCTCTATACCGAGTTTTTCTTCATATATCCATTTCAGTCCTATGTTAAAGTATCCAACACCTCTTCCAAAACTGTTATCATCCGTTCTATCATCAAGCCCGAGAAAATACTCAAGTAGCAATCCAAAGTTATCGGTAAAATAGTATTCTGCCTGACAAAAGAAATCTATCATCTTTTCATCAATATTTTCAAATATTGAATAATTTGTTCCTCCTCCGATCAGAAGTTCTCCAAGAGGTGGATAAAGAATCTTTGATGTGTTCACAAAAAATCCTTTTGATTTTATATAATATCTGTTGTTGTAAAAAGTCCCAAACCCTTGAGATGAGATTCCAAAGGAGACAGCAGGAACATAATCCTCTTCTTCTACAAGTAAAACTTTTACAAGAAAACCAGGATATTTGGAAAATTGAGGTCGATCATAAGAAACGATGTTTGTCGCAGAATATGACAACCCAAACATGACTCTTGGAAAGAATGAAAAATTTGTTGCAAAACCCATTCCTCCAACAGGTAACATCGTAAAATTTATGTTATAACTTTTTGGAGGAATAATTCCTGTTGTCGGTGTTAAAATCGTTTCATAGTTATATAAAGGATAAGAAAAACTCACTATTGACATAACACTTAAGAAGACAAGAATCAAATTTTTCACTTTACCTCCTGAATATGTATTTAACGCTGTCAACATCAAAGATATCCTGAATCTTCAAAAATAGTTGTGTTGTTGGATTTATCTTATATTTTTTAGATCTTATAGTCAAACTCTGTTCTGAATCGTAAACTTTAAAGTAAAGATTTTTTTCTCCCTTAAAATTTTTCAATACATTTTCAAGTTCATCAAACTCACCATTCTTATAAGAATCTGATGGTAAACTTATCTCGATTCCATCTATCATATCTTTTATCTGATTTAAAGTATAGACCTTTTCAACGACAATCTTTACCTCAATATCCTTATCACTTTTAGAAACTCTACCTTCTATTACTACCTGTTGATCATCAAAAAGAATTTTTGAGTACTCTTCGAGTTTATTTGAAAAAATCATGCAATCAAGGTATCCCTCAAGTGTAAAAATTTTAAAATTCGCATAGTAAACACCAGATTTTGCCTTTTTCTTTGAGAAATCTGTAACTATACCCATGACTGTAACAAAAGTATCATTCTGCATATCTTTAATATCTTCGTTTGAAGCGGAAACGATAGATCTATATATCTCTCTTTCTTTCTCTATCGGATGTCCTGAAAGATAGAATCCAAGAACTTCTCTTTCATACATCAAGGTTGTCTCTTTATCCCATTTTTTTTGATTCACAAGTTTCTTTTTCCAGTCATCAAAAGATGGATCAACCGTAGAAGCGAACAGGTTCATCATTCCACTCTCTTCCTCTTTTTTCTTGCTCTGGGCTAAATTCATAAGGGGTGAAAGATTTTCAAAAAGTGTATCTCTGCTGATTTTCAACGAATCAAAGACCCCTGCCTTTATCAACGATTCTATCGCCTTCTGGTTAACGGTTGTTGTGTTAACTCTTAAAAGAAAATCCATAAAATCCTTAAATTTTCCTTCACTTCTTGAGTTCACTATTTCCCTAACTGCATTCTCTCCAACATTTTTAATAACTCCCATTCCCAACCTCAAAGAATCGTTTTCGACTTTCACATAAAAATCTGAACTGTTAATATCTGGAGGGAGTATTGGAATCCCCATATCTTTAACTTCAGAGATGTAAAAAACGATATCTTTTATATTCGATATATAAGAATTTATAACGGAGCACATATATTCAACAGGGTAATGGGCTTTTAAATATGCCGTAAAATATGAGAGTAGACCGTAAACTGTTGCATGTGATTTGTTGAATCCATAACCTGCAAACTTAGCCATTATCTCAAAGATTTCATAAGCGAGTTCTTCAGGAATTCCCTGTTTCACTGCACCATCAACAAATCTTTTCGTGTATCTATCCATTATCGTAGGGTCTTTTTTACCCATCGCTTTTCTTAAAGTGTCAGCCTCAGCAAAAGTGAACCCACCAAGCATGTTAGCCATCTGCATAACCTGTTCCTGGAACAATGGATGACCAAAAGTTTCTTTTAGTATCGGTTCAAGTTTTGGATGTTTATATGTTATTTCTTCTTTTTTATTCTTTCTTTTTATTATACTTTCCTTCTGTTCTGGTCCAAGAGGTCCAGGCCTATAGAACGCTATGATGTTGATTATATCGTTAAACTCTGTCGGTTTGTATCTTTTCAAAAGATCCCTCATCCCTGCACTTTCAAGCTGGAACACTCCTATCGTCTTTCCACTCTGTAAAAGTTCATAGGTTTTCTTATCATCAAGAGGTAAAGCGTAAAGATCTATATTAACATTTTTTTCTTTCAAAAGATCAAGTGTGAATTCGATCACGGAAAGTGTTGTCAGTCCCAAGACATCTATTTTTACAAGACCAATTTTTTCTATGCAGTTTTTTTCAAATTGGGTCACAATACCGTTATCATCAGAAGATTGTTTCCATACTGGAACGAAATCTGTCACAGGTCCAGGAGTTATAACTATTCCAGCGGCATGTTTTGATACATGTCTTTTGTTCTTCTCAAGACCAATTGCGAGGTTTAATACTTTTTCATACTCCTCTTTTCCACCTGTCAACTCTTTCCAGTTTGTTATCTCATTTTTTCCCTCTTCGAGTGAAATATCTGGAGGTAATTTTTTGGTGATATTCTTTACCTCTGAAGGTGGAAGCCCGAAAACTCTCGCAACATCTGTAAACACCTGTCTTGATTTTAGGTTGTTAAATGCAGCGATCTGTGCAACATTCTCGTTTCCATATTCTTCGATCAAAAGGTTTATAAGTTTGTCTCGATCTTTATCTGAAATATCTATATCAACATCAGGCATGGAAACTCTATCCGGATTTAAAAATCTTTCAAAATATAAACCATAATCGAGTGGATTCACCTTTGTAACATCGAGAAGATACAAAACAAGTGAACCTGCCGCAGAACCTCGGCCTGGTCCAACGGGAATATTATTTTCTCTTGCCTTTTTAACCAGATTATAGATTATTATAAAATATCCTGAATAATTCATTCTCTCTATAACATCCATTTCAAATTTCACGCGTTCAAGCACTTCTTTTGGTGGATTTCCTTTAAACTTTTTCTCAAGACCCCGATTTACAAGAAATTCAAGATAATTTTTTTCATTTTCAAACTCATCGGGGATCGAAATTTTTGGCATTTTAAAGTTTTTACCTGTAGTGTCGATCGATACATTACATCTTTCAGCAATTTTAACACTGTTTTCAAGTGCAAGAGGAAGATCTTTAAAAAGGGTGTTCATCTGTTCTTTTGATTTTAAATAAAACTCCTTTGAAGAGAATTTTAACCTTCTTTCATCACTTAACACTGTTCCCGTCTGAAGGCACAAAAGAACATCATGTATCTCATAATCCTCTTCGTTAAGATAATGAACATCATTCGTTGCGACATAACCGATTCCAAGTTTTTCAGAAATTTCTAATTGTTTTTCGATTATGAGTTGATCATCAACCATACCAACTCTCATAAGTTCAAGGAAGAAATTGTCTTTTCCAAAAAATTCAATATATCTTTTTGCTGCATTTAAAGCATCTTCAAATCTGTTTTCAAGGATATAATTTTGTACTTCCCCTTTCCGGCATGCTGAAAGCCCGATCAACCCTTTTGAATGTTTTTTCAGAAGGTTGTAATCTATCCTCGGTTTATATCTGAAACCTTTTATATACGCCTCAGAAGAAAGTTTTATAAGATTTTTATAACCAGCATCATTTTCAGCAAGAATTAAAAGGTGAAAATTTTTATCATCATTTTTAACATTTTCGTTTCCATCCTTTTCAAGATCTTTTACAATGTAAAATTCCTGCCCTATTATCGGTTTGATACCATTTTTCACACATTTATCGTAAAACTCGATTATCCCGAAAAGGTTACCATGATCTGTGATCGCAAGTGAGGAATAATCGAGTTCAAGAGCCCTTTTTATAAGTTTGTCAAGATTTATCGCTCCATCGAGCAAGGAGTATTCCGTGTGAAGATGGAGATGGACGAAATCTTTCATTTTTCTTTTGCCTTTCCTAAATCCTTTACAAGTAATCTATTTATCCTGTGCTTATGTGTCTCAAGAATTTTTATCTCATAGTTATCAATTGTAATGACCTCTCCTTTTCTTGGCAGATGCTCAAGTTTTGAAACAACAAATCCACCGATCGAATTAACATCTTCTGAAACGAATTTTGAACCGATATTTTCGTTAAAATCATCAAGGTTCATCATTCCTGATACAAGATAGGTGTTTTCGTCTATTTTTTTGTAATCTATGTCCTCTTTTTCAAGTTCATCCTGAATCTCTCCAACGATCTCTTCAATAATATCTTCCATCGTTACTATACCTGCAACACCACCATATTCATCTATAACAATTGCAATCGAGATATGGTTTTTTTGAAACTCTCTCAAAGCTGAAAGTGCCGACTTCGTTTCGGGAACAAAATATGGAGGCCTTACGATTTCAACCGCGTACAGTTCTTTTTGATTTTTGAAAAATTTCAAAATATCTTTTGAATAGATTATCCCAACAATGTTATCAATGTTCCCCTGATAGACAACTATTCTTGATTTTCCGGTTTTATTTATGAGTTCAACCACATCGCTTAAACTCTCATCAAAAGGAACCGCTTTAACATCAACTCTTGGAACCATTATTTCACCGATCAAGGTTTCTTCAAGTTCAAATATACCTTCCACAAGATCCTTTTCATCATCAGAGATTATTTTTTTCTCCTCGGATTCCTCTATCATCTCCTTTATAAACTGTTCTTTTGTATTTGGATTCTTACCAAAAAGTATTTTAAGAATCTCTTTTAATTTCCCTTCCATCTTTTATCTCTCCATTTCTATTTATAAATAAACCACTCGTTACTATTATATTGAACGCTTCTTCAAGAGTAAAATCGGTTTCGATAATATCTTTTTTCTTTACAACAGCAAAAAATCCAGATGTCGGGTTTGGTGATGTTGGAATAAAAATTGATAATGCTTCTTCTCCATCGATAAACCATTTTTCATCGTTCGTTACAAATCCTATTGTATACATATCCCTGTTAAAATAGTTTACAAAAACAACCCTTTTGAACGATTTCTTTTTCTGTTGAAAGAGTTGGTTTACGATTTCCTTTGTAGGCATATAAATATTTTTTACAAAAGGTGTTGAAAGAAGAACATTTTCAAAGAAAGAGATAAGATATTTTCCAATGTACATCTCTCCTATATAACCTAGAATTATAATTAAAATCATTGAAAGAACAAAGCCAATAAAATTTATCACAAAAACGGGGAGATTCCTGACATAAGGAATACTTTTAAAAATGAATCCCCAGAATCCTCCCAATTTTGAAATCACAAATGTAACAAAAAGTACGGTCACAAAAAGTGGAACTATTACTAAAATTCCAGAGATAAAAAGTTGTTTTATTCTTTGTTTCATAATATCATTTTATAAGTAAAATTTTATCTTTAAACAAGACCTTTTCATTTTCAAACATCACAAAATATACACCATTTGAAAAATTTTTCAAATCAAAAGTGAAACTGCTTCTGTTTTCGAATGTGAAATTTTTAATAACTCTTCCGTCGATAGATAAAATTTTAACTTTCCACACACCTTTGAGTCCCTTAAAATAATATGTTAACTTATCTTTGTTTATAATGGTTGTATCGGCTCTAACTATACCTGTTGTTTCAGAGTAGAAGAATTTTGGTTTTACCTTAACATAACTTATAAAAACTCCACTATCGGTTATCACAGAATCGCTTCTGAATACAAATTGTAATTTCACCTTTTCAACAGAATCGACCTTCATATTGTAAACTTTCCATCCTTTTACAATAAGCGATGAGTCCTTTGTCAAAGCACCCCCTGAGGATATAAAATCGAGTATCTTTGTCGAGTCATCTTTCAAAAGATTTATAAATATTCCATCAACATTGAAAATCGGCTGAGAGTTGTAAAATTCAAGAACCGGAAGTTTTGTATATATGTAAACAGAACATAACGTTTGTGGATAGATATAAAATTCTTGCGAGGTTATTGTATCTGCCATATTGTTGAAATAACCCGTTTCGTTCCCCGGGTGAAGATTCTGATTTTTTGTTATGATCCAATTTGAAGTATATTTTTCCCATTTTGAAAGATCTCCGATAAAATCATCGTAAAAAGAATATTCTCCGTTGTTTAAGTAATCTGTTTTTTGACCAAGGAGTGTATCGTTTTTGTAAATGTAAAAAGAAAATTTTAAATTTTCTTCCCCCGTGGGAACACCACATAAAAAAGTTTTTTGTAATGTGCTATCAAAATTTTCAAAAAATATGGTATCAAGAAGATTGAAAGAACCCTGAAGAACAACTCTGAACTTTGCGTTTTCAACTTTGGGACTTTTTTCTTTTTTAATTTTTATGTTAAAGTTTGAGTTTGAAAAGTAAAGGTTTTCAACAACTAAATTCAATTTATGAATTTTTAAAAATATTGTATCATCTAATATATTATCAATATAAAGATGAAGGGTATCTATATTTCCGTTCGACGATAATGGAACATACATTATAGAATCAGTTGAATTACCCTGTAAAACAAATTCTTCATTCACAAATTTTGAAATCAGTTTAATATTATGTGGAGTTAGATCAGAATTTTTTATCTTCAAATAGTTGTTTGAACCTGAAAACAAACTGTCTGAAAAGATCGAGACATTGTTTGTTCCAACATTTTTCAAAACCAGGGAATCATAGACAGTTTTATAATTCACCCTGCTTGCAACAAAGTATATATAATCACTATCATTTATTCCTGTGGTTGAAAAACTTATATACCCGTTACCATCGGTGTTCCCTCTTCTTAAAATCGTATCTTTCGAAAAACATATCAAAACATTACTTACAGGATGATTGTTCTGATCTCTAACAAAAACTTCTAAAAAATCTGAATTCTTTTTAAAAACCACATTCAAATTTTCAGGATTTTTTGTAAATATTGGAAGTTCTGGATCACCAAAATAGTTTAACTGATAAATATGCCATCTGTAGAGATTTTCACTATACGAAAAAGGTTCGATTTCGCTTTTCACCTGGTTTAAAATTTCTGATGGTCTTTTAGATTCACTTTCCTGAAAAAGAATCTGGAAAAACCTGTAATCAAGTATCTCAGAAACACCATACCCCGGATAACCAGGAGCACCCCATCCATACCTTGAATTTGTGATAAGAGAGATAAATCCACCTGTTGGAGAATCCTGAAAATTTTCTGTTATCGAATGCAGAATATATGTAGTATCCTCTCGATCAAAAGCCCCCACCCAGCATCCTATTGAATAGAAAAGTCCAGTTTTACTTCCGTTGGTCAAAGTTGTTGCATCACCTCTCGTGATTGCAGTTTTATAATCAACCCATACACCTTTAAAAGAACCGTGTCCATTGTGGTTAACTATGTTGTATCCCATATCAAGAGAATCAAGAATATCTGACTTTCCAATATGTCCCAAATCTTCATAAAATTTTAAAAGATGAAAATCGGAAGGAATGATATCGTTGTCTATCATATCCTTGGCAACACCACCAGAGGTCATCGGATCATCCCAGAGAACCATCCCAAGAAAAACACCTCTTGAAAGGTGTTCAGTATTCTTTACAAGATCATAATCTATTATCCTTGAGATTATTGGAGATGGACCATAATAAATCGTGTCAAAAAGTATTCTTCCAACAACAACCTCTGGAACAAGATCTGAGGAATCTTCAACCTCTCCCCAAACACCGTCTCCGTCGAAATTAAAGTTTCCATCAAGGTTTGAATAATATATATCTGAAGGTATCGAGTCCTCATCAGGATAATAGTCAGCATTACAGTTCATAGCGTAAAGCCGTCTGACAGGTATAATCGCTCTATCACCTCCAAGCAAAAGGTATTTGAACCCGTTTGTGTTATATTCGTCTATTATGTAATTCCTTATCTTTTCAGCACTATCAACTCCAGAATAGTATGGGAGTATCGATTCGATAAAACTCAACTTCGTTTTATACCCTTTTTTCGTTTTCCAATCTTTAAGGCGGGAAAAAATCGAATCATACTTTATCGAAGTGATTATCAGATAATCGTATAAAGAATTTTCTTTCTTTTCTACAGATAAAATTTTTGAACATGAAACAGTTGCCTTCTCATAAGAAAATATCTTCCCATCTTTAATAAAATATGGAAATATTTTTACAGAATTTTTTAGAGGAGAATATTCAAAATACACTTTCAATTCACCTTTGAACAATTTTTCCTGTTCAACTTTTCTTACAGATAAGGGTTGTTGAGAAAAACTTATCAATTTATAATCTTTAACTTCAAAAGGATTTTCAAATTCAACACTCTCAATTTTGCTCAATCTATCTTTCAAAATTATAATATAAGATGGAAGATTAACATCAAAATTATTTTCCATCACTTTTAAAAAACTGATTTCTTTAAGATCATTTTCCTTTTGAAAGTTTATTTCAAGTTTTTCTGGATAGACAGAGATGACTAAAAATAGTAAAACAACAAAAAGAATTTTTTTGTTCATAAAACCTCTTTTATAAAATTATAAATTATTGTAAAAAAATATCAACTTTAAAAGTTTATTGTGGAGTATATCCTGCATCCCTGATCGCATTCACAACATCTTCGTTATCAAATTCTCCTTGAACATAAACCTCTTTTTTTGATATATCAACAAATACCTTTTCCACTCCTTTAACCTTCAAAACATTTTTTTCTATGTTGTTAGCACAATGAGCGCAGGATATATCCGGAACATAAAAATTTTTCCCTTCCATTTTTTTCCTCCAGATTCTTATCAAATAAGGTCTTAAAATTAATACGATTAAAACGATGGACGAAAACAATTTCCAGTAATTTATGTTTTCTGAATGTCTATGAGTGATCTGATTTCTCATAAAATCAAAATTTTTAAAGATAGTATCAAGAAGAAAACCTGAAACTAACGATATTATAAAAATAGAAACAAGGTAAATTAAAAGTGTTTTTTTCCCTAACCTTTTAAAAACGAAAAGTATCGTTGCACTGTTCGTTGCTGGTCCTGTGATCAAAAAAACAAGAGCAGCACCAGGAGAGATGCCTTTTATAATAAATGAAAGGGCTATTGGAATTGAACCTGTTGCACAAACATATAAAGGAGTTCCCACAAGCATCATAAAAAGATATGAAAGGAACCTGTTTGAAAAATAACTTTTAAAAAGAGTTTCGGGAACCAAATAGGAAATCAATGTTCCTAAAACTATTCCCAGAATTATCCATTTACCGGTTGATTCAACAAGTTCAATAAATGAATATTTCAAAGATTTTAAAAACTTTTCTTTTAGATTCTTTCTCTCAACATCTCTGACCTTACATACCTCTATCTTTTCTCTGGTGTTAACATCTTCTTCTTTAACAAAGAACTTTACAAGTGTTCCACCAAGAAGACCTCCAAGAAAAGAACTTATCGGTCTAAAAAAAGCGAACACAGGTCCTAGAAGAGAATATGTTGCAAAAATAGAATCAAATCCCGTTGTGGGTGTAGAGATTAAAAATGAAACTATAGATTTTTTTGAAGCACCACTTCTTCTAAGATGTTCCACAAGTGGTATAACTCCACATGAACAAACTGGAATAGGCACTCCCAGAATTGCCGCTTTAAAAATATCTGAAAATCCTTTGTCAGATAAATTTTTATATATTTGATCTTCAGAAACAAATAATTTTGCAATACCTGCTGCCAAAAAACCAAGCAAAAGATATTCTGACATCGAATAAAAAATTGATACTCCGGGCAAAGAAATAATAAATTTGATAGTATTTCCCATCATTTCAATCTAAGTTTAATAGAAAAGTTGTCAAGGATATAAAAGCATTAAAATACTAAAAATATACCCTTTCTTTTTTCTTCTCCACCTGAATAGACCTTATAAATATAAAAACCATTATCACTATCAAAATTCTGCTTAAAAGTTTTTGATATATCAACATAAACTTTGTTTAAATAATTAATATCCAGAAACACTTCTCCTATAAAATTTCCAATGTTATCATAATAGGAGATTTTTATCTCATTTTTATCGGGGTTTTCAAATTCGATAATTGAAGATAGTTTTCCAAAGATTTCCTGTTTTTTGATGTTTTTTGCATTTTTTAAAATCTGATCAAGAATGTCAATGTTTAAATTTTTTGGTAAATACATAAAAAATGATATTGAGTCGGATAGATAGTAAGGTCTATAATCTTTTGTTCTTTTATCCCAGAAAAACTCTATATCTTCATCATCAATTGGATCAAGCAAAAATTCTTTTCTTTCGATCTCATAATATTCTCTAAATTCTATACCAAACATCATCTCTAAAAAATCCCTGGAACTTCTGTTTTCAGGTAGATTTAAAAATTGTATTATGTTTCTTGAAAATATAAAAGTTGGTATCTCTTTTGATATTTGTTTTAGTTCTGAAAGAAATCTTGTTTCCTTTAAAAGTTTTCCTCCATCAACATTTAAGTAGACAAAAATTTTAGAACTATATTTTAAAATAGATTCCGCTGGAATTTCATAGTTATAAAATGTACTTATGAAATCAAAATTGAAATCGGAATAAAGCCCTGTGATATTATCTGTTACCATCTTACTTCTTGAATCTATTAGAAAGGGATAAACAAAATTTTCAACTTTTGTTTTTGTTGTGAACCCCTCAAGGTAATAAAATGTATCAGAAAGCAATCCAGTAAATTTTACCAGAGATATAGAATAATCTTTTTCATCAACAGGTTTTTTTATTTCAAAGGGAAAAGAGTTGTTATCGATAGAACTATCTTCCAGAACTGAAAAAATTTTTTGTGAAACAAAATTCTCATTTGATTCATACAATAAGAACAAAGAATCTATTCCATTTTTTATGAAATTGTTGTTATAAAAAAACAAAACTCTTCCTTTAACAGAACTTCTAACACTATCAATTCTTAGATCAAAATCAGACGGGGAGATCTTTAGTTCAAGATACTCCATCCCTTCTTTTGTTGAAAATATTATAGTGTCAACGGTTCCAGGGATAAGGTCCTCTCTTAAACTTCCAACAAGCAATCTATCACCTTCAAACTTTAAAACTCCACCATCTGAAAAAAGTTTTCTGTTAAAATCTATTGAATAACTCTCAACTCCATAAAGCCCATTTATATATACCCTTTCCCCTGCTTCTATTGTTTTGTAATTATAATCTGAAATCGATATTTCGCTGGAAAAGAAAATAATTGCAAAAAAAAGGGAACAGATAACAAAAAAGTTTTTATAACCATTCATACCAATCATAAAGTATATTTTATATTTTTTTTTAGTCAATTATATAAATTTAACTTTAAATTTTCAAAAGGTCTGTTATAATTTTTTTATGAACAATTTGATTTTAATTCCTGTCGGATTTTTAGTGGGAATCATTGGAACTCTTATAGGCGCTGGTGGTGGATTTTTACTGATGCCTTTTATGATGCTATACTTTTCAGATAAAACACCAAAAGAATTAACATCTATATCGATGATTTCTATATTTTTCAATTCACTTTCGGGAACATACGCATACTTAAAAATGAAAAGGGTTGAACTTCAAACTGCTTTTATCTTTTCTTTGATAACCATACCTGGTTCAATAATTGGAACGATTATAACAGATCATATCAACAGAGAAAAATATAATCTCATATTTGGATTTTTTTTAATATTTATCACTTTATTTCTTCTTTTCTTTAAAAAAATTGAAAATAAAGATAAAAATTTTTCCAAGATTGAAAAGAGATGTTATATTAAAGATTGTGTCGGTAACGAGTATAGATTTTCATACAACCTTTTGACAGGTCTGACTTTAAGTTTTTTTGTTGGTTTTCTTTCACCGATTTTTGGAATCGGAGGTGGAGTTTTACATGTACCTTTTATGATAAAACTTCTCTGTTTTCCGCCCCATATTGCAACCGCAACATCACATTTTGTTTTGATGGTGATGAGTTTTGTTAGTGTGTTAACACATATTTTATCAGGAATCGACAAGTTTGTTTTTTTGAACTCTTTTTTTCTAGTTCTCGGAATAATTCCTGGTGCCCAAATCGGAGCAAAACTTTCAAAAAAAATTAAAGGTGAGTTTCTCCTTTATTTTCTTTCGGTTGCTCTATTTCTTGTTGCAATTAGAATCTTATTTTTGAAAAATTAAATCAATCTGAAAATCGTTTTTCCATATTTTCTGTTAACAGAATAGCCACCTTCAGATGAAAAAGCAACATTTTCAGGATAAAACTCTATTGAATATTTGTCAAGTGAGGGGGAGTCCAACTCTTTCCATTTCCTAAAAGATGAAAGATATTTCTCAACAACACTTTCGCTTCCCCAGCTTACTATTTCATTTGAAAAGAGAATCACAAGTCCATTGTCCGATGTTTTCAAAACTGAGTGCCATAAACCATAACCGTTTTCTCTTCCTTTTACATCTGACTCATACAAGATAGCATCATCATTTGAAATCGCAAGAAAAAAGTTAAAGTTCGCTCTTTTTTTTCTTTTCTCAATTTTTAAAATCTCATCATCGTTGTCATTTTCAACAATATCTGAGAGTTCCTTTTTTAAATCATCCCTTTTTTTACCATAGGTTTCAACTATTCTTTGTAATGATTGAATATTTTTTGCAAATTGTCTTTTATCGGAAAAAACACCTTCAAAATGAAGGAATTTTACAAAAAGGGTTGGCTTCCCAACAAGTTTGCTATTCTCTCTTTTAAAAGAGACAAGAGTTTCAATTCCTCTTGTCACAAGTGGTATGGAAAGATAACCACCATCCTTCAACTGTTCAAAGAAAGGGATTTCAGGGCAACCACATGTTGCTATTATTGAATCGTATGGTGCTGATTGATAATATCCAAGCCCTCCATCGATGTTTATAACTTTTATTTTCGAAAATCCTGCCCTTTTCAAATTTTCCAGGGCAAAATCTGTTATTTTTTTGTTTATCTCGATTGTAACAACATTTTCTTCTTTCCCTGAAACATAAGCGAGTATTGCAGCATTATATCCCGAGCCGGTTCCTATTTCAAGAATTTTTCCTCCCTCTTTTACATTTGCATCTCTTGCCATAACAGCCATCACAAATGGTTGAGATGAAGTTGAAAGAACTTTATTATCTTCAACCAGCACAACAAGTGGTGAATCAACATAAATTTTTTGCAAAAGTTCATCTTTTAAAAATGTATAATTCAAATCTTGCTTTACAAAAATTCCATCTTTTTCTTCATATATATATGGAACAAAATAATGTCTGTATATTTTCAAAAATCCTTCAACGATTCTTTGATCCGGTTCTTTTTGATTTAATTTTTTGAATTTTTCTAAAAAAGAATTCACCATATTTTTGTTAAGTTCATCAACGAGCATTTTTTCTCCTTTTCTACAAATTTATTATAATAAGTTTTTGACAAAAATCAATTTTTTGTCAAATTCTTATAAAATGTTAATTTTTTGTTAAAAAATTGAACTACCCTTGACTTTAACATTTTTGGTGTTTAAAATTTAGTTGTATGAAAAAAATCGTTTTAATTTCATTCATAATTTTAACTTCATTTTCAATCATTTTCTCCCAGAGTTTTGGTAATTATAAAAATTTTGAAACGATTTCATCCTTCTTAAAACCTGATTCCCAATCGTATTCTTTTTCAACAGGATTTTTATTCAATAATAATTACAAAATATCTTATTCCTTATTGAACGCAAACTATTTTTCAAAACTGAGCGACAATCTTATACTAAATTATGGTTTTGGTTATTTGAATTATAATTTAAAAGAGAATCTTGTCCTTTCAAACATTGGATTAACATATAGAAGAGATAATTTTTCAATTTCTTTAGAGGTGGGAAGAACATTTCAAGAAAAATAAAATTTTTTAAGGGGAGTTTCTTATGAAAAAAATTACTATCTTTATCCTGTCCTTATTGGTATTTCTTGCAATTTTTTCAACAGATTACAATATCAATGGCTGGCAGTTAAAACAATATAACTCTTCTTATACCTATACTTTCGGTAACATAGATGTTCCTGGTGGATATTTTGTTATCGTCTGTAGGGGTGCAAGAAAGGCAAACTTTGAAGCATATTATGGTGTCACACTTCCTTCAAATGTGATTTTCCTCGATTCTGTAGGAACTCTTCCAGTTTTAAATGGTGCTGAAACTTTTTCTCTTTACAATAATTTAGGTGTTAAAGTAGATACAACTTTTATGTCTCTAACAACTGGAAGGGTCTATTACAGAGATTCAACCAATACAAACACTTTTTCTTATCTAACATTCTCAACAACCAATGCAACTCCCGGAACGTCTGGCTCAACGGTTATAAATAAAGGAAAAGGAATCGTTATCACTGAAGTTTGCGATGCTGCAAACTATCTTTATGAATATGTTGAACTTTACAATGACACAGGTGGATTTGTAAACACAAAACCAACTATCGGTAATGTGACTACAAGCCCTGCAATACCTTTTGAAAACGATAATGTTAAAATTTCCTGCAGTATAACCGATGATGGAACGGTTGTTTCCGATACTATTTTCTATAGAGTGAACAGTGGCTCATGGAATAAAAAAACACATGATTCTTTATCTGTTTCAACCTATTTTTACAATGTAGGAAGTTTTTCTGCTAATGATACTGTAAGGTATGTTATAAAAGCAAAAGATAATTTTGGAGATGAAACTGTTTCTGATACTTTCACTTTCATAGTAAAACAAAAAGTGACACAAACTTTTAATCTTAATGGATGGCAGTTGAAACAGTACAATTCATCTTATACATATACTTTTGGTGATATTAATGTTCCCGGTGGATATTTTGTGATAGTTTGTAGAGGGGCAACAAAATCCAATTTTGAAGCACATTATGGAATAACTCTCCCTTCAAATGTGATTTTTATCGACTCGACATACAATATGCCAACCATAAATGGAGATGAAACTTTCTCCTTATATGATAATCTTGGGAATAAAGTTGATACCACATTCTTCAATCTTGTAACAGGCAGAGTATATTTCAGGGATTCAACAAATCTGAATAACTTTTCTTACAATACTTTCAGTACCACAAATGCAACACCAGGTTCAGTTGGATCCACAATCATAAATAAAGGTAGAGGAATGGTCATCACCGAGGTCGTTGATAACACAACAAACTACCTTTATGAATATATCGAACTTTACAATGATACGATTGGTGCTGCAAACACAGTGATTTCAAGTGTCACAAGAAACCCTGTTATCCCTCTATCAACACAACAGGATACTGTCTGGGCAGTGATCAAACATGAAGTTCCTTTAAAATCGGTTAAACTTATAGCAAGTAGTTATGACAGTGCATATATAGATACTTACAATATGTCTTTGATCTCAGGAGATACACTTTATCGATACATATTAAACAGTAGAGGTGATGGTTGTAGATTTGAATGTTATGTTGAAGTTGTTGATTCCTTAGATCGAGTTGTTCAATCAACTCCTGAAAGATTCTTCTGGGGTATAACCCCAATACCAAGGTACAAAGAAAACGATCCTGTTGGAAAACCAAAATATCTTGGATACCTTACAAGAACGACAGGAATCGTTACCGTCGGAACTGGTGCATTTACACCAACACAAAATATAATCAACATTCAACAGAATTATATACTTGGTGCTGTCTGGAAAAACGATTCAATTAAAAGTGATGGTTCTGAGACAGTTATCCCTTCCGACTCTGTTATAGTAGAAGGAACAATAACATTTTACAATGGACAGACAAGAATTGGAAATCCATATTCAAAATTAACCAAGATTAGTACAGGACATTATGTAGATACAATTCTCTTAACAGCAGATCACTTAAGAGATACTGTTGGAGATACTTATGAAGGTTTACTCTTAAAAATCAACGCAGCAGCAAGAATCGGAGGTACATGGCCAACACCTGGAACAAATTCACTTCTTGTATTCAGGGATACTGTTTTCACAAAAAATGGAACAAAGGCAATAGATACATTCCTCGTCTGGGTTGATTCTGACACTGATATAGATGATTCACCAGAACCAACATGGCCAAAACAGATTGTTGGAATTTTAACCCAGTATGATACTTCTGAACCTTACTGGTCAACCTATGAAGTTTATCCAAGATCAATACTTGATATGACAACAAATATTGGAATCAATGAATCATCAATTTCAGCAATTTTACAGAAAGATGGTGTCCTTTTGAAGTGGAACTTTACAGATATTAGTGACATATCTCTTATAAGAGTTGAAAGAAAAAGAACAGATGAAAAGTTTTATACAATCGTTGCTGAGTTGAAACCAGATCAGAGATTCTATAAAGATAAAGATGTGAAAAATGTAGCGACAGAATATAAGGTCATTGCAATAACAACCAACGGTAAAGTGTTCGAGATTGGAAAAATTTCCATAACCCCCAAAACAAATGTTAAGGAATTTAACATATTATTAAATAATAACTTAGCAAAAGACATCATCTCTTTGGAACTTTCAATACCAAAAGATCAAAAAATTGATCTTGGAATTTACAATTCAACAGGTGCTCTTGTAAAAAATATTTTTTCTGGTATAATAGATAAAGGTTATTCAAAGTTCTTTATAAGTGTTAAAGATTTACCATCTGGTGTTTACTTTATAAAGGAGAAGAACAATAATCTATCTTTAAAATTGAATATTGTTAAATAATAAAAGTGTTTCCCAATCCCGCTGAAAACTCCCTCTTGAAAAAGAGGGAGTTTTTATTTTTATAGAATAGAATCGACAAAAAGGTCTTTATCGAAAAACTCGAAGTCCTCTATACTTTCTCCAACACCAATGTATGAAATGGGTAAAGATAGTTCATCTGCAATCGTTATCACAGATCCACCTTTTGCTGTTCCATCCATTTTGGTTAAAAATATCGTATCAACATTAACCGCTTCTTTAAAATTCTTTGCCTGCTGTAAAGTGTTTTTCCCGTTTGTTGCATCTATTACAAGTATTGAAAAAATTGGTAGTTGGGTAAATTTTAACTTTAAAACACTGTAAAGTTTTTTCAACTCTTCCATAAGATTTTTGTTCGTATGCATCCTTCCTGCTGTATCGATGATTATTTTATCAAAACCGTTTTCAAGACCATATTTTACCGATTCAAAAGCAGCTGCTGCCGGCTCTTTTCCGTTTTCAGGTACATAAACAAAAGAATTCGCCCTGTTTCCCCATATCTCTATCTGATCAAAAGCAGCTGCCCTGAATGTGTCACAAGCACCAAGAAGAACCTTTTTTTCACTTTTAACAAGATGGTTTGCAAGTTTACCAATAGATGTTGTTTTTCCTGAACCGTTAACACCTGACACAAGAATTATACCTGTTTCATCAAGATTGAAATAAACTGGATCTTTGAGTATTTCTTTTAAAATCTTTTTCAACTCTTCAACTATATTCTCCCTTCCTATTATTACCCCTTCTTTCACTCTATCTTTTAACTTTTTTATTATCTTCTGGGTTGTTTCAACTCCTATATCTGAAAGAATCAACTGTTCTTCAATAAACTCATAATCCTCCCTCTTTCCACCAAAAAAAGCACTTTGAACTACATCCTTAAGGGGAAGTTTTGCTTTTTGAAAAATATTTTTTAACTTATGAAGTAGCATCTTTCAAAAACCTTTCAGATATCGTCTGAAGATTCAAAGAGAAGACATTTGTGACTCCACTCTCCTCCATCGTAACCCCAAAAAGAAAATCACAGAATTCCATAGTTCTTTTGTTATGTGTGATTATAATAAACTGTGTTTTATCTCTGAATTTTCTAAGCAGATTGCTGAAATTTTCAACTGTTGCATCATCAAATGGTGCATCTATTTCATCCATAATACAAACAGGTGTCGGTTTAACCATATACATAGCAAAAAGGAGTATAACGATCATCATTCCCCTTTCACCTTCGGAGAGTTTTATCAGATTACCAATCTTCTTTTCACCGGGTTCAAAGATTATATTAATATCACTTTCAAGTGGGTTTTCCTCATCGACAAGGATTATATCCGCTTTTCCATTTTTATATATCTCGGAAAAGAGTTCTTTGAAGGAAACCCTTATCGTATCAAAATATTGGGAGAATAAGAGTTTTGCTTTAGCATCAAGTGTTTTGATAGTTTTTTCAAGATTATCTTTCGACTGAACAACATCCTCTTTTTGTTTCAAAATCTCCTCAAGGCGTGCTGAAGTTTCAGTATATTCCTGAAAAGCGAGTTCATTAACTGGACCAAAGTTTTTAATCTTTTCATCAAGAAATTTTATCTCTTCCTCTTCTGTATCTAAATATTTTGAGATCAGATCGTAATCTATTTCAAAATTCAAATCTATCTTTTCATCGTTATTTTTCTTTTCTATTAAAACCCTTTCTCTTGCAAGTAAATTTTCTTCATTTTCTCTTGTAATCTCCTCTATAAGGTTTCTCAACTCTTCTTCTTTTTCCTCTTCCTCTTTCAAAATACTTTCTATCTCATCTATCCTTTCGTTTAGATCCTTTATCTGATCATCGATCGTCTCAACACTTTTTTCAAGACCAATAATTTTTTCTTCTTTATTTTCTATCTCATTTTCATACTTTTTGATCTGTGATTTAGCTTCTTCAAAGAACGAGTTAAAACTTGAAACTTCTTTTTCATATCCAGTTAAAATGTTTTCTATCTCTTTTATATCCCTTTCAACATTCTCTTTTTCTTTTAAAAGTTCTCTGTAAACATTCTCAATTTCGTCTTTTCTGTTTTTAAAAACTATGTATTCGTCCCTTTTCTTCGTAAACTCCTCTTCAATCCGTTTAACCTCTCCCAAAAGTTTCTCTTTCTCCTGTTCAAGTTCTTTTATTTTTTCTTTACTATCATCCATTTCCTTTTCATAACCCAATTTTTTCTCATTTATCTCTTTTATCTTCTCTTCAATTTTTAAAATATACGATTTTTTCGCTTCAACATTTTTTTCAAATGCCTTTAAACTTTCCAGAGTAAACTTTTCTTTTGCTGAAAGTTCGTTCAACTGGTTTTTCTTTTTATCATAGTTTGAATTCAAATCTTTTATTTCGTTTTTTATCTCATCGATCTGCTTCTGAACCTGCTCGATTTCCTTTTCATATTCATTTATGTTTTTATGACAACTCTCTATTTCGTTCACAAAATTCAAAACTTTTACTTCACCTGATTTTATAAAGATTTTGTCAGGGGTAACGAGAAATCCATCTTTCGTTATAAGATAATTATCATTGTTAAGATTGTCAAAATCTATACTATCAACTATTTTAAAGTTTGAAAAATATTCTTTTATAAAATCTGGACCATCGATATAATTTGAAAGTAAATTTACATCTTCGCTTTCATTTTTTTTATAATTTAAATCTTTCAAGATTATCTGAACCTGAGGGGTTACTTTTCCTTTCAACTTTTCTATATCATCTTTTTTTAAAACTATACCATTTAAAATAACCGAAAGTGCTGTTTCAACTACCTGTTCATAACCTTCTTTTGGTTTCACAAGGTTTCTTATAAGTTCGATATCATCTTTTTGCAATATTTTTAAAACATCCTTAAAACTTTCCTTTGTTTCTTTTATCCTCTGTTCGATATGTTCTATCTTTGTTTTTTCAACGATTATATTTTTGTTTAAAAGATCCCTTCTATCATAAAGTTCTTTTTCTTTTGATCTTAACACCTGCCTCTTCGAATCGATTTCATTTATCTCTTCCTTTATCTTTTCGATCTGGTTTAAAATCTCTACCTTCTCTTTTTTCAATTTTTCAAGTTCAACAATATTTGTTTCACTCTTTTTATTCTCTTCATCCAATTCTTTCTTTTTTTCTTCTATTATGTTTTCTTCATACTCAATCCTTGTTTTCAAAGAGTTAACCTTTGAATTCAAAACAACTATCTCTCCATCTATCTTTCTGATTCTGGATGAAATTTGCTCAAACTCGTTTTCACTTTTTCTGTAAACTGTTTCAACATCATTTTCTCCCAACGAATTTCTATCATTTTCAATCTTTTCTATTCTTCTTTTTAAATTTTCGACTTTTTCAACATCGTTTTTCAATCTTTCCCTTTTCAATGGCATTTCTTCTGTAATCTTTTCCTTAAACTCCTCTTTATTTTTTATCTGTGTTTCAAGACCTTTAATTCTCTCGTTTAAAATTGAAACACTATTTTTGAGTTCAAAAAGATTATTTTGTAAACTCTCTTTCTCTCCAAGTTTTATTTCGAGTTGGTTTTCAAATTCATATTTTTCATTTCTTTTTTCTTCTATCAGTTTTTTTATATTTTCAATTTCTTTATGAAAATTACCTATCCTCTGATTTTTTTCATCTATCAGTTTTTCAATTTTTAAAAGTTCTTCCTCGAGTTTAACATTCTTTTTTCGGTAATAATCCTGAGAAAGATTCTGATAGAGAGTTTTCATCTCAAAATATTTTTTCGTTCTTCCCGCCTGCTTTTTCAACTCTTTTGCATTCTTCTCTATCTCCATTATAAGATCGTTTATCCTGTTGAGATTCTCCTGTGTTGCTATCAGTTTTCTTAAAGTTTCCTTTTTTGAGTTTTTGTATATCGTTATTCCCGCTGACTCTTCAAGGAGATTTCTTAAAGCATCCGCTCTATCGTTTACAATATCCTCTATCAAAGATTTTTTAAACAATGAATATGTTTTTGTTCCAAGTCCCATCTCAGCAAGAAGGTGCTGAACATCTTTTAATCTCACACTCTCTTTGTTTATAAGATATTGTGATTCACCGGATTTATAAATTTTTCTTTCTATCTCTATTTCAGTAAAATTCAAAGGCAATTCCCCATCGTCGTTAACAAATTTTACAGAAACAGATGCAAGGTTTGATGGTGATCTCTTGTTTGTTCCATCAAAAATAAGGTCTTCGTGGAGTGTTGCTCTTAACTCTTTCGCTGATTGTTCCCCCAGAACCCATCTTATCGCATCAACGATGTTTGATTTACCCGACCCATTCGGACCAACAAAACCGGTGATTCCCCTTTCAAATCTTATCGTTATGGGGTCTGGAAATGACTTAAATCCATAGATCCTCAACTCACTTAAATACAATTATCCTCCATTTTTTAACATTTCCTTATACCAAAAAGTGATGTAAGTGTCAATATTAAAAACCAATTTCATCCTCAAGATGTTTTAATACAAGATCTGATGTATTTTTTCTCTCATAGAAAAGGTTTTTGACTTTCTTTTCAAAATATCCATTCACTTTTAACTCTTTTATCTTATCATACACATTTTTTATCTCTTCTGCCTGATATCCGGTTTTGAAAACCGAATCAGCAAGTGGTCTCCCATCCTGCCTTTTCCCGATAAGTATTGATGGGACACCCAGATATGGTGTTTCTATAAGAAGTGACGATGAATTTCCCATAACTGCAAACGAATTTTTTATAAGTGATATATACTTTCTAAAACCCAGATGTGGAACAAAAGATATATCATGTTTCAAAGAAATTATATGTTTTAACCTTTTCAGTATATATTCTTCACCTTTGTCAGGATTTGGAGAAGTACATAGAACAGGTATATCAACTTCAAGTAAAAATTTTTCCAGTCCATTAAACTGCTCTTTAATATCAACAGCACTTTTCGTTTCAGGATGAAAGGTGAAAAGTAAATATTTTCCTTTTTCAAGATCTATTTTTAAATCTTTCAAAACATTTTCAAACGGTTCCATTTCAATCGAATCTATGTACTCAAGTATTGGATCACCAACATTAAAAATCCTCTTTTCAGTTTTCAAAAATTCAACAAGATTCTTTTTAAAGATCTCTCCCGAAACAAAATGAATATAAGAATTCAGCGAAAGCATCTTTCTTATATTATCATCTATTGCACCTTTCGTTTCCTCACCACCTGAAATATGTATTATCTTTTTATCCATTATTAAAGAAAGGTTAATCACAGGTAAAAGTTCTATCCTGTCTCCAAGAACCATTACATAATCGGTTTTTGTCATCTTTATAAGTGTTCTCAACTTTTTTTCAAAAGACACAAGCGAGTTAAAAAGTTTTGCTTCGGATCTCCAGTTGATCGTTGTTTTGATTTTATAATCAACCTTTATCCCTTCTTCTTTTATCTCATCAAAGGAGTATCCTTTTTCTTTATCAAAATGTGATCCTGAAGCAACAAAAAAAGTGTTTATTTTTTTTGAATTTTTTAATTTTTCAAGAATAAGTTTTAAATGTGAAAAATCGGACCTGTTCGTTGACAGGATCATCAAATTTGGTTTCATAAGACAAAAAGTAGAAACGATTTTAAATATTCGGTTTCTTTGAAATTGAGTAGAGATGAATGGTCAACAGGTAAAAAGGTTCTTTTAATGATCTTCACATCCCTTTTTGAATCTCTTATCGCTTTTTCTATAATTTCTTTGAACATTATTTCATTGACAACAGATGTACACGATGATGTGAACACAAAACTTTCCTTTTTAACTTTTTTTAACACTGTTGAATTTAAAAATTTATACGCTTTGACCGCTTTTTCGGTTTCGGTTGTATGTTTTGCAAAAGATGGTGGATCGATTACGATAACATCATATTTTGAAAGATTTTCGTTCGTTACAAAATCAAAAAGGTCTGCCTGAACATTAACATTTTTTTCTTTAGAAAACTTGTTTAATTCAATATTTTTTTCAACAAGGTCAAGCGCCGACTTTGAAATATCAACTGAAACTGTTCCTGCTGCCCCATTTGCAAGAGCGTATATTGTAAAACCTCCAGAATAGGAACATAAATTCAACACATGATTTTGAAGTGATATTTTTCCAACAAGTTCTCTATTCTCTCTCTGATCAAGGTAAAATCCTGTTTTATGTCCATAAAGCAGATCAACATAAAAAAGCATTCCATTTTCACTGAATATCTGAACATTATTTTGAACCTTACCATACAGAATTTTCTGATTTTCGTTCAACTTATATTTTTCACAATGTTCGACATTGTAAGTTTCAGGTGTTGTTCGATCGATTATTGCGACCGGCTTAAAAACTTTTTGAAGTGCGGAAACGATTATATCTCTTCTTTTTATAACACCAGCACAATTCGTTTGAATAACAATGTTTCTGTTGTAAACATCAACTATAAGTCCGGGAATAAAATCTGCTTCAGAAAATACAAGGCGATACATGTTTGTGTTAAACGAAAGTATCTTCCTTTTGTACTTTTGAAGTTGGATGAACCTCTGAACAAAAAAATCTTCATCAACAACAATCTTTGACTTTGAGATGACTCTAATCGCTATGGAATTTTTTGGTGATACAAAGCCGGTTCCAAGAAATTTTTTTTCACAGAAAATGTAAACTACCTCTCCATTTTCATAATCCTGAAGAGGGGAGTCAATTTTCCCTGAAAAAATCCATGGATGTCCAGCAAGTATCGCATTCCTTGCACTTTTGTTGACTTCTATCTTTTTATACATATAATTTTCCTTAAATAGTGATTATAAGTTAAAATGAAAAAAAATAAAGTATTTTTTTTAATTTTTTTCTCCTTTTTTGTCTTCTCTAAAACATTTTCAGAGTTGATAACAGATATATTTTACCTTCCAATAGATGTTGAAAACAGAAGAGTTTTAAAAAGTTATTATATAAACCCTGAAGGTGATTTTGGAATCTGGAGAAAACCATACAAAGGGATAAAAGGACATTATCATACAGGAATAGATCTCAAAAATCCTGGAAGTAAAAAAGGTGCTTTAGAACCAATATTTTCATGTGGTGTTGGGATTGTAAAATCGGTCATAAAAAATGGGCCTTCATCAACAGTTATAATCGAACATACTTTAAGAAACAAGAAAAAAGTATATTCAGTTTACCTGCACATTTCAGATATTATGGTGAACATAAACGACACTGTAGATGAAAAAACTGTTCTGGGATCATTTATAGATTATAAAAACCTTGATAAATGGGGAGAATTTTTAGACCATCTTCATTTTGAGATGTTGAAAGTTCCTCCAAAATTTGTAGGATTTGACAGGGGTGATTCAATCTTCAACTCCTATTCTATAAACATAAAAAGAAAAGATGAAATAGATGACTTTTATTTCGATCCAAAAATATTTTTCATAAGGTATTAAAAGGGGGAAAAAATTAAAAAGTTTTTTACAGTTCTCATAATGGTTTCATCATTGATAATATCTTCAAAAGAGATCGTTAGGATAAACAGAGATGATTTTCAGAAAGTATCATCAATGTTTAAATTTATAGATGTAGCAGGAAGAGCAAACGATCAAACAGTTGATATCGTTATGGATGAAGATCAGATAACAACCTTGAAAAATAGTGGTGTCAAATATTTTATAGTTGAAAAAAAGTTTTATAAAGATGTTTATCCAACAACAGCACAGGTTTACGATTCGATAACAAAACTTGCTACAAACTTTTCACAACTCGTTGATGTTGAAACTATTGGAACAACCTATAATAATAGACCCATAGTCATTATGAAAATAAACGGGAAAAATCCCGATACATGTCTTGTGAGATACCAGTTCTTTTTGGTGGCAAACCACCATGCTCGAGAATGGCAGACGATTTCAACCTCTCTATTTTTTGTTGATTCAATTTTAAGAGCATACACCACAAACAGTTCAATAAAAAGGTTGATAGATTCAACTTTTATTGTTGTTCTTCCAATGCTAAATCCTGATGGATATTACTATTCAAGGGATCAGAACAACGAACTATGGAGGAAGAATAGAACTTTGAGAAATTCAATTTATGGAGTTGACCTGAACAGAAACTATCCTGGACAGGTCAACGGTGATATCAGGGGAGAATGGGGTGCAATCTACAATTCAAGCACAACACACTATCCTTCTTCTGATGTTTATTGCGGCCCATACTCTGCTTCTGAAAGAGAGGTTCAATCGTTGATGAACCTTATCAAGAGGTTTTCTTTCAACATTTCAATTTCACTCCATTCTTACAGTGAACTTGTCCTGTACCCTTATGGTGCAACATCAGACACTGCACCTGATAATACACTTTTAAGTTCTCTTGCAACAAAGATAGCATCAAAAATGACAAAACAAACATCGGGAACATACACACCCGAAAAATCTGACGCTCTATATCCAACTTCTGGTGATTCTGATGGGTGGATATATGGTTATACTAAATTTGTTAAGGGTTTTACAACTCTTCCTTTCACTTTTGAAATCGACACTGGATTCTCACCACCAACAACTACTCTTGCTCAACTCCATAGAAGAGTTTTTCCTGGAATACTCTATTCAGCATTTTTATGCGAATCTGTTTATGGTCTTCCAAAAGAGGTCCCATTAAAACCTGTCGTTGGTTCAGACGGGAATCAAATTTATTGGAATTTAACAAATTCAAATAAAGCGGATTATTACAAAGTTGAAGTTTTTGATTCAGTTTACACATATCAAGATAGTTTGAATGGATCGGTTGATTCGATAATTTCTTCTGACTATAAAACTTTCAGAATCGAACTTTCAAAAACTTCACCTTATTCAGCACCTTATTCATTGAGACCATTGAAAAAAGATACAACAATATCTTCTCTTGAATTCTTTGATAGGTTTTTTGTTCAAAATAGCAATGATTCTCTAACTTTTTATATGTCGTATGACCTTGAAACCAACTATGATAAAGCATTTTTAGAGTACTCTTATGATGGTTTTTATTATGAACCACTCGATACAATCAACGGTATTTTTACTGGTACAAACACAACATGGAGAAGATATTCTTATCCTTTATCAAGATTTTTAAACAAGGAAATTTCTATAAGGTTGAAAACTGTTTACGATGACGCAACCATAAATACAAACGGAGTAAAAATAGACAATATCTATCCAATAACCACCTCAAAAACAAGAACCGTTTTATACCCATCAAACACTGACACATTCATATCAACCGATGATACTTTAAAATATTATTTGATTACACCACATAACAACACTGTTGGATTCACTCAGAAATCTGATAGATTTTTCTTCTATTCTTTAAGATCTATAATAAAAGATTCTCTCCCTGATATTGAAGATGATGGTGTTTTGTCGATAAATTTTTCAAGCAGAATTCTAACGATAAACAATCTATCAAACTCTATAAAACATTTGAAAATAAACATTTTTGATATCACAGGTCGAAAAGTTTTCTATAAAAATTTCAAAGTTGAAAGACATATAGATTTTGACCTTAACTTTTTGAACTCTGGGAAATATTTCCTTGTTGTTGATGGAGATAAAACATTCAAAGAGGGCTTGTTGATTTTGAAATAGATTAAAAAGTATCGAGCACTATTTTTACAAAAAGGATTGCAAGAACCAAAACAAAAAATATTTTGATCAACTGGTTCCCCTTTTGAACAGCAAACCTTGAACCCAGAAGATTTCCTGCGATTCCACAGATTGCAGCGGGAATTCCTATCAAAAATAGAACTTTTCCATTTATGATAAAGGTGATAAGAGCAGCAACATTTGACGAAAGGTTCACAACTTTTGTATTTCCGTTGCTCATTCTGAAATCATACTTTAAAAGTAAAGAAAAGAACAGAATCAAAAAAGTCCCGGTTCCAGGTCCAAAAAATCCATCATAAAAACCAATTGTCAAACCTGCCAGAGATGATAGAAAAATCGCTTTTTTCCCATCGATACTTTTGGATCTATCAACCATGCCAAAATCTTTTTTTATTAACACAAAAATCGTTATAACTGGTATCAGAAACAAGAGAATATATCTAAGAAAATCTGGTTTAATCAAAAGAACTGTCTTCGCTCCAAGAGACGAACCCAGAAGTGCAAATACTCCCGCTGTCAGAGCAACTTTCAGATCAATCATTCTGTTCTGCTTGTATGTTATGGTGGCAAAAAGGGTTCCAAATGTTGATGAAAATTTGTTTGTTCCAAGAGCAAAGTGCGGAGGAATACCAGCAGCAAGATATGCTGGAACAGAAATGAGTCCTCCTCCACCAGCGATAGAATCAATAAAACCTGCAATAAAAATTGATGGTAAAATTATCAGAAGTTTTACAACATATTCATTAAAAATCATTGTATTATTTTATGAAAACTTCTATGGAAATCAACACTTTTTTAAAAAGTTTCAACTCTCAAAAGTTTTTATTTTAAATATATTTGCATTAAATATTTTCCAAAAATGTCAAAAAGTCAAGCACCGTCCCGGATAAAATTTAAAAATCGGTAGCCGCAACCTTTAGGTTGCGTAAATTTCGCAGGCTAAAGCCTGCGACTACAGGTTTGTAAAAATGTCAAAAAGTCAAGCACCGTCCCTGGGTTTAAAATTTATTAATCATATTCGTGGGATCTGCCCCAGTTTGCTTTTTCTAATTCATCATTTAGACTTTCAAAGAGTGAATTCAATTTTGTCAATACACTTTTTACTTCGCTTTCATTAAACTCATCTCTTTTCTTCGAAATTGTTTCATAGTAAAGTTTTGCCCAATATTTTCCGCGCTTTCCCCACTTTTTATTGATAAAAATTGAGTTATCATTTTTATATTGTAATTTGTAAATTTTATTTATCAACCTCTTTAATATGTTTCTTCTTTTTCTTAATGAAGTGTCTTTTTGCTTTGGTTTTCCCAGTTCGATATGAAATCCAATTTCAATTTTTCTTCCTTTTTCTCTTTTATTCACACTCTTTAACCAAACTTCATAATGTAAACTTGGATTACCTTTAATCCTTTTAAATTTAACACTTCTGTTATGTTCGATCTTTGCTTCTAAATAACTTTTTACTTTTTCCTGAATTAAAAACCTTTCAGAAATTTCATTTAAGAATTCTTCTGTGTTATATTTTTTTTCTATACTTATTTCTTTAACCAGAGGTTCATAATAAATTGCCACTTTTCCTTTTCTTGCAAAACAAATTCCTATATATTTAGCAAAATCTCCAATATTTTCTTTTACTATTTCTATCGAGTATTCCAATTGTGTTTTAAATTCCAGGGGTAATACAACATAAAATTTTGCTTTTATTGATCGCTTTTCAAAGAAAAATTGTAATTGATTTAGATTCACCTTTAAAAAATCATTTACAACCTGCAAAAAATAAAATCCATCATTTTGAATAAGTGACATGTAAGATATAAGTTGACCTATTGCATGTCCTAAACCAGAAATGCTGTTAACATTTTTCCCTCACAAATATAAAAACATTTTTCATTGCTATTATAACCTAAAACATCAAGTCGAATGTTGGAAAATTTGAATTCTGTTTGAACAGAATTACATTTTATTTTTCTTCTAAAATATTTTGCTACTGGTTTATTTAAACTTTTTTCTTCTTTTTGCTCTTTTTTGTTTTTTCTATTCAATTATCCCTCTTCTATTCAGAAATAAAATACCCCCAAAATGTCAAAAAGTCAAGCACCGTCCCCAGGTTTTCCAACATTTCTTTAAATTCGATCAACTTTCATCAGGTATATATTTTGTTAAACTGAAAGATGGAGATACACATATAAACAGAAAAGTTTTTGTAATAAAATAGTATCTACAGGTTCAGAAAACTTTTAAATATTTGTCATGCATAATAAAAAGGGGTAAAAATTACCCCTTTTTTAATATTTTTCTATTGTTTCCACAACTCTCAAACTCCTTTATTGATGAGCATTTTCAACTGCTTATTCCCAAAAATGTCAAAAAGTCAAGCACCGTCCCTGATAAAATTTAAAAATCGGTAGCCGCACCCTTTAGGGTGCGATATGTATTTTATGTTTTTTCTCTCAGGCTAAAGCCTGAGGCTACAATTTTTAAATCCTTTTAAAATTCCTCGTTTGGTAGCCGCAACCTTTAGGTTGCGTAAATTTCACAGGCTAAAGCCTGCGCCTACAGGTTTGTAAAAATGTCAAAAAGTCAAGCACCGTCCCCGAAGTAACTCCACTCTTCGAATTTTGTACTAAGAGGGTTTATTTTTACTTTTATATCTTTTGTTTGAAGTACTATATACTCATCTACAATCTTTTCATAAAAATCATTTTTTAAAAGATCTTTTTTTAATTTTTCTTTTTTATTTTTATCTAAATAAACTGCGGTTTCTAGTTCTATCCTTAAAGGAATGAATAAATTGTATAGTTCGAAAAGACATTTAAATTGGAATTCTACTTTCTTTCTTATATTTTCATCTACCATCTTTGTTTTTTCTAAATATTCTGCTACATTTTGATAAGTTTTAATCAGGGTTTTTTTGATTTTTCTTATCTCTTCTCTTCTTTCTTTTTCACCAAAAGTTTTATATGTCCACCAGGCAGAAAAAATCGAAATTATAATGATTGTAAGTATTTGTAGTATTATTAGAATCTCTTTTATAATCGAGAGATGCCTGTTCAACCAACGAAAATTAAGTAAAATAACAATGCTGAATATAATTAAAATACTCACAATAAAGAAAAAGATGAATAAATTTTTTACTTTTGTTTTCATTAAACCCCTCCTTTATAGATTTTTATAAAAAATTATTACTTTACATTTTTTCACTTTTAGTAAATTTAAAAGATTTATTACATTTTATTAGCCATTTAACTACATCAAAATTTTCTCCAACATTTAAAGAAAGTCCTTTAAAACCAAAAGATGAAAACCCTACTAAATCTGTTTTATATAGCGTCACAATATAAGTGCTATTTTTAAACTCTGTTTTTTTAAAATTTATAATTATTTTTGTTTTAAAGTAATAATTTTTTTCTATTAAAAAAACTTTTAATTCTTTGTAGTTTTTAAATTTTTCTTTAATCCAAAAAACATTAAATTTCTCCTCTTCCAAGACAGATTGAAATTTCTTTCTCAATTCAATTTCATTTTTTTCAAAACTAAGGGGTAAAAGGAATTCTATATCATTTTTTTGAATTCTAACCAAATATAAAAAATTCATTAGTGCTAATTTAATTAGAATTCTGTTTTTGTCAATTAATAAAATAAAAAATTTTCAAAAATTTTGTTTTTTTAAATTTATTTTAGAATAAAATAAAACAAATTAACATGAAAAAATACTTCTTATTTATGAAATGATTTACTGTTGATAAAGTTTTTTATATATCCAGGTTATACTTTTTAATCTGAAAAAAATAATAATTTTTAATTATTACCTATTTCCTTTAAGTTATTGTTTTCTCGACACTAATCAAAAAATGTCAAAAAGTCAAGCACCGTCCCCGGTTTATAATTTTTACTAACTAAAAATTATATTTTTGACTTTTTTGCAGCATTTTGCAAAAAAATCTTGACTTTTTTGCAAAATATTGTATTTTAGTCAATATGGAAAGGTATTTGCAAAAATTTATATTAAAGGATTTGAATAAAAAGATGGTCATTTTAACTGGACCAAGGCAGGTTGGTAAAACTTACCTTGCAAAGGAAATATTAAAAAATTTTCAAAAGAGTACTTATTTGAATTTTGATGATATAAAAGATAAAAAAATTATTCTAAATAAAGAATGGGCACTTGATACTGAGTTCATTGTTCTGGATGAAATTCAAAAACTCGAAAAATGGAAGACCTTTTTAAAGGGCATCTATGATACAAAAGAGAAAAGACAAAAAATTCTAATAACAGGTAGTGCAAAACTTGATATTTTTAAACAAACAGGTGATTCACTCGCAGGAAGATACTATTTATACCATCTTTTTCCTTTTTCGGTAAAAGAATTACAGCATATTTTAAAACCTTACGACGCTGTAGAAAAATTGAACAGATTTGGTGGTTTTCCTGAACCTTTTCTTTCTGACTCAGAAACAGAATCTCAAAGATGGAGAAAAGAATATTATTCAGACATAATAACTACAGATGTTCTTGATTTTGCAAAAATTCTCGAAATAAGATCGATTAAAACTCTTTTGTATTTACTCAAAGTCAGAGTTGGGTCACCAATCTCTTATTCATCTCTTGCTCAGGATTTACAGATTTCTGTAAACACAGTCAAAAAATACATTTCTATCCTTGAAGCATTGAATATAATTTTTCTAATAAGACCTTTTCACAAAAATATTTCTCGTTCAATTTTAAAAGAACCAAAGGTTTATTTTTTTGACACTGGTTTTATTGATAAAGATGATGGTTTAAAACTTGAAAACACTGTTGCTGTTTCACTCTTGAAACATTGCCAGTTTTTACAGGACTCAGAAGGCAAAGATGTTCAACTTCATTACATAAGAACAAAAGAAAAAAAAGAAATTGATTTTGTTATAACTGAAAACAACAAAATAGTTCAATTGATTGAAGTAAAACTTTCAGATGATAATCCTGATAGAAATTTATTATATTTTAAAAAGTTGTTCCCTCAATTAGAATATGTTCAACTCGTTCACAATCTTAAATATGAGTTAAAAAAAGATGGAATAAAAATTATTCCAGCAGGAGAATACCTTTCAAGTTTGGCAGTATAATGATTTTTATTTGTCTTTTTGTCTTTGTTTAAAAATTTTCATTACCCCAAAAATGTCAAAAAGTCAAGCACCGTCCCCGAAAATTAAAAATTATAATTATATATTTTATAATTTTTTAAAAAATAAATTAGTTTATTTTGTTTTTTTTCAGTAATTATTTGAAACATTTTTCTCTTTGTTTTCTATCTCTTCATTTCTTTTGGTAAGTTTTGTCCAATATGAATTAATCAGAAATACTAAAAATAAATAAAAAACTACATTTATACTAATCAGTAAATAAATTACTAAAAGTTCATATTTATCAGATTTTATTGTTGTCAATGCTGTTAAAAAAGAAAAAAACACATCAAGAATTATTAAACTTAGAACCTGCATTTTTTGAAACTCTGGATGAAAATCAAAAATTCCTCCTTCTTTATAATTCCAATCAGGAGTTACAGTGCTTAAACAAAGTTTTTTTTCTAATCTGTTCAAAACTAAAATAAGTTGTCTATAATTATAAGATTTGGCAGTTAAAAGCAAAATTGCAATGTAAGTTACTAAAATCGATAAAAATCCTGTTGCAATAAGTCCAAACGTTTTGTTTCCAAATAAGTTTAGTATTCCTTGAACAATTAAAGTTCCAAATATTTCTCTGGAGTCATTATCAATACTTCTTAAATGACCCGAAAGTGTCTTGTGATATTCTATATTGCTTTGTAAATTGCTCATTTTTCAACTCCTTGTTTTAATAAAAATTTTACTTATTTACTATATTTAACCCACATTTTTTTTAATCAAAAAAATACTAATGAAGACAAAAATTATCATCACACCACTTAGAAAAACTAATAAAAAGCTATTCTTATTTTTTATTTCTAATTTATATAGAAAATACATATTTAAAAATATAACAAGCCATGCAAAGGTTACATTTAATAAGTAAACTAATTCGATTACATTTTCAATCATACTTCCTCCTTTTTTTAATTTATTTGCATTCTAACAACTTTCCTTTTCCCTGAACTACTCTAAGATAATCTTTTAAAGAACTATGTAAACCGACTTTGCTTTCAAAAATGTCAAAAAGTCAAGCACCGTCCCCAGTTTATATAATAGTCCTTTTTTATTTTCTTTTCAAGTTCTTTTTTTTCAGCAAGCAATTTTTCTTCCACCTTTTCTTTTATCTTTTTTTCAAAATCTTCTTGTGCTTTCTGGAGATTTTCAAGTTCTTTTTTTAATTTTTCTTCTTTCTCTTTTAACCTTGATTCAAAATCCTTCCTTAAACTCTCCTCGATCTGTGAATACAAAACTTCATTAACATCAATTTCTGTTTTACATTTGGGACAAACGATAAAATTTTTCTCCATTACCCCTCCTTTAAGTTATGATTTTTTAGATATTAATCAAAAAATGTCAAAAAGTCAAGCACCGTCCCCAATAAAGTCATAATTAGAGTGGATCTGCAGGGAGGGTTTCAATTCCTTAAAGGTATGCTAAAAACATAGACGATTCGTTTTGTCTTTGTAGGGGTGAATTTAGTTTCAATTCCTTAAAGGTATGCTAAAAACACAAAGTACATAGATGGAAAGGCATATTTTTTACCAATGTTTCAATTCCTTAAAGGTATGCTAAAAACTCCCATTTTACTACTGACAATATGATTTTTAAATTTGTTTCAATTCCTTAAAGGTATGCTAAAAACAATATTATAGTAGAATATTTAGTAGAATCAAAAAGTGTTTCAATTCCTTAAAGGTATGCTAAAAACAAGAACAAATAGGTGATATAAATCTACCTGTTAAAAGTTTCAATTCCTTAAAGGTATGCTAAAAACGAAAAATTTGTATAGACAAATAGAGTCTGAAAGAAAAAGTTTCAATTCCTTAAAGGTATGCTAAAAACCAATATTTCGTTCTCCTTAACATCCAACCTCTTAAGTTTCAATTCCTTAAAGGTATGCTAAAAACGTGATGCAAAGGAAGGTATTAATGAACCTATATATTGTTTCAATTCCTTAAAGGTATGCTAAAAACACTAGTCATCCATTTTGTTGCATACGACTTAGCTGCGTTTCAATTCCTTAAAGGTATGCTAAAAACCTCCTTGTTTCTAAATTCATCATACATAGACTCATATTCAGTTTCAATTCCTTAAAGGTATGCTAAAAACTTTATAATTTATTTTTAAGAATTGTTTATTTTTTGTTTCAATTCCTTAAAGGTATGCTAAAAACGATTCCATGAGTTGAAATATTCCTTTAATGATATTTGTTTCAATTCCTTAAAGGTATGCTAAAAACTGAAAGTGTATAATATATCGATTTGGTTTTGTAAGTTTCAATTCCTTAAAGGTATGCTAAAAACTATTGAAAAAATCACTATAATCATTAAAAGAAACAGTTTCAATTCCTTAAAGGTATGCTAAAAACAAGAAACATAACCAATAGCGGTTGAGGGTAATATCTGAGGTTTCAATTCCTTAAAGGTATGCTAAAAACTCCCACCAGCGTTTGAAGCATACTGAATAGTCTTGTAGTTTCAATTCCTTAAAGGTATGCTAAAAACTTCACTTTTAATCTTCTATAATATCTTTCCCTTAAGTTTCAATTCCTTAAAGGTATGCTAAAAACACATCTATATTTTAGATGTAAAATCTTCATTATCCAAAGTTTCAATTCCTTAAAGGTATGCTAAAAACCTCATGGGCGACAGACCACCCATTACTTTTCTGTAACAGTTTCAATTCCTTAAAGGTATGCTAAAAACTTTAAATCATCCTCAACTGTTTCGCCATTTTTATTTGCGTTTCAATTCCTTAAAGGTATGCTAAAAACTGAATATAGTTCAATTTGATTTTTCAAAAGTAAAAGTTTCAATTCCTTAAAGGTATGCTAAAAACATGAGCAACAGACCAACCTTTACCATCGGACAACAGTTTCAATTCCTTAAAGGTATGCTAAAAACCGTGGGCAACAGTCCAACCCGTATCATTTGATTTCAGTTTCAATTCCTTAAAGGTATGCTAAAAACAAAAGTATATACTTATTTCAGAGGATGAGTTACAACAGTTTCAATTCCTTAAAGGTATGCTAAAAACCAGTATTTATTAAATGATATTCTTTATATTATTAAGTTTCAATTCCTTAAAGGTATGCTAAAAACATAATTATGCAATTCTGTTTAAATGATGTTGATGCCTGTTTCAATTCCTTAAAGGTATGCTAAAAACTAAATAAAATTTTATTTTCTGGTATACCTTTTCCAAGTTTCAATTCCTTAAAGGTATGCTAAAAACTTACTTCTTAAATAATATAGAAGAATAAATAAGGAGAAGTTTCAATTCCTTAAAGGTATGCTAAAAACAATAAATCAAATTCATCTGTCAAATTTAATTTTTCGTTTCAATTCCTTAAAGGTATGCTAAAAACTTTTCCTCCTTGTTATTATATATGGTTTATAAAAAGTTTCAATTCCTTAAAGGTATGCTAAAAACAATATCCAAGAAATCAAAGCCAATTTTTAAAATATAGTTTCAATTCCTTAAAGGTATGCTAAAAACAAGTTTAAAATAGATTTAGACAATCAACCCTTAAAGGTTTCAATTCCTTAAAGGTATGCTAAAAACTCTTTATTCTTTAATAAATAATTTAGACATAAATCTAGTTTCAATTCCTTAAAGGTATGCTAAAAACTGGCGAGAGAATTTCCCCTGGTAAAATGGCAGAGAGTTTCAATTCCTTAAAGGTATGCTAAAAACTTTAAACCAAAATCCAGCATCTGCATTGATTTTTCTAAGTTTCAATTCCTTAAAGGTATGCTAAAAACAAGAACTATTATTTTGATTTTCTATATCAGAACTAGTTTCAATTCCTTAAAGGTATGCTAAAAACTGATATAAATAGTATATATGAATTGTATTTTGAATCGTTTCAATTCCTTAAAGGTATGCTAAAAACGAATAAACCATCTGTATAAGGATATCCCCATATTTTATAGTTTCAATTCCTTAAAGGTATGCTAAAAACTGGGCTAACAAAAGAAGAAATGTATACCTATTTTAAGTTTCAATTCCTTAAAGGTATGCTAAAAACTATGTAGAAAATCTCTCGCTGTAAAACCTGTATAAGGTTTCAATTCCTTAAAGGTATGCTAAAAACTTCCCAATGTTGGAAAAAGCTATTATTTTAAAATTGTTTCAATTCCTTAAAGGTATGCTAAAAACTTTGCCACAAAATATTGATGAAGTGAAGAAACATTAGTTTCAATTCCTTAAAGGTATGCTAAAAACTCAATAACAACAAATGCGGACTCATCAGGGTTATTATGTTTCAATTCCTTAAAGGTATGCTAAAAACTGTAATTCCACCAAGTAGGTTTTTTATTGTATTTAAGTTTCAATTCCTTAAAGGTATGCTAAAAACTTTTTATTATATAATTTTTTAGTTTTATTATATAAGTTTCAATTCCTTAAAGGTATGCTAAAAACTAATGTAGCCATATTCTCCTATTAAGCTATTATGTGTTTCAATTCCTTAAAGGTATGCTAAAAACATATTTGGTCGGAAAAAATAGATTGAAGTTTTGAAATGTTTCAATTCCTTAAAGGTATGCTAAAAACTATTATCAGATGCAGAGGGTAGGAAGTTAACTGAAAAGTTTCAATTCCTTAAAGGTATGCTAAAAACTGCTTGAGGATTATAAGGGTAAAATTATTGGTCTTCGTTTCAATTCCTTAAAGGTATGCTAAAAACTCTAAAACTTTCCAACAACAAGTAGAAACTTTAAAAGTTTCAATTCCTTAAAGGTATGCTAAAAACTTAGAATAAAGCAAAATGATACTATTTATTTCAGAAGTTTCAATTCCTTAAAGGTATGCTAAAAACTGTTGGATCAGTTCCATCTAAATGTTGACAATCTTTGTTTCAATTCCTTAAAGGTATGCTAAAAACTCCCGTATTATCACTGAATCTTCTATAGGTTTAGTGAGTTTCAATTCCTTAAAGGTATGCTAAAAACTGTAAAACCAGCAGGAGCATTCCACGCATATCCATTGTTTCAATTCCTTAAAGGTATGCTAAAAACCATGGGCAGTTGTTTCATTCAAATTACCCCTCTTATGTTTCAATTCCTTAAAGGTATGCTAAAAACTAAACCTAAAATTCTTGATTGTTGTTCAAAATAAGAGTTTCAATTCCTTAAAGGTATGCTAAAAACTTATTTACTAATATTCTGCCGTAGACAGAATTATCAGTTTCAATTCCTTAAAGGTATGCTAAAAACGGTAGTGAGATTGTTTCAATAGATATCGGTTTAAAGTTTCAATTCCTTAAAGGTATGCTAAAAACATCTGAAAACTGTTCTGGATTTCCCTTTAATACTTGTTTCAATTCCTTAAAGGTATGCTAAAAACTCTTATCTTGTCCCCTCAAAAGAAATTTTAGATATAGTTTCAATTCCTTAAAGGTATGCTAAAAACAATCATAGAAGGTACCTCCCTTATTATGCAAAAAAGTTTCAATTCCTTAAAGGTATGCTAAAAACATTGATGAGGGATATGAAAAAAGGATAGTAGAATCGTTTCAATTCCTTAAAGGTATGCTAAAAACATTCGAAGCAAGTTGTGTCCCATAATCCACTCCCGAAAGTTTCAATTCCTTAAAGGTATGCTAAAAACCTAAACCTATAGAAGATTCAGTGATAATACGGGAGACAGTTTCAATTCCTTAAAGGTATGCTAAAAACAATAAATTGTTTAATAATTCTTCAATATTCTGTGTATGTTTCAATTCCTTAAAGGTATGCTAAAAACCCAATAGCGATAATACCAATTATTGGTTTATTTGGGTTTCAATTCCTTAAAGGTATGCTAAAAACCTCCACCCGCATCAAGATCTCTACTTGTACTTCTAGTTTCAATTCCTTAAAGGTATGCTAAAAACTGAAGGAATAAAAAAAAGTGATAAGATATATAATTGTTTCAATTCCTTAAAGGTATGCTAAAAACCCTGGCAGGCTTTGGTATTATCTCTCTTTCAAAGAGTTTCAATTCCTTAAAGGTATGCTAAAAACAAGACAACACTTCTTGACAATGTTCCATTCTTAAAATCTGTTTCAATTCCTTAAAGGTATGCTAAAAACAAAATGAATTTACGCTTATATCAGTTATGGAATTTTGTTTCAATTCCTTAAAGGTATGCTAAAAACCCATTTTATACCGTATTGAAAAGAACTTTTTATTTTAATATTTTTTCCTTTTTTTTATATTATAACCTAAGAATAAGAATGTCAACAAGTTAATGAAATTTTTTTGTTGTCGAACCTCCAGTAATTCGACATCATTATAGGTCGACGAAAATTTTCAAATTAAATTATTAGACTCTCTCCTCCCTTTTCTTTTCCTATAATCTCTCTTTTGGAATACCAAATGACAGGAGAAGTATATATTATTATAGAATCCTCAGTTTCCTCGATTATATTTTTTAACTCTATTTTTAACTTTTCAAATTTCGATTCTGTCAATTCTCCTTCAAATACTGAATTCTGTACCCAATACAAATATTTCCTGCAAATTTTTAAAACTTTCCC
>JBBFKX010000004.1:0-1010 GCA_037481815.1 Caldifarciminota bacterium
GTGTTGGTGGATACACTGATACAAGTTTTATTGGAGATAAAGATCATCTTTACATTCTTGTGGACAATGCTGGCAAAAATGGTCCACCCTGTATTTATTCCTATGAAAAAAGTTTGACAGGTGATAGTATAATAACGCTGAAATGGAAAACACTTGATCCTGATGATAATCTTTCAAATAGTTATATCTATCTTGTTTCATCAACAAACGATTCGGTTTACAAAAAAACTTTTGGAAAAACGGATACGATTTTTTCTTAAAATCTTGTTCAATCTTTACCAGAGGATAGTTACAAAATAGTTTTGATTTCAGTTGATGATTCTCTTCTGTCAGACACTTCGATTGTTTATCATAAATTCCTGTTATCAGGGATCAAAGATGATAGAAAAATTGAAAACAAAAATCTTTTTACATTCAAAGTTTTGCAGAACAAAGATTTGATCGAACTTATCATTGAAGGTAAAAAAGATGATGTTGAAATTTCGTTGTACAATCTTGAAGGAAGAAAGATTGAAAACATCTATTCTGGTTCTGTTGATGGAATTTTCAGAGTTACCAGAAAACTGAATTTGCCATGTGGAATATATTTTGTGAAGGAAAGATCTACACGCAAGATCCAGCGTATTTACTTGATAAAATAATGATCGGGGACGGTGCTTGACTTTTTGACATTTTTAAAACAAAAAAATTTTTATTTGCTCTTGACAGAAAAAAATTTTTGATTATAATGAAAATCACTGAAGGAACTACGCCCTTCAGGAAATTTCAAAAAAATTAAAATTGCTCTTGACAAATTTAAAAAGTTTGATATAATTTTTATCCTTTTAAAATTTGATTGATCTTTGACATTTTGAATTTTGTGGAAAGGCATCTTATGGATTAAGATACTAAGAGTATGTGGGGAATGCCTTGGCACAGATAGGCGATGAAGGACGTAGCAGGCTGCGATAAGCCTCGGGGAGCCGCCAAGCGGGCTTAGATCCGAGGATCTCCGAATGGGGAAACCTTAT
>JBBFKX010000005.1:0-912 GCA_037481815.1 Caldifarciminota bacterium
TGATAAATTTTTACCTCTTGATAATTACTGCACACCGTGCATATATCCAATAGGATTAGTGTTTGCTGAAAGGATGTTAAAAAGTACAATTTTAAAAAAAACTGAATATGAAATTAAATCAAAATCGAATTTATCAATTTACTTCCAAGTTGGAGCATCACTTCCTCATTACGCTAAACTGTTTGATTCTCAAGAAGGAGTTATCTTCCCTCCAGTCTCAATGATTTTGCTATATAATTTTAAAGTTAAGTATGATTTTCGAATTAATCAGGATTTGAAGTTATGTATAAATATTGATTACTATGATCATTTTTATTTACGGAATATTAATCCGAAATTTATTTCTACAAGTTTTGGGTTGGAAATAAAGGGCTTTGATATTAATTTAGAGAAAGTCATGCTTGGATATTATAACGAAATATCCATAGGACAATACCAAAATTTCGTATCAAATGGATATAAAATAATTGAAATTGATAGTAGCTACATGGTTAACTTCAAATATGATTTTTGGGGAGTTGGAATAGGCTGGGGGAAAAAGTATAAAATATGGAAAGAATTATATATAAAACCGATATTGAGTTATAAGTTCATCTATACATTTGATTTTAAATCAGGAAGCATAGTTGGGCTTATGAGCGGATTGAGAATAGGATATAGCTTTTAGGAGAATAAAATGAAAAACAATTTTTTATTACTTATCTTAATAGTCTCATATATTTTTACATATTCTGATGAAGTATTACCGAACATAATATTCATTCACGGAATAAGTGAAGAGGCAATACCAGATTTGAAGAAGGATAATGATGATGGGTATAAAAGGGGTTCTCTTTTTTCGTGGCACCCATTGAAGTGGGATTCATTAATGGGGAAATATATAGAAGTAGATAGCACAGCGTTATTAAAGAT
>JBBFKX010000006.1:0-846 GCA_037481815.1 Caldifarciminota bacterium
CTCTCTGACCTCTTTTAAAAAATAAAATTTTTTTTCTTTTATTTCAACAAGTGTAAAATTCTTTTCTTTAAAAACAATTGCAAGTGGTATTGCTGGAAATCCGTTCCCACTTCCAAGATCAACAATGTTTTTATATTTGGGTTCACCAACAAAATTCATTGCTAACAGAGAGTCCTTAAAATGTCTTTCAACGATAATATCCAGATCATTTTTTGAAATCAGGTTAACTGATTCATTCCATTTTAAAAGAAGGTCTAAATAAAGAGCCATCTCTTGAAAATTTTTTTCAATTTTTAACTCCTGTGAGAGCCGTTTTAACTGATTTAAAATAATAACTTGCATAAAAATGTCAAAAAGTCAAGCACCGTCCCCGACTTTAATTTCTTTTATAAGGTCGAGGGAGGTTTCTGTTCTTTTGGAGTAGAAAACCATCTTTTTTAAAAATTCCTGAAAATCCTGCTGGTCATCACCTAAAAATATTCCAACTGGTCCTTTTCTATCCTCTATCTGATATATTCTATCGTTCTTTGAAAGTTCCAAAAGTTTTTCGTTATCCTCTTTATCTCTACCGATAAATCCAACTGATTTTTCAAATTTTATCAATCTGCAATGTTTTACCATTTTGAAATATCTTTCTTCCTTCACATCAAAATCTAATAAGATTCTTATCTTTTGAGAATATTCTTTATATGTTAAAAGACATCCGCCTGAAGGAGATGAAAAATATTTTACATTATATTTTTTTGCAAGGTCAAGTTGAACTTCTCTTTTTCTTCCCGCTATGGAAAACAGTTTTTTATCTTTGAACACTCTATTTGTTCCAAATTTTTCTTTTAATATTTCTTC
>JBBFKX010000007.1:0-751 GCA_037481815.1 Caldifarciminota bacterium
TTATCTTAAAAAAATTTTCAAAGAACTTTACCTTTTTGACTACAATCTCAAAAAGGAGACAAAACTTTCGATGAATGAAGCGATGGTGTTGTGTACGATCAGTGAGAAAAAAATGGATCTTACACAACTTTCAAAAGAACTTTATGTTTCAAAACCAAGAATGACAAAAATAACTGAAAAACTTATAAAAAAAGGTTTTTTAAAAAAACTGGTTTCAGAAACGGATAGGAGAGAAAAATATCTTGTTCTGACTGAAAAAGGTTATAAAAAAATTCACGAGATCAAAGACAAAAAAATACCCTTTCCCCAGATCCGCCTTATCCGCAAAAAACGAAAAATAGTAAATATCATCGGGGACGGTGCTTGACTTTTTGACATTTTTGTGTAACCTTATAAAATATGATAATTTAAAAAGGGGAGGAGCAATGAGAAGAGCAAGAGTTAAGTATGAAGGTTCATACCATCATGTTATGAACAGAGGGTTTAAAAATGAAAAAATTTTTCTCAATCCAAAAGCGAAGCAACATTTTCTTGAACTTCTTGAGATTTTATCTAAAAAATATGGTATGGAAATCTATGCATATTGTTTGATGAAAAACCATTTTCACCTGGTTTTAAAAAATCATAAAAATTTATTATCAGAGTTTATGAAAGAACTGGATGGTTCTTATGGAATCTATTACAGGAAAAATTTTGGAGGTAGAGGATATGTTTTTGCAAGTAGATTTAAGTCAACACTGATACAGGATGA
>JBBFKX010000008.1:0-750 GCA_037481815.1 Caldifarciminota bacterium
GATAGTATTTTTGATTTTTCAAATAATATCAACAGAAAAAGATGGGAGAATTATTTCTTTATAGAAACATTTCAGGAAAAATTTTCTTTAAGGTTAAAGACAGAAACAAAACAGGAAAAATTTTTACTTCTTGATGTTGATGGAAACATTGTCAGAGAAAACCTTTCTGATGAAACGGGAGCGGTGAATTTTTTAAATTTGAAACGAGGCAGATATACGATCAAAAGCATAAACTTTCTGAAAGATACATTGCTGCTGGAGTAAAAATTTAAGGTTGTTTTACATGTTAAAAAATGATTTTAAACCTTAAATTTTATTTAAAAAGTGATTGTATAGTAAAGGAAAAATTTATTAGAAAAAAGATTTTTGAAGATAATGTAACTACAATAAAATTAAAGGTTTACATAAAAATGTCAAAAAGTCAAGCACCGTCCCCGAATTACACGCAAGAAAATAATATAAATTGGAATAAATTATGTTAAAAACTGAAACAAAACAGTTTCAATATGAAACACAAAGCTATCAGGAGGACTGTGTTAATAACATAGTAAGTCTTTTTGAAAGCTTACGCCAAAAAACGAATTTTGTGGAGGTGCTGACAGCACACCATAAAAAGAACAAATATAATTTTCCTGTTCAGGATACTAAAAACATTGATATTATGATGGAAACTGGAACGGGTAAAACGTTCACGTTTATCAAAACCATTTTTGAATTAAGTAAGCATTTTGGCTACAAAAAATTTATCAT
>JBBFKX010000009.1:0-732 GCA_037481815.1 Caldifarciminota bacterium
GTTATAGGTCTTGCAACATATCTTTCACTTGGACCATGGCAGTCGATCTGGCCGGTTTTCGGTGCATCGAATCAACTTGTTGCTGCTTTGACTCTTCTTGTTGTAACAGTATGGCTTTTGACAAGAAACAAAACCACTTTATACACTCTCATCCCTTCGATCTTTATGCTTATTTTTACTCTGACAGCACTCACGATCCAATCTATAAAATTTTTCAAAAGTTCAAAAATTTTACTTGGAAGCATATCAATACTACTTTTCTTTCTTGCTTTATTCATGCTATACGAAACCATCAAAGTTTTTATTTTGAAGTTAAAAACTAAATCTGGGGACGGTGCTTGACTTTTTGACATTTTTTTGTAAGTGATAAAAAAATTAACAGATAGAAGTTGCTATAGATTGAAAAAAAGTATTATTTTGTTATAATAAAGACGGAGGAAAATTGGATTTATTTTTTATTGGATTCAAATCGACCAGCATACAATCTATCATAATGATTTTAATTGGATTGATTTTGATTTACCTTGCTATTAAAAAAGAGTATGAACCTTTACTGCTTTTGCCGATCGGTTTTGGTACCATACTTGTGAATCTACCACTTTCAGTTGTTCTTGAACATGAAGGGGTTTCAGGTTTTTTAAAAATACTATTTGATACCGGGATAACAACAGAACTTTTTCCAATCCTCATTTTTATTGCTGTTGGTGCGATGTGTGATTTTACACCGATGTT
>JBBFKX010000010.1:0-706 GCA_037481815.1 Caldifarciminota bacterium
ATTTTATTTCTATATTTTCTTGATTTGCTTTTTCTTTTAATTTTTCAAAATTTTCTTTTGCCTGATCTATTTCATATCTGAATTCTTCTGCAATGTGTGGAGTTAAAACAATCTCTTTTATTCCATCATTCCGGGCAATTTTCAACATTGCCAGAGATGTTTCAAGATCTTTTGGCCCATCATCTATTCCATAAAGTAAATGGTTATGAATATCGATCATAACATATCAATTGTATAAATTAAAAAAAAATTATCAAGATAAATATTTTATTGAAAAATTTCTTTGTTTATTATAAAATTATGTAACAAAAGGAGAGAGTATGAAAAAAATTTTATTGTTTGTTTCAGTAGCAGTTTTCTTTATCTATATTTTCCCAGTGTTTGATTGCATCGAGATCAAAGAAAACAATATTGGTTATTATATTTCCAATCGTGGAAACAATTTCCTTAGCTTTTATCCACTTGATAAAACTTTTTACTGGCCGGTTAATTACCCTTCTGAAACATATATGTTCGGTTCAGGTTTTGCTTTGGGAGCGATATGTTTGAACGATACTCTCTTTTCAACAGGAGATGATCTATCACATCCCGGTATCTCAGATTTTGTGCCAGGAGATGGAACAGATAATCCAGCACCATATGATGACCCATTTTATAGGATATACAAAAGTTATGATATACATTATCCTGTTGATTCTACACTTTC
>JBBFKX010000011.1:0-706 GCA_037481815.1 Caldifarciminota bacterium
TCTTTAAAAACATGGGAAAGAAAAAAATTACCTGTGCAAAAATCAAGAGTTGGAGAATTTCTTGGAGGTGAAGAGTTTTTTAAAGAGGCAATAAAAAAATTTGATAGAAGAAAAAATGAGAATGCTTTTACGAATATAAGAACAAAAAAAGAGAGAAACTTGGAAATTGAAGAGTTGATACAAGAATTTGAAAAAGAAAAAAATATTGACTTTAAAAAAGCAAATTTTAGCAAAAATTACTGGAAAAATTTAAGAGCAGAGTTACTTGTTTTTTTACACGATAACTATCTTTTAACATACAGGCAAATATCGAAAATAAAGTATTTTAAGAATCTTCAACTCTCTTCTTTAGGTACGATTTATAAAAGAGAAAAGGAGAAAAATGTCAAAAAGTCAAGCACCGTCCCCGAATAGGAAAAAAATAGGGTGGATAAGTCCGTTTCCACCTGTTAGGTCGGGAATTTCTGTTTATTCAGAAGTGCTTTTAAACGAGTTGAAAAAAAGTGAAGAATTTGATTTTATCCCTGTTTGTGCAACAAAAAATGGAAAGGGAATTTATATCGATTTGGTTCAGGATTGTGATTTTGATGTTTTAGTTTATTCTCTTGGAAACCATCCATTACATCTTCCTTCTTATGAGAAAGCACTAAAAGAAACTGGAATAGTTTTTCTGCATGATCTTAATCTACATGATCTTTTATATTAC
>JBBFKX010000012.1:0-705 GCA_037481815.1 Caldifarciminota bacterium
GGAAAAATAGGATTGACATTTAAGTTTGAAAATTTAAAAATATCTCTTGATTTTTCAAAGAATTTGATTAATATTCCATTTATAATTTCTGGAAAAGAGATAGAAAATATCTCGATGAATCTTGGTCTTTCATATTCTGGTTTTGAATTTTAAGGGGGTATAGCTCAGCTGGGAGAGCACATGCTTTGCAAGCATGGGGTCGTCGGTTCGAATCCGACTACCTCCACCATTTTTATGTTTTTAAAAAAAATGTCAAAAAGTCAAGCACCGTCCCCAAAAGTTGTTAACTACATTATTTTTATTTGCTTAATGCTTTTTTACATTTCAAGTTTTTCGTCTTATATAAATAGTTTTTACATCGGATTTGAACTATCTGAACTTTTGCAGAATGATTTTAAAAATCTTGGAGTTTCAAATTACACATTCATTGCAGGAGCAAGATTTGATAAAGAGTTTTTATCTGAAAAATTTGGATTATCGACAATTTTGATAAATGTTCAACTTAGTCATAAACATCTTTCTGATTCGAATGCGATTCCTTTTATTGAAGGAGACAGGGATTCTTTGATAGGAACACTTTTTGTTTCAAGGTTGTTGATAGATCATTACACTTTTGAAAAAGAGTTTTCCTTTTTGAAAATCAATTTTATAAATTCTTTCGGAGTCGGTTATAACGACTGGTATTATAAAAACCTTGAAAACAAT
>JBBFKX010000013.1:0-699 GCA_037481815.1 Caldifarciminota bacterium
GTATTGGAAATACAATAGAAAATCTGAAAGCAGCAGCGGAAGGTGAAAATTATGAGACAACAACAATGTATCCTGAAATGGCAAAAATCGCAAGAGAAGAGGGCTTTGATGAAATCGCTGACATGTTTGAAAAGATTGGTTCAGTAGAAAAAGACCATGAAAAAAGATATAGAAAACTTCTTGAAAACATAGAAAAACAGGTAGTGTTCAAAAGAGCAAAAAAGGTCTACTGGAAATGCAGAAATTGCGGACATATCCACGAAGCATCAGAAGCACCGGACATCTGTCCTGTCTGCAAACACCCAAAAGCATATTTCGAACTTTTTGTCGAAAATTATTAAGGTCTAACAGATTACAAATCAAACTTAGTTTAAATTTTTCATATAAAAAACTAACCCTGCCATAAAAAGGCAGGGTTTTTATATGCGATTTAGAAAAATGTCATAAAGTCAAGCACCGTCCCCGAGTTGTTTTCAGACTTTATTTCCCTTATTTTCAATCTCCTTTTAAAATTGATGACAACATTTCATATAACGTTCGGCGGCTATGCGCCGTTTTAATAGCGTATAGCCGCTGTTATGTGCTAGGTCAGGTCACATTGTTATTAATTATCATTTTCATTAGATTTATTGGTTCACTTAAAACTTGTATACCTTGTGGCGATTTACCTGTTTCAAAAATAGTTTGCCAAAAATCATT
>JBBFKX010000014.1:0-651 GCA_037481815.1 Caldifarciminota bacterium
GAAATGGGAGGTTAGATGAAAAGGGTGGTGTTATTTTTTGTAATATTTTTTGTTGGAGTGATGTTGTTTGGTAATCTTAGAGAAGATTATTTAAAGTTAATTGTAATGGAGACTATGGAAAAGCAACCAAAATTTGCAACAGATAGTATAAATGTGAGAGGAGTAGGGAGGTTTCCTGCTTTTGGATATGCTTATGATGTATTTGTAGTGGACACATTAGCATATGTTTGTATGGGAAATAATCTTGTTATTTTGAACATATCCAACAAAGCAGCCCCAAAACTATTAGGTTATATTGATTTACCTGATTATGCAGAAGGAGTATATGTTTCAGGCAGTTATGCATATGTTGCTGATGGGTATTCTGGTTTACGAATCATCAATATAAGCAACCCATCAAATCCATATGAAGTAAGTCATTACAATACACCTGAGGAAATACAAGATATTTATGTCTCAGGCAGTTATGCATATGTTGCATGTAGGTATTTTTTTTATAGTAGCAGTTTACGAATAATCAACATAAGTAACCCAAAAAATCCATATCAAGTAGGTTATTATGATACACCTGGCGAGGCAGAAGGAGTATATGTATCAGGTAGTTATATATATCTTGTTTATGGATCAGATGGTTTTTATGTTTTACAACAA
>JBBFKX010000015.1:0-633 GCA_037481815.1 Caldifarciminota bacterium
GTGATATACCAAGCGGGATATATTTTGTTAAGTTGAGAGACGGAGACACAAAGATAGAGGAGAAGATAGTGATAATAAAGTGATAACCCAAAAGGGGTGTAAAAAACACCCCTTTTTTAATATTTTTTCTTTATTAATAAAAGATTGAAACTCCTTTATTGATTTGTTTTGTTTATTATTTTTTTTCATTGTTGTAGCCGCACCCTTTAGGGTGCGATATATGTTTTATATTTTTTTCTCAGGCTAAAGCCTGCGCCTACAGGTTTGCAAAAATGTCAAAAAGTCAAGCACCGTCCCCAATTTTAAGAGTTGACTTAATGATATTAAATAATATAATAAAAAAATTATGAAAAAATTAAAACTTGAGGATATAAAAAAAATAATTCCGTGTAAAGAATGTTATGAGGTTGATGCTAGTAGGTGTGTTTCATCTATCTGTGCATCGGATCTGATGAGTGAAGTGCTTCTGATAGCGGAAAAGGATGGGGTCATCGTCACAAACCTTCTGAACATCCAGACGATCAGAACAGCGGAGATGGTCGAAGCGTCAGCAGTTATATTTGTGAGAGGGAAAAAACCAACAAAAGAGATGGTTGAACTTGCAAATAAAAGTGGAATCTCAATATATGTGAC
>JBBFKX010000016.1:0-624 GCA_037481815.1 Caldifarciminota bacterium
GTGGTCCACGTGCCCAATCGTCCCAACGTTGACGTGCGGTTTCGTCCTCTCAAACTTCGCCTTCGCCATGGGTTCCTTCTGCCCTCCGGGCCTGGTTTGGAACGGCGGCCCCGCCGCCGGGAATCCACACTGGAGCCCTCATCCGGGTTCGAACCGGAGACCTCGTTCTTACCAAGAACGCGCTCTGCCTGCTGAGCTATGAGGGCCGGCTCCGGCGGCCGGGCCGCCGGGTTTGGTCTGGGTGGTGGAGAGAGTAGGATTCGAACCTACGAAGCGCGAAGCGCGGCAGATTTACAGTCTGCTGCCATTAACCACTCGGCCATCTCTCCGTGCCGTCCCGCCCGCTTGCGCGGCCGGGTTGTCGTGTTGGAGCCCGAGAGGGGATTCGAACCCCTAACCGTCCGATTACAAATCGGATGCGCTGCCGTTGCGCCACCCGGGCACTGCCTCCCGGGAACCCCAGCGGATTCCAACACAAAAACGATCCGCCGCAGCGGATCAAGGTCTAAGTATGCGTTCGCACCGCCGCATTGGCAAGCACCCGGGCCCGCCGCGAGCCTTCGCTTGCAGGTAAAGTATAGCACGTGTAGGTAAGGGGTACGGCAGCCTCCGCGCAGGGTGATC
>JBBFKX010000017.1:0-615 GCA_037481815.1 Caldifarciminota bacterium
GCTTCAACATAATTTGGATTAAGTTTTATTGCCTCTTTGAATTCTTTCTCTGCTTCCTCAAGGTTATTCAAAAAATTGTAAGCAAGTCCCAGATAGTTTCTGATGTCAGGCCAATCAGGGTGTTCTTTTAAAACATTCAAAAATGTGAAAAGTGCCTTTTTATACTCTCCCTTATCAAGCATCTCCTTCCCATCTTTAATAAGGTCTTTAACATTTTTCATAAACACCTCTTTAAAAATTTTAGTTTTTTAGTTTATCATAAAAATCTTTTAAAATCAATATTTTTAAGGAAAATTTTTTATATTTTATTTTGGGAATTAAAATTTGAAAAGAATAAATTGTTGATAAAATTTATCGAAAACCATTTCTCTAAATTATTATTTAGAATAACTTACAAAAAAATGTCAAAAAGTCAAGCACCGTCCCCAAAAAGTTCAAACGGTTGTATTGATTTTTAGAATATAGATTGTAAAATAGATATATGTTTTATTTCGAATTTTACTTGAATACAAAAAAAGATGAAGAAGTTATCGATATAACTGACCAAGTTGAACAGATTATAAAAAATTCAAATATAAAAAATGGCATTGTTCATATTTATGTTCCACATGCAAC
>JBBFKX010000018.1:0-328 GCA_037481815.1 Caldifarciminota bacterium
TCCAGAAGAAGCGTATGAAAAGTTGATTTATCTAAACGACAAATATGAACTTGATGGGAGAGATCCCAATGGATACGCAGGAATATCATGGTGTTTTGGAAAGCACGATAGACCTTTTCAGGAGAGAAAAATTTTTGGAAAGGTCAGATATATGAGTGAAGATGGACTGAAAAGAAAGTTTGAAGTTGAAAAATATGTAAATATGATAGAAAGTTTATAAGAAATATCTATCCAAAAAAACAATAAGTTACAGAAAAATGTCAAAAAGTCAAGCACCGTCCCCGAGATATAAATAATTGGTAGCCGCACCCTTTAGGGTGCGATATGT
>JBBFKX010000018.1:338-583 GCA_037481815.1 Caldifarciminota bacterium
AGACTTCCATTTCTAAATCCCTCGCTTTGTAGCTGTACTCTTTAGAGTGCGCAATATCCCGCAGGCTGAAACCTGCGATTTATAGGTTTTTGTTTTTTATAGATTTTACAAACAAGATTTCAAATAGAAAAGATTTCCAAATGCCATTATCGTTTTTTTTTTATTATGAACAAATATAAGAGTAAGATAAAAGAGGTGAAAAAGTTATTTTTTAAGATAGAATAGGTATTGAAGAAAAATAGAAC
>JBBFKX010000019.1:0-572 GCA_037481815.1 Caldifarciminota bacterium
CAACAGATGGAATGATGATCCAGACGAACAAAGAGGGGGTATTAACAGGGATTGTCTCTGTGCCAACAAGATATATACACTCTCAGGCGGAAATGTGTGATATGGATGATGTTGAAAATAGTGTAAAACTTATAAAAGAAATTTTGAAATCAGATCTATCAAAAAGGGGCTTTTAAAAATTGAAAAGAAAGATAACTTTAATCTACATAAGTCCTGACGGGAAAGATAAAAAAGAGTTTTTGATTTCAACAACTCTGTTCAAGATTTTATCCGGGGTCTTGATATTCCTTGTTGTTTGTATAGTTGCAGGTTTTGTTTTTATTTCAACAGTATACTATGATGCGATGCAGAAAAGGAATTTTGAAAAGAAGATGAGATATATGGAAAATGAGATGAAGAAAGTAGAAGAGTTAAAATCTGATATAAAAGAATTGTATGAAAAAAATGAAAAGATCAGAGAACTTTTAGGTATCGATATTCAAAACAAAATTTTAAAATCGCACACAAAGGAAATTTCTGTAGCAAAAGTTGAAAGTACAAAGGTGAATGCTGATTCCTTGAGAGAATATGAT
>JBBFKX010000020.1:0-542 GCA_037481815.1 Caldifarciminota bacterium
GATTTTTTATCTATAATTTGATGAAAATAAGATTGTTATATTCAAAGCAGGCATTCATAGTTTTATTTATAATTTTTCTGATCTACATGTTCGTTGATCAGATCATCTGGGAACTGAAAGGCATAAGGGTTGTTTTTTTAACCGATAAAGGTATATTTATAAAAAGAGGGAAAAAATTAAAAGAAGAGTTTATCCCTTATAGTGAAATAACAGGTATAGATAAATTTGAAAAAATCAACAGAAAAATTGTCAACATTCTCCTTGGCGGAAAAGCAAACAAATATCTATTCTCTCAGATTACATTTTTTTCCGGTAAACGACTAAGAATCACAAACGACAATTTCAACGACTCCGTCTTCGACACCTTCCTCCTTCTTCTCGATAAAAAATTCAAGAATGGGGACGGTGCTTGACTTTTTGACATTTTTGTCAAATTTTAGATTATATAAAAATGTAAGTTTCTAAAAATTGAGATTATACGGGCTGAAAATGTCAAATTCTTCTTTAAAAAAATTTTTTATCATTATCCTATTTTTTTTAAT